>NZ_JARUBL010000001.1:3142500-4436250 GCF_029626155.1 Solwaraspora sp. WMMD1047 | reverse complement strand
ATCCAGGAGTACGCCGTGACGGGCGAGTCCGGCGGCCCGTACGCGATCACCACCGGCCCGGACGGCGCGTTGTGGTTCACCGTGGTCCACGGCGGTCAGATCGGCCGCCTGGTTCCCGGCGAGGAGCCCCACTGCCGGCAGCTCGATCCCGACTGCCGGCCGACGATCATCGTCGCCGGGCCGGACCAGGCGCTCTGGTTCACCGAACACCAGGCGCACCGGATCGGACGGATCACAACCGAGGGCGCGGTTACCGAGTTCCCATCGCCCAACCGCGAGGGCGGGCCGTTCGGCATCGCTGCCGGCCCTGACGGCGCGCTCTGGTTCACCGAGACCGCCGCCGACCGCATCGGGCGGATCACCACCGACGGCCGGATCACCGGCTATCCGCTACCGGTTGTCGGAGCGTTCCCGTCCGCGATCACCTCGGGGGCCGACGGCGGAATGTGGTTCACCATGAATCAGGCCAGCGCCATCGGCCGGATCGGGATGGACGGGTCGGTGACCGTTCATCCGCTGCCGACCGCGGCCGCCGGTCCGGTCGGCATCACCGCGGGTCCGGACGGCGCCATCTGGTTCGTCGAGATCGCCGCCGGGCAGATCGGGCGGATCACACCCGACGGCGCGATCGTGGAGTTCCCGCTGCCCGACCGGGCCAGCCGACCACATGCCATCACCGCTGGTGGCGACGGCAGGCTCTGGTTCACCGAGTGGGCCGGCAACCGGGTCGGCTCGATCACGATCGACGGCACGATCGAGACGTACGACCTGCCGACCCCACGCTGCGAGCCGCACGGCATCGCTGTGGGTCCGGACGGAGCCCTGTGGGTGGCTCTGGAGAACGGCTCCCTCGCCCGCGTCGATCCTCATGGTTGACATCCGGCGAAGAGCTTGCCGCTGAATCTGTGTGACGGCGGCCTGCTTCTCAGGCTGGCGCGGGCCGTCCGAGGGTCAGCGTCGTCCTGAGATCGAGCACCACGGTGCCGCCGAAGTCGTCGACCAGTCGTCCGAGGACCTCGATGCCTCGGCGTTGCAGGTGCGCGGGGCGGGTCAGGAACGGACCGAAGGTGCGCACCAACGCGAGGAAGTGGTCCCGGTTCAGCGGTAGGTCCCGTTGGAACCGTTCGACTTCGACGTCGGTGAACTGGCCGCTGTCCAGCACGTCGTGCAGGAACCAGTCCGTTGGCCGCTCGGCGGCGGTCGGGTCGAGGGTGTCCAGGGCCGCCCGGATCGCCGCGGACTGTTTCACGTCGGAGTAGCCGTACCGGTGGCCGAAGACGGCGAGGGTGCCGGTCGGTGCCAGGGCGCGGCGGGCCCGCTGGTTCCGGCTCGCCGGGTCGAGCCAGTGCCAGGCCATCGCGCAGGCGAGCATGTCGACCCCACCGGGTGGCGGCGACCACTGTTCGAAGGTGCCGACGTACACCTGCGCCCGTGGATATCTGGCACTGAGCACGGCCGCCATCCGCGGGTCTGGCTCGACGCAGGTCATCGGGGCGCCGATGGCGGCCAGCACCTCGGTGCCCTTGCCGGTGCCGGCGCCGATCTCGGCCACCGAGCCCGGGACGCCGCCGTGGTACGCCACCACGGCCTCGGCTAGCGCGGACGGGTAGCCCGGTCGAGCCGCCTCGTACAGATCGGCCGCGGATCCGAAGACATTCATGATCCTGCATCGCCCCCGTCCTCATATACGATGCCGTACGCGGGAAGGCTAACCGCCGCATACGGTGCCGTACATGGAGAGTGTGGTGGGTCACATCAAGTTCGTCACTCGCACCCCGAGGGAGCGCTGGATCGAGGCCGGGCTGGAAGCGCTCGCCGCCGGCGGTCCCGACGCCGTCCGGGTCGAGGCGCTCGCCAAGGCGCTCGGCGTCACCAAGGGCGGGTTCTACGGGTTCTTCGCCGACCGCGACGCCCTGCTCACCGCGATGCTCGACACCTGGGAGCGCGAGAGCATCGACGACGTGCTCGCACGCCTCGAACGGGAGGGTGGCGACCCGAAGACCAAGATCTACCGCGCCGGTGTGCTCACCCTATCCGACGACCGCCTGCTGCCGATCGACCTCGCCGTGCGCGACTGGGCCCGGCGCGACGACGGCGTCAACGAGCGCCTGCGGCGGGTGGACAACCGGCGGATGGACCTGCTGCGCGAGATGATCGGCACCTTCTGCTCCGATCCCGACGAGGTCGAGGCCCGTAGCCTGCTCGCCTTCTGCCTGCGGATAGGCGAGCACTTCCTCGCCGCCGACCATCCAGGCCGCACCCGGGCGCAGGTGTTGCGTCGCGCCGGTGACCTCCTGTTGGACCGCACCCCGGCGGATCAGTAGCTGGTCTCGGCGGCCAGTTGGCCGCGCTCGCTCGCGGCTCGGGCACGGCGCGTCGCCGTCGAACGACTCCTGGGTCAGCTCCTGTCCGCCTAGGCAATCGCTTTCCCAATCAGTCCCGCGGTCCTTGACATCGATGGATGTGAGCGCAAACATCATCGGTACACCGGGCACCCACACCGTCCCGCCTGCTCTCGCAGCCGCCATGTCTCCCTCGGCGGCTCGTGATCGGGCACCGTCCCCGTGCGGACGGCCAATGGAAGGATGACCATGGAAGCCTCTGCTTCCCGCCACCGCCCGGTGGGTATCCGCCGGTCGGTCCGCCCCCTGCTCGCCGTACTGGCCATCGCCACGCTGGCGGTCGGCGGCGCCGTAGCCGTCTCGACGACGTCCGCCTCCGCCGCCACCGTCGACCCCAATGCCTGGTACGTCCTCACCTCCCGGCACAGCGGCAAGGCCCTCGACGTCTACGACCGGGCTACCGGTGACGGCGCCGCGATCGTCCAATGGGCCCGCAACGACGGCGCCTGGCAGCAGTGGCGGTTCCTCGACGCCGGCGGCGGCTACCACCGGCTGCAGTCGCGGCACAGCGGCAAGGTCCTCGACGTCCGGGACTCGTCGACCGCGGACGGCGCCGAGATCATCCAGTGGACCGACCGCAACGCGGCCAACCAGCAGTTCCGGCTCGCCGACTCGGACGGCGGCCACGTGCGGCTGATCAACCGCAACAGCAACAAGGCGCTCGACGTCTGGGAGTGGTCCACCGCGGACGGGGCCCGGATCAGCCAGTACACCGACACCGGCGGGACGAACCAGCAGTGGCAGCTGATCCGGGTCGGCTCGACCGACGGCGGTACGCCCACGGCAACGCCGCCCACCCCCGGCCCGACCTCGACGCCGGGCACACCGCCCGCGTCGTACCCCGCCCCGCAGCGGGTGACCGGTGACGTCGGGGTGCACGATCCGACGATGATCCGCCGGCCCGGCGGTGGTTACCTGCTCGCCCACACCGGCGACAACGTGGCCCTCAAGACCTCGACGGACCGGGTCAGCTTCCGCAACGCCGGGCCGGTGTTCCCCAACGGCGCCCCGTGGACCACCACCTACACCGGGGGCAGCCGCAACCTCTGGGCACCCGACCTCTCCTACCAGAACGGTCGGTACTACCTCTACTACTCGGCCTCGACGTTCGGGTCGAACCGGTCGGCGATCTTCCTGGCCACCAGTACCACCGGCGCGTCCGGCTCCTGGACCGACCAGGGCCTGGTGATCGAGTCCCGCACCTCGGACAACTACAACGCCATCGACCCGAACCTGACCGTCGACGACCAGGGCCGCTGGTGGTTGAGCTTCGGTTCGTTCTGGTCCGGGCTCAAGATGATCGCCCTCAACCCGGCGACCGGGAAGCGCTCGGACAACACCCTGCTCAGCATCGCCGGCCGCAACGGCGGCGCGATCGAGGCGCCCACCCTGGTCAAGCGCGGCCAGTACTACTACCTCTACGTCTCCTTCGACCGGTGCTGCCAGGGCGCCGCGAGTACCTACCGGGTGATGGTCGGCAGGTCGACAAGCGTCACCGGCCCGTTCGTCGACCGCAACGGCACCGCCCTCAACGCTGGCGGCGGCACCCAGATCCTCGCCTCGCACGGTGCCGTCCACGGTCCCGGCCACCAAGCCGTGCTCGCCGACACCGACGGGGAATCGCTCGTCTACCACTACTACGCCAACAACGGCGCATCGCTGCTCGGCATCAACCGCATCGGCTACGACTCGGCCGGCTGGCCGTACGTCTACTGAGGGAGCAGCCGAGATGACACCGAGCGATGACGGGCGTGGCCGGCGACGCTGGCGTACCGGGCTGGCCGTGGGCCTCGCCACCGCGGCGGTCGCCGCCGGCGCGGCGGTGGCGGTACCGGCGGCGTCGGCCGCCACGGTCGACCCGAACGCCTACTACGTGCTGGTGAACCGGCACAGCGGCAAGGCCCTCGACGTCTACAACCTGGCCACCGGTGACGGCGCCGCGATCGTCCAATGGGCCCGCAACGACGGCGCCTGGCAGCAGTGGCGGTTTCTCGACGCCGGGGGCGGCTACTACCGGGTGCAGTCCCGGCACAGCGGCAAGGTGCTCGAACTGCCCAACGCCAACGACGGCGTCCAACTCGTGCAGAACGCCGACAACGGCAGCACCCGGCAGCAGTTCCGGCTGGCCGACTCGGCCGGCGGCCACGTCCGGCTGATCAACCGCAACAGCAACAAGGCGCTGGACGTGTGGGAGTGGTCCACCGCCGACGGCGCGATGGTCTCCCAGTACCAGGACCTCGGCGGGGCCAACCAGCAGTGGACGATGGTCACCATCGGGGCGGTGCCGGCGCCCGGCACCTTCACCAACCCGATCAAACGCAACGGCCCGGACCCGTGGCTGCGGTACCACAACGGCTATTACTACCTGGCCACGACGACGTGGAACTCCACCATCACGATGCGTCGGTCGGCCACCCTGGCCGGGCTGGCCAGCGCGGCCGAGCAGGTGATCTTCAACCTGGCCGGCCGGCCCAACGGCTGCTGCAACATGTGGGCGCCGGAGTTCCACCTGATCAACGGTCCGAACGGGCCACGGTGGTACTTCTACTACACCGCCGGGCAGAACGTGAGCGACTTCAACCCGACCCAGCGGTTGCACGTGCTGGAGAGCGCCGGAACCGACCCGATGGGTCCGTACACGTTCCGAGCCGACCTCGGCAACGACTGGCAGCTCGACGCGAGCATCCTCACCGTCAACAACCGGCTCTACCTCATGGGGACGTACAACGCCGGTGGCAGCTACGGGCAGAGCCTGTTCATCACCCCGATGAGCAACCCCTGGACGCTGTCGGGTAACCGGGTCCGGCTGAGTTCGCCGACCCTGTCCTGGGAGCGGCAGACGCACCCCGTCAACGAGGGTCCGGAGCCGCTGTACCGCAACGGCCGCACAATGATCGTCTACTCGGCGAGCGCCTGCTGGGGGCCGGACTACAAGCTCGGCCTGCTCACCTTCACCGGTAGCGATCCGCTCAACCCGGCGCACTGGACCAAGGCGCCGAACCCGGTCTTCCAACGCAACGACGCCAACGGCGTCTACGCGCCGGGTCACAACGGATTCTTCACCTCGCCCGACGGCACCGAGGACTGGATCGTCTACCACGCCAACGACTCGGCCGGCGGCGGCTGCGACATGAACCGGTCGACCCGGGCGCAGAGGTTCACCTGGAACGCGGACGGCACGCCCAACTTCGGCGCTCCGGCGCGGTTGGGTGTCCAGCTCACCGCGCCGTCCGGCGAGTAGCCCGCGGCGTCGGGCCGGCCCACGCCGGGCCGGCCCGACGCGGTTAGGCTCGTGATCCACGGCCGGCGAGGGCGGCGGCCACCACCCCGACGCCTGAGGAGCGCCGATGTCCACCCCCGGATTCGACCCGAGGCACGGCATCTGGGACGACCGGCCCGCCGACCGGTGGGAGGATGCGTTCCTCTCCGGCAACGGTGAGTACGGGGTCATGGTCTACGGGCTTCCGACTGCCGAACGGGTGGTCTTCAACCAGCACCGGTTCGTGCTCCCGAACGGCACCCGCGACCTCGGGCCGCCGGAGCTGGCCGACCGGATGGAACGGATCCGCGACCTGATCCTGGCCGGCCGGCGGGCCGAGGCGGGCCGGCTGATGGCGGGCGGCCAGCCACTGCGGTGGACCCAGTCGTTCCACCCCGGCTACGCGCTGACCATCGACACGCCCGGCAACGACCCAACCCCACCGGGGTACGCCCGCAGCACCGACTTCCGTACCGGGGAGGTGGTGTCCCGGTGGGCACCGGGCCGGCAGCGGCGCTGCTTCGTCTCGCGCGCGGACGCCGTTGTCGTGCAGCACCTGGCCGCCGGTGACTGCCGGCTCGGACTCACCGGCGAGTTGCCCGGCCGCCCCGCGGAGGTGCGCTACGCAACCGCCGCGTACCGCCGGGACGGGCTGCTCTTCCTGCGGGCCAGGGGCAGCTACCCGGCCGGGCTCGGCGCGGCCGGCTTCGAAGGGCTCACCCTGGTCCTCGGCGACGCCGAGATCGACGGCGACCGGATCGGGGTGCGAGGGGAGGCGCTGCTGCTGACCAAGCTGGACCGGTACGACGAGCCGACCTGGGGCACCGACGCGCTGGCGGCGGCGCTGGCCGCGACGGCCCGGCTCGGCGGCTATCCCGAACTGCTGGCCCGGCACACCGCGCTGCACACCCCGGCGTACGAGCGGGTCAGTCTCGACCTGGCCGGGGTCGACGAGGCCGACCGGCGGCTGCCGGTGGGGGAGCTGCTGGCCCGGCAGGCCGTCGAACCGGAGACGCCGCAGCCGGCGCTGCTGGAGCGGCTGTTCCACTCCGGACGGTATTTGCTGCTCAGCTCCAGCGGGGTGTTGCCGCCCCGGTTGACCGGCCTCTGGCTGGCCTCCTGGGACGCCGCCTGGGCCGGCGACTTCACCACCGACGCGAACGTCAACCTGCAGATGGCCGCCGCGAACATCGGCGCGCTGCCGGAGGTGACCGAGGCGTACCGGCGGTTGATCTCCGGACAGGTCGACCACTGGCGGCGCAACGCGCGGGCGATCTACGGCGCCCGGGGCATCCTGGCGCCGAGCCGCACCGACGGCGAGAACGGTCACCTGTTCCACTTCGACGACGACTGGCCCTGGCCGGCCTGGCTGGCCGGTGCCGACTGGCTGCTCTATCCGCTGCTGGAGCACCATCTCGTCACCGGCGAGCCGCTCGGCGAGCTGGCCGACTGGCTGGTGGCGGCGGCGGAGTTCTTCGAGGACTTCCTGACCCGGACCGACGACGCCGGCCGGGTGGTGTTCGTGCCGTCGTTCTCGGTGGAGAGCGGACCGCTCGACGGGGCCGGCCGGCCGGTCTATGCGGCGGTGAACGCCACGATGGACCTCGCCGCCGCCCGGCACGCGTTGCGTACCGCCGGCGCGGTGACCGGCTCGGACCGCTGGGCGGCGCTGCTGGAGCGGCTGCCGGACTACCTGGTGGACGAGCGGGGGGCGCTCGCCGAGTGGGCCTGGCCGGGCTACCGTCCCGACGACGACCACCGGCACGTCAGCCACCTCTACCCGGTCTGGCCGTTGCACGAGATCACCCCGGACGGCACGCCGGAGCTTGCCGAGGCGGCGCGGCGGGCGCTGCTGCTGCGCGGTGACGAGAACCTGTCGGCGCACGGCAGCCTGCACCGCGCGCTGGTCGCCGCCCGGTTGGGCGACGCGGACCTGGTCGACGCCAACCTTCGCAAGATCCTCGGTACGGAGATGTTCTTCCGGTCGCTGATGAGCTCGCACAATCCGGGGCTGGAGACCTACAACGCCGACGCCGCGCACACCCTGCCCGGGGTGCTGATCGAGGCGCTCGTCGACTCCCGGCCCGGCGTGCTGCGCCTGCTGCCCGCGCCGCCGCCGGCCCTGGCGGCCGGCACCATCCGGGGACTGACCTGCCGGGGCCGGGTCACCGTCGAGGAACTGTGCTGGCATGCCGCCGGTCTGCGGGTTCGCCTGGTCTCCGGGATCGACCAACGGATCCGATGCGCCGCCCTGGGCACCGAGCGGGACCTGACGCTGACTGCCGGCCAGCCGGTCGAGCTCACCGTCGACATCACCCGCCGGCCCGACCCGCCGGACTCTTCGGATCTTCCGGGTCAGCCCGTGCGGCCGGACGAGCCGGAGCTGCCGGGTCCGCCGAAGCGGCCCGACCGGACCGTGCCCGTCCGGGGAGCCCGATGAGCACGTGGGACGTCCCGGGCCGGGAGTGGCAGCCGGCGGTCCGGGTGGGGCTGGGCTGCGCGTCGCTGGGCAATCTCTTCAGCCCGATCACCGACGCCGCCGCCGAGCAGACCGTCGAGGCGGCCTGGCGGGCCGGGGTGCGCTACTTCGACACCGCCCCGCACTACGGGCTGGGGCTCTCCGAACGCCGGCTCGGCGCCGCGCTGCGCGGCCGACCCCGCGACCAGTACGTGATCAGCACGAAGGTCGGCCGGCTGCTGGTGCCGGACCCGTCCGGTGCCGGCCGGACCGACCCCGAGGGCTTCGCCGTGCCGGCCGACCACCGCCGGGTGTGGGATTTCAGCCGCGACGGCGTACGCCGGTCCCTCGACGGGAGCCTGCGTCGGCTCGGCCTGGACCGGGCCGACCTGGTCCTGATCCACGACCCGGACGACCACCTCGACGAGGCCCTGTCCGTGGCGTACCCGGCGCTGGCCGCGTTGCGCGACAGCGGGGCGGTGACCGCGATCGGCGTCGGCTCGAAGCGGGTCGACGTGCTGCGCCGGTTCGTCGCCGAGACCGACCTGGACGTGATCCTGCTGGCCGGCCGGTACACGCTGCTCGAACAGCCCGCCGCGACGGACCTGCTGCCGGCCTGCCGACGGCGCGGGGTAGCGGTGATCAACGCCGGCGTGTTCAACAGCGGCCTGCTGGCCACCGACGCCCCGGCCGCCGGCGCCAGCTACGAGTACGCCCCGGCGCCGGCCGCCGTGCTCGACCGGGCGCGGGCGATCGCGGCGGTCTGCGCCCGGCACCGGGTCCCGCTGCCGACCGCCGCGCTGGCTTTCGCCGCCGCCCATCCGGCCGTCACCGGCGTCCTGGTCGGCGCCGCCTCGGCGGACCAGGTTCGCCACAACGCCGCCGCGCTGGCCGCGCCGGAGCCACCGCCGCAGCTGTGGCGCGACATGGTCGCCGCCGGCCTCCTCGACGCCGCCGCCCCGCTCCCCGGCCCCGGCTGACGACCGGCCAGCGGGTCAGGGCCGGGCCGGTCCTGCCCGGTCCTGACCATCCGGTGAATCGGACCGCCGAGGCCCGGTAGCCAGCGCCGGGTCGTGCAGGTGGCAGGCGACCCACTGGTTGCCGTCCTGCCGGGTCAGCGCCGGGTCGTTGACCGGGCACGGTTCGAACCGGTCGGGGCAGCGGGTCCGGAAGTTGCAGCCGCTGGGCGGGTCGGCCGGCGACGGCAGCTCGCCGCGCAGGATGATCCGTTCCCGGTCCCGCTCCAGCCGAGGGCTGGCCACCGGCACCGCCGACAGCAGCGCCCGGGTGTACGGGTGTCGGGGCCGGTCGAACAGCGTGGCCCGGTCGGCGACCTCGACCACCCGGCCCAGGTACATCACCGCCACCCGGTCGCTGAGGTGGCCGACGGCGGCCAGGTCGTGCGCGATGAACAGGTAGCTGAGGCCGAGTTCGTCGCGGAGGTCGGCCAGCAGGTTCATGATCTGGGCCTGGATCGACACGTCGAGCGCGGCGATCGGCTCGTCGGCGACGATCAGGTCCGGCTCGGTGGCCAGCGCCCGGGCGATGCCGACCCGTTGGCGCTGCCCGCCGGAGAACTCGTGTGGGTAGCGGTTGCGGTAGTCCGGGCTCAGCCCGACCAGCTCCAGCAGCTCGCCGACCCGACGCCGGCGGGCCGCCCGGCCGGGGTGCAGGCCGTGCACCTCCAGCGGCTCGGCGACGATCTCCCCGATCGGCATCCGGGGGTTCAGCGACGCGTACGGGTCCTGGAAGATCATCGCCAGCCGGCGGCGGACCGACCGCAGGCCGCGTCGGCCCAGCGCGGTGACGTCGGTGTCGTCGAGCAGCACCCGGCCGCCGGTCGGTTCGACCAGCCGCAGCAGCGCCAGCCCGGTGGTGGTCTTGCCGCAGCCGGATTCGCCGACCAGGCCGAGTGTCTCGCCGCGGCCGATGGTGAAGCTGACCCCGTCGACCGCCTTCACCTCGCCGGTGCGCCGGCGTATCGGCCCGACCGGGGTGTGGATGGGGAAGTGCACGCGCAGGTCGTCGACCGTGAGCAGGGGATCGGTCATGGCGCGTCCCCCGGCATGTCGTAGAAGCACGCCACCTGGTGGTCCGGTCCGACGGTGCGCAGCGGCGGCACCTCGAACTGTTCCCGCGGGTCGCGGCGGTAGGCGCACCGGTCCCAGAACGGGCAGCCGGGCGGCAGCGCCGCCGGGTCCGGGGGCAGCCCCGGGATCGCGTACAGCCGCTTCGGGGGGTCGGCGCCGGGCTTCGGCAACGCCCCCAACAACCCGATCGTGTACGGATGCCGCGGGTCGTCGTAGATATCGTCGACCCCGCCCACCTCCAGCAGCCGGCCCGCGTACATCACCGCCACCCGGTCGGCCATCCCGGCCACCACGCCGAGGTCGTGGGTGATCCAGACGACCGCCATCCCGAGCCGTTCCCGCAGTTCGGCGACGAGCTCGACGATCTGCGCCTGGGTGGTGACGTCGAGGGCGGTGGTGGCCTCGTCGGCGATCAGCACCTCCGGGTCGCAGGCCAGCGCCATCGCGATCATCACCCGCTGCCGCATGCCGCCGGAGAACTGGTGCGGGTGGTCGTCCAGCCGCCGCCGCGCCGACGGGATGCCGACCAGTTCGAGCAGTTCGACGGCGCGGTCGCGGGCGGCGGCGCCGGTCAGCCCCAGGTGCAGGGCGAGTGGCTCGGTCACCTGCGCGCCGATGGTGAGGACCGGGTTGAGCGAGGTCATCGGGTCCTGGAAGATCATCGCGATCCGGTTGCCGCGTACCTGGCACAGGTCCCGCTCGGGGGCGGCCAGCAGGTCGACCCCGTCGAGCAGCACCTGACCGCCGAGGCGGGCGGGTGGTTCGGGCAGCAGCCGTAGCAGCGCCAGCGCCGAGACGGTCTTGCCGGAGCCGGACTCGCCGACGATCGCCAGCGTCTCGCCGCGACGCACGTCGTAGCTGATGCCGTTCACCACCTCGGCGACGCCCCGGCCGGTACCGATCCGCACCGTCAGGTCCCGCACCGACAGCACCGGCGCGTCGCCGGCTGGTCTCGCGTTCGTCATCAGACGGACCTGCCCCGCGATTCGATGACGGATTTCTGTTTCGGGTCGAGCGCGTCGCGCAGCCCGTCGCCGACGAAGTTGAACGCCAGCACGGTGGCGAAGATGGCGACCCCGGGGAAGATGCCCATCCAGGGCGCCTGGCGTACGAACGCCCGGCCCTCGGCGAGCATCAGCCCCCAGGCCGCGTCGGGTCGCTGCACGCCGAGCCCGAGGAAGGAGAGCGCCGCCTCGGCGAGGATCGCGAACGCCAGGCTCAGTGAGGTCTGCACGATGATCGGCGCGAGGATGTTGGGCAGCACGTGCCGGCGCAGGATGCGCAGGTCGGAGGCGCCCACCGAGCGGGCCGCCCGGACGTAGAGCTCCTGGCTGGCCACCATCGTGCTGGCCCGGGTGATCCGGGCGAAGATCGGGGTGTAGACGATCCCGATGGCGATCATCGCGTTGGTGATGCCCGGCCCGAGGATGGCCAGCACGGCGATCGCCAGCAGGATCGCCGGGAAGGCGAAGAGCACGTCCATGGTCCGCATCAGCACCGCGTCGACCGCCCCGGAGTAGAAGCCGGCGACCAGTCCGACCACGACGCCCGCGGTCAGCGAGATGCCGACCGCGACGAAGCCGACCTGCAGCGAGACCCGGGCGCCGACCAGCACCCGGCTGAGCACGTCGCGCCCCAGGTTGTCGGTGCCGAACGGGTGGTCGAGCGACGGCCCGGCCAGCCGGTTCGGGATGTCGACCCCGTTCGGGTCGTACGGGGCGAGCCACGGGCCGAACGCCGCGGCGACCGCCAGCAGGCCGAGCACCACCAGGCCGAAGACGGCGAGCCGGTTGCGCAGCACCACCCCGGCGGTCTCCCGGGCCCGGGAGCGGTGGGCGGCGATCGGTGCCCCGGCGGTGGCGGTCACTTCTGCCTCACCCTCGGGTCCAGGTAGCCGTAGAGGACGTCGACGAGGAAGTTGACGAGCAGGAACATCAGCGCGATCACCAGCACGGTGCCCTGCAGCAGGCTGTAGTCCCGGCGGATCACCGCGTCGTACGCCAACCGGCCGAGCCCCGGCCACTCGAAGATCACCTCGACCACCACCACGCCGCCGAGCAGGAACCCGAGCTGCAGCCCGACGGCGGTGACGATCGGGATCCAGGCGTTGGGTAGCACGTGGCGGCGGACGGTCCGCCAGCGGGACAGCCCTTTGGCCCGCGCGGTGCGGGTGTAGTCCTGGTGCAGCGCCTCCAGCACCGCCGAGCGGACGAACCGGGTCAGGATCGATCCGGAGATCAGCCCCACCGTCAACGCCGGCAGGGCCAGATGGCGCAGCCCGTCGACCGGGTCGTCAAGCAGCGAGACGTATCCGGACGGCGGCAGCCAACCGAGCACCAGCGCGAAGAGCAGGATGTACATGATCCCGCTCCAGAAGTCCGGCACCGAGACCCAGAGCTGGCTGAACGCGGTGACGATCCGGTCGAGCACCGACCCGGACCGCACCGCCGAGAGCACCCCGACCGGTAGCGCGATGGCCAGCGAGATCAGCAAGGCGGCGCCGGCCAGGGTGGCGGTGGGGCCGAGTCGCTGCCCCAGCAGCTCGGTCACCGGCTGTCCGCTGCGGAAGCTCACCCCCAGGTCGCCGGTGACCGCGTGCGACAGCCAGCTGCCGTACTGCACCAGCAGCGGTCGGTCCAGCCCGGCCCGCTCCCGCAGCGCCTGGTAGACGTCCGGGTCGAACCGGGTTCCCATGGCCAGCCGGATCGGGTCGCCGGGCACCAGGTGGATGATCAGGAAGACCGCGACGCTGACCCCGATCATCGCGATCACCGTCTGCAGCGCCCGCCCGAGCAGGTAGCGGCCCATCGCCGGATCAGCCGCCGAGGCGGACGGTCCGCAGTCGGATCTTTCCGTCCGGGTGCAGCTCGACGCCCTGCACCGACGGCACCCAGGCCAGGGTGGCCTCCGGGGTGTAGAGGTAGCCGTAGCTGACGTCGTCGATGATCCGCTGGGCCGCCTGGGTGTAGAGGTCCCGTCGGGCGTTGTCGTCCACTGTGGTCCGGGCCTGGTCGAGCAGCCGGTCCACCTCCGGGTTGGCGTACCCGTGGTAGTTGAAGGTCCCCTTTGAGTGGTGCTGGGCGTAGTAGGCGTACTCGCCGTCGAGGTTGTTCAGCCAGCCCAGCACGTAGCAGTCGTAGGCGCCCTTGCCCTGCTCGTCGAGCCAGCTCGCGAAGTCCAGCGTGCGGATGTTGGTCTCCACGCCGACCTCCTTCCACTGGGCGGCCAGCACCTCGGCGGCCTGCAGGGTGTGCGGGAACTCGTTGGTGAGCATCAGGTCCACCGTCAGCCCGGAGACCCCCGCGCCGGCCAGCAGTTGCCGGGCCCGGTCCGGGTCGTGGCTGAACGGGGCGTAGTCGGTGGCCCAGAAGTTGCCCGGCGGCATCGCCGACTGCACCGGGGTGGCCGCGTCGAAGAAGGCGGCCTGCGCGATCGCCTCCCGGTCGATGGCGTACGACAGCGCCCGGCGTACGTCCCGGTTGTCGAACGGCTTGCGGTCGAAGTTGCAGGTGAAGTACCAGTAGTCGTTGCTGGCCAGCTGCCCCACCTCGACCTGGTCGTTCTCGGTGAGCGCGTCGATCTCCTGCGGCGGCACGTTGTTGGTGATGTGCACGTCCCCGGTGCGCAGGTTCGTCATCGCCGTGGTCGCCTCGGCGATGAACCGGAACTCGACCCGGTCGACGAACGGTCCGTCGCCCCAGTAGTCCGGGTTGGCCTCCAGCACCACCCGGTCGCCGGGGGTGTAGCTGACGAACTTGAACGGTCCGGTCCCGACCGCGGCGGTGGCCAGGGTGTTGCCCTCGATGGCCGAGGGCGGCACGATCGCCATGCCCTTGAAGCCGCCGACGTTGGCCAGCAGGTTCGGGGTGGGCCGGTTGAGCGCGAACTCGACGGTGCGGTCGTCGACCTTGCGGACCTCGTCGACGGACTCGAACCGCCACGCGTTGGCGGCCACCTCGGTGTCCATGATCCGCTTGAAGCTGGCCACCACATCGTCGGCGCTGAACGCCGTGCCGTCATGCCACTTCACCCCCTCGCGCAGGGTGAAGGTCCAGGTGAGCAGGTCGTCGCTGACCTTCCACTCGGTGGCCAGCGCCGGTTGGAAGCTCAGGTCCGGCGCGGGTTCGACGAGCGTGTCGTAGACGTTCTCCAGCACCAGGAAGGTGGGGGAGGCGGTCGAGGTGTGCACGTCCAGGCTGTCCGGCTCGCTGGAGATCGCCACCACCAACTCGCCGCCGGTGGCGTTGCCGTCGCCCTCGCCGTCCACGTCCACCGATTCGCCCGACGAGCAGGCGGCGGTCATCAGGGTCACCGCCGCCAGCGCCGCGAGCCACCGCCGCCCCGCCGGTCGTACGCCGTGTCTGCTGTTCACCGTCTCCTCCTCGTCGCGGGTGGCTCACCTGTGTTGACGGGTGGGCCGGCGAGCATGTGGCGTGCGGTCCGTCGCTTCTGGACAGCTTCGGGCTGGGGCTGGGCTGGCATCGTCGCGGCCATCTGTAGGCGGCCCAGCGGCATCATCAACAGCCGATCTTCCGCCCGACGTTAGTCGATGCGGTGACGGCGTTCAACGCGAGCCGGTCATGTGCCACCTTGGCTCATGCTGAGCCAAGGTGGCTTGCATCTGAGCCATAACGATGCCATGATGGCTCGCATGGACCTCACGCAGTACGTAGAGATGCTCCGCCGGGAGCTGGCCGTCGCAGCCGAGGCCGCTGGCCCGGAGGCGGCGGCGCTGGCCGACCGGCTGACCGTTCCGTTCGACTCGGCCATCCGGCTGACCCTGCTGGAGGCGCTCTCCGCCGCCACCGCCGAGATCACCCAGGACCTCGCCCCGGGCTCGGTGCACCTGCGCCTGGCCGGGCGGGACCCCGACTTCGTGGTCACGCTGCCCCCGGCCGACCAGGCCGCACCCGCACCGGGGGACTACCCGGCCGAACTCGCGCCGGCACCGGACGAGCCGTCGGCCCAGGGCGCGACCAGCCGGATCAACCTTCGCCTGCCCGACGACGTCAAGGCCAGGGTCGAGGAGGCCGCCGGCCGGGAGCGGATCTCGGTCAACGCCTGGCTCGTCCGGGCCGCCGTGGCCGCCCTGCGCCCCGGCCGACCGGGCGCCGGCCCCGGCATCGGCTTCAGCGGCAGCGGCGCCGGCCAACGCTTCACCGGCTGGGCTCGATGACCCCGCCCGCATCCACCCCCGACCAGCGGCTCACCGCCACCTTCGACCAGACAGGACTCCTGATGCGAACCTTCGACGCTCCGGCACCCATCCACGCGACCGTGCACTTCGGATATGTCAGCGCCCACGTCCGGGTCACCGCCACCGACCGCGCCGACGCCACCGTCGACATCCGCCCCGGCGACCCGGCCAGCAAGGCCGACCAGCGGATCGTCGACCAGACCCAGATCGGGTACGCCGACGGCCGGCTCACCGTCCGGGGCCCCCGGATCGGCTCGATGTTCAGCCGAGACGGTGCGGTCGAGGTCACCGTCGAACTGCCGGCCGGTTCCCGACTCGACGCCGAGACCGGCGTCGGGGACCTCTACACCGAGGGCGAACTCGGCGAGTGCCGGTTCAAGACCGGCTACGGAGCCCTGCGGATCGACCGGACCGGACCGGTCGTGATCCGCAGCGGCAGCGGTGACGTCGAGGTCGACCACATCGGCGGAGACGCCGAGATCAAGGCCGGCAACGGCGGCATCAACGTCCGCCGGGTCGACGGAGCGGCGACCGTGAAGGCGTCCAACGGATCGGTCTGGATCGGCGAGGCCGGCGGCACGCTGAAGGCCACCAGCAGCAACGGCACGGTCACCGTCGACCGCTCCGACGCCGACCTGACCGCCCGGACCGCCAACGGCAGCCTGCGGATCGGCCAGTTGGGGCAGGGCACGGTCGGGCTGGACACCGCCGCCGGCTCGATCGAGTTCGGCGTACCCGAGGGAACCGCCGTCTGGCTGGACCTGAACACCCGGGCCGGCCGGGTCCGCAACGAGCTGACCTCCACCCCCGGCCCGGAGCAGGCCGACCGCACCGTCCAGGTACGGGCCCGGACCTCGATCGGCGACATCGTCGTCCGCCGCGCCTGAGCCGCCGACCCACCACCACACGGGAGGAACGACCGGGATGACCACCCCACGACCGGGCATCGAGATCACCGGCCTGCGCAAGTCGTACGGCGACAAGCTGGTCCTCGACGGTCTCGACCTGACCGTCCCGGAAGGGACCGTCCTCGCCCTGCTCGGCCCGAACGGCGCCGGCAAGACCACCGCGGTCAACATCTGCTGCACCCTGGTCGGCGCCGACGCCGGCCAGGTCCGCATCGCCGGCCACGACGTGGCCCGCGAGCCGGACGCGGTCCGGGCCGCGATCGGCGTCACCGGCCAGTTCTCGGCCGTCGACGGGCTGCTCACCGGCGCGGAGAACCTCGCCCTGATGGCCGACCTGCACCCGCTGGACCGCCGCGAGGGCCGCCGGCGGATCGAGGAGCTGCTCCTGCGGTTCGACCTGGTCGAGGCCGCCGGCAGACCCGCCGCCACCTACTCCGGCGGGATGCGCCGCCGGCTGGACCTGGCGATGACCCTGGTCGGCACCCCACGGGTGATCTTCCTCGACGAGCCGACGACCGGGCTCGACCCGCGCAGCCGCCGGGCGATGTGGGACGTCATCTCCGAGCTGGTCGCCGACGGGGTCACCGTCTTCCTCACCACCCAGTACCTGGAGGAGGCCGACCAGCTCGCCGACCGGATCGCGCTGCTCGACCACGGCCGGCTGATCGCCGAGGGCACTCCGGCGGAGCTGAAGCGGCGGGTGCCCGGCGGCCACGTACTGCTGCGCTTCGCCGATGTCGAGGAGTTGGAGTGCGCGACCCGGGTGCTGGACACCGCGATCCGCGACGACGGCGCCCTGACCCTCCAGGTGCCGGCCGACGGCTCGGTCGGCACCATGCGTGCCCTGCTGGACCGGCTGGTCGACTCCTCGATCGAGGTCGAGGAGCTGACCACGCACACCCCCGACCTCGACGACGTCTTCCTCGCCCTCACCGGCCGATCCGAAGCCGGCCGGCCGCGTACCCGCAAGGAGCTTCTCCGATGAGCACGACCGCTTTCGCCGTTCGCGACTCCCGCACCATGCTGCGTCGAAACCTGCGGCGGATGCGGCGCTACCCGGCCATGACGCTGACGCTGGTCTTCCTGCCGGTGGTCTTCCTGCTGCTCTTCGTCTACGTCTTCGGCGGCACCATCGGCGCCGGGCTGGGCCCGTCCGGCGGGCGGGCCGACTACGCCAACTACGTCACCCCCGGCATCCTGATGATGACCATCGCGAGCATCGCCACCGGCACCGCAACCGGGATCGCGATGGACATGACCGAGGGCATCATCGCCCGGTTCAAGACGATGGCCATCTACCGCCCGTCCGTGCTGGCCGGCCACGTCATCGGCAGCGTCGTCCAGACCTTGCTCAGCCTGGTCGTGGTGACCGGCGTCGCGCTGCTGGTCGGGTTCCGGCCCACCGCCGGGCCGATGGAGTGGCTGGCCGCCGGGGGGCTGCTGGTCGCCGTGAGCGTCGCGATCACCTGGCTCTCCGTCGCGTTCGGCCTCGTCTCCAAGACCGTCGAGGGGGCCAGCAACCTGCCCATGCCGCTCATCCTGCTGCCCTTCCTCGGCAGCGGGTTCGTCCCCACCGAGTCGATGCCGACCGTGCTGCGGTGGTTCGCCGACCTCCAACCGTTCACACCGATCATGGAGACGCTGCGCGGCCTGCTGCTCGGCACCGGCATCGGCGCCAACGCCTGGCTCGCCGCCGCCTGGTGCGTGGCCATCACCGGGCTCGGTTACGCCTGGTCCCGCCGGCTCTACAACCGCCAGCCCTAGCCCTAACCGGCCCGCTGATCGGCTGTCGAATACTGACTGTCCGGCGGATTGGTCGCAGGTGATTCATGAATGTCTTCCGGCTGTCGGAAATTGGCATTGCATCAAGAAAGATCAATAGGTCAGGGTGACCCGGTCTGGTGGTAACCACTTGATCACGGGGAGCTTTTCATGGGGGTCACACCGGGATTCCGGCTGCTCTGTCACGCCCTGGCCGCAGTTCTGTTCGCCTCGCTGTTGGTGGTGACGCCATTCGCGAACGCGGCGGGGGCCGCCGCACCACCGGTCGCCGCACCCGGCCGGGGCCCGGTGCAGCGGCCCCTGCCGGAGACGGCGACACCACGACACGGACTACCCGAGGGCGAAACAGCACCCGCCGTACCGCCCGTGGTCGCCGCCGCCGGCGAGCCGAAGCCGGCCAAGCGGTCGGCGCTCGCCCGGGCCGCCGCCCCGGGACAGACCATGAACGCGGCGTCGGAGCCGGTCCTGCGCGCCGGCTACCTGCTCGGCGACACCTCGCTGGTGGCCTACTTCGACGGCGACGTCGACCGGGGCAACCCGGATTCGTGGGCGCAGTGGTGGGCGACCGTGACCGATGTGGAGTCCGGGCAGGAGCAGCGCTCGGTGGTGCTGGGCCAGTCCGACCTGGCCGAGTGCCGCAGCCCACGCCGGTTCTGCCGCAGCTTCGGCGCCGCCGACGGCTGGGTGCTGGCTCCGGACCGGCGCTACACGGTGGTCATCACCGTCGGACAGCCGGACGGCTCCGAGGTGGTGTCGCCGCCGTCGAACGAGGCCGCGCCGCGCGCCACCCCCGCGCCGCCGGCGATCCCCGCCGCGCAGGCCGCCGGCTGCGGCTGCCCGACCGTGCTCGGCCCGACGCTCACCGGCCAGGCGGTCCGCGGGGCCGGCGTGAACACCGCCACCGGCGCCTTCTCGCGTACCGAGCCGGATCTGGTGATGCCGTCGGCCGGGATCGCCTTCAACGCGGTCCGCTACTACTCGTCGGCGAACCCGACCGCCGGCATGTTCGGCACCGGCTGGTCGTGGAGCTACGACGCGCGCATCGTCGCCGACGAGGGCGGCTCGGTGCGGGTCCGCGCCGAGGACGGCTCCGAGGCGGTCTACCGGCGCACCGGTGACGGCTCGTACGACCCGCCGGCCGGCATCCGGGCCAAGCTCACCGCCGTCACCGGCGGCGGGTGGCAACTGGTGCCGCCCGACCAGCGCCGGCTGCGCTTCGACGCGCAGGGCCGGCTGATCTCGATCACCAACGCGCGGGGCCTGGGCCTGACGCTCACCTACGACACCACCGGCCTGCTGACCCGGATCACCGACGCGTCGAACCGGGTGGTGACCATCGAGCACCGCACCGACCTGCGCCTGATCCGCAAAATCACGTTGCCGGACAACCGCTCGGTCCAGTTCGACTACGACGCCGGGCGGCTGGGCAAGGTGCAGGACCCGCGCGGCTTCAACACCTCCTACCAGTACGACGGCGCCGGCCGGCTGACGTCGATCACCGACGCCCGCGGCAACACCGCGATCCGCAACTCGTACGACGCCGCCGGTCGGGTCACCACCCAGACCGACCCGGAGGGTGGGCAGACCACCTTCGGGTGGACGGCGGGCAGCGAGGCCGGCGCCACCCTGCTGGCCACCACCACCGACCCGGACCGGGTGGCGATGGTGGACGGCTACCGCGACAACGTGCTGCTCTTCTCCCGCAACAGCAATCAGGACGTGGTCGTGCACCGCTACGACGGCAAGCTGCGCCGCAGCCTGGTCGTCGACCCGAAGGGCAACCAGGAGGAGACCCGGCACGACGACGACGGCAACCCGGTCGCGCGCCGGGCACCGGACCCGTTCGCGTTCACCACGGCGAGCACCTTCGACGACCGCAGCAACCTGACCGAGCACCGCGACGGCCGCGGCAACACCTGGGTGTACGAGTTCAACCAGTTCAACGAGATGACCGCGCAGCGCAACCCCAAGCAGGAACGCGGCTACACCTACGCGTACGACAGCCGGGGTCAGCAGATCAGCCGGACCGACCCGCGCGGCAAGGTCACCCGCTACGAGTACGACGCGCACGGCAACCGCACCGCCGAGATCACCCCGACCGGGCGCCGCACCGAGATGTTCTACGACCTGACCGGCCGGATGACCTCGCTCGTCGACCCGCGCGGCACGGTGGCCGGCGGCAACCGGGACGCCTACCGCACCCGGTTCGTCTACGACCAGCAGAACCGGATCCGGGAGGTCTGGCAGCCCGGCAAGCCGCAGCCGTTCCGCACCGACTACGACGAACTGGGCAACGTCGTGGTCAGCACCGACCCGCTCTCCAACTCGTCCCGGATGACCTACGACCGCAACAGCCGGCTGACCGAGGTGAAGGACCCGATCGGCAACGTCACCGCGCAGGCGTGGACGCCCGGTGGGCGGCGGGACTCGGTCACCGACGGCGAGGGCAACAAGACCTCCTGGACCTACAACGCCGAGGGCCGGGTGGCCACCGAGACCTCGCCGCGCGGCAACGCGGACCCGGAGCATGCCGAGCCGTTCACCACCCGGTTCCACTACGACTACAACGGCAACCTGATCCGGGCCGACAAGCCGTACGGCACCGACGGCGAGCGGGTGCAGGTCGACACCGCCTTCGACGAGCTGGACCGCCCCAACGAGCAGCGGGACCAGTTCAACGAGTCCACGAAGGTGGGTTACGACAACAACGGCAACGTCACCGAGATGACGAACGAGCGGGGGGAGAAGCTCTCCCACTCGTTCGACGAGGCCAACCGGCGCGACGGGTCGTCCGGGGCGGCCGGCGCCGCCCAGATCGACTACGACGAGGCCGGCAACCCGATCCGCCAGGTCACCCCGACCGACGGCGTCATCACCTGGCGGTACGACGACGACGGCCGACCGATCGCGATCACCGAGCCGCGCGGCAACGTCGCGGGCGCCGACCCGGACCAGTACACCACCCGGTACGCCTACGACCGGGCCGGCAACCTGGAGTCGGTCACCGACCCGCTGGACAACGTGACCCGCACCGGCTACGACGCGCTGAACCGGGTGGTGTCGCTCACCGACGCCAACAACAAGACCACCCGGTACGGCTACGACGCCGCCGACCGGCTGGCGACGGTGACCGGCCCGGACGCCCAGCCGCACCAGTCCACCTCCTACGGCTACAACGCCAACGGCCAGGTCATCAAGCGGACCGATCCGCTGGGGCGGGTGGCCAGCATGGAGTACGACCGGGCCGGCCGGTTGACCGTGTCGACCGATCCGCTGGGTCGGCGCCGGGATCTGGTCTACGACCGCGACTCCAACCTGATCGAGCAGGTCACCGCCCGGCAGGTCGAACCGGGCGACCCGGGTGGCCCACGGCCGGACCCGAACCGCCCGGCGCGGACGATCTTCTACGGCTACGACAACCTCAACCGGCTCGTCTCGAAGCAGCTCGGCGCCGGCGGGGACCGCTACACCTACGCCTACGACGCCAAGAACCGCCCGGTCGAGGCGGCCGACCCGACCGGCCTGCGGACCTGGGAGTACGACAAGACCGACCGGTTGATCAGGGCCGTTCGCGGCGACGACATCTTCGGCTACACCTACGACGGCGACGACCGGGTCAAGAACCGCACCTACCCGGACGGCACGGTCGTCACCGCCGACTACGACGCCGGCGACCGGGTCCGGGCGCTCACCGTCGCCAAGGCCGGCACGTCATCGCGGTACGGCTTCGACTACGACGTCTCCGACAACCTCACGACCGTCACCTACCCCGAGTCCACCGGCGTCGTCCAGGACCGCGGCTACGACCGCGCCGGCCGCCTGACAAGCGTCGACAACCACCGGGGCGACCAGGTGCTGTCGGCGTTCGAGTTGACCCCCGACCCGGTGGGCAACCCGAAGCAGATCACGACCCGGCGCGGCGAGCCCGGCCAGCCCACCATCACCGAGACCACCGCCTACGAGTACGACGCCGCCAACCGGATCACGGCGGCCTGCTACGGCGCCCAGACCTGCGCCGGGCCGGTGGCCGAGCGGCTCGACTACACCTACGACCTGGTCGGCAACCGCGCCACGCACAAGGTCACCGCGCCGGGCGAGAACACCACCACGACCTACACCTACGACGCGGCCGACCAGCTCAAGCGGGAGGTGACCACTGGCAGCCGTTCCACCGAGCGCAGCTTCGACTACGACCTGGAAGGCAACCAGATCCGCGCCGGTGCCGACCGGTACACCTACGCCCTCGACCACACGATGACCTCGGCCACCATCGGCGGCCGGACCACCGACTACCGCTACGATGCGCTCGGCAACCGGGTCACCGCCACCAGCGGCAGCGGCGCGGACGCGCGTACCCAGGAATGGGACTGGGACCTCAACGCGCCGATGCCGATGCTGGCCACCGAGTCGGAGACCACCGGCGCCGGCACCACCACCCGCGGCTACCTGTACGACCCGGGCGGCAACCCGTTGGCGCTGCTCGCCCCGGACGGTGCCGCGTACTCCTACACCCAGGACTGGCTCGGCGGCGTCGCCGACGTGCTGGCCCCCGACGGCGCCCAGCAGTGGGCCTACGAGTACGACCCGTTCGGGGTGGCCAGGGGCGAGGGACTCACCGACGGTGGGCGCAAGCTCTCCGCCGACGCTCCCGCAAACCCGATGCAGTACGCCGGCGGCTACCACGACACCAGCCAGGGTGACCGGTACCAGCTGCGGGCCCGCAACTACGACCCGGGCACCGGCCGGTTCGACGCCACCGACCCGGCGCCGACCGCGGCGACCAGCCCGGCGATCTCCTCCTACGCGTACGCGAACAACCAGCCCACCGTGCACACGGATCCGACCGGCCTGCGGGTGGACGACGGCGGCGGGGGCGGCGGCGGAACCCCGACCGTCGACACCCCGACCGAGCCCGTCACGCCGGGCGGCACCGAGCAGTGCGAGGCCAACAGCAGCGACCCGAACTGCGTGGACAACCCGGCCTACCTGGGCGCCAAGAATCTGGTCACCGAGGCGGAGGGGTTCATCGCCCAGATCGCCGACGAGATCATCAACCTGATCCTGGATCTGGTCGGGTTCAACGACGCCAAGAAGTGCGTCACCGAGGGCGACATCGTGGCCTGCATCTCGACGGCGCTGCAGGCGGTGCCGTGGGGCAAGATGTTCAAGGCCGCGAAGGTCATGATCAAGGCTGTCGGGGTCGGTCGGCGACTTGTCGAGTCGTACGGGAAACTCCGCGCCGCCCGGGCCGCGCTGGCCAAGATCCCGCAGAAGGTCCGCAAGGCCGGCGCGACCGCGGACGAGGCGGCTGACGCCAACAAGTACGCCAAGCAGGTCGCGAACAACGCCGGCGGGGCGAAGACCGCCGGGGCGCAGGCCAAGAACACCACCCGGAAACAGACCGAGGGGCTCAAACAGCGTCAGGCGAAGCAACGGCAGGAGAACACGGGCGGGGAGAGTTGCAAGATCGCCAAGGGGCGTGGGGTCAACTCATTCGCTCCTGGCACGCCGGTGCGGATGGCCGACGGGTCCAGCAAGCCGATCGAGCAGGTCGAGCCCGGCGACTCGGTCGTGGCGACCGATCCGGAGACCGGGGAGACGAATCCTCAGCAGGTGACGGCGGCCGTCGAGGGCACCGGCACCAAGCACCTGATCGACCTCACCCTGGTCGGTGCCGGCGCCGGAGGCGGCGGTCCACCTGCCACCGTCACCGCCACCGACGGCCACCGCTTCTACAGCCCCACCCGCGGCTGGGCCGAAGCCGCCCACCTCAAAGTCGGCGACGAACTCCGCGACGAGTTTGGCACCCCGGTCACCGTCGCAAAGCTCTCCCGCCACACCCGCCAGGCCACCGTCCACAACCTCACCGTCAACGACACCCACACGTACTATGTGGAAGCCGGCACCACGCCCGTACTGGTGCATAACTGCGATACTCTCTATCACTACACCGATAAGAGAGGTCATGACGCAATCCTCGCGAGCGGTGAGCTGCGTCCTTCTCTGAAGGCGAACAACCCGAAGGATGCCCGCTATGGCGACGGGCAGTATCTAACTGACATCAAACCCGGAACTAAGACGCTAGGGCAGCTCTCCGCAGCCTTCCTGAGGGTCCCATGGGCTGGACGCAAGTTCACCCACTACATTGAGATCGATGTGAGAGGGCTCGAAGTGGTCCAGGGAAGGCCGGGAGTCTTCGTGGTCCCGAATAGTGGGCCACTCGATCTAACTGGGCGCATCGTCAGCTCCGGGAGGAACTAGGGATGAGGTACGTCAAGGTCGAGTGGGAGCACGACTTCCCGGATGACCCTGTGCTCTACTTTAGCGAGATCGGTGAGGATGACTACGAGATCCGCAAGGTCCAGCTCTACCGTGATGGAAGGACCGAGTGGGCCAACGGGAACCACGAGACGGCAACGGTGGGTCTCGCGGAGATCCCATTTCCATCGGTTGAGGAAATTTCGAGCCAGTCCGACTGTCGAGCTGAGCTGATAACCTCGGAGGAATTCGAGCGTGCTTGGAGCGCCGCGCAAGCCAGTGCCTAACCGTGTGGTGTGGCTGTGCGTCTAGCCGCGGTGTTGTGCCGTTCCCGCCCCTCCGTCTCGGATTGATGGAGGGGCGGGCATCGCCAGTTCTTGGCGTGGCGGCGGCCCGGGAGCTGTCTATGCCTTGGATGAAGCACACCAGGTGTCGGGTGTCACCTGTCGCGAACGCAGGTGGCGGAGCCGGCTGTGGTGAAGAAGGCGGGCAGGTCCTCGCCCAGCGCGGTCGACTCGAACAGCTCTGCCGAGGCGACCGCCCGGTCCCGCTCGGCGCCCTCGCGATCGCCCGCGAGGGCGTCGAGTTCGTCGGCGAGGATCGACCGGACCAGCTCCTCGGTGACGGTGCCGCCGTCGGCCAGCGGAGTGCCGTGCTGGATCCACTGCCACACCTGGCAGCGGGCGATCTCGGCGGTGGCGGCGTCCTCCATCAGCCCGTACAGGGCGACCGCCCCGGTGCCGCCGAGCCACGCGTCGAAGTAGCGCAACGCCACCGCCACGTTCGACCGCAGCCCGGCCGAGGTGACCTGGCCCGGGGTCTTGTCCACCGCCAGCAGGTCGGCGGCGGTCACCGCGACCTCGTCGCGCAGCCGCTCGTGCTGGTGCGGCCGGTCACCGAGCACCCCGTCGAAGACCTCCCGGCAGACCGGCACCAGGCCGGGATGCGCCACCCAGGAGCCGTCGAACCCGTCGCCGGCCTCCCGTTGCTTGTCGGCCCGGACCTTCGCCAGCGCCGCCTCGTTGGCCTGCGGGTCCTTGCTGGGGATGACCGCGGCCATCCCGCCGATGGCGTGCGCCCCGCGCTTGTGGCAGGTCCGCACCAGCAGTTCGGTGTACGCCCGCATGAACGGCACGGTCATCGTCACGTCGGAGCGGTCCGGCAGCACGAAGTCCGGCCACTGCCCGAAGTTCTTGATGACGCTGAAGATGTAGTCCCACCGGCCCGCGTTCAGCCCGGACGAGTGCTCGCGCAGCTCGTACAGGATCTCCTCCATCTCGAACGCGGCGGTGATGGTCTCGATCAGGGTGGTGGCCCGGATGGTGCCGATCGGCAGGCCCAGGTAGTGCTGGGCGAAGACGAAGATGTCGTTCCAGAGCCGGGCCTCCCGGTGGGTCTCCAGCTTCGGCAGGTAGAAGTACGGCCCCCGACCGGCGTCGATCTGCCGCCGTCCGCAGTGGTAGAGGTAGAGCCCGAAGTCGACGAGGCTCGCCGAGATCGGCCGGCCGTCGACCACGATCCGCTTCTCCACCAGGTGCCAGCCGCGCGGCCGGACCACGATGGTGGCCAGCTCCTCGCCGAGGGCGTACCGCTTGCCCCGGTCGTCGGTGAAGTCGATCCGCCGGTCCAGGGCGTCCATCAGGTTGAGCTGCCCGGCGATGACGTTGTGCCAGGTCGGCGCGGTGGCGTCCTCGAAGTCGGCGAGCCACACCTTGGCGCCGGAGTTGAGCGCGTTGATGGTCATCTTCCGGTCGGTCGGGCCGGTGATCTCGACCCGCCGGTCGGCCAGGCCGGGGGCGATCGGCGCCACCCGCCAGTTCGGGTCGGCCCGCACCCCGATCGTCTCGGGCAGGAAGTCGGGGAACTGGCCGGTGGCGTACCGGGCGCGGCGGGCCCGCCGGGCGTCCAGCAGCGCCACCCGGCGGGCGGCGAACTCGCTGTCCAGCGCGACCACGAACTCCAGCGCCTCGCCGGTGAGCACCTCGTCGAACCGCTCGGCCATCTCGCCGGTCACCTGGTATCTCATGCGAACTGCTCCTCTTCGGTCGAGCCGCGCAGCGCGGTGGTCTCGGCGGCGGGGTTGAGCACGGTGCTGATCAGGTCGAAGTAGCCGGTGCCGACCTCGCGCTGGTGCTTGACGGCGGTGTAGCCGGCCGACTCGGCGGCGAACTCGCGCTCCTGCAGCGACACGTAGGCCGGCATGCCGTCGGCTGCGTACCCCTTGGCCAGGTCGAACATGGAGTAGTTCAGGGCGTGGAAGCCGGCCAGCGTGATGAACTGGAACTTGTAGCCCATGTGCCCCAGCTCCCGCTGGAACTTCGAGATCGTCGCGTCGTCGAGGTGCTTGCGCCAGTTGAACGACGGCGAGCAGTTGTAGGCGAGCAGCTGGTCCGGGTACTCGTGCTTGATCGCCTCGGCGAAGCTGCGGGCGACCTCCAGGTCGGGCAGGCTGGTCTCCATCCAGAGCAGGTCCGCGTGCGGCGCGTAGGCCAGCCCCCGGTCGATGCACGGCTCGATACCGTTGCGGACCCGGTAGAAGCCCTCGGCGGTCCGTTCGCCGGTCAGGAACGGCCGGTCCCGCTCGTCCACGTCGGTGGTGAGCAGCGTCGCGGCCTGCGCGTCCGTCCGGGCGATGATCACCGAGGGGACGCCGGCCACGTCCGCCGCCAGCCGGGCTGATTCGAGGGTACGCACGTGCGCGCTGGTCGGGATCAGCACCTTGCCGCCCAGGTGGCCGCACTTCTTCTCGGCGGCGAGTTGGTCCTCCCAGTGCACCCCGGCCGCGCCGGCCACGATCATGGCGGTCATCAGCTCGTACGCGTTGAGCACCCCGCCGAACCCGGCCTCCGCGTCGGCGACGATCGGTGCGAGCCAGTCGACGTCGGTCTCGCCGCCCTCGGCGGAGGTGATCTGCCCGGCCCGCATGAGGGCGTTGTTGATCCGCCGCACCACGGCCGGCACCGAGTTGGCCGGGTAGAGGCTCTGGTCCGGGTAGGTGTGCCCGGACAGGTTCGCGTCGGCGGCGACCTGCCAGCCGGAGAGGTAGATCGCCTTCAAGCCGGCCCGGACCATCTGCACCGCCTGGTTGCCGGTCAGCGCCCCGAGGGCGTGCACGTAGTCCTCGTCGTGCATCAGCGCCCAGAGCCGCTCCGCGCCGCGCCGGGCCAGGGTGTGCTCCTCCCGGACCGGCCCGCGCAGCCGGAGCACGTCGGCGGCGGTGTAGCTCCGCTCGATGCCGCTCCACCGCGAGTCGGTGGCCCATTCGTACTGCAACTGTTCGGTATCGGTGCGCATTCGATTCTCCTCCAGCGGTCGGCCCCGTGCAGACACCGTGACATGGGCCGGGCGGGCCGGTCGAGATACGGAAACAGCGAAGAATTGAAAAGTCTTCGGCCCATTTTGCTAACTTGCGAAAGGGTGACTTTTCATCGCTGCTAAGCTGGGTGGCACGCGGCTCACCAGGGCAGGAGGCGTTCGCATGGCCAAGACATTCGGCGGCGCCCGGCTGCGCCGGCTGCGCGAGGACCGCGGCATCAGCCAGATCGAGCTGGCCCGCCAACTGAACATCTCGGCCAGCTACCTGAACCAGATCGAGCACGATTCCCGGCCGTTGACGGTGCCCGTACTCATGCGTATTACCGAGGTGTTCGGGATCGACCCGACCGTCTTCGCCCCACACGACACCCCCCGGCTCGTCTCCGGTCTGCGGGAGGCGCTTACCGCCCGGGCCAGCATCGCCGACCTGACCGAGCTGGCCAGCCGACTGCCCGAGGTGGCCGAGGCCGTGATCGACCTGCATCGCCGCTACCGCCAGGTCGACGAGCAGCTCGCCGAGCTGGTGGGGGACCGGGACCTGGTCGGCAGCAGCCCGCACGACCAGGTCACCGAGTTCTTCTACCGGCGGCAGAACTACGTACCGGCGCTGGACGAGGCGGCCGAGGAGCTGGCCGCGCGGATCGGCCTGCGCCGGGGCGAAGCCCGCGCCGCCCTGTCCGGCCGGCTCGCCGACCGGCACGGGGTGCGGATCTCCCACGACGACGGCGGCTCGCTCGGCGGGGAACTGCACCGCTACCGGCCGGCCACCCGCACCCTGCACCTGTCCACCTCGCTGCGCTCGGGCCAGGAGGCGATCCGGATGGGCGCCCAGATCGCCCTGCTGGAGTACGCCGACGTGATCGACGAGATCATCGAGGAGGAGCGGTTCGAGGACGTGCAGACCCAGATCCTGACCCGGGTCGGGCTGGCCAACTATTTCGCCGCCGCGCTGGTGCTGCCGTACGAGCGGTTCCTGGCCGACGCGGAGGCCCGCCGCTACGACATCGAGCTGCTCACCGAGCACTACCGGATCGGCTGGGAGACGCTCTGCCACCGGCTGAGCACGTTGCAGCGGCCGAAGGCGCGCGGGGTGCCGTTCTCCTTCGTCCGGGTCGACCGGGCCGGCAACATGTCCAAGCGGCAGTCCGCCACCGGCTTCCCGTTCTCCCGCACCGGCGGCACCTGCCCGCTGTGGAACGTCTACGAGGCGTTCGGCGCCCCGGAGCGGGTGGTGACCCAGGTGGCGGAGATGCCGGACGGGCAGCGCTACCTCTGGATCGCCCGCACGGTGACCCGGCACCACGGCGGCTACGGCCAGCCGGGCAAGACGTACGCGATCGGCCTGGGCTGCGAGGTCCGGCACGCCAACCGGCTGGTCTACTCCGCCGGCATGGACCTGTACGCCGCCGACGCGGCCATCCCGATCGGGCCGGGCTGCAAGACCTGCGAGCGGATGACCTGCCCGCAGCGGGCCGCGCCGCCGATCAGCCGCCAGCTCGACGTCGACGAGAACCGCAGCACCTTCATCCCGTACCCGCTCCGCGACTGACCCGCCACCGGCCCCCGATTGGATCTTTGCCGGGGGTGTCCCTCGTCGCGATGATGGGTCGGTGAGTGACTACCGGCTGAGTGAAGATCCGACCGAGCTCGACATGGAGCGGGTCGCCCACTGGATCGGCACCGACGCCTACTGGGCCAGGGGCCGGACCCGGGAGGTGGTCGAGCGGTCGTTCGCCGGTTCCGTCCCGGTGGGGCTCTACGCCCCGGACGGGCGGCAGGTCGCGGTGGCCCGCGTCGTGTCGGACCGGGCGACCTTCGTCTGGCTCTGCGACGTGTACGTCGACCGTGACCACCGGGGCCGTGGGCTGGGCACCAGGCTCGCTGCCTGGTCCGTCGAGTGGGCCCAGCGCCACGGCATCAAGCGGGTGGTGCTGGCCACCCTCGACGCGCACGAGGTGTACGCGAAGGCCGGGTTCGCGCCGCTCGGGTATCCCGAGCGTTGGATGGAGATCGACACCCGGCCGCCGTTCGGCTAGCTCCGGTCACCAGGGGATCACGCCGTCGTCGTTGTAGAACGACCCGGTCGGGCCGCCGTCGGGCAGTGTGGCGAGTCGGATCGCGACCGCCGCCGCCTCCCGGGCGGGCCGCCCCTGGCGGCCGGTGAAGTCGGTCGCGACCAGGCCCGGGCAGGCGGCGTTGATGAGGATGCCGGTGCCCGCGAGCTGTCGGGCGTAGTGCACGGTGACGGCATTGAGGTACGACTTCGTCGGCGAGTAGGCCGCCATGATCGGCCCGACGTTGACGTCCGGGTCCGCCTGCCAGGTCACCGAGCCGACGCTGCTGGAGATGTTGACGATGCGGGGGGAGGCCGAGCGCCGCAACAGCGGCAGCATCGCGTTCGTCACCCGGATTACGCCGTAGACGTTGGTGTCCACGACGGCGCGGACGACGTCGAGGTCGAGGGTGGTCGGGTCCTGTGCCCAGCCCGGTCCGGTCGGCCCGGAGATGCCGGCGTTGTTGACCAGCACGTCCAGCCGGCCGCCCTGCCGCTCGATCAGTTCCGCGGCCTCGGTGACACTGCGGTCGCTCGTGACGTCCAGCGGGACCACGAACGCGTCAGCTCCGGCGGCGTACAGCGTCTTGACGGCCGCCTCGCCGCGGGCCTTGTCGCGGGCTCCCACCGCCACCCGGTAGCCGAGGGCGCCCAGCCCGGCCGCGATCTCGTACCCAAGTCCCTTGTTCGCGCCGGTAACCAGCGCGGTCTGCTTGTCGCTCATGACGCCGATGGTGGCTCGCCGGCCGGCGGCCCCGTTACACCAGTTGGGTGCGCTGCGATACCCGGCCGGTATCACCGCGCTATCGTGGCTGGGGTGGAGATGCTGGAGACCCGCGAGCTGAGGTACTTCGTCGCGGTCGCCGAGGAGCTGCACTTCAGCCGGGCGGCCGAGCGGCTCGGCATCGCCCAGCCGCCGCTGTCCCGGGCGATCCAGCAGCTCGAACGACGCCTCGGGGTCACCCTGCTCGAACGCGACCGCCGCGGCGTCGCCCTCACCGGCGCCGGCCAGACACTGCTCGACGAGGCCCGCGCCATCCTCGACGCGAGCACCGCCGCCGCCCGCCGCACCCGCCGCGCCGGCTCCGCCGCGACGGGCCGCCTGACGCTGGCGACGAAGGCCGGCGCAAACCACGAGCTGCTGCGGAAGCTGCTCGACGCGCACGCCGCCGAGCAGGACGCGGCCGAGATCGAGGTGCTGCTGTGCGGCATGGGCGACCAGGCGCGGATGCTGCGTGACGGCCGCGCCGACGTGGCGCTCATGCAGCGGCCGTTCGACGCCCTCGCCGGCTTCGACACCGAGGATCTGCTGACCGAGCAGCAGGTCGCCATCCTGCCCGCCGGACATCCGCTCGCCGCGCGTGACGCGCTGACCATGGCCGACATCAGCGGCCTGCCGGATCTGCCGGTGGCCCGCTGGCCCGGTCAGGACGGCAGCTACGAACCCGGCCCCGGCCCCGAGATCCACGACCTGTCGCAGCTCGCCCAGCTGATCGCCCTCGGACGCACCTCGGCCGTCCTCTGCGCGTCCTCCCGATCGTGGCTGTGGAACGCGCACGCCGCCGTCCCGCTCACCGACGCGCCGCACGTCACCACCGTCCTCGCCTGGCCCCCGCACAGCCGCTCCCGCGCCGTCGCCGGCCTCGTCCGCACTGCCACCCAGCTTCACTAGAATCGTCAAGACTCGTCCGCGCGCCGGTCGTCACCTTGCTTGCGGCCGTCCGACAGCCATCGATGCCTACTACAGCCCCACGCAGGTGTCGCTGCCCAAGGGCGACGAGTTGAAGGCTGTCATCGGGATGATCGAACCCGGTCTTGTCGTCCTGCTGCTGATCCGCAGGGACAAAACAAGCACCCTCTGGCGGATCACGGAGGTTTACTGGCTGCCACCGTCGCAGCATGAGCACTTCTGGAAGGAGTTGTCATGAGCATGACCGTCCCCGACCCTGCTGAGCTGAGCACCGAGGAGTTCATCGCGCTGTCCCGGACTGATCCGGAGACATTTGCGGCCATGGTTCTGACTCATGGCACCAAGACGGTGCCGCCAACCCGGCCAGCCGATGAACCGACGACGAAGCTGACCGCATTCCGGCTCGAGATCAGCAAGCTCGACGCGCTCGACCAGCTTGGCCAGCGCGACCACCTCACTCGAACCGACTTGCTCCGCGAGGCCGTCGACCTGGTGCTCAGAAAACATGGTTGGGCAGCGTAGGCGACACCGAGTACAAGCACCCCGCATATACAAGCACCCGGAACGCGGGCCGAGATCCGAGCTCATCCAGGCACGGACGACCAGCCCGGCCGGCCTGGAGGACTCAGCAGCACTGGCCGGGACCGATCGGATCATGCTGGCTCGCCCGGCTGGTCCCGGGTTCATAGACTCCGGCTGTGCGGGCCTTTCTTGCGGTAGCCGGGACGATCCTGGTGTTGGGTGCGGTGGCGGTGGCCGGGGCGCGTTGGATGGCGGCCGGCGAGCCGGTTCCCGTCGCGGCGCCGGCGGGTTCGTCGACCGTGCTGCCCGAGGGCGAGTACACCGCGGTCGTCGACAACCGCGCGTCCGAGGTCAGCATCGATCTGCGCAACGGCCGCGGCGATCCCGAGGTCGAGACCTACGCCATGCCGCCCACCACCTCGTGGGACCAGCTTCGGTCCAGCGTCGCCGACCAGCTCGGCGACTGGGAACAGGCGGGGGACTGCGCCGACACGGGCGAGCGGCGCATCCAGTGCACCTGGTCGGAGCCGACCCGCTGGTGGCCCCGCCAGGTGCGGATCGTCTTCCTCCGGCCCGCCCGGCCAGGCGACGCCGACGACTACACCTGGCCCGACAACACCTTCCTGGTGGTCGGCTCGGCCTGCGGCGCCAACCGTTGACGGCGCGCAGGAATGGCATCGCGGGTGCCAGATCGGTTCGTTAGGGTCGGCGACATGACGTCAGGCCTTGCCGCTGGTGCCTTCGACTCGCTGCGGATCGACGCGGTGACCGATCTGGAGGAGTTGCGCCGGGTCTATGACCTGCCCGGCGAAGCGGCGGTGCGGAAGCAGATGACCGAGCTCACCGAGCAGACCCGGCGGCTGATCGGCTGTTCGTCGCTGGTCCTGGTCGCCAGCGTTGACGCCAAGGGCAACTGCGACGTCTCCCCGCGCGGTGGCCCGGCCGGGTTCGTCGCCGTCCTGGACGACAGGACGGTGGCGGTTCCGGACGCGACCGGCAACAAGCGCCTGGACACGTGGCAGAACGTCATCGCGACCGGACGGGCCGGACTGATGTTCGTCATCCCGGGGCGTCCCACCACGCTGCGGGTCAACGGTCGGGCCTGCGTCTCCACCCGCCCCGAGCTGCTGTCGCAGCTGACCGCCGTGGGTAAGCCGCCGGCAAGTGCGCTGGTGCTGGGGATCGACGAGGTCTACCCGCACTGTCCCAAGGCGTTTCTGCGCGGCGGGGTGTGGAAGCCGGAGCAGTGGTTGCCGGCGGACGCCCAGCCGACCTCGGCCGAGGTGACCCTGGCCCAGCTGCGGATACCGGACCTGACGATCGCCGACATCGAACAGTCGGAGGCCGACGCGCTGAAATACCGGTACGACTGACGGACCGTACAGCGACAGTTCCTGGACTCGGCCGGCGCACCCCAACCAACCGCGTCGGGGTCCGTCGACGGCGGCGCGTGTCCGGTGGTGCGGGAGGTGTCAGCGGTCGGGGAGGAACTTGGCACCCTGGACGTACTCCATCGCCTTGACGAACTCGGGGTTGTTGAGCCGCTGATTCAGCTCTTCTCCGGTCGGTTCGGCCACCCGCTGGTGGATCCACCACAGGTGGCCGACCGGGTCGCGGAAACGGCTGACCCGGTCGCCCCAGAAGAGCTCGGTCGGTTCGGTGACGAGTATCGCGCCGCGTTCGAGGGCCCGCCGCAGCACCTCGGCGTCGTCGGCGACGTACAGGCGAAGGAAGGCCGGTGTCTGCGGCCAGTCTGGCTTGTCGAACATCATGACGACCGAGTCCCCGATGCGGACCTCGGCATGGCCGATCACCCCACCCACGTCCATCCGGGCCAGCTCCGTGGCGTCGAAGACGTCCACCACAAAGTCGATCAACTGTGCGGTGGTTCCGGGAGAGATCATCCACGGGGTCACGGTGTGGTAGCCGTCGGGCACGACCTTCATCATTCAGCTCCTTGTTTCCGGTGCACCGTCTTGTGCACTGCCAGAGACAACGCTAGAGCCCATGTAGGTCAGCTTCGGTCCTAGATCGCGAGGCACCATGGCATGGTGAGTGACACGTCGGCTCGCCTGCTGCGACTGCTGTCCCTGCTCCAGACGCCCCGGGAATGGCCGGGCAGCGAACTCGCCGACCGGCTGCAGGTCACCCCGCGCACCGTGCGCCGCGACGTCGATCGGCTGCGGGACCTGGGCTACCCGGTCCAGGCCACCATGGGCGCCCGCGGCGGGTACCGGCTCGTGGCGGGCAAGGCGATGCCACCGCTGCTGCTAGACGATGAGGAGGCCGTGGCCATCGCCGTCGGTCTGCGCGCGGCGGCGCGGCAGCCGGTCGCCGGCATCGCCGAGGCGTCCGTGCGAGCTCTGGCCAAGCTCCAGCAGGTGCTGCCGTCACGGCTGGGCCGCCGCGTCAGCGCCGTCGCGGCGACCACACTGCCGACGCTTCCAGCGACGGCCTCGCTTGTCGACCCCGCCCAGTTGACTGTCCTCGCGGCGGCGTCCTCGGCCAACGAACGGGTCCGGTTCGACTACCGCAACCACGACGGCAACACCACCCGGCGTCTCGCCGAGCCGCACCGGCTGGTCGTCGTCGGCCGTCGCTGGTATCTGCTCGCCTATGACAGCGAGCGCGCCGACTGGCGAACCTTCCGCATCGACCGCATCACAAACGCCCAGCACACCGGTACGCGGGTACCGCCGCGCCACCCACCAGCCGACGACCCGGCGGCGTTCGTCACCGCCGGACTCTACGACCTGGCACCGGTCTACCGGGCAGTGGTGACGCTCGCCCTGCCGGCAGCGCAGGCAGCAGCCCGACTGGGCGACCACGCCGGCGACCTGCTGCCCGTCGACGACGAATCCTGTCGGTGGCACAGCCCGGAGGACACCGTCGACTGGCTCGCCGTCCGGCTGACCCTGCTCGGCTGTGACTTCACCGTCCACGAGCCAGTCGAACTGGTCGACCACCTGCGCAGGCTCGGCACCCGGATCACTCGCGCAGCGGCCCCCGACACCTGACCGCCTGCAGGGCTGCCACACGATTAGCCTGACGGCTGGCGCGCGACGGCACCGGCTTGTCGACAACGAGAACCGCACGGTCGGTGGCGCGGGGTCCGCGCCTAACAGCTGGTTGAGGCAACATAACCACATGGCGTTGAAGAAGACGACAGTGATGGTCGATGAAGATGATCTGAGGGTCATCAAGGAGGCTGCTGCGAGGCAGGGGCGTCCGGAGTCGGAGTTCTTCCGGGAGGCGTTCCACATCGCGGCGCTGCGAGCGCGGCGCTGGTCGGGGGACTGGGACGTACCTGAGATCGGGTTCGGCGGGCCGGTAAGCGACAATGATGCGGCGGTGGCAGAGGATCACAAGTACGGCCCCGCTGCATGATCATTATCGGAGACGCCTCCGGGTTGGTGGCCGCGTTCAACATCGGCGATCTTGAGCCCGCCGCCGCGTGTAGGGCTCTTGACGAGACGTCGGCGTTCCGGGTCCTCCCCGACGATCTGTGAGGACCCGGCGCCGGACGACGGCTGTGCGTCAGGTGAGGTCGGCGCAGTCTGTCTCGTCGGGCAGCAGGGGTCGCAGGGTGACCGTCCAGCGCTTGCCGGCCGAGGTCCACGGGGTTGCCGCGTTCGCCTGCTCGGCCGCGCTGAGCAGCTTGGACGCCTCGTCGCCGGTGACCGTCACGCAGCCCAGCCCGAGATCCGCGTTGCCGAGTGGGGCGCCGGGCAGTTCTGGTCCCGGCCAGGTCAGCTCGGGTTGCTCGCCGACGTCGCCGGCCGCGACCCACGGCTCGGCGACCGCCGCGATCGCGGTCGGCACGTACGGCCGCGACTCCTCGCCGGTCACTCCGCCGAGCGGGCCGGAGTCGCTGGTCAGCGACTCGGCGAACTCGCGCAGCTTCTCCCGGGCCGCCTGCTGGTCGGCGGTCAGACCGGAATCGGCGGTGGCCTCGCTGAGGGCGTACACCTCAAGGGTTTCGACGCCCTTGTCGCCGCGCACGGTGAACCGGGTCGTCGTCACGTCGGCTACCGGGGGTGTGCCGAGGTCGCTCGCGCTGCCGACGCCGACCGCGCGGGCCTGGACGACCAGGTTCTCCAGCTCGGCCGCGCTGATCGTGCCGACCTGGAGGTTGGGCAGCGCCGGGCCGGGGAAGATCAGGGTGGTCGGCCCCTGGGTGATCACGCGCCCGTCGCCGTAGACGCTGACGGCCGGCAGCCGGGTGGCCACCACCGCCGGCGTGACGAAGCCGCCGGTGTGGTCCATCCGGAACACCACGGCGTCATCGGGGTACGACAGCGCAGCCGACTCGGCGTCCTGGGCACCGGCATCGCCACCCTGCTGCCCACAGCCAGCGGCCAACAACATCAGGGGTGCGCCCACCAGCCACCCGCTTCGAAGGGTTCTCATGTTGTTGAGACGTAGGTAGGCGTGACGACGTTCCCGCGTACCGGAACAAGCCCGTGGCGTGGTCGGAGGCCACCGTCGGCGGCGACGAGTCCTTCGACCGGACCTGGGCGCGCCCTCCGTTCGACTTCTGCGGTCAGTCGTCGAACAGGGACGAAACGAACCGAGCAACCTCGCTCAATATCTCTTCTTGAGAATGATCGTTCTGGCCGCTCAACGGCATGGACGCTTGGTTGAAGGCTTGAAACTCGGAGAGTTGTGGCATGCTACTGAAGAGACTTGGTTTGACGATGAGTGGCAGAATCTGACAGCCATCCGATCGCGCGGCGGCAAGCAGTGTGGGAAGCTCGACTTCGTCGATGAAGGCAGACCCGAGGAAGTCTGCCGTTACGAGGAGGATGGCGGCCCTTGCTCTCGCCATTGCGGCTACGATCTCCGCCCTCCATTGCGCGCCCGGGGTGATCCGGGTGTCGGTCCAAACGTCGACTCTTCCGCGACGCTGAAGAGGAGCCAGGTGCACCTTGAGTCTACCCAGCCATTCTGAGTCGCGATGACTATAGCTTATAAATACTTGACTCCGCCGTTCATTGATCCTCTTTCCTACCATCTTTGCCAGACTGTCTCGATGCTGTCGCTTGAGGTAGAAGAGGAATTGGGGATCATCTACCACCAGCTGCCTTGACCGAGGGTCGAAACAAAGGTGGTCTTCCATCGTCTCGTACTTTCCAAAGCCCTCAGGGAACCGCTCTGATATGTGCAGGTCAACGACAGCCTCGAGGTCGGGGCGCTTATCGAACACATCGTGCAACGACAGGATCCCGTCCGGAGTCTCAGCCAACATGAGCAGAAGCTCGATACAAGCCTGCCTGCTGTCGCCATCGAGCGAAGCGAAGGCTCGAACGACGGCATCGTACTTCCTGGAAAGCACTTCTTCGACACTGGCAAGAGCTTCGTCGATTCCGCCCCCGACGGACTTCTGCTGTAGCTGAGTCTGTGGGATGTTATTCTGCTCCGCCAGGTGCCAGCAGATCATTTGGGCGGTGTGGAGACTGCCGCGGGCGGTCTCGACGATCTGTTCAGAGGCTTCAAAGGCGACATTGAGTGCCTCCTCGCCTTTGCGAATCATGGTCAACACTAGCTTTCCGGGAACCGGAGGCAGTTTGAATACCAGAATCCTGGTGGCAATGTCTGAAGCAAGTTCTACCAGGCGCTGTCCCGTGCCGGGTATGCCGGAAATGATCAATCGGTCTTCGGTCGACTCCTCATCCGCAAGGAGCTTCAAGTAGTCAGCAATCAACTCCCGCAGCGCGGGGGGCAACCTGTGGAAGTCATCAACTGCAATGATCCCATGGTGTCCCGTCACAGGAAGCGCTTTGATCCGTTCCAGGTCGGCGACCCGTCGAGCTGAAAGGATCGGTATCTTCCGTCCTTCGTAGCTCTCTTGTCGGGCCGCTTGCTGAAGGAACGTACTCTTGCCGATCCCAGACGGACCCTCAAGGACTATCCCGAGACCTGGTTGCCGGAGCGCCAGCCGAAATGTCGAGAACTTTGGTGGTTCGACGAATGTGTAAGTAGGTACACCGTTCAGCTTGAAGACATCTCCAAGCTGGTGGATTACGGGACCCGCAATCGTGACATCCGCTGTATTCGTCGACGGATCAGACCCTGTGTCTGGGATGTCCGGATGAGATGGAGGGCCGCCCAATTCGGGATTTCCCTTCCCTGGCTTTTCTTCAATGGGCGTCGACGCGCATTCGGGCGCATCTGCTGAGTGAATCGGCCTATCCGCTGGGTTGAACGTTGCTTTCGGCGTAGATCCTCCGGACGTCACTCCGCCGACCGAGCTTTCCGCGTGATCGGAGGTCAACGGTGGAGGTGTCGCAGGTTGGAGCGTGTTGGAAGGATTGACGTCTGGCAGGTGGTCGGGGTCGGCGCCCGGTAGCCAGGTCAGTGCCTGGCCGGCAACCTCGCGAAGGTTGGGGTCGGTGTCGCTGCTGGCCAGCTCGGCCAGGAGCGTCCGGGTCTGCCGGTCGGCGCCGAACTGGGTGCCCAGGACCCGGACCGTGGCCGCCCGGACCGACCAGTCCTGGTCCCGCAGCCGCTCGACGAAGAGGGCCCGGACCTCGGGGTGCGCGGCCAGTCGGTCGCCGAGCACCCGTAGCACCTCCCGGCGGACCTGCACGTCTGGGTCGTGACCGGCGCGTTCGATGAGCAGTTCGCGGACGTGCCGGTCGGCGCCGAACCACTCGCCGAGGATGGCGACCGCAACGCAGCGGACGGTGGCGTCGTCGCCGGCCGCCCGGCCGACAAGTGCCTCGCACTGCTCGACGTCGGTGTCCAGATGGGCGGCGAGCTTGACGGCGGCCTCTCGGACCAGGTCGGGGTCGGGATCGGCGCGGACCCGTTCGAGTAGCAGTTCCCGGACCGGGGTGTCGACACCGAAGTGCTTGACCAGCAGCCGGACCGCGGCCAGCCGGACCCGGGCGTTGCCGTCGTGGCGGAGCCGGTCGGCGAGCAGCTGGTAACTGACCTCGGTGGAGCCGGTCCGGCCCAGCAGGGTGGTGGCCGCGTGTGCGAAGACCCGTTCGTCGGGGTCGTGCCGCGCCAGCTCGCCGAGCAGGTCGTCGAGATCGGCGGGTCCGCCGGCCGCGGTGACGGCCTGCAGGGCGGCGAGCCGGACGGCCGGGTCGCTGTCGAGTCGGGCCCGGTCCGCCATCACCAGCGGGACGGTCGGGTTGCTGCCGATGCTCGTGGCCAGTGCCTGGACGGCGGCGAGCCGGACCGCCTGGTCGGCGTCGTCGCGGGCCAGCCCGGCGAGCACGTCGCAGACCGCCGGGTCCGTTCCGACCCGGTTCACGAGCGCCTGGGCGGCGACCAGCCGGACCCGGGCGTCGGCGTCGGCGCGGGCGAGTTCGCCGAGGACGGCGCCAACCTCCGGCTCGACCCCGATCTGGTCGGCCAGGGCCTCGGCGGAAAGCAGCCGAACGTCGGCGTCCTTGTCGCCGCGGGCGGCGACGGCCAGCATGTCGACGAGCGCGATGTCCCGGTCGAAGTGGTCGGTCAACATTCGCAGCGCGGCCCGCCGGACCACCTCGTCCGGGTCGGTCCTGGTCCGCTCGATCAGCAGGTCGCGGAGCTTGCCGTCGGGGCCGAACCGTTCCACCAGGCTGCGGGCCGCGGCCCGCAGCACTCCGGGGTTGCCGTCGACCTGGATCCGGTCGATCAGCAGGGTGCGCACCTGCGCGTCGGTGCCGAGTCGTTCGCCGAGCACCCGCACGGCGGTGCGCCGGACCAGCCCGTCGGTGTCGTGGCGGGCGCGGTCGATCAGCAGGTCGCGGACCTGACGGGTGGCGCCGAACCGCTCGACCAGGGCGTGGGTGGCGGCCCGCATCACTTCCGGGTCCTGATCGGTGCCGAGGCATTCGAGCAGCACGGCCCGCAGCTCGTCGTCGCCGCCGTACCGGTCGCCGAGCGCCTGCACCGCGACCCGGCGTACCCTCGGGTGCCGGTCGGTATGCACCAGCTCGGTCAGCAGGGCGCGGACCTCCGGTTCATCGAGTAAGCGTTCCCGGAGTGCCTGCAGGGCGGCAAGCCGGACGCTCGAGTAGGGGTCAGCGCGGGCCAGTTCGACGAGCAGTTCCAGGGCCTGCGGGTCGGTGCCGAACTGCTCGCCGAGGGCGCGTACGGCGGCCAGCCGGACGCCGGCGTGGCCGTCGGCGCGGGCCCGCTTGACCAGCCGGGTCCGGGCTCGCGAGGCGGCCGCCTGGTGCGCCGGACTGTCCACGACGGTGGTGGCCAGCTGTGCGACCTCGGCCAGGCCGGCGACCGACGCGTACGAGGCGGGGCTGTCGTTGAGTTCGCCGAGGACCTCGTCGAAGAGGTCGTCGATCCGCTCCGAGGGGGCGGAGAGCATCGCCGCGAGCCGGGCGGCGTGCGCGGACACCGGCGACCAGACCACCCGTACCCCCCGCCGTCGGTACCAGGACAGGTAGACCTGCCGGCCGGGCCAGGCCGGGCCGATCGCCTTCGCCGAGGGGAGAATCTCCTCCTCGATCAGCGCTGCGGTCTCCCGGTCGTCGATCGACACGCAGTGCTCCAGCAGCAGGATGAGTTGCCGCAGCAGCGACTCGGCGGGCTCGGCGACGTCGGCGTACGGATTGCGCACCTCGGCCAGGCACTGCACCGCCAACGCCAGGTTCCACGGTGACGGTGCGAAACCCTCCGGCGGCCAGGGCTGGTTCACCTCGTGGGTGAGCAGCCGGATCAGGCGGGCGGTGTGCCGTTCGTGCAGCGCGCCGGCGAGCAGCCGGAGCACTTCCCGCCAGGACAGGTCGGCCCAGTGCCGGCGGAACAGTTCGGTGATCTCGTCCAGGCTGATCACCTGGTCGTGCTCGAACTTGGCCAGGATCGCGTCGGCGCAGAAGAACTCCAGGAACGTGCGGTGCACGAAGCCGTACAGGTGGGGGCCGTACCGGCTGAGGATGAAGTTCCGCTCTCGGAACTGGTTGATCATCGAGTGGGCGATCGACCGGGCCGTTGCCGGATCCTGCTGGTAGCGCTCGGTCAGGTACTGCTCGAAGACCTCGCTCAGCTCCTCGCCGGCGATGTAGTTCACGGTCAACCCGCGCTCGGCGGACTGCATCCGGTAGGCCAGCCGGCGCAGCAGCTCCTTCTTGTCCTCGGTGTCGAGGAACTCCAGGCTGGTGTTCTGTTCGCGCAGGTGCCGGTTCACGTCCCACTGCTCGACCAGCACGGTGGCCGCGTGGTCGTAGAGCTTCCAGCGTTCCTGCGGCAGTGGTTGGTGCTTGCCGATGATGGCCAGGATGGTCAGCAGCAGCGGGTTGCCGGCCAGTTCGCGGATGGCGTGCGAGTGCCGCATCGCGTCCAGCAGCCGGGCCCGCCGCAACGCGGCATCCTGGGGCCGGTCGTAAATGGCCAGCCGGTACCAGCTCGACAGGAACTCGGCGGTCTGCGCCTCGTCGAGGTCCTGCAGGGTGTAGTGGGTGAACCCGACCTCGGTGAGAATCCGCCGGGAGTAGCCGATGATCCGCGAGGTGACGATCACCCGCACCTGCGGATACATCGCCGTGAAGCCGGCGATCTGACCGGCCACCTCCTCCCGGCGTCGCCGGTCGAACACCTCGTCCAGCCCGTCGAAGATCACCACCGCCCGGCCGCTGCGGCTCAGGTGCCGCAGCAGCGCCGCGCGCTCCACCCCCAGTCCATCCGAGCCGGCCCGGTAGTCCAGGTAGTCCAGGAAGCTCTGGCACCGGCCCTCGGCCGACAGCGTCACGTACGACCGCAGCTCGATCAACAGCGGCAGGTGGTCGGCGAGCACCGCCAACCGCTCGTCGGTGTGCCCGCCGGCCAGCGCCAGCGCGATGTACCGGGCGGCGGTCGACTTGCCGGCGCCCGGGTCGCCGAGCAGCACGATCGCCCGCCGCTCCGGCGCCCCCAACACGTCGAAGAGCCGCTGCACCGGCCGGGCCTGGTACGACTCGGTCAGGTGGAACAGTTCGTCGGCGTCCACCTGGTCCGGCACGTCGTCGGTGCCGAGGTGCCCGTCGGCCCGCATCCGCCGCAGCAGCTCGCGGGGCAGTTCAATCGGGGGCGGATCCTCCCGCACCGACTGCTCGACGAATGCCGAGGTCAACCTGACCTGCAGGTACTCCTCGTTCTGGGCCGGGGCCAGCGCGTCCAGGTCAAGTACGCCGTACTGCTGGCGCAACCGGGTGTAGTACTGCTTGAGGCTGTCCGGGCTGAGCGCGTGCAGCCCCTGGCCGGGCCAGCCGGTGTCGGCCAGACAGCTGGCCACCGCCGCCGTCACCAGCGCGGCCAGGTCCGCCGCGTCGGAGAAGGTGCTGCACATGTGCCGGTCGGCCAGCTCCGCCCGCAGGGCCTCGATCCGGTCGGCGTCGGCACCCCGGTCGACGAAGTTGCGCGGCCAGGGCGCGTCCTCGCTGAGCAGGAAGATCAGGCACTGTTTTCCGCCGGCCAGCGCCTCCCGGTACTCCAGCTCGGTGATGGACCGGTCGAATCCCGGCGGGACGAAGCCGTACCGCCAGGCAAAAATGCCGATGTAGACGTCGCATTCTCGGACGTCGGCCAGGCAGCGCTCCAGCGGCCTTCGATCCTCTGCCACATAGGACTCGATTGCCGTGTCCTCGACCCGCAGCCGGCGCAGGGCGAGCTGAACCGCGGCCCGACCCTCCTGAAGGTCCCGGAAGGTAGCCGAAACGTAGACTTTGGTCACCGGACGATCCTCCAGGCAGGAAGGAGGCCTACTGGCCGAAGGTAGCACCCGGCATCTAGCGTGGATGCCTCACGTTGATCATCAAGAATTGCCGTTCGATTCCGCGCGGGAGGTGCCATTCCCATCGTCCGCACCTGTCGATCTGCCGGGCTGCCGCTGTCCGCCCATCTCGCCGACCGTCAAGACGCGCTACTCGAAAGCGTCGACCCTTGATCGACCACCCGACCGCGAATCCGTCCGGTTCCAGATCCTCGTCTTGACTACGCCGGGCGGCCAACGTTCAGGTTCTGCATGGCATGTGGGCCTGAACCTTCGAACCGCGCTCTAGCACCGGTCGGGTGAGCAGGTGCAGACGCTCGCGGGCCCGGTCGGCGTCGGGGTGGTCGAGGTCGGTCAGCAGGGTCAGGGCCTCCTGCCAGGCGGCCCGAGCCGCGTCCGGGTCGTCGGCGGCCTCGTAGGTGTCGGCGAGGTTGGCGAGCGTGGCCGCCCGGCCGTACCTGTCGTGGGTGATGGCGAACAGCGCCAGCGCGCGCTGGTAGCAGGCGGTGGCTTGCTGGTGTGCGCCGAGGTGGTGGTGGGCGTAGCCGAGGCTGTCCCAGGCGTCCGCCTCGCCCTGCTGGTCGCCGGCGTCCTGCAACTCGGCGACGGCCTGCCGACACAGGACTAGCGCTTGCTCGTGGTCACCGAGCAACGCGTGTTTCCAGCCGACGACGTTGCGGAGGTACGCCTGCCCGGCCCGGTGACCGGCGGACTCGAACAGGTCGAGGGCCTGCTCGGAGTGGATCAACGCCTCCTTGAGCCGGCCGTCACGTTCAAGCACTTGGCTCAGGTTGAGGTGGACGTGGGCCAGGCCGCTCGGGTCACCCACCTCGGCGAACAGGTCGCCGGACAGGGTGAGCAGCTGGACGGCGTCGTCGAGCCGGCCGAGACGGAAATGCGCCCAGCCGAGGCCGCGCTGGGCGTGCGCCAGCCCGTCGCGGTCGTCGGCGGCCCGCGCCGCGGCCACCGCGATGTCATGGACGGCGGTCAGGTCCTGCCAGCGTCCGATCCGGTCGAGCGGGCGGGTCACGACCCAGGCGAGTTGCCAGGCGTGGCGGGCGAAGCCGTGCTGGGCTGCTTGGCCGGCGGCGACCAGCAGGACCGGCAGTTCGGCGTCGAACCAGGCCTGCGCGGCCTGGGCGTCGGCGACCTCGTCGGTGGTCACGCCGGTCTGAGCCGGGGCGAGGCGGATCGTGCTGAACGGCGGGTGCAACGCGTCGGCCGCAAGGTGTCCGGTGTGCAGGTAGTGGTCGAGCAGGCGGTGTAGAGCCTGGCGCTGATCGGTCCGGTCGGATGCCTGCTCGGCCGCGTACGCCCGAAGCAGGTCGTGGAAGGCGTATCGGCCGGGGGACTGCTCGGTCAGCAGGTGCGCGCGGCAGAGTTCGGCCAGGTGGGCACGTACCCGCGACAGTGGCAGGCCGGTGAGGCTGGCCGCGGCGGGTGCGGCGATAGTCGGGCCGGCGTGCGCCCCCAACAACCGGAACAGGCGGGCGGCCGGCTCGCTCAGTGTGCGGTAGGACGAGGAGAAGACGGCGCGGATGTCGATCGTCGGGTCGCCGTCCGCGAACGGGTCCAGGGCGCCGGCCGCGCCGCGGAGTTCGGCCGCCAGCGCGGCGAGGGTGACGGCCGGGCGGGTCGCGGCGTGCGCGGCGGTGATGGCCAACGCGAGCGGCAGCCTGGCGCAGCGGGCGACGATTTCTCCGACCGCGACGGGTTCCTGCTGGACCCGGTGGGCGCCGAGCCGGCGGACGAGCAGGGCCCGCGCGTCCGCGGGCGGCAGCAGGTCGAGGGTCAACAGCCGGGCCCCTTCGGCGACCGCCAACGGCAGGAGCTGCTCGCGACTTGTCACCAGCACGACGCAACCTGAGGTGCCGGGCATCAGCGGCCGGACGTGTTCGACGTCGCGGGCGTTGTCGAGTACCACAAGCACCCGCCGGCCGGCCAGGACGCTGCGGTAGAGCGCGGCCTGCGCGGCGGGGCTGTCCGGGATCCGCCGGGCCGCGACGCCGTACGCTTCCAGAAACTCCCGGATCGCCTGGGCTGCTGTCACCGCCGCGCTGCTCGGGTCGAACCCGCGCAGGTTGATGAAGAGCTGCCCGTCGGGGAACCGCTTCGCGACCCGGTGCGCCCAGTGCACAGCGAGCGCCGACTTGCCGACCCCGGCGGTACCGGACAGCACCACCACCGTCGTGGCCGGGTCGCCCTCGGCGTCCAGTAGCGCGTCAAGAAAGGCGATCTCGTCGTGGCGCCCCGCGAACGCCGCGAGATCGAGCGGAAGCTGAGCGGGCGCGGACTCATCGTCGGCGGCCACCGACGACGATCCGTTCGACCCGGAAACCGGCCTGGCGGACAACTCGCCCCGAAGCACGGCCCGGTGCATCTCCTGCAACTGGGGACCCGGATCCACCCCGAGCTCGTCGACCAGCCGCTCCCGGACATCCTGATAGCACTGCAGCGCCTCGGCCATCCGACCGGCCTGGGCATGGAGCCGCATCAACGCCCCGGCCAACGACTCCACGAGCGGATGATCGGCGGCGAGGTCGGCTACCGAGCGGAAGGCACGCTCCGGTTCTCCGGCCGCGAGCTCGGCATCAGCCCAGGCCACCGTGGCAGCGATTCGCTCCTGCTGCCACGATTCGCGCATCCGGTCGGCCCACTGGCCGTCCAGCCCGGCCAGCGCCGGCCCGCGCCACAGCCGCACCGCTGCCCGGAGCAGGTCGACCCGCCGGGCGGAACGGCACGCCGGATCAACCGCCTGACCGACCAGCCGGCGGAACCGGTGCAGATCCACCCGCTCGGGATCGATCGCCAGCGCGTAGGTGCCGGAGCGGCCCTCGATGTGCACCCGGTCGTCGCCGACGTCCACGACGGCGAGCGCCCTCCGGGTGCGAGCGACGTACGCCTGCAAGGTCCGCCGCGCCCGCGGCGGGGGACTCGTGCCCCACACCCGGTCGACGAGGACATCCACCGGTACGGGCCGCCCGGCATCGACGGCCAGCGCGGCGAGCACCAGCCGCTGCCGTGGTGAGTCCGGCGTCGATCCCGCCGGATCCCATCCTTCGACCAGGCCCAACAGCCGCAACATCTCACACCCCCGGAATCCCCGGCATCTGTCTAGCGGCCGCCGGATGGCCCGTCAACAGCACTGCAACAGATCCGTCCACAACCCACTGACACGCTGTCGGCATTGGTCACCGCACCAAGGAATCGCCACCTGGGCGGGGCGAACTACCAGAATCAGTCGGAGGAACAGCATGATCGTCGAACAGCTATCCCGGCGGCAAGGGTCACCGCAGGCACCGCACCATTCGACCCGACCGGCAAGGCAGGTGGGTGTCATCTTCACGACGCTCGCCATGTCGAGACTGGCGAGGTTGGGTGCGGCGCTGGCGCTTGCCGCATCCTTCTTCGTGGTCCAGGCCGGCTCACCGGCGCAGGCGGCGGGAGTCTTCGCACAGCTCAGAACCGCGGGGGGCCTCTGCATCCAGCCGACCACGGCCGCGAGCGGTGCACCGCTGGTCACCGCGACCTGTGGTACGTCCACTCTCCAGAACTGGTGGCCGATGCGGAAGAGCGGCACCCGCTACGCATGGGTGAACCAGGGATCGGGCGGATGCATCTACCTCAACACCAATTCGGCGTGGAACGGGGCGCCGATCGTGAACGCCGTCGGCGGCAACTCCTGCAATGTCAGCAACGCAGAGTGGGACACGCACACGAGCAACCTCCAGGTGATCACCAAGATGGAGAGCCGGGTCGCCAACAGGAACACCGGGTTCTGCCTCAACAGCCCCGGCTATGGATCGCCGGGCGACCGGCTGATCCTCTGGACGTGCAGTCCCTGGGCCAACCAGACCTTCTTCTGGGTGGGCTGAGCCGCGCGAATCTGCGCGACGCGGGGCGGGGCGCATGCCCCGCCCCGTGAGCTCGTCAAGGGCGATCGGAGCGGAGTTGCTCCGGCAGGAATTCGGTGGACACCGGGATCGAGCGTGTAGAGCGCGCCGAAGGCGCTCGCGGTCATCACGTGACCGACGGCACCTGACCCGCCGACGCCCGCCTCCGCAAATTCACTGGCGGACCACCGCGACCGCTGCTACGTTGCCGAAGCCGTGCGAGAGACCGAGGAGGTGGTACCCGTGGATGTTTCGACATGGGTGCTCCCCGGTGGGGTCACGGTCGGGCGATAGATCGTCCGGGAGCGCCGTTCACGAGCACTCCCTGAAAGGTACGACCCATGCGATTCACTTCTGAGCAGCGCCTCGACGACGGTGTCCTGGAGCGCGAGTTCACTCTCGGTGAGATCCCCGGCATCCTGTGGACTCCCGTGTCCGGGTCCGCGCCGGCCCCGCTGATCCTGCTCGGCCACCCGGGCGGACTGCGTCGGATGTACCTCCGGCTGGCAGCTCGGGCCCGGCACGCCGTGGCCGAAGGCTTCGCAGCGGCCACCATCGAACTTCCGGGCGGCGGAGACCGACCCCGCTTCGCCGCCGTCGAGGAGGCCCGCGCGGACCTGCAGCGGGCGCTGGCGGCCGGCGAGCCGGTGGCCGACGAGATCGTTGACCGGCTCGTCCTCCCGCTGGTCGACAAGGCGGTGCCGGAGTGTCGGGCTGCCCTGGACGCTCTCCTCGCGCTTCCCGAGGTGGGTGGCCCGGTCGGCTACTCGGGAGGGGTGATCGCCATCGGTGTCCGGCTGGCGGTGGTCGAGCCGCGCATCTCGGCCGCTCTTCTCTTCGCCGGCAGTTTCGTACCCCGGATCATGTTCGAGGAGGCCCGGCAGGTCTCCATTCCGCTGCTGGTCCTGCTGCAGTGGGACGACGAGGGAAACGATCGGCAGCTGGCCCTGGACCTGTTCGACGCCTTCGGCTCCAGGGAGAAGACGCTGCACGCCAACATGGGCGGACACACCGGCGTCCCGCAGTTCGAGGGGGACGACACGAGCCGGTTCTTCGCCCGACACCTGACGTGAGGTCGGCCGCCCGGTTATCCGGTGGCACGTGACACCCCCATGGCAGACCATCAGTCGGTGATCAACGACTGCGCGACGGTGACGCTCTGGCGTCCCACGGGTCCGGAGGAGCTGGCGCTGGTGGAGGCGTCGGGGTGGCGGAGCTGGCCGCCGCGCCTGTCCGACCAGCCGATCTTCTATCCGGTCTGCAACGAGGAGTACGCGACGATGATCGCCCGGGACTGGAACGTCCCGGCCTCCGGCGCGGGCTACGTGACCCGATTCCGGGTACGCAAGACGTTCCTCGACCGCTACGACGTGCACCAGGTCGGCGGCCGGACCATCCTGGAGTACTGGATCCCGGCCGCCGACCTTCCCGAGTTCAACGCGAACATCGTCGGTGTCATCGAGGTCGTCGCCGAGTTTCACTGACGCCGGACTGCCGGGGCGCGTCCAGAAAGGTGGTTCTCGTGGAGGGCGCACCGGTCACCCTCAGCCCGTACGACCCGGGTTGGGCTGTGCTCTTCGAGCAGGAGCGGGTAAGCCTCGAAGCCGCCTTGGCGCGGTGGCTGGTCGGGCCGGTCGAGCACATCGGCTCCACCTCGGTCCCGGGTCTGTCGGCGAAGCCGATCATCGACATGATGGCTCCGGTGCGCAGCCTGTCAGAGGCGGCGGCCGCCATCGAGGTTGCGAACGCTCTCGGCTACCGCAACGGTGTGCACCGTCCGGAGGAGGCGCACTACTTCTTCAAGCCGGAGACCGACAACTGGTGGGAGCGTACGCACCAGCTTCATCTCACCGAGCCGACCTCCCTGCTCTGGCGGCGACGAGTCGCCTTCCGCGACGCGCTGCGGCGCCGTCCGGACTACCGATCCCGGTACGAGCAACTCAAGCGCGATCTCGCGTACGCGCACGGCGCCGACCTCGCCTCCTACGCGCGCAACAAGGACGACTTCGTCAACGAGGTACTCGGCGTGCGCGACAAGACGGAAGCTCCGCCCCTCGGCACACCCCAGAGGCCGTGACGTCCCCACGCCAAGATCGCCGCCGCGCCGCTCACCACGGGTACCTGTGAACCCAGGTCAAACGATGCGGTTGCCGTCTTCCAGGTAGACGGTTACGCCCTCGGAGACCGCTTCCATCGCGGCGGCGGCCCGTCGAGCCAGCAGCGGTGAGAGCCGCTGCTGTGCCTCGATCAGCGTTGACCACGCCCAACTCCGCAGTTCGTCAGCGGGCAGGTGGATCTCGTCGGTCCGGGCCGCGTCCAGGAGCCCGCCGTCATAGATGAACATGACCCCTTCCGTACGGCCGGTACGCGGCGGCACCCAGTCCACCACCAGCAGCCGGCCGGGGGCGATCCCCAGGCCGAGTTCTTCCTCCAACTCGCGCACTGCGGCGTCGTACGGCGACTCGTCTGCGTCCACCGCGCCGCCGGGCAGCTCCCAGTAGTCCTTGTACACCGGCTCGACCAGCAGAATTCTACCGTCGTCGTTGCGCAGAAGCACGGCGGAGCCCATCCGCTTGCGCGGCAACGTGGCCGTGTAGTCGCCAGACGATGAGGAGGTCACCAAGGGAGGCTACCCGTACACATTGTCCCCAATGACCAGATCGGGTTGGCTGGCCATCTGCAGCCCGGAGCGTAGCCGTGCGCGACGATGGGTTTGCGGTCTCGTTGGGCTCGGCATGGCCCTGGACGATCGGGACGGAAGGAAACCGCGATGTCTACCAACACAACCGGCACGGCTCCGGAGGTCCTGCGCGCGCAGATGGTCGAGCGCATTCTCGCCGGTCAGCGGCTCACCCCGGCGGTCGAGGCGGCGCTGCGACAGGTTGAGCGGCACCGATACGTCCCTGCCGCGCCGATCACCGACGCCTACAACGAGCAGGCCGTCATCACCCATACGTTCCCCGACGGCGCCCATCTGAGCTGTGCCTCCGGTCCAACCATCGTCGCCGGAATGCTCGACGCACTCGATGTGCGACCCGGCCACAAGATCATGGAGATCGGCGCCGGCACCGGCTACAACGCCGCACTTCTCGCTACCCTGGCCAGCGCCACCGGCGAGGTCACCACCATCGACATCAACAGCGACGTCACCGCCGCCGCCCGCCGCAACCTCGACGCCACGGGCTACGGCCACGTGCGGGTGATCACCGGCGACGGCGCCGAAGGCGCCGCCGAACACGGCCCGTACGACCGCATCATCGTCACCGTCGGCGCCTGGGACATCCCGCACGCTTGGTGGGACCAGCTCGTTCCCGGCGGCCGGCTGGTCCTGCCGCTGCGCTGGCGCGGCACCACCCGCGCCGTCGCGTTCGTCAAGCGAGACGACCACTGGAACTCCGACTGGGTCTTCCTGTGCGGGTTCGTTCCCATGCTCGGCCAGCCCGGTGAACAGAGCGCCACCATCGACGCCGACCGCCTGGTCACCCTGCACTACGACATAGACCAGCCAATCGACATCACCGCTCTCTACGGCGTCCTCGACCGGGACAGGTTGGAGGTGTGGTCGGATGCCAGCGTCGGCGGCGAGGAGCCCTTCGACCGGATCTGGCTGCACCTGAGCACGGTGCACGCTGGGACGGTCCGGATCCAGGCTGATCAGCGGGCGGTCCGCTCTGGCCTGTGCACGCCGGCCATCGCCACCCGCAGCCCTGCCTTGGTCGAGGACGGCTCGGTGGCCTACTTCACCATCCGCCGCAGGCAGGAGTCGCCGGAACGCTGGCAGCTCGGCGCCATTGGGCACGGCCCAGCAGGCGAGCAACTCGCCATCCGCGTCGTCGAGCAGATCGACGCCTGGGACCGCGACCGCGCTGCCGACCCCCACCTCCGGGCTTACCCGACCGATACGCCCGTTCCCTCCCCACCGGCGGGCAAGCTGATCGTCAAACCGCAAATCCGCTTATACGTGCGCTACTCATCAGCCGGGCCGGCCCTCAATCAGGGTCTGTGACGCTGCGTAGCGAGCGAATCGCGGCCAGAAGCGGGCGTCGCGGGGAGTGTTCGGGCCGCTTGGGATACTTGAGCTGTGAATTGGCAACGGACCGGCGACAGTGCGTACCAAGCTGCTGTCAGAGGTGTCGCTGCGTATCTCGCGGACGAGGACGCCGACGTCTACAACATCGCGGACGCTGCGGTGCGCGACAACGGGGTTGCCTACGCGTTGAACCTCACCGCTCTCGCCGCGACGGCGATCGCCGCTCTGGCCGCGAAAACCGGCCGCACACCGATGGAGGCGCTGTGGGCTATGAAGCCCGAAGGGCGGGACTCCCGCCGATAGATCGCACGGCCGACACCCTCCCGGCGGCACGAGAGCAACTCGCTGGACAGCCCTGCGATCATGCGAAGATGCCGTGTCTCGTCGCCACCGAACGCCTGGGGTGGCCCCGACGTCGGTGGTGGCATGCTTTCATGCTGTTGTTTGGTGAGTTGCAAACGCAGCTGCGTTACGACGTCGAACCGGAGAAGCCGACGGCCACTTGTCACCTACAGGTACGTGACAGCGACAACGCTCTGTGCGGCTATCCATGGGAGCTACTGGTTCTGGTGCCCGTCCAGCCTCCTTGGCGCGACCTCCCGAAATGGCTGCGTTGCGACGAGTGCGGGGAGATGTCGCACCGGCGGCCGTGAACGCGCTGTCGGCGGCAAAACAGGGCGTTCACCGAGGCCGAAACGGCGCGGTGGCGCTAAATCGTCGTGCGTCTGCTGTGAACCGATTTGGCATAGTTCATGGCCGGGTTTCTACTTCGATCTGTTCAGCTCGTGGTCGCATCTGCCTCGCCTCCTCGCCGATGGCCTCTACTCTGTGCTGATGCGTCTGCCAGTCAACACCCGTGTCCTGCTGATCCTGCTCGGCCTCGGCGTGGCCACAGTGGGTGTCGTCGGTTTGCTCTCCGAGTGGCCCTTGGGTACCCCCATGGTCGTGCTGGTCTTCGGCCTGCTGATGGTCACCGTGGCTGCCATCGGTTCCATGCCCAACCTCAACTGGCGCGAGGGCACCATCCTCTGGCCCGACCCGAAACTCTACGAGCGTCTCGACTTGCTGGAGAAGGCGCTTAAGGACTTGAGGGAAACCGACACTCAGCTCGCCGTGGAGGCCGAGAGCGACGCCGAGGTGCTCGACTACATTCTCTCCCGGTTGCCCGCCCCATCTGACGGCGACGAGTACGACAGCGACCATGCCCGGCTGGCCGTATGGGAGGAGAGATTGGGCGAAACTGAGCACGAGATCACCTCTCGCTACTACAGCGGCGAGGACTACGACGACGGGATTAGCATCCAAGGACTGGAGATGACGCGCGACGATCAACGACGCGACATCCGCCTCGAAAGCCGCCGCCTCAAGGCTAGGAAGCGCTTCGGTCCGGCCCGCTACGACGGCCACCACCAAACGCGCGAAGTATGACTGAAGGCAGCAATGCCAGTTCAAGCTCAGATGCTAAATTTGTCGTTTAACCTCCTGTTCCACCGAGGCGTCGCTGCGGACGAGGGCGGTGCGTTATAAAGGGTGGCTGCGATGCGTGCCGACCAGCGGGCTGGGCACAGGCTACGCTGGGGACCCAGCACCCGTTCTCTGCGGCAGATCCGTGCACGTGATCTTGGTCGACATGAGGCGGCAATCGAGGCAAATTATGCCCCTACTTAATCATCAAGGCCATTACGGCAGCACGGAACGTCGTCGACAGAGGTCCGCTCATCGACTACCACTTGCTTCATCGCCCCTATGATCGTGGCTGGCCAGGCTTCGATCTAGGCACCTGGGCAGTCGCTCTCTCATCGGCTGGAGGTTGACGACCGGGACGGCACTCATCCAGGGTTACGCTCGGTCGGCGGCAGAAGAGTGAACCTGACCTGTAGGCGAAAATCGCTCCATAGGACGCTAATGCCGAAGTCCCGCCGACAGCTACCATGCGCTTAAGTCTCGGCGTTGGTAGAATCGAGATTGTCTGTAGAGACGAAGTAGCCGCTTTTAAAACAGTGAGTCGCGCTCGCTTACGTCTGGGGTAGGTACAGTGTCTACAGCCCGAGCTCTCGCGATTGACACACCTGCTTGTCTCGCCCAGCTACGAAAATGTTTACCATTCAGTTCAATCGTGCTGTCCTTTAGTCTTGCCGGAGGCCCTTCTATGAGCGCTCGCCCAAGCGATAGATTGTCGACGGTAGGATCTCCTTCAAGGAGGCTCACGGCTCTTGGACCACCAGGCAAGGTCAGAAGTCCGCGCAGGAGCGCAGGTCCAGCCAGCTTACCTTCAACAAATACGTCAGGCGCAGGAAGCAGGACGTCCCTGTGTTGTTCCTGCACGAGTCCTAATACACGCAGATTGCGCGCAGCACGCTGCTGGCCACGACTGAGTTCGTCCACCTTCACGGCGCGCCTGCTAGCCAGCTCCAACAGCCGCAAGGATGGACCAGGTCCACCATTAATTGACTCGACGCGAATAGCCCGAAGTCGAGAGGTCATCAACAAGGTACCCTTGCCGGCGTGGTCCTCTGACGGGAGTCTTAAGTTGTGATTGTCCAGTTGAGCGATTCCCGCATATTCGAACCAAAGAGCGAACGCTCTGGCGTACGTTGCCCAGGTTCTTTCGCTCCGCTTGTCGATTGCCGGATATGCTTGAGCCAATTCACTTGCAAACAGTGGGATATCGATTCCGTCTGAATGCCGCTCCGCCAGCCTCAGGAACGTAGAATATGCCTTGTGCTGTTTCATGGCATCAGCGACGGTTCTCCGCAGTACCGCTTCTTGGTCGACGGAGCCGACAATAGCCTGAGCCAGACGGATCCTGTTTGGCTCAAATACACTAATTCCTAAGAGGCGAAGCGTCCGCGATGTATTGACAATGCTTCCAGTGGTAGCCCCGACCGCAGTCGCAACATCCGCAATTGCGAGGTCTCCGCCCGCCTTCATGACTTCCACGACGACAGGGGCGACCGCTTGAGGATTGAGGCCGATCGTGTACGAGTCCTGAATCGAAACTCTACCAAACTTTAAGAAGTCTCGAAAGATGTCGGAATACGTATCAAGCTTTTCATCTACTGCCACCAGAAGACGCTTGGCGTGAAGTAGAGAGGTTATGACCGCACTGCCATACCGCTCCGTCACTTCGAGGGCCGAGACGGGTGCATTCGATGCGACATAACGAAGGGCATCCTGCTCCGTCGGGTTCAGAAGGCTCAACTCCGACTCGAATAGGCTCTGGATGTTGATCGCTTCGCTAACTAGTTGTTCCTGAGTCGTACCTCGCTCCTCGATTTCCCGGATCACGTGCCCCGCGAACTTCTTAAAGAGCCAAGGGAGCCCTTGCGAGTACTCGCGTAGACGTTGACTCAGCTCGCGGATGATGTCTTGACCAAGCCGCTTCCGAAGTCGCCGAAGAAGGCCATCAATGTCTCTAGCGCCCATGGGACTGAGCGTGACCTTTACGCTTTTCTCGCGAATTTCATCGCGAAGATGGAAAGGGTGAGATTCAGTCCATCCTACAATGTCAGTTTTCCATGCAAAGCCCAGTAAGACCGGACGCATCAACTCTTGGGCAACGAAGGTTAGGTCGCGGAACTCCCGCGTTGTCGGTACATCCTGGAAGACATTCTCAAACTGATCAAAGAAAATCATCAAGGGCTGTCGGCGGTTCCACGTTGCCCGATCAATCGTTGCCGTGGCGCTCTGAAGGCTAGCCCAAGAGCTGTCCGCCGGAAGGACTATGAGTCCTGCCTCCTCCGCTCTCTGCGCGGCAATTCGAAGTGCCTCTGTAACGAATAACGGCGACGACGCAGTCCTGCTATCGATGACAATGCCGAAGCCTCCGCGTTCTTCCAGCATATCCTTCAGCTTTAGGGCGAGGGAACTCTTCCCCGATCCGGATGGGGCGTTGAGAACAAGAGAACCCTTGCCTGCCTCTAGTATCCTAGTCATTTCTGAAACCGTATTGCGCCTGCCGACGAAGAACTCGGGAGACGCCGGGAACTCGTACTCGAAATCTTCGGAACTGCCGCGTACCGTAACTACAACAGGTCGAGGAAAATCTGACGACGAACGAGTGGGACTGAATACGTGATTATCGTCGATGGGACGGACTCCGAGCCCATTTCCATACTCCGAAGTCTCAATCAGGCGCTTAGCCGTTTCAGGCACAACCGAATCCGGATAGCGCCCCCAGACCAGAATATATTCTGGTCGCCTGGAATATGGATCCAATACTGTGGCACACGAGTAGAGGCCGTCCTCAGTGATGACGATTACTGGATCACTCGGGACAACATCCGACGGCAGGACTAGGTGAGCTGGCCGCACTAGACCGCGATCCACCAAGAACTCCACTACCTGCTGCGCGTCGTAGTAGTGGAACATTGGATTGCGCTCTTGCGCAGCCTTTGCCTTTTCGTGCCCTGGCTTAACAAGCCGGGGCAACACAAACAGATAGCCCTCGACATCAGGATTGACCTCTTGCTCCATCTTGAGCTTGCCGTAGAAGGACGTAAGGGCCTGGGCTGACACATTCGTGCTGTACGCCTTGCATTCTACGACCGCGGTACGTCCCGTGAACGAGTTGGAAACCTCGACGTCTAGCTCAATTCCCTCAGACGTTGGATTCATGTGTTTCTCGCCTGGGGTGTCGTATCCGTATTCGCGGAGAAGAAGCGCGATAAAACGCTCGTATAAGTGGCCTTTGTTGTTATTTCTGACGGAGTCCGTCACGCCGTCAGCTATTACGACGATTCGGTAGTCCTCCACCGCGATGCGCTCCATGCAGATGGCCCCTAAGTTGTCCCGGTGCGGATTCATGGCTGGTTGCACTGAGAACAATCGGGCAGATCAGCGACCTGCCCGCGTTCCGGTTCCATTCGGTTCCGACTGGTCCGATCCGTGATCGGAAATCTCGGTGGGAAGGTGTGTTACGTCGAGCCGGTTAATGTTGCGCCCTGCGATCACCACCATCTGGGCGGGCAGAACGTGGTGACCACCGTCCGACGTCACGTAGACCAGCGGTGCGGTCAGAACAAGCTCCCGCTTGTCGTAGTCGAGGCCGCCAGCAGTGGAGGACACCAAGCTGCCCTGGACGTACGAGCCATCGTCTAGGAGGACGCCGACGGTAGTGATCCCTGTTCCAACCGGTTTCAACTCCTCGAAGACGCGCCACCACGCCGATACTTCGGTGATGTCCTCATTGCCCGCACCGGTCAACCACCGGATGGGACGCCGCCCGCCTAGCCGTCGCGCCAAGCGGCCTATCCGCGGATCGGCCATGACCCACGCGAGCACGGTGGCAGCGGCAAGCAACCCGAAGGACCACCACGCGAGTTGCACGTGGTGGTCGCGGGCGAACGGCCCGGGTGCCTGGATCAGGCCGCGCACGTTGAGGGTGCGATCTGGGGCAATGGCACGCAGCAGCGTCGCCAGCAGACCAACGGTCGTCAGGCTGGCGACGCTGACAAAGATGACCTGAAACGCCTCCCGGAACGCCGTCCGGGGCCCCGTCGGTACGGCCCTCTCGCGACGCAGAACGTAGGCGAGTCCGGGAGCGATCAGCATCAGCAGCAGCGCCACACCCAACGGTGTGGACGGGATCATGACTCCGCGTTCGCCTTAGTACCTGAAGGCGGAGGCGGTGGAGGCGGCGGGGTGCTGCTGGTGACTACCGGGATGGCGGCTGCTCCCGCCGCGTTGAGCTTCTGGCTACGGTCCGACTCGAAGACGCGGCTCGGGGACGTACGCGAGTGGATTTCACTATCTTCCGCCATGCAAACCTCCGGCATCGCGGGGTGGACCTGCTCCACCCCCAACCTATGGACCCCAAGATTGTGCCCGGTGGGTCCGACACTCCTGAATGGGAGGTATGGCCACCGACAGTGTCAACAGTCAGGGTACGCACCCCTTCCACCTGTTCGATGTGTGCCAGTAGACATTTCGCCTGGTCAGCTGTGCACGCACATCGGCTACTTGTTTCATTGACCTGCGACCGTGGCCATGAGCGGAAGCCGAGCGACTGTACCGCTACGCCAGAAATTGGCGATATGAACGGTCACCGGTTTGTCGTAGGCCGTCCGGTGGCGTCTCAATCCGACGGAGGCAGCGCAGGCACTGGTTAAGCCGAGGTTGTTTTGCCGTACTTGACCCATGAGGTCGGAGTTGGCTGGGAGGCCGAAGGGCTCCGGGCGCTTGTCACTCCTCGTCAGGGCGGTCCAAGTTGGGGCGGTGCTTCTTGATCCAGCGTTCGATGTCTGCCTTCAACCAAACGCGGCCGGACTTCAGGTTGTCGATCGGCTCCGGAAAGTCCGGCCGAGCGGTGATCTCGGCCAACCGCTGCCGCGAAACGCGCAGGCGTTCGCCGAGCTCAGCGTGCCCGTAGACGAGGTTGACCACGTGCCTGACGTTATGGATGCGCTTGCCGGACATCTGGTCAACGCGTCAAGCAGTCCGCCCTGAAGCGCTGGCCAGTATGCTTAGAGCCCTTGACAAACAGCCAAGGTCTAGCCAAGGTTGGAAGAGCCGATCGAGGGCCCGGCTCAAGTCGATCGGCAGTGCTCTGTTCGTCACCCAGCGGTGCGGCGACCCGTCAGTCGTACCCAGGCAACTATCCAGCGGCTCTGTGGTCGTACTCGCCGATTGAGGCTGCGGTCGCAGGGCGGGTGGCCCGACCCTGCCTTCCCCCTATCCGGGGTCGGGCCGCCCTTCCAACCGTTCACGGCACAACCCGGCACGACTCTTGAGACCTCGAAGGGTGGTCCCACCGTGCGCCGACTGCTGCGACGCCTGTTCCCGAGCCTCCGCCGCCACCGCCGGCGGGCCGAGCTCCTCGCCGACCTCGACGCCCGTACCCGCATCGCGAACCCAGCCAGCAGCGGCCCGCCCCGCGTGGGCCGCCGCAGCCCGAACGGCGGCGCGTACTACCGCAGCGTGCGGCACGAGCCGATCAGCCCCGGCCAGGTGCGCGACCGCCGCTTCCCGGAGCACATCCGGCACGGCTGCGACCCGGGGGAGGTGCGCGCCTTCCTGCACCTGGTAGCCGACGAACTCGCCGCACTCCGCGCCGAGCTGGCCACCACCCGAGACGAGAACCTGCGGATCAAGCAGGCGCTACGCGAGTGGCAGTCCCAGTTCCGACCAGGGGCGGCGGCATGACCCGGCCACGCGCCCAGCTCGTGATAAGCGTGGCGAACCCGGGCACCGGCCAGGTCGCCAGCGCCAACCTCGTACCCGGCGCTCTGGAGCCGGTCCGGAGCCCGAGCGGGCGGTGGCGGCTGCCGGTCGGCGCGCTGATCGTCGACCTCGCCGCCCAGGCCGGCGTCGCCGCCGCCACCCTCACCGAGCCCGACCAACCCCACAAACCCATAGAACCCATCGCGTACGACCTGAGCCTGCCCGCCGACTGGAAACCTGACCTGCCGACCGCGTACCGGCACGAGCTGGAGGCCCGGGTGCTGGCGGCCCGAGGCGCCGGCCGGAGCTGGATCGTCCTGATCGGCGACCCCCGCCCGCCGGTCCGACCGGACCCGGCCGGCCACCTGCGAAGGCTCTGCGACCTCGCCGACCAGCTCCGCGTCGACCTGGTCATCGACGCCCGCCCCGGGGCGACCCGCTCCGGGCTGGCCTGGGACATCCACCTCGCCCACCCCGGCGCCCCGCCGCCGGACCGCGGCTACCAGCTCTTCGACGACCTGTGGGCCGCGGTCGCCGGCACCACCGTCGACCAGGCCGCCATCGGCCTCGACCGGCCCGACCCGTGGACCCCCGCCCACTACCTCGCGCCCGCCTACGTCGCCGGCCCGCCGACCGCCGGGGGAGAGCGGCGCCCCGGCCCGCTGCCCGACCTCGACCAGCTCGAACGGCGGCTCACCCACGACTGCCGGACCGCCGCCGGGGCGCAGGCGATCTGGCGCGACCGCCACTGGTGGCACACCGCCCTACGACCCGCCCACGACCCGGCGCCGGCCGCCTCAAGCACCCACCCCACCGCCGTACGACGTGCGGTTGAACCGCCCGCCCCACGGCACCAGGGCGACCCCATCCCGACCAGCCCCTGCCGGCGCTGCGACGCCACCGGCACCGGCGACGACGAGCGCACCTGCCCCCGCTGCCGGGGCACCCGCCGACTCCTGCACGGCGCCGTACTCACCGTCACCGACCTGCGCGGCCGCTACCTGCACCTGAACTGGCGCCCCGACGACCCCGACCCGCCCGCCACAATCGTCGCCAGCTACGGCGGCGGCCCGCCCGTCCTGCGGCTACCCGACCACTACCGGCTCACCGGCTGGGCGAACATCTTCGGGGTACGACCACACGACCTGACAGGTCTCGACGGCGCCCACGTCATCGGGCAGCACCTCCGTGACGGGATCATCGAGCTGCCCGACCCGACCGCCGACCCGATCCGCGCCTACCTGACCCGGGTGGCGACCGGGCTGCCCGCCGGCCGGCTGATCGTCCGCGCCAACGACTGGCCCGGACCGGGCCTGGCCGACCTCGCCCGGCTCGCCCTCGGCCTGGACCTCGCCATCGAGATCACCGCCGTCGACCACCGCCTCGACCCCGGCGACCCCCGCCGCCGCCTCGGCGTCACATGGGCGGTAAACCTCGTCGACCCGGCCGCCCCCATCGGCCGGCATCCGGAGGCGCACCGGCACAGCGTCCCGGAAGCCGTCGCGTACTGCCTGCGCTACCTCGGCGCGGTCATCGCCGCCGCCGTCCCCACCGACCCGAACCACCCGATCCCCATCCCACAACACCCCAAGCCGATCACCGGCCACCTCGCCGACCTGCTCGACACCGCAACCCTGACCGACCCGGTACGCCGCCTCGCCGCCCGCCACCCTGGCCGCCCCGCCACCGCCCGCCTCGACGCCACCGGCTACCGCACCACGGTCGCCGACCGGGACGAGGGCAGGAGAGACAACGGGTACGACCACGAGTGGCGCCGGCACTGACCGGACCGGCCACGCCTGCCGGCCGGCAGGCGCCACGACCTCAGGGCAGCAGCCGGTCGTCGGGGACGAGAATGACCTTGCCTGTCGTTTCCCGGGCCTCCAGGGCGGCGTGTGCCTGGGCGGCCTGCGAGAGGGGGAAGGTCTGGAAGGCGGGCACGAGTCTGCCCTCAGCGGCCGCCGCGAGTGCTCGTACCTCGTCCACGGCCCGGTCCTGGCCCGCCAGGAGCAGGGCCAGCGCGTCGATGAAGGTCACGCCGCGCTCCTTCAGCTCCGTCTCATCGGGTCGGAACTCCTCCCGGGACGCCGCGCCGATGGTGACGTAACGACCGCCTTCGGCCAGCAGCCCGAACGCGGCCCGTCCGTTGTCGCCCTCGACACCGTCGAGCACAAGCGTGACGCCGCGCCCGTCCAGGGCGGCGCGGAGCGTGCCCGCCCAGCCCGGCAGGTTGTAGTCGACCGCGAAGTCGGCCCCGAGTGCGCGCACGGCCGCCGTCTTCGCCGGGCCGCCCGCCGCGCCGATGACCGTGGCGCCGACCTGGCGGGCGAACTGGACGGCCAGCCGGCCGATGCCACCGGCAGCGGAGGTGATCAGGACGACGTCGTCGGAGGTGACCTCGGCGATGTCGAGCAGACCGATGGTGGTGGTGCCGGTCATTACCATCGTCACGGCGGCCTCGGGCCCCAGGCCGGCCGGAATCCGGTGTAGAGACGAGACGTTGGCGACCGAGAGTTCGGCATAGCCTCCGGGTCTGCTGCGTGCGGTCACCACCTCGGCGCCGAGCCAGTCGTTGTCGATGTCCGGGCCGACCGATTCGACGACCCCGGCCACCTCTCCGCCGAAGACCGCCGGAAGTTCGGGAAGCGGCGGTCCGATATCCAGACCTTGCCGCATCGCCGTCTCGATCTGGTGGACGCCCGCGGCCGCCACCCGGATCCGGACCTCGCCCGCCCCCGGTACGGGATCGGGGAAGGTCTCGTAGCGGAGATTGTGAGCGGGTCCGAACTCGTGCAGCACGACGGCGTGCATGGCGTTACCTCCCGGTTGCTGACGGAGAACAACCAGTCTTGAACTTCCACCGCGCTTGAGGTCAAGGTCAGCCGGCGCGAGATGGTCAAGTCAACGAAAGACTGAGCGTGGCCCGCTGAGCGTCAGTCGTCCGGCAGACGCGGGCAGCGGGCCGCCACCGACAGACTTTCCCGCATGACATGGAAGATTGTGCTGGGTATCGGCCTCGTCGGAGTCCTCATGCTGATCACTGCCGGATACCTCAATCGGCGCGCCCGCGCGGTGGTCGCCAGCAAACCGATCGATTTCGCCGCGTTGCACAAGGACGTCACGAGAATTCTCGGCGGCGGTGACCGGGCCCGGGCCATCCGCATCTACCGGGAGCGCACCGGCGCCGGCATCCTCCAGGCGCGCGACGCCGTGGAGCGGATCGCGCGGGGCGGCGGCGGGTGAGCGGGCGCCGGTGACTGGTAGGAATACGCAATGGTTCTGGCCACGCTGCGCCGGGCTGGGTCGTGGCGACTGACCTACGAGATCCTGCTGACGGTGCTGGTGACCGCCGGGTCGACGATCCCGGCGGTCACCGCCGGCGTCCACCCGGCGGCGCCTTGGCTGGTTGGCGTGAGCACTCCGATCCTGCTGGTGGGTCGGCTGGTGAATCCGCTGGCCGCCTACCTCGCGGCCGCGATCGTTGGCCTCTGGACCGGCGGTGAGAACAGTTTGCTGCTGGCGGTGCTGAGCGTGTCGTTCAGCTACCGCGCGGCCCGGTGGTGGCAGCTCGCCGTCGGCCTGGCCGCGGCCTGGGCCTGCTTCCTCGGCGCGGCGTGGTGGTGGGAGGAGCGACCTGACGCGTCGACGGCCGTCGTACTGTCGGCGGCGTTCGTGCTGTTCGCGGTCTTCCCTGCCGCGGCCGGGCGGCTGGTGCGGCGACGTCGGACACTGCTCGCCGCCATGCACCGCCGCAACGTGCTGCTGCACCGCCAGCAGGACGACATCGCCCGGCAGGCGCAGGCCCGCGAACGGACCCGCATCGCCCGGGACCTGCACGACTCGCTCGGTCACAAACTGACCCTGATCTCGCTCTACGCGGGCATGTCCCGCGACGGCAACGCGCCGCTGCTGCGGGAGACGTCGGCCGCGGCGATGGCCGAGCTGCGGCAGATCCTGGGCATCCTCGGCCAGGACGACACACAGTCGCCGGTGCCGTCACTCACCAGCCTCGACGAGCTGGCGCAGAGCGCCCGCGCGGCCGGCTCCCGGGTCACGATCGTCGGAGCGGGCGACGACCGTCCACTCGCTCCGCTCACCGAACACGCGGCCTACCGGGTGATCCAGGAGGGGGTGACGAACGCGCTGCGCCACGCGCACGGCGGCGACATCGTGCTGTCGCTGCGGTACGAGCTGGACGCCCTGGTCGCGAGTGTGACCAATACGGCCGGGCGAAGGGTCGTCCGGCAGACCTCCGGGCAGGGTCTGCTGGGCCTGGCCGAGCGGGTCCGGGTTGCGGGCGGCACGCTGTACCACGGCGCGACCCCCGACGGCGGGTTCCGGCTGGCGGCGATACTCCCGTACCCCGAGAGTCCGGCGGACCCGGCGACCTTGGCGGACCCGGCGGAGTCGGCGCTGGTCGCGGCCGCGGCAGGGCCGGCGCCGCCGCCGGCCGCTCGCGCCGACTTCGCGGAGTTGGTCGACCGGGACCGCCGTCGGTCCCGGCTCACGCTCGCGGCGACCACGCTTGCCATCTGCGGCGTGTTGGCGATCTGCGGCGCCGGGCTGTGGCTCACCACCGCCTTCGTCACCGTCGACCGCGCGACGTTCGACCAGGCCCGCGTCGGCCAGGACGCCGACGAGGTCCGCGCGCTGCTGCCCGATGACGGCGGAATCAGCGGTGCGGTCGGGGGAGTGGTGGCGCCGGACGCCAGCTGCGTCGACTACCGTGCCTCCCTGGCCGAGCAGCTCGCCGTGGAGACCGGGCAGGACCTGATATTCCGGTTCTGCTTTCGCGACGGCGTCCTCGTCGACAAGCAGGAGTTCCTGGACGAGGGGTCCTGACCAGACGATGACGGGAAGCCCTGTCGTGAGTGACATCCGCGTTCTGCTGGCCGACGACGACCGGCTCATCCGTACCGCCATCGCGGCGATCATGGGCGCCAGCGGAGGATTCGAGCTCGTCGCGGAGGCGGCCGACGGCCGCGAGGCGGTCGACCTCACCGTGCGGCACCGGCCGGACGTCGCGCTGCTGGACATCCGGATGCCGGTCCTAGACGGGCTGGGTGCGCTGCGCGAGATCCGTCGGGTCGCCCCCTCGGTGTCCGTCGTCGTGCTCACCACGTTCGGCGAGGACGAGTACGTCGCCCAGGCGCTCGCCGCGGGCGCGGCCGGCTTTCTGCTCAAGGAGTCGGCCGCCGAGGAACTGCCCCAGGCGATCCGGGCCGCCGCCTCCGGCGCCGCGTTCCTGTCGCCGAAGGTCACCCGGCAGGTGCTCGACCGGCTGCCGCCGCCGCCCGCCCCCGCGCAGGAGGAGCTGCGGATGGTCGCCACGCTCAGCGATCGTGAGCGCGAGGTTCTGGTGTTGGTCGCGCAGGGATTGTCCAACGCGGAGATCGGCGCCCGGCTCTGGGTCAGTGAGGGGACGGTGAAGACCCACCTGTACCGGGTCTTCGCGAAACTCGGCTGTGACAATCGGGTGCGGGCGGCGATGCTCGCCCAGCGCGCGGGCCTGCTCGGCTGACGGCCCGCCGGCCGCGAGCGCTGGCCGGACTCCGCAGCTGATCCGGCTCAGGCCGCTTCGGTGGTGTGCCGGGCGAGGAACTCGTCGATCGCCTGGCGGATCAGGCCCGACCGGCCGCCCTTGTCGTTGCCGGCCAGCTCGTCCAGCCGTCGGACGGCGGTGGCGGACAGCCGTACCCCGGTCACGATCATCGGCACGCTCTCCGGGGTCGGCGCCGGACCCAGGTCGGGGCCTCTCGCCGCGTCGCGCAGCAGTTCGGAGATGTCGCCGCCCCGGTCGAAGTACGCCACCAGCTCCTCGCGGCTCATGGTCCGCGGATCCCGGCTCAGGCTCATCGCGCTGGCCTTGCCGGCATCCGTCCAGCCGTAGTCCCGCTCCACCACCACCGCAGCGTACAACGCGTAAAACGGAGAACCCAGTCAGGTAGAGGGCGAGTTCCTCTAGTTGACACTTGATAAAGCAGATGCTTGAGTAACCCGCATGGTAAGTACCGCCGAGGATCAGCAGCTCGATGCCCTGTTCACGGCGCTCAGCGACCGGACCAGGCGAGACATCGTGGCCCGGCTGAGCGTGGGCGAGGCGACGGTCAAGGAGCTGGCCGAGCCGTACGCCATGACCATGCAGGCCGTGTCGCAGCACCTCCGGGTGCTCGAACAGTCCGGCCTGATCAGCCGGGGGCGGCACCGGCAGACCCGGCCGTGCCGGCTCGAACCGGCGGTGCTCGGCGCCGCGCTCTCCTGGATCGAGGAGAGCCGGCGCGCGTGGTCGGAGCGGATGGATCGGCTGGAGACGCACCTCGCCCGCCTGCAGGACCCGGCCAACAAGTGAACGACGACGAACTCGTCTACCGGCGGGTCTTCCGCGCGCCGCGCGAGCTGGTGTGGCGGTGTCTCACCGAGCCGGCCGAACTCGCGCAGTTCTGGGGACCACGCGGCATGACCACGCCGATCGACGGCATCATCGTCGAACTTCGCCCCGGTGGCCGGTTCGAGACCCTGATGCGCGGCGAGCACGGCAGCCACCGGATGGTCGCCACCTTCACCGAGGTCGTCCCGCCCGAACGGCTCGCCTGGGTCGAGCCGGCGACCGGGATGCACACCACAAGCACCCTCGACGACCTCGGCGACGGCAGCACCGCTGTCGTCATCCACCAGCGGCATGTGCCCGAGCCGATGCGCGAGCCGCAGGCCCGCGCCGGCTTCCTCACCTCCCTCGACAAGCTCGGGGAGCACCTTGCCCACCTCATCCAGGGAGACCGATCGTGACCGACCCGCAGACCTGGGTGGCGCCGACCTACCAGGGGCTCGCCGATCTCCTGAGCACCACGGCCGCCGACAGCTGGGACGCCCCGTCGCTGTGCGACAAGTGGCTCGTGCGCCACGTCATCGCACACGTGACGATGCCGGCCCGACTGACTCCCGAGCAGTTCGGGGCCGAGATGGCGGCGGCCGGCGGCGACTTCACCGTGCTCTCCAACACCGTGGCCGCCCGGGACGCTTCGCTGCCCGTGACCGACCTTCTCGACCAGCTCCGGTCCCGAGGGCTGCACGCGTGGCAGCCGCCGGGCGGCGGCGCGGCCGGGGCACTGCGCCATGCCGTCATCCACTCCCTGGACGTGACGATCGCACTCGACCGGCCCGCGGTCGCACCAGCCGATGCGGTGACCGCCGTCCTCGACCAGCTCACCGCCGCGGGTGGCGCCTGGTTCGGGGTCGACCTGACCGGTGTCCGGCTGGCGGCCGCCGACACCGACTGGAGCTGGGGAAACGGCCAATCCGTACGCGCCGATAGCGGCTCGCTGGTGGCACTCCTGTCCGGCCGAACGCTGCCCGACGGCCGGACACTGCCCCGGGGCTGAGCCGCGTCCCCGCATCTCGAGATGCAGCCGTTCGGGCGAGCGTTTTCACCGGCTCGACGAGCAGAATCCTGCCCTCGTCGTCGCGAAGCAGCACTCCGAGTGGCCGCCGCTGCTACTACGGATCCTTCGCGCTCTCGCTGCCTATGTGCGATAATCGCACCTATGGCCGAGATTGACGAACGCGCGCTAGGCGAGCGCATCCGCGAAGCCCGCAAGCGTGTGGGCATGAGTCAAGAAGACCTTGGGCGAGCGGTTGGACTCGAGCGCACGGTCGTAAACAAGATCGAGGCGGGCGTACGCAAGGTCACGGCGCTTGAGCTGTCGGACGTGGCCGCCGCTGTCGGTGTGCGTATGTCGACGTTCTTCCAGGACTCAGTGCCAGCGCTTATTGCGCATCGGTCCAGCCAGGGCCTGGACACCGCAGACTCGCAGGTTGATGCACTGCTTGCGAGCCTTGCCAACGAGGTGGAGTTCGTCGCCTCATTGGACGTTGAGGAGTTAGGTCTCGATGCAGCCGATGCAATCTCTCGGGTTGACATCACGCGGCCCTCCACCAACGCGGAGGCCGAGGCGCTCGCGGTGAAAGCACGTGATTTGATGTCCCTTTCGGCTGAGGAACCCATTCGCAATATTTCCAAGAGCGTTGCAAGTGTCGGACTGTTGGTGTTCTCGCGCGATATCGGAAAGGACACTGCTGACGCCGGTACGGTCTTGTTGCCTCGTGGAGGTGTTAGTCTCGTCAACAGCTACATGAAGGTTGGCCGCAGGAGACTTGCGCTGGCACATGAACTCGGTCACTACCTGATCGCAGACGCCTACACCGTTGACTGGCGGGTGGCCGACCACTCCGATGATGCAGTCCCCATGGAATCGCGTCTCGATCGTTTCTCGCGCGCACTGCTACTGCCTGAGGCTGTGATCGCGCGGCAATGGCCTGCCAAGGTTGCTCTATCAGGAGAGCGTGGTGCGGCAATTCAAATCGCGAGTGAATTCCGGGTCGACATGGCTACTCTCGCAACGCGCTTGAAGGAACTGGGGCTGGCTGACAGCGAAACAGTAGCTTCCGTACGCAGGTATCGTACGACCCAGACCGACATTGTTGAAATGGAACTGCACGTCCCCCTTGAGGAGATGGCAGGAACGACGGTCCCCCGACCGTTTGCGCTTGCGGTACTGCGGCTCGTACGCGATGAGAGAATCAGCCGTGAACGGGCACTCGAATTGCTTCAATACACTTTCGACGAGGCCGATCTGCCGAACGTTCGCGAGCGGCGGCCCGATGAGATCTGGAAGTTCGTATCGTGACGGTTCCCAGTGACGCCTGGGTATTCGACACCGGCCCGTTACGGCATTTCGCGATTCATGGATGGCTCGGGATCTTGCGTTTTCTTGCAGGAGAGCGCCCTGTCTACATCCCCGATACCGTTGCGCGCGAACTCACCAACGCCACGGAGCATGTGTCGGCGGTTCGGGCGGTGCTGGATGCCAGTTGGATCCATGTTCACCGATCAACGGCCCGTGATTTCAGTGAAGCATTTGCCCACTACGCTGACCGACTGGTGGTCGGGGAGAGCAACCAAGGTGAATGTGGGGTCCTCGCCATGGGGCAAATTTACAAATGCGAAGTGGTGATAGACGACGCTATACCACGCAATATTGCGGAAGAGAAAGGGATCCAGGTCACAGCAACCGTGCCGCTGCTCTGCGATGCGATCCGAGCGCGGAAACTAACGACAGTCATGGTCGAGGCACTAGCCGACGACCTTCTGGAAGGTGACTACTACCTACCCTTTGGCCCCGGTGGTTTCCGTCGGCACGTACTGGAGAATGGACTTCTGGACTACGACGAGCTCTGAGCGTGCCGGCCGAGGAATTCGTCGATCGTCTGGCGGATCGGGGTCGACCGGCCGCCCGTGTCGTTGCCGGCCAGCTCGTCCAGTCGTCGGACAGCGGTGGTGACAGCAGTACCCCGGTCAGGACGCCCTGTCGCCGTCCTCGCGGCTCATGGTCCTGCGGGCGTTCCCCGACGTATTCCTGACCTGGGCATTCGTGGTGGGATCGAACCCGTCATACCAGCCAGAAATCCGAGGGAGTGCTCGCGATGGTCAGCTTCCGTACCACCCTGTGGGGAGCAGGCGGCACAACGTGGGCATCGTCGTACCCGAGGTGGTCGTGCTGTCGCTCGGTCGGGGCAAGCGCGTTCCGGTCCGCGTCACGATCGACGGTGGCTACACGTACCGGAACACGATCGCGTCGATGGGCGGCCAGTTCCTGATCTCGTTCAACGCCGAGACCCGGGCGAAGACCGGCAAGGGCGCCGGCGACGAGATCGAGGTGGCCCTGGCGGTCGACGACGCTCCCCGTACCGTCGAGGTTCCCGCCGCCCTGGCGGCGGCGCTCGACGCGGACCCGGCGGCCGCGCGGGCCTGGTCGGCTCTCTCCTACAGCAAGCAGCGGGCACACGCCCTGTCCGCGGAGGGCGCTAAGGGGGACGACACCCGGACCCGTCGCGTGCAGAAGCTCATCGAGGCACTCCGGTCCTGAGGTCGCGGGCGCCGCTTCATGCCAGCACTAGCTTATATAAGCGATGGCCGGTACTATTCCGGTCGTGCACGCGTTCGACATCCTCGGCGACCCTCGACGCCGGCGCATTCTGGAGCTGCTCGCCGACGGTGAGCAGACCTCCGGCGCGATCACGGACGTGATTCGGGCCGAGTTCGGCATCTCCCAGCCCGCTGTCTCGCAGCATCTGCGCGTGCTGCGGGACAGCGGGTTCGCGTCGGTGCGGACCGAGGGCACCCGCCGGTTCTACGCCGTCGAACCCGCGGCACTACGCGAGGTCGACGCGTGGCTGGACCGGTTCCGCCGCTTCTGGGAACAGCGCCTCGACGCGCTGGAAACCGAGCTGGCCAGGGGTCGGCGGGCAGCTCGGACTGCGGCTGGGCAGGAGCTCGACCAGCGGACCGGGTCCGGGCTCGGTGCGGGCAGGACCGATCCATCAGCGAAGGGAGCGTGACATGAAAGACGTACTGGAGGAACTGGCCGCCGCTCGCCGGGCGATGGGCACGGGTCGGGTGCCCGCCGGCGACGCGTACACCATCGAGCTGCGGCGTCGATACGACGCGCAGGTTGATGACGTCTGGGACGCCATCACCAGCCCCGAGCGGCTGGGTCGCTGGTTGAAGCCGGTCACCGGGGACCTGCGGCCAGGTGGGAAGTTCGAGCTGGACGGTGGTGAGCACGGCGAGATCCTCCGGTGCGAGCCGCCGCGTCTGCTGAAGGTGTCCTGGCTCTACGGGCCGGACGCCGACGCGTGGCCCGGCACGAGCGAGGTGCAGGTGCGCCTCGCCCCGGACCCGACCGGCGGGACCGAATTCGAGCTGATCCACGCGGCGTACGTCGACGAGCCGCTCTTCCCGACCTACGGCCCCGGTGCGGGCGGCGTCGGCTGGGACCTGGCTCTCCTCGCCCTGGCCGGGCTGTTGGCCGGTGGCGAGACCGTCGGCCACGAGGTGGCCCAGAAGTCGCCCGAAGGGCGCGAGTTCATCCGGCGCAGCGCCGCCGCCTGGGGCGAGGCCCACCTGGCTGCCGGTGGCGAACCGGGGCACGTCGCGGCCGCGGTCGAGGCCACCACCACGTTCTACGCACCCTGAAGGGAATTCGCGCCTTGAGGTACGCCAACTCGATCGAGATCGACCTGCCACGGGAGAAGGTGGCCCAACTGCTCGCCGACCCGGCACACCTACCGAAGTGGCTGCGGGGCATGGTGCTGCACGAGCCGGTGAACGGGGAACACGGACAGGTCGGCACCACATCCCGGGTCGTGCTGCAGGCGGGAAAGCGGCAGCTGGAGTTGACCGAGACGGTCACCCGCCGGGAGCCGGCAGATCTGCACGGGATCCCGAAAGATGTGGTCGTCCACTTCGACCGCGAGACCGTCGGCGCGGGCATGTGGAGTGTGGTGCGCGATCGGCTGACCGAAGCCGGTCCGGAGACGACGCGCTGGGAGAGCGAGAGCGAATTCCGGTTCAGCAGCCCGCTGATGCGACTGGTCGGGCTCCTCATGCCCGGCGCCTTCCGCAAGCAGTCGCAACAGCACATGCAGGATTTCAAGGCGTTCGCCGAGCAGGGGAAGGACGTCCGCGAAGGGACAGACTGACCTGTCGCGTCGGTCGTACCCGTCGTGGCTCCCGGTGTCGAACCGGGCGGACCGCCGTTATGAGCGGCGGCTGGACAGCCAACGTCCCGCCACGAGAGACCACAGCGGATGGCATCCGAGGCCGAAGCCGGATTCGAACCGGCGTAGACGGTGTTGCAAACCGCTCCCTGACCACTCGGGCATTCGACCGTGCGTGCCCTCGGCTGGATTCGAACCAGCGACAACCCGCCGTCGGAGGACGGTGCTCTATCCGCTGAGCTACGAGGGCATGGTGCGGGCGAGAGGATTCGAACCTCCTCAGCGTCAAGCAGCCGGGTTACAGCCGGCCCCACCTCACCATCGGTGGCGCGCCCGCATGGGGTGAAGTGCCCGCGGAAGGTGTCGAACCTCCGACCTTCTGGGTGTGGACCAGACGCTCTTCCGTTGAGCTACGCGGGCATGGCTCCCACGGCTGGACTCGAACCAGCACCTTGACGATTAACAGCCGCCTGCCCTACCGATTGGGCGACGTGGGACCAAGTGTTCCGGGAAGGATTCGAACCTCCGACCACCGCCGTGTCGAGGCGGCGCTCCACCTGGCTGAGCTACCGGAACGTGGCGGGACCAGGAGTCGAACCTGGGGCCTGCGGATTATGAGCCCGCCGCGCTACCACTGCGCCATCCCGCAAGTGCCGCCCCGAGGTCTCGATCCCCGTCAATCCTGGGTAAAAGCCAGGAGCCCGTCCCGTCAGGCGCAAGCGGCGAAGTCCCTCGGGCGCGACTCGAACGCGCACATCGCAGGGTAGAAACCTGCTGCTCTGTCCATTGAGCTACCGAGGGTGGACGTGGGCCGCCAGGGACTCGAACCCTGCTCTCCGGATTAAGAGTCCGGAGCATGACCATCCATGCTCGCGGCCCGCGAGCGGAGGGGAGGAGGGTCGAACTTCTACGGGTTTTCCCCAACGGTTTTCGAAACCGCGGCCGGCGCCGGCTGTCGGCTGTCCCCTCCAAGTCTGTGCCCCGGGCAGGACTCGAACCTGCAACCTCCGGCTTCGTAGACCGCCACTCTGTCCAGTTGAGCTACCGGGGCATGCGTGTCGCCGGGTGGAGTTGAACCACCGATCTCCTCGATATCAGCGAGGTGCCTTAACCGGGCTTGGCCACGGCGACGTGGCGGAAGGGCGCCACCCTTCCGTGTGGGCGTGCTGCGTACCCGGAGCAGGATTCGAACCTGCAACAACGACGTTCTGAGCGCCGCGCCTCTCCCGTTGGGCCATCCGGGCATGAACTGCGTGGAGTACCGGGGAGTCGAACCCCGCGCGGCAGGCTTGCAAAGCGAGCCTGTGCACCAGCACGTACCCCGTGGAGCCGCCGGCCGGACTCGAACCGACCCCCGCGCGTTGCGCTCCCGGACGAGGATTCGAACCTGGCGATTTCCTGATCCAGAGTCAGGCGTCCTACCGATTGGACGATCCGGGAAGGTGGCCGGCGGACCCCCTGGTTTCCGCCGGCCGGATCAGCGCTGGGCGAGGGCGACCCACGTGGGCGCCGCCGGCTTGGACCGCAACGTCATGCCCGCCTCGGCGGGGGTGCGGTCGCCCTTGCGCTGGTTGCAGTCGTAACAGGACGCCACCGTGTTCGACCAGGAGTTCCGGCCACCGCGCGAGCGGGGCAGGACGTGGTCGACGGTGGTGGCGTGCCCGCCGCAGTAGCCGCAGGTGCGGCCGTCGCGGGTGAGCACGCCCTTGCGGGACCAGGTCGGCCCCCTGGCGTAGCGCCACTTCGTGACGACATACCGGACGAGCCGGACCACGGTCGGCATCGGGTAGACGCCGATCAGCCGGTCGGGCTGCGCCTCGTGGATCTCGGCGACCTGCCGGCAGAGCATTCGGATCGCGTGCCGGAGACTGACCCGGTGGAGCGGGCCGAGATCGGCGTTGATGACCAGCACGTCCACCGGATACTCCCTTCGTTGTCGTGGTTGTTCGGTTGGAGCGGCTGCGGGGAGTCGAACCCCGATGTCCACCTCGGCAAGGTGGCGCTCTGCCGTTGAGCTACAGCCGCATGGCCTTGAAAGTCCGTGGTACCACGGGCGGGACTCGAACCCGCACTGAGCCAGGTTTGGCCGGCCGCCTCTACCGTTGGGCTACCGGGGCGTGGCTGGGGATGCAGGATTCGAACCCGCCCGTCCGGGGCCAAAACCCGGTGGCCTGCCGACTAGCCGAATCCCCATCGAGAGCGGTACCCGGGACTCGAACCCGGTCTGTGCCACTGTGGAAGAGTGGTGCCCTACCTGTGGCGAGTACCGCATGCGTCGGGAACTGGGGAGTCGAACCCCACGCTTCCTGGTCCCAAACCAGGTCCGGTCACCGCGCCGGTCGTTCCCGTTTCCCGGCGGCGCAGCCATTTGCTGCGCAGGCGGCGCCGCCGGATTTCATGCCATCCGCTGTGGAGTTCTCAACTATCAGTCCCGCCGGCCGAGGTCGGGGGAGAAGCAGGGGCGGCAGGATTCGAACCCGCGACATCCGGATTTGGAGGCCGGCGCTCTGACCGAACTGAGCTACACCCCTGAGCACGAACAAAGATCTGGGATCGGGGTACGAAAAAGCCGCCCGGTCCCTGGCCTGGGTGGGCGGCTACGCGATCGGCTCCGGTCTAGCCGGGCCACCCATCCAGCTCATAGTCGTCAATTCGGACGCGACCGTTACAAGGCGCGACCGCTTCGCCGAGCGACATCAGTCGCCACGGTGCACTGTTGGCTTGCCGCAACACGTCGGTCCTCCTCGCTCGGTCGCTCCGGTCCTTGCCTGTGCTCAAACGGTACGCCCCGGATGATCGTCGGGGCAACGACTTTTTCTCGCCGACCCGACGTCGATCGTCTTCGATGCCTTGACAGCCGGGATGAGAGCGCTAACACTTGCCCGTAACACGGCCTTAACGTACCTGCCGATTGGACATGTCATGACACGGAGCGGGCTGCCCCAGGCGTACCCGTCGGGGAGCGCCCGGCTGTTGCGCCGTCTGTTGGTCGCCCTGGTGGGAGCGTTGACGGCGGTGACTGGTGTCGTCGTCGTCGTGGCGGCGTCGCCGGCGGCTGCTGCCACCGCCCAGTTCCGTGGCATGAACTGGGCGGTGTTGGGTGACAACTTCAGCACCGGTCCGCTCGTGCTGCATGGGATGAGCGCGTCGGACAGCAACGCGACGGTGCGGGCCAAGGCCAATGCCCTCTATGACGACATGGCCGCCAGCATGGGGGTCAACACCGTCCGGTTGCCGATCAACACCCACACGGTGGGGACCGCGTGGTGGGAGGCGTACCGGGGCGCCATCGACGCCGCCACCGCCCGCGGGTTCAAGGTCATCCTCGCCTACTGGGAGGACGGCGCCGCCTCGGGCGGGCGGATCACGAACCTCGCCGCGTGGAACGCGATGTGGTCCACGGTGACCAACACGTACGGCTCGAACCCCAGTGTCTACTTCGAGCCGATGAACGAGCCGCACGGCTACAGCTCGGCGGACTGGCGCAACGTCGCGGCGAACTGGCTCAGCCACCACTACTCGGCGGTGCCCAGCCGGGTCCTCATCGGCGGCACCGGCTACAGCCAGGACCTACGCGACATCTGCAACGACAGCCGCTTCAACGCGACGTTGCTCTCCTTCCACCACTACGCCTTCTTCTACGGCGAGATGTCCTACGACGCGTTCCGTAGTCACATCCAGACCCGGCTGGGCACCTGCGCCTCCCGGGCGGTCGCGACCGAGTTCGGCGCGCCGATGAACGACGGCCGCAACTACGCCGACGCGGGCAGCACCGACAACTTCGTGCGCCACATCCGCGCCATGGCGCAGGTGATGCGGGACAACCAGATGGGCGGCACCTACTGGCCGGCGCTGGGCGGCAAACCCGGCACCATCGGCTACGACTGGTACTCGATGTTCGCCCTCACCGGCAGCGGCACCGACCTCAACCTGACCGTCCGCAACCCCTCCGGCGCCGACCGGATCCGCTACGGGTGGGGCGACACGATCGGACCGGACCCGACGACCCCGCCACCATCGACCGGATCGGTCTACCGGCTCACCGTGCGACACAGCGGCAAGGCCATGGACGTCCAGCAACCGAACACCGACAACGGCGCGCGCATCGGCCAGTACACCTACGGCGGCAACCCGTGGCAGCAGTGGCGGTTCGAGGACGCCGGCGGCGGCCACCAACGCATCATCAGCCGGCACAGCGGCAAATGCCTCGACGTGGTCAGCGCCTCCACCACCGACGGCGCCGACCTCATCCAGTACACCTGCGGCACCGGCACCAACCAACAGTTCCAACTGGTCACCAACGGCAGCTACTTCCAACTCCGCGCCCGCCACAGCGGCAAATGCGTGGACGTACCCGCCGCCTCGACCACCGACGGCGTCGTCCTCAAGCAGTACACCTGCAACACCGGCACCAACCAGCAGTGGTCACGCACGGTTGTCTGACGACCATCTCCTGCCGAGGAGCGGCGCTCAGCGCGACGTCCCGCCGCTATCTCGGCCAGGTCCAGGCGACCCGGGTGATGACCAGCAGTGGTCAGGCAGGTAGCCGACGGGCGGGTGGCGGTCGCGCTGGCCTGCCGGCTACGGCCGGACGTGCCTGTTCGACATCTGGATGCCGATCCTGGACGGCGTCGAGGCCACCCGTGGCAGGACGAACGCCGAGATCGCGCGAGAACTGCACATCAGCATGAGTACGGTCAAGTTCCACCTTGCCGGTCTGATGCCGGGAAGCGGCGAACAAAAGTGGGTGGAGAGCGGACTGACTTCTTGGAAGGTCGCCACGACTGAGGAGAGCTGTCATGAATCGTCCCTCATTTCCACGTTTCGTCGCCGTCGGTGTGCTGGCCCTGGGGCTGCTCGTCATGGCGGCGTTACCCGGGTCCGCCTCGCCCCGCGCAGCAGGCCCGGCGTACACCGAACTGGCCGGCCTGACGTCGGCCGGCACCGCCATGGAGCTTCCCGTCGGGTCGGTGTTGAGTGTTCGCGGTGCGGGTCCGTATCGGATCGGCGCTCGGCTGCAGGCCCTGCATGAGGCCGGTCTGATCGACTGGGTCACCCCGCCGCAGGAGTGTGACGTCGTACTCACCGGAGTGACGGGCGAATGGTCGGGGGCGCTCATTCTGGCCTTCCGGGCGGGCCGGCTGGTGGAGGTCGGCACCGCCACCGTCCCGCCCCGGTCTCCCGCCGGCGCGTCGGTCGGCATGAGCTGGAGCGAGCTCGAGAGCATCTACGGCGACCGCGGCCGCCTGATCCGCAACCCCGACGGTGAGCAGGCGTACGTCGTTCGCATCGGTTCCCGAGTGGAGTTGTACACCGGGCACCCGATCCGCGCTGGTGTCGGCTACTTCCAGGCCGGGCTGGCCAACTTCGTCCTCAGGAACTTCATGGGCCAGGCGGTCTGCTGATCAGGACCGGGTGCGGCCGGGCCACCACCTCGGCCGCACCCATGACCGTCGTGATTTGCGCCGGACGGGCTGTCGCCCCGCCACCGGCGAGCGCGGGTTTCGTCGCCTGTCGTTTCCGGGTAGCGGGTGGGCCATGAACCGCAATCTCGCCAAGGGTCTGCAGGTCGCCTGGGAACTGCCGGAGTTCCGCAGCGGTGTGCAACACCTCATCGATCTCGACGAGGTGGCCACGCTGCTGGCGGCGCTGGCCGTCTCGGACCAGAACCGCGAGGTTGAGCGCAGCCTGCTGACCCTGCTGCGGTCCGCGTCGGACTCGGTCGAGATCCGCGAGGCCGTACTGCTGCTGCTGGAGCGCGACGAGGTGCGACGGCCGCTGATCGCTGCGGCGGTGGAGCCGCTGGCGGATCGGCCCGGTCAGGCCGCCGCCGTCGCGTCGGCGGCCGAGGATCCCGCGGTGCGGCGTGAGGTGCGGGCGGTGCTCGACAGCGCGAAGGTGCGGGAGCTGATCTGGGCGGCGGCCGAGAATCAGGTGCGGGACAGTCGGTTCGGCCTGATCCGCCGGGTCGCGGTGTTGTTCGTGCGGCACCCCAGCGTCCGGCGGCTGGCGTGGGCCCTACGCCGGCACGGCGTGCTAAGGGAATTGCGCCGCAGGCACTGACCGGGCGCAATCTCAAGCGCGTGGGCCGAGGAAGAGGCCGCCGCTGGCGTCGATGACCTGCCCGGTGACCCAGCGCGCGGCGTCGGAGGCGAGGAACGCGACCACGTCGGCGACGTCACCGGTTCCGCCCAGCCGGCCGAGCGCCGTCATGCCGGTGATCAGTTCGGTCAGCCCCGGGGTCTCGAAAACCGGCCCGTTGGTGGCCGTCCGGGTGGCGCCGGGCGCGACGGCGTTGACCGTGATGCCCCGGGCGCCGAGCTGGTTGGCAAGCGTCAGGGTCATCGTCTCGACCGCGCCCTTGGTCATGGCGAACGACGTCTGGGTGGCGTTGGCCATCCGGGTCGCCACCGACGAGATCGTGATGATCCGGCCGCCGTCGTTGAGCAGGGCCAGCGCCCGCTCGATGATGAAGTACGGGGCCCGCACGTTCACCGCGAAGAGCCGGTCGAAGGCGGCCGGTGTGGTGGCGCCGAGCGGGCCGGCAGGTGGCGCAGCGGCGTTGTTGACGAGGATGTCGAGCTGCCGCCCGGCCAGCGCGGCCTCGACCCCGGCGAACAGGGTCTCGACGTCTCCGGTCACACCCAACTCGGCGCCGACGGCGTACGCCGTTCCGCCGGCCCGCTCGATCTGGTCGACCGTCTCCGACGCGCCGTCCTGGTCCGTGCCGAAGTGTGCGATGACCGTCGCACCCCGCGCTGCCAGCCGGAGCGCGATGGCCTTTCCGATGCCGCGCGACGCGCCGGTCACCAGGGTTGTCCTGCCGATCAGATCATCCATGTGTTAGCTACTCCCTAAATGGTAGTTACTACCAGTGCGATAGTGTCTACCACATGGGCGAGCGACACTCCACCCTGCGGGAGCAGCGACGGGCCGAGACGCAGCGCGTGATCCAGGCACACGCGGTGCGGTTGTTCGTCGAGCGCGGGTACGACGGCACGACCGTCAACGACGTGGCCGAGGCCGCCGGGGTGTCCCCGATGACGGTGTATCGGCACTTCCCCACCAAGGAGGACCTGGTGCTGGTCGACCAGAACGGCCCGTTGGTCGCCGAGCGGATCGCCGCCACGCCCGCCGGCCAGCCGCTGCCACGCCGCATCGGCGGCGCGCTCGTCGACTCGGCGCGGGCGCTGACCGCCTCCGACGACCGGTTCCTACTGGCCCGACTGAGGCTGATGATCTCGACGCCCGCCCTCCGGGCCAGGCACCTGGACAACCACTACGCGCTACAGCGGGCCATCGTGGCCGGTCTCGGGATCGAGGCCACCGACCCGGACGCCGCCTTCCAGGCCGAGGCCGCCGCCAGCGCCTGCCTGGCCGCCATGCACACCGCGCTGGTGCGCTGGGCGAACGACGACGGCCGCACCGACCTGCCCGACCTGATCGCGAAGGCGCTGGCCGCGACCTTCGGCGACGAGACGATCCGGTAGGGGACTGGTCAGCTCCTGTGGCGCCGCGACGCCAGGTCCGCAGCGGCGGCCGACCACCTCGGATGGTCCAAGGTGAAGCCGGCGTCGGTGAGCCGCAGGTTGACCGATCAGCGCACCTCGATGTTGAATGTCTCTCCGATCCATCGGCGGGCTTGAGGCACCGCTCGACGACACGGGGGAAACATGCGTCGAATGTGGAGGGTCGCCGTCGCGCGCCCACTGGCGGTTGTGGTCGCGATATCGGCCGCCGTGGTGGTGACCGTCGCGGCCGGCCCGGGGGCCGTCGCGGCCGGCGCCCCGTCGCTCCCGGGTGGGGCGGCGCGGACGGTCACGCTGGTCACCGGCGACCGGGTCACCGTGTCCGGGGGCGGGCCGCTGCGCGTCCAGCCGGGCCAGGGCCGCGCCGGGGTACGGTTCCTGACCCAACAGGACGGCCAGCGCCGATACGTCATCCCGCACGACGCCCTGGGACTGATCCAGCGGGACCGGTTGGACCGCCGCCTCTTCGACGTCACGCTGCTGCTGGAGCACGGTTACGACCGGCGGGCCGATCTGCCGCTCATCGTCGCGTACGACGATGCCGGTGGGGCGAGGCGGTCGGGCCGGGACGGCGCCGGGGTGCCGGGCGCCACGGTGGTCCGCGAACTTCCCGCCATCGACGGCGTGTCGATGCGGGCCGACCGCGCCGCGATGGCGGACTTCTGGCGCGGGATCACCGGCACCACCGAGGCCGCCGGCCGGGCGGGCGGCGGTGGCCGGCGTACCGCGCTGGCCGACGGCATGGCAAAGGTGTGGCTGGACGGGATGCGGACGCTCTCGTTGGCCACCAGCGTGCCCCAGATCGGCGCCCCGGCGGCCTGGCAGGCGGGATACGACGGCACCGGGGTGACGGTGGCGGTGCTGGACTCCGGGGTGGACACTGCGCACCCCGACCTGGTCGGACGGATCGCGCTTGCGGAGAACTTCACCGGCGACGCCGAGGACGGCCGGGACCGGTACGGCCACGGCACCCATGTTGCGTCCACGATCGGCGGCAGCGGAGCCGCCTCCGATGGCCGGAACCGGGGGGTGGCGCCGGGTGCCCGGCTGATCAGCGGCAAGGTCTGCGTCGCCACCGGCGACTGCGCCGAGTCCTGGATCCTGGCCGGCATGCAGTGGGCGGCCGAGCAGGGCGCGACGGTGGTGAACATGAGCCTGGGCGGGCCGGACTCGGCCGGTGACGACCCGATGGAAACGGCCGTCGAGACCCTGACCGAGCAGTACGACACGCTGTTCGTGGCCGCCGCGGGCAACGACGGTCAGGATGCCAGCGTCGGCTCGCCGGCCAGCGCCGACAGCGCCCTCGCGGTGGGCGCGGTCGACAGCACCGACGCGCTCGCCTGGTTCTCCAGCCGGGGGCCGAGATTCCACGACAGCGCGGTCAAGCCCGACCTCACCGGGCCCGGTGTGGAGATCACCGCCGCCCGCAGCGCGGATGGCTGGATCGGGGAGCCCGGCCAGCCGTACGTCGGTAGCTCCGGCACCTCGATGGCCACGCCGCACGTGGCCGGCGCCGCCGCGCTCCTGGCCCAGCGCCGACCCGACTGGTCCGCGCCGCAGCTCAAGGCGGCGCTGATGGGCTCGGCCAGCCCCGGTCCGGACGGCGGGGTGTTCGGGCATGGCGCCGGCCGGGTCGACGCGGCGCGGGCGATCGGCCAGGCGGTCACCGCGGACCCGCCGAGCGTCAGCCTCGGCCACCACCCGGCACCGCACGGCGACGACCATCCGGTGACCCGGACGCTCACCTACCGCAACCACGGATCGGCGCCGATCACCCTGGACCTGGCGGTCCGGGCCGGCGGACCGGACGGCGCACCGCCGCCGGCCGGGTTGTTCAGCACCAGCGCCGACCGGGTGACGGTGCCCGCGGGCGGGCAGGCCACCGTGGAGGTGACCGGCGACACCCGGGCGGTGACCGCGGACGGCTACTACACCGGATACCTGGTGGCGACCGCGGGGGAGCAGGTCGTGCGCACCCCGCTCGGTGCGGTCGCCGGCCCGGAGGAGCACGAGCTGACCCTGCACATGATCGACCGGGCCGGTCGGCCGGCGGAGCTCTACGCCGGCACGTTGGTGCGTACCGACGCCCCCGGTCTGTACCGGCTCGACCAGGTCGGCGGCACGGTCCGGCTCCGGCTGCCCGCCGGTCGGTACGCGCTGCTGGCCACCGTCTACTCCGACCCGTGGAGCGGCAGCCCCGACACGACGGTGCTCGCCCAGCCGCGACTCGACCTGACCGGCGCGCAGACCGTGCCGGTGGACGCCCGGCTCGGCCGCCCGGTCACCGTGTCGGTGCCGTCCACCTCGGCCGTCCAGTACCTCGCCGAGGTCGCCACCCAGGTCAGCGCGAACGGCGCCCGGCACAGCGAGGTGGTCTTCAGCTGGGATCCGGCCCGCCTCTACACCGGCCAGCTGGGGTCGGCCACCGATCCCGCCCTGACCGCGAAGGTGGGCGCCTGGTTCGCCGAGCCCACCGCCGTCGGCGGCGTCAACGGCAGCCCGACCGTCTACAACCTGGCCTGGTTCGTCGACGGCCACCTGCCCACCGGCTTCACCCGGGCGGTCGCCGCGGCGGACCTGGCCACCGTGCACGCCGAGCATGCCCGACTCGCGCCGGGCGGCAGGGCGGAGAAGTACGCGTACGCCATCGCGCCGGGCCGGATGGACGCCGGGGGCAACGTCAGCCTGCTGGAGTACGAGACGCCGTTCGGCCGGACCGAGTACTTCAACACCGACGGCGGCGGCGAATGGGTTTCCGGGTTCGACGAGTGGACCCGCCTGGACAGCGGACAGCGGGCGTACGTCAGCGGTGCAGTCGGCCCGCTCACCCGGTATCGGGCCGGCCGGGAGTACACCGAGCGGTGGAACCGCGGGGTCTTCGGCCCGGCGCTGAGCGCCCCGGGGCTGGCGGGAAGCTGGGGGGTGAAGCGCACCGACAACACCATCGAGGCGGCGCTGCCGCTGTTCAGCGACGGCGCCGGCCGGCTCGGCAGCGGCTACACCAACACCAGCCGGACCGCGCTCTACCGCGACGGCGCCCTGGTGGCCGAGGAACCGTACCTGTCCGGCACCTTTCCCGGACAGCCGGACGGCGAGGCGGCGTACCGCCTGGAGGCGACGGCTGACCGGACCGGCCTGGTTCCGCTCTCCACCCGGGTCAGCGCGGCCTGGACCTTCCGGTCCGCCGCCGGACCGGCCGGAGCGGTGCGGCCGCTGCCGCTGACCACCGTGGCCTTCGACACCGGACTGGCCGCCGCCGACGCGGCCCCGGCCGGCCGGGTTCATCCGGTCCCGCTGCGGGTGGTGCCGCAGCCGGGCTCGGCGGCGGGGCCGGCGCGCCGGCTGTCCGTGGCGGTGTCGTTCGACGACGGCGCGACGTGGCGGGAGGTGAAGGTGCGGGACACCCCCGGCGGCGGGGTGATGCTCGTGCCGCACCCGGCTGGGGATGGTTACGCGTCGCTGCGCGCCAGCGTGACCGACGCCGACGGCAACACCGTCGAGCAGACCGTCATCCGGGCGTACCGGATCAGCGGCGGGTGATCCCGGCGGCGGTCACCACCTGAGCCCTCGGCGCACCACCTCGTCGCGCCAGTGACCGGGGTTGCCCGGACCTGATGGAGCGATCTGTGCCGGCGGCGATGCCCGCCGTCCGGAGGACGGGGCGACGCCCCGGGGGACGGACATTCGCGTTGATCGTCGACGCCTCATTGGCGATATCAACCTTCCTGTGCGGAAGCATCCCTTACGCTGGCGATGGGTTTGGAGCGATTTCATGGCGGACACCACGTCCGTCCAAACCGTCCCGGTCCGGTGTAGTTCTGATGCTGACTCTCTTCGTTACCGACAGGAGAACCGAATGACCTGGCCTGGCGCCACCGCTGTCCGGCACAGCCGGCAGGTGTTGACCTACACCTGGTCACACCCGGCCAACCGTGGCCGGCAACTGAGCAGCATCATGCGGGCGGTGCGCTTTCAGGTCCGGGGACGCATCGGCCTGCCGACGCTGACCCGGGTGGGCGACCGCGGCCGGATGTGGGTCGAGCTGCACTGCGCGTCCGCATCAAAGGTGGTGTACGCCAACCCGCCGGACTGGGAGGAGATGCGCGCGTGGCGCCGCATCCTCAGGCCGGGCGACCTGTTCGTCGATGTCGGCAGCAATGTCGGCTACTACGCGCTGTGGGCCGGCGACCTCGGGGCCGAGGTCATCGCGATCGAGCCCTCCCCGGACGCCGCGCGGCGGCTCCGCGACAACGTCGGTCTCAACGACTTTCCCATCACGGTCCGGCAGTGCGGTCTCGCGGCCCAGCGGGGACGCATGACCCTGAGCAGGGGAGCGGACAGCATGAATCACCTGCTGCTCGGTCCCGACGCGGTGGGCGAGACGATCGAGGTCGACACCCTGGACAACGTGCTCGGCAACCGGTTCGCGGCGGGCGTGAAGATCGACGTCGAAGGTGCCGAGCGGCTGGTGCTCGAAGGGGGCCGCCGGGCACTCGAGGAGCAGCGGATCGGCGTCCTGCAACTTGAATGGAACGCGAGGAGTTCGCACCTGCTGGGGGAGGACCGAGGGCCGGTCGCCGCCATTCTCGCCAAGTACGGCTACCAGTTCGTCCGTCCGGACCAGCAGGGCGTGCTCCACGACGCGGACCCGGCGGGCGCCAGCTCGCGGGACATGTTCGCCGTGCTGCCAGCCTACCGATGATCAAGGAACAGAATGCGAACCGTCCGCCACTGGAAACCTCGTTACGTCGTCGACCGCCTGCGTGAACTGCGCTACACCCGGCGCCATCCCGACGCGCCCTGGCTGACGCCACAGGCAACCCAACTGCTGACCACCATGCTCCGCCCGGCCGATCACGGCGTGGAGTTCGGTTCCGGGCGCAGCACCCTGTGGTTGGCCGACCGGGTCCGACACCTGACAAGTGTGGAACATGACGAGGAGTGGTACAGCGCGGTCGCCTATCGGCTGAAAGATCGTGGCGTCCACAACGTGGACTACCTGTTCGCGCCGCTGGACGTTCCCGCCGATCGCGGCGCCGAAAGCGAGTACGCACGTACGATCGCGCGCTTTGCCGACGGCAGTCTCGACTTCGTGCTCGTCGACGGGACCTACCGCGACGCCTGCGCGCGGCTCGCCCTCGGCAAGCTCCGTCCGGGCGGGTTGCTGATCATCGACAACGTCGACCGGTACCTCCCCTCGGACTCCCGCTCTCCGGCGGCCCGGGGGCCGGCGCAGGGGCCGGCCGGTCCGGTGTGGTCGGAGGTCGCCGAGGCGCTCGCGGGTTGGCGACGCATCTGGACCAGCAACGGGGTCTGGGACACGGCCATCTTCCTCAAGCCCTGATCTTTCGCTGCGGTCGGTGCCCGACCAGGGATCATCTACACTGATGCCGGTCTATGTTGCCGGAACGCTTCAACCGTGCTGGAATGGGCTCATATCGCCGTAGTGCGGGGGCAACCGCGCTGAGACGGCCCGTACGGGAGCATTGGTTGTGCCGGCAGCGCGCCGACTCTGGGTAGACGCCTGCGCGCCGCATCGGCCGGACCGCCGGGCCAGCTCCACGACGGTGGGCGGACTTCTCCGGGCTGGTTCTCGCCCGCAACCCAAATCCGAGCGGTGTCCTCGCGACGGCCGGCGCGCTCCGCGCCTGCCGGCCGGAGGCCTCCGATCTGATCTTTCCGGTGTGGTCTGCCACGGCACCAGAGCCGGCGACGAGGTGAGAGGCAATCATGGGTTACCGAGAGAGTTTCGCGCGGTGGTACCGCAACCGGTTTGTGTGGGTTGCGGTGGTTCTGCTGGCGGCTTCGGCGGGGGCGGCCGTCCTCGTCACCCGATCGGGCTCGGAGGCGGCGGAGCCGGCGGACCTGCAGGAGCAGATTCTGGCCCGGATGCGTACCACTCTGGAGCAGGCCGACCCGGGGGAGCATCACCACGCCGGACAGGCTGTCGAGCAGGTGGCCGCCGACGGGGAGAAGCCGGCGGTGATCTGCGGGGTCCGCGTCTACGGCTACGAGCCGGCCGAGGTCACCGCGCTCACCGACGTGCAGACGGTCTACGGCTTCCACCTGTGCGGGGTCGCCGAGCGGGACTACCCCTGGGACGTGGCGGTCAAGCTGGCCGGCCCGGTGATCATGGACATGACGGCCGATCCGCCGGGCATTGAGGTGGTCGAGGCGACCGAAGGCGTCATGTTCGTCGACCGGCTGCGGGAGATGTTTCCGGACAAGTACGAGGAGTTGGCGCTCAAGGAGGCGCTCACCGACGCCGAGATGGCCGACCTGCGCCGCCGCTACGACGCCGCGGCGGGGGTCTGAGCAGCGGCTTTGCGTGGGAGTCGGACGAGCCGGTGATCTCGGTCAGCCTGCTTCAAACCAGGGCCAAAGCGGACCAGAGTTGACATCGACGAATCCCGATGTAACAGTTACTGGAAGCGATCCAAACTGATCTCCTTGTGCCGAGGAACGGAGGATGAACAGTGCGTCCACACAGGTTCGATCGATCCGGTGGCCGATCACGGCCAGCCGTCCGCAGACCGCTCCAGGCAGTCGGCCTGGCGCTCGCGGTGATGGTCGGCATGCTGCCCTGGGCCGGTGCGGCCCAGGCTCACGGCACCATCATCAACCCGGCCACCCGCGCCTACCAGTGCTGGAAGACCTGGGGCAGCCAGCACATGAACCCGGCCATGCAGCAGCAGGACCCCATGTGCTACCGGGCGTTCCAGGCCAACCCCGACACCATGTGGAACTGGATGAGCGCGCTGCGCGACGGCCTCGCCGGCCAGTACCAGGCCCGCACCCCGGACGGCCAGCTCTGCAGCAACGGCCTGTCCCGCAACGACACGCTGAACCAGCCCGGCGCGTGGAAGTCGACCACCGTCGGCCGTAGCTTCACGGTCCAGCTGTACGACCAGGCCAGCCACGGTGCGGACTTCTTCCGGGTCTACGTCACCAAGCAGGGGTTCAACCCGAGCACCCAGCGGCTCGGGTGGGGCAACCTCGACCTGATCACGACGACCGGCCGCTACGCGCCGGCGCAGAACATCTCGTTCAACGTCTCGACCTCGGGACGTAGCGGGAACCACATTCTGTTCGTGATCTGGAAGGCCTCGCACGCCGACCAGACCTACATGTGGTGCAGCGACATCAACATCGTCTGATCGGCACCACCCCACGGCGGCACCAACAACCGGCCCAGGACGTCACCTGTCCTGGGCCGGTTGCCGTCATCCGCGCCACCGCGCCGAACCCCCGGTCGGCTCCGGCGCCGTCGCGGGCCAGCCCGGAGCGAGGGTACGCACCAGGCCGGTCCATGCCGCCGAGCCGCCGGGCAGCGGCCAGGCGCGGGTCGGGCCGTACCCGGTCTCGACGGCGCTCAGGTCGCGGGCGACCCGGCGGTTGACCGCGGCGAGCGCCACCGACGCGCCCGGTGTTCCCGCGTCCACCGCCCGTGCCAGAGCGGCCACGGCGGCGGCGTGCCGGACGACCACCGCCGCGGCCTCGTCGGCCGCCTGCTCGCGGCGGACCAGCGAGAGCCCCAGCAGCGGCGGAGGTCGCCGCTCGGCCAGCGCCGCGACCAGCCGGTCGTGGCCGTCCAGGACGAGATAGCTGTCCAGGCCGCTGATCCACCACAGCAGCACCGGTGGAAGCGAGCCGTCCCGGCTCTGCTTCCGGTACGCCCTGACCCGCCCGTCGCCCGGGTCGGCCAGCCGGCGCAGCGGCAGGACCTGCCAGGCGCCGTTGTCGGTGAACCAGTCGATGCGGCCGGGACCGTGGGGCAGCAGCAGCTCCGCCCAGGACGCCGACCGGAGCCGGGGCACCTCCGCGCTGATCACCCAGCGGCCGGCGTGCAGCGGGCCGCTGCCAACCTCGGCCAGCGCGGTGGCGAAGTGGTGCGCCCAGCCGGCGTACCAGGAGTGGTCCTCGCGCTGGCGGGCGAGCGCCGCCGCGCGGGCGGCGCGGACCGGCGGCACCGGCGACCGGAACCGGCCGGTGGCCAGGTAGTCGACCCCGGCCCGGTCGTCGTCGAGGACGGCCAGCAGCGCCACACTGTCGCCCTGCCGCAGCAGCAGCCGCCCGCGGCCGGCCACCTCCACCCGCAGGGCGGCGGGGCCGGGCCGCTCGACGTCGAGAACGAGCGCCTCCCACGACCCGGCCACCGGAAGATTCGTTCGGCGTACGACCTGCTCTGTCACGCTCACCACCGCATCCTCCCCGGCGGCGGGCATAGGCTGGCGATGGAGGCCCCGATCGGGGCGCGGACCTCTTGCGAAGGGTCACGATGAGACTCGGACTGCACTACTGGAACTTCTCCACCCCGGCCGACCCGACCGAACTCGCGCCGACGCTGGCGCGGACCGCGCGGATCGCCGACCAGGCGGGGGTGGCGTCGTTCACGGTGATGGACCACTTCTTCCAGATGGAGGGCATGGCGACGGCCGAGGAGCCGATGCTGGAGGGCTACACGACGCTGGGCTTCCTGGCCGCCGCGACCGAGCGGATGACGCTCGGCCTGCTGGTGACCGGCGTGATGTACCGCTACCCGGGGCTGCTGGCCAAGACGGTGACGACGCTTGACGTGCTCTCCGGCGGCCGGGCCCGGCTGGGCATCGGTGCCTCCTGGTACGAGCGCGAGCAGCGCGGCCTGGGCGTGCCGGTGGTGCCGGTCGCCGAACGGTTCGAACGGCTGGAGGAGACGCTGCAGATCTGCAAGCAGATGTGGAGCGACGACAACGGCTCGTACCAGGGACGGCACTACCAGTTGACCGAGACGCTCTGCGTGCCGGCGCCGCTGAGCCGGCCGTACCCGCCGATCATGATCGGCGGCGGGGGAGAGAAGAAGACCCTGCTGCTGGTCGCCCGGTACGCCGACGCCTGCAACGTCTTCGGCAGCAGCGCGGCCGACGTGGCCGGCAAACTCGACGTGCTGCGCCGGCACTGCGAGGCCGAGGGGCGCGACTACGACGAGATCACCAAGACCGTGCTGGTGACCCGGGCGCCGCTGCCGGACGTGGACGCGTTCGTCGCCGAGGTACGCGAGTACGCCGCGCTCGGCGTGACCGAGGTGCAGACCATGCCGACCGGGCATCCGGTCGAGTTCGCCGAGCAGCTCGCCGAACGGGTGGTGCCCAGGCTGGCCGACATCGGCTGACCGTTCACCTCGGCTCCGGCGCTGTTCACGAGCTGTTGGCCGGGGCGTGTCAGTGCGCTGGTTGGCTCCCGGCATGACCAACTTCCAACATGCTGACATTTCCCTGGCCGCCGGTCAGGACGACAGTGGACCGGCGGCGCCGGTGACCCGGCGGGCGATTCTCGGTGGGGTGGTGGTCGGCGGTGCCGCGATCACGGCCGGTGCGGTGACCGGCGGCCCGGTCGGTGGCGGACCCGCCGCGGCCGCGCCGGCCGCCGGTGACCGCGACGACCACGGCCAGGTCCGGCCCGGTGGCCGGCGGCTGCTCTGCGAGCCGTACCTGCTCGACCCCCGCGCCGACGCGGTCTACGTGGTGTGGCACACCGAGGAGCACGGCACCCACCAGGTGGTGCTGGTCGGCCGGGCGGTGGCCGGGATGTCCGAACCGGACGCGATCGAGGCGGCGACCGGCGACCGCCGCTCCGGTCCCGGCTGGCGGCGGGTGACCGCCGCGACGACCCGGCTGACCCGCACCCGGGAGGACGCCGCCTCGGCGGTGCCGGGCCGCTCGTACAGCGCGGTGCTGGACCGGCACGTCTACCGGCACCTGGCCGACGTCGACCGGCTTGCGGCGGGCCGGACGCCGTACCGGGTGGTGTCGGTGGACCACCGGCGGCGGGCCACGGTGACCGCGGCGTACCGCCTGGCCCCGGCGGTGGCCCGCAACAAGCCGGTGCAGCTGCTGCTGACCAGCGACCACCAGCTCAAGAACATGACCCCGGCGAACCTGGAGCAGGTCGCCGCGACGGTCGGCGTCGAGCTCGACGGCGTGCTGGTCGCCGGTGACCTGGTGAACGTGCCGGACCGGGCCAGCGAGTGGTTCGACAGCGCCACCGGCCTGGCGTTCTTCGCCGGGCTGACCGGCCGGGCCGAGAAGGCGCTGGCCGGGCGGACCTACCGGGGCGCGCCGCTGGTGCAGCACGCGCCGATCTTCCCGGCGATCGGCAACCACGAGGTGATGGGGCGCTGGTCGGACACCGCCGGGCTGGACAGCCAGTTCAACGATCCGCAGCCGCGCGCGGTGGCCGAGGAGCTGTGGCGGCGGGACCGGCCGGCCGGCGAGGACCGGGCCGCCTGGCTGGCCGAGCGGTCCTGGGACGTCACCACGTACGAGGAGATCTTTCCCTATCCGCGCAGCGGCGCCGGCGGCCCGCGCTGGTGGTCGCGCAGCGTTGGCGACGTCTTCCTGGTCTCGCTCTTCGTCACCCAGATCTGGCGGTCACCCGCGTCCGGCGTGCGGGGCAAGTTCCAGGAGGCGCCGGCGGACCTGGCCCGGCCGGAGAACTGGGGGTACGGGCAGCACATCTTCGAGCCGATCAAGCGCGGCTCGGCGCAGTACGCCTGGCTGGAGCGGGAACTGGCCAGCCCGGCCGCCCGGCGGGCGCGCTACCGGGTGGTGATGTACCACCACCCGGGGCACGGGCTGGGCGACAACTCGGCGCCGCCGTTCACCGACCCGGTGCAGACCATCCACCGCGACGCGGCCGGCGCGGTCACCGCCGTCACCTACGACTACCCGCTCGCCGACGATTACATCCTGCGCGACCTGGAGCCGCTCTTCTCCGCCGCCGGGGTGCATCTGGTCCACAACGGACATTCGCACCTGTGGAACCGGTTCCGCAACGACCGCGGGGTCAACTGGTTGGAGACCTCCAACGTCGGCAACAGCTACGGGGCGTACGACGTCTCCTCCGGCGCGTCGCGCAACCTGCCCGCGGACCCGGACCACGTCCTGCAGGGCGACCCGGGCGGGCTGACGCCGATCGTGCCGACGGTGGCGCCGCTCACCGACGCCGCGGGCCGGCCGCTGCCGTATGTCGCCAGTAACGACATCACGGTCTTCTCGGTGCTCGACTCGGCCGCCGGGGTGGTGCGTTCCTACCGGTACGACACCCGCCAGCCCGGTACCGACGCCGTGCTCTTCGACGAACTGCCGCTGCGCTGAGGTCTTCTGAGCGGCGCGGTCAGGAGTTGGTCCTGCTTACCCTGACCGCCTGGCATTCGGCGGCCCGGTCGCGGCGGTGAGTTGCACGCCGGCCGGGCCGCTGTCAATACCGATCGTTGGTAAACGGCAGTCGAGTCTGCCGGTCAACCGTCAACGCTTTTGGCAACCGGCATCGCGAACTCGCCAGCTTTACGTTGCGCAATAGGGGTCTATACTCTTCGGCAACGGCCTCGACGTGGAGGATCACCCCTACTGACAAGATCACATCGTCCCAGACGGGCCAGGCCGCGGGTCGCCAACTCGGAGGTCACGTGCACTACTTCTTCCTCAGTTATGCCCGAGGTGACGAGGATGAACTGGTTCAGCGCTTCTTCGAGGATCTCAGTACCGAGGTGCGGCTGTTGGCGGGCCTACCCCGCCACGAGATCGTCGGCTTTCTCGATCGAACGATCCAGGTGGGTGAACGCTGGCCCCGACAGTTGTCCGAGGCGCTGGCCACCTGCCGGTCCTTCCTCGCTCTGATGACCCCACGCTATTTCCAGAGCCGGGCCTGCGGTCGGGAGTGGCACGCTTTCGCCGACCGGACCGCACGGTACGAGTCGGTGGCCGGGGTCGACTCCTCTCTTCTGAAACCCCTGATGTGGGTACCGACGCCACCGTCGAAGATGCACCGGGCCGCGGAAAACATTCAATACTACTCCGACGCACTCGGCGAAACCTACCAGCGACTGGGCATCCGTCAGCTGATGCGCCTACACCGACATCGAGACGACTACAGGTCCTTCACCTTCGAGCTGGCGACTCAGATTGTGGCGAGCGTCGAATCGCACCGGCTCGCGGAGGGCAACCTGGTCGACAACTTCGGCGCGCTGCCGAGCGCGTTTCACCGCAATGTCGCCCAGTTGGCGGAATCCGACCAACCTGACAAGCCATTCCTGACGCACATCATTGTCGCGGCCCTTCCGCGGTCGGACATGCGTGCGGTTCGCCAGGAACTCGACGTCTACGGTGATCAGGGGCTCGACTGGGCGCCCTACCGCCCGCCACTGCTCAGCCCGCTCGTCGAGTACGCCTGCGCCATCGCCGAGAACCACAGCCTGGACTTCCGGCTGGCCGACCTGAGCGAGCTGTCCGCCCGGGCGGTCCAGGCGCACCGCGACAATCAGATAATCCTGCTGCTGGTGGACGCCTGGGTCAGCAAGGTCGCCGACGCCCAGCAGGTGCTCGCCAGCACCGACCGCGACAAGGCACCGATCACGGCCGTCCTGATCCCGAAGAGCCGGGACGACCTGGAGACCCGGCGCAACTGGCCGGACCTGTCGATGGCCTGCCGGGAGATATTCGGGCGACTCGCGAACGACGACGAGCTGTACCGCTCTCCGATCACCTCACACGTGGCCTTCGGCGAGACGCTACCCGAGGTCCTGGAAGCGGCCCGGAACCGCGTACACAGCGTCGGCACGGTGCGACGAAGGCCGGACCGGCACACCAGCAACCAACAGGCCCGGGTGGACGGACCCTGGATGGATCCCGGCTGACAGGAGGGGCTCAGTGACGACTGCGAGCAGTACCCCACCGGGGTCGGGCCAGCGGCCGCCCGGCAATATCATCACGTTCTACTCGTACAAGGGCGGTGCCGGGCGGACGATGGCGCTGGCCAACGTCGCCTGGATCCTCGCCAGCGCGGGGCACCGGGTCCTCGCGGTCGACTGGGACCTCGAATCACCTGGTCTGCACCGGTACTTCAAGCCGTTCCTGCTGGACAAGAATCTGCGTACCTCGCGCGGTGTCATCGACATGGTCCGGGACTACGCCGACGCGATGCTGCAGCCGTTGTCGGAGGGTGAGGACCCGGACTGGATATCCACCTACACCGACGTTCTGCGCTACGCAGTGTCGCTGGACTGGGAGTTCGATCCACCGCCGGCCGAGGCGGACGAGACCGGACAGTCCCACCGGCGCCCGGCCGGATACCTGGACCTGCTTCCCGCCGGCCGGCAAGACTCCACCTACACCACCGCGGTCGGCACCTTCGACTGGACCGCGTTCTTCGAGCGGCTGGGTGGCAACGCCTTCCTGGAGGCGCTCGCGTCGAACATGCGTGAGAACTATGACTACGTCCTGGTCGACAGCCGCACCGGCGTCGGCGACGGCACCGGCATCTGCACGATCCGCCTACCGGACACCGTCGTCGCGTCGTTCACCATGAACGACCAGAGCATGGACGGAGCGGTGGCGGTCGCCCGGTCGATCGTCCGGCAGCGCGAGCAATCCGTCCGACTCCTGCCGGTGCCGATGCGGGTCGAGGACGCGGAGCAGGGCAAGCTCGAGGCGGGCCGTGACCATGCCCGGCGGAGCTTCGCCCCCTTCCTGCCGCGGATGAGCGCCGAGCAGTTCGATCGTTACTGGGGGGACATCGAGATTCCCTACAAGCCGTTCTACGCCTATGAGGAGATCCTCGCGCCGTTCGGGGACCGACCGCGCCAGGAGGGGACGCTGCTGGCCGCCTACGAGCGTCTCACCCGCGAGGTCAGCGGGGGCGCGGTGGAGAACCTGGTGGCGATGGACGAGCGGCGGCGTCGGCGCTGGCTGCCGGCATTCGAGCGGACCCGCCCCGGAACCGGTGTGGACCTGCTGATCAGCTACGCGGCGGTGGATCGGATGTGGGCGGAGTGGATCGGTGGGGAGTTGTCCGACACCGGCCTGCGGGTGAACCTGCGCGAGGTGGATTTCTCCTCACCGACCGCCGGCGTCGACACGCTCGGTGAATCCGAAACCAGCCAGGTCGTCGCCCTGCTCTCCCAGGACTATGTCCAGTCCCCGAACGCCGCGGAGTTGTGGAAGCAGACGATCGACCGGGAGCCCACCGGCAGCCACCAGTATCTGGTGCCGATCCGGCTGGACAGTGCCCGGCTGCCGTTGCTGTTCACCGGCCGCGAACCGCTCGAACTCGCCGGTCTGAGCGAGGAGCGGGCGCGGGAACAGCTTCTCGCCGCCTTCGAACGTCCGGATCTGCCCGGTCGGGAGACCGGCTCCGCCGGTTCAGGAACGCTGGCCCGGAAGCGATTCCCCAACGCTGAGCCACCCATCTGGAACGTGCCACCACGCAACGTGACCTTCACCGGTCGCCGGGCGTTGCTCGAGGACATCCGCGACCGACTCTCCGCCGCGGACACCGTGGTGGCGCCACAGGCCCTGCACGGCCTCGGCGGCGTGGGCAAGACCCAGACCGCGCTGGAGTACGCCCACCGGTTCCGGGCCGACTACGACGTGGTCTGGTGGGTGTCGGCCCGGCAACTGAGCGTTGTCCGGGGCTCCCTCGCCGAGCTGGCCGACCAGCTGGGGGTGGCGGCCGGCACGAGCGTCTCCGAACGGGTCCAGGAAGCACTCGCGTCGTTGCGTCGTGGCCAGCCGTTCCGGCGGTGGCTCCTGATCTACGACAACGCCGAGGAGCCGGCCGAGCTGCGTGATCTGATTCCCCAGGGTCCCGGCCACACCCTGTTGACCACCCGCAACCAGGCATGGCCGGGTCAGGCCATGACGGTCGAGGTGGGCGTCTTCAGCCGCGCCGAGAGCATCGCGTTCCTGCGCCGCCGGGCGATGCGCCTCACCGAGGCCGAGGCGTCGGTTATCGCGGAGCGGCTCGGCGATCTTCCGTTGGCCGTCGAGCAGGCCGGTGCGTGGCTGGCGACGACGGGGGATCAGGTCGAGACCTACCTTGAGCGGCTCGACCGGCAACTGCCGCAGATGCTGTCGGAGGAGCTACCTCCGGACTATCAGGAGACCGGGGCTCAGCCATGGCTGGTCTCCCTGGGCAGCCTCCGGGAGCGCAACCCGGCGGCCGCCAAGCTGCTGGAGGTGTGCGCCTTCTTCGCGGCCGAACCGATCCCGATGCCGCTGGTGACCAGCGAGCGATTTGCGTCGATCCTGGTGCCGTACGATTCCACGCTCCGCGATCCGCTGCTGGTGCAGCGGGCCATCCGGGAGATCGGCCGGTACGCGCTGGCCCGGATCGAGGCCAGCCGGTCGTCCGCCCAGCCCGCGCCGGGTCGTTCGGCGGACGATTCCGGCGCGCCGAGCGTCCAGCTGCATCCGTTGGTGCAGGCCGTGATCCGGGTTTCGCTGCCGACTGAGGAGGCGAACCGCAATCGGGAGCACGTGCACGCCATCCTGGCCGAGCGGAACCCGAAGGACCCGGACCGGCCCGAGAACTGGCCGCGCTACGCGGAGCTCTGGCCACACATCATTCCGGCGAAGACGGTGACGTCGGAGCAGCCGGAGGTTCGACAGCTGCTGCTCGACATGGCGCGATATCTCTGGAAGCGCGTCGACTACACCACCTGCGAGGAGCTCGCGACCGAGGCGATCGACCGGTGGCAGCGCCATTCCGGGAAGAACGATCCGCAGACCCTGCTGATGCGGTTTCACCTGGCGAACGCCCTGCGGTTGCGGGCCCGGTACTCGGCGGCGTACGAGATCGATCGTGACGTGCACGAACGGTTGCAGAGCGCGCTGGGCGCGGAACATCCGTACACGCTCATGGTGGCCAGCAGCCTCGCCGGCGACCTCCGCGCGTTGGGGCGCTTCACCGAGGCCCGCGACCTGGACGAGCAGACCGAACCGATCGCCAGGGACGTCTTCGGCGAGTACAACGCCCTGGCCCTCAACGCGGCGCACAATTTGGCGGTCTCGCTGCGGCTCGTCGGCGACCTGCGCCGGGCGCTGCAACTCGACGAGGACACCCTCAACCGGCGGCGCGCGGCACTGGGCGAGCGGCACCCCAACACCCTCTACAGCGCGGGGAACTACGGACGTGACCTGCGGGACACCGGAGACCTGCGGGAGTCACGGCGGGTCCTCGAGGCAACCGTGGAGGCGCATCGGGAGGTGCTCGGCGCGGACCATCCGGAAACCCTACGGGCGATGAAGAACTACGCGGTCACGCTTCGGAAGATCGGTGAGTTCGACAGGTCGCAGGAGATGAGCATGGACACGCTGGTGCGCACCCAACGGGTGTTCCAGGGGCCGGACCACCCCGATGTCCAGGCCTGCGCCATGAACCTCGCCTGCGACGAGTCGGCGCTCGGCCAGGACGAGGCGGCGCTACGCCGGGCCGCGCCGGTGTACGAATGGTGGCGGCAGAACATGGGTGAGGATCACCTTTTCACGCTCGCCTACGGCAGTAACGTGGCCATCTTCCTGCGCAAGGTCGGCCGGGCGGAGGAGGGTTACCAACTGAACCAGAAGATGGTCGACCGGTTCGCGGCGGTCGCCGGCGCCGACCACCCCTACACCCTTGCGGCGACCATCAATCTGAGCAACTGCCTGTACGACCGGGGCGACTTCGAGGCGGCCCGGCAGACCGACGAGCAGGAGTACGAGCGCATCCGCCGGTTGCTCGGCCCGGACCACCCCGACACGTTGGCCGCCGCGAACAACCTCGCGACCAGCCGGACGGCGGTCGGTGACCGGGCCGGCGCACAGGAGCTACGGCGATCCGTGTTGCCGATATTCCGCCGGGTCCTCGGCGACGACCACCCCAACACGATAGCCCTCACCGAGGAGAACCGGCTCAACTGCGACCTGGAGCCACCACCGACGTGACCGCGGCGGGCGCCAGCCAACCGGCCAGCTCCACCGGGTCGCAGCCGCGACCACGGCCGCGCAACTCTCGGTACGTGGCCAGGCAGATCTCGGGTGCGGCGAGTTTCACCGGACTGGCCGGGTCCCGGTCGAAGGCCAGGGTCAGGCCGATCCAGGCGTCGAGATCGTCGGGATCGGAGACGATCCGATCCTGGTACGCGACGCGCGCGGCGGCGTAGTCGGTCGCCGCCAGCGCGAGATCTCCGGCGGACACCTCCGCTCCTGCTGTCTGCGCCAGCGCCGCGAAGCGATCCGGGTCGGTGAGCCGCAGGCGGGTCAGGTCCAGTCGGTTGCTGACCGAGAGCATCCGGTCGGGCTGGGGCCGCACCTGAACTGCGAGGGTTGTCGCGGGACACTGTCGACCGGCGAGGTAGTCGTCCGCCAACCGGGTGACGGCGGGCGGATCCGGGTGGTGGTTGCGCAACCGCCAGCCCACCCGGTGGTCCGCTGCCGCCTGGGCGGCCAGCATTCGTGCCTCGGTCGAGGTGGGTTCGGACTGCCACGGCTGCTGCGCTTCGCGCAGCCCGTCGAGGAAACGCCGACCCGGCGCGGTGAAGCGGCCCGTCGCGGCGAGGGTGCGGTGCGTACTCCACACCAGGTCGCGCCAGCGCACGAACTCCGCTTCCGCCACCCGCGCGGCACCGCCGGCCTGCACTCGTCGCTGGACCCGCCAGAAGTCCGTTACGCCGGCGAAGGCGTAGATTCCCTGCAGCACGGCTCCTACCGGCCGGGGGTCGTCCCGCCACGGTGCATAGTGGATGGCGTCTTCGTCTCGTTCGTACAGCTCGACAATGTCGATCAATGCGCCCAGCTTGGCGTGTTGGAACTCGTGCAGCAGGCCGAGTGCGAACCCGATGCCGTCAGCCGGGCGGGTCATCGCCGTCGCGCCGAACGCGTCCGTGCTGGTGACATTGCTGCCCGCGTTGCTGCTCGGTGAGTCCAGCGGCACGATCGTCGTCAGTCCGGCGGCGATCGCTTCGGCGTACGGGCGATGGTGTCTGGTGAGCAGGGCCCAGGCGTCGGTGAGCGCCCGTTGCCACTCCAGTACCACGCCGTCGGGCAGCCGGGACGAGGCGCCCAGCCGATGCCGGTCGCGGAACGGATCGAGGTCGTCCAGCCGCAGCGCGATGCCGAGCCCGTCGCACTCGGCCCGGAGCGTGCGCATCGCCTGCCACCGCCTGGTGGGGCCACCCGGCCCGGTGGGGATGGTCACCTGATCGATGTGGATGGCGTCGGCGTCGCCGGAGACGACGACGGGTGTGTCCGGCGTGACCATGGCCAGCCCGTGCTCCGGCACCATGAGACCGTGGCCGACGGGAGCGAGCTTCAGCTGGAACTCCAGCCCGGCCTGCCAGGCGGCGACCGCCGCGACGCAGCCGAGGTAGTCGAGGTCCTCGCGGCTGGGCGGCCCTCCGTTCGCCCCGTTGTGCACCCGGCGCACCATCTCGGCGAGCCAGGTCCCGACGTGCGGCTGTCCGAGGACCTTCTGCTTGACGCCCGGACGTTTCCGATCGGCGGCGACCAGCAGCGCGAAGTGATCATGCAAGGGGTCGCTGCCGGGTAGCCTGTCGAGCAGGAGGCGGAGGTGGAGCATCCGCTTGCTGATCTGCCCGTCGCGGAGTCGGGCGATCAGGGCCGCGTCGCCCAGGCCGCCCGCGAGTTGATCAAATTCGGAATCACTCAATAGATGTGTCGACATGGGAATCTTTCTTCACCTTGGCAAGATCGACCTGCAGCCGGCTGGAGATGTGCCTGATCAGGCGGTCGAGGTCCGCGCAGTAGATGGATGGATTCAGGAATGAGCCGGCGCGGTACCGGTGTGGATAGTATCCACCCCCGCAGACCTGACGTATCGGGCATTTCCCGCACTGGGTCGAGAGGCTGGAGACCCCGGCCTGGCGGGTCCGGATCGCCGGATGTGCCATCGCGGCGTCCAGCGGATCGGCGAACACGTTGAGATCCGTCCGCACCGCGCCAGGGTAAGCTGATCGGAGGGTGTCGATCTGCTCGTAGGCGCCGTCCACGTTTATGACAATCGTGGCGACCGGGCTCAGTCCGACGGTTTCGGTGCGGCTGGGGGCGCCGCACAACAGTCGGATGATTTCCTCGAAGAGGCGGACCGTGCCATGCCGCGCCGGCGCCGTGTAGTACCGCTCGAAGACCTGCACCAGCCAATCCCCGTAGCGGGTGGAATCGGGGCTCCAGCCGGGCGGCGGTTGGTCCCAGTTCGCGTGCGGTAACAGGAAGTCCAGGACCGGCGGATGGTAACCTGTCAGGGACTCGTACGTCCGGACCGGATCGTTGTCGACGTCCACCACGCAGAGGATTCCGGCGAACGACTCCGGACGGTTGGCGAGCAGTCGAAGCGCACGGTCCACCGCGGGGAAACTCGTCCGTCCGTCGCGGTGTCGCCGATGTCGGTCGTTGGCGACCCGATCACCGTCGAGACTGATGCCGACGCGGACTCCGCAGGAGGCAAGTTGGTCCACCATCGACTCTGTGAGCAGGACGCCGTTCGTCTGCATGGCGACATCGATCGATCGGGCGGGCAGCAGTTCCCGCAGCCGCCTGGTCCGCGAGGTGAGCGTCCCCAACCCGGCCAGCAACGGCTCGCCACCGTGGAAAACCACGCGCACGCGGTCGATCCGGTGCGCCTTGACGTGTTCCGCGATGCGCGAACAGGTCCGTTCGAAAACCTGATCCGACATGACCGCGGGGTCGAAAAGCGTGCTCCGATCGGCGAGTTCGTACATGTAGCAGTAGTCGCAGGCAAGATTGCAGCGGGAATGGACCTTCAGCACGTACTCGCGGAAGGGGACAAGTGTTCCGGAAGTCGCTTGAGGTCGATTGTGATAGGCGGACTGGACGGGAGTAAGTGTCATGGATCAAATAGCCGAATTCCAACCAGCCACTACGTCGTGCGGCTGTTCAATGTCGCCCATGATTCGGCGCAGTGACCTGGCGAAGACGCTCTCCGGCAGCTCGCCCAGTTTCTCCAGGCTCACCTCGGAAAGATCAACGAGGTCGAAGTGACCATTCTTGGTCATAATTTCCATGCAAATCCATCCTGGATCTAGGCTGTTTGGCATCGGGCAGTCAAGGACGCGACTGTTCCGCCGCGTGTCCGGCGGCGATCCAGATAGTACTGACCGGGCACGGCGTCCCGAAGGCCCGTCTTGAATCGGCGGTGAAGTCAGGTGGGCCGAAAGGGATCGCCGTCGGCCCGCACTGCCTCCGGCCAGCGGATTCCTACAGGTGTTTGACCCTCCAGACTCCACTCCGACGACTGCGAAACCACGCCTAGCAGATTGTAGTGGGCTTGGGTATCCGCTAGTCGTCCTTTTTGCCAAAATCGGTACCGGGTCGACCGAAGAGTCGAGTGTTCCGACCGCCCGTCAGGGGTATAAGTACATTCATGTTGAAGAGGATGCTCGGCCTGGCCGGGGTTGGACTGCTGCTCGTGTTGAGTCTGGCCTGCGGGTTCGGCGGTGGCGGCGATGACGACGGCGACGATGACGATGACGACGACTTCGCGATGCGGCCAGCGGTGGTCAGCCTCCGCTGACGGGGTCAGCCCGGTCAGCGGCCGTTGCGGAGCGAGCCCGCCGGGCTCGGTCGCAGCAGGCTGATCCGGCTGGCGCCCAGCTCGGTGACGTAGAGGTTGCCGGTCGGCAGGTGCTCGACCAGGTCGAGCGGCTGGTTGAACCCGGTGAAGCCGGTGCGCCCGGTGGTCCGGTTGGCCAGCGCCCCACCGGCCGCCACGTCGAACGTGATGATGTCCTGGCCGGCGGAGTAGCGCACCACCAGCAACCGGCCGGCCAGGGCGCCGTCGAACGCGCCACCCCGGTACTCGATCACCCCATTGGCCGAGGCGTGCAGGCCGGCGTCGTACATGCCGGCCAGGTCGAGGTTGGGGTCCGGCGCGGTGCCGGCCGGGTACGCCGGCACCTGGAACGGGTCGGTCTCCGCGGTCGGATTGCCGCCGGCCAGCACCCACTCGCACCGGGCCGGGTTCGGGTGGCCGTAGTAGCGGCCGGGGTCGACGTCGAAGACGTAGTCGGTCTCGGCCGTCGGCACCCCGGTCAGCGCCGGCACGGCCGGCCCGGGGTACGGGTCGCCGTCGATCCGCCGGTCGCAGGCCGCCGGCAGCGGGTCCGGCGTGCCGGGGGTGTTCCCGCCGGCCGCCGAGCCGTTCGTCGGCACGTACAGGTGCCCGTTGCGGTGCCAGACCAGGTCGTAGGCGTTGCGCACGCCGCTGGCGTGGATGGTCAGCGCCGCGCCCGGCGCCCACGGGTGGTAGTCGCCGCCCTCCCCGGTCTTGGCGTCCAGTGGGCCGCCGGTCGGCAGCAGGTCCGGGTCCAGCCGCAGCACGGCCGCGCTGAGCAGCCGTTCCGGACGGTTGCCCCAGGTGGCGTCCGGCGCGCCCATCGCGTTGTTGGAACCCTGGGTGAGGTAGAGCGCGCCGTCGGGACCGAACGCGAGCGAGTTGGTCTCGTGATCCTTCACCGAACGCGGCAGGTTGATCACCGCGTCGGTGTAGGTGCCGAGGTTCGGGCCGGTCAGCCGGGCGATCCGGCTGGACCAGTCGGGGACGTTCAGTGAGCCGACGTACCGGTAGTTGTCGGTGATCCAGAGGATCGGCGCGGCGGCGGTCGAGGCCGGGTCGAACGCCATCCCGATGACGGTCCGGTTGGGAGCGCCGGCCAGCCCGGCGGCGGTGGCGTGGTCCCGCACGGTGGTGATGACCGTGCCGGTGCCGAGGGTGCCGTCGGCGTTGATCGGGAACCGGTGGATCCGGCCGTCCAGGGTGCCGGCGTAGAGCCGGTTGTCCGGCCCGACCACGACGGTGGTGAACGGGGCGCCGGTGGCCACCCCGAGGGTCTGGTCGAAGGCGACCGGCCCGCCGGGTCCGACGACGGTCCCGGTGCTGAAAACCATGGTGTACGGGGAGAAGGCGCGCCCGGCGATGTCGCGTACCCCGGCCGTGAGGGTGAGCCGGTAGCGGGTGGCCGGCTGCAGCGGCGCGGTGGGGGAGAGGTTCACCACGTCCCCGCCGCCGCTGGTGATGACGTTGGCGTCGACCGCCGCGCCGTCGGCGGCCCGGGCCAGGGTGACCGTCGACGCGGTGAGGGTGGCCGGGTCGACGCCGCCGCCGGGCAGCCGCAGGTCCAGCACGACGCTTGTGGTCTGCGGTACGCCGGTGGCCAGGTTCGCGGGGGTGGCGGCCCGCACGCTCGGGATCGCGGCGGCGGCCGGGACGCTGGCGATGTCGACGTAGTTGAGTTTGGTGTTGGTGCCGCTGGCCGGGCTCAGCGTGAGCCGGCCGTCGGTGACGGTGACCACCCGGGTGGCGCTGGCGTGTCGGACCGCGGCGGTCGGCGCGAAGGCGGCCACCGCGTTCTGGTCCTCGACGCTGAGCCAGTGGGCGCTGTCGGTGGCCGTGCCGGCGTCGCCGACGCTGACGGTCACCGTGTACGACCCGGCCGGGACGGCGGCCTCCCACCGCCCGGGGGTCGACACGCCGTTGCCGCCGGCCGGAAGCTGGGCGTGCAGCAGGGTGGCCAGCCGTACGTCGGGCTGGGCGGTGCCGCGGTTACGGCCGTTGCCGACCAGGCTCAGCGGGGTGGGGCCGGTCAGGGTCAGCCACCCGTAGCCGCGCGCGGTGCCGAACGCCTCCCCGGAGTCGCGCAGGTAGCCGGCCGGTGGCGGGGTCGCCGCGTCGGAGAAGTTCACCCGCAGCGCGTACGCGGCGGGGGTGGCGGTCACGGTGGCGGAGCGGGCGGACTCGTTGCCGTCGGCGTCGACCGCGCTGACGGCGTAGCCGTACCCGGTGCCGTTGACGGCGGTGGTGTCGGCGTACCCGCTGGTGGTCAGCAGGGCAGTGCCCGAGATCAGGGCGCCGTCCCGATAGACCCGGTAGCCGGCGAGGTCCGGTGCGGTGCCGGCGGTCCAGGCGAGGGCCACCTGGCTGTCGCCCGGGGTGACGGTCAGCCCGGTCGGCACCGGCGGTGGGTCGGTGTCGTCGCTCACCCGGGCGATCTGCAGGTGGGTGAGCTTGGTGTTGGTGCCGCCGATCGCGTCCACGGTGAGCCGCCCGTCGGCAACCGGCACGGTCACGGTGGCGGCCCGGTACTCCTGGCCGGCGGTGGAGCGGAACCCCTCGACGGCGGCGACGCCCTCGACCCGGATGGTGTGCAGGCTGTCGTACGGCGACTGGTCACCGGCCGAGACCGTCACCTGGTACGTGCCGGCGGGCAGCGCGTACTCCCAGGCTCCGGCGGAGGCCACGCCGTTGCCGCCGCCGGTGTCGCCGTACTGCAGGTGGATGAGGGTGTTCAGGCGGGCGTCGACGCCGGACCGGTTGCGGTTGCGGGTGTTTGCGGTCAGATCGAGCGGTACGGCGGTCGAGCCCACGCTGTCCTGCCGGATCCAGCCCCGGCCCCGGGCGGCGTCGTAGGCGGCGCCGGTGTCGGCGGTGTGGCCGGCCGGCACGGCGGCGGTGGCCGGCTGGAAGTTGATGCTCGCGATCGGGGTGACCGCCTGCGCCCGGGCCGTGGCCGGCGGCGCGAGGATGAGGACGACGGCGAGGGCGGTGAGGGCGGCCACCCGCGTCCGGCGGGTCCGGTGGGTCGCGTGTCGCATGCTCGAACTCCCGGTGATGAAAGTTGAATCACGCTCACACAGTGCAGCCGAATGCTGACTGTCCGGTATCGGACCGTGTTCGCCGCCCAGCTCACCGGGTCGGCGGTAAAACACTGTGGACAGTCGTTATCGGGGCCTGGCGCACATCCGGAAAAGTCGGTGCGGACGCCGGATGACTCCGTGTCGGACCCGTCTGGCAGGGTGCTGCCGTGCCTGTCGAACGGTGGTCCGCCACCCAGATCCTCGCCCTGGCGCCCGATGCCGGCTCGGCTCGGTCGGCGCGGGGTGTCAGCGGTGCCGGCAAGTGGGAGGCGACCGGGCTGGACGGCGAGATCCTCTGGGGGTCCTGCCGAGGCAGCGGCAGCAAGCCGTACCAGGTCTGTGTCGAGCTGTCCGAGCCGGCGTACCGCTGCTCCTGCCCGAGCCGCAAGTTCCCGTGCAAGCACGCTCTCGGCCTGCTGCTGCTCTGGTCGTCGGGGCACGACGGCGGCGCCCCGACGCCGCCGTGGGTGACCGAGTGGCGCGACCGGCGTAGCGCTCGGGCGGCCACCCGCGCCGCCCCGCGCACCGGCCCGCCGGCCGACCCGGCGGCCGCGGCGCGGCGGGCCGCCCGGCGCGACGGCCGGATCGCCGACGGCCTGGCCGAGCTGGACCGGTGGCTCGGCGACCAGGTGCAGCAGGGCCTCGCCGCCGCCGAGCAGGCCGGGCACCGGCCGTACGAGACGATGGCCGCCCGGCTGGTCGACGCCCAGGCGCCGACCGCCGCGACGGCTGTCCGCCGGCTCGGCCGGCTCGCCGGGGTCGGGCCGCACTGGGCCGACCGGCTCCTCGGCGAGCTGGCCATGCTCCGGTTGCTGGTGGCCGGCCACCGCCGGCTCGACGCCCTCCCCGCCGACCTGGCCGCCACCGTCCGCGCCCGGGTCGGCTACCCGGTCGGCGCCGACGAGGTGCTGGCCACCGCGCCGGTCCGCGACCGGTGGACGGTGATCGGGCAGGTCGACGACGTCGGCGACAAGGTGGCCAGCCGGCGCACCTGGCTCCACGGCGCGACCACCGGCCGGTACGCGCTGCTGCTGTCGTTCGCCGCCGGCGGCCAGGGTTTCCCCGCCGACGTGGTGCCCGGCACCGTCGTCGACGCCGACCTCTGCTTCTACCCGGGCTCCCCACCGCTGCGCGCCCTGATCGCCAACCGGCACCCGACCGCCCCGGCGCCACCCGGCGACGACGCGGCCCCCGGGCCGGGCGGCGGTGCGACGACGGCGCCTGGAGCCGGTCGCCGTGCTGTTGCGGCGGGCGGATCTGGTGGCGGTGCGGTTGTGGCGGCTGGATCTGGTGGCGGCGCGGTTGCGGCGGCCGGTGATGGTGTGCCGGACGGCGAAACGGTGGGTGCGGCGCTTGCCCGCTGGTCGGCGGCGCTGGCGGCCGACCCGTGGTGCGTCTCGGTGCCGGTGCTGCTCGCCGACGTGGCACCCACCGACGACGGGCACCTGGCCGAGCCGTCCGGTGCCGGGCTGCCGCTGCGGCCCGGCCATGAGCGGCCGTGGTGGCTGCTGGCGGCGGCCGGCGGCCGGCCGGTCACCGTGTCGGGCGAGTACGGCCCGGCCGGGCTGCGCCCGCTCGCGGCCTGGGTCGACGGGCGCTTCGTACCGGCCCCGCCGGGCCTGCCCGCCGGATCGGTCGGGCAGCGCCGCCCGGAGCTGCCGACCCGGCTGCTCTCGGCGGCGCTGGCCGGCACCGCCCGCCAGCCCTGGTCGGACGGGCCGGTCGAGGTCGCCGGCCGGACCGTGCTGCCCGGCCGGTCAGCCGTCGCTGGTGGGTCTGTGGCTGCTGGCCCGTCCGCCGCTGGTGGGTCCGCAAATGGCGGGTCGGCCGCGGCTGGTGGGTCGGTGGATGGCGGGTCGGCCGACGTTGGCCGGTCGGCTGCTGGCCGGTCCGCCGACGCCGGGCTGTCTGTGGTGGACGGTGCTGGTTCGGGTGCTGGTGGGTTGCTCGCGGCGGCGGCTGTCGCATTGACGTACCGCCGCGCCGGGTTGGCCGCCGTGACGGACCTGACGCCGGTGCCGCCGGCGCCGGCCGAGGAGCGGCCGTCGGTGCCGGCGTCGGCCGCGCGCCGGCTCGCGCTGCTGCTCGCCGAGGGCGCGCTCGCCGGTGGCCAGCAGTCCCAGCAGGCGGTGCTCGCCGAGTGGCTGCGGCTGGCCGCCGACCGGGACCTGCTGGCGCCCCCCGAGGAGCTGCCGGCGCTGCTGGACGCCGGCCGGCGCAGCACCGGCATCCGGCCGGCGCTGGCGGTGGTCGGTGGCCGGCAGGCCCGCTGGCTGGCCGCCCAGCAGCCGGACTGGCGATACCTGCTCGGCGCGGCCGACGCCGACCCGACTGGTGACGACGAGGTCTGGTCCACCGGCACGCCCGGCGAGCGGCTGGCGTACCTGCGCCGGGTCCGGCGCGGCGACCCGGTGGCCGGGCGGCGGCTGCTCGCCGAGACGTTCGCGGCCGAACCGCCGGCCGACCGGGCCGCCCTGCTGGGCGCGCTGGCGGTCGGACTCTCCATCGAGGACGATGACCTGATCGAGCGGGCGCTCGGCGACCGCCGCAAGGAGGTCCGCCAGGCGGCGCTGGACCTGGCGCGGGCACTGCCCGAGTCGGGGCTGCGCCGCCGGATGGCCCAGCGGGCGCTGGCCTGCGTCCGGCTGCACGGCCAGGCGTTCGGCCGCGACCGGCTCACGGTCGGCGCACCGGCCGACGACGACGGCCTGACCCGCGACGGCGTCGACCCGAAGCCGCCGCGCGGCCGCGGGGCCGGCGCCTGGCTGCTGGAGCAGGTCGTCGCCGCCACCCCGCTGCGGGTCTGGACCGAGACCTTCGAGCGCGACCCGGCCGGCGTGGTCGGGCTGCCCGTCGCCGACGGCTGGCGGTACCCGTGGCACCGGGGCCTGGCCCTGGCCACCCTCGCCGAGCGGGACCGGTCCTGGGCGCTGGCGCTGGCCGACCCGGAGCTGCACCGCATCGGGCCCGACACCGAGGACCAGGAGCTGACCTGGCGGATCTACGAGCTGCTGCCGCCGGACGAGCTGGCCCGCCGGGCGGACACCGCGTTGCGCCGCGATCCGACCCGCGCCCACCACCTGCTGGAGATGCTCGCCGGTGACTGGCCCGACGAGCTGACCGGCACCGTGCTGGACGTGATCCGCCGGCTCGCCGGCGACGGCGGCCGGCGCGACGGCTGGCAGCTCGCCGAGCTGTGCCGGCTCGCGGCCCTCGGACTGCCACCCGGGCACGCCGACCGGGTCGCCCGGTTCGCCGCAGACCTGGCCGGCGCCCAGCCGGCCGGTGCGCAACCGATCGGCACCCCCCGCCGCGAGCAGGCGATCAGCCAGCTCGCCACCACACTGGCCTTCCGTCACGAGATGCACAGGGAGTTCGAATGACCGCGCTACGCCCGCACGCGGAGCAGCAGTACGCCGACGAGCTGGCCGCCCTGGCCGCCGCCGACGACCGGCCCCGACCGCCGGGCTGGCAGCTGTCACCGCAGGCGGTGGTGACCTACCTGCTCGGCGACGGCGCGAAGATCACCCCGAAGTACGTCGGCCCGCGCCGGCTGATGGAGGTCGCCGTCGCGACCCTGGTCACCGACCGGGCACTGCTCCTGCTGGGCGTACCGGGCACCGCCAAGACCTGGGTCTCCGAGCACCTGGCGGCCGCGATCTCCGGCGACTCGACGCTGCTGGTCCAGGGCACCGCCGGCACCGCCGAGGAGGCGATCCGCTACGGCTGGAACTACGCGCGGCTGCTGGCCGACGGCCCGTCACCGGCAGCCCTGGTCGCCAGCCCGGTGATGCGGGCCATGGAGCGCGGCTCGATCGCCCGGGTGGAGGAGCTGACCCGGGTCCCCTCCGACGTGCAGGACGCCCTGATCACCATCCTGTCGGAGAAGACGCTGCCGGTGCCCGAGCTGAACTCCGAGGTACAGGCGCAGCGCGGCTTCAACATCATCGCCACCGCGAACGACCGGGACCGGGGCGTCAACGAGCTCTCCAGCGCACTGCGGCGGCGGTTCAACACGGTGGTGCTGCCGGTGCCGGGCTCCGCCGAGGAGGAGGTCGAGATCGTCACCCGCCGGGTCGCCCAGCTCGGCCGGTCGCTTGACCTGCCGGAGGTGCCGGCCGCGCTGGACGAGATCCGCCGGGTGGTCACCGTCTTCCGTGAGCTGCGTACGGGGCTGACCGAGGACGGCCGGACCAAGCTCAAGTCGCCCACCGGCACCCTCTCCACCGCCGAGGCGATCTCGGTGCTCACCAACGGCATCGCGCTGGCAGCGCACTTCGGCGACGGGGTGCTGCGCCCCGGCGACGTGGCCGCCGGCATCGCCGGCGCGGTGGTGAAGGATCCGGTCTCCGACGCGGTGGTGTGGCGGGAGTACCTGGAGACCGTGGTCCGGGAGCGGACCGACTGGCGGGACTTCTACCGGGCCGCCCGCGATGCCTGAACGGATCTACGGGATCCGCCACCACGGTCCTGGTTCGGCGCGGGCCGTGCTGGCGGCGCTGCGGCAACACCCGCCGCAGGTGCTGCTGGTGGAGGGTCCGCCCGAGGCCGACGACCTGGTCCGCTGGGTGGCCGACGGCGGGTTGGAGCCACCGGTCGCCCTGCTCGGCTACGCCACCGACGACCCGGGCCGGGCCGGCTTCTGGCCGTTCGCCGTCTTCTCCCCGGAATGGCAGGCGATCTCCTGGGCGGTCGCCAACGGCGTACCGGTCCGCTTCTTCGACCTGCCGTACGCTTACCGCGCGGCCGAGGCACCGACCTGCGAGCCGCCGAGCCTGCCGACGCCCGGTGACACGGCCACGGACAGCCCGACGCCGAGCGGTGCGGCACCCGGCGGTGCGGCACCCGGCGGGGAGGCTGCGGCCGGCGGGAAGGCTGCGGCCGGCGGGAAGGCTGCGGCCGGGGTGGCGCCCGGTGGGGACGCGGCGGGGAACGGTGTCGCGGTGTTGCGGCCGGTGGATCCGATCGGGGAGTTGGCGTCGGCCGCCGGCTACGACGATCCGGAGCGGTGGTGGGAGGACGTGGTCGAACACCGGGACGCGCCGGCCTTCGAGGCGATCGCCGAGGCGATGGCCGAGATCCGGTCGACCGTGCCGGACGATCCGCAGGACCTGCTCCGCGAGGCGTACATGCGGACCGTGCTGCGCCAGACCCGCCGCGCCCACGACGACATCGCGGTGGTCTGCGGCGCCTGGCACGTGCCGGCGCTGACGGCGAAGGTCACCGCCCGCGACGACGCGGCCCTGCTGCGCGGGCGCCGCAAGACCAAGGTCAGCTTCACCTGGATCCCGTGGACCTACGGCCGGCTGGCCTCCTGGCAGGGGTACGGCGCCGGGGTGCGCTCGCCGGGCTGGTACCACCACCTCTTCACAGCCACCGACGAGGTGATCCCGCGCTGGCTGGTGGCCGCCGCCGGGGTGCTGCGCGAGGAGGGGGTGCCGGCGTCCTCGGCGCACGTGATCGAGGCCACCCGGCTGGCCGAGTCGCTGGCGGTGCTGCGCGGCCGGCCGCTGGCCGGGCTCTCCGAGCTGACCGAGGCGGCCGGTGCGGTGCTCTGCGAGGGCGACGACCTGCGGCTGGACCTGATCGCCCGGCGGCTGGTGGTCAGCGAGCGCCTCGGCAGCGTGCCCGACCAGGTGCCGGTCGTCCCGCTGGCCCGTGACCTGGCCGCCCAGCAGCGGTCGCTGCGGCTCAAGCCGGAGGCGTTGGACCGGGACCTCGACCTCGATCTGCGTACCGACAACGACCTGGCGCGCAGCCGGCTGCTGCACCGGCTCGCGGTGCTCGACGTGCCGTGGGGTCGGCCGCAGGTGACCCGGCGCGGCAGTGGCACCTTCCGGGAGGAGTGGAAGCTGCGCTGGGAGCCGGAGTTCGCGGTCCGGCTGGTCGACGCCAGTGCGCACGGCACCACCGTGCTGGCCGCGGCGACCGCGAAGGTGACCGCCGACGCGCTGGCCGCGCAGACCCTGCCCGAGGTCACCGCGCTCGTCGAGACGTGCCTGCTGGCCGACCTGTCGGGGGCGTACCCGGTGGTGTTGCGGGCGTTGGACACCCGGGCGGCGCTGGACGCCGACACCGGACACCTGATGGCGGCGGTTCCGCCGCTGGCCCGGACGCTGCGCTACGGCGACGTGCGGCGGACCGACCTCGGTGGGGTGGCGGCGGTGACCGCCGGCCTGCTGGCCCGGATCTGCGCCGGTCTGCCGGCGGCCGTCCGGTCGCTGCACGACGACGCCGCCCGGGAGCTGCGGGATCGGATCGACGCGGTGCACGCGGCCGTCGGGCTGCTCGCCGACGAGGACCTGCGCGGGCGGTGGTTGGCCGCGCTGGATCCGCTGGCCGGCCTCGACGGGGTGCACGGGCTGGTCGCCGGCCGGTTGACCCGGCTGCTCTACGAGGCGGGCCGGCTCGACGCCGCCGAGGCCCGGCGTCGGATGGGGCTGCCGCTTACCGTCGGCGTGCCACCGGACCAGGGCGCGGCCTGGGTGGAGGGCTTCCTGGCCGGCGGCGGACTGCTGTTGGTGCACGACGCCGACCTTTTGGCCCTTGTGGACGAATGGCTGGCGGAGATCCCGGCGGACTCGTTCGTCGAGGTGCTGCCGTTGCTGCGGCGTACCTTCGGCAGCTTCGCCGACGGCGAGCGGCGGGCGATCGGCGACCGGGTGGCCGGCGGCGGCCCGACTGGGGACGCCGCCGGCGAACCGGAGATCGACCACGACCGGGCCGGAACCGTCCTGCCGACCCTCGGCCTGCTGCTCGGACAGCGCCTCGCGCTCCCCGGCCAACCGGCGCCGGCCGGGTCAGCGGCGGCCGGGTCAGCGGTGCTCGGGTCAGCGGCGGCCGGGTCAGCGCCGGCCGGGTCAGCGGCGCTCGGGTCAGCGGCGGCCGGCTTGGGGACGGCCGGGTCGGGACCCGCCGGGTCGGGACCGGTTCGGTCAGCGGCGGTTCGGGACGGGGAGGGTGGATGACGATCGGCGAGGACGAGCGGCGGCGCCGCTGGCGGTTGCTGCTGGGTGCGGCGGCCGACGAGTCCTGCGGGCGGCCGGCCGGGCGGGACGCCCAGGTCGACGCCGCGCTGGCGGCGCTCTACGACAACGGCGCGGCCGGCGGCGGGGGCCGGGACCGGTCGGCCGGGCTCGGCGGCTCCGCGCCCCGGGTGGCGCGCTGGCTCGGCGACATCCGGGAGTACTTCCCCAGCACCGTGGTGCGGGTGATGCAGACCGACGCGATCGACCGGCTGCGGCTCAACCAGTTGCTGCTCGAACCCGAGATGCTGGGCGCCGTCGAGCCGGACGTGCACCTGGTCGGCACCCTGCTCTCGCTCAACCGGGTGATGCCGGAGCAGACCAAGGGCCTGGCCCGGCAGGTGGTGGCGAAGGTGGTCGCCGACCTGGAACGCCGGATCGCGCAGCGGACCCGGGCGGCGGTCACCGGCGCGCTCAACCGGGCGGCCCGGGTCAACCGTCCCCGGCATGCCGACATCGACTGGGGTCGCACCATCCTGGCGAACCTCAAGCACTACCAGCCCGAGCACCGCACGGTGGTGCCGGAAAGGCTGATCGGGTACGGGCGGCGCGGCACCGCCGTGCAGCGCGACGTCGTGCTCTGCGTCGACCAGTCCGGTTCGATGGCCGCCTCGGTGGTCTACTCCGGGGTGTTCGCGGCCGTGCTGGCGTCGATGCGGGCGCTGCGTACGTCGCTTGTGGTGTTCGACACCGCGGTGGTGGACCTGACCGACCAGCTCAGCGATCCGGTCGAGGTGCTCTTCGGCACCCAGCTCGGTGGCGGGACCGACATCAACCGCGCCATCGGCTACTCGCAGCGGCTCATCACCCGGCCCCGGGACAGCATCTTCGTGCTGATCAGCGACCTGTACGAGGGCGGGGTCCGGGCGCAGATGCTGCGCCGGGTCGCCGAGATGGTCGCCTCCGGGGTGCAGGTGGTGGTGCTGCTCGCCCTCTCCGACGAGGGCGCGCCCGCGTACGACCACGGCAACGCCGCCGCGCTTGCCGAACTCGGAGTGCCGGCGTTCGCCTGCACACCGGACGCGTTCCCGGAGCTGATGGCGGCGGCGATCCAACGGCGCGACCTGATGGCGTTCGCCGAGCGGTTCGCGGACCGCTGACGGAGCAGAATGGCGGATGGTGCGGGCGGTCTGGCCGGTGGGTGGTTGCGAGCGGTTCTCCCTGGGGAACCATGCCGGCGGCGAGGAGGTTGAGGGCTCACCAGCGGTTGGTGAGGTGTAGCCGCGGCCGGCGGTGGCCGGCACGGAGACCCGAGCGGACGGTCCGAGCGGTTTCCCGGCGGCCCAGCCCGGCCCGGTGGGCGGCGTCGGCCAGGGCGGTGACGATGTCCCGGTCGTCGAGCAGGCCGACGGCGGCGAGTTGGCCGAGGTGGTGGGCGGCCAGGTAGAGGGTGGTGTTGCGGTGGCCGGGAAGCGCCGAGGCGGTGGCGGCCGCCTCGGCGGTCAGCGCCGCCGCCGCGTACCGGTCGGGGTGGCGCACCCCGACGATCCGACCCGGCACCGCGTCGACGTTGGCGGCGGTGCCGTCGCGTCCTCGGCTGGCGCCTCTGCCGCCGCCGCTGACGCATCTGTCGCCACCGCCCCCACCGGTGCCGCCACTAGCGAGGCGGACGGCATCGAAGGTGGCGGTGCGGATGGGCGGGGGCGGGTGCAGCAGGGACGCCAATGGGGGAGGCGGGTCGGTCAGCGCGGTGCCGGGTGGACGGATCCACCGGTAGCGGTCGCCGCTTGCGTGCCGCGACGGCGGGGCGACGACGTAGCCGCCCACGCCCCGCCAGTCGACGCCGGGCAGCAGGGCGGTGCGGTTGCCGACGCCGGTCGGGCGCAGGTAGAGATGCCAGCCGCCGGAGCCACTGCGCACCAGCGGACCGCCGATCGGATGGTCGGCGATCAGGTCGCGCAACGCGGCCAGGCCGTCGCGGCTGTCGATGTCGCAGACGTCGAACCGCTCGCCGGTACGCAGGCCGATGTTTGCCAGCGGCCAGCGCCCCCACCAGCGCCGGATCCGGTCCGGACGGGTGGATGCGTCGCGCAGGCCGTGCGGCAGCAGCGCGGGATGCCACTGCGGGTGCTTGCCGGGACGGTCACAGTCGGACCGCCCACAGTCGCAGGCACCGTCGTGGTCGGTCGAGTGCAGGGGCAGGACGGCGACGCCGGTGGCGGCGTAGCGCAGCGCGGCAGTGGACAGAGGCGTCATGGTTCACCCCCACCGGCAGTCTAGTCGAACATGAGTGCGAACAAGGTGAGCATTCTCAGAGAAGAGTCCGACGGGTCGCTGGGGAAGGATCGGGGTGGGCCTCAATCGTGCCCGACAGGTGACTCTTAGTGAGGGCGGCTGGATGTATCGTCCCGAGCTCGATCCGGTGGCGAACTCGGTGGCGTGGAGCGCTGCCGTCGCGGGGCTTCCGATTCTGACCCTGTTCGTCCTGCTCGGACTCTTCCGGGTCAGAGCCTGGGTGGCCGCCTGGGGAGCGCTGGCGGTCGCGCTGCTGGTGGCCAGCCTCGGTTACGCCATGCCGGCCGGTCAATCGGTGTGGGTAGCCGCGCAGGGGGCGGCCTTCGCGCTCTTCCCGTTGGCCTGGACGTTCGTCACCGCCATTTGGATCTACCAGATGACGGTCCGCACCGGGTCGTTCGATGTGCTGCGGCGTTCCTTCGCGCGGGTCAGCGACGACCGCCGGGTTCAGGCCCTTGTCATCGCGTTCTGCTTCGGCTCCCTCCTGGAAGGTCTGGCCGGTCAGGGCACTCCGGTGGCCATCACGACGGTGATGCTGCTCGCGCTCGGGTTCAGCCCGATGACCGCCGCCGTCGTCACGTTGACCGCCAACACGGTGCCGGCCGCGTTCGGCCCACTCGGACTGCCGATCACCACCCTCGCGAAGGTCACCGACCTGCCCGCGACGGAGCTGGGAGCGATGGCCGGTCGGCAGGTGCCCGTCATCGCGGTGTTCGTACCGCTGCTGCTGGTCTGGCTGGTCGACCGGCGGCGCGGTCTGCGCGAGACCTGGCACCTCGCCGTGATCTGCGGGCTCGCGTTCGGCCTGGCTCAGTTCCTGACCTCGAACTATCTGTCGATGGCACTGGCCGACATCGTCGCGGCGCTGGTCAGCGCCGTGGTCGTGGCTGTCGCGGCGCGACGCTGGCCACCGCGCATCTCGCCCGGCGTCCCGGAGACCGGCGTACCGGCCTCGTCGACTGCCCCGGATCCATTGATCTGGGGGCGGCCGGACGCGGGCGGCCCGACGGTGTTGGTCGGCGGCTCCGGAGCGGCTGACACCGCAACGGGGGGTGCCGGCGCGGGGCGTCCGGAGGGCGCGGTCATCACCCGAACCCGCGCGGACGGGGGCGACTCCAGGGCCGAGGTCTGGCGGGCGTACGCGCCGTACGCCACGATCGTGGCGATCTTCGGCCTGTCCCAGATCCCGGTGGTGTCCGAGGTCCTGAATCTGGTGACCGTCACCTTCAACTGGCCCGGTCTGCATCTGGAGACGACCTCCGGCGCACCGTCCACGCTTCCGCTGTTCCGGCTCAACTGGTTGTCGTCCACCGGCACCCTCCTGCTGCTGGCCGGTCTGATCACGATGGTCCTGCTCGGCGTCTCCGCGCGTACGGCCGGGAAGGCGTATCGGGATACGGTCGTCGACCTGCGGTGGGCGATCCTGACCGTCTGCGGGCTGCTCGCACTGGCCTTCGTGATGAACGCCAGCGGGCAGACGACCGTGCTGGGGACGTGGCTGGCCGGGGCCGGCGGTTTCTTCGCCGTCCTCTCCCCGGTGCTCGGCTGGCTCGGCGTGGCGCTCACCGGTTCGGACACGTCGTCGAACTCGCTGTTCGGCGCGCTTCAGGTGAGCGCCGCGGAGAAGGCCGGACTCGACCCGATGGTGATGGCCGCGGCCAACGCCTCGGGCGGGGTGGTGGGCAAAATGATCTCGCTGCAGAACCTCTGCATCGCGGCAGCCGCGGTGGGCCTCTACGGCCGTGAGGGCGACCTGTTCCGGCGGACCCTCGGCTGGAGCCTGGCGCTGATCGCGGCGATGGCGCTGCTGGTGGGCCTCCAGACAACGCCCATCCTGGCCTGGATGGTGCCCTGACCCGGACCGGCCGCCGGGCTGCCTGACGTGCCGGCTGGACCCGCCCCCTGACCCGGCGGCCCGACCCCCAGGGCCGGGCCGCCGGATCAGGGTCAGCAGCCGATCCGGGCGGTGCCCATCGCGACGTCGTCGAACCAGAGCGTGTCGGCGCCCTCGCCGTAGCTCTCCCAACCCAACCGCAGGTCGGTCAGGCTCGGCCGCCAGTTGGCCCGGTTGAGCCACTGGCCGTCGATGTCGTGGGTGGGGGTGCCGTCCGCGGCGAGGCCGGTCACCGCCGTCCCGTCGACCCAGGTCTGCAACCGACCCTGGGCGCCGTCGACCAGGAACTCCACACAGGTCCACCGATTGGTGGGCAGTGGCATGCTGAGCGCGACCCCGTTCGGGCTCTGCTCCGGCAGGGTGGCGTCGTCGGAGGCCCGGTTCCACTGCAGCGCCCCGTTCTGGCCGCCCATCCGCAGGTCCCGGTTGCCGTCGTTGGCGTCCCGCATGGCCAGGAAGGTGACGTGCTGGGTGGGCAGGGGCGTCGTGTGGCGTACCCAGAATCTGGCGTATCGGACCGCGCCGAGGCTGCTCAGGTCGCGGGTGACCCCGACGAAGACATGGTTGCAGTAGCCGGTGGCGCCGTTGATCCGTACCGACCGGCTGCCCTGGTGGGCCACGGTGTTGTCGATCGCGGCCGACCCGGTGCCCTGGCAGTCCGGGTAGGTCACCTGCCAGTCGCCCGACGGGGTGGTCCCGGCCTGGTTCTCGAACCCGTCACAGAAGGCCGCCGCACCGCACCCGGCCGGCGGTGGCGTGGTCGGCGGTGGCGTGGTCGGCGGCGGGGTGGTCGGCGGCGGGGTGGTGGGTGGTGGCGTGGTCGGGGGTGGGGTGGTCGGCGGCGGGGTGGTCGGTGGGGGCGTGGTCGGTGGGGCGGCGCCGTTGCACGCCGAGCCGTTGACCGCGAAGTCGGTCGGTGGCGCGGAGCTGGTGGCGTACGTTCCCTGCACGCCGAACTCGGTCGTGCCGCCGGCCGGCACGTTGCCGTTCCAGGCCATGTTGCGGGCGGTGACCGCCGCCCCGGTCTGCGTCACCTGGGCGTTCCAACTGTTGGTGATCCGCTGGTCGCCGCCGTAGGTCCAGGTCACCGTCCAGCCGGTCAGGGCGGTGTCGCCGCCGGTCAGGCGGATGTTGGCGGTGAAGCCGCCGGTCCACTGGTTGACCACGTAGTCGACCTGGCAACCGGCGGCGGCGCGGGCGGTCGAGCCGAGGTCCAGTCCGACCGCGGCGGTGGCGGTCGCGGCCAGGGCCACCGCCACGGCGATGGGCACCCGGCGGTGCGCTGTGGAAACCCTCATCGGGTCACGGTCCTCTCGGGAACTGTTGCGACAGTGGTGGCCGCGCAACCGCGCATACGCGGGGCGGACGGCCGTCGATCGGCTCCCGCGAACCGATGTCCCACCGGGAGGGCCGGCCAGCCCGTACGCGGTCGTCCCGGCGACGACGCCCGGCACAGTCTAGAGATGAACATCGATGGACACAACTCGTGGCGACCCTCGGCGCGCGCGGCCCGGGACAGGATCAGCCGGGCGCAGCGCGTGCCAGGGTCGGCCGCGCGCCACGTGCCAGGGTCAGCCGCCGCTGCCCGCCGGGGCCAGCGCCCGGATCCGACCGCTCAGCTCCCGCTCGAAGAAGTCGAAGAACCCGTCCTGGTCCGGACCGGCGTTCTGCAGCGCCAGATGGTCGAAGCCGACCTCGGCGTACGGCTGGACGGCCGCGAGGTGGGTCTCGACGTCCGGGCCCACCGCGAACTGCCCCCGGATCGCCCGCTCGTCCACCCAGGTGGTCGCCGCCTCGAAGTTCGCCGGGTTCGGCAACTCGCTCATCACCTTCCACCCGGTCACCGCCCAGCGGCTGGTCTCCAGCACCGCCCGTACCGCCTGCTCCTCGTCCTTGGCCCAGGCCAGGGGGACCTCGGCGTACCGCGGGCCGGAGCCGCCGGCGGCCCGGTAGCGGTCGATGATCTCGGACTTCGGCTCGGTCGCGAAGAGGCCGTCGCCGAGTTCGGCCGCGATCGTCGCCGACGCGGAACCGCTCGCCGCGACCGCGATCGGCGGCAACGGGTCGGGCAGGTCGAACACCCGGGCGTCCTCCAACTGCAGATGCTTTCCCTCGTACGACTGGTAGCCGCCGGACCAGAGCAGCCGGATGATCTCCAGCGCCTCGCGGAGCCGCTCGTGGCGGCCCAGCACGCTCGGGAAACCCTGGCCGACGATATGCTCATTGAGTCGTTCACCGGCACCGACCCCGAGGGTGAACCGCCCGTCGGAGATGATCGCCGTGGTCGCCGCGGCCTGCGCGATGATCGCCGGGTGGTAGCGGACCGTCGGGCAGGTGACGCCGGTGGCGAGCCCGATGGTCGTGGTCTTCGCGGCGATCGCGCCGAGCACGCTCCAGGCGAACGGGGAGTGCCCCTGGACGTCCAGCCACGGGTGGTAGTGGTCGCTGATCTCCACGAAGTCGAACCCGACCTGCTCGGCCCGCACCGCCTGCCGGATGATCTCCTCCGGCCCGAACGCCTCCGCCATCAGCTTGTACCCGATCCGCATCCCACCGACTCCCGTCCCGCTCGGTCGGCCCCGGACCCGCTGGCCCGCGCCCGCTCGGGCGCAGTTCCCGGGATCGAAGCCGCCAAACGCCCGTAGCCCGCGACAACCGCGACGAGGTGGGACGGCCGACTCAGCCGCCGTCGGCGACCCAGTCCATGTGTTCGATCCACCGGTCGAGCAACGCCCCGTCACCGTGCACCTGCAGCCCGGAGGCGGCCGCCAGCGGGCGACGCCGGCTGAGGACGAGCAGCAGCTCGGTGGCGGGGCCGCGGACCGCGACGTCCGCCTTGGTGTGCGTGTGGGCCAGGACGACCCGGTCCGGTTCCCGGCGGGCCAGCCACTCACCGGGCGCGTCGGTCGCGTGGAAGTGCAGGGTCTGGCCGTCGCCGCGCATCGCCTCGGCGAAGTCCGGCCGGTTCTCCCAGTAGCCCTGGGAGGTCATCGTGTCCAGCCAGTCCTCGACCGCCGCGGCGGCGTGCTCCGGCGCCAGCTCGTACGGCAGGTCCAGTGCCGCCGCCGCGTCGGCCCGGTGTACGCAGATCTCGCCGAACAGCCGACGGGACCAGAACGGCACGCCCGCTTCGGCGCCGGACGGGTCCCACACCGGCGTGTCATCGGCGACCCCCTCGAACGCCCGCTTCGCCTCGGCCGCGCCGTCGGTCAACCAGGCACGCCACTGAGCCGAATCGGTCGGACCCGGAGCGTAGCCGGCGAATGCTCCGCTCGGCTCGGTCATCCGCTCGCATACCAGCATCTGCACCATCCGCTGGGTCGCCCCGACGTGGTCGACCAGCTCGGCCAATGTCCATTTCGGACAGGTGGGTACCGGGGTCGCCGGGTTCCGGTCTGCCACCCAGTCGGCGAACGTGTTCGTCTGTTCCACGACTGCCTTGAGATACGCGGCCGTATCCATCGCTGTGCCTCCAAGTGATCGTCACATTTCGGGGTGGGTGGCCCTCCCGCTCCGGCGAGGCTAGGTGCCGGTCCGCCGCGTCCGCATCGGTCAAACGACTGTCGCTCGACCGCGGTCCCGGGTGCCGGTCACAGCTCGAGCTTTCCCAGCTCGGCGCGTCGGCGGACGCCCAATTTCGGGTACGCCCGGTAGAGGTGATGGCCGACCGTACGCGGGCTGAGGAAGAGCTCGGCGGCGATCTCCCGGTTGCTCATCCCCACCGCCGCGCGGCGTACCACCTGCAGTTCCTGGGGGGTGAGTCCACCGGCGCCGGCGGTGGCGGCCGCACCCGGCGCGGTCTCGCCGAGCGCCGTCAGCTCGGCCCGGACCCGGGGCAGCCAGCCACCAGCACCGATCCGGACAAACGTCTCGTACGCCGCCAGGAGCTGTTCCCTGGCCCTGGTCGGGCGGCGGTGCCGGCGGAGCCACTCACCGAACAGCAGCCGGGTCCGCGCCTGGTCGTACGGACCGCAGTCCTCTCCCGCCAGAGACTCCTCGAACCACCGCTCGGCCGGCCCGCCGCCGTCGAGCAGGCCACGGCAGCGCCGCAGCAGGGCGAGCGCCGCCGGGCTGCGGGTGTACGCCGCCCAGTCGGCGAGCCCGGCCAGGAACCGCCCGGCCCGGCTGGCGTCGCCGGCCCGTACCGCCGCCTCGACGTGGTCGGGAACCGCCCGCACCATGAGGTCACGGCCGGCTGGACCGGCGCAGGCGACCTCGAACCGGTCGAGAGCGCGCCGTGGGTCGCCACCCGCCAGGTCGACCAGCCCGAGTGCCCAGTTGGCCTGCGCGGCTGCCATCCCGTGCTGCCGCCGGTCGGCGAACACCCGCGTCGCCAGCCGCTGGGCGCGCTCGCCGTCCCCACCGACGGCGGCGAGCCAGGCCGCCGCGGCCGCCAGCACGACGAATTCCAGATCCTGACCCAACTCCTCGGCCAGCGCCATCGCCTCGGCGGCATTGCCGTCCGCGTCCCGGATCCGCCCGGCCGCCAGCTGCGCCAGCACCAGCGGCTCCTGGGCGTAGGGCAGCCAGCCCAGCGCCCCTCGGCCGCGCAGCTGTGCGACGTGCTCGTCGAGCATCGCCACGGCCGCCTCGTCCTCGCCGATCAGCAACCCGAGAAACGCGGCGTTCAACCGCTCCAGGCTGACTCCACCGTCGGTGTCCCGGACGGCGAGGAACGCCTTGCGCATCGGCTCGACCGCGGTCGCGATGTCGCCGCACAACAGCTCGGCGAAGCCCACCAGGCCGTCGATCAGGAGGGTGGGACCGGCGGGAATCGATCGAAGCAGCTGGGTGCAGTGGCGCAACAGGATGGGGTCCGCGGTGTCCCGGGCGCACCAGGTGGCCTCGGTGAGGATCGAGACGGCCAGCTCCGGCTCGACCGCGAGCACCGGGGCGGCCGCCGCCAGCGCGATCCGGGTCGCCTCGGCCGGCGACGTGCGCTCGTACGCCACCTGGGCACGGACCCAGCCGGCCTCCGCCACCTCAGCCGGCGTGCCGGCCAGCTCCGCTCCCTGCGTCGCGAGCTCGGCGGCCCGGTCAAGCTGCCCCGCGTCGTACGCCGCCCGAGCGGCGGCCACCAGCCGCCCACCCCGGATCGCCGGTGCGGCGGTCAGCTGGGCCGCCCGGTTCAACGCGAGCGCTGCGGCCGCCGCCGCGCCCCGGCCCGTCGCCCGCCGGGCGACCTGCTCCAGACCATCCGCCGCCGCGTCGTCCGGTCCGCCGGCGGCGGCCGCGACGTGCCAGGCCCGCCGGTCGGCGTCGCGCGGATCGGTGAGCGCCCGGGCCAGTGCCCGGTGCGCGGCGGCCCGATGTGCGAACGGCGCCTCCTGATAGACGGCCGACCGGATCAGCGGATGGCGGAAGGTCACCGCGTCGGCGGTCACCTGGACGAGCCGGCCCCGCTCGGCCGGCTCGAAGTCGACGGCGCCGCAGCCGAGTTCTGCGGCGGCGGTGACGAGGGTGGGCAGGGCGGAGCCGTGGTCGGCCGCGGCGAGCAGCAGGACGGTCCGGGTCGCCTCCGCCAGCCCCCGCACCTGCCGGCGGAAGTGCTCCTCCAACCGTCCCGCGGCCGACAGCGGGGCGATCGGCGCCGGGACCGTGGTCGCCTCGGCCGCGTGGGCCGCCAACTCGACGATGGCGAGCGGGTTGCCCCCGGACTCGGCGACGATCCGGTCGGTGACCCCGCCCGGCAGCGTCGCCGCGGCCGCGATGACCCGGGCGGCGTCGGCGACCCCCAGCCGCGGCAGCGCCACGCTCTCCATCCCGGCGGCGGGGAACCCGGGCTCCCCGTCGCGGGCGGCGAAGATGACCGCTACCGGGTCGGCGGGCAACCGGCGTACGGCGAAGAGCAGCGCGGCGATCGACGACCCGTCGAACCATTGGGCGTCGTCGAGCAGGCACAGCAGCGGCCGGTCACCGGCGATCTCGGCAAGCAGCGACAGCGTCGCCGCCCCCGGCAGCCCCCGGTCGACCGGGCCACCGCCGGCCCCGAACGCGGCCCGCAGCGCTGCCGCCTGGGCGGCGGGCAGCGCAGCCAGCCGGTCCTGGTCGCGCACGAACATCAGCTGGAGAGCGGCGTACGCCACGTCGGCCTCGGATTGGATGCCCACCACCCGCAGCACCCGCATCCCGCCGGCCGCACTCTGCGCATAGTCCAACAGCGCGGTCTTGCCGATGCCGGCCTCCCCGCGCAGCACCAACGATCCGCCGCGGCCGGCCTTCGCGTCGGCGACCAGGCGTCTGATCCGCGACTGTTCCGCGGAACGTCCGACAATCACAGCCGTCACGCTACGCTGCCGGCCGGGTTCCTTGCCCGACCGGACGTTGCGCCACTCATTGCAACAGCAGACGGGAGCCAGCACGGTGAAAGTGACGTGAAGGCGCCCTGAAAGCGGCGGGAAAGCTCTCTCCGGACCGTTGAGCGTGTTCCTACGACAACGAAGTGAGGGAGGCGCGCCAATGCTGGGAAGACCGTCTGCGCCCGTACGGGCGACATCCGGCACATTCGATGAGCGATCGCTTGAGGAGCGTTTCCGTGACGGCGACGAAGCCGCACTTCTTGAAACCTACCGAAAGCACTCTGGATCGATGTTCGCCACCGCATTCAGCCTCCTGGGTGACCGCGACCTGGCGGCGGAGGCGCTGCAGCAGGCATTCGTGCAAGCTTGGCGCGCGTCGGCCACCTTCGACCCGACCCGTGGGCTGCAGCCGTGGCTGTACGCGATCACCCGGCGAACCGCGGTCGACATCTACCGCCGGCAACGCCACACGTCATCCCATGTCCCGTACGACGATTCCTGGTCAACGAACGGTGAACTCACGGCCGAGGGACCATCGTTGGACGCAGCGTGGAAGGTGTGGCAGGTGCGGCAGGCACTCGGACGAATTCACCCCGACGAACGTGAAGTGCTGGAGTTGGCATACTACGGCGGAATGACTCAGGCGGAGATTGCCGCCAGCCTAGGCATCGCGATCGGCACGGTCAAGAGTCGGACATCCCGCGCTCAGAAGCGCCTCGCCATGCTGCTCCATCACGTAAGGGATGCGACGGGGACCCGTTCGACGGTCGCCAGTCTGCCGAACCAGACCGACTAAGGAAGTCCGGCCGTACCGTCGTGACCGGTGCGTTCGGGGTTGGGCGTGGTCCGGAGTCCCGATCAGGTGACGGGGGATGAAGCTGACCCGGAACCGTGCAACTTATTCCGACAGTACCGGGCGATGCTCGTAATCGACGGGGATGGACGTTATCGGCTCGTCCAGAGTGACGTCCGGCCGGCGACGACAGACCGCCCGGATGTATCCGAGGTTGCGACCCTGGTCGGCCCTCAGCGCTTCGATCTCCACACTGTTGTCCGGAGCCACGGCGTACTGCCACTGCAACCACTTTCTCCATCCCTCGGACATCGTGTCCGCCGTCTCCACCGCAACGACACCACTGCGCGACCAGTGGCGAGCCCACCAGTCGGCGGAGTGCAGGCAGGCCATGCTCGGCTCCCACCACCTGGCGAGATGATCAGGTATCGGACCGTCGATCTCCTGCGTGAGTCCGGCGTTGGCGATGCCCACCAGACCGCCCGGATTGACGAAACGCGCGAGGTGATTCATGAAGAGATCGTCGGTTCCGTAGTACATGAACGAGTCGATGCAGACCACCGCATCGAAGAACCCCTGCGAGAATGGCAGAGACCTCGCGTCGGCATGCAAGGCGAAGACGTTCCCGTGGCAACCAGCATCGCGTATGCGCTGAGCGCGTTCATCCACTCCGAACCACAGGTCCACCGACCACACCTGCACGCCGAACTCACGGTTGAGGAAGATCGACGAAGCGCCGCGTCCACTACCCAGATCCAAGACTCTCATGCCGCTCTCGAGTGGCATCTTCTCGGTCAGCCACTCCGCTAGCCACAGCGCGTTGGCGCCCCCACTGACGCAGGACTTCAACCAGTCCATCGAATACTTCGACGAACGAGGGAAGTCTACTGACTCCGTACCGGTCATCTTCGGATTCCTCTCGTATTCCAGGTTGTTCGGTGCGCGGCCGGCACCCCGGCCCCGGTACTTCCGCACCGGGGCCGGGGTGGACCGATCGGGCCTTCGTCACACGACGATCTCGAGGGAGAACTGGATTGAGTGCCGCTGGGCGGGGTGGTACTGCTCGAACCGGTTCTGGTCCATGTCGAAGCTCAGGTAGTTCGGCGAGTGCGCCGACCGGTTTTTCAGCGTGAACTGGTCGAAGACCTTGGAGAGCACCCACTGCTGGGTGCCCGAGACGTCGAACGGGGAGGTGCCGACGACCCCACCGGGACCCTCGATCGTGTACGGAATGTTCTCGGTGTCCATGACGTACCGGTAGCCGTCGGCCAGGCGGTTGCTGACCACGAAGACGACCGGGTTTCCGTTCTCCGTGATCGGATTACCGAGGTTGTCGTTCACCTGCCTGAAAAGCCACTGCTCACCTGCGGGGTTGTAGCCGTCCTTCGGGCGGACGGCGAGCGCGAAAATGCTACCTCCGCCGCTGGTGTCGAAGTGCTGGGCGCCGATGTTCCTCGTTCCGGAGAACTGGTCTGGAGTGTTCACGACGATCCGGTAGGGGACGCTCATGTCGAGCTTCGGGAACGTGGAGATCGGCGTGAACGGTTGGTCGGCCGCCGCGGCGGGAGCCGCCGAGAGAGCCACACCACCAGCCGCGGCCACAACGGCCATGATGCCGGCGACCAAGCGACGGGTCGAGAGCGTACGGGACATCTCGTCTCCTCCTAGAGGGCCACGGGTTACTTTCGCGGCCGCTGTTCGTAGTCACGGAGCAGTACGCCGACACCCCTCATTCCGGTTCGCGCGAAATCCGCCCGCCGTGGCTGCGGCGCGGGAGGCCACCACTGGCGGATCGGCACGCCCGTGACCGTACGTCGCGCACCGGACAGAGCCGCGACCCACCGGACCGCCTCATGATCTGTCGGCTTGTCGGGAGGGAAGCTCTGCGGTCATGTCGTCAGTCGCCCTCGATGATGTTCCGACCTGACTCACAGGCCAAGGTCGTCGTCGCTGACCTTCACATCTCCTACGTCGCGATAGATCAGGTCCACAACGTCACCGACCGGCGCGCCAGTCCATCGGAGTCGAATCTCTCTGGCCAGATCACCGAGCCGGCCCTCCGATCGGTCGACCGCCTGGCGCAGCCTTTCAGAGTCGACGCCGGGAGAATCCCTCGCTGGCGACGTGGCAACAGCCGAATCAAGCGCGACGGCGAGTTCGTCCTCACCCTCGTCGCTGTACAGGGTAATCATGAAACGAAGGTGAATCCAAACCCGGAACTGGTCGCCTACGTCCTGCCAGTACCGAACGGCATCTGCCCAGTGAATTATACGTTCCCGCCCAGCGGAGAGGTTCGCCGCCACGCTGGCCATCCCGCTGCGTGCGAGTGTCACCAGAAATCTGGCGCCGATCGGGGAGGCCAGAGCGTGGCAGCGCTTGAAACTGGCCAACGCGGACACGGGGTCGACCAGAGTTTTGGTTTCCCCGGCGACGAGTTCCGCTGTCGCACGGGCGGAAGGGCCGGGAAGGCTGGCGATTACGGCAGAGGTTCGGTGCAGCCACCTCTGGCTACCCGTCGGCTGCGCCATGTTGACCAGAACAGAGGTCATTCCTGCGGCGGTGACCGTCTCTCCCCAACGATTTCCGACCCGACGCGCCAACCGCCAGCCGCGGTGGAGGGCACGCATGCTCTCCGCGAGATCGCCGGCCAGAAGCAGCATCATGCCGTAGTCCCACCAGATAAACGGCGTCATTTCATGATCAGGGTCCGCGGTCCGCAGCGCTTCCGCGATGAGTCGGCCGGCGGACTCGACCGCACCGCGCGCCGCGCTTCCCATCGCTGCGATCGCCAGCACAACGGGCCGCATAGGGTGGCCGTCGCTGCCCGGGAGGTGACTTGCGGCCTCGGCCCATCCGCGGACCTCGTTGTCGCCTCTGAGCTCCGTGTGAAGCCACAAGGCGGCAGACAGTCGCAGTGCCAGGTCCGGATCGTGGCGACGAGCCCACGCATGGGCGGTGCGCAGATCATGTGTGGCATCCGACAGCTCAATGAACTCGCTGTCGTCCGCCAGGCCGAGCCGGGCAGCGCGTTCCTCGGTCCAGCTCACGACGAACCGGGCGTACTCCTGTCGGAACTGGTTCGCCTCGCCGGCGGCGTCGAGTCGCTCCTCGGCGTACTGGCGGATGACTCGCAGCAGCATGTGATGGCGGCGTTCACCATGGCTCTGCCGGTCCGTGCGGACGAGGGACTTCTCTACCAGCCGCGCCAGCAGGGGCAGGATCATCTCAGGCGTCAGGTCTCCGTCAGCGCAGACGCCCACGGCCCAGGACAGCGGGAACCGGGACGGAAACACGGCGAGACGACACAGAAGGCGTTGCTCGTCCGGGTCCAGCCGTTCAAAGGACCAGTCGAGGGTGGCTCGTAGGTTCCGGTGGCTTGCCCGCTCAGACCGTCGTCCGCTGGCGAGCCCCAACAGGTCCGTAGCCGTCGCGACGGCAGGCAGCCCCAGACTCGCTGTCTGGGCGGCAGTCAACTCGATCGCGAGCGGCAAGCCGTCGAGCCGTCGACAGATGGTTGTCACCAGGTCCGTCACCGCCGGGTCGCGTTCGTCGACCGGGCTGCCGGCAGCCTGGAGGCGGTCCAGGAACAGACGCACGGACGGTGATTCGGTGGCGGCGGGGTCGTACCGGTCCGGCACCGGTAGCGGCTGCAGGACGAGAACGTGTTCGCCGTCTACGGCGAGACGCTCACGGCTCGTGGCGACCACCCGCACCCGGGGGCAGAAGCGTGCGATGGCTGCCAGAATCTGGGCCACCGCCTCAATGACATGCTCGCAGTTGTCGACGATCAGGACGATGGATCGCGTATGCAAGGCGGTGATCAGCGCGTCCTGCGGCGTAATACGAGGCGGATTCGGAATGTCGAGCGCGTTCAGAAACACGCTCGCCACTGCGGCCGGATCTGCCAGAGAGGCCAGCTCAACCCACGCAACCTGCTGATCCGTGGCTAGCCGGCCTGTCCATTCCATGGTCAACCGAGTCTTGCCGACTCCCCCCGGACCCACGAGAGTTACAAGCCGCGACCGAGACAGCGCCTCCGAGATCGTCTGCAACTCGTCCACCCGCCCGAAGAACGCGCTGACAGGAACCGGTGCCGTCCCCGGGCGCACAGCAGGTGGTGCCTGTTCGGACGCACTCCACGGGCGAGCTTGGACCTCCGCCTCGCGCAGGATCTCCACGTGCAACGCCTGCACCTCGACCGAAGGCTCGCTGCCGAGTCCTTCAGTGAGCACCCCGCGTAGGCGTTGATACAGGGCCAGGGCTTCGCCACGTCGGCCACCGTTCGCCAAGGCGCGCATGGCCAATGCGTACGGTCGCTCCCGAAAGGGCTCGGTTGCGATGAGCCCTTCAGATTGCGCTACCGCTTCGCCCCATTCGCCGATGGCCACCAAGGCGGATATTCTCTCCTCGAGTGCCTGTAGCCGCAGTTGTTCCAGGCGGACGGCTTCGGCCGCGCCGAACGTATCGGCGAACTCAGCGTATGCGCGGCCCCGCCAAAGTGCGAGAGCCTGGTCGAGGCTGGTAAGAGCCGCCTGCGGCGCCCACCGCATCAGGTCCCGGCACTCTCGAACGCTGTTCTCGAATCTGTGAGCGTCGACCGCTGTCGCCGGTACGTCGAGTCGGTATCCAGGGGGATGCGTGATTACTTGGCCCCCCGCCGACCCGAGGAGGGACCGAAGACGGGATATCTGGGCGTGCAGGGCTGACCGCGCGTTTTGAGGGGCGGGTTCTCCCTCCCACACGGCCGCCACCAACGCGTCCACAGACACAGTCGAGCCAGGTTCGATCAGCAGCCGAGCCAACACCGCACGCTGCCGCCGACTCGTCATGTCGATCGGGGTACCGTCGATCACTACCGTGAGGGGACCCAGAACGCGAAACTCGTACATGGGCACCTCCGTCCCAACCTTCCATCCTGCCGGCTAAGCCCGGATCATTCCTGTCGCTACGGCAGCCGGCCGCACGGACAGCAATCGCCAGGCTACTCCCGGCCAACGGCGCGTCGGCAAGGCAAGCACCCAGGGCTACGAGAGCCCACCGAGCGATTCGGCCGGTGATGTCCTCCACGGCTTGCGGCAGGCGGCGTGGGGCAGGGGGTTTGCCACCCCGGGACCGACCCGAGTCGGGTCAGGTGGACATCACGCGTTCGTGGAGGGCGGTGACGGCGGTGCGGGCGGAGACGAAGGCGCCGTGCTGTCAGGCCACCGAGTGGCTCAGCCAGTCGCCGGCGAAGTAGACGTTGCCGGCCAGCTCCAGCAGCAGGTCGCAGCCCGGGGTGCCGTACGGGGCGAAGACCCAGGCGCCCTCCAGGAAAGCGGGTGCTCTGCCAGGCGATCGAGAACGACGACGCTGCGGCCTCTTTCCCAGCAGGATGCCGGCTGCCGAATGTCAGCGGCGCCGGATGGCCCCGCGCAAGGTGTCAGCTGCGGCCTGAGGGGACAGGCGCGCCACCAGGCGGGTGGTCAGGGGTCGGGCTCGGTGAGGCGCATCAGGGCGGTCTGCGCCTGCCGGCCGTAGTAGCACAGCCCCGTCTCCTCGCCCAGCGTCCGGCCGCACACGCACCGCCCGTCGGCCGCCGGGACGTGTCGGACGAGCAGCATCCGGAAGGCGTCGATCTGGACGTCGAGCGGCAGCCCGGCCTGGCGCGTCCGGTCAGCCGGCTCCGCAGCATCGTCCGGGTGCCGGCGGTTGGGTGGGTGCTGGCGGTCGGGTGGGTGTTCGCGGTCGGGTGGGTGTTCGCGGTCGGTCGGCTCGGAGAAGGTGCCGGTCGGGAACGGCGGCATCCGGAACCGGTGCGCCTCGTCCGCCGGCACCTCCGTGCTCGAATCACCGCCGGGTTCGGTTGGCGCCTTTCGCTTTCGCGGCGGCCACCCGCCGATCGAGCGCCACTGCCGGGGCGTCCCCCAGGTCACCGCTCGTCCTCCTCGGCCGCTTCCCGCTCCAACCGCCGGATGCGTCGCTCCGCCGCTGCGGCATCCCGGGCGTACGCCCGCTGGATCGCGTCGCCGAGCCGCCGATCGTCGTCCGGTGTGTATGGCAGGCCGTCATTTTCTCCGGTCTCCATCCTGAGACCTCCATTCGAGTTGTGAACGTTCATGTCTGCGCCCGCGTTGGAAAATCGATCGCGGATGCGATCCACCCTGGACTCATGAGCGGTTCAGGCGGAAGATGAGGGGCGTCGGTACCCGGTAGATACTCGTAGCGACACTCAAGAGACTTCGGGTCGAGCGGCGAATGTCGCAGCAAGCCGTAGCGCGTGCCTTGAACGTCTCGAAGTCGTTGATCGCGTCCTTCGAACAGGGCCGCCTGATTCCGCAGGATGACACCGCCGGCGCGCTCGATCGGTTCCTCGGCAGCGGTGACACGATCCGCAAGCTTTCGGCGGCGGCCCATGAGGACCGTGAGCATCAGCGACAGCAGCAGCCGAACTGGTTCCGGGATTGGCCGGACGTCGAACGCGACGCGTTGGCGCTGCGCTGGCATGAGACGAGCCTGATTCCCGGTCTTCTCCAGACGAAGCGCTACGCAGAGATGATTCTGGGCAGCGGACTTCTGACCCGCGCCCAGTCCGACGGCTACACCGCGACCCGGATGGGCCGGCAGGCGCAGTATTCGACCGGGAGAACATTCCGGTCTTGCAGTTCACGATCGATGAGGCGGCCCTGCGTCGGGGACACCCTGCGGTGATGTCAGAACAGTTGCTGCACCTGGTCGAGATTGGCCAGCGCGGAACGGTGATAGTTCAGGTGGTTCCCGAGACCGCAGGGCTCTACCTTGGCCAGTCGGGGAGCTTCATCCTGGCGGATCTGGAGAACGGCCAGCGCGCAGCGTACATCGACGATCAGTTGGAGGGCAGGGTCACTACGGCGTCGGCCCAGGTTGGTGCGCTCGATCCGGCGTGGCAGGCTATAACCGGAATCGCCCTGCCCCGCGACCAGTCGCGGGACCTGATCTTGAAGCTGGTGAGCCTCCATGAGCAGCGATGACCCGCACTGGCGCAAGTCTGGCCGGAGCAATGCGAACGGTGGTGCTTGCGTGGAGGTGGCCGACAATCTCACCGGCAGGGTGCTCGTTCGTGATACGAAGGACCGTGACGGGGGGCGCTGACCTTCGGGTCGGCGTCGTGGCGATCCTTCGTCGAGTCCGTCAAGGGATCAAATCGCGGGTGACTTGGTGATCGTGGACCTGCTCCGGAGTCATCGGCGACGGGTTGAGGCTCCCAGCCCAGACTCGTCACCTGCCGACGAAGGCATGCTCGACCTCTCCTGACGCGAAATGTGGGGTCACGGCGAACTCCATCAGCGTGAGACCGCCATCGGTGCCGTCGTACCGGGTGATCGATGTGTTCGCCACCGGAGCCGCCGCGACGATGACGGCGATCTCGTCGAAACTCAGGCCTTCGATGAGGTGGCGCATCACCACGATCACGGCGTCGTGGGCCACCAGCAGGACGCGCCGGCCCGCGTGCTGGGCGTTCAGGTCCGTCAGCACGGCCGCCAGCCGTCCCGCGATGTCGCCGAACGACTCGCCACCGGGAGGCCGGTAGGAGAACTCGCCTTCGGCCGAGAGCAGGGCTGACTCCGCGGGAAACCGTTGAGCGATCATGGCAGGGGTCAGTAGCTCCAAGTCGCCCATGAGCCGGTCGCAGAGGCGGTGATCGACGGCGGCGGTTGGGTGGTCGACACCCGACTGCGCCGCGGTTTCCGCCGCGCGTAACCAGGTCTGTCGAGCGCGGACGTACGGGGAGCAGACGACGACCTCGGGCCGGCGGTGATCCGGCAGCGCGGCGAGCCAGTGACCGAGTCGGGCGGCCTGCTTCCATCCCAGCGACGACAGCTCGATGTCGGCATCCCGCCCGGTCAGACCATGATCGCTCAGCCCTCGCGCGCGTGCCTCGGCGAAGGCGACGTTCGCCAGGCTCTCCCCGTGTCGGATGAGGGTCAGCTCAGCGACGGTGTCCATGTCTCCATTGTCCGTGGTGGGGGAGATGGATTTCGAGCTCCTGCGGCGAAGCCGGCGAGTTGCTGCCGGTCCTCCACCACGTCGTCCGGCAGGTTGGTGTCGTCGGCGATGAAGTGCCTGACCGGTAAGCAGCAATCAGCGCAGCCAGGCGCCGGGAGTCGGGTAGCAGGGGGGCGCGGAGACGGTCAGATCGGATGATGAAAAGTGCCGGGGAAATGGGGTCGGGGCGGGACTTCTCATCTGTTGATCACGGTGTGATCCGTCAGGTGGCCATCACGCGTTCGTGGAGGGCGGTGACCGCGGTGCGGGCGGAGACGAAGGCGCCGTGCTGCCAGGCCACCGAGTGGCTCAGCCAGTCGCCGGCGAAGTAGACGTTGCCGGCCGGCTCCAGCAGCAGGTCGTAGCCCGGGGTGCCGTACGGGGCGGAGACCCAGGCGCCCTCCACATAGGGGGTGCGCTGCCAGGCGATCGAGAACGACGACGCCAACTCGGTGCGGTACTTGTCGCCGTGGATCTTCACGCCCTGCATCACCGCCCGCGCCTCCCGCTCCGCCGGGGCCAGCGCCGCGTACGCCCGCGCCGAGGCGCCGGTGTTGTAGTAGCCGACGATCAGGCCGCGCTCGGCGTGGAAGTCGTGCGACGGGTACCAGACGTGCGCCAGGTCCAGGTCGGTCTCCGTGATCCCGCCGTAGATCCGCAGGTCCCGCTCCCACCACCGGCTCCGGTACTCCAGGCCGATCTTGCCGGCGGCCGACGCCGGGAAGCTGCCCAGCGCCGACTGCACCCCGGCGCCCAGGTTGTGCGGGATCCGGGCCAGCAGGTACGGCGGCAGCGTCGCCACGCAGAAGTCCGCCTCGATCTGCTTGAGCCGGCCGTTGTGCCGGTAGGTGACGGCCACCCCGGCGGCCAGGTTCGTCACGGCGGTCACCTCGGCGCCCAGCTTGACCCGACCGCCGCCGATCGCCCGCTTCAGCGCCTGCGGAATGCGGTCCATCCCGCCGACCGGCTGGAACATCAGCATCGCCTGGTCGTACCCGAGCTCGAAGCTGAAGTAGCGACCGACGTTGCTGGCGAAGACGTCGGCCAGCGGCGGCGGCGCCCCGAGCGGGGTGCCGGCGTCGTTGCCGGCGCCCGGGTCGCTGGCGTAGCCGCGCCGGCTGGTGCCGGTGTACGCCCACCCGGCGGTCCGCCCGCCGATCGCACCGAAGCTCTGCAGGAACGACAGCAGCCGGGCCTTGTCGTCGGCGGTCAGCGCCGCGTCCAGCGCACCCTGGTCGGTCGCCTTCGCCAGCAGCTCCGACACGTACCCGTAGACGTCCGCCTTGGCGGTGCGGTAGCGCACCGGGGAACCCGGCGTCATCCCGGCCGCCTCGTTGTAGATCAGCGCGTTCGCGTTCGCGTTGGTGAACACCTCGATCGGCACACCCAGCTCGCGGCAGTAGTCCAGGGTGACCATCCACTGCGCGATCCGCGCCGGACCGGCGTTGAAATAGGTCCCGTCGGAGAAGTCGGCCCGCTGGGTGTGGCCGTCCAGATCGGTCTCGACCGTGCCGCCGCGCACCGTCAGGTTCCGCCCGCCGGCGACCGCCCGCGCCTCCAGCACCGTGCAGTCGTAGCCGGCCTTGCCCAACTCGTACGCGGTGGCCAGCCCCGCCACCCCGCCGCCGAGGATCACCACCCGCTTCGCCGATCGGCCGGTCAGGCTGAAGTCGGAGCGCTGCGGGGCGCGGAACGGCGGCGCCGCCGCCCCGGCGGCCGGCGCCAGGCCGAGCGCCCCCATGGTGGCGAAGAGCGCGCCGGCACCACCTGAGATGCCGACCGACTGCAGGAACCGCCGCCGGCTGACCGCCGGAAGAGCCTCGGGCACGGATGCCTCCCCGGATCGAACGATCATGAGGCCCCGATTCTGTAATCGGCGCGTTGCCGCTCGACGCATCGACTGTTGCCGAAGTGTTTCGTTCCCGGCCGGACCGCGCCGGACAACCGGGCCACAACCGGAGCACAACCGGAGCACAGTCGGGCCGCAACCGGTGCCGCCTAGAACCGGTGGGACACCCGTCCCGACCGATGGAGGACCGAGATGCGTCGACGAACGATTTCCGCCACCGCGCTGGCGGCGGTGGCCGTACTGCTGCTCACTCCGGCCGTGGCGCCGGCCGCGCTGGCGACCCCCACCGGGCCGGCGGCGGTCGCGGCGGACGACTACGACGGCGAGACCCTGGCGTTCGCCAAGGAACGCGGTATCACCCCCGCCGAGGCCGAGCGCCGGCTCGGCTGGCAGCAACTCGCCCCCGACCTCGCCGAACGGCTGGCAGGCAAGCTCACCGACCGGTTCGGCGGGGTGTGGATCGCCACCGACCGCGGCGACCGGGTCCGGGTCGGCGTGGCCGGCGAGGTGACCAGGGAGATCGCCGAGATCGTCGAGCGGACCGCCGAGTCCGTCGGCCTCGTGCAGGGGTACGACGTCGGCACCGTCCGCCACCCGCTGGCCCGGCTCGACGAGGCGAACGACTGGCTCGCCGACGGACTGGAGAAGGTGAACGCCGACGCCCCGGCCACCCTGACCGCCGGCGTCCGCACCGACCTGAACGCCGTCGAGCTGCAGGTGCCGCCGCCGTCGCGGCTCACCGAGGGGCAGCGGGCGCTGGTCGCCGACGCCCGCAAGCGGCTGGCCGGGATGCTCGTCCTCGCCGACTCAATCGGCGACGCCACCCCGCGGGCGTGCGCCTACCCGTACTGCGACCCGCCGCTGCGCGGCGGCATCCGGATCACCCACCCGAACGCCGGCTGCACCGGGGCGTTCATCGCCAGGAGCAAGGTGGACGCCAAGCTGTACCAGTTCACCGCCGGACACTGCGCCTACCAGAACTACACCAACTGGTCGACCCGGTTCACCGACAACAGCGAGCACGTGATCGGGCCGGTCTGGACCTGGTGGTGGCACAGCGGCGGGGACATGGCGATCCTGCGGATCAACAACGTGCCCGGCTGGAACCCGCAGCCCTGGGTGCTCGTCACCAACGGGCCGGACACCACCGCCAACTCGACCTACCCCATCAGGTCCGACAAGACGAGCGTGCTCGGCATGCGGATCTGCACCACCGGCGCCTACTACGGGCGCAGCGACTGCGGCTACGTCACCCAGTTGAACGTCACCGCCACCTACGGCGGGGTGACGGTCAAGAAGCTCGGCCGGGGCTCGTTCTGCGGCGTCAAGGGCGACAGCGGCGCCCCCATGTACGCCAAGCACGTCGCCTACGGCCTCCAGGTCGCCGGCTACAGCGAATGCGACAGCCTCTACCAGGGCATCCGCGCCGCCGAGACCACATTGAACGTGAACGTCCTGCACGCCCCCTGAGCCGGGTCCACCCGGGGGCACCCCGGAACGCCGGGGTGCCCCCACAACCGAACCACAACCGGCGGCCGGTCAACTGAGGGCCACGGGTGCGCGGGCACCCGCCTCACCGAGGAGGGGGAGTCATGCCTTCAGGTCTGCGCCGGATCGCCGTCGGGGTCGCCGCCGCGTTGGCGGCCGCCGGAGGACAGGGCCTCGCGGCGGCCCCGGCGTACGCGGCGGCGGCGCCGGGAACCGCCGAGGTGGTCGACGGCGAGCTGCTCTTCACGGCCGGGCCGGGGGTCGACAACCAGGTCGAGTTCTTCTTCCACGTCGTGACCCTGCGCTGGCACGTTCGGGACCACGCGGCACCGGTCGTGCCCGGCCCCGGCTGCGCGCAGGCAACCTCCGCACACGAGGTGAGCTGCGTCGGAGTGACCACCGTCCAGGCCACCACCCTGGACGGCGACGACACGCTCGGCGTACGCGAGAAGCCGGCACCGACCGCGGCCGGGCACCGGGCAGCGGCGGCCGTCCCACCCAAGACGCCGACCCTCAACACAGTGCCGATGGCGCTGTTCGGTGGGTCCGGGAACGACAAGCTGACCGGTGGCTGGAGCGACGACCTGCTCGACGGCGGTCCCGGCTCGGACGTGCTGCTGGACTGGGCCGGCACCGACACGGTCAGCTACGCCGACCGCCGCCGGCCGGTGCGCGCCGACCCGGACGGCGTCGTCGGCGACGACGGTGAGGCCGGCGAGGGGGACACCATCGACAGCACCGTGGAGAACGTGATCGGCGGTGCCGGGGACGACCTGCTGGTCGGCAACGCCGGCCCGAACCGGTTGGTCGGCGGGGCGGGTGACGACGAGATCCACGGTCTGGCCGGCGCCGACCGGCTCTCCGGCGAAGCCGGCTACGACACCCTGATCGGCGGCAAGGACCGCGACCTCTGCCTGGTGGGCACGGACGGCGGCCGGGTCACCGGCTGCGAGGGCGGCGACGCCGCCACCTAGGCTTCGTCGGACTGTCGACGGCTGCCTTGCCGGCCGTCGACAGTCCGTGCTCTGCTTCCCGTACCCGCGGGAGGTGGCACGAGAGTTGGCGCAGTCGGGCACGACCACGGCGGTCCAGGCGGATGCGGTCGCCGCCAGCACGGTGGACGTCCGGGTGCTCGGTCCGGTCGAGCTGCTGATCCGGTGCGCATCGGGTGTGCGGCCGGTCCCGCTCGGCGGCCCCCGCCAGCGGGCCCTGTTCGGGCTGCTCGCGCTGCGCACCCCGGCGATCGTCGCGGTACCGGCCCTGATCGACGGCCTCTGGGGCGACCACCCTCCGGCCACCGCCGTGAAGACCCTGCACGCCCACGTCGCCTACCTGCGCCGGGCGCTCGGCGCGGTGGGCCGGCGCGAGCTGATCGGCACCCGGGCACCCGGGTACGCGCTGCGCACCGACGCCGGGCACGTCGACGCGTACCGGTTCGAGGAGCTGAGCCGGCGCGGCCGGGCGGCGCTGGCGGCCGGCTCCGCCGACCAGGCCGCCGCCCTGCTCGGCGAGGCGCTGCGGCTGTGGCGGGGCGACCCGCTTTCGGACTGCCCGGTCGGCGAGTGGGTGCGCGCCGAGGCGACCCGGCTGGAGGCGGCCCGGCTGCAGGTGGCGGAGGAGTACTACACCGCCGAACTGGGCCGGGGCCGGCACGGCTCGGTGGTCGCGGACCTGGCGGCCATGACCGCCCGGCACCCGCTGCGGGAGCGGCCGTGGGAGCTGTTGATGATCGCCCAGTACCGGTGCGGCCGGCAGGGCGACGCGCTGGACGCCTACCGGCGGGCGCGGGCCGCGCTGGTGTCGGAGCTCGGCGTGGAGCCGGGTCGGACGCTGCGCGGCCTGGAGCAGGCGATCCTGCGCGGCGACCACGGTCGACTCGCCGCCGCGCTGGCCCCGCCAGCCCCGCCCACCACCCGACCGGCCGCCGGCCAGCCGCAGTCCGTCCCGTCGGAGTTCGGTCCGTCGGAGTTCGGTCCGTCGGAGTTCGGTCCGTCGGGGTTCGGTCCGTCGCGGTCCGGCTCGTGGCGGTCCGGTTCGGCGGAGTTCGGCTCGCAGTCCGGTCCACCGGAGTTCGCCTCGTTGGCGCAGGGCCAGACGGTCGGGGAGGGTGATCCGGTCGCGCCGGTGCCGGTGCCGATCACCGCGCTTATCGGGCGCCAGCGGGAGCTCGCCGAGCTGTCCGGGCTGCTCGCCGACCGCCGGCTGGTCACCCTCACCGGGCTGGGCGGCGCCGGCAAGACCCGGATCGCGATCGCCGTCGCCGAGCGGCTCGCCACCCGGTACCCCGACGGCGTCCGGTTCGTCGACCTGACCCCGGTGACCGAACCGGATTCGCTGCCGGCCGCCGTCGCCACCACCCTCGGCGTGCCGGTCCGGGCCGGGGCCGACCCGGCCGACACGCTCCTGCGGCGGCTGCGGCCGGTGGAGACGCTACTGGTGCTGGACAACTGCGAACACCTGGCGGATGCCGGCGCCGCGCTGGTCGAGACGCTGCTCGGGCGCTGCCCGGGGCTGCGGGTGCTGGCCACCGGCCGGCAGGCGCTCGGCGTACCCGGTGAGGTGGAGTGGCCGGTGCGACCGCTACCGGTCCCACCCACGGCCGGGGACCGCCGCCGGGGAGACCGGCAACCCGGCTCCCTGGCGGAACTGACCCGGTACGACTCCGTGCGGCTGTTCCTGGAGCGGGCCGCCGTGGCGGCGGTGCGGGACCTGACCGACGCCGACGCGCCCGCGCTGGCGGCGATCTGCGCCGGGCTCGACGGGCTGCCGCTCGCCATCGAACTGGCCGCCGCCCGGACCGGGGTGCTGACCGTGCCGGAGATCGCCGCCCGGATCCGCGACCCCGAGCTGCTGCGTGCCGGCGGCCGGCCGGCCCGGCACCGGGCACTGCGCGACACCATGGCCTGGTCCTACGGGCTGCTCGGCCCGGCGGCCAGGTCCCGGTTCCGCCGGCTCGCCGTCTTCGTCGGCGGGTTCACCCTGCCGGCGGTCCGGGCCGTCTGGGCCGACGACGCCGAGTCGCCGGTGGAGAGCCTGGCCGGGCTGGTCGGCAGATCCCTGGTGGTGATGGAACGGCGGCCGGCCGGGGCCCGCTACCGGCTGCTGGAGACCCTGCGGCAGTACGCCGCCGAGCGGCTCGCCGACGACCCCGCCGAGGAGGCGACCGCCCGGCGCGACCACGCGGTCCACTACGCCGAGCTGACCCGGGAGGTGGACCGGGACCTGCACGGCCCGTCGCTGGAACGGTTGCTGGACCGGCTCGCCGTCGAACACGACAACCTGCGTACCGCGCTCGCCTGGTTCGCGGCCCACCGGCCCGGCTCCGAGGAGCTGCGGTTCGCCGCCGCGCTGGCCCGCTACTGCCATCTGCGGGGCCGGTACGCCGAGGGCCGCCGCTGGTTGGGCGACGCGATCGGCCGGTACGCCGGCCCGCCGGCACCCGAACTGGCCGACGCCCTGACCGGCGCGGCCCGGTTGGCCTTCTTCGCCTGCGACTACCCGGTGGCCAGCGGGTACGGCGAGCGGGCGCTGGCCGCGTACCGGGAACTGGTCGACCGGCGTGGTGCGGCCCGGACGCTGCGGCTGCTCGGTTCGATCGCCCGCGAACGCGGCGAGTACGACCGGTCCAGCGACCGCTACGCCGCGGCGATGACGGCCTTCGCCGAGGCCGGCGACGAGGCGGGGTCGGCGCTCACCGCGCAGCTCGCCGGCTTCACCCACTGGCTCACCGGTGACCTGGACCGGGCCGACGACCTGCTCGACCGGGCGGCCACCTGGTACCGCCGCGCCGACGACCCGGAGGGGATCGCCTCGGCCCGGGTCCACCAGGCGGCGGTGGCGTTCTACCGGGACGAGCCGGCCCGGGCACGTTGGCTGGCCGGCGACGCGCTGGACCGGTTCCGGCGGCTCGACTTCGACGAGGGCGTGGCCTGGGCGTTGAACATCCTCGGCCTGGTCGAACAGTGCGACGGCGCGCCGGGAACCGCCGTCGGCGCGCTTCGCGGCAGCCTGGAAATCCACTGTGCGGTGGGGGACCGGTGGCGGGCGGCCAGCGTCCTGGAGGCGTTGGCGGCGGTGCTCGTCGACGGAGCGGACCCGGCGGCGGCGGCCGAGCTGCTCGGGGCGGCCGACGCGATTAGGGTCTCCATCGGCGCCCCGGTGCCGCCGCGCGAGCGACCGGCCCGGGACGCGGCCCGCGCCCGGCTGGCCGAGGTGCTCCCCGACCGGGACCGGTACGCGGCCCAGGCCCGAGGCGAGGCGCTGCGGTTCGAGGACCTGCCCGCGCGGTTGCCGGACCTCGTCCCCGGAACACCGACCCCGGCTGCGGCTCGACCGGCCCGACCGCCCCGGGCGCTTCCCGATGCGAACGTGTCGGCCGACGCGCCCCCCGTGCCGGCCGATGCGCTCGCGGTGCCGGCCGGGTCGGGGTGATCCACCCCAACCCGGCCGGTGACGGACGGTCCGGTCAATCGCTGATCTCCACCTCCAGCGACCAGTCGTCCAGGGTGCCGGTGAGGGCGTTGTTCGCGCCCTGGTCGACAAGCAGCCACTCGACCCGGACGGTGTGCACCACCGCGACGTCGTTGCCGGCGATCCGCTTGCACGCCTGGGTGGCGTTGGCGTGCCCGAGGTCGGTGGTGAACGCGAGGTCGTTGGGCGGATCCATCTCTACGCCGTCCAGCATGATCCGGATCTGCAGGAAGTCGGTCGGTACCGCGTTCACCGGCGCGCCCAGCAGCCGGGCCTCGGCGAAGAAGCTGACCTTGATCTGGTCGGGGTCGTTCGCCGGGGTGACGAAGCTGATCACCGAACCGGGTAGCAGCGCGAAGCCGGCGTTCTCGGCGAGATTCGTCGGCAGATCGTTGGTCCGGACGATGTTGGACTCCTGAACGCCGCCCTGGCAGTTGGCGAGCCCCTGGCCGGGCGCGCTGATCATCAGGTCCTCCTCGGCCTGCAGGTTGGCGGTGATCGGCCGGGCGCTGGCCGGACCCGGCCCGACCGCCCCGGCCAGGGCCAGCACCAGCAGCCCCGAGATGAGCAGGAAGACGCGTCTCATGATTCCTCCTCGTGTCCACCCGGCGGTTCCGGGCGTCCTGAGTCGAGGGTGGGCCGGACCGTCACGGCGGCCTCACGGTCCGATCACGGCCGGGCGGCCCGCCACCATGACGCCACCGTGACGTCCACGCGGAGGATCGACCCGACGGACGAAACACAGCGGATGCGAGGCGTCCGCCGGTAGAGGGGGGCAACAGATGCGCGGCATCGGAATGAGGCGGCGGGTGATCGCCGGCACCGTGGCGGTGGCCCTGGGGGTCGCCGGCGGGCTCGTCGGACCGCCGGCCACAGCGGCGTACGCCCTGGGCGATCCGAGGCGGTCCGAGGAGACCAGCGACCACAACGGAGCCGTCAGCAAGGGCGTGACCGTACAGTGCCCGGGCAGGGGGCGGGTGCTGGGCGCGGGCGGACTGATCATCGACGACGGCACCGGCCGGGTGGTGCTGACCGGAGTGATCCCGGACGACACCCTGAGGTCGGTGACCGTCACCGCGACCGCCCGGGCCGGCTACCAGCAGCCGTGGTCGGTGCGGGCGTACGCGGTCTGCGACGAGGTGGACCGGCCGGTGAAGCGGGAGGAGAGCGTGGCCGTGCACAGCCGGGAGGCCACGGTCGAGTGCCCGGCGGACAGCCTGCTGCTCGGGGCCGGATTCCGGCTGACCGGCTGGGCCGAATCCTCCTACCTGGGCGGCGTCGAGTTCGGGCCGGACCTGCGGCGACTCCAGGTACGGGCGACCGGGGTGGGCATGCCGACAAGCGTCACCGCCTTCGGCGTCTGCCTGTACTTCCTGCCCCACGGCGACGACCCGGTCAGCACCCGGTCCGAGACGGTCACGCTCGACGGCACCTGGCCCAAGGTGGTCGCGGTGACCGGCACCGATCCGGACCGACGGCTGTACGGCGTCGCGGCGGCGGTCGACGGGCCACCGACCGTCTTCATCAACGCCCTGGTGCCCGACCCCGACACCGACACGGCGAGCGCCCGGGCGGTCCTGGCGACCCAACCGCCGGGACCCGACCCCGCCGCGGCCCCGGCGACTGTCGACCCCGCCGCCGTCGGCCGTGGTGCGGCAGCCGACGCCGGTCCGACCCTGACCGTCGAAGCCACCGAGGGCGGCACCTTCCACTGAATCGTCATGATCGTGGGGTCCGGTGTGTTCGGATGCGCCGGACCCCTCGCGCTCAGCGGGAGGCCGGGTCGCGGTGGGCTGGTTGCAGCAGCACCTGGGTCGGTGGCCGGACGCCGATCTCCCGCATCGCCGCCTCGTACCGGCGGAACGCCCGGCGGGCCTCGCCGTGCTGCCCGCCGGCCACCAGGGCGCGCACCAGCGCCCGGTGCGCCGGCTCGTCGTAGGGGTCCTGCTCCAGCAACCGGAGCAGATAACCGACGGCCGCCCCCGGCCCGGCCGACATCCGCCGGGTCTGGGCCAGCATCCGCAGCATCGCCAGGTACGCGGCCCGGGTCTCCTCCCGCAGCGGGACCGACCAGTCGGCGTACGGCTCGTCGGCGAACGCCTCCGCCACATCCCCCCGGTCGGCGGCGGCCAGCACCGCCGCCGCCTCCGGCACCGCACCCCGGTCCAGCAACCGGCGGCCGTGGGCGACCTGGGCCAGGAACTCCTCGACGTCCACCCGGACCCGGGCCACCTCCAACGCGATACTGGACTGGTCCGCGACGAGGAAGTGGTCGGGGCTGAACACCTTGGCCGGATCCAGCACCCCCCGAATGATCGACAGCAGCACCGAGAGCCGGTGACCGGTGCGCTCCGGCGGATCCTCCGGCCAGAGCAGGTCACACAGTTCCCCGCGCGGCACCGGCCGGCCGCGCCGCGCCACCAGAATCCGCACCAGATCCCGGGCCTTGCGGGACTGCCACTGCGAGGCGGGCACCGGTCGGCCGCCGACGATCACCTCGAACCGGCCGAGCGCGCGAACCGCCACCTCGGCGGCCGTCCCGCCGGTGCCGCCCGGCGCGGCGCACACGCTGGCGGCCCGGTCCACGACGGCGCCGGCCGCCGTGAGCCGTTCGGCGGCGAGCAGCCCGTCGAGTCGGGCGTCGGTGCCGGCGTCGGGCAGCCGGCCGAGCGCGACCGTGAGCCGGGCCGCCTCCACCGTCGCGCCCGCCTCCGTCCAGATCGCCCGGGCCTCACCGAGCAGGGCACGCCGTCGGTCGGGGCCGTCGTCCGCCGCCGCCCGAAGCTCCAGCGCCTCCGCCAGCCCGGCCCGGTCGTGGTGGGTCCGGGCCAGCCGGGCGGCCCGGGCCGCCAGCTCGGTGGCCGTACCCGGATCGGCGTCGTGCAGCGCGACCCAGCCCTGCGCCACCACGGCCGGCGCGGCGATGTCGTCGGCGGCGTGCCGGCTGGCCTGCTCCGCGTGCCCGGCCGCCGCCTTCGGGTCGTCGGGCAGGCTGGCCAGCGCCAGACCGGCCAGCGCCGGGACCAGGACGTGCACGTTGCCGGTCTGCTCGGCGACCCGCACCGCCTCCTCGTACGCGGCCCGGGCCTGCTCCTGCCAGCCCCGCCGGCGGTGCACCTCGCCGAGACCCAGCAGCGCGGCGGCGAACCGGCGGGAGCCCTTGCGCTGGTAGCGGGTCAGGGCCGCCTCGTACCGGCGGACCGCTTCGTCGTAGCGGCCCAGCATCGCCAGCGCGTCGGCCTCGTTGCAGGTCGCGATCGCCGACAGGCTGGGGGAGCCGGCGGCCGCCGCGTACCGGGCGGACTGCCGGGCCGTCTCCAGCGCGGGCGCGTACCGGGCGGTGCGGATCAGGTGGTAGGTCCGGTTGGTGTGGATGCGGGCGAGCAGCAGGACGTCGGCGGTCCGCTCGGCGATCGGCAGCGCGAGCGCGTAGTACTCCTCGGCGCCGGCGGCGTCGCCCGCGACGCCGAGGCAGAGCGCGACGGAGAGGTGGGCGGTGGCGAGCGCGTTGTCGAGCCCGGCGTCGGCGGCGATGGCCGCCGCCCGCCGGGCGTACCCGATCGCCGTGCCGGTGTCGCCCGCGAGCAGGTGGGCGTGCGCGGTCCAGACCTGCAGCAGGGCCGCGTCGAGCGGTGCGGCCGACCCGCCCGCGGCCCGCCCGAACGCGGCCAGCGCCGCCCGCGCGTCGCCCCGCTGGTACGCGATCCGCCCGACCCGCCAGGCCAACCCCGCGTCCCAGGCCGGCCCGCCGGTCCCGTCACCATCGCTGTGGCCGGTGCCGCTCTCGTCGCCATGGCCGCTGCCGTCGCCGTGACCGGCCCCGGCCCCGTCGCCGTCGCCGTCGCCGTCGCCATGGGCTGGGCCGGCTGCGCCCGGGCCGGTGCCCGGCGGCGGTTGCGCCGCGGCGGCGGCCCGGTAGGCGTGTTCGGCCCCCGGCAGGTCGCCAAGGGTGCGCAGCGCGTCGCCGTGCAGCAGCCGCAGCGGTCGGGTCATCAGCGGCGCGGGCAGCGTGGCGAGCAGCTCCGCGACCGGCTCGGCCCGGCCGGCGGCGATCATCTCGGCGCCCCGCTCGGTGAGCACCCTTGCGCAGTTCGGCAGGTCGTCGGCCTGCCGGTAGGCCAGGGCTGCGGACAGCGCCGGTCCGTGCCGGTCGTACCAGGCGGCGGCGACCCGGGCGGTCTCGTCGGCCGCCGGAGCACGGCAGTCCGGCGCGGCGGGCGCGACGGTTTCCTGCGCCCGTCGTTCGCGGCGACCGCGACGGTCCGCGGTCGGCTGCCGAGAAACCTCGGCCGCGCACTGCCGGACCACCTCCGCGACGACCGGCACCACCCGTTCGGCCGGCGCCGGTCCGTTCGGGATGACCACCGATCCGGCCTGGGTGAGCAGGCCGGTGCGGCGCAGCGTGTCGACGGTCCGGTCGGCGTCGGGATGGCCGAGCGCCCGGCACAGACCGGCCGTCACCGGCGAGAGCCCGCCGGCCACCCGGAGCAGTCGGGCCGCCTGCTCAGGCAGCTCCGCCAGCACCTGATCGGTCAGATACCGGGCCAGCGGCCCGCCGGGTCTGGCCACGGCCGCCGCCAACGGGCCGGGCGCCCGCCCGTCCAGCCGGATGCTCTCGGCGGTGAGCTGGACCAGCGCCGGCCAGCCCCCGGTGGCCTCGTGGACCAGCTCCGCCACGCCCGGCTCCCGCAGGCCGTACTCGTCGCCGATCAGGTCGGCGACCTGCTCCGGTGCCAGGACCAGGTCGGGCGGGCCGAGTTCCGTCCAGAGCCCCCGGCCGAGCCAGCGGGCCGGCGGTGCCGGCAGCGGTGCCCGGGCCGCCAGCACCACCGTGACCGGCTCGGGCAGGGCACCGACCGTCTCCAGCAGAGCGTCGATCTCAGCGGCCGGCGGCCGGGGAAGATCGTCGAAGACCACCACCGGATGGGCCGCGTCGACGGCCGCGCGGACCAGCCCGCTCAGCCCGGATCCGACCCCGCGGTGCCAGCGGGCCGCATCCGGTGGGAACCGGCGGCGCAGCGCGGTGGTCTTGCCGTACCCGGCGGCGGCGACCAGGATCCGACAACCCCGCCGCTCCCGGTCCGGCCTCCACCGGTCCACCGTGCCTCCCGACGGCGGGATCTCGGGGGACGAGCGTCGGCCCCGCAGTCCCGCCGGGCTCAGCCTCGCCGCCGACGGTTCCGGCGGCAAGGCTTTGTCAGGAATGCGAAGCGGCCCGCCTCCCGGCCGGTTCAGGCGCTCTCCCGCAGCACCAGCTCCGAGGCGTACGAGGTGGTCGGTGGGGTGGACACCCGGTCGAGCAGGGCGGCTGCCGCCCCGGCGGCGATCCGGCCGACCGGGTGGCTCGCGGTGGTCAGGGTCGGCGCGCTCAGCGCGGCGAACGGGATGTCGTCGAAGCCGGCGACGGCCACGTCACCGGGTACGTCGACGCCGCGCCGCCGCAGCTCACCCAGCACCCCCAGGGCCATCGCGTCATTGAGTGCGAAGATCGCGTCGGTGTCCGGCCACCGACGCAGCACCTCGGGGACGGCCGCCCGGCCGCCCGCGGCCGTGAAGTCGCCCGGCACGAGCCGGGCCGGCAGGCCGGCGCCACGCATCAGGGCCCGGTACGCCGCCACCGGACGCTGGGCGCAGGGCATCCAGGAATGCCCGGTCACCATGGCGATCCGGCGCCGCCCGGAGGCGTGCAGGTGCCGCAGTACCGCCAGCGTGCCGCCGGCGTTGTCGACATCGAAGGCGGGCACCGCGCGGGAGCCGACGCCGATCGAGGCGATCCGGCCGGACAACCCGGCCGGCACCGCCGCCAGCAGGGCCTCGGTCGAGTTGAGCAGCAGCACCCCGTGGATGCTGCGGTCCTCGGCCAGCCGGTGCAGGTCCGCGGGCCGGTCCAACGGCAGCCACTGCAACGCCACCCCCACGCCGCGCGGGGCGCAGACCTCCGCGGCAGCCCGGACGAACCGGTCGACGTACGGGTCGTCAAGCACCGCCGCGCTGGGTCCGGCGGCGGCCACCACCAGCCGGTACCCGGCGCCGGTCACCAGCGCCTTGGCCGCGGCGTTCGGGGCATACCCGAGCTCGGTCACGGCGGCGGCGACCCGGTCCCGGGCGGTGGTGGAGGCGGGACCGTTGCCGGCGAGCACCCGGGAGGCGGTGGCCCGGGAGACCCCGGCGGCCCGGGCCACGTCCTCCAACGTCACCCGCCGCTCCATCTGCCTGGTCATCCGTCCTCCGTACCGCCGTGGCTGTCGTCCCTGCATCATGCCCGGCCGCCGGGGTCGGCGGCGAACCTCGTCCGGCCGGTGGACGTCGGGCGCCCGACTTGCGGTGAGATCGCTCTCAGGGGTGCGATACGTGGGCGAACCGTCGAGGAGAGGACCACCCCAGGTGCCACCCACCGACGCGGCCGAGGCCGCCGCCCCGCCCGACCGCGTCGTACCCGGCCACGTGATCGCCGCCCGGACCGGGGTGGCCTTCGTCTTCGGGCTCAACGGCCTCGCCCTGGCCTCCTGGTTCGCCCGGGTGCCGGCGGTGCGGGACGGGTTGGGGCTCACCGCCGGGCAGCTCGGCCTGCTGCTGCTCGCCGGCTCGGCCGGTTCGCTGCTGGCGTTGCCGACGGCCGGCGTGGTGGCGCACCGGTTCGGGGCGGCCCGCACGGTGGCCGGCGCCACCATGCTCGTCGCCGGCGGGCTGGCGGTGGTCGGCACCACCGTCGAGGCGTGGGCGTCGGTCGCGGCGGTGGCGGTCGGCCTGTTCGCCCTCGGCTACGGCTCGGGGGTCTGCGAGGTCGCGATGAACGTCGAGGCAGCCGCCGTCGAGCGCCGCCTGGGCCGGACCGTGATGCCCCGCTTCCACGCCGCCTGGAGCCTGGGTACGGTGGCCGGCGCCGCGCTCGGCGCCGGCATGGCCCGGATCGGGCTGCCGGTGGCCGTACACCTGGTGTTGGTCGCCGCGGTGGTTCTGGTCGGCACCCTGGTCGCGGTCCGCGCCTTCCTGCCGGCGGGATCGACCGGTACGGCGACCCCGGCGGGATCGGCAGGCCTCGCCGCGCCAGCGGGATCGGCAGGTATCGCGACGCCGGCGGGACCGGCGGGCGTGCCGACACGCGCTGGTGGCGCCGCGGCCGTCGACCCGCTGGTAGCGGGTCGGCCGGCCCGGCGGGGCAGCGGGGTGCTGGCCGCCTGGCGCGAGCCGCGTACCCTGCTCATCGGTCTGCTGGTACTGGTGATGGCCTTCACCGAGGGGACCGCCAACGACTGGCTGGCGGTGGCGTTCGTCGACGGCTACGGGGTCGGTGAGGCCGGTGGCGCGGTCGTGTTCGGGGTGTTCGTCGCGGCGATGACCCTCGGCCGGACGTTCGGCACGATCGCGTTGGACCGCTGGGGGCGGGGACCGGTGTTGACGTTCTCGATGCTGCTGGCCGCCGCCGGAGCGGCCGTCGCCGTGCTGGCCGGCACGCTGCCGGTGGCGCTGGCCGGGGTGGCACTCTGGGGCCTGGGTACGGCGCTAGGCTTCCCGGTGGGGATGAGCGCCGCGGCCGACGATGAGGAACACGCCCCGGCCCGGGTCAGCGTGGTGGCCGTGATCGGCTACACCGCGTTCCTCGCCGGGCCGCCGGCCGTCGGGCTGCTCGGTGACCGGGTCGGCACCCTGAGCGCGCTGCTGGTGGTGCCGCTGTTGGTGCTGCCCGCCATCGCCCTGGTGCCGGCGACCCGCCGCCCGCCGCAGTCCCGGTAGACCCGTGATCACGAATGATCCGGTGATCTGGCGCGACCCGAACGTTTCGCGATCACGGGTGGGGGCAGGGGTGCGGTGGGTGGGTGGCGGGTAGCGTGACCCGGTGACCGTCACGATCCTTGCCCGGGTGGTCCGGGGGCTGGAGTGGGTGGCCGCCGACGAGGTCGCGACCGCACTGCCGGCGGTGCGGCCACGACTGGCGGCCCGGGAGGTGACCTTCGAGACCGGTCGCTGGCCGGAACCGGGATTGTTGGCGCTGCGGACCGTCGACGACGCCTTCCTGCGGGTGGCGGTGCGCGACGGCGTCGGCGCCACCCGGGACGTGCCGGCCCGGGTCGCGGCGTGGTGCGCCCGCCTGGACTGGGCCACCTGGCGGGACCGGCTCGGCCAACTCCGGCCGGTGCCGGAGCGGCCCCGGTTCGACGTGGTCGCGAGTCTGGACGGTCGGCGTTCGTTCAACCGGTTCGCGCTGGAGAACACGGTCGGCGCAGCGATCGCGGCGCGGCTCGGTGGGGTGTTCGCGGCCCGCGACGGCGCCGGCCGCACGCCGGGGGAGACCGACCTGACGGTACGACTCATGGTGCGTGGTCCGCAGCTCGTGGTCGCGCTTCGGCTCGGGGTGCGCCCGCTGCACCGGCGGGCATACAAGCTCGCGACCGGGGCGGGCACCCTGCACCCACCGCTGGCCGCGGCGATGGCTCGGCTCGCGCTACCAACCGGGCCGCCGGTGGCCGGGCTGCCGGTGGCCCGGCTGCCGGTGGCCGGGACCCCGCAGGCCGGGGCGGCGTCGCGGGGCGGGGCGGCGTCGCGGGGCGGGGTGTCGCAGGTGCCGGTGGTGGCCGACCCGTTCTGCGGGGACGGCACGATCGCGATCGAGGCGGCGTACGCGTTGCCGGCGGCGACCGTGCTCGGCACCGACCTGGACCCTGGCCGGCTGGCGAACGCCCGGGACAACGCCGGCCGGGCCGGTCAACGGATCGGGTTCGGCCGGGCGGACGCGGCCCGCCTGCCGTGGCGGCCGGGGGCGGTGACGTCGGTGCTCACCAATCCGCCCTGGGAGGTGGCGGTGCGGGCCGGTGGAGCGTTGGCCGAGTCGCTGGTGCCGTTCCTGTCCGCCCTGCCCGGCGTGCTGCCCGCGTACGGGCGGGTCGCTCTGGTCCTGGACGCGGAGCTGGACGGTGCCGACCTGCTCGCCCGGCGCGGCCTGCGGGTCCTGCTCGGCCAGCGGATCCGGCTGGCCGGGCGGATCTCCGACCTGCTGCTCTGCGCCCCCGACGATGCCGGCGCGGACGGGTTGGTGGATGGGTTGGGTGCCTGGCGGGAGCGGGCGCTGGCCGGAGGCCTGATCACCCCGGACGGCTTCTGACCTTTCGGCGCCGGCACGCGTCGGCTGAGCCGATCATCGAGAACTTTCATTAGGACTATTTACTGTTAAGAGTGTTTACATTATGGTGACAATTCACAGCCATCTCCGTCCACCATGACGGGAGGAGAACCCGATGCGACGAAGGATCACGCTGCCGGTGCTGTCGGCCGGCGCCATCCTCGGCACCCTGCTGGTGGCGACACCCGCCCAGGCACACGGCTACATCTCGTCGCCGCCGAGCCGGCAGGCGATGTGCTTCCAGGGAAGAGTCGCCAACTGCGGCCAGATCCAGTACGAGCCGCAGAGCGTCGAAGGACCCAAGGGGCAGCGCAACTGCCACGCCGGACTGAGCCGGTTCGCCATCCTCAACGACAACAGCGTCAACTGGCCGGTGACCCCGGTCGGCAACTCGGTCACCTTCAACTGGACGCTCACCGCCCGGCACTCCACCACCACCTGGGAGTACTTCATCGGCGGCAGCCGGATCGCGGTCTTCGACGACGGCGGCCGGCAACCGAACGCGACCGTGTCGCACACCGTCAACCTCGGTGGTCGGACCGGCCGCCAGACGGTGCTGGCCATCTGGAACATCGCCGACACCCCGATGGCCTTCTACTCCTGCGTGGACGTGCAGATCGGCGGCGGGAACCCGCCGCCTCCCAACCCGACCACGCCACCACCGAACCCGACCACGCCGCCGCCCGCCCCGACCACGCCGCCGCCCGCGCCGGGTGGCACCTGGTCGGCCGGCACGGCGTACGCGGTCGGCGCGACCGTCACCTACGGCGGGGCGAGCTACCGGTGCCGGCAGGCGCACACCGCCCTGACCGGCTGGGAACCGCCAAACGTCCCGGCCCTCTGGCAGCGGCTCTGACCACACCGCTCGGTGGCCGGCCGGCCCGGCCGGCCACCGTGACCGAGGGGGTGAGCTGCGACATGATGCGCCCAACCAAAGACAAGCGGCACCGAGGACCGGCTGGCCCGGCCGTGGGCGGGTCGTCAACCAGCACGTCGACCCCACCTCGGATCGGCACCGGCTCGCCGGTGAGAGCCCTGACGGCGGCAGCCCGGCTGGTTGTCGCCCGGCTGGTGGGAGTCGTGGTTGTGGGCGCCCTGCTCGCCGGCTGCGGCTCGGCACCGGCTGGCGGGCCGCAGCCGGCAGGTGACAGGTCAACGCAGGCCGGGTCCGGCCCCGCCGGCGGTCCGGCGTCGGTGCCGGCCGCGGCCGCCTTCAACGCCACCGACGTGATGTTCCTGCAGATGATGCTGGAGCAGCACGCGGCCGCCGAGCGGTTGCTCGCGTTGGCCGCCGAGCAGCCGCTGCGGCCGGAACTGGCGACCCTGGCCGCCGCCATCCAGGTGACCCAGCGGACCGAGGCCGAGACGATGACCGGGTGGCTGCGGGACTGGGACCAACCGGTGACTGCCGATCCGGCGGCGCACCTGGCGCCCGGCGCGCACGGCGGTCACCAGGTGCTGCGCGGCACCAGCACCGCCGACCTCGACCTGCTGCGGACCACCGACGCCACCCGGTTCGAGCGAACCTTCCTCAACATCCTCATCGCGCACCAGCACAACGCGATCGAGCTGGCCCGGATGGAGACCGCCGGTGGGGCGCACCCGGAGGCGAAGGCGCTCGCCCACCGGATCGACACCTCCCGCAACGGCCAGATCCGGCAGCTGCTGCCGATGCTGTCCGGCTGAGAAGGCCCGGTCCGCTCGAAGCCCCGCTGGTCGCCGGTGCGTGTCGGATGCCCCGCCGACGGCGCCGGGCCACTCACGGCGGCGGCCACCCCCGCCCGGGTCCGGCGCGTCGGACCCGGCGCAGCCGGTCGAGGCGGTCCCGCAGGTCCGCCCACGGCAGCCCGTCCAACCCGGTGACCAGGTCGGTGAGCAGCTGCCAGACCTCGTTGGCCGCCGGTCCGTCGGCGATGGTGCCCGGCTGTTCCAGGAAGGCGATCAGCTGCTCGGCCAGTTCACCGGTCGCGCCCCGGCGGTCCGGCGACCCGGACCGGGCCGCGGCACACCGGTACCAGCTCGCCAGCTCCCGGGCCGCCAGGTCGACGGCATGGTATTCCAACGCCTCGCGGACCACCGACCGCCGGTGCCGGCCGCAGTCGAACGAACCGGCGGCCTCCCGGTCGGTCAGGAACGCGTCGAGCCGCTGGCGGCGCGCCTCGGCGAGCTCCGGCCGACCCTGCCGCAACGCGTCCACCACATGCCACCGCAGGTCCTCGGCCGCGGCGTCCACCCGGTCGCCGGAGTGGCGCGGGCGGACCAGCCGGACGTCGATCTCCACCCGGCGGGCGGCGTGCTGCCAGGGGTCGGCCAGTTCGTGGGTGGCCACCGGGTGCCCGCAGTCCGGGCACGACCGTGGCCAGGCGCCGACCAGCGCCCCGGCACCGCGCCGGCCGCAGTCGGCGCCGGCACAGATCCAGGCGAGCGCGATCGCCTCCGGAGGTGGTCGGTATCCGAAGGCCGTCGGGGGTGGCGGGACGTCGCGTCCGGGAAACGATCTCATCCGGATTCGAGCCTGGCCGATACCGGCCCGCGCGTACCACGGTTGCCTGTTGCTGATCGGACGGTGACTTTCGGTGACCGGTGTGGAGCGTCAGCCGGCGGCGGCGAGCGCGGCCATCCGCGCCTGCACATGGCGTACACAGGACCGGCGCCGCCACCGGGTCAGCTCCTTCTCGAGCTGGCGCAGCTGGTGCCGGACCGTGGCCGAGCCGACCAGCCGGGCCCGGGTGAGGGCCTCGTCCGCCTGCCCGCAGGCGCCCTCCACGTCACCGGCGGCGGCCCGCGCCAGGGACAGCCGGACCCCGTACAACGCCTTCGCGCGGACCGCGTCGGCCGGCATCTCGGCCAACCCCTTCGCCAGCAGGTCGGCGGCCTGCTCGGGCAGGCCGAGGTCGTAGTAGCACCAGCCCCGGACCAACCGGTCGGCCCGCCCGGCGGCCGCCGACCCGAGCCAGATCTCGCTCTCCGATCTGGCCTGCGGTCGCCGGTTCAGCCGCGCCGCCCGGTCCAGGGCCGCCTCGCAGTCGGCGGTGTCACCGCTGAGGGCGTACCCCTGGGCGGCCCGTTGGGCGGCCAGGATGCGGACCCGGGTGGTGGCGTTGCGGTCCTGCTCGGCCTGCTCGGCGAGCTCGATCACCCGCCGCGCGTCGCCCCGGTAGAGCGCGAGCTCGGCGTAGCGCACCAGTGCGTACGGGGCCAGCTGGGGCGCCTCGGCGGGGGCCGCCAGCAGCTCGGCGGCGGCGGTCAACCGCAGCGCCCGCTCGTCGTCACCGGCCTCCTGGGCCATCCAGCCGGCGAACTCCAGATAGTGTGCCGCCAGGGCGAGCAGCTGGACGCGGACCGGCTCGGTGGCCGTGGCGCCCAGCCGGCAGAGCAGCCGGGCCGGCGTCAGGACGGTGGGCAGGATCAGCCCGGGATGCGACTGCCGCCCCTGCCGACGGAGCAGGTCGAACAACGTCCGGAACCGGTCGGGGGTCTCCGGGTCGGCGGCGGCGACGTCCAGGGTGGTGGGGCTCACCTCGTCGCCGAGCTGGTCGGCGTGCACCGCGACAAGATCGAGAATGTCCGCAAGGGAGCTTCCGGCGGCGAGCAGCTGCGGTCCGCCGGCCGGTCTGGGCGCCGGGGCGGGCGCGGCGACCAGCTCCTGCAACCGCCCACCGGCGTCGAGCACCGAGTCGCAGATCCGGGCGAGGGCCACACTGGCCGGTCGCCGGCCACGCTCCACCTTGCTCAGATGACCCTTGTCGTAGTGGACCAGGCGGGACAACTCGGTCAGCGACAGGTTCGCCGTGGCCCGTCGGCGGCGCAACTCGGCTCCAAACCGATCAGATGACACGATGCTCTCCCGGACGCGGCGTCTGACGTCAGCCGCTGTCACGGTACAACCACCGGCAACCTGGGGCAGTGGCCGATGTGGATCGATCACCCGGCCGCCCGGTCGGTCAGTGGCGGTCGAAGAGTCGACCCACCCGGTCCAGGAACTCCCGGAGATTCGCCTCGGTGGTCAGGGCGCGCGCCGAAGGTACGTCCAGCCACCGCAGCTCCGCGTCGGCCGACTCGGGTCGGGCCGCCGCCGGGTCGCCGGTGGCGAGCACGTAGCGCAGGTCGATGTGTTCGTGGGCGGGCTCGCCCTTGCCGGCCGCGACCGGGACCACCACCAGGTGGACGAGCGCGCCGTCCGGCCAGGGGACCAGGTCGGTCAGCCCGGTCTCCTCGTACCCCTCCCTAAGGGCGATGACCAGCGGATCCGTCTCGTCCGGATCGGCGTGGCCGCCGACCTGCAGCCAGGCCCGCTGGCGCGGGTGCCAACGCAGCAGCACCCGGCGGCTGGCCGGGTGGACGATCAGCGCCGAGCCGGTCAGGTGCAGCGGGTTGTCCCGCCGCCAGGGGTCGCCGGTGCCGAGCAGGGACCGGGCCCGGTCGAGATCGGCCCGTTCCCGCCCGGCCGCGGGACGGTATTCCGACAGTGCCCGGGCGAGGCTGCTGCCGCGGCCGGGTCGCTGATCATCGGATGCGGTCTGCATGCCTCTCCCGCTGGTGATCGTTGGTTGCCGTGGTTCGGGTGGTTTGCGCGGATGACTGGTTGGCGCGAAAAGCGAAGCTGACGGTAGCCTGATGCATCCCTGGAGGCGAGGACGTTATGCGACTGGCGAATCTGACCGACCGACTGGTGATCCTGACCGACGGTGGTGCGATCGACGTCGCCGCCGCCAGCGACGGCCGGTTCGGTCCGGATCCGCAGTCCGTGTACGACGTCTGGCCGGAGTTCGTCGCCTGGGCCGGCTCCGGCGGGCCGGGACCGGACGCCCCGCTGACCGCGGTGGACCCCGCCGCGCTCGGCCCGGCCGTGCCGCGGCCCCGGCAGATCTTCGCGGTCGGCCTCAACTACCGGGACCACACCGCCGAGTCCGGCTTCGCCCAGCCGACCGACCCCCTGATCTTCACCAAGTTCCCGTCCTGCCTGTTCGGCCCCGCCGGCGACATCGTCCTCTCCGGAGAGCAGGTGGACTGGGAGATCGAACTGGTCGCGGTGCTCGGCCGGGCGGCGTACCGGGTGTCGGCCGCCGACGCCTGGGACCACATCGCCGGGCTCGCCATCGGCCAGGACCTCTCCGACCGGGCGGTGCAGATGCGCGGCACGCCGCCACAGTTCAGCCTCGGCAAGTCGTTTCCCGGCTACGGCCCGGTCGGCCCCTGGCTGACCACCGTCGACGAGCTGGCCGACCCGGACCAGCTCGACCTGGTGTGCACGCTGAACGGGGAGCAGGTACAGGTCGGCAACACCCGGGACATGGTCTTCCCGGTGACCGAACTGGTCGCGTACCTGTCCGGCGTCGGCCCGCTGTACCCGGGCGACCTGATCTTCACCGGCACCCCGCCCGGCGTCGGGATGGGCCGCAGGCCACCCCGCTACCTGGCCCCCGGCGACGTGTTGGAAAGCCGGATCGCCGGGCTCGGCGAACTGCGGCACCGGCTCGTCGCAGCATCCTGACCCGGTCCCCCGATCGGTTACTCCACGTCACACTGTCCAGGTTGGCACGCCCCTGACCTGGACTTATGCGCATCGAGTTAGTTACTTTTCGGTTATCACCCCCGGCATCGTGGCCCGACCCGATACCTGGAGGAGAGACACCTGATGCGTTGGACCGACATCGCGAGATGGGTGGGACCCAGCCCCAACCAGGGCGGCCCGCTCACCCGGCACGACGGCGTGGTGCTGCACATCGCCGCCGGCACCTACGAGGGCACGATCGCCTGGCAGCGCAATCCCATCGCCCGGGTCTCGTCGCACTTCATCGTCAGCAAGTCCGGCGAGATCGCCCAGATGGTCGACACCGACGTCATCGCCTGGACCCAGCGGGCCGGCAACAGCGCCTGGCTGAGCATCGAGAACGCCGGCTTCCTGCCGGACCGGTTGACCCCGCAGCAGGTGGAGGCGGCGGCGCAGATCCTGGCCCGGGCACACCGGGAGTACGGGGTGCCGCTGCGGGTCACCGGCACCCCGGCCCAACGCGGCCTGGGGCACCACTCGATGGGGGCCGAGTCCGGTTACGACTGGGGCCACTCCCAGTGCCCGGGACCCGCGATCAAGGCGCAGAAGCCGGCCATCGTCGCCCGCGCCATCCAGATTGTCGACGAACAGGGGAACGAGATGGAACTCAGCGACCGGCTCAAGAACGGCAAGACCGTCAACGAGGGAATCAGTGACACCGCCGACCGGGTCTACATCATGGTGAACACCCAGTTGCCGGCCATCGCGAACGCGATCGCGGCCCTGGCGTCGGCGGTCAGCGAGATCGACGGGCTGGACCGCAGTGAGCTGACCGCCGCGCTGGCCGCCGAACGCCCCGCGCTCGTCGCCGGGGTGCTGGCCGGGTTGCCCGCCGAAGAGATCGCCGCGGCGATCCCCACCGACCTGGCCGCCCGGGTCGCCGACGAGCTGAGCGGCCGACTGGCCAGCTGACCGGAACGGCCGGCGGGCGGGGGCGGGCGCGGTCGGCCTGGTTTCGGCCCGTTGGGCGTCACCGCCACGGCTGCACGGTGCTCGCCGGCCGGTAGATCCGGTAGCCGGCGACCTCGGTCACGGTCGCGGCGATGTCGCGGTCGCGCAGGTAGGTCCGCAGCGCCGCCTCGCCGGGCGCGCCGGCCACGAAGACGAACCCCGGCCGCTCCGCGGCCCACACCCGCCAGCGGTACGGCAGATAGCGGTCCTGCCCCGCGCGGAGCCGGTCGTCGAGGACCGCGCAGACCACCTCCTCCCGGGTGGTGAAGGTCAGCCGGTTGCAGATCCAGTATTCGGCGTACACGTGGCGTAGGCCGGCCGCGCGAACCGTGTCGGCCAGCTCGCGGGCCCGCCGCTCCTCGGCCCTGATTTCACCGATCCGGGCGACCAGGGCGGCCGACGTGAGCACGCAGGCCACCGTCAGCAGGGCGAGCAGGCCGACGGCCGGCACCGCGAGCACCCGGCGCCGGTCGGGCCGGTCACCGCCGGGTCGCTGGTCGGGCGGTGCACCGCCGCGCTGGCGGGTCGGGCGGGCGGCGAGCCAGACCGGCCAGAGCACGGCCGGTAGGGAGATCTGCAGGATGGACAGGTAGCGGGCGCTCTCCAGCGGGGCCTGCGCCGCGTACGGGCTGCGGGCGTAGCCGGCGATGGTGAGCGCGGCGGCGGCGGCGAGGGCGAGCTGGCCGGCGTACCGGAGCCGGTCGGTGCGGTGCCGGCGTAGGCCCGCCACGGCGAGCCCGATCGCGGCGGCGACCAGGAGCAGGTACAGCACCCCCCAGGACTGCGCCGCGCCCCCGCAGCGCTGCGGGGTGCAGACGCCGGTGGCCAGTGGGATGCCCAGCAGCACCGCGCCGCGCAGCCGGGCCGACAGCGACGGTTCGGCCGGCTCGCCCCCGCTGACCGTGAGCAGTACGGTGAGCGAGTCCTCGCCCGGCGGCGCCGTCAGGTTGGCCACGACCAGCGGGGCGACCCCGACCAGGAAGCCGGTCACCAGCGCGAGGCCGGCCCGGCCGAACAGCTCCCGGCCGCAGCCGGCCAGCAGCACCAGGCCGACGGTGGCCAGGTAGGGCAGCGCCAGCCAGTCGCTCCAGACGCAGAGCCCGGTGAGCAGCCCGTACCCGGCGAAGCCGAGCAGCCGGTGCCGGCCCCGGCGCCGCGCCAGCCAGAGCGCGAGCAGCAGCAGCCCGGCCACCGCCGCCTTGATCTCGGGTCGGCCGCCGACCGCGGTGAGCTGGTCCCGGATCACCCGTTCCGAGCCGAGCGCCAGCAGCCCCACGGTGACCGCGGCCAGCCAGGGCGAGTAGAGCCGTCGGGTGAGCCGGTAGGTGAGGTAGCCGAACAGTGCCCAGAGCAGCAGCAGGGGCAGCCGCAGCAGCCGCCAGCCCGCCCCGAAGACCGCGAACAGCGGCGCCGCCAGGTACGACTCCAGCACCCCCATGTACTGCTGGCCGTAGAGCAGGACCGGGAACTCCCGGCCGTTGGCAATGTGCAGGGCCGCCAACCCGAAGGTCGCCTCGTCGCTGTTGGTGGCCGGCACGGTGAGCAGGGTGAGCGCCACCCGGTAGCCGAGCCCGGCCAGACCCAGGGCGAGCGCCAGCCGGGCCGGGCCGTCCAGCCGGCCCGGCCGGCGCACGGTGTGCCACTCGCGTGCCGTCATCCCCGAACAATCTTCCCATACAGGGCGAACCGGGCGGGCTCGATCGGCCCGATCCGCGGGCACCGGCCGACCGGGCCGCGTGGCCGGCCCCGGCCGGGTATGGCAGGGTGGCAGCGTGGCTCTCGTACCTGCTGGCCCGGCGGCCATAACTCGTCCGCACCGGGCGGCACGGATCGAGGACGCGATCCAGGCGGTGATCGGCCGCCGGCTGCTGCAGCGCGGCTGGCACCCGACGATCGTGGCCTACACCGGCTACGGCGCGCCCGGCTGGGTACGGGTGATGGGCCGGGTGCTGCTCACCCGACTCGACCCGGAGCCACGCCGCCCGGAGAAGGTCCGCGGCTGGCGCTCCTTCATGACCATGCCGGTCAAGGGCGCTCCGGTGATCATCGAGGCCGGCGGCGGCCGGCACGAGGTACGCGCCGACCGCAGCGGCTACATCGACGCCATGGTCGAGGCCGACCTGCCGCCCGGCTGGGCCACCGCCACCCTCAGCTGCCCCGGCGCGGAACCGGTCGAGGCGACCATCCGGATCGTCGATCCGCAGGTGCGGTTCGGCGTCATCTCCGACATCGACGACACCGTGATGGTCACCGCCCTGCCCCGTCCGATGCTCGCCGCCTGGAACACCTTCGTCCTCGACGAACACGCCCGGATGGCCGTGCCCGGCATGGCGGTGCTCTACGAGCGACTGGTCACCGCGCACCCGGGCGCCCCGGTTCTCTACCTCTCCACCGGCGCGTGGAACGTCGCGCCGGCCCTGACCCGGTTCCTCTCCCGGCACCTCTACCCGGCCGGCCCGCTGCTGCTGACCAACTGGGGGCCGACCGCGGACCGCTGGTTCCGCAGCGGCCGGGAACACAAGCGCGCCACCCTGGCCCGGCTGGCCCGGGAGTTCCCCGACATCCGGTGGCTGCTGATCGGCGACGACGGCCAGCACGACCAGGAGATCTACGCCGAGTTCGCCGCCGGGCATCCGGAGAACGTCGCCGGGGTGGCGATCCGCCGGCTCTCGCCCACCCAGGCGGTGCTGGCCGGTGCGTTCCCGGCCCCGTCCGGCGGCTCGGTGGCCGCCGGGCCGCCCGGCCGCCGCTGGCTCTGCGCCCCGGACGGCGCGGGTCTGTGGCGGCTGCTGCGCGACGCCAACCTCGTCTGACCACAGTCATCCCCGTACCGGTGTCGTGATCGGACCGGTAGCCGATGGTTTCCCCGCGGTGGTCGACATGCCGGAGACTGGGTGTGTCGCGAACGGAGGGAGGACCCGGTGACCGGAGCATCGGCCGGCGGGCAGCACCTCGCCCGAGTACGCCCCACCCCAGGCGGGGCGGCCGAACTGCTCGCGCTGGTCGCCCGGCTGCTGCGGCGGCCGCGGCGCAGCGAGCACCGGCTGCCCCTGATCTGGGTCGTCGGCGCGACCGGGTCGGACGTGCTGCGACCGCTGCTGCGCCGGCTGACCGGCGCCCCCCGGCGGCGGGTGCCCCACGTCACCGTGGACGCGGCCCGCTACCCCGACGGCGGTGACGTGCGGCCGCTGCTGGACGAGGCGCACAACCAGCTGTCGCTGGACGCCTTCGGCGCCGAGCCGTTCCAGTTCCGGCACTACTCGCTGGCCCGGTGGCTGATGGACCAGACGCTGCCCGGGGTCGAGGTGCACCACCGGCGGGCCCGGCTCGCCGAGCAGTTGCGTGACCGCCGCCGCCGGCTGGCCGACCCGGATCGGGGCGGCGCCGGCGCCGAGACGGCCTTCGCGGTCTTCTACCGGTTCCTGATCTGGCTGGTCCGCCGGGCCGTCCCCGGCGTGGTCTTCCGGGCCGCCGTCTCCGGCCGGGTGCCGCTGGTCGGCCGCCACTACCGGTGGTTCATGCGCCAGCAGTATCTCGCCCCCCGGCAGTCGGTGACCTTCGTCGGCTTCGCCGAACGGCTGACCACCGGCTGGCGCAACGGCGAACAGCCCGACCAGGTCAACAAGCTGCTGGTACACGCGTTCCTGGAGGACCTGCGGCGCGCGTACGGCCGGTGGCCGCTGCGGCTGGCCGGCTGGCGGCGCACCGCGTACCCGATCATGCTGGTCGACAACGTGCAGCTCGGCAACGCCGGCCACACCCTGCTGCGGCTGATGAACGAGGTACGCAACGAGACCGGCCGGGTTGACCCGCTGCTGGTGGTCGGCGCCGCCGACGAACCGCCGGCCGGCACCGGCGGGCCGGCGTACCGGCTGGTCGACGCGGAGGCGGCGCTCGACGACTGGTGGGACTCGCTGGCCGAGCGCCGCCGGTTGCGCCGCCCGGACGCCTGGTACCTGCTGCTCACCGCGGACGACGAGCCGAGCGGCCGGGTCGCGCCCCGGATCACCACCGACCTGGTGGTGCCGCGGCCGCCGTGGTGGGCGCGGCGGATCACGGTGGCCGGCCTGGTGCTCGCGCTGCTCGCCGGCAGCCTGGTCTGGGCCGGCGGCCGGTGGGGACCGGGTTGCCTGCCGCAGCCGCTGCGCGGCAACATCGCCGTCCGGCTGGTCGACGGCGAATGCATCGGCTACAGCGACAACGCCGGCTACGTGTTCAACCGGGACCCGGGGCAGGACGCGCTGCGCGCCGTACAGGAACGGATCTTCCGGCAGAACCAGGAGGTGGACCGGGTCTGGGCGGGCAGCGACCGGCGTCGACCGCTGATGACCCTGGTTTACCTCGGCATCATGACCGGCCAGCGGACCGGGCCGAACGAGGTCTCCTACGTCTCCGAGCGCGAGGAGCTGGAGGGGATGGCGGTCGCCCAGTACGCCCGGATGAAAGCCTCCGCGAGCACCGACGGCCAGGCACTGCTGCGGATCGTGATCGCCAACGGCGGCCAGCAGATGCGGCACGCACAGGCGACCGTGGAGCTGCTGGCCGAGCTGGCGGAGCGGGATCCGACCGTCGTCGGCGTGGTGGGACTGGTGGAGAGCCGGACCAGCACCGCGCGGGCGCTGCGCCGGCTCAACGAGATCGGGCTGCCCGCCATCGCGCCCACCCTCTCCGCCGACGGGCTCTACCGCAACTCCCGGCTCTACCTGCAGATGGTCGCCCCGAACGCCGACCAGGCCGCGCTGGTCGCCGGCTACGCCGCCGACGTGCTCGGCGTCGCCGACGCGCACCTGCACTACACCACCGGCGACGAGGCCCGGCTGGAGGACGACCTCTACGTGCGCACCCTGGTCGAGGGGGTGACCCAGCGATTCGGCGAGCGGGCGACGGTCAGCCAGTTCCGGTTCGGCGACTCGCTGGCCCACGAGTGCGGCTACCAGGGACTGCTCTTCTTCGCCGGCCGGTACTCCGAGTTCGACGAGTTCCTGGAGGCGCTGCGCGGCTGCGGCAACAACCCGCCCGCCCACCTGGTCGCCGACGACTCGGTGAACCGGTACATGGCAAACCACCAGCTCCGCGCGAACGCGCCGGGCAACCTGCCGGTGGCGTACGTCTCGAAGGCCGCGCTCGGCACCTGCAACCGGCTGCGCGCCGACGCGGCGACCGACGAGGTACGCCGCAGCTTCCTGGACCTGATCGGCCGCGACGACCTGCTCACCCCGCCACGCTGCACCTCCGGCGACTCACCGGCGGTGGGGGAGCGGGTGGCGCTGGCCTACGACGCGTCCATGATGCTGATCCAGGCGGTCGAGCAGCTGGCCGGCCGGCTCGCCATCGCCGGCCGCCCCTGGGAGCCGGCCGCGGTCAGCCCGGTGGCCGTCTTCACCGAGGTGCTCCGGCAGAACGCGACCGCCCCGTACCCCGGGGTCACCGGCCCGACCACCTTCTCCGTCGACACCGGCGAACCGGTGCAGAAGCGACTGTCCCTGATGTACGTCGGCAGCGTGCCGGACGTCTCCGTCCAGCCCCGGGAGATCTACTTCTGCGGCCGCGCCCGCCCCGACGACCCGCCCGGCTGCCGCCGCCCCTGACCCTTACCTGTCATGATCTCCGCATGGTGGAGCTGTCCGTGCGGAGCATGACCAAGGTCGAGTACGAGCGGTGGCGTTCCGAGATCGACCGGCGGTTCGCGGACTCGCAGGTCGCGGCCGGCACCTGGCAGCCGGAGCGGGCACTGGAGCTGGCCCGGCAGGGCAACGACACCCTGCTGCCCGAGGGGTTGGCGACCGACGGGTCGCTGCTGCTCATCGCAGAGCGCCCGGACGGCACGCCGGTCGGGCGCCTGTGGATCGGGCTGACGCACCCGCGCGGCACCGTCGACTGCGCCTTTCTCTACGACATCGAGGTCCGGGCCGAGCACCGGGGACGCGGCTACGGGCGGGCGCTGCTGGCCGCGGCCGAGGCCGCCGTCCGGGAACGGGGAATCTCCGCGCTCGAACTGAACGTCTTCGGCGACAACCAGACCGCGATCGCCCTCTACGCCGGGTCGGGCTACGCGGTCGTCACCCAGCAGATGCGCAAGGACCTGACCGCCGGCTGACCGGCGGGTGGCGGTGGTCAGCCGTTCCAGTCGACGAGCTGGATGATCACGCCGTTGGGGTCGCGTACCTGGAAGGCGCGCTCACCCCATTCCTCGCTGGTCAACGGCATGGTGATGGTCACCCCCTCGGACTGCAGCCGGGCCAGTTCCCCTTCCAGGTCGTCGACGACGAAGGCGAGGATCAACCCCTGGGCGTGGTCGTCGCGCTGGTCGTCGGGGAGGGTGGCCAGTCCGCGGCGCAGGAAGACGACGTTCATCCCGGCGTCGTCGCGGGTCAGGGAGGCGAACCCGTCGGCGGCCATCGCCTCCTGGAAGCCGAAGTGTCGACGGAGGAAGTCGCTGGACGCGGCGACGTCCTCGACGTTGAGGGAGACGGCGGACGAGGTGATCTTCATGCGGGGCTCCAGTGGATCGCGGCCGGCTTATCCCGTACAGCGTACAGGGTAAATTCGGCAGTTGCCCACCTACGCGGTGCCGGTGGCCCAGATCGGCGCGCCGTCGCGGTCCCGGTAGAGCACGAGGTTGCCATCCTCCTGCAGCCACAACGTCGAGGAGCCGGTGCCGGTGGTACGGGTCGACCAGGTCACGGTGCCGTTGGCCCGGTACAGCGCCAGGTTGCCGTCGGGCAGGTTGGCCAACCACACCCCGACCCCCCCCGTGTCGAAGACGCCGGCACGAGGCCGCTGCCGGGTTCGGACAGGTTACCTGTCAGGGAGCCGTCTCTGAGTCGGCGCCACCGTCGCTAGGCTCCGGTCCAAACAGGAGGGATTTCCGATGCTGTGGGTAGAGGGAAAGAAGATCGACGAGGTTCTCACCGACGCCCAGGCGACGAAGCCCTATGTCGACGATGATGTGGTGCGCGAGTTCGTCGACTGGGACGAGGCGCGCGCCTTCGCGGCGCGGACGACCGATCACATCGGCAACCTTCCCGGACCGGCCGAGCCCGGCACCTGGGTGCGGTTCGACCAGGCGGGTCTGAACATCGTCGGTGAGGAACACGACTATCTTTCCCTGGAGCAGACCGTCGCGGCGGTACGGTCGAACAGGTTCATCTACGAGCAGTTCGCCACCGATGTCCTAGCCGCGGAGAGCGAGTTCAAGAAGGCGTACCTGGTCGAGAACACCGCTCTGCTGAGCCAGTTCGGCGTCGACCTGCTCGGTGAGCTGACCCTGGTGGGCGGGGAATCCCTGCTCCCGAAGATCGCCGACACGGTCGCCGAACTCGTGCCGTTCTTCGACAAGACGGCCGACATGAAAGAGATGACCTCCGGGGAGGGCCGTTACTGGGGCCAGCCGGACCAGCGGTACATCAAGATCGGCTGGGGCTGGGCGAAGGACCTCGCCGGCCATGCCAAGACCGGTGCCGAGACCTTGCTGGTCCAGGCCGTCAACACCCACCGCGCCATCCTCGAACCGTTCATCACGGGTCTGCCCGTGGACGGTTTCCTCGGCGACCCGTTGGTCCTGGACATCCATGCGGACAAGTACGCACCCCTGCTGGAGCTCTGCCAGGCGTACGTGCCGGTGATGATCGAACGCGCCCACACCGACCCGGGGATCACCGGCGAGGAACAGCAGGTCCTGAAGGAGATGCCGACGGGAACGGTCGAGGAACAGCAGAGGATGTTCGCGCTGTGGCGCAACCTGTACTTCGCGAAGGCGGTCGAGAACGCCGCCGCGCGAGGCGTGCGGTACGCAGGCATGGGCGATCACCACCGCAAATGGCTCCAGCGGAACCACCGGGTACCGGACAATGCCCACGTACACGTGGTGACCCGCAAGTATTTCAAAGCCGTCGTCGAGCGCACCGGCCTGCTGCGGTCCTCCTGAGCGTCACGAACGAGAAAGGACCGGACATGGCCGTCGAACTCAACGTACGCACCGGCATCGTCATCACCCGCGAGCTGCCCGGCGCCGCCACCATCAAGGCGCCGGCCACGATCTGGTGGCTGGGCAGCCGCTTCCACGTCCGCGACGAGTCCGGGCTCCCGGTGGGCGACCTGCTCGCGTTGGCGACCTCGCCACGCGGTTTCGGCCGGGAACCGCGTACGAAGGAGGAGTTCATGGACACCCGGACCCGGCTGTCCGGCGTGACCGACGTGTACGGCGACCGCGCCGCCCGGCACGGCACCGTGATCGAGGAGGGCACGTCGCTGACGCTTGACACCGGGTCGCTGCTTCCCCTGGCCGAGCTGGTGCTCAGCGGTGACGTGGCCAGCCTGCGCCAGACCGGACGCGGCAAGGTGCTGGGGCGCGACGCGGTCGAGTACACGACCCAGCTGTCCGGTGGGGAGGGTCTGCGCAGCCGACTGCGGCGGCTGGTCGCCGGACCGTACACGCTGTTGCGCGAGGTCACCGACGAGCACCGCGAAGGCGCTCTGCTGCGCGTCGAGGTGTCGAGCCTCGACGAAGGCGTCGTCACCGACGCGGACGTACGGCTCACCCGACGTTGAGGAGCACCGCGGTCGCGTTGTCGTCCCCGGTCACCAGGGTGTCGGTCAGCAGCGTCCGCACCGCCGCGCCGGGGTTCGCCTCGCCCGCGACGACCTGGCTGATGCGGTCGTAGCCGACCTGGTCGGCGACGCCGTCCGTGCAGAGCAGGAACCGGTCGCCGGGGCGCAGGCTGACGTTGAGCAGGTCGGGCTCCGGCGCGCCGGGATGTCCGGCGTAGCGGGTCAGCCGGTAGCGGGCGGCCCGGCCCGGTGGGGAATCCGGCGCGTACCAACCGTTCAGCACCCCGAGCCAGGCGGCGGTGTGATCGACCGTAAGCAGCTCAAGCAGTCCGTCGCGCAGCCGGTACGCCCGCGAGTCGCCGAGCTGCACCAGCCAGGCGGCGCCGGCCGAGGAATCACCGACGAAGGCGGTGAGCGTGCACCCGGTCAGGTCGGACAGCTCGCGGCCCGCCGCGATCACCGCCCGCTGAACCTCGGCCACCGCACCGCGTAGGGCGCCCGCATCCTGGGCCGACGCGGCGTGCCGGACGAAGACGTCCATCGCCGTACGTCCGGCGGCCGTACTTCCCGGACCGTCGCCCATCCCGTCCGCCACCACCGCGAGTGGTCGCGCGGCGTCCAGGTGGAACACGTCGTAGTTGGCGCGGTACCGACGGCCGACGACGCTGCCCGCGGCTGCGGTCAACCGGCGTCCGGCGACGGTCCATTCGGCCAGGCTGATCTCCACGGTTACGCCTCCCCATCGGGCAGGCTAGCGCCGGCGGTCAAGCGACGCCCGGCGTCGGCCCGGCGTCAGGCCGGCCCGGCCGGGCGGAGCCAGAGGACGCCGAGCGGCGGCAGCCGGAGCGCCACCGAGGCCGGCAGCCCGTGCCAGGGCGTGTGGTCGGCGTGGACCGCCCCGAGATTGCCCACCCCCGACCCGCCGTAGTGGGCGGAGTCGGTGTTGAGCAGCTCGGTCCAGGTGCCGGCCCGGGGCAGCCCGATCCGGTAGTCGTCGTGCGGCACCGCGGAGAAGTTGACCACGCAGACCAGCGGCGACCCGTCGAGCCCGATCCGCACGAACGCCAGGGTGTTGTTCGCCGAGTCGTCGGCGACGATCCAGCGGAACCCGTTGGGGCTGGTGTCCTGGGTCCACAGCGCCGGGTTGTCCCGGTAGAGCCGGTTCAGGTCGCGGACCAGCCGCTGCACGCCGGCCCGCGCCGGGTCGTGCAGCAGATACCAGTCCAGGCCGCGCTCCTCGCTCCACTCCCGGTCGTCGGCGAGTTCGCAGCCCATGAAGATGAGCTGCTTGCCGGGGTGCGCCCACATGTAGCCCAGCAGCGACCGGACCCCGGCCATCCGCCGCCACGGGTCGCCGGGCATCTTGCCGGCCAGTGAGCCCTTGCCGTGCACCACCTCGTCGTGGCTGATCGGCAGCACGTAGTTCTCGCTCCAGGCGTACACCAGGGAGAAGGTGATCTGGTCGTGGTGCCAGGACCGGTGGATCGGGTCGCGGGCCAGGTACGACAGGGTGTCGTGCATCCAGCCCATGTTCCACTTGAAGCCGAACCCGAGCCCGCCGGAGTCGGTGGAGCGGGTGACGCCGGACCAGGCGGTGGACTCCTCGGCGATCATCAGCACGCCGGGGTGGTGCCGGTAGACGGTCGCGTTGACCTCCTGCAGCAGGCCGATCGCCTCCAGGTTCTCGCGTCCGCCGTGCCGGTTCGGCTCCCACTGGTCGTGTTCGCGGGAGTAGTCCAGGTAGAGCATCGAGGCGACGGCGTCCACCCGCAGCCCGTCGACGTGGAACTCCTCACACCAGTAGAGCGCGTTGGCGACCAGGAAGTTGCGGACCTCGGGCCGGCCGTAGTCGAAGACCAGGGTGCCCCAGTCGGGGTGTTCGCCCCGGCGCGGGTCGGCGTGCTCGTAGAGCGGGGTGCCGTCGAACCTCGCGAGTGCCCACTCGTCGCGGGGGAAGTGCGCCGGCACCCAGTCCAGCAGGACTCCGATCCCGGCGCCGTGCAGCCGGTCGATCAGGTGCCGGAACTCGTCCGGGTCGCCGAACCGGGCGGTGGGGGAGTAGTAGCCGGTGACCTGGTAGCCCCAGGAGCCGCCGAACGGATGCTCCATCACCGGCATGAACTCGACGTGGGTGAAGCCCAGGTCGACCACGTACTCGGTGAGCTGGTCGGCCAGTTCCCGGTAGCCGAGTCCGGGCCGCCACGAGCCGAGGTGCACCTCGTAGACGCTCACCGGGTCCTCGTGCGCCCGCCGCTGGGCGCGGGCGGCCAGCCACTGCTCGTCGGACCACTGATAGCTGGAGGCGTGCACCACCGAGGCGGTCCGCGGCGGCACCTCGGCGTACCGGGCCAGCGGGTCGGCTTTGTCCCGCCACACCCCGTCGGCGCCGAGAATCCGGAACTTGTAGCGCTGGCCGGCGGCGGCGCCCGGCACGTACAGCTCCCACACCCCGCTGGCGCCCAGCGACCGCATCGGCCAGCCGTCGTGCGCGCCCCAGCCGGTGAAGTCGCCGACCACCCGGACCCCCCGGGCGTTCGGCGCCCAGACCGAAAAAGCCACCCCACCGGTACGCGGCCGCGCGCCGAGCGCCTCCCAGAGGCGCTCGTGCCGCCCCTCGGCGATCAGGTGCAGGTCCATCTCGCCGAGCGTCGGCAGGTGCCGGTACGGGTCGTCGTGCGTCTCGCCGTCCACCTCGACCCGGTAGTCGTGCACCTGGCCGGGCACGGTCACCTCGAAGACGCCGTCGTCGTGGACCCGGTGCATCGGATGCCGGTCGTCGCCGACCAGCGCGGTGACCTTGTCGGCACCACGCCGCAGGGTGCGGATCACGGTGCCGCCGTCGCCCGGATGCGCGCCGAGCACGGCGTGCGGGTCGTGCACCTGGCCGGCGATCAGCTCGTCCATTGGTCACCTTCTGCGCGGGGCGCGGCGTCGCCGCGCGTCGGACCTTCTGATCGGGGTGCGGCGTCGCCGCGTGCTGGACCTTCTGAGCCGGGCTCGGCGTCGCCGTCCGCCTGGGGTGGGCGGCCGTGTGCGTGCACCGTGAAGACGTGGGCCGGGCCGAGTAGCGGGTCGAGCCGGACCGCGTTGTGCTGGCCCCAGTCGTAGCTGGCGCCGGAGAGCAGGTCGGTGACGGTGAACCGGTCGGGCCAGTCGAGCCCGAGCGCGGGCATGTCCAGGGTGGTGTTGCCCCACTGCACGTTCGTCGGGTCGAAGGTGCAGACCACCAGGACGGTGTTGCCGGTGACCGGGTCGCGCTTGGACCAGCAGAGCAGGGCCGGGTTGTCGATGTCGTGGAACCGCAGGTTGCGCAGCCAGTGCAGGGCCGGGTTCTCCCGCCGGATCGCGTTCAGCCGGGCGATGAACGGCGCCAGCGAGCGCCCCTGCGCCTCGGCGGCCGCCCAGTCCCGGTGCCGGATCTGGTACTTCTCGTTGTCCAGGTACTCCTCGGCGCCCGGCCGGGCGACGTGCTCGAACAGCTCGTACCCGGCGTACATGCCCCAGGAGGGGACCAGCAGGCTGGCCAGGATCGCCCGGATGGCGAACATCGGCGGCCCGCCGTGCTGCAGCGTCTCGTGCAGGATGTCCGGCGTGTTGGGCCAGAAGTTCGGCCGCATGTGGTCGGCGGCGGCGACCAGCTCCTCGCAGTACCGGCGCATCTGCGCCGCGTCGGTCCGCCAGGTGAAATAGGTGTACGACTGACTGAAGCCGATCTTGCCGAGCCCGTGCATGATCGCCGGCCGGGTGAACGCCTCGGCGAGGAAGAGCACGTCCGGGTCGGTCTTCTTGATCTGGAAGATCAGCCAGTGCCAGAAGTCGAACGGCTTGGTGTGCGGGTTGTCCACCCGGAAGATCCTGATGCCCTCGCCGACCCAGTGCCGGACCACCCGCAGGATCTCGGCCCGGATCCCGTCCGGGTCGTTGTCGAAGTTCAGCGGGTAGATGTCCTGGTAGCGCTTGGGTGGGTTCTCCGCGTACGCGATGGTGCCGTCGGGGCGGGTGGTGAGCCATTCCGGGTGCGCGGTGACCCAGGGGTGGTCCGGCGCGCACTGCAACGCCAGGTCCATCGCCACCTCCAGGCCGACGTCGGCGGCGGCGGCGATGAAGGCCCGGAAGTCGGCCGGCGTACCGAGGTCGGGGTGGATGGCGTCGTGGCCGCCCTCGGCCGCGCCGATCGCCCACGGCGAGCCGACGTCGTCGGGTTCGGCGACAAGCGTGTTGTTGCGGCCCTTGCGGTTGACCCGCCCGATCGGGTGGATCGGCGGCAGGTAGAGCACGTCGAAGCCCATCGCGGCGACGCCGGGCAGCCGGGCGGTGGCGGTGGCGAAGGTGCCGTGCCGGCCGGGGGTGTCGTCGATGCCCTCGGAGCGGGGGAAGAACTCGTACCAGGCGGAGTAGAGCGCCCGCTTGCGGTCCACCCAGATCGGGTGCGGTCCGCTGGCGGTGACCAGCCGCCGCACCGGGCGCCGCCAGAGCAGGTCGGCCAGGTCGAGGGCAGGGGCCAGGCGCTCGGCCAGCGGCAGTGTCTCGTCGCGCAGGGCGGCGGCTGCTGCGCGTACCCCGGATTTGCTCTTCTTGCCGACCAGGGCGACCGCCTCGTCGAGCAGGGCGGCGCCGGCGGCCAGGTCGTTGGCGAGCTCGGCCGGCCCCTGGCCGGCGGCGGTCTTCTTGGTGACCGCGTTGTGCCAGGTCAGGTAGGGGTCGTCGAACGCCTCGACGGTGAAGCTCCAGGCGCCGACGGCGTCCGGTGTGATGGTTGCCTGCCAGGTGTCGTTCTCGCCCGGTGCCATCCGGACCGGTCCGCCGGTCCGGCCGTCCGGCCCCTGCCAGACGAGGGTGCAGCCGAGCGACTCGTGGCCCTCCCGGTAGGCGCGGGCCGACACCGGCACCAGCTCGTCGACGACCGCCTTGGCCGGGTAGCGGCCGCAGGCGACCGAGGGCGACACGTCCTCGATCGGGAACCGTCCAGTCACCCTGCCAACCTACTGCCAATGATCCGCTCGCACCCGGGCGGTGGGCGCAGCGGTGAGCGGCCGCACTCGTCCAGTTCCGAGCCGACGGTTCGTCGTGCTGTGTCCTACAGCGGTGCGTCGCGCGTCGGATCGTCGGTGCGGTCGAGGTCCTCGGCCAGGCGCAGGAAGCCGTCCAGGTCGGTGCGGCCGTCCTCGCGGAGCAGGGCGACCAGCAGCAGCGTCAGGGCGGCGACGCACGCCGGAGTGACCGGGGGCCGCCGGCGCTCGCCCAGGGCGGCGCTGATCAGGCATTCGGCCAGGTTGGGGTCGAGGTTGGCGCCGCCCGGGTGGTAGGTCGCCCGGGCGGCGGCCACGAACCGGATGACGGGTACCCGGTCCTGGCCGGGTTGGAAGTGCTGGCCGACGGCGAGGGCGAATGCCAGGTCGAGGAAGCGGGCGTAGCCGCGCCAGTCGGTGTCGTCGAACCGGCGCAGCCGGGCGTGGTAGGCGCGGACCCGACCGGTGACCAGGTCGCGGATCGGCCGGGCGTACGCGCCGAGGACTGCCGTACCCCGGCGGTGCTGATCTTGGCGGCGTTCCCGGTGGTCGCGCCGGGGCCGGACCAGGCCGCGCCGTACGGTCGCCGCCCGCTCGGCCCGGATCACCGCCCCGGCGGTCGTGGCCCCGGCGGCGATCGCGGCCGGAAGGGACGCGTGGTCCTCGGTGGTGGTCACGGCCTGACCCGGGCCGGCGGTGGCGGGTGCTCGGCGGCGGCCAGGGCGGCGGCGTTGACGCGCAGCGCCCAGCGCACCGACGCGCACGGGTACTCCTCGCCGCAGGAGCACACCCAGCGGGCCACATGTTGCGGCGGGTGGCTGAACAGGATCTGCGCCGCCATTGCGGCCAGCTCGCTGAACGGGACGACGGCCGCCGAGTCGGCCGGGTCCGCCGGTCGGGTGGCCGCAGGGTCCGCTGGTACGGGAATCGTCGGCGGGGCTGGTGGCGGGTTCGTCGAGTCCTCGTCGGGTCGCCGGCTCGGCCCGGTCCGCCGCCACACGGTCGACCGGTTGTCCGGCTGCTGCTGTTCCACGTGCGTTACCTCCCGGGCAGGGATGCGGGCAGGTGCGCTTCGCCCGGCCGACCGGGGGGCCGATCAGCCGGGCTCTCTGCGGATGGAACGGACCAACACCTCTGGTTGCAGACCTGGGAGCCGATCGGCGTAAACTTCGCCAGACAACACTAGTAAAGTCAACGATAGCTCTACCGTACTTGTCACGTAAAGCCGACTGTGATCAAATGGTGGCGCAGACCTGGGAGCCACCATGCCCACCAAACCGAAATGGGCGTTGATCGCTGATCACATTCGGGATCAGATCGCGTCCGGCCAGCTCAAGTCGGGGGACAAGCTGCCCTCGACGGCTCAACTCCGTGCCGAGCACGGCGTCTCGGCAGGCGTCGTCCGCCAAGCGGTCCTTGTGCTCCAGACGCAGGGCCTGGTTCAAGGCGTACACGGGCTCGGGGTATTTGTCGCGGATCGCCCCGACTGACCACCGGCGCGACTCATCAGCACCGCCGCCCGCCCCGATCCCGCCTCCAACCGGCCGGACGACGAGTGCTGTCTGCGTGATGGTGCGTACGAACCCAACGCGTTGCTGAGTCGGCTCGTCGGCTTCCGCCTTTACTCGGTCCAGTTCGTCATGGACTACGTCCAACTGCGCTTCGACAGCCAAACGGAAGACATGCCGGTCCTCAACTGCGATGTGTTGCCCGTTGTGGAGACTCCCGCCGGTCTCATCGCTCCGGGGCAGGAGGGCTGGGCCGACGCGTTGCGCGCGTTCATACCGAGCCAGGTTGTCGCGACAGCAGAGGAGACGGGCCGTGGCCTTCGGATCGAGTTCGACGAAGGGACGATCTGTTTGCATCCCGACGTCGGTGATGTCCCCGGGCCGGAGATCGCGCTGTTGACCGGCTTCAAGGATAGGAAGTGGATGTGCTGGCGCCCTGGAGAGGAATCCTTCGAGGACCTCGTCTGACACACACTCATGCCGAGATGAGCGCGACGAAGTCGTTCGGCCGATCAATTAGTCCGGAGGCGCTGCGTGGTCGGCTCAGGCGCCTCCGGGAAGTGATCGCGTAGTACCTGAGTTCGGTCATTCGGTTAGTGCCTGAGGTGCGCTGGTGGTGAGGGCGTCGATGATGGTCTGCCGGTCGGGGTTGATCTGGGGTGGGAAGGTGTGGGTGGCGTTGTTGATCGCGAGAGTGGCGGATCGCAGCGGTCGTAGTTGACGCAGGACGTTGCGGATCGCGAGTCCGGTGCGGGTTTGGACTTCGCGGGTGACGGCCAGGGCGGTGAAGACGATGGTCAGGTGCGCCTCGATGGCGTCCTTGGTGTGGTGGAACATGGGTCGGGCGGCGAGGTCGGTCTTGGACATGCGGAAGGACTGCTCGACGTGCCACAGGTCGTGGTAGTTGGAGGTCACCTCGCTCGGGTTCATCACCTGGTGGCCGATGTTGGTGACGTAGCCTTTGAGCCCGACGAGCTTGCGTGCTCTGGCCAGCGACGCTTCGTCGAGGGTGCGGGCGTCGCTTTTGACGGTGACGAACCTCGGGGTCCGGGGTGTCTTCTCCCCGGCGACGACGGCCCGCGCTTTGGCCTCTTGGGCGTTGAGGGTTTTGTTGTCCCGGGCGGCGCGGGTGGCCGAGTATGCCCACACCGCTCGCCATGAGGACGGGTGCGTTCGCGGGTTCCACACCGGTTCGGCCTTGAGGGCGGGGTCGTTGTCGCGGTTGGCGCCGGTGCGGGGGGTGATCGTGTCGATGAGCTGCCCGTCGGTGAAGTAGGTCCCGTGCCAGCGGTAGTGGGACTCCAGGTCGATCGGCGCCTTGGTGGTGCGTGAACCGACGATGAAGCCGAGGCCGGCGTCGTCGAGCTCGCGCAGGTTGGTCGCCGAGAGCATGCCGGCGTCGGCGACGATGACCATGCCCTCGATCTGGTGGCGATCCTGGAACTGGCGAATGATGGGCAGCAACGTCAACGTCTCGGCCTTGTTGCCTTCGAAGCAGCCGATCTCCAACGGGAACCCGTACCGGTCGACGAGCAGCCCGACGACGATCTGCGGGTCCACCCGCCGTTCCTTGGAGTACCCGACCCTACGCAGGTCGTCCTCCTTGTCCGCCTCGAAGTACAAGGTGGTCACGTCGTACAAACACAGGCTGACGTCGCCGCTGCCCGAGGCGTGGGCGAAGCACAACTTTGCGATCTGGTCGCGGTATTCGCCCGTGTGCGCGCGGGTCAGGGTGCGGCGCATCGTCTTCTCACTGGCCGGCTTACACCCCAGATCGGTCAGCACCCGACCGGTGTCGCGGATCGAGGTCGGCTCCACGATCCGCGCGATCACCAGGTCCCGGAAAACCCTGTCGCCCACAGCGTCGAACCCCAGCGACGTGAACACCGAGGCCAGCACCTCGTACAACACCCGCGATGCCGTCGACACCACCCGCGGCGCGGCGACCGCCGCCGGCCCACGCCCCACCGACCCGTCGAGGTCGAACAGCGCCGCGTCACCGGCCGGGCCGACCAGCCTCGCCCTCGCAGCGACCGGCTCGACGCCAAGCTCCAACTCGCCCTGCCCCGGATCAGCGAGCAGCTCACGGGCCCGCGAGACCAGCAGCCCCAACTCAGCCTCGGTACGCGCCGAACCCAGATGAGCAACGATCCGCCGACGCCCGCCAACAGACTCGGCGATCTGCACCGCCGTCGCGCCCGAAGCCGTCCGCACCCGCCGAATCCACGCCACGAACCCGAGCGTAGGGGACCAATTAGTGCCTCAGAAACACCCCACCAACACCCAACACCCCAGGTCAGCGCACTGCCCACCGTCACGCCGCGAGCCAGTGACCAAACTCAGGAGGGCTGGGCCGACGCGTTGCGCGCGTTCATACCGAGCCAGGTTGTCGCGACAGCAGAGGAGACGGGCCGTGGCCTTCGGATCGAGTTCGACGAAGGGACGATCTGTTTGCATCCCGACGTCGGTGATGTCCCCGGGCCGGAGATCGCGCTGTTGACCGGCTTCAAGGATAGGAAGTGGATGTGCTGGCGCCCTGGAGAGGAATCCTTCGAGGACCTCGTCTGACACACACTCATGCCGAGATGAGCGCGACGAAGTCGTTCGGCCGATCAATTAGTCCGGAGGCGCTGCGTGGTCGGCTCAGGCGCCTCCGGGAAGTGATCGCGTAGTAGCGGCCATAGATCGGGACAGCCGAACGGCTTGTTTGCAACCTCAACCCTGATCGGCTCGGAGTGCTCTAGCATCCGAATACAGAATGCACTCCATTCCTTGAAAGAATCAGTCTGGGGGGACGGACTTGTGAAAAAAGAGGCCGATGGTGAGCACATCGGAATACATCGAGGCATACGTCCGAAGCCGAACCCTCTCGTGAGGGCTCAGATCCTGCGGGACAGACTCTCCTACCTGGAAGAACGGCAGAAGCCGTGGCTCGTCGAGAAGGCGACCTTGCACTTCATGCAGCCAGTTGAAGAGTTCTTGCATGGTGGCGGCGCCGGCCATCCCGTTCTGTACCGCGGTTTGGCGCGACAGTATGCGCGCTTGCCATCCCGAAAAGAGCAACGAGACCGCAGCGACAAGAACACTGACAATTGAGAGCACAGTCGCCACCAGAGCACCTCCTCGAGTGTCTCATCGTGCCATCGGTCCGCAAGTGAGATGTCCGCCGTGCCAAGAAGCGAACTCGTCCGACGCCAGGCGCATGATCTGGTCTCCGCGTGTGTCGCGACCGGGCGTAACGCTACGTGACAGGCAGTTGGGTAGGTTAGAACGCTCGGTCGTGCCGAATAGAGTGCCTCCAGGCGGCGTCGACCGCGTGGTCTGGTGCCGCTCCTTTGGACAAGGCTACCGTAGCTGGTAAACCGTCAGATCCGCTTCTGCCAGTAACGATGGCGGCACTCATTCTGGGTCACGGTAGATAGTTCGGTCCAATCTGAACGATGCTTGATTCCAGACACTAGTTCGCGTGGGGTCGATTGCATACCATTTTCGAGAAAGTCTGCGACAGTGTGTATCCGATTCCGTGAAGGCAGACCTGGCATGCGCTACAGAAAGGTTATCGACCACGATGCAGTCTCCCGAAAGCAACGAAACGGATTCAGCCGCGTGGGATAGCGAGCGCAGAAACTCGACAAACCACGGCGCGACCTGAGGGCTCGGCATCACCTCATACTCGCCGCCGCCAGCACGAAAATGAGCTGCTGGCACTCCCGTCTCATCGACATAGAACATCGGACCCGTGACGCTGACCGCTTGGGAGCCCGAGAAGCGAGTCACCGTCAACGCGTCTGCCTGTGTCGCATCAACGAACCGATTCCAATTGCGGTGGGCGAGCAATAGGCCGTGGGCAAGTAGGTTGACATAGAATTGGCTGCCCCCTGCGATCGGGCCGTGATCTAGGCACATCGCGACATATCGCACGGACCCAGCCGTGCCAAGTCCGTCCTGATGAAACGGCAGTCGGTCGGTGCTGAGTGCGGCGCCGGCCGAGGGAACACTGCGAACCGTTACGACCGAGGTGAAATCGCGGTGTTGATCACGATCGTCATGCTCAAGAGGGTGTTCGATCTCCCGTCCCAGCATCAAGACATGGTCGGTGCTACGGAGTATGCGTAGCATTGGATGAACTTTTGAGTCATTGCATCCGAAGTCGACACGGAACCTGAATCTTCCGATTGGTGACCGAAGCGCAGCGGCCGCGTCCGCGAGGGCCGTAGGTTCCCGAAGGTCAAACAGTCGCAATGCTGGCCTACTGTTGATCCACGGCAAGATCTCGCGCGGATGAGATAGCCCGTACCATGACAGCATCCTGTCTAGGACCGCCTCCGCCGTCGCATGGTTTACTCGCGGAACGGGGGCTTTGAAACTCACCGTCGGCTCGACTCGAGTGCCATGAGAAGCTGCTCTCGGCCGACGATCCAGAGGTCGGAGCCATCGAGCTTCAAAGGTTTCATTCCAATCTTTCTCATGATGCGCTCTCCCTCGGGGGTGGCCGGGCGCGCTAGCAGATGTTTGGGTCCATTCATGTCCACTCTTCCGAAAAGATTCATGAGGTGCTCAAGAGTGATTTTCAGTATTTCGTATCTCGACGTGATGTCCGATCCGTACACCATGGTGACGTACACCGCCTCCGGCTCGACCGAGACAATGTCCTCTTCCTGCAGATCAAGGCCCGATCTGTATTCGCCGGAGAGGTACCGTGCGCTCGCCGAGGCGGAGATGGTCCAACTGGCCAGGTAGCCTACAACAGCCTCACGCACGTGAAGCCGCTGAGGCCGTCTCACGAGTACCTTCACGCCTTGCGAATAACGGCCGAGTCGAAGTCGGAGGGTATCGACATCCGCATGCCCATCTCCCATTACCGCCCGTCCAATATCCACAATTCTGTCGAGATACGAGCCCTTGAGTAAGTCAAATCCTTCCACGATACGGAAATCGTTGCTCAGGCTCAACAATCCCCTGACCAGCCAGCCAACAAGTAGCGCCGCGAACGCCGCTGTTGCGACCCAGAAGAGTGCGTTTCCAACTCCCGTTTGGCTCCTCCAGGGCGATAGCTGCCAGAGTGCTGCTGCCCCGCCGAGGCAAAACGCGATCACCAACCGCAGGGTGATACTCGACCTAGATGCGAACGATGACCAGGTCATCTTCGCATGAAGCGACCAGCTACCCCATCCCATACTGGCTGATGCTATACATCGTCTTCTAGTACTCGGGCAGGTGATGTTGATCTTGGCTGAGAGGGCTAGGGGTCCTGGCCGGTGAAGGGGAGCAGCCACGGTTGATCATGGACAGTTGTGTGGACCGAACATGACGCCGCGGTGGCTGCGGCCTACAGGTAGACGCTCAGCGCTGGCGGGTGATACTCGACGACCTGATGCTCACGATCGGCCGACGTTTCCGCAGGTGGAACCCCGCCAGCGGGTTCGCGCGGCATCAGGATAGGCGGCCCGGTTTGTCATGAGGCCAGCGCACGGTTCACGGGGATCCGGGCATCCTGATCTGCCGCCGATCGCGCGCCCGCCAGTGCCGACACCTCCGCCACCTTCGGTAGCCTCCGACCTCGGGCGTGGTCAGCTGCGAGGTGCCCGGTCGTGCCGAAAGTAGTGCATCCGATCTGCTTCAGAGCGGGCATGGGTGCTGCTGCCTGAGCGATTGGCCGCAGCGCCGGCCGGCGATCTTCGACAAAGATAGCACATGTGCTACGCTCGGGTGTATGCGCGAAGTTGGGCTGCGGGAAATGCGGCAGAACGCCAGCGACCTGGTACGTCGGGCACAGGGCGGCGAACGGGTGACGATCACCGTCGCCGGCCGACCCGCGGCCGTGCTCGGCCCGGTCAGCCCTCGAACCTGGCGCGAGTGGGACGACCTAGCCGGCGTGTTCGACCAACCCGCAGACCCAGGGTGGGCAGACGATCGGGACCTGCTCGACGACGCCGTCACCGATCCGTGGGTTGAGCGGTGAGCCGCGGCATCCTCGATACCAGCATCCTCATCGCCACCGATGTGACCCCGATTCCCGGCGAACTGGCCATCAGCGTCGCCAGCCTCGCCGAACTCCAGTTCGGTGTACTGGTCGCGAAAACCGCCGAGGCGAGGGCGCTCCGGTTGGCGCGGTTGAGCGCCATTCAACGTCGATTCGACCCGCTTCCCATCGACGAAGCGATCGCTGACAGCTACGCACGATTGGCCGCACGCGTCGTCGAGACCGGCCGCCAGCCACGAGCCAGGGTGATGGACCTGCTCATCGCGGCAACCGCACACGCCCATGACGCCGCCGTGTATACGCGCAACGCCGATGACCTCGCAGGACTCGAAGACCTCATCACGATCCACACGATCTGACTCGCACAGTCCGCCAACGAAGGAGCTCCGGGCGACCCTGTGGACAAAGGTGACCGGATCTGCCGCGGAGATGGCGCCGTGGTGCAACGGCAGACTGGCCCCGAGGCCGTCTCGTTCTGCGTTGCGGCTCGCCCGGGCACCGAAAACGTGGTCGTGCCGTCCGCCGGAGGGCGCCATGATTGGCTCCGTGACGAGTTTCCCCGCACAGGCGCTCCGCGTTCGCGACAGCACGCTCTCACCGCAGTGCAGGCTCTACGCATTGCGGGAGTGCACTCTGCACTGCGCCCCGTACGGATTCCGCGCCACCTGGCACCACCTGGTTGTCGCCGCCCGTATCCCACGCAGGCTCACCGACGATCTCGATGCGCTCGTGCGCGCCGCTGACGAATTGCAGCAGGCCCGCGATGTGGTCCTGCAGCGTGCGCAGGAGTACGCCGCCCTGCGGCGTCGAGAGAAGGCGACTGGCAGGCGAACCCCACGCATGGCGCTGCCCTGGAACTCGTGGGGCTGGTCCCGAATCGCGTACTGTCCCGATCCCGAGCACCACCCGACGGGGTCTCTCGCCACGGTCGTCGAAGCGGTCCTCGATCGCCACGATGCCGGAATCAGCGTTGAGCGGCACTGCCTGGTATGCGGCATCGAACGGCACCGCCCGGGCCGCGCGTGCAAGACCTGCGGCGTCCATCCTGACGGCCCTGCGGCACGCTGGCGTGCCTCCCCAGTCGAGGATCGCTGGCCACGGGTCTGGCACCGTGAGCTTTGACGACCGGCCGGCGCCCCTCGTCCCGTGAGTTCGGGGTGTATGGATCTGCCGCCGACAGCGCGTTCAGGGCCGTCGGTGCGACATGTCTGCGCACTCGTCGCAACGCAGCCATTTCGGGAGATCGAGCCAAGGAGGCTGGACGGGCACCAGAACCAGTAGCTCCCATGGATGCCGCATAGGGCGTTGTCGTCGTTACGTACCTGTAGGTGACAGGTGGCCGTCGGCTTCTCCGGTTCGACTTCGTAACGCAGCTGCGTTTGCAACTCACCGAAGAACAGCGTGAAAGCATGCCACCACCGACGTCGTGGCCAGCCCAGGCGTTCGGTGGCGACGAGATGCGGCATCTTCGCATGATCGCAGGGCTGTCCAGCGACCTACTCTCGTGCCGCCGGTCGGGCGCCATGTTGCGTGCGGAGGTCGTGGGTGTCGGGCGTCGCGTCGGTGTCAGCTCCGAGCGGGACCGGTGGTGGGCTGTCCCGGCGAGAAAGGCCACTCCTCGAACGAGCTGCAGCGACCGTCCTCGGCGAAGCGCATGATCCATATGTCGCGGTATTCCTCGTCGGCAGGGTCACCGTAGCGGACCTGCACCCGCGCGACCGCGGTATCGCCCTCGACCGCGACGACATCTGTGGTCATCTGGAACATCTCGTCGGGGCCTTCCCGCTCGTTCTCCCACATCCGGGCTATGGCCGGCAGGCCGATGACCGGGTCGTGGTACGGCCCCTGCCGGTAGCTCGCCAGGGAGGTGAAGATTGTGGCGAGCGCCGCCGTCCCAGGCGTCCGCCACGCACGCTCGTATGCCGCGATCCAGTCAGCCACCTGCTTCCTGTCCATGGGTGTCAGCTTGGCAGGTGACGACCGCTCAGTAGGGGTATCCGGTCATGCCGCAGATCGGGTGTTGCGGTACGTGACCGAGGACAACGGAGCTTGGCGCGCGGTCGTGCCGAAGAGCATGCATCCGATTCAAGAATGCCCTGATCGGCCGCAGCTACCCACCGTCAGCGAACGCTGTCCGGTACCGCCTGACGCCACCGACCGATCACGACGGAATGTGTACCGGAGGGCCATTGTGAACTTCTTCGATCGGGATTCCACGGCCGGCCGCCGAGCCCGAGCCGGAGCAGCCGCCCCGGCCCGCCTGGATCAAGCCGGCGGATCTGCGTCGGCGCGGCGGTACCCCGGCACGTCGACCCGGCGCCTGTGGCTTGCCGCTGCCTTGCTAGGCCGGAGACATCGCCCTCTACGGCCCGCGGGCACCATCGCCTGATCCGCTTGCAGGCGGTAGCGTGCCGAGCGGGGCAAATTCCACGGAAGGATCAACGATGACGCTGCGCGACACCCCGCCGTTCCGTGCCGACCACGTCGGCAGCCTGCTCCGCCCAGCCCTTCTGCTCAAAGCGCGCGAGCAGATGGCCACCGGCGAGATCAGCGCCGACGAGCTGCGCGCCATCGAGGACGAGGCCATCCGCGACGTGATCCGCATGCAGCGCGACGTGGGTCTGCGCTCGGCCACCGACGGCGAGTTCCGGCGCACCTCATGGCACATGGACTTTATCTACCGTTTAGGGGGGATTCGTCCCACCGATGAGAAGATCCAGGTGCACTTCCGCAACGATCAGGGCGAGCTCGATTTCGAGTCGGCGGCGCTGGCGATCGACGCCCCGGTCCGGCTCACCGAGACGATCTTCGGCGACGACTTCACCTTCCTGGCGAACGAGGTGGATGACGACGTCACCGCCAAGCTGACCATCCCGTCGCCCAGCATGGTCCACTACCGGGGCGGCCGCGCGGCCATCGACCCGAAGGTCTACCCCGACGAGGAGCAGTTCTGGGCCGACCTCAGTGCCGCCTACGCCGAACAGGTCCGCCGCGTCGCCGACCTGGGCTGCCGCTACCTGCAACTCGACGACACCAGCCTCGCCTACCTGAACGACCCCGCCCAGCGGCAGCTGCTCAACGAACGCGGCGACGACGCCGAACACCAGCACCTGCGCTACATCCGCCAGATCAACGCCGCGATCGCCGACCGCCCCGCCGGCCTGGCCGTCACCACCCACATGTGCCGCGGCAACTTCCGCTCCTCATGGGCCGCCGAAGGCGGCTACGACTTCGTCGCCGAAGCCCTGTTCAGCGAGCTGGCCGTCGACGGCTTCTTCCTGGAGTACGACGACGAACGCTCAGGCGGTTTCGCCCCGCTGCGTTTCGTCCCGCCCGGCAAAATGGTCGTCCTCGGCCTGGTCACCACGAAGAAGGGCGCCCTCGAATCCAAGGACACCCTCAAGCGCCGCATCGACGAGGCCGCCAAGTACGTCCCGCTCGACCGAATCTGCCTCTCCCCGCAGTGCGGCTTCTCCTCAACGGTCGAAGGCAACGTGCTCACCTACGACGAAGAGGTCGCCAAACTCCGGCTGATCGCCGAAACCGCAGAGGAAATCTGGGGCTGACCGAGATTAAAGGCGGAGGGACTCGGCTGGGGAGTTTCCAGCAAGGGACCTGGCGTGACCAATTGCGAACCCGAGTGCTTCGTGTCTATCCCGACTCCGTGGCAGGCTGCCTCGAACCTTCTCGGGTCATTGGAGGGTGACCGGCAGCCCGACCAGCTCGGCGCTGTCCCGCCATAGGCGGTCCCGCACGTCGTCGCGGCGGGCCAGTTCGGACGGGGACAGCCAGGTGAGCTGACCTTGCACGAGCCGTGCGTAGTAAGCGTCGGCGGGCGGCACAGTCCGGCCCGAGGCGATGGCGGCCAGCGCGCCGCCGGCTGCCGGGACGCTGTTGAATCGGGGCACCAGCGCCCGGATCGGGGTGCCGAGCAGTCGCCAGATGAGGCGAACTGCGGGCGGGGTGTTGCGCAGGAGGCTCGTACCCGGCGTCGGGCCCGGGTCGAACGCGACGATCCGCAGCTGCGACGCCTCCGGCTGGGCGGCCAGTCCCCGGACGGTGAGGATGTTGCAGAGCTTGGATGAGGCGTAGGCTCGGCCGCCCGCCGCCTTGGCCTGCTCGTCGCGTTGCGGATCCCGTTCCGGGTTGGCCAGCAGCCGGGCGTCGGCGTGCCGGGGCGGGGTGCTGCTCAGCATGGTCCTGGTGGCCGGGTCGTGCGTGCCGCTGGTGGTGATCGCAACAACGGCGCCGTCCGCGAGCTGGGGCAGCAGCAGCCGTAGCAGCAGGTAGTGCGCGAGGTGGTTGACGGCGAAGGTGGTCTCGAAGCCGTCCGCCGTGCGTTCGTCGCCGGAGGTCAGGCTGACACCCGCGTTGAGCACGAGCGCGTCGATCTCCGTCGAACCGAGTCGGTCCCGCACCGCGACGGCGAAGGAACGGACGCTGTCGAGCCGGGCCAGGTCCAGCGGGATCGTCTCGACGCCCGCCGGCCCGGCGCCCCGCGCGCCGAGTATCAGCCTGGTGTCGGTGGACTGCGCCAACTGCCCAAGGGCGTACGCGCCGAGGCCGGACGTCCCCCGGTCATCACAACGGTCTTCACGTCTGCTGCTCCTGCTTTGCGGTCGGACAGGCTCGCGGCGGCGAGGGACACAAGATGAGTCCTGACTCCGTTTCGGATATTATGAGTGACCGCTCACCTTGTCAACGGAGTCGTCTTTCACCGGCAGTATCCTGTCGTCGACCCAGCACGGCCGATGGCGGAAGGAGCGACCGCGGTGAGCCCAGGTGCCCCTGCGGCCGACAGCGGAGACCCGGGCGGTGGCCGACCGTTGCGCGCTGACGCTCGGCGCAACCGGACCCGCATCCTCGACGCCGCCGACGCGGTCTTCGCCGTGAAGGGTCCGACCGCATCGACGGAAGAGATCGCCCAGCGGGCCGAGGTCGCGATCGGTACCGTCTTCCGGCACTTTCCGACCAAGGAAGCTCTGGTCGAGGCGGTGTTCGTCGGCCGGTTGCATGCGCTCGCCGAGCAGGCCCGGTCGCTGGCCGGTGCGGATGACCCCGGTGAGGCGTTCTTCGCCTTCCTCGCCGAGGCGGTACGCCAGTCGACCATCAAGCACACGTTCGCGGATGCCCTGGCGGACGCGGGCGTGGACCTGCATGCCTCCGAGGGCTCCGTGGCCGAGGCCATCCGGGATCTCCGGCAGTCGATCGGTGAACTGCTCGGTCACGCCCAGCAGGCCGCGAGGGTACGCACCGACATCGACGTCCGAACGTTGATCGCGCTGATAGCCGGCGCCGCCCACGCGATCGGGTACGCCAGCCAGGATGCCGCCGTGGAGAGCCACGTACTTTCGGTGACCTTCGACGGCCTCCGTCCACCGCCGTCGCCCTGAGTGCCGGTACGCGTCCGCCGCGGAGGCCATCTCGGATCGCTCGCCTAACCTGATCTTTAACCTGTTCGGCGTGAGCGGGAATTCGTAGGCTTCATTTTCTTCGTGGTTGGTCCCCTGGTCTTTGTCGTGTTCGCGATGAGGACCCTCGTGGCGTGGGGGGTGAGTCTTGCGGGGCGGCCGGGCGACCGTCCCGGTCCTGGTCGGGAGGGTTTCGGTGCGCCGGGCCAGCCCTAGACCGGGTGCACGGATCTGCCGCTGGCCGGTGCAACACGATGTCGCACGTTTTGAGTGGTTTCGTCGATGGGAGGTTCGACGTCCCAGCCGGATGCCTTCCGCCGAAGCCGCTCCAGGAAGGCCGCCTCCCCCTCGTTGCGACCAACCTCGTCTGGGAACCATCGCACCCCAGCTGCCTCACCCACTACTCGATCATGGCGGAGCGGCCCGACCTGTACCTCTGCGCTGAGAGACGTACATCGAACATCCGGTCATGCCGCCAGTGACGGGCTCCGGGTCGCGGACCTTGTGAGAGGTCAAACATGCACGTAGGGTGCAACAAGCGTGAGGCGGTGCCTACCTGTTTGGAGGCGGCAGCATGCCCGGTGGCGACGACCACGACGTTCCTGCCGGATTCCTCGCCGAGGAGCCGGACCGGCCCTTCGTCATGCTCAATCTGCTGCGGTTCGCCGACGGTGGCCGAGAACGGTATCGCCAATACACCAGGGCGTTGGGGAGACCCTGACAAAACGGTACGGCGTCGAAGTGATCTACGCCGGCGACGGCGACACCCCACTGGTGGCCGACGCGGGTCCGGGGTGGGACGCGGTGCTGCTCGTGAGATATCCCGATCGACATGCGTTCCGGCGGATGGTGCGGGACCCGGACTATCAGCGGATCGCCCAGCTGCGGACGGAGGCGTTGAGTGCGACGGTGCTGCAGCCCACCCGTCCGTGGCGGTCGGCCGCATCCGGGTCGCCGCAGTCATGAGCGTTCTGTGGCGGCGGGCCGCCGCCGGGCGCCGGCCTGATCGCCGGGGACGCGACCTCTATCGCAGCACACTGAGATAGAGGGACATGGTCTGGTCGGCGATGGCGTCCCAGGAGAAGTGCTCCACCGCCCGGCGCCGGCCGGCGCGGCCCAGCTCGGCCGTGTGGTCGGGGTCGGCCAGCAGGTCGGTGATGGCGGCGGCCAGGTCGGCCACGAACCGGTCCGGGTCGACCGGGGTGCCGGTGCCGTCGGTGGCCTGCTCGATCGGGACCAGCCGGCCGGTCTCCCCGTCGGCGACCACCTCCGGGATGCCGCCGGTGGCGGTGGCCACCACGGCGGTCTCGCAGGCCATCGCCTCCAGGTTGACGATCCCCATCGGCTCGTAGATCGACGGGCAGACGAAGACGGTGCTGTGCGTCAGGACCTGGATCACCTCGGGCTTGGGCAGCATCTTCTCGATCCAGACCACCCCGTCGCGGCCATCCCGCAGCTCGGCGACGAGCCCCTGCACCTCGGCGGCGATCTCCGGGGTGTCCGGCGCGCCGGCCAGCAGCACGAGCTGCGTGTCCGGCGGCAGCGACCGGGCCGCCCGCAGCAGGTACGGCAGGCCCTTCTGCCGGGTGATCCGCCCGACGTACACCACGCTCGGCCGGGCCGGATCCACCCCGAGCCGGTCCAGCACGTCGGTGCCATGATCGGGTGCGTACTGGTTGGTGTCGATGCCGTTGTGCACCACCCGGACCCGGTCCGGCGACACTGACGGGTACGCGGCCAGCAGGTCGCGGCGCATCCCGGCGGAGACCGCGATCACCGCGTCGGCGGCCTCCAGCGCGGTCCGCTCGCACCACGACGAGAGCGCGTAGCCGCCGCCGAGCTGCTCGGCCTTCCACGGCCGCAGCGGCTCCAGGCTGTGCACGGTCACCACGTGCGGCACGCCGTGCAGCAGCTTGGCGACATGGCCGGCGAGGTTGGCGTACCAGGTGTGGCTGTGCACCAGGTCGGCGCCAGCGCAGCCGGCCGCCATCGCCAGGTCGACGCCCATCGTCCGCAGCGCGGCGTTCGCCCCGGCCAGGTCCGCCGGCTCCGGGTACGCCGTGACCCCCGGCTCGGCGCGCGGCGCGCCGAAGCAGTGCACCCGCAGATCGGCGAGCCGGCGCAGCTCCCGGGCCAGATATTCGACGTGCACCCCGGCGCCGCCGTATACCTCCGGCGGATACTCCCGGGTGAGCAGGTCGACCCGGAGCTGGCCGGTGGCGGCGGGGGATGGGCTGTCGGGCATGCCCGAACCCTAATCGACCCGTGCCGGACCCTGGTCGACCGGCTGCGAGTTGGCCGTACGACTGGTGACCGGGCACGGGTGTGGTTAGCGTCGGGACATGTCTGCCCCCAAGGTCCTCGCGATCGTGCTGGCCGGTGGTGAGGGCAAGCGGCTGATGCCGCTCACCACCGACCGGGCCAAGCCGGCCGTCCCGTTCGGCGGGATGTACCGAATGATCGACTTCGTCCTGTCGAACCTCGCCAACGCCGGCTATCTCAAGATCGTCGTACTGACCCAGTACAAGTCCCACTCGCTGGACCGGCACGTCACCAAGACCTGGCGGATGTCGAACCTGCTCGGCAACTACGTCGCGCCGGTGCCGGCCCAGCAGCGGCGCGGGCCGTGGTGGTTCGCCGGCTCGGCCGACGCCATCTACCAGAGCTTCAACCTGATCAACGACGAGCGACCGGACTACGTCATCGTCTTCGGGGCCGACCACATCTACCGGATGGACCCGGAACAGATGGTGGCCGACCACATCGCCTCCGGTGCCGGGGTGACGGTGGCCGGCATCCGGCAGCCGCTGTCGACCGCGGACCAGTTCGGCGTGATCGAGGTCGGCGAGGACGGGCGGCGGATCAGCGCCTTCCGGGAGAAGCCCACCGACGCGCAGGGGCTGCCGGACGCGCCGGACCAGATCTACGCCTCGATGGGCAACTACGTCTTCACCACCCGGGTGCTGTGCGAGGCCGTCGAACGCGATGCCGAGGACAAGACCAGCAAGCACGACATGGGCGGCAGCATCATCCCGATGCTCGTCGAGCGCGGCGAGGCCAACGTCTACGACTTCCGCGACAACGTGGTGCCCGGCAGCACCGACCGGGACCGCGGCTACTGGCGCGACGTCGGGACGTTGGATTCCTTCTACGACGCGCACATGGACCTGATCGCCATTCACCCGGTCTTCAACCTCTACAACTACGAGTGGCCGATCTACACCGACCACCCGCCGTGGCCGCCGGCCAAGTTCGTGCACGGCTGGCAGGAGCGGGTCGGCCGGGCGGTCGGCTCGATGATCTCGCCGGGGGTGGTGATCTCCGGATCGCTGGTGGAGAACTCCGTGGTGGCGCCCAAGGTGCACGTGCACTCGTGGGCGCACGTCGAGGGTTCGGTGTTGATGGAGGGCGTCGAGATCGGGCGCCGGGCGGTGGTGCGCAACGCGATCCTGGACAAGAACGTCCGGGTGCCGGAGGGCGTCCAGATCGGCGTCGACGTGGAGGCCGACCGCAAGCGCTACACCGTCTCGGACAACGGCATCGTGGTGATCGGCAAGGGGCAACAGGTCATCGAGTGAAACGGCGGCCGAACGGCGGGGGCGAGGAGCGGCAACCCGGGCGCGGGTGCGGTGCGGCGGGTGATAATCGCTGAGCGCCCGCGACGTTCCGCGCACCCGCCATGGTCTGAGTACCCCGCCGTGATCCGAGTACCGAGGAGGTCCACCCGATGGCCCACGCCCGTGCCGGCCAGCCCGCCGAGCCCGCCGACCTGGTCGACGTGGCCCGGCTGGTCACCGCGTACTACGCCGAGCACCCCGATCCGGCCGAGCCGGCCCAGCAGGTCAGCTTCGGCACGTCGGGCCACCGGGGCTCCAGCCTGCAGAACGCCTTCAACGAGGACCACATCCTCGCCATCACCCAGGCCACCTGCGAATACCGGCGCGAACAGGGCATCGACGGGCCGATCTTCCTGGCCCGGGACACCCACGCCCTCTCCGAGCCGGCTACCGTCACCGCGCTGGAGGTGCTGGCGGCCAACTCCGTCACCGTGCTGGTGGACAGCCGGGACGGCTACACCCCGACCCCGGCGCTGTCGCACGCCATCCTCACCCACAACCGGGGCCGGGACGGCGGGCTGGCCGACGGCATCGTGGTCACCCCGTCGCACAACCCGCCGTCGGACGGCGGGTTCAAGTACAACCCGACGCACGGCGGCCCGGCCGACAGCGACGCGACCAGGTGGATCCAGGACCGGGCGAACGCGCTGCTGGCCGACGGCCTCAAGGAAATCAAGCGCATCCCGTACGCGCGGGCGCGGTCGGCCGAGACGACCGGCCGGTACGACTTCCTCGGCGCGTACGTCGACGACCTGCCCTCGGCGGTGGACCTGGCCGCGGTGCGGGCGGCCGGGGTGCGGATCGGCGCCGACCCGCTCGGCGGCGCCAGCGTGGCCTACTGGGGCGAGATCGCCGACCGGCACGGGCTGGACCTCACCGTCGTCAACCCGCTCGTCGACCCGACCTGGCGCTTCATGACCCTGGACACCGACGGCAAGATCCGGATGGACTGCTCGTCGCCGAACGCGATGGCCTCGCTGATCGCCGCGCGGTCGGCGTACCAGATATCCACCGGCAACGACGCGGACGCCGACCGGCACGGGATCGTCACCCCGGACGCCGGCCTGCTGAACCCGAACCACTACCTGGCGGTGGCGATCTCCTACCTGTTCCGCGGCCGGTCGGGCTGGTCGCCGAACGCCGCGATCGGCAAGACCCTGGTCTCCTCGTCGATGATCGACCGGGTCGCCGCCGACATCGGCCGGCCGCTGGTCGAGGTGCCGGTCGGCTTCAAGTGGTTCGTGCCGGGGCTGCTCGACGGGACGGTCGGCTTCGGCGGCGAGGAGAGCGCGGGCGCGTCGTTCCTGCGTACCGACGGCACCACCTGGACCACCGACAAGGACGGCATCCTGCTCTGCCTGCTGGCGGCGGAGATCCTCGCCAGCACCGGGCGCACCCCGAGCGAGCACTACGCGGACCTGGTGGGCCGGTTCGGCGACCCGGCGTACGCCCGGATCGACGCCCCGGCCACCCGCGAAGAGAAGGCGGTCCTCGGCAAGCTCTCGCCGGAGCAGGTGACGGCGACCGAGTTGGCCGGCGAGCCGATCACCGACACGCTGACCGCCGCGCCCGGCAACGGCGCACCGATCGGCGGGCTGAAGGTCTGCACGGAGTCCGGCTGGTTCGCGGCCCGGCCCTCCGGGACCGAGGACGTCTACAAGATCTACGCCGAGTCGTTCCAGGGGCCGGAGCACCTGACCCGGATCCAGCAGGAGGCCCGTGAGCTGGTCTCGGAGGTGCTCCGGACGGCCTGACGACCGTGGGCGGGCCACCGTAAACCGGCTGACTGTCGGAGCCCCCTGATATACCTTCGGCCGGCTTGACCTGCACCGCGATTGAGGTGCCAGGCTGAGCCGGATCATTCCACAGGGGGATATTGGTGACTGCGACATCAGATCTGGCGATCGAGACATCGGGCCTGGTCAAGACGTTCGGCGACAAGCGGGCGGTGGACGGCGTCGACCTCGCCGTGCGGCCCGGCAGCGTCTACGGCTTCCTCGGACCCAACGGGGCCGGCAAGACCACCACCATCCGGATGCTCGCCACCCTGCTGCGCCCCGACGGCGGCAGCGGGCGGGTCTTCGGGCACGACATCGTCCGGGAGGCCGACGCGGTCCGCGCCCGGGTCGGCCTGACCGGCCAGTACGCCTCGGTCGACGACGAGCTGACCGGCCGGGAGAACCTGGTCATGCTGGCCCGGCTGCTCGGCTCCCCCTGGGCGGCGGCCCGGCAGCGTGCCGACGACCTGCTGACCGCGTTCGGGCTGGCCGACGCGGGCGACCGGCTGGTGAAGACCTACTCCGGCGGGATGCGCCGCCGGGCGGACATCGCCGCGAGCATCGTGGTCACGCCGGACCTGCTCTTCCTCGACGAGCCGACCACCGGCCTCGACCCGCGCAGCCGCAACCAGGTGTGGGACATCGTCCGGGCGCTCGTCGACTCGGGCACCACGGTCCTGCTCACCACGCAGTACCTCGACGAGGCCGACCAGCTCGCCGACCGGATCGCCGTGATAGACCACGGCCGGGTGATCGCCGAGGGGACCAGCGGCGAGCTGAAGTCCTCGGTCGGCGCCGGGGCGGTGCACGTGCGGGTCCGCGACGCCGGTCAGCGACCGGCGGCCGAGCTGGTGCTGGCCGAGGCGCTGGGGGTGCCGGTGGCCGTCGGCTCCGACCCGCTGGCGCTCTCTGCCCGGGTCGCCGACCCGGAGCGGGTGGCCAACGCCCTGGTCGAGCTGAACCGGGCCGGCCTGGCGGTCACCGAGTTCTCGCTGGGCCAACCGAGCCTGGACGAGGTGTTCCTGGCGTTGACCGGCCGGCCGGCCGAGGAGAGCACCGACGAGCGCGCCGAGGAGGTGGCAGCGTGACGACGACCCCGACGACGACCTCGACCACGACGAGCCCGGAGCCGGGCAGCGCGGTCACCGGCGCGGAGAATCCGCTGCGGGCGGTGCTGGCCACCCGGACCCGGCCGCCGCGCCCGACCCCGCTGTCGGCGTCGGTGACGTTCGGCTGGCGGGCGATCCGCAAGATCCGGCACGTGCCGGAGCAGCTCTTCGACGTGACCATCTTCCCGCTGATGACCACGTTGATCTTCACCTACCTGCTCGGTGGCGCGTTGGCCGGCTCACCCCGGGAGTACGTGCAGTACCTGCTGCCGGGCGTGCTGCTGCAGACCGTCGTGATGATCTCCATGTACACCGGGGTGGCGCTGAACAACGACATCACCAAGGGCGTCTTCGACCGGTTCCGGACGCTGCCGATCTGGCGCCCGTCGGCGATCGTCGGCGCGCTGCTGGGCGACGGGCTCCGCTACACCCTCGCCTCGACGGTGGTGCTGGCGCTCGGCCTGGCGCTGGGCTTCCGGCCGGGCGGCGGGGCGCTCGGCGTGGTGCTCGGGGTGCTCGTGGTGCTGCTCTTCGCGTTCAGCCTGAGCTGGATCTGGACCATGCTCGGGCTGCTGCTGCGCACCCAGAACTCGGTGATGGGGGTGAGCATGATGGTGCTCTTCCCGCTCACCTTCGGCAGCAACATCTTCGTCGACCCGGCCACCATGCCCGGCTGGCTGGAGGCCGCGGTGCGGGCCAACCCGATCAGCCACGCCACCACCGCGGTCCGCGGCCTGATGGCCGGCGACGCCACCGCCGGACAACTGGGTCTGGTGCTCGCCGTCTCCGCCGGCCTGATCGCGGTGTTCGGACCGATCACCATGTATCTCTACCGCACCAAGCGCTAGCGCGCCGCCCGGCCTTCCGTTCCCGCGCCGGAGCATTCGCTAGATCGTCCCTTACTGCGGTTATTTGCGCATCAGGCCAGCAGTTGTCGTGTAAATGATGACATTGATGCAGGAAACTGTGAATTATGGCGTACAGCTATTGCCGTCCCTCTATTCCGCGCGTGCATTTTCGCTCCGGTCGGCCTAGCATTGAGATCGCGATCGGTGACAAGCCGTTAGCGCATTTTCCCCACCACCTCTGGAGTAGGCATGCCCAAAGTCCGTCCCTCCCGCTTCGTCCGCCTGCTGGCCGCGGTCGCCGTCGGCGTGACCGCAGTTGCCGCGCTCCCCGCGGTAAGCGCCCAGGCGGCCACGGCCTCGTTCAACGAATCGGTCCGAGGCGGCTACAACGACACCCAGCCGCTCGGCAACGCCACCGGTACCGTGACGAGGACGGGAAGCGCCTCGGCGAGCTACTCGGTGACGCTCTGCGGGCAGAACACCTATCCGAGCTCCCGCGTTGTCATTCAGGGCGGCACCGCCTCTGTCAACCACATCGTCTACTACCAGGACTGCGAGACGTTCAGCGGCACCTTCGCCTCGAGTTCCGCATTCGCCTTCGTGACTATCACCGTGTCCGGTTCAACCTTCTACCCCGGCAACCAGTACACGACATACACGAAGACCGCCACGAGGTACATCTGATCCGCCACCGTCTGACGACGGTCGCCGGTCCGGCAGAAGCAAGCTGACCGCCGTCCGGCGTAGACCTAGGTCGACCCGGGCCGTCGACCTCCGCACCTAGAGGCGGAGGTGGCGGCCCGACGACGATGTGCCGATGACCCCCTCCGAACCCGTCCGGCCACGCCGCCGGCTCGCCCCGGCGATCGGCCTGCTGATCCTCGCGCCGTGGGTGGGCGAATACCTGCTGGGCAACGTGCCGGCCGGCCAGCTCCTCGCGCTGCCGTTCCTGATTCCGCTCTACGGCGGCGGGGCGCTGCTCATCCGGGAGGTCACCCGCCGCGCCGGTCGCGGCTGGCCGACGATTCTCCTGCTCGGGGTGGCCTACGGCCTGATCGAGGCCGGACTGGTGGACCAGTCGCTGTTCAACCCCTCCTTCGAGGGCCACGAGTTCCAGCGCGTCACCCCGGTCCCCGCGATCGGCATCAGCGGGTACCACACGCTCTCCTTCCTGGTCGGGCATGCGGTCTGGAGCATCGGCATCCCGATCGCGATCGTCGAACTGCTCACCCCGGCGGGCCGGACCACACCCTGGCTGGGCCGACGCGGCCTGGTCGCGACCGCGCTGCTGTACCTGCTCGGCTGCGCCATCATCTTCCAGGCGCTGTCCGCGTCGGAGGGCTTCCTCGCCGCACCCGGACAACTCGCCGGAGCGGCCACGGCGGCCCTGCTGCTGATCGTGGCGGCCGTGGTCGGCGCGCGACCCGGACCGCCTCGACCGGGTCCGACCCGCCGGTGGGGCAGGGTCCCACCGGTCTGGCTGCTCGGTGCGGCCACCTTCGTGGCGTCGAGCGCGTTCATCGCGCGACCGGAGAACTGGTGGGGTGGTGTCATCGTGCCCGCCGTCCTGCTCCTCGGCGGCGCCGTCCTGGTGATCCACTGGTCCCGTTCGGCGGACTGGCGGGTCGGCCACCAGTTCGCGCTGGTGGCTGGCGCGTTGCCCAGCTATGCGTGGGCCGGCTTCGTGCTGACCGCGCTGATCAGGCCCGCGGACCAGGTGGCCTGGATCGGCAATGTCGTGTTCGCGGTGCTCGCCGGACTGCTGCTGGTGGTGACCGGGCGGCGGGTGCTGGGCCGCGCCGCTGACGGGCCGCGGGTGACCGGAGGCGCGCCGGCTCGTTGAGACATCGGGTGTGGATGCCCGATGTCGACCGCGGGTGACCGCGCGGCGAGCGGCGAGCGTGAAGGTTGGTGGTTTCGGTGCCCAGGCAGGACCTGGTACCTCGGCTGGTGCGCGGGATACCTCGGATGCTGGGCAGGATCGCCCGGCGCGAGCGGACCCGCCCGGCCGGACCCCCCCGGGTGCTCGTCGTCTACCCGTACCTTCCGCACTACCGCTACGGGGTGTTCGAGGAGCTCCGCGGATGCGGACCGGTCCGGTACGAGTTCGCGGCCGACGTGGACGCCCACAACTCCGGCATTCCGATCATCCCCGCCGACCAGATGACCCCCTTCCACCGGCTCCGCAACACCTGGCTGCGGGGGGCCCTCTGGCAGGCCGGGCTGGTCCGACTCCTGCTCACCGGCCGGTACGACGCGGTCATCTTCCAGGGCTGCGCCGCGTTCCTCTCCTCCTGGGTCGGGGCGCTGGTCTGCCGGCTGCGGCGGACTAGGGTTCTCTACTGGACGATCGGGTGGCACCGCCCGGACCAGGGCTGGCGGCGGCTGACCCGGCTGGCGTTCTACCGGCTCGCGCACGGCCTGCTGCTCTACGGCCAGGTCGGCCGGCGGATCGGCCGGGCCATGGGGTACCCCGACCACCGGATGACGGTGATCGGCAACAGCCTGCGGTCGTCCGTCGAGGAAAGTACCGACGAGGGCCCGGCCGGCGAGGGGAGCGCGGCCGGCGAGGGGAGCGCGGCCGCCGCTCTGGCGGAACTCGCCGCGCTGCTGCCTGCGCCGGGGGCCGACGCCGTCGCGGCGGTGATCCGGCAGAACGCGTACAAGCGTCTCGATCTGCTGCTCCAGGCGGCCGCCCGGTTGGCCGAGCGGGGCCGCCCGATCACCGTGATCCTGGCCGGCGGCGGCCCGGAGCACGACAACCTGCGGCGGCTGGCGAACGAACTCGGCGTCGACCTGCGGCTACTCGGCCCGGTCTACGGCGAACGCCGACTCCGGCTCATCTACGAGCGGGCGAGGCTGACCGTGGTACCGAAGTTCGCCGGCCTGACCGCGGTGCAGAGCCTCTCGTACGGCCGGCCCGTCGTCACCAGCGACAACGAGTACGAGCAGATGCCGGAATCGGAGTGCATCCGCGCCGGGGTGACCGGCGGCCACTACCGGGACGGCTCCGTCGACAGCCTCGCGGACGTCATCGCCGACTGGCTGGACCGGATGCGCGACGGCGAACAGGTGATCGCCGATGCCTGCCGGGAGGAGCTGCGTGAGCGCTGGTCGCCGCAGCGCCACGCGGCGGCGATCGACGCCGCGGTCCGGCGGCACCTCGACCCGGCGGACCGGCAGCCCGGTCAGCGCGACCGGACCGAGGCGCCGGCCGGTCAGGTTCTCACGGGCTGACTGCGGCGGAAACGGCCGGTGCCGCCGGGGAGGCCGAGCCTCCCCGACGGCACCGTGGTACCGGACGGATCAGGGCCGGGGCGCCCCGGCCGTCGGGCCGAACAGGTGCCCCATCGAGCGGGCCACCAGATCGTCCCGGGCGGCCGGAGCCAGACCCTCCAGGCCGAACCCGAGGAAGACGGTGTCCTCGGTGACCACCACCGCGCCCTCCTCGAACGCCTGCTGGCTGCGCGACCAGCTCTCGGCGGCCGGCTGGGAGCCGGCCGGCGGCGCGGCCACCGTCCAACCGCCGAGGTCGGACTCGAACGAGGTCTCCGCCACCGTCTCGCCGTCCACGATCACCCGGGTGTCGTCCAGGAACACCCCGAGGCCCTGGGTGGCCCAGTCCGAGGCGTACGTGATCGAGACCTCGACCTGCTTGCCGGCGTACCCGGTCAGGTCGATCGACCACTCCTGCCACCCGTTCGACGGGCCGGACGCGGCATGCCACGAACCGGTGCTGCCGGTCGGCGAGCAGTCGGCACCCTGGTAGTGGTCGAGGAACGGATGCAGCTCGTTCCACCCGGACTGGCAGCTCTCACCGGTGTCGGTGCTGGTGTGGCCGTTGGCGTCCGGCAGGGTGGTCCAGTTGTCGGTGCCCACCTCGTGCGCCTCGACGAACAGGTGGTCCCAGTTCGCCTCGGTGTCGTACGAGGTGAAGAACCGCAGTTCGCCGGCGGTGGCCTCGGTGAGGTCGACGGTCCGGCTCAGCCGCTTGTACGACACGTCGGACTGCCCGCTGAACAGGTACCACTCGCCGCTGTGCGGGTCGAACGGCGCGCCGCCCGGCCGCACCCAGTCGACCGGGGCCGAGCCGCCGAACTGCGGGAACTGGTCAGGCGGCAGGAACCCGGACGTGGTCAGGAACGACGCGGTGTGGTCCTGGTTGCCGGCCGAGCCGGCCGCGTTGAGCTCACCGGCGAACCCGTCGAACCCGCCCTCCGTGCCGGCCAGCGGATAGGGGTTGCCGTCCGGGTCCGTCCCGCCGTCGCTGACGTTGGCGTACGCGCCCAGGTAGTACTGCTGGAAATCGTTGAAGAGCGGCAGGCAGGTGCCGCCCGGCGCCGGGCACTCCGGCGGCGCGTCCGGTGCGTAGTAGTACGACCCGTCGGCGGCCTGCCCGAAGAGCGCGTACTTGCCGCTGACCAGCAGCTTGCCGCCCTCGTTGAGGTAGTCCCGGACGGCCAGTTCGGTCTCCAGCGCGGAGCGGGTGGTGGTCCCGGCGGGCTGCCCCACCGCGCGCAGGAGGATGTCGTCGCCGGTTTCCCAGACCACCGCGTCGTAGTGCGACAGCACCCCCAGCGGGTGCGGCGCCGAGCGGCCCATCACGTCGAAGTCGTACAGGTCGCTGGTGTAGCCGGCGGCGGTCAGGCCGGCGGCCACCTCGTCGGCGTACTTCGCCGCGTTGCCCTCCTGGGTGGGGCTGGCCCCGGTGACGTCCTCCATCGCCAGCACCAGCGCCTCGCCGCCGATCTCCGTGTGCACCCGGTAGGTGAACGGCTCGCTGGCGACCTTCTCGCGTTCCGGGTGGTGGGTGGAGCGCGGCCGGATGCCGGTGAACCAGACCTTCACCTCGTCGCCCGGCTTCGCACCGGTCACGTTGCCGCGGAACTCGGCGTAGTAGTCGTCGTGGCTGTCGCCGTACCGCTCACCACCGCGCCATTCGCGGGCCGCGACGGTGCGGGGCTTGCCGCCGTTGATGACGTAGTGCATCTCCAGGTTGAGCAGTGACCGCCGGGCGACCGTCGCCACCGGCTGCCTGGACCCGTAGGAGACCGGGAACTCGTCGACCACGAAGTCCGGGGTACGCAGCCCGAGGGAGGAGATCGGGTCGGCCGGGTCCCGGGCGGAATTGGCCACCGAGAGCGCGAACGGGATGTTCTTCGCCACCTCCTGGGCGATCAGCTCCTCGTCGTCGGGGAAGTTGAACCCGCTGGCACAGTCGGCGGCCTCCCACTCGTCGTCCGGGTAGAGGTTGGAGATGGTCTGGCAGGTGGACATCTCCGGGGTGAAGCCGAGGGTCCCGTGCCGGACCGTGGCGTGGGTGTCGGTGTCACCGTTGGTGGTGTAGAGCTCGGCGGAGATGTCCGGGTCGTAGCCGGGCACCGCCGGATTCGCGTCGTCGCCGACCAGCGCCTGGTAGATCACGTCGTCCGGGCTGGGGGTGCTCACCTGCCAGCCGATGCCGTAGAGCAGCAGCTCCGCCGCGGAATGATAGTTGATCATGAAGTCGAAGCCGATCCGGCCGAAGAGCCGGTTCAGCGCCTTCGTCTCCGGCTCCGAGTTCGGCCCCGGGCCGCGGTAGGTCTCGCTCGCCGGGTCGGGGGAGGAGCCCTCGTTGTCGTAACCCCACTTGTAGGCGAAGTTCCGGTTCAGGTCCACGCCGTCGCCCGCGGTGATCTGCCCGTCGCCGTTGTTGTCGCGCAGGTTCTTGCGCCACAGGCGGTTACCTTCGGTGAAGGTGAAGTCGTAGCCGTCCGGGTTGGCCACCGGGACGAACCAGAGCTCGGTGGTGTCGACCAGCTGCGTGATCGCCGGATCGGTGCCGTAGCTGTCCAGCACGTGGTGCATGAGCCGGCGGGTCATCTCCGGCGTGATCCACTCCCGGGCGTGCTGGGCACCGACGTAGAGCACCGACGGCCGGCTGCCGTCCGGTGAGTTCCGGGCGTTCTTCGTCACCTTGACGGCGAGGATCGGCTTGTTCTGGACCGATCGGCCGATCGTCTCGACCTTCGTCAACCGGGGGTGCCGGGCGGCGGTCGCGTTGATCTCGTCGCGGATCCCGCCTGGCTCACTGAAGGAGCGGAACGCGCTCCAACCCCGCGCCGACTCCGACCGCAGGGCCCGGGACGCCTCGGCGCCGTCGACCTTCTTCACCGCCAGCGGGACGCCCTGCCCGATCAGCCGGGCGGCCTGGGCCGGGCTGAGGACCGCCTCGACGGTGACCTTGCCGGTCCCGTCCTGGCCGGTCGTCGCGTCGTGAGCGTCCACTCCGGCCGCCCTCAGCAGGGCGAGCTGTGCTGAGTCGACGGTGCCGGTGTAGACCTCCAGCGTGGCCCGGTCGGTGGCCGCCCGCGGCGAACCCGCCGGGTCGGTCGGTGGTCGTGCGCTGGCCGGTGCGGTCAGCGCCAACGCGCCCACCAAGGTAAACACGCAGGCGATCGCCAGCCGTGTTCTCCTCATTCATGCCCCCTTGGTCGAAGGATCTCCACGCGGGAGCCTCGCCTGCCAGGAAAGGCATGTCAATGAGTTGATCGGTCGGGTTGTGCTGTCGACGCGCTCGGCCGGTCGCCGACCGGGCGATACCGCCGTGCTCAGCCGGTCGGTGGGACCAGCCGGTCGAGCTGGGAACCGCGCCGGGAATTCGCCACGGTCGGGGTAACCGGCCAGGGTGGCTGGACACAGAGACCGGCCAGCCTCGCGATGATCTTCTCCGGATCGTCGTACGGGTCGAGCGCCATCGCGTCCGCGGGATGCAGGGCCGGCACGGCGACGTGGGAGACGAGCGGATGCAGCGGCCGGACGTCGATCTCGCCGGAGCCGAGCAGGTCCTCGTGCAGCTTCTCGCCCGGCCGCAGTCCGGTGTAGAGGATGTCGACCGGCCGCGCGGCCTGCTCCGCGAGCTGGCGGGCCAAGTCGGCGATGCGGACCGGGCTGCCCATGTCGAGCACCAGCGCCTCGCCGTCCCGCCCGATCGCGGCGGCCTGCAGGACCAGGTGCACCGCCTCCTGAATGGTCATCAGATACCGGGTCACGTCGGGATGGGTGACGGTCAGCGGCAGACCGGCCTCGATCTGCTGCTGGAAGGCGGTGACCACGGACCCGCGGCTGCTCAGAACGTTGCCGAACCGGACGCTGAGGAAGGTCCCCTCGGTGTGGGCGGCGGCGTACGCGGTCAGCCGCTCGGTGATCCGCTTGGAGTAGCCGAGCACGCTTGTCGGGTTGGCCGCCTTGTCGGTGGAGATGTTGACGAACATCGCGACCCCGCGGCAGGCGTCCAGGACGGCCTGGGTGCCGAGCACGTTGGTCCGGACCGCCTCCCCGGGATGCCGCTGGAGCAGGGTCAGGTGTTTCAGGGCCGCGGCGTGGAAGACCACCTCGGGGCGGCGCTCGGCGAATATCCGCCGGACCCGTTCCGCGTCGCGCAGGTCGGCGAGGATCAACTCCGGCCCGTCCAGCAGGGCCCGACCGTGCAGCGACAGCTGCAGGGCGTGCAGGGCCGACTCGTCGCGGTCCAGCATCATCAGCTCGCCGGGATTCGCCCGCATGATCTGGCGGCAGAGCTCCGACCCGATCGAGCCGCCGGCGCCGGTGACCAGCACCCGCCGGCCGGCCAGGGCGGTGTCGGTGCCGGCCAGGTCGGCCACCACCTGGCGGCGGCCGAGCAGGTCGGCGATGTCGACATCCCGGACGTCGCTGACCCGGATCCGGTCGTCGACCAGTTCCCGGACCGGCGGCAGCACCTTGAAGTCGGCGCCCGCGTCCAGGGTGGCCGTGCGGATCGTCCGAATGAGTTCGGCGTTCGCGTTGGCCACCGAGAAGATGACCGTGCGCGCCCCGGTGCGCCGGACCGCCGCCGCGATGTCGTACCGGGTGCCGAGCACCGGAACGCCGTCGATGCGCAGATGCTGCTTGTCCGGGTCGTCGTCGAGCAGGGCGACCGGCAGGTACCCGCCCTGCGGGTCGCTCAGCATCGCCCTCAGCAGCGCCTGGCCGGCCGCCCCCAGGCCGAACAGCAGGACCGGGGTGGCCGCGTTGGCGTTGGGTCGCAGGGACCGGTCCCGGTGGTACCGGTACGCCGTGCGGGCGGCCAGCATGAACAGCAACGCCACCGCGCCACCGATGATCGGGGTGCTGGCCGGCACGGGCCGCTGGGCCGCCGTGATCACGTACAGGAAGAGGATGCTTGCCGTGCCGGCCACCGTCGCGGTCAGCTCCCGCACCTCCGGCAGGCTGCCCAGGGGGTGCTGACCGGTCGAGTGCCGCAGCAGCAGAGCGGCGGCGTGGTGCAGCACCGCGCCGGCGATTCCGATCAGGACGGCCTGCCGGATCCGGTCTCCGGTGAAGTCGAACTCGTACCGGGCCCACGACGCCGTGGCGGTGCCGACCACCCATGCCGCGGTCGTACCAATGACCATCGCAATGTTGAGCGCCGAGCGGACCGGTAACGATCGGGACGCGCTGGCGCGGGCGTGCTGGGGCGGGGCGGTCGTCTGCATGTGCGAACTTCCCATCACTTCCGCTGACCTGGCAATTGCGGCGGCATGCGGGCGTCCGCATTCCAGGTATAGCTCTATCTGAACCGCGGATGGTTCACGCGTGTTTCATTATTTTCCCCTCCAATGAGATATGAGACGGCGTCCTTTGCGGTCGGCGCGCGATTTTCGCAGCGGTTCGGGCGTCACGGCGCGGCAGTCCGGTCGTTGACCTCCGTACGACCTGCCGATGGGCTGGGTGCGAAGTCGGCACATAGTGGAGAAGCCTTGAAGAGGGGACAGGCCCGCCGGCTGGGGTCGCTCCTGGTCGCTCAGGTGATCAATCTCGGGGCCGTGCTTGTCGTCGTCCGGCTCTACCCGCCGGCCGCGTTCGGTCAGTTCGCGAGCCTGTTCGCGGTGGCCGTCGTGGTCGCCGGCGTCAGCGCGTTCCGGCTGGAGATCGCGATCACCACGGCGAGCGACGACGACGCGGCGGCGTTGATCGGGGTCGCCCGCCGGCTCAATGTCGCCGTCGGCGGGGGGGCGGCACTTGTCGGTCTGGCCTGGTCGGCGACGGCCGGGCGGGTGGACGACGGCGGCCTGCTGGAAGTGGTCGCGCTCGGTGCGGTGGTGACCCTGTTCGGCCTGAGCAACACGCTCACCTACGCCTGCGTACGGGACGAGCGGTACGGCCTGGTGGCCGCGTCGCGGCTGGCGGTGGCCGTGGTGTCGGCGTCCGGGCAGATCGCCTTCGGGCTGCTGGACCCGACGCCGGGTGGACTGCTGGTGGCCAGCGCGGCCGGCTACGGAGCGGGCGCGCTGCTGCTGCGCCTGCGCCTTCGGGTGCCGGCGTCCGGGGTACGGGTCCGGACGGTGCTCGACCGTCACCGCGGATTCGTCGTGGCAGCGGCGCCCGCCAGCCTGATGAACAGCCTGGCGTTGAACCTGCCGGTGCTGGTCGCGGTTCCGGTGGCCGGCGGGGCGGCGGCGGCCGACCTGGCACTGGCGATGCGGGTCGGGTTGATGCCCATCGCGTTGCTCGGGCAGGCGCTGCTCCCGATCGTTTTCGGGGAGGTCGCCCGGCAGGTGCGGACCACACCGGAGACGGCGTTGGCCGGCTACGACCGGGCGCTGGTCCGACTCCTCATGCTCGGGACCGGCTGCCTCGTGGTCCTCGCGGTCGGAGTGCACGCCCTGGCCGGCCGGATCTTCGGCGCCGAATGGGTCGGGGTGGGAACGATGCTGCTGATCCTGACCCCGTTCCTGATCGCCCAGTTCGCCGTCTCCCCCCTCGGTCAGACCCTGAACGCGCTCGGCCGGAACTGGGACCAGTTCGTCTGGGATGCCTGCCGGCTGACCGGCCTCACCCTGGCCTTCGTCCCGTTGGTGGCCGGCTGGATCGATCTGCGGGCCGCGGTGGCGTGCTTCTCCGCCCTGACGGTGGTCGCCTACGTCGGGCACGTGTCGCTCGCCCGCCGGGCGCTGCGGATGCGGGCCGGTCGGAATCTCAGCCGTGACCGGTCCGGACCGGAGACCGACCGGCCGGCTCAGCCTGCCGGTGGCGGAAGGTGAACCCCCGGTCGTCCTGTCCCATCAGCTCGTAGCCGAGCGCGTCCATCAGTGCCGTGTACGAGCCTCGGGTGTGGGCCAGGCAGATGTACGGCCGGAACCGTTCGATCGTCCGCCGCAGGCCCCGCAGAATCTCCTCCTCGGCGCCGTTGGTGGTGATGCTGACGACGTCGACCCGGTCCAGGCCGGCGCGGTCGACCAGGTCGTCGATGGGCAGGGCCTCGACGCAGATCTCCTGGAACCGGGCAACCTCGGCGGTGGAGTAGGTGGCGCAGCCGGCGGTGAAGTTGGTCGCCGGATGACCCGGGTCGACTCTCATGGTCAGGGTCGTCCGCTCCGACCAGGCCGCCGCGTGGACCACCTCGATGTGATCGAACCCGCGCCGGCGCGCCACCCGCTGGAACTCCTCGACGCTGGCCCGGTCCGGCTCCACCACCAGCAGTTGGCCCTGGGCGCGGGTCCGGCGGGCGAACGCCATGGCGCGGGAGCGTCCCGCCCGCAGGGTGTCCCGAGGGGCACCGACCTGGATGGCGACGGAGCCGGGAACGAGCAGGCGGTACGGCTGCTGGCCCCGGCGCAACGCGTCGGTCACGGCGTACTTCACCGGGTGGGGAACGAGCGGCAGTATCCGGTTCGCCGCCCGGACGACGATCCGGTGAATCGGACTGCGGTGGTTCCACCGGTAACGGAATTTTCTGCGGCCGTCGCCAGCGCGGCTCATGCGAATGCTCCTCGGGTCTGCCGCGATGTCGACAGCGCGGTCATCGGTCTGGTGGTGTCGGTGCCCGCGGGCGGGATTATCCCGGGTGACGAGCCGTGCCGACCCGACGGCGGGGTCGGGCAGAGGCTGGAGATTCCGAGCAGGGCGAAGAACAGCCCGCCGGTCCAGGGCTGGACCATGAACAGGTGGGCGAAGTTGCCCACACAGATCGCCGCGGTGATGCCCAAAAGGGCCGCGTGGAATCCCGCCATGTCCCGGTCGGGAGACTGGCGCGCGATTCTCCACGCCCGCACCGAGAACAGGATGAGCAGCGTAATGGCCAACAGGGCGGCCGGGACGCCACCCCGCAGGGCGATGTCGAGATACTGGTTGTGGGCCCGGAAGAGGACCATGTTGCTCAGTTCCCCGGCATCGGGTCCGAGGTCGAGTGGCCGGAAGCTGTCGCCGAAGATCGGACTGTGGACCAGCCGGTCGAATCCGTTCCGAAAGATGTCCACCCGGTTCTCCGCGGACAGCTTCGCGGATTCCTCGCCGCGCTCACCGATCATGCCGCGGGAGACCAGCGGCACCAGCAGCGCCAGCCCGGCGAGACCACCGATCGTGCCGATGGCCAGGCGCAGGGGGATGCTGACCTGCCTGGGTTGGGCGAAATATGCCACCGCGGCCGCCAGGAACAGCATCGCCAGTCCGGTGCGGGACCACAGCAGCGGCAGGGCCAGCACGGTGGCCGTGATGAGTGCGATGCTGCTGCGGCGGTGCGCGCGGAAGCAGCCCACGGCGAGTGCCAGACCGCAAACCATGATGAAGGGAAAGTAGTTGCGGTACTGCGGGATGCCGGCGGTGAGCACCCGCTCCACCGACTCGTTGCCCAGCAGGGTGGCTCCCGAGTGGTAGATGACCGTGGCGTGCACCAGCAGGAGACACCCGAGGGTCGCCACGATGACCACCCGGCAGACCTTCCGGATGTTCACCTGTCTGGTCGTGACCGCGTACCAGGCGAGCAGCGGGGTGATCGTCTGGATGTAGAAGACGATCGCGTTGAGGCCGCCGCCCAGCGCGACACCGATGACGATGCCGGCCGTGTAGAGGAAGAACAGCCACCCGATCAGCCGGCTGCCGTACGGCTGGCAGGCCCGCGGCCGCCAGGCCCGGTCGAGCAGGGCGAAGGTCGCCAACGGCAGGATGAGGATGATTCCCAGGTGAATCCCGCGCTCCTCCGGGCCGACGGCCCCCGGCGGGGTGATCAGCCGGGAGATGGTCGGCAGTCCCGAACTGGCCTCGATGAAGATCGGTGAGGCGAGGACGGCGAAGAGGGTGAGGGTGGCGGCCGTCCGGAACCGCGCCGCGATCATCGCGGCGATCGCGCCGGCGCAGACGGCTACCGTGATCATCGGAACGGTCGCCGCGCCGACACCCACCACGGCCGCCAAGGCGAGGGCCGGTCCGGCGGTCAGCAGCTCGCGCCACACCTTGCCGGGCCGTGTCGGCCGAGGTGGCCGAGACGGTCGGGGCATTCGAGGGGCGGATCGGCCGGGTGGATCCGCGACCGAGTCGCGGTGGGTCTGGTCAGTGTCCGTCGGCATGTCGCGATCCCATCCCGGAGCCGCCCAGGGCGCGCACCGCCGCCGGTCGTCGGTAACCGAGGCGCTCCAGGAGATCTCCGATTTCGGTGTCGATCGCGACGAGGTCGGCACGCGGGAGGTTCCGCTGTCCGGTGCCCAGGTGCCGGGGGGTCAGCATCGCGCAGGCCCGCCGCAGCCCGACCGGCCGCAGCGGGACCCGCAACCGGTCCGCCAGGTCGGTCAGTTCCCGTTCCGGGTCGCCCACCAGCCGTTCGTACCGGACCTCGACGAGGGGGAGACCGATCCGATCGGCGTCGGACCGCACCCGGGTGACCGACTCCCGCCACTGCCGGGCCGCGACCACGAGCAGGTCCTTCCGGCGCAGGTCGTCGTCGATCCCGGGGTACCGGGGCCCCCACGAGGCGAGCCGGTGGTCGCGGTCCACCCGCTGCCGGACGATGGAGCCCAGATATCTGGCCCCGTAGCGGGGTGCCAGCCGGACGGGGAAGTGCCGCCCCTTACGGAGCAGATAGCGTAGGTCGGTCGGCTCCGTCCACTGGCGACGGATCGACTCGGTGGCATCGACCCCGTCGCGGATCAGGTGGACGAAGCCCGCCTCCGGCAGCACGGCCGCCACCGCGGGCAGCCGCAGGCAGTTGCCGACGGTCTTCTCGATCACCGTCGGCGGGTCGCCGTCGGCGTACCGGTCGACGAATCCCCGGATGAACGCCCGGGCCCGGTCGTCGAGGAGGGCGGGATCGAGCACGTCGTCGCGCCGGTCCTCGTTGCCGTACCGCCACACGTACCCGATGTCGTAGGGCACCGCCCCCGCGCCGGTGGCCGTGGCGAGCGCGTCACGCAGCACCTTGGTCCCGGACCGGGCCGCGCCGAGGATCACGATGCGCCGCGGAGGCGCAGGTGGCTGTCCGGCTCGCCTCATACCGTCGTACCTTCCAGATCGGAGCCGGCGGCCTGCCGCGGCCCGCCGAGTCGGTCGAAGAGTTCCGTCCACCGGTCGAGTTGCCGCTCGGCCCGGAACCGGTCGTAGAGGGCGGCGGCCCGGTGGTGGGCACCGACCAGGTCACCCGGCTGGTGGGCGAGCGACCGGAGCGTCTCGGCGAGCTGCTCCGCGTCGGTCGGATCGACCTGCACCCCGGCGCCCGCGTCGACGATCATCTCGGCGAGTTCGCTCTCCCGTTCCACGAGCGCCAGCACCGGGCAGCCGTGCCGCAGGTAGCTCAGGGTCCGGCTCGGGTACGCCGCCCGGATCATCCCGGGCAGCAGTGAGACGATCCCGAGGTCCGCCTCGCGCCGCAGGAACCGGGCCACCTCGGCCGGTGGCCGGTAGCCGTGGACCCGGGCGTTCAGGCCGTGTCGGGCGATCTCCCGCTGCACCGGGCCGCGCATCGGTCCGTCCCCGAAGAAGTCCACCGTGACCAGGGGTTCGGCCGCCAGCCTGGTGAGTGCGACGAGCAGCGTCTCCAGATTCTGGAACCGGCCGAGGTTGCCGGCGAAGACCACCCGCAGGGGGTCACCCGGCCGGCGTCCGGGGCGGTCCGGCAGCGCTGAGTGCTCCGCGGAATCCGGCGACCACGGGTCGAAGTTGTTGATGACGGCGATCCGGTCGGGCCGCACGCCGCGGCCGCGGACGGTCTCCGCCATGTCCCGGGAGAGCACCACCACCCGGTCCGCGCGGCGATCGGTCCGCGCGTCGACGCGCCGCAGGGTGCCCACGACGCGGCCCGCTTGGGGCGACCCGGCGGCGACCATGACCTCCGGATAGATGTCCTGCTTGTGGTAGACGAACCGGGCCCGGCAGCGGCGCGCGATGAGGGACGCCACCCGGGCCACCGCGACGGGCGGCGTCGATGCCGCGAGCACGACGTCGGCCCGGCCCAGCCGGATTCCGGTGGCCAGCAACCAGCCGCAGAACAGCACGAGGTTGACCACCTTGACCGCGGCGTACCGGCGGTCCGGGAAGACCGGCCAGCGACGGACCGTCACCCGGTCGTCCAGCCGCTCCCGCCGGGGTGCCGGCGGCCCGGTCGGCGGCCGGTACGAGGGTTGGCAGGTCAGGACCTCCACCCGGTGCCCGTCCTCGCCGAGCCGGCGGGCGAGCTGATGGAGGATGTGGGCGTACGGCGCCGAGTCCGGCCAGAAGTAGCGATGGATCAGGACGACCCGCATCAGCCCTCCGTCCGGTGCCAGCGCTTCGGGCGCAGACCCGACCAACGGTGGTGCAGCCCGGCGAGCCCGTGGATGATCCGGCTGACCCGGATCGAGCAGTCCGGCACCTGGTAGTCCACCGGGACCGTGGGCCGTACCCCGGACTCCCACTGGGCGGTGACCAGGTCGACGCAGCGTCCGATCGCCTCGGCGGTGACGCCGGCCAGGACGATGGATCCACTGTCGAGGGCCTCCGGCCGTTCCATCGCGTCGCGGATGGTCACCGCCGGGAAGCCGGAGATGGCCGACTCCTCACTTATCGTGCCGCTGTCCGACAGCACGCACCGGGCCTGGCGCTGGAGCTTGTTGTAGTCGAGAAAGCCGAACGGTTCCAGGAACTCGATCCGGCCGGCGCCGCTCGGGCCCAGGCCGGCGAGCCGCTTGCGCAGCCGCGGGTGGGTGCTCGCCACCACCCGGGTCCGGTGCCGCGCCGCGAGCTCGTCGAGCGCCCGCACCAGCACCTCCAGCCGCGCCGGGTCGTCGACGTTCTCCTCCCGGTGCATCGAGACGAGGAAGTAGCCGCGCGGCGTCAGACCCAGCCGGTCCAGCACGTCGGACCGGACGATCCGATCGTCGTACGCGGTGAGCACCTCGGCCATCGGCGAACCGGTGACGAAGACCCGGCGGGCCGGCAGCCCCTCCGCCAGCAGGTTCCGGCGGGCGTGCTCGGTGTAGCAGAGGTTGAAGTCCGCGATGTGGTCGATGATCCGGCGGTTGGTCTCCTCGGGGACGTTCTCGTCGAAGCACCGGTTGCCGGCCTCCATGTGGAAGACCGGGATGCCCAGCCGCTTCGCCATGACGGCGGCCAGGCAGCTGTTCGTGTCGCCGAGCACCAGGACGGCGTCCGGGCGTTCGTCGAGCAGGACCGGCTCCACCCGGGCGAGGACCCCGCCGAGGACGGCGCCGAGGGAGGTCACCGGCACGTCGAGCCAGTGGTCCGGCGGCCGCAGTTCGAGCTCCTTGAAGAACACGTCGCTGAGCTGCGGGTCCCAGTTCTGGCCGGTGTGCACCAGCCGGTGCTCCACCTCCTCGTCCAGCCGGGCGATCACCCGGGAGAGTCGGATGATCTCGGGACGGGTGCCGACGACGGTCATCACCTTCACCGCGGCACCTCCGCGGCCATCGGTTCCGGGGCGACCGGCTCGGGGTACGTGTCCGGCCGGTCGGGGTCGTACGGCTCGTTGGTCCAGAAGAAGGTCACCAGCTCGTCGTCGCCCAGGTTGCGGATGTTGTGCACCCAGCCGGTCGGCATGTCCACGGCGGCCGGTGTCTCCCCGTCGACGTCGAAGGTGACGATCTCCGGCGTGAGCACCCGCCGCAGCGAGATCCGGGCACGCCCGCGCAGCACCAGGAACCGTTCCACCTTGCCGAGGTGGAAGTGCTCGCCCCGGGTCACCCCCGGCGCCGAGGTGGAGACGAAGCTCTGGCCCCGGCCGCCGTGGGAGCGTACGCATTCGACCAGCCCGCCCCGGTGGTCGCGGTGCGGGGTGAGTCCGATCGGATACCGGTGGGGGAAGGACGCCGCCCGCAGCGTGTTGAAGAGGTCGAGCCGGAGCGGGCCGTCCAGCGGGGGGATGTCACCGCGCGCGTAGTACCGCTGCGCCTCGCGCAGGATGTCCCAGACCGCGGCCACGGTGGTGGCCGCGCCGGCCGGCCGGAGCACCCCGCTCTCGGTGCGGTCGAGGGCGTCGATGACGAGTTGGGCGGCGTGCTGGACGTGCAGCAGCCGGACCGGACGGTCCTGAACATCCGGGGTGCGGCCGTCCACCGCGGCGTGGGCGAAGGTGGCGACGAAGGAGTTGTAGCCGGGCCGGCCGTGTTCGCCGAAGAGGTTGGGCAGGACCAGGTCCGCCAGGCTCGACCCGGCCTGGTCGGCGGCGGCCGCGAGCAGGTCCCGGGCCTGCGCCTTGCCCCGCCCGTACGGGGTGTCCTCGCCGACCCGGATCGAGTTGGCGAAGATCACCCGGGGGGCCTTCGGGCTGCGCCGCACCGCGCCGGCGACGGCGGCGGCCAACCGGACGTTGCCCTCCTCCACCTCGGTCTCCGGGCCGCGGTTGACGCCGGCCAGGTGGACGACCACGTCGGCGTCGCGCAGGGCGCTGTCGAGCTGGCCGTCGTGCCGGCCGACGGCGACGACCTGGTGCGCGGTGGTGGCGTGCAGCCGCGCCCGCAGGTGCCAGCCCAGGAAGCCGTACGCGCCGGTGACGACGATTCTCATGCCGGCACCCCGCTCAGCAGCTCCTGGAGCTCCGGGATCTCGCTCAGCAGCCGCATGGTCTGGTTGAGGTCGAGCCGCTCGGTGTTCTCGGAGGAGTAGTCCTGCACCGAGGTCCGGGCGCGTTCACCGCAGTCGTAGTAGAGGTCGTAGTCGAGGGACCGGGCGTCGAGCGGGACCCGGAAGTAGTCGTCCTGACTGGACGCCTTTCCCAGCTCCTCCCGGCTGAGCAGCGTCTCGTGCAGCTTCTCGCCGTGGCGCATGCCGAGCAGCCGGAACTGCGGTTCGCCGTAGCCCAGCAGCTTCGCCAGGGCCCGGGCGAGGGTGTCGATGGTGCAGGCCGGGGCCTTCCGGATGAACAGGTCGCCGGGCTCGGCGTGCAGGAACGCGTGCTCGACGAGCTCGACCGACTCCCGCAGCGACATCAGGAAACGCGTCATCTCCGGTTCGGTGACGGTCAGCGGCACCCCGGCGCGCAGCTGCTCCACGAAGGCCGGGATGACCGAGCCGCGGGAGTACATCACGTTGCCGTACCGGGTGATCGAGACGGTGGTCCGGCTGCCCGGGTGGTTGCGGGCGAAGGCCTGGGCGGTCTTCTCCATCAGCGCCTTCGACATGCCCATGGCGTTCACCGGGTAGACCGCCTTGTCGGTGCTGAGGCAGACCACCGACCGGACCCCGGCGGCGGCGGCCGCCTCGATGACGTTCCGGCTTCCGACGATGTTCGTCTGTACCGCCTGGTGGGGGAAGAACTCGCAGGAGGGCACCTGCTTGAGCGCGGCGGCGTGGAACACGAAGTCGGCGCCGGTGACGGATTCGGTCACGCTGGCCGGATCGCGGACGTCGCCGAGGAAGAGCCGCAGCCGGGAGTCACAGAACCGCCGCCGCATCGCCTCCTGTTTGGCCTCGTCCCGACTCAGCACGTGCACCGCGTGCACATCCTGGGAGAGCAGGCGCTCGACCATCGTCGAGCCGAAGGAGCCCGTCCCCCCGGTGATCGTCACCGTGGCGCCGGACATGGCACCGAGGCTGATCGACATATCCCGACATCCCGTCTGAAATAGATTCATAGGGCGATAAGAAGCGCAACGGAGCATATATCACGCTCCGGCGGTGGGTCGCTACTTCGCGTGTTCCAGTTCCCGGCGGGCGGCGGCCGCGTCCGACGCGGGGTGTGCCACCGCGTACAGGGTCCGGGCCAGGATGCCCAGGTCGCCGCGGAGGCTGGCGGACTCCACATAGTCCAGGTACAGGCGGACCTTGCGGGGCACCACGACGGTCAGGTAGTGCGCCTCCGGGTCGGCGGCGCGGGCGAGTTCGGCCGACTCGTTCCGGTAGACGATCGAGGCCGGATCGGTGATGCCCGGCCGGACGGTCAGGATGCGGTCCCGCGCGGCGGGGGGCCAGTGGTCGACGTAGCGAGGCACCTCCGGCCGCGGGCCGACCAGGCTCATCCGGCCGCGCAGCACGTCGTACAGCTGGGGAAGTTCGTCCAGTTTGCTGGCGCGCAGGAAACGACCGACCCGGGTGATCCGGTCGTCGGTGTCGGAGGTGACGGCGGGGCCCGGTGCGACGCGCATGGTCCGGAACTTGTGGATCCGGAACGGTCGGCCGTGCCGCCCCACCCGCTCCTGCCGGAACAGCACCGGCCCCCGGCTGTCCAGCCGGACCGCGATCGCGATGGCGAGCAGGACCGGAGCGCAGAGCAGGAGACCGGCGGCCGATCCGGCCACGTCGAGCAGTCGCTTGATCATCCGAGCACCTTCGTCACGGTGCCGATCACCCGGTCCACCTGGTCGTCGCTCATGGTCGAGAAGATCGGCAGGCTCACCACCCGGGCGAACTCCCGGCTGGCGACCGGGAACATCTGCTCGGTCAGCCGGTACGTGTCGCGCCAGTAGGTGTGCAGGTGCAGCGGGATGAAGTGCACGCTGCAGCTGACGCCGAGCCGGGACATCTCCTGGATGAACCCGTCCCGGCGAAGCGGAGCGTCGGGCCGCAGCCGGACGACGTAGAGATGCCAGGCGTGCCGCTGGCCGGCGGCCGGCGTCGCGGGCAGGTCCAGCGGGAGGTCGGCGAAGGCGGCCCGGTAGCGGGCCGCGATCCACTCCCGGCGCCGGCGCATCGTCTCCGCCCTACCGAGCTGGACCAGCCCCATGGCGGCCGCCGGGTCGGTGAGGTTGTACTTGAAGCCGGCCGCCACCACGTCGTACCGCCAGGATCCCCGGTCGTTGCGGTACCTGTCGAAGCAGTCCCGGCTGAATCCGTGCAGGCGCATGGTGCGGGCCCGCCGGGCCAGGTCCGGGTCGCGGGTGACGAGCATGCCGCCGTCGCCGGTGGTGATGGTCTTGGTGGCGTAGAAGCTGAAGACCGTGGCGGCGCTCTGCCCCGCGCCGACCGGCACGCCGTCTTCGCAGCTGGCCGGGAAGGCGTGCGCGGCGTCCTCCACCACCGCGAGGTCGTGCGCCGCGGCCAGCGCCCGCAACCCCGCGGAGGGCACCGCGTGGCCGGCGAAGTGCACCGGCATGACGGCCACCGTCCGGGGCGTGATCCGGCGTTCCGCCGCGGCCAGGTCAAGGTTGAGGGTGACCGGGTCGACGTCGACGAGGACGGGGTCCGCGCCGAGGTGCCGGACGACCTCGGCCGTCGCCGTGAAGGTCCAGGTCGGCACGAGCACCTCGGTGCCCGGGCCGACGTCGAGGGCCTCCAGGGCCAGGTGCAGGCCGGCGGTCGCCGAGTTGACGGCGACCGCGGTCACCCCCGGCCCCAAGTGGGCGGCGAACGCCTCCTCGAACCGGGAGACCATCGGGCCGGCGGTGAGCCACCCGGAGCGCAGCGCGTCGCTCACCGCGGCGATCTCCGCCTCGCCGATGTCCGGCAGGGCGAAGGGCAGCGGGTCGGAGACGGTGGTGACCTGCTCCGGATGGGATCCGATCAACGTGACCTCCAGGCCGAAACCTCAGACGGGTCACACAGTTGTAGCAGTGGGTACGGGGATCGAGCGTGACGAAACCACGCAAGACACCCGAAAGAGGTAAAAAAGGGTCAGGCGAGCCCGGCCCGGCGCAGCGCCTCGGCCATCGCACCGTCGGCCGGCGCCGCGCCCCGCCCGCCGGCACCCCGGCCACCCGTGCCCCGCCCGCCCGCGCCGCGCCCGCCCGGCTCGCCGCCGCGCTGCCGACCGGCCGTACCACCGCGGCCGTCGCCCCGGCCGTCGCCGCGCGCGTCCCGGCCGCCGCCCGCCTCCCGGCCGGGCCGCTCGCCGGCCGCGCCGCGCTCCCGGCCGGGGCGGGCCGTGGCGTCGTCCTCCAGCCGCAGGGTGAGCGAGATCCGCTTGCGCGGCACATCCACGTCGAGCACCTTCACCCGGACCACGTCGCCGGACTTCACCACGTCCCGCGGGTCCTTGACGAAGGTCCGGGACATCGCGGAGACGTGCACCAGGCCGTCCTGGTGCACCCCGACGTCGACGAAGGCACCGAACGCGGCGACGTTCGTGACCACCCCCTCCAGCACCATCCCCGGCACGAGATCGCCGATCTTCTCCACCCCGTCGGCGAAGGTCGCGGTCCGGAACGCCGGCCGGGGGTCCCGCCCCGGCTTCTCCAGCTCGCCGATGATGTCGGTGACGGTGGGCAGGCCGAAGGTGTCGTCGACGAAGTCGGCCGCCCGCAGCCCGCGCAGGATCGCGCTGCGGCCGATCAGCCCGGACAGGTCACCGCCGGTGGCGGCCAGGATCCGGCGCACCACCGGGTACGCCTCGGGATGCACCGCCGAGGCGTCCAGCGGGTCGTCCCCGCCCGGGATGCGCAGGAAGCCGGCGCACTGCTCGAACGCCTTCGGACCCAGCCGGGGCACCTCCTTGAGCGCCCGGCGGGACCGGAACGGGCCGTGCGCGTCCCGGTGCAGCACGATGTTCTCCGCCAGCCCGGCACCGATCCCGGAGACCCGGGTCAGCAGCGGCGCCGAGGCGGTGTTGACGTCCACCCCGACCCCGTTCACGCAGTCCTCGACCACCGCGTCCAGCGACCGGGACAGCTTCAGCTCGGAGAGGTCGTGCTGGTACTGGCCGACCCCGATGGAGCGCGGGTCGATCTTCACCAGCTCGGCCAGCGGGTCCTGCAGCCGGCGGGCGATCGACACCGCACCGCGCAGCGAGACGTCCAGGTCCGGCAGCTCCTGGGAGGCGTACGCCGAGGCGGAGTAGACCGAGGCACCCGCCTCGGAAACCACCACCTTCGTCAGGTTCAGCGCCGGGTGCAGCCGGATCAGGTCGGCAGCCAGCTTGTCGGTCTCCCGGGAGGCGGTGCCGTTGCCGATCGCGATCAGCTCCACGCCGTGCGCCTTCGCCAGCCGGGCCAGCACGTCGATCGAGGCGTCCCACTGCCGGCGCGGCTCGTGCGGGTAGATGGTCTCGGTCGCCACCACCTTGCCGGTGGCGTCGACCACCGCCACCTTCACCCCGGTACGCAGACCCGGGTCCAACCCCATCGTCGCCCGGGTGCCGGCCGGCGCCGCGAGCAGCAGGTCCCGCAGGTTGTCGGCGAAGACCTTGACCGAGGCGTCCTCGGCGGCCTGCCACAACCGGGTCCGCAGGTCCGCGCCGAGGTGGATCAGAATCCGGGTACGCCAGGCCCAGCGCACCGTGTCGGTCAGCCACCGGTCGGCCGGCCGGCCCCGGTCGGCCACCCCGAACCGGGCCGCGATGTCGCGCTCGTAGCGGCTCGGACCCGCCGCCGCGACGGACTCGGGGTCGGCTCCGGTCGGCGCCTCCTCCGGGTCGAAGGTCAGGTCGAGCACCCCCTCCTTCTCACCCCGGAACATCGCCAGCACCCGGTGCGGGGCCAGCCGGGTGTACGGCTCGGTGAAGTCGAAGTAGTCGGCGAACTTGGCGCCGGCCTCGCGCTGGCCGTCGCGTACCTGGGCGACCAGCCGGCCGCGCGACCACATCTGCTCCCGCAGCGCGCCGATCAGGTCGGCGTCCTCGGCGAAGCGCTCGACCAGGATCGCCCGGGCGCCGTCGAGCGCGGCGGTGGGGTCGGCCACCCCCTTCTCCGGGTCGACGAAGGCGGCGGCCGCCGCCCGCGGCTCCACGGACGGGTCGGCGAGCAGCCCGTCGGCCAGCGGCTCCAGGCCGGCCTCCCGGGCGATCTGGGCCCGGGTGCGGCGCTTGGGCTTGTACGGCAGGTAGATGTCCTCCAGCCGGGCCTTGGAGTCGGCCGCCAGGATCTGCGCCTCCAGCGCGTCGTCCAGCTTGCCCTGGGCGCGGATCGACTCCAGCACCGCCGCCCGCCGCTCGTCCAGCTCCCGCAGGTAGCGCAGCCGCTCCTCGAGCTGGCGCAGCTGCGCGTCGTCGAGCATCTCGGTGGCTTCCTTGCGGTAGCGGGCGATGAACGGCACCGTGGCGCCGCCGTCGAGTAGCTCGATGGCGGCGCGCACCTGCCGCTCCCGTACGCCGAGCTCCTCGGCGATCCGCTGGTCTACAGAGGTCGTCACGATCCTGATCCGCCCTTTTCCCGGTGGTGGCCGGCTGCTTTCCGGTGGTGGCCGTCCTGCATTCTGCCGTCTGAGGCCCGTCGCTGTCGCGGGCGGGCCGGTCGCGTCGATCGGCCGGCGGTCGTACGGAGGCGAGGTCGCCCCTGGACACCGTCAGCCGATTCCGGTTAGGTCGGCACGGTGATCTCCCGACTCCAGAAGGTGATGCCATGACCATCGCGGACTCCGCCCCGCCGGCCGCCGCCCGGCCCGCCGCCGCCGCCGCTGACGCCGCTGACGCCGCCGCCGCCGCTGACGGCGGCGGTGACCGGACCGGCCATCCGCTGCGGCGACTGACCGCCGACGAGATCCGGGTGGCGCGGACCGTGTTCGACGAGGCCGGCCTGCTCGGACCGACGGTCCGGTTCGCGGTGTTGGCGCTGGAGGAGCCGGCCAAGGAGGACGTCCTGGCCTTCCCGGCGGTGACGGTGGACCGCCAGGTCCGGGCGGTGCTGCTGGACGTGGCGACCGGGGCCGTCCGCAGCGTCGTCGCCTCGTTGACCACCCGGTCGGTGCTCTCGGTCGGCGAGAGCGATCCCGCCGTGGACGGCCAGCCGCCGATCCTGCTGGAGGAGTTCGTCGCCGTCGACGAGATCGTCAAGGCTGACCCGGGCTGGCGGGCGGCGATGGCCCGGCGCGGCATCACCGACCTGGACCTGGTGCGCCCGTGCCCGCTGTCGGCCGGCGACTTCGACCTGCCGGGCGAGCGCGGCCGGCGGCTGCTGCGGGTGCTGTCGTTCCTGGCCCACCGGCCGGCCGACCACTGCTGGGCACACCCGATCGACGGCGTGGTCGCCTACGTCGACCTGATCGAGCGGCGGGTCATCGAGCTGATCGACCACGAACTGCTGCCGATTCCGCCCGAGGAGGGCAACTTCGACGACCCCGGGTACGTCGGCCCGGCCCGCACGACCCTTCGGCCAATCGAGATCACGCAGCCGGAGGGGCCCAGCTTCTCCGTGGACGGCGACGTGGTGAGCTGGGAGAACTGGCGCTTCCGGATCGGCTTCGATCCCCGCGAGGGTCTGGTGCTGCACCAGCTGTCGATCCGCGACTCCGACCGGGACCGGCCGCTCATCTACCGGGCCTCGGTCGCCGAGATGGTGGTGCCGTACGCCGACCCGAGCCCGGTGCGGTTCTGGCAGAACTACTTCGACGCGGGGGAGTACCTGCTCGGTCAGCAGGTCAACTCGCTGCGGCTCGGCTGCGACTGCCTGGGGGAGATCCACTACTTCGACGCGGTGCTCGCCGACGGCGACGGCAACCCGCGCGAGGTGCCCAACGCGATCTGCATGCACGAGGAGGACTACGGGGTGCTGTGGAAGCACACCGACCTGTTCACCGAGTCGTCCGAGACCCGCCGGCAGCGGCGGCTGGTGATCTCCTTCTTCGTCACGGTGGGCAACTACGACTACGGCTTCTACTGGTACCTCTACCTCGACGGCACGATCCAGTTGGAGGTGAAGGCGACCGGCGTCGTCTTCACCTCGGCCTACCAGGACGGCAGCGCGTACGCCGCCGAAGTGGCGCCGGGCCTGGGCGCTCCCTACCACCAGCATCTGTTCAGCGCCCGGCTGGACATGATGCTGGACGGGACCGGCAACGCGGTCGACGAACTCGACGTCCGGCCGCTGCCGGTCGGCCCGGACAACCCGTACGGCAACGCCTTCACCCGCCAGGTGACCCGGCTGCGTACCGAGTCCGAGGCGGCCCGGCTCGCCGACACCGGCCGGGGCCGGGTGTGGCGGATCGTCAACCCCGGCCGGGTCAACCGGCTCGGCCAGCCGGTCGGCTACCTGCTGCGGCCGGAGGGGCAGCCGGTGCTGCTGGCCGACGGCGGCTCGTCGATCGCCCGCCGGGCCGCGTTCGCCACCCGGCACCTCTGGGTCACCCGCTACCACCCCGCCGAGCGTTATCCGGCCGGCGACCAGGTCAACCAGCACCCGGGCAACGGCGGCCTGCCGGCCTTCGTGGCCGGCGACCGGTCGATCGACGACGCCGACATCGTGCTGTGGCACACCTTCGGCAGCACCCACTTCCCCCGCACCGAGGACTGGCCGGTGATGCCGGTCGACACCTGCGGGTTCACGCTCCGGCCGGCCGGCTTCTTCGACCGCAACCCGACGCTCGACGTCCCGGCCAGCACCGCCGCGCGGTGTGCCGGCGACGCGCCGGACCCCGCGGGATGCGCGGGTCACGAGGCCGGTACCGGCTGACCGAGCCGGCGCACGCGCGCCGACCGGCCGCCGGGGAGGGCGGCCGGTCGGCGCGGGTCGGCCGCCGGGGAGAGCGGCCGATCGGGGCTCCGACCGTCAGCGTCGGACGGTCAGGGCCGCCGCGGCGATGGTCGCGTCGACCCCGTCGAGCAGTTCCCGCAGGGCCGGCGGCAGCAGCCGGCGGGCGGCGTTGATCCGGTCCACCGCCTGGGACCTGTTCGGCAGGTTCAGGACCCGGACCATCCGACCGGCGTGCACCAGTGCGGCGAGCAGCGCGGTACGCGGGTCGAGCGGCCGGTCCGACTTCTCCAGAATGGCGCTGAGCTTCACCCGGGGCACGGCCACCCGGTTCGGGTCCGTGCCGGGCCACCGCACCGCCCGGCGCAGGTTGAGGCCACGGCTGGTCTCCCGGCGGACCGCGCCGGCGCTGACCAGGCGGTCACCGACCTGGTAGCGGGCCTGTGGACCGAGAAACTCCAGCCAGGAACGGACCGGGTGCCCGTCACCGCGGTGCACGATCTCGCCGAGCGCGCGGTCGCTGACCGGCTCGTGCCAGGCCCGGTGGTCGTCCACGTAGACCTGACTGCGCATGATGGAGATCCGGTTCTCCAGGGCGAGTTCGCCGAGCACCGCACCGGCCAGGGTCGCGTCCAGCAGAGCCGGGGCCACCACCGCCTTGCCGCTGTAGTCGTCGTGCGCGATGAGAAACAGATCGTCCGCGAGCCGCCCGGCCGCACCACCCCGGTAGCTGTCCAATGCTCATCTCTCCAGCTGGTGCCGGATCCATGTGACCCCTTGGTGACTCCAAGTGTCGAGCAGGGACAGTACGCGAAGCGCACCGTGCGTTCAAGTCACGGTATCGCTCGGTGTGCGACATCAACTGGCGTTGATGGCATTTAACCCGTCGTTGAGGGCTTGTCGCCCGCAGTGATCGCCTCTAACCTCTCAGGTTGTCGATCCGCAGTGGTCGCGCGATCCATCTCCTTCCCCCACTTCGAGATGAGTCTGTCCATGTCATCGGATACCTCCCCCCGCGGCGCCGGCCTGCGCCGCGGCCGGTTGGGAACTGCCCACCTGGTGTTCTTCACGGTCGCCGCGTCGGCGCCGCTCACCGTGCTCGGCGGCGGCGTCACCACCATGTACGCCGTCAGCGGCAATACCGGAGCGGCGCTCTCCTACCTGCTGCTCGCGGTCGTTCTCGGCGTCTTCGCCGTCGGCTACGCCGCAATGAGTCGGCACGTCTCCAACGCCGGCGCGTTCTATTCGTACATCGCCAACGGACTCGGCCGGGCCGGCGGGGTGTCGGCCTCGTTCGTCGCGCTCTCGGCCTACAACGCGATCCAGATCGGACTGTACGGACTGTTCGGCGCCATCTTCGGCGATTTCATGGCGACGAAGTTCAACGTCGAACTGGCCTGGTGGGGTTGGGCGCTGCTGGCCTGGGTGGTGGTCGGTCTGCTCGGCCTGCTGCAGGTCGACCTGAACGCCACCGTGCTGGCGGTGCTGCTGGTGCTGGAGTGTGCCGCGGTGGTCATCTTCGACGCGGTGGCGATCGGCAATCCGGCCGGCGGTCAGATCAGCTTCGCCGGCCTCGCCCCGGAGAACCTGTTCACCGCCGGGTTCGGTGCGGTGCTGGCGCTGGGCATCGCGTCGTTCACCGGGTTCGAGTCGGGGGCGATCTACAGCGAGGAGGTCCGCGACCCGCGCCGGACGGTCGCCCGGGCGACCTACATCGCGGTCGCCTTCACCGGCCTGTTCTACGCGCTCTCGGCCTGGGCGCTGACGGTGCTCACCGGCCCGGAGAACGCGCCGGCCGCCGCCGCCGAGGCCGGCCCGGGGGTGGTCTTCGGCGCGATCGCCGAGTACGCCGGGGTACTGATCGCCGACCTCGCGAACGTCCTCTTCATCACCTCGGTCCTCGCCGCGCTGCTGTCGTTCCACAACGGAGTGGCCCGGTACGCGTTCGCACTCGGTCGGGAGCGGGTGCTGCCCGAGTTTCTCAGCCGCACCGGCGCCCGGACCGGCGCCCCGGTCGCCGGCTCACTGACCCAGAGCGCCCTGGCGATCGTGGTGGTGCTCGCGTTCGTCGCCACCGGCGGGGATCCGGTCCTCGACCTGTTCACCTGGCTCAGCGGCGTCTCCGCGGTCGGCGTGGTGCTGCTGATGACGCTCACCTCCGGCGCGGTGATCGGCTTCTTCGGCCACCACCGCGGCACCGGCGAAAGCGCCTGGCAGCGCCGGTACGCCCCGGCGCTGGCGACCGCCCTGCTGCTGGCCGTGCTGGGCGTGCTGGTCGGCAACTTCGACGCGTTGCTGGCCCCGGACAGTCCGTCCTACCTGTCCTGGCTGCTGCCGGGCATCACCGGGATCGCCGCGGCGGCCGGGCTGGCCTGGGGAGCCGTCCTGCGGTCGATCCGGCCGGCCGACTACGAACGGATCGGCCGGGGGGCGACCGAGCCGGTCGGTGACCGGGTCGATCCGGAGCTGGCGCTCACCCGCTGACGCCGGTTGCCGGGACACCGCCGGCCGGGCTGCTTGCGCTCGACCCGGCGGCGGTCGGCCCGGCGGCGGTCGGCCCGACCACCGCCGGTCGGGCCGACCGGACGGTGTCACTCGATCGCCTGCCACCAACCGTCCACCGGGGGCGGGTCGGCCACCACGACCCGCTCCCCGGGACGGGGGACCGCGAGCCGCACGTCGCGGGCCTTGGCCTCCCGCCAGAGCCGGTTGACCGGGTCCGCCCAGGAGTGCAGGGCGAGGTTGAAGGTCGCCCAGTGCACCGGGATCAGCAGCCCGCCGCGCAGGTCGAGGTGGGCGGTTACCGCCTCCTCCGGGAACATGTGGATGTTCGGCCAGGCCGGATCGTAGGCGCCGACCTGGACCAGGGTCAGGTCGAACGGGCCGTGGTCGCGCCCGATGTCGGCGTACCCGTCGAAGTAGCCCGAGTCGCCGGTGTAGAAGACCCGCTGGCGCTGCCCGGCGACGACCCAGGAACTCCAGAGCGTGCGGTCGCGGGTCAGGCCCCGGCCGGAGAAGTGCCGGGCCGGGGTGGCGATGAAGTCCAGCCCCGCCACGGTCGCCCGGTCGGCCCAGTCCAGCTCGACGATGCGGTCCTCCGGCACCCCCCAGCGGCGCAGGTGCGCGCCGACCCCGAGTGGCACCAGGAACGGGGCGGACTGCCCGTCCCGCAGCGTCCGGACGGTGGCCATGTCCAGGTGGTCGTAGTGGTCGTGCGAGATCAGCACGGCGTCGACCGCCGGCAGCCGGTCCAGCGGGACCGGGACCGGGTGCAGCCGGCGGGGCCCGACCAGCCGCGACGGCGAACACCTGTCGCTCCAGATCGGGTCGATGAGCACCCGGCGGCCCTCGATCTCGATCAGGGCGGAGGCGTGTCCGTACCAGATCACCGCGAGCTCGTCCGCGGCGGCGTCGGCGGTCGCCGGCGGCCGGTCGTCGGGCCCGGCCGGGGCGCTCGGGGTGACCACCGGCACCGGGCCGGACGGCCGGCGCCGCTGGCCGCCGAAGAGGAACTCGCGGATCGTCCGCTGTCCGTTGTCGGCCACCATCGTCCGGGTGGTCTGCTGGTTCTGGAACGCGCCGTCGCGGAAGTGCGGTGAGGTGCGGATCCGCTCGGCCGGCGGACCACCCGGCCGGCCGCCGAGGGCCGCGGGCAGATCCCGCACCGCCCAGGCGGCGCCGGCGACCGCCGCCAACGCCAGCAGCGTCCCGGTCCGCCGCCGCCGGCCGCCCGTGCCCGATCGTCCCGACCTTGCCATCCGCGCCTCCCAGCCCTCACCCCAACCGTAGATCAGGTCGGCCGGTCGGGACGCCCGTCGCCCGCGCACGCTCAGCCCCGCCTCAGCCGGCGGGGCCGGGCCGGTCAGGTGCCGGGCATGCCGCCGCGTCGGGCGGCGCTGGCCCGCAGGTAGTCCCGGTTGAGCCGGCCGATGGTGGTGAGCGGGATGCCCTTGGGGCAGACCGCGGTGCACTCGCCCGCGTTGGTGCAGCCGCCGAAGCCCGCCTCGTCGTGCGCCGCGACCATGTCCAGTACCCGGGCCGGCCGCTCCGGCTGCCCCTGCGGGAGCAGCCCGAGGTGGGTGACCTTGGCGGCGGTGAAGAGCATCGCCGAGCCGTTCGGGCAGGCCGCCACGCAGGCGCCGCAGCCGATGCAGGCCGCCGACTCGAACGCGGCGTCCGCGTCCGGCTTCGGCACCAGCTGGGCATGCGCGTCCGGGGCGCTGCCGGCGGCGGCCGAGATGTAGCCGCCGGACGCGATGATCCGGTCCAGCGCCGACCGGTCCACCACCAGGTCCTTCAGCACCGGGAAGGCCCGCGCCCGCCACGGCTCGATGGTGATGGTCTGGCCGTCCGAGAAGTGTCGCATGTGGAGCTGGCAGGCGGTGGTGGCCCGCTCCGGTCCGTGCGCCACGCCGTTGATCACCATGCCGCAGGCGCCGCAGATGCCCTCCCGGCAGTCGTGGTCGAAGGCGATCGGCTCGTCGCCGTCGGCGGTGAGCCGCTCGTTGAGCACGTCGAGCATCTCCAGGAACGACATGTCCGGCGAGATGCCGTCGACCGGGTAGTCGACGATCCGGCCCGGGTCGTCCGGGCCGGTCTGCCGCCAGACGCGCAGGGTCAGGCGCATGCCCTCCCGCGCGCCGCCGGGTTCCGTGCGATGCCGCGCGACCTGCTGGGTCAGTTTCACTTGTAGCTCCGCTGGCTGGGGTGGACGTACTCGAAGGTCAGGTCCTCGCGGTGCAGCACCGGCGGCCGGTCGGCGCCGGTGAACTCCCAGGCCGCCACGTACGCGAACCGGTCGTCGTCGCGTTGCGCCTCGCCGTCGGGGGTCTGGCTCTCGGCCCGGAAGTGCCCGCCGCAGGACTCGACCCGGTGCAGCGCGTCGACGCACATCAGCTCGGCCAGTTCGAAGAAGTCGGCGACCCGGCCGGCCCGCTCCAGCGACTGGTTGATGCCCTCGTCCCCGCCGGGCACCCGGACCCGCTGCCAGAACTGCTCGCGCAACGCCCGGATCTCACCGAGGGCCTTGCGCAGCCCCTCCTCGGTGCGCTCCATCCCGCAGTGGTCCCACATGATCCGGCCCAGCTCCCGGTGGAACGAGTCGACGCTGCGGTCGCCGTCGACGGCGAGCAGCCGGCCGATCCGGTCGGCCACGTCGGCGCGCGCGGCGACCACCTCGGGGTGGTCGTCGCCGACCGGCTCGAACGGCCCGGCCGCCAGGTAGTCGGCGATGGTCGCCGGCAGCACGAAGTAGCCGTCGGCGAGCCCCTGCATCAGCGCGGAGGCGCCGAGCCGGTTCGCGCCGTGGTCGGAGAAGTTGGCCTCGCCGATGACGAAGAGGCCGGGGATGGTCGACGCCAGGTCGTAGTCCACCCAGAGCCCGCCCATCGTGTAGTGCACCGCCGGGTAGATCCGCATCGGCACCCGGTACGGGTCCTCGCCGGTGATCCGCTGGTACATCTCGAAGAGGTTGCCGTACCGCTCCTCGATGGTCGGCCGGCCCAGCCGTTCGATCGCGTCGGCGAAGTCGAGGTAGACGCCGAGACCGGTCGGCCCGACCCCCCGGCCGGCGTCCGAGACGCTCTTGGCCGCCCGGGAGGCGATGTCGCGGGGCACCAGGTTCCCGTACGCCGGGTAGGCGCGCTCCAGGAAGTAGTCCCGCTCGGCGGCCGGGATGTCGCCGGGCGGCCGGTCGTCACCGGCGGTCTGCGGCACCCAGACCCGGCCGTCGTTGCGCAGCGACTCGCTCATCAGGGTCAGCTTCGACTGGTGGTCGCCGGAGACCGGGATGCAGGTCGGGTGGATCTGGGTGTAGCAGGGGTTGGCGAACAGGGCGCCCTTGCGGTGCGCCCGCCAGGTGGCGGTGACGTTGCAGCCCTTGGCGTTCGTGGAGAGGTAGAAGACGTTGCCGTAGCCGCCGGTGGCCAGCACCACCGCGTCGGCGTACGCGGTGCTGATCTCGCCGGTGGTCAGGTCCCGGACCACGACCCCGCGGGCCCGGCCGTCCACCACGATCAACTCCAGCATCTCGTGCCGGGAGTTCATCTCGACCGCGCCCGCACCGATCTGCCGCTCCAGCGCCTGGTACGCCCCGAGCAGCAGTTGCTGCCCGGTCTGGCCGCGCGCGTAGAAGGTCCGCTGCACCTGGGCGCCGCCGAAGGAGCGGGTGTCGAGCAGCCCGCCGTACTCGCGGGCGAACGGCACCCCCTGGGCGACGCACTGGTCGATGATCTCCACCGAGACCTCGGCGAGCCGGTGCACGTTCGACTCCCGGGACCGGAAGTCGCCGCCTTTGACGGTGTCGTAGAAGAGCCGGTGGATCGAGTCGCCGTCGTTGCGGTAGTTCTTGGCGGCGTTGATGCCGCCCTGGGCGGCGATCGAGTGCGCGCGCCGCGGGCTGTCCTGGTAGCAGTAGGAGATCACCCGGTAGCCCAGCTCGGCCAGGGTGGCGGCGGCCGACCCGCCGGCCAGCCCGGTGCCGACCACGATCACGGTGAGTTTGCGGCGGTTGGCGGGGTTGACCAGCTTGGCCGCGAAGCGGCGGCGCTGCCAGCGGGTCTCGATCGGCCCGTCCGGTGCCTTGGTGTCGGCGATCGGGTCGCCCTCGGTCCAGAGCGCGGCCTCGCCGCCGCCGGAGGTCGAGGCCAGGTCGGAGAAGGATGCCATCAGCGCACCAATCCGGTGAGTACGGCGAAGGGGACGAGCAGGTAGCCGACGCTGAGGGCGACGGCGAACCCGAGGGCGGCGGCGCGGGCCCGGCGCTCACCGCGCGGGGTCTGCTGACCGAGGCTGCGCAGCGCGCTGAACAGGCCGTGCCGCAGGTGGAAGCCGACCGCGACGATCCCGAGGACGTAGATCAGGGTGACGTACCAGCGCTGGGGGGCGAAGTCTGCCACCACGTTGGCGTACGGGCGGGCCGGGTCGCCGACCGGGTTGAGCTGGCCGGTGGTCAGGTCGAGGATGTGGTAGATCACGAAGAGCAGGATGATCACGCCACCCCAGCGCATGGTCCGGGCCGCGTAGCTGCCCTGCACCCGGGGGCGGTGGGCGTACCGGACCGGGCGGGCCCGGCGGGCGGCCAGCGCGAGCGAGGTGGCCGCCCAGATGTGCACCACCAGCGCGGCGCTGAGCACGGCGCGCTGGATCCAGAGATACCAGGTGGCCGGCAGCAGCGGGGCGCCGATCTCGCGCAGCCAGTGGGCGTACTCGTCGAACGAGGTTTGTCCGACGAAGATCTTCAGGTTGCCGAGCATGTGCGCGACGAGGAAGAGCACCAGGACGAGGCCCGAGACCGCCATCAGGACCTTGCGGCCCACGGTGGAGCGGATCGGTGCCCGGGTCGGTGAGCCGGTCGCTACTGCCATCCTTCGACGCTAAGAGAGCTGCCATCAGTCGTCCAATGCATCAAAGCAGCAGTCTTGATAGCGGTAGGCTATGTTGATGCAGCTCCATCAGTTGCGGTACTTCGTCGCGGTGGCCGAAACCCGGCATTTCACACATGCCGCCGACAGTGTCGGCATCACCCAGCCCTCGCTGAGTAAGCAGATTCACGTGCTGGAGGCCGACCTCGGCGCACCCCTGTTCGAACGGGTCCGCGGCGGCACCCGACTCACCGCCGCCGGCGAGGTGCTGCTGCCGCTGGCCCGCCGGATCCTCGCCGACGTCGACACCGCCCGGCGCGAGGTGCAGGAGCTGGTCGGCGTCCGACGCGGCCGGCTGCGGCTCGGCGCCACCCCCAGCCTCTGCGCGTCACTGGCGCCCCCGGTGCTGCGCCGGTTCCGCGACGCCCACCCCAACGTGGAGCTGCGGGTGGAGGAGAGCGGCTCGCAGGACCTCGTCCGCGACCTGCTCCGCGGCGAGCTGGACCTGGCACTGATCATCCAACCCGCACCCGGCCCCGACCCGGCGCTGCGGGTCGAGCCGATCCTGCGGGAGGGGCTGGTGGTCGCCTCGACCGATCCGCTGCCCGGCACCACCGTCGACGGTGCGCTGCCCCTAGCCGAGCTGCGCGACCACCCACTGGTGATGTTCCGGACCGGCTACGACCTGCGCGACGCGACGCTCGACGCGTGCCGGCAGGCCGGCTTCGAACCGACCCTGGCGGTCGACGGCGCGGAGATGGACTCGGTGCTCAGCTTCGTCGCCGCCGGCCTCGGCGTCGCCCTGGTGCCCGGCATCGTGGTGACCGGCCGCCCCGGCATCCGGATCACCCCACTCGCGCCGCCCGGGGTGCACCGGACCATCGCGCTGGCCCGGCGGCGGGAGGGCGAACCGACCCACGCCGCCCGGGCGCTGCGTCGGATCCTCTTCGGCTACCTGCGCGACGCCGCCGAGCGGGACGGCCTGCCGGCCGGCGTGCACCCCACCTTCGACCCGACCGGCTGACCGCCCGCCCGGGCGCCGTCGGAATCGCCAGTCGGCACCGAAGACGATGACGCCCAGGTAACCGTCCTCGGTGACCCGCATTGGGCGGATCGACCGCCCGGCCTGCCGGCCCGGTCAGCGCACCGGGTAGGTGTCCAGCAGCCCGCACATGCCGTGCCGGCCCCGTTCGTCCGGTTCGGCGATGGCGTAGACATCGGCCGCCGCCAGGTGCGGGGCCGCGCCGTCGGCCAGCGCGTCGAGCTGCCGACCGGTCTCCTCGGCGGCCCGCAGCGCCCCGTCGCGCCACCGCCGCCGCCAACCGGCCAGCATCGGCCGGACCAGGCGCACCGCCGCGGCGTGGAACTCCCGCAACGGCGCGACATCGCCGGCCAGCGCGGCGTCGCGGAGCCGCTCGAAGCCGCGGACCGCCAGGTCCCGGCGGGCGTACGCGGCGGCCAGGTCCCCGCCCGGCGCGCCACCGCCCGGCAGCGTCGCCGCCGCGGCGTACGCCGCGGGGTCGGCCAGCACCTCGGGCGGAAAGGTCAGCACCGCGTCGCCCGCCTCGGGTAGGCCGCTGTTCTGCATCAGCACCACGATCTCCAGGCCACCGTGGTTGACCAGCCGGTGGATGGTGCCCGGCGCGAACCAGACCACCGCACCCGGGCGTAGCACCGTCTCCCGGTAACCGGCCAGGGTCAGGGTCTGCACCAGCCCGGCGCCGGCCGACACCACGTACGCCTCCGCGCAGCACAGGTGCAGGTGTGGACTGCCGCCGACCGCGCCGTCCGGGGCGAGGGTGTCGTACACACAGAGCCGGGAGATCCCGACCCCGCCGGGCAACGGCGGCTGGTGTGGCTGCTCCATATCCGGGTGACCGTAGTTCGCCCGGCCGAGCAGCGTCAACGCCGTGACCTCCGGCAGCGGCGGCCGGTGTTGGCCGGCCTGGCTACCGTGGTCTGCAGCCGGGTGACGGGAGACGGCCATGCCACCGAACACGCTGGACGTTCTGGTTGCGTGCGGGATCACGCTCGCCTGCCTGACCATGCTGTTCATGGCCCTGCTCGACGCCAGCGCGCTGCCCCGGCTGCACCGGCTGCACCGGGAGGTCCGGCGGGCGCCTTCGCTGGAGCTGGCCCGACTGGTACAGATGCCGGCGACCGAACTGCCTCCGCTCTGCCGGGTGAGTGGAATCCTGCGACCCGGGCCGGCAGGACCGCTCAGCGCGCCGGTGACCCGGGTGGACTGCCTGGCCTTCGAGGCGGAGGTCGAGCACCGGTACGACACGAGTGGCGAACACGGCGCGACGGTGAAACAACCACTGCACCGGTTCCGGTCCGCCGGCCCGCTGCGGCTGGCGGCCGGGGAGGCCACCGGTTGGCTGGACGAGGCGCTCTACTGCCAGCCTCCGGGAGCGCTCTGGAAGGCTCCGGGAGCCTGGCGGCCGGCGGTCGAGGAGGTGTCGACCCGGCCGTGGCCCCCACCACCGGGCACCCGGCGCGGAACCGGTCCGATCGAGCTCGGGCCGCTCCTCGCCGACCTGGTGACCCGCGGGCTGGTGTCCGCCGGCACGCTGTCCGGCCCGCGGCCCAACAGCCGATACGTGGTCAGGGAGCGGATCGTCGAGCCCGACCAGCCGGTCAGCGTGCTGGCCCGGCCGCAGCGGCGACCGGAGGGACTGGTGCTGGCACCGGCGCACCGGCGGGAGACCTACGTGCTGGCCGGTTCGGCGGCCGAGGTGACGGCCCTGCTGGGCCGCAACCGGGTCCGGGACCGGCTGCCGCGTGTCGTGGGATGGCTCGGCGCCGCGGTCTTCGTCGGCTGGATCGCCGTTGCCGTCTGGACTGAGATCGGTGGTTAGTGGCTCCGTCAGAGCACCCTGGTCATGAAGACGCTGTGCGGGTCGGGGCGGTAGTCGGCGAACGGTTCGCAGACCTCGAACCCGAACTTCGCGTACAGCCGGCGGGCCGGCAGGAAGAAGTCGGCCGAGCCGGTCTCCAGGCTCAGCCGCCGGAACCCCATCCGGCCCGCCTCGGCGATCAGGTGCGACAGCAGTAGCGACGCGATCCCGCCGCGTCGGCGTCCCGGGTCTGTCCGCATCGACTTCACCTCGGCGTGCTCCGGGTCCAGCCGCTTGAGCGCACCGCAGCCGACGAGCGTGGCACCGTCCAGCACCGACCAGAAGGTGATCTCCGGCTTACGGAGCCCGTCCAGGTCGAGGGCGTGTTTGCTCTCCAACGGCGTGAGCGAGCGCATCTGCGCGACGTGCTCGGCGAGGAACCGGGCGATCTCCGGCCCGGACAGGTCGTCGTCGACGATCTTCATCAGCCTGCCTCCACCTCATCCATCACCCGGTAGATCCGCTGCTCGGAGACCGGGTACGGGGTGCCGAGCGCCTGGGCGAAGACGTTCACCCGCAGCTCCTCGATCATCCACCGCAGCTGGCGTACCGCGTCGTCGGCCCGGCGGGCCGGCGGCAGGCCGGCGACCAGGTCGGCGTACTCCTGCTGGACCTGCTCGATGCGGGCCTGCTGCTCCCGGTCGCGCTGCGGGTTGGTCGGCAGCCGGTCCAGCCGGCGCTCGATCGCCGCCAGGTAGCGGGGCAGGTCGGCGAGGCGGGCGTAGCCGACCTCGGTGATGAAGCCCCGGTGCACCAACGCGGAGAGCTGCCCCCGGATGTCGGCCAGCGCCGCGACCAGCGCCAGGTCCGTGGTCCGGCCGAGCCGCTGCTCGACCTGGTACGCCACCGCCAGCGTCCGGCGGACCCGGTCGACCACCTCGACGGCGGTCTCCACCAGACCCGCGCGGACCTTCTCCCGCAGCGCGGCGAAGCCGGCCTCGTCCCAGGCCGGCCCACCCGCCTCGGCCATCAGCTTGTCGACCGCCGCGCCGGCCGCGTCGTCGAGCAGGTCCAGCACACTCTGGTGCGGGTTGCGACTGAGCGCCAGCTTCTCCGCGTTGGTCAGCCGCCCGGAGACGAACTTCGCCGGCGACGGCAGGGTGAGCCGCAGCAGCCGGCGGGTGCCGGCCCACATCGCCTGCCGCTGCTCGGCCTCGGAGTCGAAGACCCGCACCGCGACGCTGTCGCCCTCGTCGACGAGCGCCGGATAGGCGGTCACCTGGTAACCGGCCCGGACCTGGTCGATGGTGCGCGGCAGGGTGCCGATGCTCCACTGGCGCAGCCCGCGCCGTTCCACCTCCGGCGCGACGGCGGCCACGGTCCGGCGTACCTCCGGAGCGAGCTGGCGTTGCAGCGCGGCCAGGTCCTTACCCTCGGCGACCGACCCGCGCTCGTCGTCGACGACCCGGAAGGTGGGCCGCAGGTGGGCCGGCAACCGGGTCAGGTCCCAGGCGTCCCGGGGCACCAGCACCCCGGTCAGCCGGCGCAGCTCCCGGGCCAGCGCGTCCAACAGCGGCTCCCGACCCGGCGTGATCGCGGCCAGCGCGGCCCGCGCGTGGTCCGGCACCGGAACAAAATTCCGGCGTACGGCCTTCGGCAGCGACCTGATCAGCGCGATCACCAGCTCCTCGCGCAGCCCCGGCACCTGCCAGTCGAAGTCGTCCGGGCTGACCTGGTTGAGCATCGGCAACGGCACGTCGACGGTGACCCCGTCGGTGCTGGTGCCGGGCTCGAACCGGTAGGTCAGTGGCAGGCTGAGATCACCGGCGCGCCACTCGTCCGGGTAGTCCTCCTCGGTCACCCCGCCGCGTCCCGGATTGACAAGCATCGCCTTCTCGAAGCCGAGCAGGTCCGGCTGGTCGCGGCGGGCGCGCTTCCACCAGCTGTCGAAGTGCCGGCCGGAGACGACGTCGGCGGGCAGCCGCTGGTCGTAGAACTCGAACAGCGCCTCGTCGTCGACGAGGATGTCGCGGCGCCGAACCCGGTTCTCCAATTCGGACACCTCGTCGAGCAGGGCCCGGTTGTCGTGGAAGAACTGGTGCCGGGTCTCCCAGTCGCCCTCCACCAGCGCGTGCCGGATGAACAGTTCCCGCGACAGCGCCGGGTCGATCCGGCCGAAGTTCACCTTCCGGCCGGTGACCAGCGGCAGGCCGAAGAGCGTGACCTTCTCGTACGCCAGCACAGCGGCCTGCTTCTTCTCCCAGTGCGGTTCGCTGTAGGAGCGTTTGACCAGGTGCCCGGCGAGCGCCTCGACCCACTCCGGTTCCACCCGGGCGGCCATCCGCCCCCAGAGCCGGGAGGTCTCCACCAGTTCGGCGGCCATCACCCAACGCGGCGGCCGACGGAACAGCGCCGAGCCCGGGAAGAGTGCGAACCGGGCGCCCCGGGCACCGAGGTACTCGTTGCGGGCGCCCGCCGGCCGGCCGCCGGCCTCGGGCGCCGGCCGCCCGGTCTTGTCGATGACGTCGCGGAACCCGACGTGTGACAGCAGCCCGGCCAGCAGCGACTGGTGGATCCGCGCGGCGTCCAGCTCTGGGCCGTCTCCCTCGGCCCGGGCCTCACCGTCGCTGGCCGCAAGGTCTCTGGACGCGTTGCCCCTGGCTGCGTTGCCTTTGGCTGCCTCGCCTCGGGCTGCGTCGCCTTTGGTTGGGCCGCCTTTGGCCGCACCACGGCCGGCGGCGCCGTCGTCGAGGGTGCGCAGCACCTGCCGGAGCTGGCTGACGATGTCCTGCCATTCGCGTACCCGTAGGTAGTTGAGGTATTCGGCGCGACACATCCGGCGGAAGGCGCTGGAGGAGAGCGCGGTCTGCTGCTCGCGCAGGTAGCGCCAGAGGTTTAGCAGGGTGACGAAGTCCGACTCCGGGTCGGCGAAGCGGGCGTGTGTCTGGTCGGCCTGGGCCTGCTTGTCAGCCGGCCGCTCGCGGGGATCCTGGATGGACAGCGCGGCCGCGATCACCATCACCTCGGTGGCACAGCCGTTGCGTTCGCCCTCCAGGACCATCCGGGCCAGCCGGGGATCCACCGGAAGCTGCGCCAGATGCCGACCGAGCGGGGTCAGCCCCAGCTCGGTCCGGCCGGGGGTGGCATCCAGCGCGCCGAGCTCGTGCAGCAGGTTCACGCCGTCGGTGACGTTGCGCCGGTCCGGTGGGTCGATGAACGGAAAGGCCGCGATGTCGCCGAGCCCGATCGCCGTCATCTGCAGGATCACCGAGGCGAGGTTGGTGCGCAGGATCTCCGGGTCGGTGAACTCGGGCCGGGCGAGGAAGTCCTGTTCGTCGTAGAGCCGGATGCAGATGCCGTCCGAGGTCCGACCGCAGCGGCCCTTGCGCTGGTTGGCCGACGCCTGGGACACCGGCTCGATCGGCAGCCGTTGCACCTTGAGCCGGTGGCTGTAGCGGGAGATCCTGGCGGTGCCGGGGTCGACCACGTACTTGATGCCGGGCACGGTCAGCGATGTCTCGGCGACGTTCGTGGCCAGCACCACCCGGCGGCCGGTGTGTGCCTGGAAGACGCGGTGCTGCTCGGCGGTGGAGAGCCGCGCGTAGAGCGGCAGGATTTCGGTGCCGCGCAACGCCGGCCGGGACTGGACCAGCCGGCCCAGCGCGTCGGCGGTGTCCCGGATCTCCCGTTCCCCGCTGAGGAAGACCAGGATGTCGCCCGGACCTTCGGCGGCCAGCTCGGTGACCGCGTCGCCGATGGCCTGCACCTGGTCGCGCACGTTGTCGCCGCCGGAGTCGCCCGCGTCGCCGGTTTCGCTGGGATCGCCGGTCGTGCGGGTATCGCCGGTGGCGGCTACGGGGGTGCTGTCGACGGCGGCGGTCGTGTCGGTGTCAGGGCCGCCGGTCGGGTCGTCGGCGGGGCCGGTGGTGAGCACGAGTGGGCGGTACCGGACCTCGACCGGGTAGGTCCGGCCGGAGACCTCGATGATCGGGGCGTCCCCGAAGTGCGCGGCGAACCGCTGGGGGTCGATGGTCGCCGAGGTGATGACCACCTTGAGGTCGGGCCGGCGGGGGAGCAGTTGCTTGAGGTAGCCGAGGATGAAGTCGACGTTCAGGCTGCGCTCGTGCGCCTCGTCGATGATCAGGGTGTCGTACTGGCGCAGCATCCGGTCGCGCTGCAACTCGGCCAGGAGGATGCCGTCGGTCATCAGCTTGACGAGCGTCCGGTCACTGACCTGGTCGGTGAAGCGGACCTTGTAGCCGACCGTGTCGCCGAGCTGGGTGCCCAGCTCCTCCGCGATCCGGTCGGCGACCGTGCGCGCCGCCAGCCGGCGCGGCTGGGTGTGCCCGATCTGGCCCCGCACGCCCCGACCGGCCGCCAGGCAGATCTTCGGCAACTGGGTGGTCTTGCCCGAGCCGGTCTCGCCGGCCACGATCACCACCTGGTGGTCCTGGATCGCGGTCAGGATGTCGTCCCGCTTCGCGCTGACCGGCAGCTCGGCCGGATAGTCGATCTGCGGTACCGCCGCCCGGCGGGCGGCGAGCCGGCGCTCCGCCGCCTCCAGGTCGGCCGCCACCTGCCCGGTGGCAGCCGCCCGCCGGCCCGCGTCGCGGATCTTGCGCAGGCCGTCCAGCCGGCGTTCGATCCGGCGCTGGTCGCGCAGCATCACCTCGGCCAGCCGCTCCCGCAGCTCGCGATGTCCGGGTAGTACGGCGGGCGTGGGGGCGGTGGCTGGCTTCGACATGACGCCGCCAAGAATATGCACCCCACCCCCCTCCCCGCCCCTGAGTTCCCGGTCACCCCCACCGTCATGGATCTTGGCGCGGTGAGGGTGGAGCCGAAATTGGCTCAGATAGTTCCGGATTTGTTGACACCTTTTTGGCTGCGGTGCGTATGTCTGGTCGAGCGGTGTCGGATTGTGGGGAGGCCTCGGTGAGATCGACGTGGGACGACAGTGGCACTGACCTGGACATTCCGCCGGTCGATCCGCTTCCGCCGTCGCGCTTCTCGCTGCCCGGCACCTTCGCCGTCCCGACCGGCCACCCCGAGGACCTGCCCGAGGCACCCGGGTTCCCCACCCCGCCGCCCCAGCCCGAGGTTCCCGACCCGTTCGGCTATCCCAGCCGGTTGAGCCGATCGACCGAGCTGGCCGGCTCCGACCTCCCGCCCCGGGGCGGGCCGGCGCCATGGGACGTGCCGGCGCCGTGGGAGAACCGATCCATCCGCGACCGCCGCTCCACCAGCTCCAGCCAGTCGACCCGCTCCGGCCAGTCGACCCGCGGCCCGTCGACCGGCGACAGCCAGGCGGCGTACGACGACCAGTGGGAGCGTGCCGAACCGTCGGCCGGTGACAGCCGGGCGGTCCGTGATGACCGGGCGGTCCGTGATGACCGGGCGGTCCGTGATGACCGGGCGGTCCGTGATGACCGGGCGGTCCATGATGACCGGGCAGACCGTGATGAGCGCGAGGACCGGGCCGACCGCGACGGGTCGGCTCAGGGTGGTCAGTGGGCGGGGGACGGCCGGGCCGCCGATGACGATCACTGGGCGCCGGACGGGCCGTCCACCCGGCACGGCGGGCCGCCGTGGGACGGCTACCCGGCGCCTCTCGCGCCACCGGGGGCGGCCGGCTTCTCCCGGCACCGGTCCAACCTGCCGCCGGGCTCGGTCTGGGACGGCAAGTCACCGGCCCCCAGGCGTCGTACCGGCCGACTGCTGCTGGCCGGGCTGGTGCTGGTCCTGCTGGCGACCGGCGGTGGCGCGGGCGCCGGTTGGTACGCCTCGTCCTGGTACTTCGCCACGTCCGAGCTGCGGACCCGCAACGTCGGCGCCAACGCCAATCTGACCGGGGCCGGGGTGAACGTCGCCGAACGGGTCCTGCAGGGGGTCGTGTCGGTGCAGGTGGACAACGCCGACGAGAGCTCGTCGGGGTCGGGTTTCGTGCTCGACGACGAGCAGCACATCGTCACCAACGACCATGTGATCGCTTCCGGCGGCGACATCACCGTGGTCAGCAACGAGGGCCGGCGGATCTCGGCCCAGCTGGTCGGTCGCAACCGCAACACCGACATCGCGGTGCTGCGGATCGCCCCGGCCGCGCAGCTGCGGGCGTTGCCGCTCGGCCGGACCGAGAACATCGTGGTGGGGGAGTCGGTGCTGGCGATCGGTTCGCCGCTGGGGCTGTCCGGCAGCGTCACCGCCGGCATCGTCAGCGCGGTGGAGCGCCAGGTGCGGCTGGATGGGCGCAACCGGCAGAGCGCCATCCAGACCGACGCCTCGATCAACCCGGGCAATTCCGGTGGTCCGCTGGTGAATGCCCGGGGTGAGGTGATCGGGGTGAACACCGCCATCGCCACCCTGGAGGGCAACGGCTCGATCGGCATCGGCTTCGCCATCCCGATCGAACGCGCCGAGTCCGCCGCCCGCGAGATCATCGCGCGGGGCTGAACGCGCCGTAGCCGCCTTGCGTCGTGCGGCTCGGAGTCGCCTTGCGTCGTCCGGCCCGGAGCCGCTCTGTGCCGCGCGGCCCGGAACCGCCTTGCGTCGTGGGCGGAACCGCCCTGTGGCCGCGCGCTGGAAGCCTCGCGCCGCGCGGCTTCGCCGAGGGTGGTCCCGGCCGGCGACCGGTGGCCGGCCGGGACCAACCGGGTCAGGCCGGGGTGGACCAGATCGCCGCGAAGGCTGCGGCCTCGCCGGCCAGCCACCGTTCGATCTGGTCGGCGCGGGCCGCCGGGTCGCGCCGGTGGGCGACGCCCCGGCGCAGGTCGACCAGGACCGGCTCGGCGTGCGGGAGCACGTGCTCCATGTGCCGGGCCATCAGGTGCAGGGTGGCCAGCACCGCCTCCTCGCTGGGCGGCGACTCGTCGAAGTGCAGGCGGACCGCCTCGGCGTGACCGTCGTCGTACCGCAGGCCGAGGTGGGGGTTGATCTTCACGGGTAGGCCGCCGACCATGCCGAGGGCGTCGCGGGTCTGGGCCAACGCGGCGGCCGGCGGCTCGCCGAGCGAGCGCAGGTAGGTGGTCGCGCCCGGCACCAGCGCCTCGTAGAGCGGCCGCCAGCGCGGCTTGACGACCGTCACGATCTCGGCGAGGTGCCGGCCGCCGGTGCGGAACGCGATGTCGGCCTTGAGCGCCTTGACCAGTTGGCCGTGTGGGTTGAAGCCCGACCGGCTGGCCCGTTGCTTGCGCAGGCTCCCGACGAAGTTGGCCTTGGCCGGGCCGGTGCGGTCGACGTAGCGGGTGAAGCCCAGCAGAGTGGCGTATGGGGTCGGGGCGGGCATTGACGGCGTGGTCGTGGGGGCGGCTGCGGGGGGTGCGGCGGAGGTGGGCGCGGGCACGGCTGTCCTCCCGGATCAAGGGGCGGACTCCCAGGTCAGGAGCCGAATTAGTACACCCATTCTAATAGATCCACGCCGCTTCGCCCAGCGGAATCCGGCTCGTCAGGGCTGCTGATCGGTGGGTCGTCGGGGCCGGTTGCGAGGTTGGTGCGCCGATAGTCTGGGCGGGTGACCGAGGAGTCTGGGGTCGATGGCCGGCGCCGCGATCCGATCGAGATCGTCGACTACGACAGCGACTGGCCGACCGCCTTCGAGCGGCAGCGCACGCGGGTCGAGGCCGCCCTCGGTCCGTGGCTGGCCGGTCCGGTCGAACACATCGGCAGCACCTCGGTGCCGGGTTTGGCGGCCAAGCCGATCATCGACATGCTGGCCCGGGTTCCCGACTACCGCGGCGGAGATTTCGGGTCGGCGATGTCCGGCATCGGCTGGTCGCACGCGCCGGAGCCGGGCGACGAGGCGGCCCGGAAGTGGTCGTTCTGCTTTCCTGACATCGGCTGGCGTACCCATCACCTGCACATCGTCGAGGCCGATGCGGAGAACTGGCGGTCGCTGCTGAGGTTCCGGGACCACCTTCGCGAGAACCCCGCCGACGCGGCCGAGTACGGACGGCTCAAGCGGCTCCTCGCGGCCGCCGACGCACAGGATCGTCCCCGCTACCGCGCGGCCAAGGCGCCGTTCATCGAAGGGCTGTTGCACGGCCTGGACCCGCGATAGCCGCAGCCGGGACTGCCGCGCCCGGTGTCATCCGCGGTGGCGTTCGAGTCCGTCCAGGAGCAGGTCGATGGTGAACTCGAACTCGGTCTGGCTGTCGCACCAGCCGAGCGTCGGGTCGGTGGCGGCGTGCATCTCGGACTGCACCATGGCGGTCAGGTGGGGCAGCGCCTCGGCCAGCGCGGCCAGGTCGGCCTCCGCGGCGTCGGCGTCCATGCTCCCGCCGGCCGCTGCCGGGCTGAACAGCTCCTGGGCGAACCCGAGCGGGAGGCTGCCGAAGGCGTGCAGCGCCCGGTGGGCGATCCGGTAGGAGAAGCCGGCGCCGACCAGCGTGGCCAGGATCCCGTCGTAGTAGGCGAAGACGGCGACCGGGATGCTGCGGCGCGATCCCAGCAGCGCGGGAGCCCACGGATGGCGCAGCATGACCTGGCGGGCGGCGGAGAACTGGCGCCGTAGCCGGAGGCGCCAGCCGTGCGGGTCGCCGTCGGCGTCCGGGTGTGCGACGGCGGCGCCGATCTCGGCGACCACCGCCTCGACGGCGCCGTCGAGCAGCGCCTCCTTGCCGGGCAGGTGGTGATAGAGCGACATCGCCTCGACGCCGAGTTCGGCGGCGAGCCGGCGCATCGTCAACGCCTGGATCCCCTCCGCGTCGGCGAGGGCGATCGCCGCCGTCAGCACCCGCTCGCGGCTCAAGGGCCGCCGGGAGGTCCGCTCCGCCATTTTCGCATCTCACCTCTTGTCTTGACCTTACAACGTATGGTTGCCTTACGTCGTAAGGTTGGTTCGACCGAGGAGTGACGATGCACCCCCTGATCCGTACCGCCCGGGTGACCGGACTGTGGTATCTCGCCCTCGGCATCGCCGGTGGGCTCGGCTTCCTGCTGATCCGGTCCCGGATCTTCGTGGCCGACGACCCGGCCGCGACCCTGGCCAACCTGGTCGAGCACGGCTCGCTCGCCCGGCTCGGGGTGGCGCTGGAGCTCGCCACCGTCGTCGCCCAGGCGTTCGCCGCCGCGTGGTTCTACCGGCTCTTCCGCGCCGCGGACCCGTTCCCGGCCGCCGGCATCGCCGTCTTCGGCCTGGTCAACGCCATCGCGATCCTGGTCAGCGCGGCCCTGACCGGCACCGCCGTCGAACTCGCCGCCGATCCGGTCGGCGACCCGGCGGCGAACGTGCAACTGCTCTATCTGATGAGCAACAACCTGTGGGGAGTGGGCGGCATCTTCTTCGGCCTGTGGCTGATCCCGATGGGCTGGTGCGTGCTGCGGTCCGGCTGGATGCCCGCCGCGCTCGGCTGGATACTCGTCGCCGGCGGGGTCGGCTACCTGCTCAGCAGCTTCCTGCGCTACCTCACCCCGGACGCTGCGGTGATCGTCGAAGCGCTGGTGATCCCCGCCACCGTGGGGGAGCTCTGGATGATCGGCTACCTGCTCATCCGGGGCGTACGCCGCACGGCACCCGGGAACGCGCCCGCCGCCGCGGAGGAGCCGGTGCCTGCGGTGCGGTGAACGGCCGTCAGCGGCCCGGGGCAGGTAGGGGTGAACGCGGGGTCGACGGAACGCGCGCCGGTGCCGTGGCGGAGCGTTCCGTCGCCCGGCGGCGGAGCCACGTCCCCCGAGGCCGTGGCTCCACCGCCGGGTCAAGCATCAGCCATCGGCCAGATCTCGTCATTGGACCTGCCTGCCAACCGATTGACTACCGGTGCCAGCGACACGTTCACCGGATCAGGTGCTGGTCCTGCCGGTAGGCCAGCGGACCCATGCCCACCGCGGCGGTGAAGAGCCGGGTGAAGTGCGCGCTGTCGGTGAAGCCCCACCGGGCGGCCACCGCGTGGATCGGCTGGCCGGCCAACCGGGGGTCGGCGAGATCACGCCGGCAGCGGTCGAGCCGCCGGTGCCGGATCCATCCGGCCACGGTCCGGCCCTCGGCGGCGAACAGCCGATACAGGCTACGCACCGAAACATGGTGTGCCGCAGCGATCGACGCGGGCGTCAGCTCCGGACCGGCGAGGTGGGCCTCGATGAAAGCCAGCACCTGCCGGTACGTGACCGCCTGCCGGGTGTCCGGCGGAAGGTCGGCCTCCCGATCAAGCCGGTGCGCGATGGTCGCCGCCACCAGGTCGAGGGTGATGCCCCCGAGCCGGGTCGCGTCCTCCGGCCGGAGCTGGTGGGCGTGCCGGGCGACCGCCACCAGGTGGCTGATGAGCACCGCGCCGACGCCCTGTGGCTCCGGCGTCAGGCAGGTCGCGTAGAGCCGCTTGACCAGGTCGGGACGGACCGGCAGGAGGGCGCGGGGGATCTGCAGGGTCAGCGCCGTACTGTCCGTGCCACCCTCGCCCTCGACGTAGTCGATCTCGTGTGGCGTCGACGAGTCGAAGGCGCTGAGCTGGCCGACCCTCGCGACGCAACGGTTGCGGGCCTGCTGGATGACGCCGCCGCCGCGTAGCGTCAGGTTGATCAGGAAGAGGTCGGGGTCGGACGGCCGGACCATCGACCGGCTCCGGGTGACGCGCAGCGACGGGAACCGGTGCAGCGCGAGGTTCAGCGCGCCCAGGTTTGTCGTGCGCACCGAAGCGATGAACTCGTCGGGATTCTCGCTCCGCACGTTCATCAGCCCCAGCGAGGTGGCCATCAACTCGTTCCAGTAGGCCAGCCGCTCAGCCGGTGGCTTGTCCTGGGTGGTCGCCAGCAGCTGCCCACGCACAACGGCATCCCCTGTCCCAACTCGGCCGGCTCGGCTCTGCCGGTCCTCCACCATAAGGACACCGCGGACACTCCGGGAAGGCCGTCGATATGCCGACAGTGGCGGATCGTTACCGGGGACGGGTCAACCCGGCAATGAACGGGCGAGTCAGAGTTGGCCGACGTCGGTGATCCGCAGCACCGCCTCGCCGGCCGCGTCCGAGGCGGCCAGGTCGACCTCGGCGCTGATGCCCCAGTCGTGGTCGCCGTCCGGGTCGTCGAAGATCTGCCGCACCAGCCACCGGTCCCGCTGCTGGTCGATCATCAGCAGCGCCGGCCCGCGCGCCGCCGGCCCGGTGCCCAGATCGTCGTACGCCTCGAAGTACGGCTCCAGCGCGTCGGCCCAGTCGTCGGCGGTCCAGCCGGAGTCGGCGTCGAGTGCGCCCAGCTCGTCCCAGCGGCGCAGCGCGGCCAGCTCCACCCGCCGGAACAGCGCGTTGCGTACCAGCACCCGGAACGCCCGCAGGTTGGCCGTGACCGCCGGTGGCCGCTCGTCGAGCACCTGCTCGACGCCCTCGGCGGCCGGGTTACGCAGCCGCTCCCACTCGTCGATCAGGCTGGAGTCGACCTGCCGGACCAGCTCGCCCAGCCACTCGATCAGGTCGATCAGCTCGTCGGTCTTGGCGTCGGGCGGCACGGTCTGCCGCAACGCCTTGAACGCGTCGGCCAGGTAGCGCAGCACCAGCCCTTCGGAGCGGGACAGCCCGTAGAAGTTGACGTACTCGACGAAGGTCATCGCGCGCTCGTACATGTCGCGGACCACGGCCTTGGGGCGCAGCTCGTAGTCGGCCACCCACGGATGCCCCTGCCGGTACATCTCGTACGCGGCGTCGAGCAGCTCGGCCAGCGGCTTCGGGTGGGTCACCTCGGTGAGCAGTTCGAGGCGGGCCTCGTACTCGATGCCCTCGGCCTTCATCGCCGCGACCGCCTCGCCGCGGGCCTTGAACTGCTGCGCCGACAGGATCTGCCGTGGATCGTCCAGGGTGGACTCGATGACCGAGAGCACGTCGAGCGGGTAGGTCGGCGACTCGGCGTCCAGCAGTTCGATGGCGGCCAGCGCGAACGGCGACAACGGCTGGTTGAGCGCGAAGTCGAGCTGCAGGTCGACGGTGAGCCGCACCGAGCGGCCCTCGGCGTCCGGCTCGGGCAGCCGCTCGACCACCCCGCCGGCCAGCAGCGCCCGGTAGATGGCGATCGCCCGCCGGATGTGCCGGCGCTGCGCGGCCCGGTCCTCGTGGTTGTCGGTGAGCAGGTGCCGCATGGCGGCGAACGCGTCGCCGGGCCGACCGATGACGTTGAGCAGCATCGAGTGGCTGACCGCGAAGCTGGAGGTCAGCGGCTCCGGTTCGGCTTCGACCAGCCGGTCGAAGGTGGGTCGTCCCCAGCCGATCGACCCCTCGGGCGGCTTCCTGCGTACCACCTTGCGCCGTTTCTTGGGGTCGTCGCCCGCCTTGGCCAGCGCCTTCTCGTTCTCGATGACGTGCTCGGGGGCCTGCACGACGACGGTGCCCATGGTGTCGTAGCCGGCCCGGCCGGCCCGGCCGGCGATCTGGTGGAACTCGCGGGCCTTGAGCAACCGGGTACGCACGCCGTCGTACTTGGACAACGCGGTGAACAGGACGGTGCGGATCGGCACGTTGATGCCGACGCCGAGGGTGTCGGTGCCGCAGATGACCTTCAGCAGGCCGGCCTGCGCCAGGGTCTCGACCAGCCGACGGTACTTGGGCAGCATCCCGGCGTGGTGTACGCCGATGCCATGCCGGACGAGCCGGGACAGGGTACGCCCGAAGCCGGCGGTGAACCGGAAGTTGCCGATCAGCTCGGCGATGGCGTCCTTCTCGGCCCGGCTGCAGACGTTGACGCTCATCAGCGCCTGGGCGCGTTCCAGGGCCGCCGCCTGGGTGAAGTGCACCACGTAGACCGGGGCCTGGTGGGTGCTGAGCAGCTCCTCCAGGGTCTCGTGCAGCGGCGTGGTGGCGTAGGTGAACATCAGCGGGACCGGCCGCTGCGCGGACTTGACCACGGCGGTGGTCCGCCCGGTACGCCGGGTCAGGTCGTCGATGAACCGGGTGACGTCGCCGAGGGTGGCCGACATCAGCACGAACTGCGCCTGCGGCAGCTCGATCAGGGGCACCTGCCAGGCCCAGCCCCGGTCCGGCTCGGCGTAGAAGTGGAACTCGTCCATGATCACCAGGCCGACGTCGGCGCGGGCGCCGTCGCGCAGCGCCATGTTGGCCAGGATCTCGGCGGTGCAGCAGATGATCGGGGCGGTCTCGTTGACGCTGGCGTCGCCGGTCAGCATGCCGACGTTCTCGGCGCCGAAGACCTCGCAGAGGGCGAAGAACTTCTCCGACACCAGCGCCTTGATCGGCGCGGTGTAGAACGACCGGCAGCCGGTGGGGGAGTCGGACCGGTCGGCCGCCAGCGCCGCGAAGTGCGCCCCGGTGGCGACCAGGGACTTACCCGAGCCGGTGGGGGTGCTGAGGATGACGTTGGCACCGGAGACGATCTCGATCAGCGCCTCTTCCTGGTGCGGATAGAGGTCGAGCCCCTGTTCCTTGGCCCAGCCGGCGAAGGCGTCGAAGAGGGAATCGGGATCGGCGCTGCCGGGCAGCTGTGCGGTGAGCGTCATGGCCGGTCAATGGTGCACTGATCGGTCGCCGAGCGCCAGCGGCGCCGGGTCTGCCCCGGTTTCACCCCGGCGGGGCGGCTCCGGGCGGTCACCGGCGCCGGAAGATCAGGTCGTGGACCGGGCGGCCGGCGGACAGGGCGCGCCGCTCGAACTTCGTGATCGGGCGCCAGTCGGGCCGGGGCGCGTACCCGGCGAACTCGTTCACCAGTTCCGGGTCGGCGGCCAGCGTCCGGGCCATCACCCCGGCGTACTCGGACCAGTCGGTGGCGCAGTGCAGCACGCCGCCGGGCGCCAGCCGGGAGCGCAGCAGCGCGACGTGCGCCGGCTGGATCAGGCGTCGCTTGTGGTGACGGGACTTGGGCCACGGATCGGGGAAGAAGATGTGCACGGCGGCCAGCGAGTCGGGCGCCAGCGCGTACCGGGCCAGGTCGACGGCGTCGCCGCGGGCGATCCGGACATTGGTCAGACGCCGCCGCTCGACCAGCGCGAGCAGGTTGGCGATCCCGGCGGTGTGCACCTCGACGGCGAGGTAGTCGCGCTCCGGGTCGCTGGCGGCCATCGCCGCGGTGGCCTCGCCCATCCCCGGGCCGATCTCCAACACCACGGGCGCCCGGCGCCCGAACAGCGCCGCCAGGTCCCACGGCGCGCCCGGCCGCTCCGGCACCAGCAGACCGTGTACGGGCCAGAGCCGCTCAAGGGCGTCGTGGTGGCGCTCGGACAACCGTCCCTGCCGGGGGTGGAATGTCCGGATCGGTCGTTCGGCGAGGGTCACAGGGAGGCAAGCCTACGCCAACCGAAGAGCCGGACATCTCCCGTCGGTCAACCCCGTGTGCTCGACGCCCTCGGATGAGAGGATTTCTCTGTCGGCTGGCTGGCCGTTTCCCGACCGACCGCCGGCCGCATCGTCCGTGACGCCGGTCATCCAGGAGGGGTCGTGGTGTTTCTCCGCCGCCGGATCGGCGTGCTGATCGCCGGTGCGGTCCCGCTGGCGGGCGTGCTGCTGCTCGCGACTCCCGCCCAGGCCGCCGACACCTACGTCCAGGTCAACCCCAGCACCGTGCGCGCCGGCCACCTGGTGGGCATCAAGGCCAGCTGCACCGAGAACAACGCGCCGGCCACGGTCGAGTCACCGGCCTTCGGCACCATCACCGTGCAGCCGCAGAACGGTCTGCTCACCGCTGCGGCGCTGGTGCCCGAGGGCACCGACGCCGGCACCTACCGGGTCCGGCTGCACTGCCCGGACGGCAAGAGCGCGTCGACGATGCTCAACGTGGTGGCCGCCGACAAGCCCAGCCGCGGCCCGGCCACCGGCTTCGGTGGCACGGCGGGCGGTGACAGCACCGGCGGCCTGCTGCTCTACGGCGGGCTCGCGACGCTCCTGGCCGGGGCCGCGCTGGGCGTGGTCACCCTACGCCGCCGCGTCAGCCCGGCCGGCGCCGGCCCCCGGTCCCGCACCCGCTCCTGACGGACGCCGATGGCCCGCTTCTCGCCCGCCGCCCCCCGGCCCTCCCCGGACGGGCGCCGGCCGGCGCGGACACCCCACTCCGATCGGGCCGCCTCGACCGACCCACCGTCCGCCCGAGCGGGCCGGACCGGGTTGCCGGCCGTCGCGGCGGGGTCGCCGTACAACCGGGCCGGGTCGACGGGTTCGCCGCCCGGTCGGGCGGTGGCCGTGGCGCCGGCCGGTCGGCCGGGCCGGATGGCGCCAGGCACCCCACCGGGCCGGATGGACCCCGGCACGAGACCTGGACGGGCGGTGCCGGGCACCCGACCGGGTCGGGTCGCGCCGGGCCGGCACCCGCACCGGGCCCGGTCGGAGGGCCGGCCGTCATGGACCGGGCCGCTGGCGGTCGTGCTGGTGCTGATCGGGGTCTTCGCCACCGGTGCCGGGCTGGGACACTCGGCCGGGTTGTCCTGGCCGTCGTTCCTGGGCGGCGGGAGCAAGGAGCCGCCCCGGGAGTTCCCGGTGCTGGAGCCGAGCCGGCCGATCCGGGTCGCCATCCCGTCGATCGAGGTCACCGCGCCGGTGCACCGGGTCGGGCTGGCCGACGACGGTTCGATCGCGGTGCCGGCGCTGGACAAGCACAACGAGACCGGCTGGTACGACCGGGGGCCGACGCCGGGGCAGTTCGGGCCGGCGATCATCGTCGGGCACGCCGACACCCGGACCGGCCCGTCGGTCTTCCACGACCTGGTCAAGCTGCGGCCGGGCGCGAAGATCGAGGTGACCCGGCAGGACCGGTCGGTGGCGATCTTCGAGGTCAACTCGGTGGAGCACTTCGACAAGGCGGCGCTGCCCGACGAGCGGGTCTACGCCGACTACAGCCGCCCGCTGCTGCGCCTGATCACCTGCGGCGGCGAGTGGCGCGGCGGCAGCGTCGGGTACGCCGACAACATCATCGCCTTCGCGTCACTCATCGACTCCCGCGACGCCTGACCACGGCGTCACCCACCCGAGGCGGCGGCGTGCTGGACCACCTCGAACTCCAGCAGGGAGGCGCCGGTGGCGACCGGGCGGGCCTGCGGGCCGTCGCCGGTGCGGCTGTGCGCCTCGCGGGCCGGGCCGCCGGCCCACGCCTGGTAGGACTCCTCGTCCTGCCACCGGGTGTAGACGAAGTAGCGGGTGTCGCCGGCCACCGGGCGCAGCAGCTCGAAGGAGAGGAAGCCGGGCGCCTTCTCCACCGCGCCGAGCCGGGCGGCGAACCGCCGCTCCAACTCCTCGCCCCCACCGGCGGGCACCTCGATAGCGTTGATCTTCACGACGGCCATGTGATCCACCCTAGTCCCGTCCGCCTCCCCAAACCGCGCCGCGCCGCCGGCAGACCACGATCGTGGCGCACTCAGCCGTGAATAGGGGCCGGATTCAACGGCTGAATGCGCCACGATCATTCACTGCGCGGCACGCGGGAGGCCAGTAGGGGGCGGGCAGCAAGTTGACGCGGGGTGGGTTGCGGCGGCGAAGGGCGGGGCGCGTAGGCGGGTGCCGGCTGGTCGTAGGCTGCCGGCCATGGAGCTTGCGCTGTCCATCGCGGCGTTTGTCGTCTCGGCGGTGACCCTCGGTTCGACCTATCGGATCTGGCAGCTCAGCGACCGCCGGTCCCGGATCCCCGTGCTGGTGTTCATTCTGGTCGACGGGAAGGGCTGGGTGCTGCGCAACGTCGGCAACGGGCCGGCGCTCAACATCGTGGTGGCCCGCAAGGCGCAACACGACGACCAGGAGTGGCTGGACCCGACAAGCGTTCCACCGCTGGCCCGCGACGCCGAGGTGCCGCTCGGCTGGATCCGCAAGGGCGTCGACGCCGCCGCGCTGGGCGCGACCTATCAGGACTTCGCGGGCGCCGACACGGCCCGCCCGGGCCGGACCTACACCGCCATCTGCGCCCACAGCCTGAGCAGCGTGCTGCCCGGCCGCCGGCTGCCGGCCTGGACCGTCGCCCAACTCGAACCGAGCTGGCAACGCGACCGCCAGCTCCGGATGCGGATCGCCGCACCGGCCGAGGTCGACCGGCAGCCCGCCGAGGAGGGCTGACCGGTCGACCTGGGCGCCGGATCAATGGCGGGTGGGGGAGGTTGTGCCGGTCAGTCGATCGGGCGGGGGGCGGTGCGGTCGGCCTCGGCCAGTGCCGCCGCCTCGTTGGCATACGGGTTGTAGGTGTAGGTGCGGGAGACGCCGCCGGGGATGGTGAAGTACTCGGCGGCGAGCTTCGCCGGGTCGGTGGCGATCTGCCCCCGCCCCGGCAGGTCGTCGCCGTCGTCCCAGCCCCACGGGGCGTTGGCCGAGTTGACGCCGCAGGACCAGGTGCCCCGGCCGCAGTCGCCGGAGTTGTCACCGGCGAAGGTGCCGAGGTTGGCGAAGAGGTCGGCGTTGGCCCGCTGCGTCCAGAGCCCGCCGGCGGCGAAGATGTCGACCAGGGCGTACCGCACGTCCCGGTCGTCAGCGCCGCTGGGGGTCTCGGCGACCGTCGACGGGTAGTAGACGATGCCGTCGCCGACGATGTCGTACTGCGGGTACGCCTTGAGCCCGTGGCCCTGCGCCTCCTGCGCGGTGACCGGCCGCTGGAACGAGTCGTGCGGCGAGGACTGCATCCGCAGGGTGCCGTCGACGCTCTCCCGGCCGGTGGTCCAGGTGCTGCCGGCCGGCGTGTAGGAGAAGAAGTCGCTGTGCGCGACGGTCACCGCCGACCGGAGTACGCCATAGGTCGAGCCGTCCCGCTCGACGGCGAACATCACCCCCTCGCCGTCGTTCTCGTGCTCGGTCTCGAAGAAGGGGTGGTCCGTCCAGTCCCGGGGGTGGAAGAACAGGTACGTGAGGTACCAGTGCGAGTTGGTCTCCACGACCGAGTAGTACACGTGGGCGGCGAACGAGACCCCGGACCGGGCCGCGTTGTCCCAGTTGTTGCGCCCGTTGAGGTCGCCGTCGAAGTCCACCTTGGTGAGGTAGTCGGACCGGCCGCCCAGCGCGTGGCTGCCGGTGGCGTCGACGTCCTGGTAGTGGATCGGCGCCCAGCGCAGCGCCAGCTCGGCCCGGCTCACCGTCGCGCCGGCCGGCGCCGGTGCCGCCCCGAGTCCGACGCCGACCAGCGCCGCTGCCAGTGCGGTTGCCACCAGGGATCGCCCGGCGGCGCGCTTCCTGTCGAGCATGTGTGCTCCCACGTCCAGAGGGGATGGATTGGGGGCAATCTATGCGCTCTGCGGCGATCGGGGCGTGTCCGAACGACGAAGCGTACGTGTCCGTCGGCGGACGGCTCGGCGAACCGGGGACGGACCATGATCACATGATGAAAACGGTCGCTACAGCCGGTCGTAGCGACCGTTTTCATCATTCGATCTTCGAGGACGGCGGCTCGGCGACGAACGCGGTCCAGGCGGCCGGCCGGAAGGCGAGCGTGCCGCCACGCGGGTCCTTGCTGTCCCGAACCAGCACCCGGTCACGCAGATTGGCGGCCACCTCGACACACTCCCCGCCGCTGCTGTTGGATCGGGTCGACTTGCGCCAGACGGCGCCGCTCATTTCCACGTCTCGGCCATCCTCGCGATCAGGTCCAGCGACTGTCGCTGGTTCAACGCATTGAGTTTGACCTCGTCCCAGGCTCGCATCAAGAGGTCGACCTCGTCCCGAACGTCGACCACCCGACCGCCCAACTGATCCTCGACGAAGCCGTAGGTCTCCGGTCCCACCGTGGCCAGCACGAACGGGCCGTTGGTGCCGGCGTAGGCGCCCGCGTCCTCGGGCACCACCTGGATCGAGACGTGGGGACGTAGGCACGCCTTGATGAGGGCGTCGCACTGGTCGCGCATGATCAGCGGGGTGCCCACCTTCCGGCGTAGCGCGGTCTGGTCGATGACTGCCATGAACCGGGGTGGTTTCGGACTGTTCAGGATCTCCTGGCGGGCCATCCGGTCGGTGACGTGACGGTGGATGTCGGTGGGATCGAGGGTCACCGACGACTCCAACGTGGCGAGCGCGTAGCCCTCCGTCTGGAGCAGCCCGGGAATCAGCAGTGGTTGGAAGGAGCGCAGCATCGTCGCCGAGGCTTCGAGGTCGGCCCAGGAGTCGAAGACGGGGAGTTGGCGTTGTTGGCGGTCGCGTTGGCGTTCGCGTTCCGCGACGGCGTCGGCCGACATCTTCGAGAGGGTGTCGCCGGTGCCGTAGAAGGTGTCGAGACGGTCCACGGTCTCGTACTGGGGGATGAGCCGGCCCTGCTCGAAGGAGGCGATGAGCGACTTGGAGACGTTTATCGCCTTGGCGACCGTGATCTGGGTGATCTTCCGTTCGTTGCGGAGTTGCCGGAGCTTCGCTGGCAGGTCGGACACGAATATATATCCTTCCAGTGTTCTCGACTGTCCTCGACAAGACGGCCATGCATCGGATAGTGCGTTCGCCCTTTCTTCAGTTGATATCGCGCGTCGTCCAGTGTGGATGAGACCACGTTATCGACTTGGTTGGAGAGTGGGAAGAGAAATGCGAAGGCGAAACGCGCCAGTTCCATTTGCGCCCCGGCACAGTCGCGATTGGCGCCGATTCTGGCGCTACTGCGTCTGCGGACTGCGGTGGCCGTGTCCGGACACACTGCCGTGCGTACCGATGCCGTATCCGCCGGCCCGGGACCCGGCGGTGGACTCGGCTGCTCCGGACCCCCGGTGGCGCAACCGTGGACCGCGTTACGGGCAGTGGCGCGGCGGCCGGTGGAGCGGTTCGTGACCCAGCCGCCGCCGACCGGCCGGCCCCGCGTGCACCTGCCCCGACGTCCGCTCTGGCTGTGCCGGGTCTGCGCGCACCCGTGGCCGTGCGGTCAGGCGAAACTCGACCTGCTCCGCGAGGTCGCCGCCGACACCTCCCGGCTGCGGATCCACCTCACCGACCAGATGCACGCCGCCCTGGCCGACCTGCACGCGCTCAACCCACACCAGATGCCGAGCCCAGCCGACATCTTCGCCCGCTTCCTGGCCTGGACCGCGCCACGGTCCAGCCGCCGGTCGACGGCCGTCCCCGATTTCGATCGCCTGACCAAGGACGAGATCCTTGCCTGGTTCGACGCGACCGAGGATCTGTCCGCTCTGGTGGCGTATCTGGTGGGGCCGCCTGACCCGGCGGCCGACGCGGACTGACCCGGCTACAGGCCCTCGACGGTCGGGGTGCCGGGGGCGGGCGGGGTTGCCTCGGCTGGGGCGGTGTCGACCACGATCGGGGCGTGGTCGGACGGGCCCTTGCCCTTGCGGGCCTCCCGATCCACGTACGCCGACGCGACGTCGGCCGCGAACCCCGCCGTCGCGTACACCAGATCGATGCGCATGCCCTTGTTCTGGTGGAACATCCCGGCCCGGTAGTCCCAGTAGGTGTACGGGTGCGGCCCCTTCATCGGGGTCGGCACGATGTCGACGAGCCCGAGCGCCCGCAACTCCGCCAGCGCCTGCCGCTCGGCCGGCGTCACGTGCGTCGAGTCGACGAAGAGCGCCGGATCCCAGACGTCCGCGTCGGTCGGCGCCACGTTGAAGTCGCCGCAGACCGCCAGCGGCCGGTCGTCGCGTAGGTCGGCCGCGACGGCGCCGCGCAACGCCGCCAGCCAGTCCAGCTTGTACGCGTAGTGCGGCGAATCCGGCGTCCGGCCGTTGGGCACGTAGACCGACCAGACCCGCAGCCCGCCGCAGGTGGCCGAGATGGCCCGCGCCTCCGGGTCCGGGAAGCCGGGCTCACCGGGGAAGCCGACGGTGACGTCGTCCAGCCCCACCCGGGAGAGCACGGCCACCCCGTTCCACCGGCCGTCGGAGTGGCTGGCGGTCAGGTAGCCGAGCTCGGCCACCTCGGCGGCCGGGAACGACCCGTCCGGACACTTCGTCTCCTGCAGGCAGACCACGTCCGGACGGGTGTCGGCCAGCCAGCCGAGCAGCCGGGGGAGGCGGGCCTTCACCGAGTTCACGTTCCAGGTGGCCAGGCGCATCCCACCAGCTTGCCGCATCGGCGTGTCAACCGGTCGGACCGTCGCCCGGCTTGCCCTGCTCGGCGAGGAAGCGCTCCAGCTCCGCGCCGAGTTCGTCGGCGGTCGGCAGCGGCCCGGTCGGCCCCAGCAGGTTGCTGCCGGCCCGGCCCCGGGTGAAGGCGTCGTACTGCTCCTCCAGGGCGTGCACCAGCGCGTTCGCCTCGTCGGTCTGGGCCACCTGCCGGTCGATGTCGGTGCGGACCAGCTCGGCGGCCGACCGCAGGCCCTCGGTGGGCAGCAGCAGGCCGGTGCTGCGGGAGACCGAGGCGAGCAGCAGTTCGGCGGCGGCCGGGTACTCGCTCTGCGCCACGTAGTGCGGCACGTGCACCGCGAAGCCCACCGCGTCCTGGCCCTGCTCGCCGAGGCGGTACTCCAGCAGATGGCCGGCGCTGCCGGGCACCTGGACCCGCTGCAGCCACGGTTCGTACCCGCTGATCAGGTCCTTGCGGGTGGCGTGCGCGGTGACCCCGGTGGGCCGGGTGTGCGGGACGGCCATCGGGATCGCGTTCAGCCCGACCGTGAGCCGCACGTTGAGCCGCCCGACCAGGGCGATGGCGGCGGCGGTGAACCGTTCCCACTGCAGGTCCGGCTCCGGGCCACCGAACAGCAGGAACGGGGTGCCGGCGTCGTCGCGCAGCAGGTGCAGCTCCAGCTTCGGCTCGTCGTAGGACTCCCAGTGGTCCTCGACGAAGGTCATGATCGGCCGGCGGGACCGATAGTCGAGCAGCTGGTCGAGGTCGAAGCTGGCGATCGGCTGGGCGTCGAGGGTCGACAGCAGGTGCTCCCGGGCCAACCTGGTGGCGTGACCGGCGTCGACGAAGCCGGTCAGGGCCTGGATCAGCACCGGTTGCCCCAGCTCTGGCAGGTCATCGGTGAGCTGGTAGAGCTCGTGCGGATCGAGCACCGGTTGGAACCTCCTCAACGAGAGCGCCGGGCCGCCGTCCGAGCCGGACGACGCCCTGTCTGTTGAACGCTCCCGCCATCTTGGTCCATTCCGCCAGCGGGCCGGCTACGGCCCCACCCGGTCGCTCGCCGCCGGCCAGGTGGCCGGGGCTGACTGGGCCGAACGGGGGAGAGCTGGACCAAGATGTGGCGAGCGCCACTGGAATCACTCTGTGTGATCGCGTTGGCGCCTGCCTAGCCTCGTCGGATGCCTGACGACGACCACCTTCAGAAGCAGGATCAAGCCGCCGACCAGGCCGGCCGACCCGATGCCGCCGACCCGGCGGCCCGGACCGCCCGGGGCCGGCTGGCCAGACCGTTGACCACGCTGCGGCGCCGGGTGGACCGGGCGCCGGTCCGGACCCGGGTCACCGCCGGGGCGCTCTGCTGCCTCGGGGTGCTGGCCTTCGCCGGCGCCCAGGCCCGCGAGACCGGCGGCGGCCGGGACACCGGAACCCACCCGACCGTCGACACCGCGACCGCTGCAACTGCCGCGCCCTCGACGGCCGGCCTGCCCGCCGGCGCTGCCGGTGGGCAGGGCGGCGGCGCCCCGACCGCCGCCCCGCCGGAGGCTGCCGCCGGGCCGGTGCCGGTCGAAGCGGCACCGGCCGAACCGCCGGCGATCGTCAACCCGGGACCGGTGGCCGGGCTGTCGCAGGTCCAGGTCGACAACGCCCAGGCGATCGTCCGGACCGGCCACGACCTCGGCCTGCCACGACGTGCGCTGGTGATCGCGGTGGCCACCGCGATGCAGGAGAGCACCCTGCTCAACCGGGCCAGCGAGGTGCTGCCGGAGTCGAAGAACTACCCGCACCAGGGCACCGGCTGGGACCACGACTCGGTGGGCCTGTTCCAGCAGCGCACCAGCAGCGGCTGGGGACCGGTGGCGAAGCTGATGGACCCGGCGTACGCGTCCCAGCGGTTCTTCGAGGCGCTGCTGCGGGTGCCCGGCTGGCAGTACCTGCGGCTCACCGAGGCGGCCCAGGCGGTGCAGGTGTCGGCGTACCCGGAGCACTACGCCCGGCACGAGGCGCAGGCCGAGCAGGTCGTCGCGGCGATCAAGCCGACGGACCGCTGACCACGACTCGGTCGAGGTCCGGCGCCGGCCGCCGGCCACCGCCGAACGTGATGGTGTTCTGGCCGCCGGCCAGGCTGAGGGTGAGCGTGCGGGCGCCGACGGTGGACCAGCCGCCGGTGGCGGCGAACTCGTGGCCGGCCGGTCGGCCGTTCACGGTGACCGTGGCCGCCCGCGGCTCGCCGCTGACGTAGTGGAACGTGACGGCGTACCGGCCGGGGGTCGGGGCGATGACGGTGAACCGGACCAGGTTGGCCGACCCGTCGCCGAGCCAACCGACCACCACGCCGCCCGACGCGCCGGAGACCGGGCGCGGGGTGGCCCGCCCGCCGCGCACCGCCTGCTCCGCCTCAAGGGAGAGGGTGAGGCCAGGCTCGGCCGCGTCCGGTGCCGCCGCGGTCGGCGGCCGGATCTCGGTGACCCCGGGTCGCTCGGACCGGCTCGCCGGCTGGCTGGGCGCCGGCGCGGTCCGGTCCCCGCCGCGACTGCCGTCGCTGGGGCGGGCGGCGCCCGGCCGGTCGGTGGTCGTACCGGTGCCGGTCGGCGTGGGCGCGGCGGAGCCGGTGGGGCCGGCGTCGGAGGGTAGGGCGACGGTGGGTGCCGGCCGGGCCTGACGGTCCGGGACGGACCGGTTGTCCAGCCGGTCGACAAGCAGCGGCACGGCGGTCGCGGCCAGCACGGTGGCGGCGGTGGCGACCGCCACCAACACAGCGGTACGCCAGCGGCGCGCGGGCCGCTCGGCGGGTTCCCCGACCGTCGGGTCGGTCCGGTCCGAGCCGTCGGCGGCCGACCCGGCAGCCGGCTTCTCGACCGGCTTTCCGGTCCGCCCGCCGGGCGTCGCGTGGCCCCCGCCGGGCGTCGCGTGGCCCCCGCCGGGCGTCGCGTGGCCCCCGCCGGGCGTCGCGTGGCCACCGTCCGGCTCGCGGATCACCGGGATGAGTTCGGTCACTGCCGCGTCACCGTCGGTCTGGTCGGCTCGCGCGCTGGGTGGCAGCCAGCCGCCGATCCGCAGCTCCGCCGGGCGCTCGTCGTCCGACCGTGCCATGAGACCTCCCGTCGCGCCCACCCGGCCGGTCCCGGTGCCGCCCGCGCCGGTGACCTCCATCCGCTCGTCGTCGATCGAGGAGGCTACCGCAGCGGCGCCCGGGCCGAGACCGGCCGTACGGGCGAGGGCACCTCGCCGCTGGGTTGACCTTGGAACCCACTATGGACGCGGGTCGGCGGCCCGGCAGGTGTCCCACGCATCGCCGCAGGGTAAGCCGTCACCCACCCCTGCTACCCCCGGAGCTTTCCGTGACCGAACCGCGAATGCCGAACGAATCGTCCGTGCCGAACGAATCGCCCGTGCCGGACGGATCACCAGCGATGAGCGAAGCCCCAGCGGCAGCTGAACCGCAAACGCCGTCGGCGGAGCCGATGGCGGATCCGATCGAGGTCCCGCCGGCCGGACTCTGGGACCGGATGAAGGCCGACCCGCAGTACGCCCCCGAGCACCTGGCCCTGGAGGCGGTCCGCCGGCTCGGCCCGGAGGCCCGCCGCTGGGCCGACCGGGTACGCCAGCAGCGGCCCGGTATCGGGTCGGACGAGTTGGCGAAGGTGGCGGTCAAGAAGTTCGTCGCCCGGGCCCGGCTCTCCGGCGCCGTCTCCGGCGCCGCCGGCCTGCCCGGCGCCATCGTGGACGTCGGCGTGCTGGCCTGGACGCAGGCCCGGATGGTGCTGCACATCGCCGCGGCGCACGGCGTCGACCCGGAGCACCCGGACCGGGCCACCGACCTGCTCGTGCTGCAGAAGGTCCACAAGGTGGCCGAGGCGGCCCGGCTCGCGCTGGGCGTCGCGGCCGGCCGGGAGCGGCTGGGTGGCGCGGTGAGCGCGCCGCTGGGCCGGGTGATGCTCCGGCTGGGTGTGCGGCTGGCGCAGATGGCCGGCGTCCGGGCCGCCAAGCGGATGTTCGCGAAAGTGGTCCCCGGTGCGGCGGTCATCCTCGGCACCTGGGCCAACTCGTCGGCCACCAGCGACCTGGCCCGACGGTCCATCGCGCACTACCGGGCCGCCCAGCCCGGCCCGCAGCCCGGCAGCCCGCAGCCCGGGGGTCAGCCGACCGCGCGGGCGTAGCCGGACGCGTCCCAGGTCACGTCCGCCAGCTTGTTCAGCCCGCTGACGTTCGGGTGGAAGTGGTCGAGCTGGGTCACCATGTCGAGGCTGAACCGCACCCGGTGCGCCGCGCCGCCGTCGTGCCGGCAGCGGGAGCCGTACTTGCGGCAGGCGGCGGCGAGGTGGTCGTTGTAGGCGTCGATGCGATCCCGGAACCGGGCCCGGCGGTCGGCGTCGGCGGCCGTGGTCGAGGTGGGGTTGGCCAGCAGCGCCGGGCAGATCCCGAAGTCCCAGGTCTCGACGACCCGCTCGTCGCGGTGGCCGATCTCCCAGAGTCGGTACAGGTCCGGGATGCTGACCACCAGCACCCGGGCCTTCGGCAGTCCCTTCTTCAGGGTGGCCAGCGCCTGGTCGATGTCGGCCCGGAAGTCCGCCGGGCTGGTCATCTCGTCGATCGCGTTGCGGCAGGCGTCGTTGGCGCCGATCAGCACCGTGACGTACTGCGCCTTGTGCCGGACCGCCCCGGCGGCCTGGTCCGGCAGCGCCGAGGCGCGGGCGCCGGCCCGGGCCAGGTTGTGGGCGTTGCGCCGTAGCGCCGGGTTGGCATCGACGAGTCGCCGGTAGTGACTGTCGATGCGCAGCCCGTCGCCGGTGGACCACGAGTTGCGGGTGCAGGTGCTCAGCGACAGGCAGGAGCCGAAGCCGGCCGTGATCGAGTCGCCGAGCGCGGCCATCGACGACGGTATCCCGCCCTTGGGCGAGGCCGGCGGGTCCGGCGCCGGCCCGCCGCTGTCGCCGCCCTCTTCGCAGGCCAACACGAAGACGGTCAGGAAGGCCAGGACGGCGGTGGTCCAGCGACGCATTGTTCCCCCGGATCTGGAGCGGAGCGCAACGGATCAGTAACCCTACGCGGTAACTTTGTTGGCCGAAACCGCCGTTCGGGAGGTTAGTCGGGTATCGGATCGGGTAGTTCGGGCCAATGGCCGCGAAATCGCAGCCCCGAGGGGCGAAGGGGACCGTCGGACATCCGAAGAGCGCGCTCAATCTGCGCCTGCTGCTGGCCGCGTTCGGGTTGGTGGTCTGCGTCGTACTCGGGTTCCTGACCGCCCGCGCCGGCTTCCCGCTGCCGGCGGTCATCCTGGGCTTGCTCGCCGCGGTCGCCGCCGTCGACCTGGTGGTGATTCAGCGTCGGCGGGCGGCCCGCCGCCGGGAGGAGCCGGGAACACGGCATTCGCTCTTCGAGTGAACCGGCAGCCGCGGGTGAGCCGCGAGGTGCGGGTGAGCCGCGGGGGCGCGGGACGGAAGGGATCCAGCATGACCATCGCCAGCGTCAACCCGGCCACCGGCCAGGTGATCAAGACTTTCGACCCGATGACGGACGAGCAGCTCGATGCCGCGATCGGGCGGGCTGCGGCGGCCTTCGCCGCCCTGCGCCGCACCGACGTCGGGCAGCGGGCCGGCTGGCTGACCGCCGCCGCCGACCTGCTCGACGCCGACCGGGACAGCGTGGCCCGGATGATGACCATGGAGATGGGCAAGACCTACGCCGCGGCCCGAGCCGAGGTGACCAAGTGCGCGGCGGCCTGCCGGTTCTACGCCGAGCACGCGCCGGCCTATCTGGCCGACGAGCCCGCCGACGCGGAGGCGGTCGGCGCCCGCCGGGCACTGGTCCGCTACCAGCCGATCGGGCCGGTGTTGGCGGTGATGCCGTGGAACTTCCCGCTCTGGCAGGTCATGCGCTTCGCCGCCCCGGCGCTGATGGCCGGCAACGTCGGGCTGCTCAAGCACGCCTCGAACGTGCCGCAGACGGCGCTCTTCCTCGACGAGCTGTTCCGCCGGGCCGGGTTCCCGGTCGGCGCCTTCCAGGCGCTGCTGATCGGCTCCCGGGAGGTCGAGCGGGTGCTCACCGACGACCGGGTGCGGGCGGCCACGTTGACCGGCAGCGAACCGGCCGGCCGGGCGGTCGCCCGGATCGCCGGCCAGCAGCTCAAGAAGACGGTTCTGGAACTCGGCGGCAGCGACCCGTTCGTGGTGATGCCCTCGGCCGACCTCGACCGGGCCGCCGAGGTGGCGGTCGTCGCCCGCTGCCAGAACAACGGCCAGTCCTGCATCGCGGCCAAGCGGTTCATCGTCCACACGGATGTCTTCGACGCCTTCGCCGAGGCGTTCGTGGCGCGGATGTCGGCGCTGCGGGTCGGCGATCCGATGTCCGAACAGACCGACGTCGGGCCGCTGGCCACTGAGAACGGCCGGGCCGACGTCCAGGAGCAGGTCCGCGACGCCGTCGACAAGGGCGCCCGGGTGCTCTGCGGCGGCGAACTCCCGCCGGGTGACGGCTGGTGGTATCCGCCGACGGTGGTCACCGACCTGACGCCGCGGATGCGGATGTGGTCCGAGGAGGTCTTCGGGCCGGTCGCGGGCCTCTACCGGGTCGGCTCCTACGACGAGGCGGTGGAGCTGGCCAACGGTACGAGCTTCGGGCTGGGCGCCAACGCGTGGACCACGGACCCGGCGGAGCAGGAGCGGTTCGCCACCGACCTGGACGCCGGCAGCGTCTTCATCAACGGCATGACCACGTCCTACCCGCAGTTGCCATTCGGTGGGGTCCGCAACTCCGGCTACGGCCGGGAGCTCTCCTCGCACGGGCTGCGGGAGTTCTGCAACGTCAAGACCGTCTGGATCGGCGCCGGTGGTGCCGCCGCCGGCACCGGCTCGCACAGCGAGTAGCCGGCTCCGCGGGTATGCCGCCGGCTGGTTCTGGGTACGAACCCCGGCCATGACGGTGTACGGAATCCACGCCTCCCACGAACAGATCCACCCCGCCGAGCTGCTGGCCGCGGTGGTGCACGCGGAGCGGGCCGGCTTCGACGCGGCGATGTCGTCCGACCACTTCTCCCCGTGGAGCGCCCGGCAGGGCCAGTCCGGGTTCGCCTGGTCCTGGCTGGGTGCCGCCCTGCAGGCCACCGACCTGCCGCTGGGAGTGGTGAACGCACCCGGTCAGCGCTACCACCCGGCGATCATCGCCCAGGCGATCGGCACCCTCGGGGCGATGTACCCGGGCCGGTTCTGGGCGGCGCTGGGCACCGGCGAGGCCAGCAACGAGCACATCACCGGGCAGACCTGGCCGCGCAAGGAGATCCGCACCGCCCGGCTGCGGGAGTGCGTCGACGTGATCCGGGCACTGCTGGCCGGCGAGGAGGTCAGCCACGACGGCCTGGTCACCGTCGACCGGGCCCGGCTCTGGACCCGGCCCGAGCAGCCGCCGGCGCTGGTCGGCGCGGCGGTGAGCGTGCCGACGGCCCGCTGGTGCGCCGAGTGGGCCGACGGGCTGATCACGGTGAACGCCCCGGTGCCGCACCTGCGCCAGATGATCGACGCCTATCGGGAGGCCGGCGGTCGGGGCAAGCTGCACCTGCAGGTGCACCTGAGCTGGACCCCCGACCAGGCCGAGGCGGAACGGCTGGCGTACGAGCAGTGGCGCAGCAACGTGTTCGCCCCGCCGGTCTGCTGGGACCTGGAGATGACCGAGCACTTCGACGTGGTCAGCGAGGACGTGCCGGCCGAGAAGGTCGCCGAGGTGGTGAACATCAGCGCCGACCTGGGCCGGCACACGGCCTGGCTGCAGGAGTACGCCGAGCTCGGCTTCGACGAGATCTACCTGCACCACGTCGGCCAGCGGCTGGAGCCGTTCATCGACGCGTTCGGGGCGGAGGTGCTGCCGAAGCTGCGGACCGCCACCGCCGGGTGAGCCCTTGGCCCTAGGCTCGCCCCATGGAGGCGCTGGTCGAGGCGGTGCTCTTCCTCACGGTGGCCATCCTGGGTACGGCGTTGGCCCGGCGGTTCGGGCTGCTCTCGCCGATCCTGCTGGTCTTCGCCGGGCTCGGGCTGTCGCTGGTGCCGGGATTCCCGGACATCCGGCTGCACCCGGAGGTGGTGCTCGCCGGCATCCTCCCGCCACTGCTCTACGTGGCCGCCGTCGAGACCTCGGTGCCGGCCTTCCGGCGCAACCTGCGACCGATCCTGCTGCTCGCGGTCGGGCTGGTGCTCTTCACCGCCGTGCTGGTCGGCGTCGTCGTACACCTGCTCCTGCCGGAGCTGCCGCTGGCGATCTGCCTGGCCTTCGGCGCGGTGGTCGCCCCGCCGGACGCGATCGCGGCGACCGCGGTGGCCCGCCGGGTCGGCCTGCCCCGCCGGGTCGTCACGATCCTGGAAGGCGAGAGCCTGGTCAACGACGCCACCGCGCTGGTGCTGCTGCGGGTGGCCACCGCCGCCGCGCTGGGCGCGGCCGTGCAGGTGGGCGAGGTCGTCGTCGAGGTGGTCGTCGCGGCCGGCGGCGGGATCCTCGTCGGTGCGGCGGGCGCGCTGGTCATCGGCCTGGCCCACCGCCGTACCTCCGATCCGGTACTGGACAACGCGCTGTCACTGCTCACGCCGTTCCTGGTGGCGCTGGTCGCCGAGCTGATCGGGGCGTCCAGCGTGGTGGCCGTGGTGGTGGCCGGCCTCGCGCTGGGGCACCGGCTGCCGGTGCTGATGTCGGCGGCCTCCCGGCTGCAGATGACCGCCTTCTGGAACTTGGTGAAGTTCCTGCTGGAGGGGGTGGTCTTCCTTCTCGTCGGGCTCCAGTTGCGGGACGTCGTGCAGGCGTTGGAGCCGCCCTGGACGCGGGTGGCGCTGGTGACCGGGGTCGTCCTGCTGACCGTGCTGGTGGGCCGGTTCGTCTGGGTCTTCCCGGCGGCCTACCTGGTCCGGCTCGCGCCCCGGTTCGCCGGCGGTGAGCCGAGGCCACCGGTCGGGCTGCCGGTGGTGGTCTCCTGGGCCGGCATGCGCGGGGTGGTCACCCTGGCCGCCGCCCTGTCGCTGCCGCTGACCCTGGCCGGCGGCGCGACCTACCCGCGGGAGCTGTTCATCTGGACCGCCCTGGCGGTGATCATGGTGACGCTGGTGGTCCAGGGCACCACCCTGCCGGCGGTGGCCCGCCGGTCCAACCTGCCGCCCGACGACCCGGCCGCGGATGTGTTGGCCGGGGCGGCCGTGCAGCAGGAGGCGACCCGGGCCGCGGAGCAGCGGCTGGCGGCGGCCGGTGACGAGCTGCCACCGGCGGTACGGGAGCGGCTGCGCCAGTCCGTGCGCAACCGCGCGCTCGGCGCCTGGGAACTGCTCGGCGGCGACGAGGAGACACCGTCGCAGGCGTACGCCCGACTCCGGCGGGAGATGATCGAAGCGGAACGGGAGGTGTTCCGCCGGGCCCGCGACGACGGACGCATCGCCGAGGAGGTTCTGGTCCGGGCGTACCGTGATCTGGACCTGGAGGAGTCACTGCTGCGACACGGGAGCGCCGAATGACCTGCCCGCACCTCACCGCCGCCGGCACGCCGGCACCGCAGACCACCGAGGGCTGCCAGGATTGCCTGGCCACCGGCTCGCACGACTGGGTGCACCTGCGCGAATGCCTGGACTGCGGGCACGTCGGCTGCTGCGATTCGTCACCGCGCCGGCACGCCACCGCGCACTTCCGGGGCACCGGCCACCCGGTGGTCCGGTCGTTCGAGCCGGGGGAGTCGTGGCGCTGGTGCTACCTGGACGAGACGGTCGGCTGACCACTGCCGGTCAGCCGCCGCTCCAGCAGTTGACCCGGCCATCCGCGGCCCGACAGCTCCACGATGAACGGTTCGGTGGCGACGAAGCCATGCCGCTCGTAGTAGCGGACCAGGGCCCGGTCGTCGCCGGCGTAACAGTCCACCCGGAGCAGTCCGAGGCCGCGTTCACGGGCGATCACCTCGGCGTACGCCAGCAGTCGCGACCCGATCCCGGAGCCGGCGTGCGCCCGGTCGGTGACCAGCAGGTTGATGTAGAGCTCGGGCTCGGCGGCGGGCGGCACGTACGGCATCGCCTCGCCGACCACCAGGGCACCAACCGGTTTGCCGGCCCGTTCGGCCAGGTGGAGGCCGCCGCCGGCCGCCCAGCGGCGGGCCTGGGCGACCCGGCGCGGGTCGGTCGAGTGCGGTTCGCTGCCCCACTGAGCCGTCCTGCCCTGCGCGACCAGCCACCGGGTCGCGCCGTCCAGCAACGCCAGCACGGCCGCCACGTCGTCCGGACCGCCCGGCCGGACCACGATCTGAGCGTCGCTCGCCATGCTGCCATGCTGACACCGCGTCGCCGGTTCCGTACCGTCGGCCCATGATGCGGGCCGGCGCCCGGTGCCGCCGCGCGGCCGGTCGACCCGGCCGCGCGGCACCGGTCCGGTCAGGTCACCGGCAGCCCCGCCCGATGTTGATGCACCGCGCGATCTTCTTCATCTGTCGCTCCGAGTTGACGTTGATGAAGTCGTTGTGGTCGGAGAACGGGTTGTGATCCTCCTCGGGGAAGGAATCGAGCGCGAACTGCCCGTTGAGCTGCACGTCACGCGGAATGTCGTAGGCGATGGTGATCCGCAGTTGCGGGATCGCCACGAAGTTCTCCGGGCACGCGCCGGTGGCCGCGTCGGCGAAGGAGAGATGCGACCGGTGGTTGTCGCTGTCGATGTTCTTGCCGTCCCAGCAGCCGGGGAAGTCGTGCACCCGCAACACCTGGCTGCCCTCGGGGCAGATCGGGTACCGCTCCGACAGCCGGTCGGCGAACCCGGTACAGGTCCAGGAGGGGCGGGCATTGGCGGGCCCCCGGCTGGTCGGCTTGGAGTCGCCGGTCAACGCCCGCATGAACCGGGGCATCGGCGTGACCTTGCTGGTGGGATTACCCCGGTACTCGATGCGGACCTCGGCCGGCCGGACGATTCCGCCGGTGTTGTTCGGCAGTTCCAGATTCGGCCCGGACGGCACGGGTAGCGCAGCGGGCTCCTCCTGGTCGGCGTTGCCGGCGCCCGCGTCACCCGGGGCGGCGCCGCCGAGGGCGCAGCTGGCCAGCGCGGTCAGCCCGGTGGGGCGGCTGGTGTGCCGGCCGATCGCGATCTCGATCCGGTCCAGGGTCGCGACCCGCTTGGCCGCCAGCGGTCCCATGATCGCGTTGTCGACGAAGTTCGGTCCACCCTGGCCCGCGGAGCTGACCAGACGTTCGTTCGCCTCGGCGATCTGCTTGTCGAGCAGGGCCAGGTTGCGGTTCACCTCGTCGACCGCCGGGGCCGGGACGCCCGGCAGGCGGTCCCGGACGTTGGGGCAGCGGACGGTCGGCGTGGCGAGGGTGCCGGTCCCGGTTGCCGAACCGGCGCCGTGGTGCCCGGCGTGCAGCGCGTCGTAGCTGACCGCGCAGTCCACCATCGACACCAGGCCGGTCGGCCGCGGGCCGTGCCGGTCCATCGCGACCGCGATCCGGTCGAGGGTGGCGGCCCGCCGGAACCGCAATGGTCCCAGCACCGAGTTGTTGAAGTCGGCGTCGATCCGGCCCCCGTTGGCGGCGAGCCGGGCGTTCGCCTCGGCCACCTGCCGGTCGAGCTCGGCCAGGCTGCGGCGTACCTCGTCGGCCGCGGCGGCCGGGACGGCCGGCAACCGGTCACCGGGACGGGGGCAGGAGACCGTCGGTACGCCGCCGGGATCCGCGCCGGCGTCGGCGCGCACCGAGCGGTCGATCCGTACGACCGGCCAGAAGTACGACGACCGGTCCCCGTTGGCGCAGGTCGTGCCGGCGGCGGCGAGGGCCTCGTCGCTGGTGTCGGCGGTGATCGCGAGATTGCCGACGAAGTCGTGCAGGTGCTCCGCGCCGTTGCTGATGCCCGGCTGCGCGACCGGATTGTCGGAGCTGAACTTGCCGTTCTCGTTCACTCCGCAGTCGACGCTGAAGACGCCGGTGGAGGCGTTCGGGCCGTTGGCCGGCGTGACCACGTTCGCGGCGACCTGCTCGATCGGGACGAAGTCGGACAGGTTGGCCTCGGCGGAGGCGGTGAAGCGGCCACCACCGGAGACGAACGTGACGGTGGCGGCGGCTCCGACGGTCACCGCGACCACCGCCAGCGCGAAGACCCGGGCCCGACCGGATCGGGTCAACGGATGTCGTCTGGGTCTGGTCCTCATTTCGCGGTCTCCTTCATCGATCTGCCGGAACCCTTCGCGGCTCCCGGGCCGGACGCGACACCCGACCTGGCGACCGGGTGCACCGGGAAGTACGGGCCGGCCGAGGCCGCGGGTCGATGAAGTGGGCGTGCGTAATCTGTTGGTAAGAACTCCACCTCAAAACGGGGTTCCAAACGCCACAAGGGACAGTCCTGATAGGACTGCCCCTTGGCTGGGCGATGCTTCGCCCGCGACTGGCGTCGGCGCGTTCCAGCCTACGCCGCCGGCCCCCGGCGACCCGGTAAATGATCTATTGCGAGCTTCTTACGGTCGGCAGTTCGCCGTCCCACCGCGCCACCTCCGCCGGCACCGGGATCACGTCCCCGGTGCCGACCAGGTGCACGTGCCACGGCAGCGGCTCGCCGGCCACCCGACTGGCGGTGAGCGCGGCCCCGGAACGGGCAACCACGAAGCGCGCCGCCTCGGTGCCGTCGGGAGCGGGGATCCGCACCGTCACCTCCGCGCCGTCGTCGAGCCGGTAGACCGCCAGGGTCACCCCGTCGGCGTACGGGTAGTCGGGGCGGTCGGCGACCGCCCCGAGCGGCAGCACCGTACCCGGTCGGACCAGGACCGGCACCCGGTCGAAGCCGACCGTCTCCCGCACCCACCCCGGGCCGGCGACCTCCGCCCCGGTCTGCAGATGCGTCCAGACCCCGGCGGGAAGGTAGTACCGCACCTCGCCGCCCGCGCTGAAGACCGGGGCGACCAGCAGGCTGTCGCCGAGCAGGTACTGCCGCTCCAGGTAGGGCACCGCCGGGTCGTCGGGGAACTCGGCGACCAGCGGGCGCATCACCGGCATCCCGTCGGTGTGGGCCAGCACCGCCTGCCCGAACAGGTACGGCATGAGTCGGGCCTTGAGCCGGGTGAACAGCCGCAGCACGTCGACCGCCTCCTCGTCGAACTCCCACGGCACCCGGTAGCTCTGGCTGCCGTGCAGCCGGCTGTGCGAGGAGAGCAGGCCGAACGGGATCCACCGTTTGAACAGCGCCGGATCCGGCCGGCCCTCGAACCCGCCGATGTCGTGGCTCCAGAAGCCGAAGCCGGACATCGCCAGCGACAACCCGCCGCGCAGGCTCTCGGCCATCGACTCGAAGGTCGACTCGCAGTCACCGCCCCAGTGCACCGGGAACTGCTGGCCGCCGGTGGTGGCCGACCGGGCGAACAGCACCGCCTCACCCTCGCCCCGGTGCTCGCGGAGCAGGTCGAAGACGGTCTCGTTGTAGAGGTGGGTGTAGTAGTTGTGCATCCGCTCCGGGTCGGACCCGTCGTGCCAGGCCACCTCGGTCGGAATCCGCTCGCCGAAGTCGGTCTTGAAGGCGTCGACCCCCATCTCCAGCAGGCCGCGCAGCTTGCCGGCGTACCAGCGCCGGGCGTCCGGGTTGGTGAAGTCGACGAGCGCCATGCCGGCCTGCCAGAGGTCGCACTGCCAGACGTCGCCGGCCGGAGTGCGGACCAGGTAGCCGCCGGCCATGCCCTCGGCGAACAGGGCCGAGCGTTGGCCGATGTAGGGGTTGATCCAGACGCAGATCCGCAGCCCGCGGGCGCGCAGCCGCTTGAGCATGACCGCCGGCTCGGGGAAGACCGCCGGGTCCCACTCGAAGTCCGACCAGTGGAACTCACGCATCCAGAAGCAGTCGAAGTGGAACACCGACAGCGGCAGGTCCCGGTCGGCCATTCCGTCGACGAACTTGTTCACCGTCTCCTCGTCGTAGGAGGTGGTGAAGGAGGTGCTCAGCCAGAGACCGAACGACCAGGCCGGCGGCAGCGCGGGCCGGCCGGTCAACGCGGTGTAGCGGCGCAGGATCTCCCGAGGGGTCGGGCCGTAGATGACCAGGTACTCCATCGTCTGTCCGGGGACGCTGAACGAGACCCGGGAGACGACCTCGGAGCCGACCTCGAACGAGACCCGACCCGGATGGTTGACGAATACCCCGTACCCGCCGGTGGTGAGGTAGAACGGCACGTTCTTGTAGGCGTGTTCGCTGCTGGTGCCGCCGTCCTCCTGCCAGATGTCGACGACCTGACCGTTCTTGACCAGCGGACCGAACCGCTCGCCCAGCCCGTAGACGGTGTCGCCGACCCCGAGGTTGAGCTGTTCGCGCACGTACGGACCGTCGTCGGTGTCGAGGGCGGCCATGCTCTTGCGGACGCTGGCGGTCAGCACCCGGCCGTCGGCGACGAACTCCAGCCGCCAGTCGTCACCCCGGTGGAAGCGGGCGGCGAGCGCGCCGGAGCTGATGGTGGCGTAGTCGACGCCGTCGCTGACCCGTACCTCGGTGTCCGGGTCGGTGGTCAGCGCGAAGTCGGGCCGCCGCGGCCGTTCGCCGAGAAAGTGGCCGACCTTGACGGCCAGCACGTTCGGTGCGGGGGAGGTGCACCGGATGGTCAGCATCGGCTGGTTGAGGGTGTCGCCCCGGTGGGTGATCTTCTTGGTCGAGGCGTACACGGTCAACGCGTCGGGTTCGACGGCGATGTCGTGCACCTCGACCGGGTGGATCGGCCGCACGCCGTCGCGCATCCGCCAGTAGCCGTTGCTGAACTTCATCGAGGCCCCATCTGCTTGACCGCGCCGGACATGACATTGGTACGGGTTCACGGAACGTCGATGCGGCTCTTCGTCGAAACGCTTCGACTGGAAAGCTATGAGGGCGTCGGAGTCATGTCAATGCCATGACGACGAAATTTCGCGCCCGTGTCAGAGGCGGATGCGTGCCGGCCGACCACGGCAGACCCGATAGACGGCGGTCAGCGGACCCGGTCCCGGGGGCAGGGTCCGGCGGGCGGGTGCCGGTCGGCGTGGTCGGCGGGCTCGCGGGGGCCGGGGCGCCAGGCCGCCGACGAGGCGGCCGGCCGGCCGATGGGCTTCAGGATGTGACTGAGCAGGGCGGACATCGCCGCCGACGGTTCCAGCTGAAGATCACGAAGGATGAGGTCGCGGTAGGTGTAGAAGGCGTGCAGCGCCTCGTAGGCGTTCCCCTCCGCCAGGTGCACCTCGACGATCAGCCGGTGCGGGGTCTCCCGGAGCGGCTCGGCGCGGGCCGCCTCCAGCGCCGCCTGCAGCGCCTCGCCGTGCCGGCCCAGGCGCAACTGCGCCCGGGCGATCTCCTCCAGCGCGTGCAACCGGAGCTGGCGCAGGCGTTCGCGTTCCAGCGTCACCCAGTCGTCGTACCAGCCCGGCAGCAGGTCGTGGCGACCGGCGGCGAGGATCCCGTCGGTGGTGCGCGGGTCGTCGCCGTCGCGTACCCGGGCCGCCGACCGGACCAGCTCGTCGACGTCGACATCGACGGCCGCGGCCAGCCGGACCGCGTCGCCGGCCGCCACGATCGTGCCGGGCGCCTGCCGACGCAGCCGCCACAACGCGGTACGCAGGCAGGAGAGCGCGCGCTCGTCGGGTGTCTCCGGCCACAGCAGACCGGCCAGGTGGCTGCGGGTGGCGCCGGGGCGGAGCGCGGCGAGGGCGACCACCCGCTGCAGGCCGTGCGGAAGTTCGGCGGGTACGCCGTCCACGGTGAGCCGGAAACCGTCGAGGAGGAACAACCGGACGATGTGCACCGTCGGCGGATCCGGATCGGAGGCCCTACGGTTCGCCGGGACGCGCCCGCCGTTGGAAGAGATCACGGTCGAACCCCCCTGCGCCGGAAGTCTGCGTCCCCGAAGCCGCTGGCCGGAGACCCCGATGTCCCGGGAGGGCTGCCCAATAAACCGCAGGTTAGCAATATTCGGAAGATAGCCACAAATATTGGGTCAATCTTCCGACTCGGCGGGTCTTCCGGCCGGTCGGGTGCCACCCGAAGTCCAGGTGCGGCAGACGCTCATCGTCACCGGGCCGGCGTCACGCCGGCGTTAACGCTGGCGGACGAGGCCGGCCCGGCCGGTGACAACACGTTGACGTCGGCCGCCGCATGGTGATCGAGCGCGGTGCCGAATCGGCGCCTTGATCAGCGGAAACGCCAGTTGTGGGGGTATTCGATGAGTCGGTTGGTGATCGTCGGTCGCGTCGTGCCGGGATCCGAGGACCAGGTGGCGGGGATCTTCGGCGAATCGGATCGGACCGAGCTGCCGCAGCTAGCGGGGGTCCGGCACCGGTCGCTCTACACCCTCAACGACCTCTACGTACACCTGATCGAGACGGACGCCGGTACGGCCGGCGTCGAGCGGGCCAGCGGTCACCCCCTCTTCCTGAAGGTCAGCCAGGAACTCTCGGCCTACATCTCACCGTACTCGCCGACCTGGCGGTCACCACGGGACGCGATGGCCCGGTGCTTCTACAGCTGGGACGCGCCGGTCCCCGTACCGGGGAGCCGGGGATGACCACGCCGGCACCGGCCGGCGTCGCCGACTGGATCCGCTGCGCGCACTGCGCGGTCCTGCTGTACGGCAAGCGGCTCCGGCGTCACCTCGACGTCTGCCCGGAGTGCGGTGCCCACCGCCGGGTGTCCGCACCGGACCGGATCGACCAACTCGTCGACCCGGGCAGCTTCACCGCCCTGCCGGGCCCGGCGGCGCCGGTGGACCCCGTCGGGTTCGTCGACTCGATGCCGTACCCGAGGCGGCTGGCCGCCGCCCGGGCCGGCACCGGTCTCGACGAGGCGGTGCTGGCCGGGGTGGCCCGGATCGGCGGTAACCCGGTGGTGCTGGCCGTGATGGACTTCCGGTTCCTCGGCGGCAGCCTCGGTTCCGTGGCCGGCGGGGTGATCACGGCAGCCGCGGAGCGTGCCCTGCGGTGCCGGTCACCACTGCTGCTGGTCACCGCCTCCGGCGGCGCCCGGATGCAGGAGGGGCCGCTGGCCCTGATGCAGATGGCGACGGTCAGCCAGGCGGTCGCCGCGCTTCGGGAGGCCGGCGTGCTCAGCGTCAGCCTGATCACCGACCCGACCTACGGCGGGGTGGCCGCGTCGTTCGCGACGAACACCGACATCGTGCTGGTCGAGACCGGCGCCCGGATGGGGTTCGCCGGCCCCCGGGTGATCTCGCAGACGCTCCGGCAGGGGCTGCCGCAGGGTTTCCAGACGGCCCGGTTCCTGCTGGAACACGGCCAGGCGGATCTGGTCGTCGACCGGCGGGAGCTGCGCAAGCGGCTGCGGCTGCTGCTCGCCGCCGCCCGACCGACGGGCCGGACCGCCTCGGGTGTCCGGGGCTGGTACGCCGACCGACCCGGCCCGGCTGAACCGGGCCCGGCTGAACCGGGCCCGGCCGAACCGGGCTCATCCGGAGCGGGCTCGGCCCAACCGGTCACGGCCGAGGGCGCGTCACCGGCGCTGGTGACCGACGCCGACCGGCTCGGGCAGCCGGACGCCTGGCAGGCCGTCCGGGCCGCCCGCGACATCGCCCGGCCGACCACCCTGGACTACCTGGCGACAGCCTTCGACGGCTTCGTCGAACTGCACGGGGACCGGCTCGGCGCCGACTGCCCGGCGACCGTGGCGGCCCTGGCCCGGCTCGGCGACCGGCACCTGGTGGTGATCGGCCACCAGAAGGGCCACCACACCAGGGACCTGCTGGCCCGCAACTTCGGAATGGCCACCCCGGCCGGCTACCGCAAAGCGCTGCGGGTGATGCGACTGGCGGCCCGGCTCGGGCTGCCGGTCGTCACCCTGATCGACACGCCCGGGGCGTACCCGGGGGTGGAGGCCGAGCGGCACGGCCAGGCGGCGGCCATCGCGGACAGCATCCTCACGATGACCGGGCTGCCGACCCCGGTGGTCGCGGTGATCACGGGGGAGGGCGGCAGCGGCGGCGCGCTCGCGCTGGCCGTGGCCGACCGGGTGCTGATGCTGCGGACGGCGATCTACTCCGTGATCAGCCCGGAAGGCTGCGCGGCGATCCTCTGGAACGACCCGGCGGCCGGCCCGCGGGCCGCCCGCGCCCTGCGGATCACCGCGCCCGAGCTGCTCCGGCTCGGCATCGTGGACGGGGTGGTCCCGGAACCGCCGGGCGGCGCCCAGGCCGATCCGGGGCACGCCGCCCGGCTGCTGCGCCGGGCGATCGTCGCGGCCCTGACCCCGTTGCTCGACCGGCCCGTCGAAACCCTGGTCCGCGAGCGGCGGCAGCGGTTCCGCAGGTACGGCGCGGCGCCGCAGCCGACCGATGCCGTAGCTGGACAGGTCTGCCGTACGACTGAGCCGGTCTGCCGTACGACTGAGCCGGTCTGCCGTACGACTGAGCCGGTCTGCCCACCGGGTGAGCCGGTCAGTGCCACGGCTGCGCGGGCCGCCGGTGCTGACCTGCGGGGTCGAGGCTGCGTACCGGCTGTCCGGCGGGCGTCATGACCGGGGCGGCGGGACCGGTCCGCCGGCCGGACGCGGTGCCGGCGCAGGCGAACGGCGGTGCCGGGTCGGTGACCGACCACGGCCGCGACGGTGGGTCGGACAGCCACGCCGGATCTGAACTGGCGGCGTTGCGGCGGCAACTGCGGCAGGTGACGGCGGAACTCGACGGTCCACTGCGACGGGTTCGGATGAGCTACGGCGACGCCCTGTTGGAGATCGAATGGCAACCGGCGGTGCCGGCGGACCGGCCGACCCGGCCGCCGGCTCCCACCCCGGCCACGGTCGAGGCCACCGCGCCGCGCCGGACGGTCGTCTCACCACTTGTCGGCACGTTCTACCGCGCGCCCGAGCCGGGCGCCGCGCCGTACGTCGAGGTCGGTGACGCGATCGAGGCCGGCCAGGTGATCGGGATCGTCGAGGCGATGAAGCTGATGAACCAGGTGACCGCGGAGCAGGCCGGCACGGTCGTCGCGGTGCTGGTCGACGACGGTCAGCCGGTCGAGTTCGAACAGCCGCTGGTCGCGCTGGCTCCCGGCGGTCCGGACGCACCGGATCCGGCCGACTGAATGCCGTGGTATCCGGCCATCGGGGAAGGACGGAGCGGGATGTTCGAGAAGGTGCTCATCGCCAACCGGGGCGAGATCGCGCTACGGGTCCTGCGGGCCTGTCGGGAACTGGGCGTGCGTACGGTGGCGGTCTACTCCACGGCGGACCGGGACTCCGCCGCGGTGCGCCTCGCCGACGAGGCGATCTGCGTCGGACCACCGCCGGGGCGGCAGAGCTACCAGAACGCCGCCGCGATCATCGAGGCGGCGCGGCGCACCGGCGCCCAGGCGATCCACCCGGGCTACGGATTCCTCTCCGAGGACGTCGACTTCGCCGAGATCTGCGCCGCTCACGACCTGGTGCTGGTCGGCCCGCCCGCGGAGGTGATGGCCACGCTCGGCGACAAGTCCAACGCCCGCGCGGTGATGCGGGCGGCCGGGCTGCCGGTGCTGCCCGGCACCGATCGGACCCTCGACACGCTCGCCGAGGCGGCGGCGGTCGGCCGGGAGATCGGCTATCCGCTGATCATCAAGGTGGCCGCCGGCGGTGGCGGGCGAGGGCTCACCGTGGTCGGGTCACCGGCCGAGCTGGCCGGGGCGTACGAGCTGTCCCGGGCCGCCGCCCAGGCCACCTTCGGGGACAGCCGGGTCTACCTGGAGCGGTACCTGCCCCGCGCCCGGCACGTCGAGGTGCAGGTGCTCTGCGACGCGGCCGGCGCCGGCATCCACCTGGGCACCCGGGACTGCTCGGTGCAGCGCCGGCACCAGAAGCTGGTCGAGGAGGGACCGGCGCCCGGGGTCTCCGCCGGCACGCTGGCGGCGATCAGCGCGGCCGCCGTACGCGGCGCGCTCAGCGTCGGGTACCAGGGCGCCGGAACGTTCGAATTCCTCCTCGACGAGGACGAGCAGTTCTACTTCATGGAGGTCAACTGCCGGATCCAGGTGGAGCACCCGGTCACCGAGATGATCACCGGCGTCGACCTGGTCCACGAGCAGTTGCACATCGCCAGCGGGTCACCGCTGCGGCTGCGCCAGGCCGAGGTCCCCCAACGCGGGGTCGCCGTCGAGTGCCGGGTCAACACCGAGGACAGCGGGCGCGGGTTCGCCCCGGCACCGGGGCGGCTGGTCCGGTTCCACCCGCCCGGCGGACCGTTCACCCGGGTCGACACCGACGCCCACCCCGGCTACGTGATCGGACCGCACTACGACTCGCTGCTGGCCAAGGTGGTGGTCTGGGCGCCGGACCGGGACCTGGCCCTGAACCGGATGGGCCGCGCGCTCGACGAGTTCGAGGTCGCCGGCCCCGGCATCCACACCACCATCCCCTTCCTGCGCCGGCTGATCGACGACGCGGCGTTCCGGAAGGTGCAGCACTCGACCAGCCTGGTCGACCGGCTGCTCAGCGGCTCCGAGGAGCCCGCCGTGGTGGCGACCGACTGAACCGGGGACCACCCGGAGCAGCAGAAACAAGGAGGACGAGATGACTGTGGAAACCGATCCGACCCGGCCGGCCACCGCCGTGGACATCGCGGCGATCCTGGTCCGCAACTGCGGTCTCGATCCCGCGGCTGCCGCCGGCCGGGCCGGCGAATCGTCGCTGGCGGAGCTGGGCCTGGACTCGCTCGCGGTGCTGGAACTGCAGGCCGTGGCGGCCCAGACGTTCCAGGTCCAGATCTCCGACGACGCGCTCGGCATGACCATCGCCGAGATCGCCGAGCAGGTCAACCGGGGCCGGGTCACCGCCGACCCGCCGGTCGGCGCCGACCCGCCGGTCGGCGCCGACCCGCCGGGTCACACCGAGAACAGCGTCTTCATCGCGGCGCCGCTGCCACTGGTCTGGGACATCACCAACGACGTCGCCCGCTGGACCGAACTGTTCACCGAGTACGCCGAGGTCGAGATCCTCGACCGGCACGACGACGTCGTCCGGTTCCGGCTGACGATGTTCCCGGACTCCAACGGCGCGGTGTGGAGTTGGGTGAGTGAGCGGCGCGCCGACCCGGACCGGCGGGAGGTGTCGGCGCATCGGGTCGAGACCGGACCGTTCGAGTACATGCGGATCCACTGGCGGTACGACGAACTGCCCGACGGCACCCGGATGACCTGGACGCAGGACTTCGCGATGCGGCCGACGGCACCGGTCGACAACGCCGCGATGACCGACCGGATCAACACCAACTCCCGGATTCAGCTCAACATCATCCGGGACCGGATCGAGCGGGTGTACCGGGAGTCGGCCGCGTCGGCGCGGACCGCCAGCACGGGGAGCGGATCGTGACCGGGCAGGTGGTCGCCGCGCGTGAGGTGCCGCCCGACCGGCGGCGCGGCGGCGAGCTGCGGGTCCTGCTCGGCCCGCGCACGGTCGGCAGCACCTCCGGCTTCCTCGGGGTGGTGCACCTGCAGCCGGGCGAACGGATCAGCGAGCACTACCACCCGTACAGCGAGGAATTTCTCTATGTCGCGCGCGGCGCGGTGGTGGTCGACCTCGACGACGTGCCGACCCCGCTCGCGGTCGGGGAGGCGCTCTTCGTGCCGGTGAACGTCCGGCACCGGCTGCGCAACGTCGCCGAGCGCCCGGCCGAGGTGGTGTTCCACCTCGGACCGCTCGCCCCCCGGCCCGAGCTGGGACACGTCGACACGGAACGCGCCGGCGGCCGGGCCGCCGCGGAACCCGCGCCGTGAGCCCGCCGGGCACCCGGCCCACCGGCCCGCGACGCACCGTGGTCACGGGCGTCGGGGTGGTGGCGCCCGGCGGGGTCACCCGGGACCGGTTCTGGACCACCGTGACCAAAGGGGAGACGGCCACCAGGCGGATCACCCTGTTCGACCCGGCCCCGTTCCGGTCCCGGGTCGCCGCGGAGTGCGACTTCGACCCGGCGGCCGCCGGGCTGACCCGCGCCGAGCGGGAGCGCGGCGACCGGTACGTGCAGTTCGCGTTGGCCGCCTCCATCGAGGCGGTCGCCGACAGCGGCCTGGAGCTGACCGACCGGACCCGGACCCGGACCGGGGTGGTGCTCGGCTCGGCGGTCGGCGGCACGATGGCCCTGGAGCAGCAGTACGTGACCGCCAGCGGCGGGGGAGCCCGGTGGCTGGTCGACCCCGACGGCACCAGCCCCTTCCTCTACCAGGCACTGGTGCCCAGCAGCCTGGCCGCCGACGTGGCCTGCCGGCACGGTCTGCACGGACCCGCGCAGGTGGTGTCGACCGGCTGCACCTCGGGCATCGACGCGATCGGCTACGGCCACCAACTGATCGAGGACGGGGTGGTCGACGTCGTTCTCGCCGGTGCGTCGGACAGCCCGATCTCCCCGGTGACGGTGGCCTCCTTCGACGCGATCCGGGCCACCACGCCGTGCAACGACGACCCGGCCCGGGCCTCCCGGCCGTTCGATGCGGACCGGCGCGGCTTCGTGCTGGCCGAGGGGGCGGCGGTGCTGGTCCTGGAGGAGCTGATGCACGCCCGCCGACGGGGGGCGCCGGTCTACTGCGAGGTGGTCGGCTACGCCAACCGCAGCAACGGCTACCACATGACCGGGCTGCGCCCGGACGGCGCGGAGATGGCGCTGGCCATCAGCGCCGCGATGGACCAGGCCCGGATCAATCCGGACCAGGTCTCCTACATCAGCGCGCACGGGTCGGCGACCCGGCAGAACGACCGGCACGAGACGGCCGCGTTCAAACGGGCGCTGGGCGCCGCGGCGTACCGGGTGCCGATCAGCTCGATCAAGTCGATGGTCGGGCACTCGCTCGGCGCCATCGGCTCGATCGAGATGGCCGCCTGCGCGCTGGCCATCGAGTTCGGCGTGGTGCCGCCGACGGCCAACTGGGCCAACCGGGATCCCGAGTGCGACCTGGACTACGTGCCGAACGTGGCCCGGGAGCTGCCGGTCGACGTGGCGCTCTCGGTCGGCAGCGGGTTCGGCGGGTTCCAGTCGGCGATGCTCTTCCGCCGGCTGCGGGAGCCGGCGTGCTGACCGGCCGGGCGGTCGTCACCGGGATCGGCGTGGTCGCGCCGAGCGGGGTCGGGCTGGACGCGCACTGGAAGACGGTGCTGGCCGGCGAGAACCGGGTCCGCCGGATCACCCTGTTCGACCCGGACCGGTACCCCACCACGTTGGCCGGGGAGGTGGCCGACTTCGACCAGCTCCGGTACGCCGACAACCGGCTCGCCGTGCAGACCGACCGGTGGACCCACCTTGGCTTCGCCGGCACCCTGCTCGCGCTGGCCGACGCCGGCCTGCCGGAGCAGGCCGACGACCCCTACCGGTACGCGGTGACCCTGGCCAGCTCGTCAGGCGGCAACCTGTTCGGGCAGCGGGAACTGCAGCGGTTGTGGAGCCAGCCGACCCGCACCGTCGGGGCGTACCAGTCGATCGCCTGGTTCTACGCGGCGAGCGTCGGGCAGGTCTCCATCCGGCACCAGTTCAAGGGGCCGTGCGGGGTGCTGGCCACCGAGGCGGCCGGTGGCCTGGACAGCCTGGCGCACGCCCGGCGTACCGTCCGCCGGGGAACCCCGGTGGTGATCGCCGGCGGCACCGAGTGCGCGCTCAGCCCGTACGCGTTGGTCTGCCAGCTGCGGACCGGGCTGCTGAGTTCGAGCCCGGAGCCCGGCCGGGCCTACCTGCCGTTCGACGCGGCGGCGACCGGATACGTGCCGGGCGAGGGCGGCGCGGTGTTCGTCGTCGAGGATCTGGGGCACGCGCTGGACCGGGGCGCCCCCCGGATCTACGGCGAGCTGGCCGGCTGGGCGGCGACCCACGACGGGACGCACACCGGCCCGGACGGCGGCGGCGACGCCGGCCAGTACGCACGCGCCATCCGGCTGGCCCTGGCCGAGGCGGGGGTGCCACCGGGGCGGGTGGGCGCGGTGTTCCCCGATGCGCTCGGTGTGCCGCGCTACGACCGGACCGAGGCGGCGGCGCTGCGGTCGGTGTTCGGGCCGCACACCCCGCCGGTCTCCACCCAGAAGCCACTCACCGGCCGGGCCCACCAGGGTGGCTCGGCGCTGGACGTGGCGACCGCGCTGCTCAGCCTGCGGCACCGGATGGTCCCGCCGTCGGCCGCTCCGGAGCGGGTCGCGGACGGGTGCGAGCTGAGCTTCGCCCGCCGGTCGGGGTCGCTGGACTCGGGCGTCGCGCTGGTCGCCGCCCGCGGGTTCGACGGCTTCAACAGCGCTCTGGTCCTACGGGACCTGGAAGACGCCGCTGGTCCTACGGGACCTGAAACCGAGGAGAAAGAGGGTGACCGGGATGGTTGATTCGTTGAGTCTCGGCGGGCCGGTCAACGGCCGGTCGGCGGGCGGTGCCGGCAACGGCGCCGGGCTGATCGGTGCCCGGGTGCTGTTCCTGCTGCGCATCCCGCAACCGCGTACGACGGAGTTCCTGCAGGCCTACGAACGGATCCGGCACCAGGTCGCCGCCAGCGTCACCGGGCACCTCCGCGACCAGGTCTGCCAGTCCGTCACCGACCCCGAGCAGTGGCTGATCACCAGCGAGTGGACGTCGTTGGCGTGCTTCGAGGCGTGGGAGCGGGAGGCGGCGCACCGGGAACTGGCCGGACCGTTGCGGGCCTGCGCGACCGAGGCCCGGTCGATGCGGTTCGTGGTCCGCGCCGAGACCACCGGGGCACAGTCGGGTCCGACCGGTTCCCGGCGGGTCGCGGCGGACGGGGGGTGACCGCGATGCCGGAGCGGCGGCCACACGTGCTGGTGATCGGCGCCGGCACGGGCGGGATGTGCCTGGCGCACGGTCTGCGCCGGGCCGGGGTGAGCGTCACGGTCTTCGAGAAGTACCGCACCCGCGCCGACGGGCTGCACGGCTACCGGATCGGCGTGGGACCCACCGGCTGCCGCGCGCTGCGGGAGTGCCTGTCGGCGGAGCTGTTCGAGACCTTCCTGGCCACCTGCGCCCGGTCGCCCGCCTACTTCAACGTGCTCACCGAGAAGCTGGGCCAGACCGCGTCGTTCGCGTTCCGCGCCGACGAGGACCCGGCCAACAGCGACCGCGCGGTGTCCCGGATGACGTTGCGGCAGCTCCTGCTGACCGGCATGGAGGACGTGGTCCGGTTCGGCAAGACCTTCACCCACTACCAGCGGCACGACGACGGCCGGGTGACGGCGTACTTCGACGACGGCACGTCCGCCACCGGCGACCTGCTCGTGGCCGCGGACGGCACCCACTCGGCGGTCCGGCAGCAGTATCTGCCGCAGGCCCGGATCGTCGACTCGGGCAGCGTCACCCTGGCCACCAAGGCGCCGCTGACCGACCGGGTCCGCGCCCTGTTGCCGGAGCGGGTCCGCCGGGGTGTGTCGTTGATTCTGGGCGGCGGCGGCATGATGGGGATGCTGCACGTGATGGAGTTCCCCTGGGATCGCGAGGGGGCGGTGAAGCCGGGTGTCGGCGGCACCGACGCCGCGCTCATCGAACGCTGGCCGGGCCTGCTCTACGACAACACCCGCGACTATGTCAACCTCATCCTCTGGACGTCGCGTCGCCGGCTACCACCCGATGTGCTGCAGCGTCGGGGCCAGGATCTGATCGACCTCGCCGGGTCGATGATCCGCCGCTGGCACCCGAACCTGCGGGAGTTGCTGGCCAGCGCCGACCCGGGCAGTTGTTTCCCGCTGCGCATCGTCACCTCGGTGCCGGTGCCGTCGTGGCCGGCCGGCAACGTCACCCTGCTCGGCGACGCGATCCACACCATGACTCCGGGCCGGGGGGTGGGCGCCAACACCGCGATGCTCGACGCGGCGTTGCTGACCCGGCAGGTGGTGGCCGCCGCGGCCGGGGAGAAACCACTGCTGCGGGCGGTCGCCGACTACGAGGCGAGGATGGTCCCGTTCGGGTTCGCGCGGGTCGCGGACTCGCTCAACAGCAACGGGACCAACGGCGACGACCTGCTCTTCCGGCCCGTGCTCGGCCGGCTCAAGCTGACCGCCGCGCGCGGTCGGTTCGGGGTGCTGAGCCGGGTGCCGGCGTTGAACCGGCGGTTCGTGGACCGGATCTACGCGTACCGGAGCGCCGAGGAGGTGGCGAACTGAGGTGGGGCGGCGACCACCGGGCGGTGCCGTACGGCGCGCCGCTCACGCACCGTACGGCTCGGTGGCCATTCCCGCCGGTGTCGCCGCGACCGGATCGGTCGCCACGCCGCCGGCCGGTGCCACCGCGACCGGCACCGGGACCAGCAGCGCCGCCGGCAGGGTGACGGTCGCGGCGAGGCCGGCGTGTTCCGGGTGGGTCAGCTTCACCTCCATGCCGTGCCGGCGGGCCAGCAGCGCGACGATCCGCAGCCCGGTCTCCTGACCGGACGGGTCGTCGGGTAGCGCGCCGGTCAGCCGGGCGTTGATGAGGGCCCGGCGGGGGAACGGCATGCCCGGACCGAAGTCGTGGATCTCGATGGTGACCCGGCCGTCCTCCCAGGTTCCGGCGAAGACGGTGACGGCCTGCTGCGGATTCGCGGCGGTGGCGTTGTCGAGCAGTTCCGCGAGCAAGTGCACGGTGTCGATGACCGCCCTGGCATCCACCGCCACGGTCGGCAGGTCGGCGAGTTTGACCTGGTCGTAGCGGTGCGACTCGGAGACGGCGGCCTGCAGGATCTCCAGCAGGGACAGCGGGCGGGGCCAGTGCCGCAGCGCCGGTTGGCCGGTGACGGTGATCAGGTTTTCGCCGTGCCGGCGCATCCGGGTGGCCAGGTGATCGAGTTGGAACAGCGCCGCCAGCCGCTCGGGGTCGGTCTCCGTCGACTCCAGCTCGCTGATGAGGGTGAGCTGCTCGTCGAGCAGTTCCTGGGTCCGGTGCGACAGGGTGCAGGGCAGCGGATCCTGCCAGCCGGTGGCGGATGTCGCCGGGCCGTCCGGGGTTGCCGGGTCGATGCGGCCCGATCGGGTGAGCAGCGCCCGCCGGGACAGCACCACCGCCACCCCGGCGACAAGGACGGCACCGACGCCGATGACGGCGCCGAGGGCGGCCGCCATCCGGTGCCGGTTCAGCGCGTCGCTGGCCCGGTCGATCAACTCGGTGGCGGCGGTCCAGGCGGTCAACCTGATCTGGTTGAGCCGGTCCGCCGAGAGGTCGGCCCAGTCGGCCGGGAGCAGACCCGCGGTGCTGTAGGGCCCGGCGTCGCCGATGATCCGGGCGGCGAACTCGTCGGCGTCGCCGGCCCGCCGCTCGTCGCCGGCCTCCTGGTAGACGCGCAGCACCGACGGCGCGGCGTCGGCGACGAAGGCGGCCAGGGTCTTTTGGGCGACGGCGGCGCTGGTCCGCAGCGCCTGTCGTTCCTCGGTGGTGGAGCGGTCCCGGGCGAGCACGGTGGTGATGGTGGTTCGTTGCTGGGACAACGCCTCGGCGGCCAGCAGCAGCACGGACAGCCCGGACGCCGGGCCGAGCGTGGCGCCCTGCCCGGTCAGCGCGGTGGCGCGTTGGGCGGTTCGTTCGTTGAGCCGGATCAGCGGTGTGATCAGTTCGCCGTATCCGGTCACGCTGCGGGCGGTCGGCCGTCCCTCGGTGAACGCCTCGGCGCGCAGGACCGTCAGGGTGGCGAGCCGGGAGCGTACCTCGGTCAGTTGGCCGCCGAACGCTTCGGCCGGGAACGGGCGCAGCGCGGATTCGAGGTCCGCCCGGGCCCGGTCGGTGGCGCCGTGCGACTCCTGCAGTCGGGGATTGTCCGAACCGGTCGCCCGGACCTGGGCGGCGATGTCCCGCTCGTCCTGCAGCCGTTCGATCAGGGTGACCGTGGCCAGTCCCGCCGACGCGTAGTTCCGGGCCGCACCGGCCTGTCGAACGTCGCCGATGGAACCGATCAGTTGCCAGGCGCCGAATCCCAGGGTGATGGCGGCCCAGAGGGCGAGGATGAGTAGCAGCCGGATGGCTGGGGGAAGACGGTCGAGCACCCGGCCGTCCGGGCGCGCACCGGGCCGCAACCGGGTTCGACCCGGACGATGTTCGGCAAGGTGTCTGCCCCCTTCGTGTCGCCGTCTGCTTCCACTCACCGGTCCCACCTCCGGACGTGGACAAGCCCTGTTGTCAAATCGAATCCGTGCGAAAAGCACGATGACACCAAGCGGTCAGCCGACATCGTGCGCGCTCGCGCGACTGAAACAGTAGGCATAATCCCTACTTGCGATCAAGAGCGCGGTTCGGACGGAGTTCGACATCGTAGCCTGATAGTGATCGATTGATCACGCTGTGCGTCGTGGGTGGGTGGGGCCGTGCCGGCTGCCGGGTGCCATGACCTGCGGATTGCCGATCTGTTTCAATCCGGTTGCCGTCCCGCCGACGTTCCGGGGAATTTGCTCCGGTTGTGGGTGATCCGGCTCGCCGGCGCGGATCGCCCGGGCGTCCTACTGGTCCACCCGGGCCGTTTCTGCGGCACGGCCGCCGGCCTGCCCCGCGGAGCACGCCGTCGATGCTGTTCAGGATGGCTGCCGGCCGCTGGAGGCCTGCCCCGGGTGGGGATGGGCGCGTGGTCGCAGGAAGGCTGAACTCCGGATGTCGCCGTCGCTGTCGCGGGGTCCGATCAAAGTGGACGGATTCCTGCCGACCGGGTCGGTGGTGCTCCGGGAACTCTTGGTATCCCAGGAGGTGCCACCTGCCGTGCACGATGGGTTGAGCCGGACCCCGGCGCCATTGGCGACCGCGAGATTGTGGTCAGCCGCGAAGTGGAGTTGGCGAACGTGAATCCGTGGTCGCTATTTCCCGGGCGCTGTTGCGTCGACCGTGATCCCGGGTCACCGCCACCCAGTTGGAAGCCGTTGCCCTGCCGTCGCCGGAGCCCGCCTTGATCCACGAGCCCGTCGGCGCTCTCGCCGTTCTTGCGTGGTCGCGGTTGCCGTGGGCGTCCAGGGTGATCACCTGGTGTTGCGCGCTGCCGGGGTTCGTTCGGCCGGCCGGGCCCAACCTGGTGGTACGGATCAGACCCGGCCGGCCAAAGGTCAGCGGTAGATCAGGTCGGACGAGGAGTAGATGCAGTTGGTGCCGTCGGCGCCCGTTCCGACCTGGGTCGGCTCGTTGCCGCTGTTGTTGCCGTTGTATTTGCGGCAGATCACCATCGACCGGCCGGAGTCGTTGACGATCGTGATTCCGGAGAACCGGGCCGTGTCGCCGTAGTTGACGTTGATGCCCGCCACGGTGTTGCCCGGTCGGGTCAGCGTGACGTTGCGGATCACCACCGCGCGGCGGTGCTGGGTGGAGCAGTTGCCGCAGGACCGGTAGAACGTGCCGAAGTTGGTGGCCTGGAAGTTCTGGACGGTCAGGGTCCCCGCTCCGTTGTGCTGGAAGACCTTGTCACTGGCGGAGCGGGCGCCGCCGCCGTCGACCAAAAAGCTCGGCGAGCCGCTGCCGCGGAACGTGGCGGCGTCCTCGCCCACGTCCTCCCACCAGACGTTGCGCAGGGTGCAGGCGCCGTCGCAGTGCACCCCGTCTCCGGCCGGCGCTCCGATGATCACGTTCTGCAGGGTGGCGCCGGCCGCGAGCCGGAACATCGGGTCCTGGCTCTCCTCCTGGCTCCCGTCACCGATGCAGCAGTACCGGCGCATCCCACCGTCCAGCGTGCCGGAGACCGCGATCGTGCCGTTGACCCCCACCTGGCCGGTCGGCGTCGGCCACGAACCGGAAGGTGGCGGCGCCGTTGTGGGGGGCGTGCTGCCGCCACCGACGTTCACCATCCGCCACTGCTGGTTGGCGCCGTTGAGGTCGGTGAACTGGGCGATCGGGGCGCCGTCGGCGGTGGACCACTCCCAGAGGTCGAGTGCCTTGTTGCTGTGCCGGTTGATGAAGCGGACGTAGCCGCCGTCGGAGTCGGCCAGCCGGAAGTGCTGCCGGGTGTTGTTGTTGTCGGTCATCTGCACCAGCCGGGCGCCGTCGGTGGCGTCCGGCACCTCCAGGACCTTCCCGCTGTGTGCGGATCTGACCTTGTAGTAGCCGCTGCCGACGCTGACGAACCGCCACTGCTGTACGGCCAGGTCGTTGCGTGCGTACTGAACGATCGGGGCGCCGTCGTTGGTGGCCCAGTTGTAGAGGTCGAGTGCCTTGTTGCTGTGCCGGTTGACGAAGACGTAGTTCACGTTGGTGTCGACGGTGGCGGCCGAGGCGGTGGTGACGCCGATGGTGCCGATCGTCGCGATCGCCGCGGCGGCCGTCGCCCCGACGGCGATCGCCACCCGCAATCCACGTCTGCCGGGAGCGGGTGGTGCGCCGACCTCGACGGCCGGGTCTGTCCGAGTCATGGTGGTGACCTCCGGGAGCTGTCGCGAGCGCAAAGAAAGCGCTTTCCCGGCACAATATGTATGACCGTCAATCAAGTCAACCGGGGGTGGGGGATCCGGTCGGCGTCGGATTGACTGGTGACCAATGGGTCACATAACGTGTGGCATGGCCGATGACGACCAGGTATTCAAGGCGCTTGCGGATCCGACCCGTCGCTTCCTGCTCGACCTGCTCTTCGTGACCGACGGTCGGACGCTGACCCAGCTGGAGTCCGAGCTGGCGATGAGCCGGTTCGGGGTGATGAAGCACCTGCGGGTGCTGGCGGAGGCGGGTCTGGTGGTGACCCGTCGATCCGGCCGCGAGAAGCTGCACTTCCTCAACCCGGTGCCGATCCGGCTCATCCACGACCGCTGGATCGACAAGTACACCGAACCGTTCGCGTCGATGCTCACCGGCCTGAAGAACCGGTTGGAGGACGAGTCCGGGCGGTCGGTCCGGACCGTCCAGGTGTACCGGATCCACGTCGGGGCGACCCGTGAGTCGATCTGGACCGCGCTCACCGAGCCCGCGCTGACCGCCCGGTACGGCTACCGCACAACCGCCCGGTACGAGCTGCGTCCCGGCGGGCGCTACCAGGGGCTGACAGGCGTGGTGGGGTGGCCCGAGGTGGCGATCGAGGGGGAGGTCGTCGAGGTCGATCCGCCGGGTCGACTGGTGCAGACCTGGCACCCGGTCTGGGATCCGGCCGCCGCGGCCGAACCGGTCACCCGGCTGACCTACCAGATCGAGGTCGATCGACCGGGTGTCAGTCGGCTCACCCTCACCCACGATCTGACCGGCGCCGCCCGGACGGCGGCCCTGGTCGGCGGCGAGATTCCGGGCGCCGGCGGCGGCTGGAGCGAACTGCTCAGCGACCTCAAGACCTTGCTGGAGACCGGGCAGCCACTCCCCGGCGGAGGAATGGCGTCAACCTAGAGTTGACGGAGGCCGATCGTCAACCTATGGTTGACGGCATGGCTACCGTGAAGCTCGACGACCTGATCACCACCATCAAGAAGGTTCACAGCGAACCCCTCGACCAGCTCACCAGCGCCGTCATCGCGGCCGACCACCTTGGCGAGGTCGCCGATCACCTGATCGGCCACTTCGTCGACCAGGCCCGCCGCTCGGGCGCCTCCTGGACCGAGATCGGCAAGGCCCTGGGGGTGACCAAGCAGGCCGCCCAGAAGCGCTTCGTCGCCAAGGGCGAGGCGATCGACCTCGACCCGTCCCAGGGCTTCACCCGGTTCATCCCGCGAGCCCGCAACGTGGTGCTGGCCTCCCAGGAGGAGGCGCGGGCCGCCGGCAACATCGAGATCAACCCCGCGCACATCACGCTCGGTCTGCTCACCGAGCCGGACGCGCTGGCCGCCAAGGCGATCACCGCCCAGCGCGTACCGCTGGACCGGGTCCGGGAAGCCGCCACCGCGACCCTGCCGCCGGCCACCGACGGGATCCCCGAGCTGATCCCGTACGACGCACAGGGCAAGAAGGTGCTCGAACTGACCTTCCGGGAGGCGCTGCGGCTCGGCCACAACTACATCGGAACCGAGCACATCCTGCTCGCGCTGCTGGAATTCGAGAACGGCGAGGGCGTGCTCGCCGGCCTCGGCCTCTCGAAGGCCGCCGCCGAGGAGAACATCATCGAGGCGGTCGAGGCGGCACGGATCGCGTACGAGAAGTCCCAGGAATGACCCGGTCGCGGTCCGCGCCGGCCCGACCGGCGCGGACCCGCGCACCGGTCAGTCGGCCGCGGCCTCGGCGAGCAGCCGGGCGAGCGCGGCCGGCCGGCTGGTCATCGGCCAGTGCCCCGAGTCGATGTCGACGAACTCGACATGCTTGGCGCTCGCCAACTCCGGCGCGTCGCCCTCGGCGATCGCCTGCCGGGCCTGGGCCGGGGTGAACTCCGGGCAGACGACAAGCACCGGAACGTCGAACCGACGCCCGTCGGTGTACCGGACCACGGCCTTGGTGACGCCGGCGGGGACCGGGACCGCCGCCGACGCGATCCGGCTCCGGGCCTGCTCGTCGAGGTCGGCCGCGTCCGGACCCTCGAACGGCGCCCAGCCGGGGAAGGGCAGCACGCCGTCCTTCGTCTCGAAGAAGTCGGCGTAGCGCTGTCCGTCGGCGGACGGGAAACCGCCGATCAGGGCGACCTTCGCGACCCGGTCCGGTCGCGCGTCGGCGGCCAGCCAGGCCAGCGTGCAGGCGGCCGAATGGCCCACCACCAGCGGCGGAGCCGCCGCCGCGTCCACCGCGGCGAGCACCGCCGCCACCTGGTCGTCGAGGGTGGCGGAGGAGGAACCGTCGCCCTGTCCCGGCAGGGTGAGCGGCACGGGCCGGTGGCCGAGCGCCCGCAGCGGCGGGAGCACCTCGTCCCACGCCGACCCGGTCAGCCACAGGCCGCCGATGAGCAGAATATCCATGATCAGCTCTCCCTCTCCAGCACGGTCAGATCGCGTTCGGCGTACAGCCGGTGTTCCCATTCCTCGTTGAGGACGATGTTCAGACACTCCCGGATCGGAAAGTCCTCGGCCTGTGGCCAGCCGGGCTCGGTCCGGGTCACCCGACCGGCTAGCTGGTCATCGGTAAGCGACGCCACGACCCGGCCGACCATCGCCTGCCGCTCGCGTCGAACCGCGCGGACCTCGTCGAGCGACGGGCGGGCCTGGCGGTCCCAGGGGATGCCGTCCCAGCCGGGCGCCTCGTCCCAGGGCAGATCGAGCGGATGCCACGGGGAAGCCTCGCCCAGCACCATCCGGCCGACCCAGGCCGCGCTGGCGAAATTCAGGTGGCGCAGGGTCTCGATGAAGGACCACTCGCCGTCGACGCCGCGGTGCAACGCCTCGGCCGGGAACGTCTCGGCCCGGGCCATGGTGCCGGCCCACAGCCGTTCCAGGATCGTCCACGCCTCCCGGAACCCGTCGGCGTCCGCCGGTCGCATCTTCGTCCGGTCGGGCATCCGGCGATTGAGCTCGGCCTCGACCAGCGGCGCGATGTCGACGCCGTTAACGGTCACGTTGCGTAGTTCGCCGTAGATCTGGACATCGACCAACTCGACGCCGCGCAGGCGGGCGCCGACGAACATGGCGCCGTGGATCAGCGCCCCGCTCAGGTCGACGGCGTGCATCCGGGCGTCGTTGAGGCGCACCCGGTCGAAGGTGGCGCCGCGCAGACTCACCCGGTCGAAGGAGGCGCCGGTGAGGTCCTGCTCGCGGAACTCGGTCATGCGGGCCACCCTAGGGGCGGTTCCGGACGATCTACTTCCGGTTCTAGTCTTCGTGGTGTGCCGACCGAGCTCAGCCCGACCGCGCGGGCGCTGCGCGCCATCGAGATCCTCCGGAGCCGGCCGGGCGCCACGGCCGACGAACTCGCCGCCGGGCTGGGCGTCACGGAGCGCGCCGCCCGCCGCTACATCGGCATCCTCCGCGAGGCGGGCATCCCGGTGGAGTCCACCCGCGGCCCGTACGGCGGTTACCGGCTGGGGCGGGGCACCCGGCTGCCGCCGGTCGTCTTCACCGAACCCGAGGCGCTCGGGCTGGTGATGGCGGTACTCGACGGCCAGCCGGCCGCCGCCGGCGCCGAGGACGTCGTCGGCCTCGCCCTGAGCAAGGTCATCCGGGCGCTGCCGGAGAGCGTCGGCCGGCAGGCGGCGGCCCTGCGGGACCACGCGTCGGCCGCCCCGGACCGGCACTCGGCCCGCCCGGACCCGGCGACCGCCAGCGCGCTCGTCGCCGCGATCGCCGCCGGCCAGAGCGTGGCACTGACCTATCGGAGCCGGCCGGACAGCGAGTGGGAAGCCGAGGTGGACCCGTGGGCGATCGTGGTACGTCACGGCCGCTGGTACCTGCTCTGCCGCTCCCACCGGGCCGACGCGACCCGCACCTACCGGCTCGACCGGATCCGCGCGGTCCGCCAGACCGCCCGCGCGTTCACCCCACCCGACGGCCTCGATCCGGTGGCGGCGGTGGAGGAGAACCTCGGCACCGGCTGGGAGTTCGCCACCCGCGTCACATTCGACGCCCCGGCGGCCGAGGTGGCCCCGTGGATCCCGGCCCCGATGGGCCGGGTCGAGGGGTGCGGAACCGGCTGCGTGCTGGTCGGCAGCACGAGCAACCCCACGATGTACGCACAGGAGTGGCTGGCCAGATTGCCGTTCGACTTCCGCGTCGACGGCGGTCCCGAACTGCGTGCCGCCGTGGCGACCCTCGCGTCGCGCCTCGCCGCCGCGGTCGCGGACCGGCCCAGAACCCCGGTGACCCGATGAGGTCGGGCCACCTGCCGGGCTGACCCCTGGTCGCGCGATACATCCTCCAGGCCCTGTTCGCGGGCGAACGGAACTACCGGACGGCTACAGGTCCGGGCCCTCCGGGTGGTCGGCGCGGTGGTCAAGCTGCAGTTCAAGCAACGCCCGCTGCGCCCGCCAGCCGTACCAGCACAGGCCGGTTTCCTCGCCGAGCGGCAACCCGCAGTGGCAGGTGTTCTCGTCGGCTGCCTCGTGCAGCTTGAGTAGCGCCCGGAGCGTGTCCGCCTGGACGGTCGCGGGGATGGCGTCCGGGAACACGGCCGGCCCGTGGGTCGGCCCCACGGACGGCGCCGGGCGGTCCGGGTCGCGGTGGTCCGGGGCGACCCGGGGCGGGTCGTTCGCGGACTCCAGACAGCCGCCCCAACCGACCGGTGGACCCCAACCACCGGACAGTGTCCCGGTCGGGAACGGCGGAACCCGCCACCGGTCCGCGTCCTCCTCCGGGACCTCGACCCCCGGGCCGCTCCCGGTGTCGATCCACTTGAGTCGGGGGCGCCCCCACCCCGGCAGCGGGTGGTGCCCACCGATCCGCCGATCGCTTATCGACCGCCACCGCCGGCCACCACCGGCGCGGGGTCGCGGCTCTTCGTCGTTCTTCTCCATGTGCGCTACCTCCGGTCGGGTCGGCAGGTGCGGTGCGAGGTTCGCAGAGGGCCGGCGCCCGGGGTGCGCCGCTAGGGAGCAACACCCCGGACACCGGGAACCTGGGAGCCCCCGCCGGCCCCTCACTCCGAGGAGGGATGTGGAACCCCTCGGGCAACCTCCGGCGGGGGTCCGGTCAGCCGGCCGGGTGTTGGCGATCCCGACCGGCCGGACCGGTGGCCATCGGGTCGCCGGGAGGGCATCCATCCGCCCGGCCCCTGACGGGTGACCCGTGGTTACCGACCACTCTGGACGGCGCGGCGCGACGATGGGAGACTATGCGCTGTCGGTGACCTTCGATAACATTCGGCAACATGTCATCCGGGAGGATGCGTGAGCGAATTTCGTGAACTGCTGCGCAGGCTCCGAAAAGAACGAGGGCTAACCCGCGACCAGGCGGGGGCGGGAGTGGGGTTCGCCGGTAGCACCGTTGCGGCGTGGGAAGCGGGCAGGCTGATCCCTAAGCCGGATGGCGCGAAGCGGCTTGACGACTTCTACGGCACCGGGGACGAGATTCAGCGAGCCGCAGCCCATGCGCGGGAGGAACTGACACCGTGGCTCCGCCCCTGGACTGACCAGGAAGCGCGAGCCGTCGCGCTCCGTTGGTTCGAACCCCTGGTGATCCCTGGTCTGCTCCAGACCGACGAGTACGCGCGAGCAATCGTCGGATGCTCGCCCCGGATGGCGAGCCGAGTCGACGAAGTCGTCGGCCGCCGGTTGGCGCGTCAGGCCGCGGCCTTGGAGCGGCCCGAGCCGGTCACGCTGGCTGCGATCATCGGGGAGCCAGCTCTACGTATCGGCGATCCGAAGATCATGCGCCCGCAACTCGAACGGCTTATGGAAGTCAGCCACCTTCCGCACATGCATGTTCGGGTAGTCCCGATGGCCGCCGGATTCCATCCCGGGCTCGCCGGGGCGTTCGTGTTGGCGAGCCTGCCCGACGGTCGCAGCGTGGCCTACCTCGACGATCAGCTACGTGGACGCGTCGCCCCCGACCCACCAGACGTGAGCGAGCTGGCCCAGACATGGGAAGCTATCTGTGAGTTGGCACTACCGGCCAACCAGTCCCGAGACCTGATACTGAAGGTGGGTCATGAACAACACTGAGCCACGGTGGCGGAAGTCCCGCCGGAGCAGCAGCAACGGCGGCGCGTGCGTTGAGGTTGCCGACAACATGCCCGGTGCCGTGTTGGTGCGGGACACGAAGGACCGCGACGGCGGAACGCTGACCTTCGGGCCGGCTGCCTGGTCGTCGTTCGTCGCGTCCGTCAAGTAGCCAATGCCGCCCGCTGGCTCCCGTGCCCGGCGCGGGGGCCGACGGCGGCGCTAGATCTATCACTCCATCCCAGGGTCGGCCGAGCGTGGACAGCCCAGCCCACGTCAGGTCCAAGGGGTGTCGACGCCGTCGAACTCGTCGAAGACCAGCCAGGTCCGGGTGGAGAGCACCCCGGGAATGCCCTGGATCCGACTGAGCACCACATCGCGCAGGGCGGCGTTGTCCGGGGCGCGGACCAGCGCGAGGACGTCGTGGTCGCCGCCGAGCAGCGCCGCGTGCTCCAGGTAGCGCACCCGGGCCAGCTGCGCGGAGACCTCCCGCCAGGTGTTCTGCTGGATCGTCAGACCGATGTACGCCGACGTGCCCAGCCCGGCCGGCTCCGGCGCCACCCGGGCGTGGAAGCCGGTGATCACCCCGTCGCGTAGCAGCCGCTCCACCCGGGCGTAGGCATTGCTGCGGGAGATGTGCACCCGGTCGGCAAGCGTCCGGATCGAGGTCCGGCCGTCCCGTACCAGGATGTCGAGGATCTTCCGGTCGACCTCGTCCGGAGCCGGCACCGGACCGACCGGCTCGGCCGTTTGTCCGGTCCCGCCCTGCGGGACGGGTGTCGTCTCGGCCGAATGGCTCACGAATGCGGCTCCTGGCGGTCAGTTGTCTCTCGTTTGACGGGGAGGTTGAGTCAACCATCCACCTGGCGCCAGCATAGGCCCATCGCCTGTCCAGGAGGTCAATGCCGTGACGACCAGCCCCCGGGCGGTCCGCCGGGCAACGCCCCGCAGCCGCCACCCGAGCCCGCCAGCCAAGTCCGGCGAACCGATCCGCTCGGGTGAGCCAGCCCGGTCGGGTGGGCCAGCCAGGTCGGGTGGGCCAGCCCGGCCTGGCGAGCCAGCCGGGCCGGTCCCCGGGGGCGCTGAGCGGGCATCGGATGCTGAGCGGGCATCGGGTCCCGCCGCCCCGTTCCTGCCCGGCGCCGAGCCGGTCCGACTGGTCGACGAGGCCGGCCGTCGGGTCGCCGGACCGCCCGGACGGCCGGGCGGCACCGGGTATCCGGAGCCGCCCACCGAGACCCTGCGCGAGTTGTACCGCCGGATGGTGATCGGTCGCCGGTTCGACCAGCAGTGCACCGCGTTGACGAAGCAGGGGCGGCTGGCGGTCTATCCGTCGGCGCGCGGGCAGGAGGCCTGCCAGGTCGCCGCCGTGCTGGCGGTCCGGCCGACGGACTGGGTGTTTCCCACCTACCGGGAATCGATGGCGCTGACCGCCAGGGGCATCGACCCGGTGCGCGTGCTGACCCTGCTGCGCGGCGACTGGCACTGCGGCTACGACCCGGCCGCCGAGCGGACCGCCCCGCAGTGCACCCCGCTGGCCACCCAGACCGTGCACGCCGCCGGCCTCGCCTACGGCGAGGCGTACCAGGGGCGGGACACCGTCGCGCTGGCCTTCATCGGGGACGGCGCCACCAGCGAGGGCGACTTCCACGAGGGCGTCAACTTCGCCGCCGTGTTCCGCGCCCCGGTGGTCTTCCTCGTCCAGAACAACGGGTACGCCATCAGCGTCCCGCTGGCCAAACAGACCGCCGCGCCCGCGCTGGCGTACAAGGGTGTCGGGTACGGCGTCGCGAGCGAACAGGTCGACGGCAACGACCCGGTCGCGATGCTGGCGGTGCTGACCGCCGCCGTCGAACACGCCCGGTCCGGCCGGGGACCGTTCCTGGTGGAGGCGCACACCTACCGGCTGGAGCCGCACACCAACGCCGACGACGCCGGCCGCTACCGGGATGCCGACGAGGTCGCCGGATGGCTGGGGCGCGACCCGATCGCCCGGCTGGAGGCGTACCTGCGGTCGGCCGGCGCCCTCGACGACCCGGCGGTGGCCGCGGTGGCCGCCGAGGCGGAGGCCGCCGCCGCCGACCTGCGCGACCGGATGGCCGTCGAGCCCACGGTCGACCCGATCGACCTGTTCGCCCACGTCTACGCCCGCCCCACCCCGCAACTTGTCGAACAGCGGGAGCTGGTCCGGGCCGAGCTGGCCGCCGAACAGGAACCGGCAAGCCGGACGGGACACGGCTGATGGCGGCGGTGACGATGGCGAAGGCCCTCAACGCGGCGCTGCGCGACGCGCTCGCCGACGACGAGCGGGTGGTGGTCTTCGGCGAGGACGTCGGCCGGCTCGGCGGGGTCTTCCGGATCACCGACGGGCTGCAGGCCGAGTTCGGTGAGCGGCGCTGCTTCGACACCCCGCTGGCCGAGGCCGGCATCGTCGGCTTCGCGGTGGGGATGGCGATGTCCGGGCTGCGGCCGGTGGTCGAGATGCAGTTCGACGCGTTCGCGTACCCGGCGTTCGAGCAGATCGTGTCGCACGTGGCGAAGCTGCGCAACCGCACCCGGGGCGGGCTGACCGCGCCGATCGTGATCCGGATCCCGTACGCGGGCGGGATCGGCGGGGTGGAACACCACTGCGACTCCAGCGAGGGCTACTACGCGCACACGCCGGGGCTCAAGGTGGTCACCCCGGCGACGGTGGACGACGCGTACTCGCTGTTGCGGGAGGCGATCGCGGACCCGGACCCGGTGGTCTTCATGGAGCCGAAGAAGCTCTACTTCGCCAGCGCGGAAGCGCAGCTGCCGGCCCGGACCGGCGGCTTCGGCCGGGCCGTGGTGCGCCGACCCGGCCGCGACGCCACGCTCGTCGCCTACGGCCCGGCCGTGCCGGTCGCCCTGGCGGCGGCGCAGGCCGCCGTCGAGGAGGGCTGGGACCTGGAGGTGGTGGACCTGCGCACCCTGGTGCCGTTCGACGACGAGACGGTGGCCGCCTCGGTGCGCCGGACCGGGCGCTGCGTGGTGGTCCAGGAGGCGCCGGGCTTCGCCGGGGTCGGCGCCGAGGTGGCCGCCCGGGTGCAGGAGCGCTGCTTCCACGCGCTGCAGGCGCCGGTGCTGCGGGTCAGCGGCCTGGACATCCCGTACCCGCCGCCGAAGTTGGAGCACGTGCACCTGCCGGGGGTGGACCGGGTGCTGGACGCCGTCGCCCGGTTGCAGTGGGACGACCGGCCGGACCCGCGCTGGCTGACCGACTCCGGGTCCTTCGGACTGACCGACTCCGGGTCCTCCGGACTGGACGACTCCGGGTCCTTTGGAGTTGTCGCGTGACGGCCACCGACACCAGCCAGCGGACCTTCGTCCTGCCGGACCTGGGGGAGGGGCTGACCGAGGCGGAGATCGTGCAGTGGCGGGTCGCGGTCGGCGACCGCATCGAGGTGGACCAGACGGTGGTCGAGGTGGAGACCGCCAAGGCGGTCGTGGACGTGCCCTGCCCGTACGCGGGCCGGGTGGTGGCGCTGCACGGCCGGGCCGGGGAGCGGCGCCCGGTCGGCCAGCCGCTGATCACCATCGAGCGGAAGCAGGGCGACCAGGGCCAGGGCGAGCGGGAGCAGGGCGACCGGGGCCAGGGCGACCGGGATGGTGGCCCCGTCGAGCGGGATCAGGTGGACGGCTATGCCGCGTACCGGGAACAGGAGCGGGCCGGTTCGGGGAACGTCCTGATCGGGTACGGCACCGGGCCGGACCGTCCGGGGCGGCGCCGCCGGCGGGTCGCGCCGGCCCGTCAGCAGAGCCCGACCGGGCCGGCGGCCGGGCACAGCCCACTGGTGATCTCGCCGCTGGTCCGCAAACTGGCCCGGGACCACGGGTTGGACCTGCGCGGACTGTCCGGCAGTGGTCCCGGCGGGGTGATCCGCCGGCACGACGTGACCGCCGCGCTGGCCGGCGCGCCGTCGACCTCGGCCGGTGGGCCGTCGACTCCGGCCGGGGACGATGAGGTGGTCGTGCCGCTGCGCGGGGTTCGGCGGGCGGTGGCCGAGAAGCTCGCCCGCAGCCGCCGGGAGATTCCCGAGGTGACCATCTGGGTGGACGTCGACGCCAGCGCACTGTTGGCGACCCGGGCCGCCATCAACGCGGCCCGGCCCGACCAGCCGCTCGGCGTGCTGGCGCTGCTGGCCCGGATCTGCGTGTACGCCCTCGGCCGGTTTCCCGAGCTGAACTCCCGGGTCGAGCCGGAGCGGGACCGGATCGTCCAGTACCGGCGGGTGCACCTCGGCATTGCGGCACAGACCGAGCGGGGGTTGGTCGTACCGGTGATCCGGGATGCCCAGGCGATGTCGGCCCGGCAGCTCGCCGCGAGCCTGGCCGAGACGACGGCGCTGGCCCGGGCGGGCCGGCTGCCGCCGGAGCGGCTCACCGGCGGCACGTTCACGCTGAACAACTACGGCGTGTTCGGAGTCGACGGTTCGACTCCGATCATCAACCACCCAGAGGCGGCGCTGCTCGGCCTCGGGCGGATCGCCGAGAAGCCGTGGGTGGTGGACGGTGCGTTGGCGGTCCGGCGGGTGACCCAGCTCAGCCTCACCTTCGACCACCGGGTCTGCGACGGCGGGGTGGCCGGTGGGTTCCTGCGCCTGGTGGCCGACTGCGTGGAGCGTCCCGAGCTGCTGATCGCCGAATTGTGAACACCGTGTTATATTGACGACCTTCGCTCAGTGACGCTCGGAGGTGGGTCATGCGTGCTCGGCTCGTGGTGGTCGCTGCCGCGCTCGTCGCCGGTCTCGGCGCGGCCGGAATGGCCGGCGCCGGCACCGTCCCGGGCGGTGTGGTCGACCCCGGCGCGGCGGCCGGGCCGGCGGTGCCGGACGTGGGTACGCTCGCCGTCGGCGACTTCGACTTCAGCCGGCCCCAGGTGGCGGCCAGCAACCTGGCGGTGCCGTGGGGGATGGCCTTCCTGCCCGACGGCAGCGCCCTGGTCACCGAGCGCAACAGTGCCCGGGTGCTGCAGGTCCGCCCCGGCCAGCCCCCGCAGCAGGTGGCCCAGATCTCCGGCGTCTCGGCCAGCGGCGAGTCCGGCCTGCTCGGCCTCGCCGTCTCGCCCAGCTACGCCCAGGACGGCTACGTCTACGTCTACTTCACCACCAGCAGCGACAACCGGATCGCCCGGTTCCGGCTGGCCAGCCCGCAGACCCAGCAGCCGATCCTGACCGGACTGGCCCGAGCCACCGTGCACGACGGCGGGCGGATCGCCTTCGGCCCGGACGGCATGCTCTACGCCGGGGTCGGCGACGCCGGCCAGACCGCCAGCGCGCAGAATCCGCAGAGCCGCAACGGCAAGATCCTGCGGATGCGGCCGGACGGCTCGGTGCCGGCGGACAACCCCACCCCGGGCTCGCTTGTCTACAGCCTGGGCCACCGCAACGTGCAGGGCCTCGCCTTCGACGCCCAGGGGCGGCTGTTCGCCAGCGAGTTCGGCCAGAACAGCTGGGATGAGGTGAACCTCATCGTCCCCGGCGGCAACTACGGCTGGCCGACGGTCGAAGGACGGGCCAACGACCCCCGGTTCCGCGACCCGGTGATCACCTGGACCACCGCCGAGGCGTCGCCGAGCGGTGCGGCCATCGCCGGCAACCGGCTCTTCGTCGCGGCGCTGCGCGGCGCCCGGTTGTGGACCGTGCCGCTGACCGGCGACGGCGGGGTGGGCACCCCGGTCGCCGAGCTGACCGGCGCGTACGGGCGGCTGCGCACGGTCGAGTACGGGCCGGACGGGTACCTCTGGGTGGCCACCAGCAACCGGGACGGCCGGGGCAGCCCGGCGGCCGCCGACGACCGGATCCTGCGATTCCCCCCGCGCGACGCGGTCACCCCGCCACCGACCACCGGCCCGCCGCCGACGACCCCGCCGCCGACCACCCCACCACCGACCACCCCGCCGCCGACCACCCCACCACCGACCACCCCGCCGCCGACCACCGGCCCGCCGCCGTCGACGGCCTGCACCGTCACCTACACGGTCAACCAGTGGGGGAACGGGTTCACCGCGACCGTCGGCATCACCAACCGCGGGCCGGCGATCTCCAACTGGACGGTGACCTGGTCCTTCGCCGGTAACCAGCAGATCACCAACGGCTGGAACGCGCAGGTCGCGCAGTCCGGCAGCAACGTGACGGCGAGAAACGCGAGCTGGAACGGCAACCTCGCCACCAACGCCAGCACCAGCTTCGGCTTCCAGGCCACCTACAGCGGAACCAACGCCCGCCCGACCGAGTTCCGACTCAACGGGACGGTCTGCCAGAACGGCTGACCCGACCGCGGCTCACACCTCGGGCAGCCCCACGTAGTTCTCGGCGAGGCTCGTCGCGTACGCCTTCGAGGAGGTCACGTACCGCAACGCCGAGCGCTGCAGTTGGCGCTCGTACGGGTCCTGGTCGGGCAGCCGGTGCAGCATCGACGTCATCCACCAGGAGAAGTGCTGGGCCCGCCAGACCCGGCGCAGCGCGTCGCGGGAGTAGGTCGCCAGCAGCTCGTCCTGGCCGCCGTCGTACCAGGCGCCGAACGCCTTGGCGAGCAGGGCGACGTCGGCCAGCGCCAGGTTCATCCCCTTGGCCCCGGTGGGGGGCACGATGTGCACCGCGTCGCCGGCGAGGAAGAGCCGCTTCCACTGCATGGGCTCGACCACGAAGCTGCGCATCGGGGTCACGCCCTTCTCCAGGATCGGCCCCTCGTTGAGCGTCCAGTCGGGCACCGTCTCCAGTCGGGTGCGCAGCTCCGACCAGATCCGGTCGTCCGGCCACTCGGCGATGTCGGTGTCAGCGGCGACCTGCAGGTAGAGCCGGGAGATCTCCGGTGAGCGCAGGCTGTACAGCGCGAAGCCGCGCTCGTGGTTGGCGTAGATCAGCTCGTGCACGGCCGGTGGCGCGGCGGCGAGGATGCCGAGCCAGGCGAACGGATACTCACGCTCGTAGGTGGTGAACACCCCGTCCGGCACGAACCCCCGGCTGACCCCGTGCGACCCGTCGCAGCCGGCCACGAAGTCGCAGTGCAGCTCCACGTCCCGGCCCTCGTGCCGGAACCGGATCGATGGTTCCTCGCTGTCCAGGTCCCGCAGGACGACGTCGTCGACCTCGAACAGGAGCTGGCCGCCGGCCGCCAGCCGGGCGGCGATCAGATCCTTGATCACCTCCTGCTGCCCGTAGACGGTGATCGCCCGGCCGGTCAGCTCGGTCATCGGCACCCGGTGTGACTCCCCGTCGAAGCGCAGCTCGATGCCCTCGTGCCGGGCGCCCTCGCGGAGCAACCGCTCACCCACGCCGCTGCCCACCAGCAGGTCCACCGAGCCCTGCTCCAGGACACCGGCCCGGACCCGCTTCTGCACGTACTCCCGGGACCGCCGCTCGATCACCACCGAGTCGATCCCGGCCAGGTGCAGCAGGTGCGACAGCATCAGCCCGGCCGGTCCGGCCCCGACGATTCCGACCTGGGTGCGCATCGCTACTCCCTACTCCGCTGCCGGTGACGCTCCGCTCTGTCTGAGCCTGCCGCATCGCCGCGTCCCGCGCTCGCCGGTCCTTCCACCCAGTGGAAGTCGGCTCGGTCCACGGGTCGGCGGGCCAGCCGCGCCGCGATCTGGTCCGCCGCCGCGCGCACCGCCGGCAGCAGCGGCCGCAGGCTGGTCCGCCGGCTGTGCACGACGATCCCGATGGCGGCCACCGCGACGGGGCCGCCGCCGGCCCCGTCGGCGGAGCCGGCGAGCACCGGTACGGCCACCGAGCACGAGCCGAGGGTCATCTCCTCGCGGGTGCTGGCCCAGCCGCGGCGCCGTACCGCGGTCAGGTCACCGGCCAGCCGGCCGGGCTCGACGATGGTGTACGGGGTGCACCGGATCAGCGGCTCGCGTAGGTAGTCGCCGACGAACCCGGGGTCCTGGAAGGCCAGCAGCGCCTTGCCGACCCCGGTGGCGTGCAGCGGTAGCCGGCCGCCGACCCGGCTGAGGATCGGCACCGCCCGCGCTCCGGTGAACTTCTCGACGTAGAGCGCCTGGCTGCCGTCGCGGACCGCCAGGTGCGCGTTCTCGCCGGTGGCGGCGGCCAGCTCGGGCAGGTAGGGCAGGGCCGTCTCCCGTAGCCGGTGGTGCAGCGGGCTGAGCAGGCCGAGCTCCCAGAGCCGGACCCCGATCGCGTACTCCCCGCGCGGGCCGCGGTGCAGGGCGCCCCAGCCGGCCAGCTCGCCGACCAGCCGGTGCGCGGTGGCCAGCGGCAGTCCGGCCCGGCGGGCGATGTCGCTGAGCGACAGGGTGGGGTGGCGGCTGTCGAAGGCGGCCAGGATGCCGAGCACCCGCGAGGTCACCGACGACCGGTGCCCGTCGGCGCCGACCAGGCCGCGCCGCGGGCCGGCCGGAACGGGCCGGCGGCGGTCGGGTCCCGCCTCGTCAGCCACTGGACCTCCGGGCACCTGGGTCCGGGGCGCTGTTCGCCTGCCGAACGACTGTTCTCACTTGGCACGTTGGCACGTGCTCCGGCCCGGCGTCAACGGCCGTCCGCGAACATTTCGCCCGCCTCCCGGGCCGCCGGCCCGCGCGGCCGGGTCGATTGACGGGCGGTTTCGGGGGAACTATGTTCGAGACGAGTCCTGTTCGAGATGAGGACGGGAGTCCGCATAGCGAACACCAGCCCGACCCGCTACGGCCGGGCGCGGCGACACCGGGAGGCGGCGGACCGATGGCGAAAATCGTCTCACTGGCCGAGGGGGTCGGTGAGCTGGTGCGGGACGGGGACACGGTGGCCCTGGAGGGCTTCACCCATCTGATCCCGTTCGCCGCCGGTCACGAGATCATCCGCCAGCGCCGACGGGGCCTGACCCTGGTCCGGATGACCCCCGACGTCATCTACGACCAGCTCATCGGCGCCGGCTGCGCCAGCGGTCTGGTCTTCTCCTGGGGCGGCAACCCCGGCGTCGGTTCCCTGCACCGGTTCCGCGACGCCGTCCAGAACTCCTGGCCCAACCCGTTGCGGCTGGAGGAACACAGTCACGCCGGGATGGCGAACCGCTACGTCGCCGGCGCCGCCGGCCTGCCGTTCGCCGTCCTGCGCGGCTACACCGGCACCGACCTGCCCCGCTACACCGCCAACATCAAACCGATCAGCTGCCCGTTCACCGGTGAGGAGCTCACCGCGGTCCCCGCACTGCGGCCGGACGTCACGATCGTGCACGCCCAGCGGGCCGACCGGGCCGGCAACGTACAGATGTGGGGCATCACCGGGGTGCAGAAGGAGGCGGTCCTCGCGGCCAGCCGGTCGCTGGTCACCGTCGAGGAGATCGTCGACAAGTTCGAACCGGTGCCGGGCCAGGTCGTCCTGCCCGGCTGGGCGGTGACCGCGGTGGCCGCCGCGCCCGGCGGCTCGCACCCCTCCTACACCCAGGGCTACTCGGTGCGCGACAACGACTACTACCTCGCCTGGGACAAGATCAGCCGCGACCGGGACACCTTCCAGGAGTGGATCGAGCGGCATGTGACGAACCCCGGGAGCGCGGCATGACAAGTGACCCCGTCCGCCCTGACGGCACCGGCGGCTGGACCGCCGACGAGATGATGACCGTCGCGGCCGCCCGCGCGCTGCGCGACGGCACCGCCTGCTTCGTCGGCATCGGGCTACCGAGCACGGCGGCCAACCTGGCCCGCGCCACGCACGCCCCGGGCCTCGTGCTGATCTACGAATCGGGCTGTCTCGGCGCGAAGCCCGACCGGCTGCCGCTCTCCATCGGCGACGGCATCCTGGCCGATACCGCCGACGCGGTGGTCTCCGTTCCGGAGGTCTTCAACTACTGGCTGCAGCCCGGGCGGATCGACGTCGGCTTCCTCGCCGCCGCCCAACTCGACCGGTACGGCAACATCAACACGACGGTGATCGGCGGCGACTACACCGACCCGTCGGTCCGGCTGCCCGGCGCCGGCGGTGCCCCGGAGATCGCCGCCTCCTGCCGCGAGGTGGTGATCGTGGTGCGGCAGAGCCTGCGGACGTTCGTCGAACGGGTCGATTTCGTCACCTCGGTCGGCTACGGCGCCGGCCCGGGCGACCGGGCGCGGCTCGGTCTGCGCGGCGGGGGTCCCCGGCTGGTCATCACCGATCTCGGCGTGCTGGAGCCGGACCCGCACACCAGCGAACTGACCCTCACCCGGCTGCACCCCGGCGCGACGGTCGAGCAGGCCCGCGCGGCGACCGGCTGGCGGCTCGCCGTCGCCGACCGGGTGCGTACCGGCGAGCCACCGACCGCCCGGGAACTGTCCGTGCTGCGGGCGCTGGAAGCCACCAAGGGCGGCGGCGCCGGCCGCGGCCAGAATCCCCTGAAGGGAGGGGTGTGATGTCCGCCGACGTCTACATCCTCGACGCGGTGCGGACCCCGATCGGCCGGTACGGCGGCGCGCTCGCCGGCGCCCGACCCGACGACCTCGCCGCGCACGTCGTCGGGGAGCTGGTCCGGCGCAGCCCCGACCTGGACCCGGCCCGCATCGACGACGTGCTGCTCGGCAACGCCAACGGCGCGGGTGAGGAGAACCGCGACGTGGCCCGGATGGCGGTTCTGCTCGCCGGGCTGCCGACGTCGGTGCCCGGGGCCACCGTCAACCGGCTCTGCGGATCCGGTCTGGAGGCGGTCATCGGCGCCGCCCGGGCGATCGCGGTGGGCGACGCCTCGATCTGCCTGGCCGGCGGGGTCGAGTCGATGTCCCGGGCCCCGTGGGTGCTGGCCAAACCCGAGCAGGGCTACCCGCGCGGCCACGAGTCCCTGCACTCGACCACCCTCGGCTGGCGACTGGTGAACCCCCGGATGCCCGCGGAGTGGACGGTCACCCTCGGCGAGGGCGCCGAGATCCTCGCCGAGCGTCACCAGATCGGGCGCGAGGAGCAGGACGCGTTCGCGCTGCGCAGCCATCAGCTCGCCAGCCGGGCCTGGGACGCCGGCTGCTACGCCGACGAGGTGAGCGTCGTCCCCGGCACCGAGCTGGACCGGGACGAGAGCATCCGGCCGACCACCTCACTGGCGGCGCTGGCCCGGCTCAGGCCGGTGTTCCGGCCCGACGGCACGGTGACCGCCGGGAACTCCTCGCCGCTCAACGACGGGGCCAGCGCGCTGCTGCTCGCCGACCGGGCGGGAGCCGACGCGGTCGGCCGGGAGCCGCTGGCCCGGATCGTCTCCCGCGCGGTCACCGGCGTCGAGCCGCAGCTGTTCGGGATCGGGCCGGTGCAGGCCGCCCACCAGGCGCTGCGCCGGGCCGGCATCGGCTGGGGTGACCTGGCCGTCGTCGAACTCAACGAGGCGTTCGCGGCGCAGTCGCTGGCCTGCCTGCGGGAGTGGCCGGAGCTCGACCCGGAGATCGTGAACCCGCAGGGCGGGGCGACCGCGCTCGGCCACCCGCTCGGCTCCTCCGGGTCGCGCATCCTCGGTTCGCTGGCCTGGCAACTGCGCCGCCGCGGCGGCGGGTACGGTCTGGCGGCCATCTGCATCGGGGTCGGCCAGGGGCTCGCGGTGGTACTGGAGGCCTGACGGTGCCCGGACCGGCGGGCCGGATCGGGCGGGACCGCCACGTCAGGTGGCCCGCCGTGATGGGGTGATTGGCGTGATCGGAGAGCGATGATGAGCCACGAGACGACCCAGCCGGCGGACCACCTGATCCGGCCGGCCGCCGGCGGCCTGGTCGTACCCGCCTACCGGCCGGACCCGCCCGGCGTTCACCCGCCGCTGCTGAGTCCGGACTACCGGTCCACGGCGCTGCGGGCGCCGACCCGGCCGCTGGCGCTGCTGCCGCACCGGCTGACCGAGATCACCGGCCCGTTGTTGGGGGAGGGGCGGCTCGGCCCGCTCGACCACGACCTGACCCGCCAGCACGCCGGCGAACCACTCGGCCAGCGGATCATCGTGCACGGCCGGGTCCGCGACGGCGACGGCCGACCGGTACCCGGCACCCTGGTGGAGATCTGGCAGCCGAACGCCGCCGGCCGGTACCGGCACGCCAACGACAACTGGCCGGCCCCGCTGGACCCCAACTTCACCGGGGTGGGGCGCACCGTCACCGACGCCGACGGGCACTACCGGTTCGTCACCATCGCGCCGGGCGCCTACCCGTGGCGCAACCACGACAACGCCTGGCGGCCAGCACACATCCACTTCTCACTCTTCGGCCGGGCGTTCACCCAGCGCCTGGTCACCCAGATGTACTTCCCCGGTGACCCGCTCTTCTTCCAGGACCCGGTCTTCAACTCCATCCCCGACCCGGCGGCCCGGCAACGGCTCATCTCCCGGTACGACCACGCCGTCACCACGCCGGAGTGGGCGCTGGGCTTCGAGTTCGACATCGTGCTGCGGGGTCGGGAGAGCACCCCGTTCGAGAACGAGGACGACGATGACTGAGCGGCTGCCCGTGACCCCTTCACAGACCGTCGGGCCGTACCTGCACATCGGCCTGGTCTGGCCCGACGGGCCGTACGTGGTGCCCGACGGCACCCCGGGCGCGGTCTGGATCCACGGTCGGGTCTTCGACGGTGCCGGCGCGGTGGTCCCGGACGCGTTGGTGGAGAGCTGGCAGGCCGACCCGGCCGGCCACTTCGACCATCCCGACGATCCGCGCGGCGCGTTTCCACCCGCGGTGCCGGGTTTCCGCGGCTTCGGCCGCAGCGCCACCGACGCCGATGGCCGCTACCGGATCTGCACCGTCAAGCCCGGCGCCCTGCCGTCGCCGGACGGGGCTGTCGAGGCCCCCCACCTGGACATCTCGGTGTTCGCCCGCGGCCTGCTGCATCGGGTGGTGACCCGGCTCTACTTCCCCGACGAGGGCGCGGCCAACGCCGCCGACCCCGTGCTGCGCGGCATCGACGCGACCCGTCGCTCTACGCTCCTGGCGACGGAGGACGACGACGGCCTCCGCTTCGACATCCATCTGCAGGGGGAGCATGAGACCGTTTTCTTCGCCGTCTGACGGATCGGTCGCCGCGCTCGCCGGTGGTCCGCCCACCCCGGCGGACGGGTCGCCGCCGCCCACCGGGCTACTCACCGGCTTGTCCGGGACACCGGCGGTGGCCGCCGAGCTCTCCGACGACGCGCTGCTGCGGGCCATGCTGGACGCCGAGCGGGCGCTGATCACCGCGGCGGCTGACGCCGGCGTCGCACCGCTTGCGGCCGCCGAGACGATCGCCGAGCACTGCCGGCCCGACCTGTTCGACCCGGCCGAGCTCGGCCGGGCGGCGGAGGCGGCGGGCAACCCGGTGGTCCCGCTGGTCCGCGAACTCACCGCGGCCGTCCCGGCCGAGGCCCGTCCGTGGGTCCACCTCGGCGCCACCAGCCAGGACATCCTCGACACCGCCCTCGCGCTGGTGCTCGGCCGGGCGGCCGGACCGGTGCTGGCCGCCCTGGAGGCGGCCGCGGACGAGGCGGCCCGACTGGCCGGGCAGCACCGGGACACGGTGCTGGTGGCCCGTACCCTCGGCCAGCAGGCCACCCCCACCACCTTCGGGCTGAAGGCGGCGAACTGGCTGCTCGGGCTCCGCGACGCCCGTACCCGGCTGCTGGTGGCCCGGGCGGCGCTGCCGGTGCAGCTGGGCGGCGCCGCCGGCACCCTGGCCGGACTCGGCCCGGCCGGCTGCGAGGTGGCCGACCGGATGGCGGCCCGACTCGGCCTGGCGGTCAGCCCGCTGCCCTGGCACACCCGCCGGCAGCCGCTGCTCGACCTCACCGCCGCGCTCGGTGCCGTTCTCGTCGCCACCGGCAAGGTGGCCCTCGACGTCGGGCTGCTCGCCCAGACCGAGGTGGCTGAGGTGGCCGAGGGCGGCGGCCCGGGTCGCGGCGGGTCGTCCGCCATGCCCCACAAGCGCAACCCGGTCGACTCGGTCCTGGTGACCGCCGCCGCCCGACGCGGCCCGGGCCTGGTCGCCACGATGTACGCCGCCGCCAGCCAGGAACACGAGCGGGCCGCCGGCGGCTGGCACGCCGAATGGGAGCCGGTGATCGAGTTGACCCGGATCGCCGGCGGCGCGGCCGTCCGTACCCACCGGATTCTCGGCGGGCTGCAGGTCGACGCCGCCCGGATGCGGGCCAATCTGGCGGCGACCGGCGGGCTGGTGCTGGCCGAGGCGGTGTCGGCGCGGCTGGCACCGCTGATCGGGCGGGCCCGGGCGCACGACGCCGTCGGCCGGGCGGTCCGCGCCGCCGGCCGGACCGCCAGCTTCCGCGACGCCCTGCTCGCCGACGCCGAGATCGGCGCCCACCTGGACGCGGCCGAGATCGACGCCGCCCTCGACCCGGCGAACTGGCTCGGCTCCGCCGGCCGGCTCGTGGACCGGGCCCTGGCCACCCACCGCCGCGGCGACGCCGACGAGCCCGGCGCCGACGACCCCGGCGCCGACATAGGGGAGCCCGGATGAGCCCGCGCCTGCACGCCGTGCTGGACGGTCCGGTCGACGCGCCGGTGCTGGTGCTCGGCTCCTCGCTCGGCACCACCAGCGAGATGTGGCGGCCGCAGGTCGGTCCGCTCAGCGAACGGTTCCGGGTGGTCCGCTACGACCACCTCGGGCACGGCGGATCGGCGGGGCCGACCGGCCGGACCACCATCGACATCCTCGGCACCGAGCTGCTCCGGCTGCTGGACGACCTGGCGTTGCCCCGGGTGTCGTACGCCGGGCTGTCCCTCGGCGGCATGGTCGGCATGTGGCTGGCCGCGCACGCCCCCGACCGGGTCGACCGGCTCGCGCTGCTCTGCACCGCCGCCCGGCTCGGGCCGGAACGGGCGTGGCGGGACCGCGCCGGCACGGTCCGGGAGGGCGGCGTCGAGGCGGTCGCCGAGGCGGTCCTGTCCCGCTGGTTCACCCCAGACTTCGCCGCCGCGCACCCGGCCGTCGTCGCCGGCTACCGGGGCATGCTCACCAGCACCCCGGCGGCCGGATACGCGGCCTGCTGCGAGGCGATCGCGGCGATGGACCTCCGGGCCGACCTGCCCGGCATCGTGGCGCCGACGCTTGTCGTCGCGGGCGCCGACGACCCGGCCACCCCGGTCGAACAGGCCCGCGAGATCGCCCGACTCGTTCCGGCCGCCCGGCTCGCGGTGGTCGACCGCGCCGCCCACCTCGCCAACGTGGAGCGTCCGGAGCCGGTGACCCGGCTGTTGCTGGAACACTTCGAGCCGACCAGGGTGGACGCCGCGGGGACCGGTAGCGGACAGGAGCGGGTCGATGGATGACCGGGAACGGCACGAGACCGGCATGACGGTGCGCCGGGAGGTGCTCGGTGACGCCCACGTCGACCGGGCGGTGGCCGGTACCGACCCGTTCACCGCGGCGTTCCAGGACCTGATCACCCGGTACGCCTGGGGCGAGGTCTGGAGCCGTCCCGGACTGGACCGGCGGACCCGCAGCGTGATCACCCTGACGGCGCTGGCCACGCTGAACCACGACGAGGAGCTGGCGATGCACGTGCGGGCGGCGGTGCGCAACGGGCTCACCGCCGACGAGATCGGCGAGGTGCTGCTGCAGGTCGCCGTCTACGCCGGGGTGCCGGCGGCGAACCGGGCGTTCCGGGTGGCCCAGCAGACGCTGCGGGAGCTGCCCGACCGGCCGGCCGGAGGCGGGGAGCGCGGATGACGAGTGCGGAACAGGCGGAGCAGTCCGCGGTCCGCACGCCGGAGTTCGTCCAGTCCCTGGAACGCGGGCTCGCCGTCATCCGGGCGTTCGACGCGGATCACCCGCAGCTCACCCTGAGCGAGGTTGCCAGGGCGACCGGGTTGACCCGGGCCGCCGCCCGACGGTTCCTGCTCACCCTGGTCGAGCTGGGCTACATGCGCACCGACGGGCGGCTCTTCTCGCTGCGGCCCCGGATCCTGGAGCTGGGCTACGCCTACCTGTCCAGTCTGAGTCTGCCCGAGGTGGCCCAGCCGCACATGGAGGCCCTCGTCGCCGAGGTGCACGAGTCCTGCTCGGTGTCGGTACTCGACGGCGACGAGGTGGTCTACGTCGCCCGGGTGCCGACCAAGCGGATCATGACGGTGGCGATAAGCGTCGGCACCCGGTTCCCGGCGTACGCCACCTCGATGGGGCGGGTGCTGCTGGCCGGGCAGCCGGCCGACTGGCTGGACAGCTATCTCGCCACGGCCGAGCTGCGTCCGCTGACCCGGCGTACGGTAACCGATCCGGCCCGGCTGCGGACCGTGCTGGCCCGGATCCGGAGTCAGGGTTACGCGATCGTGGACCAGGAACTGGAGGAGGGGCTGCGGTCGTTGGCGGCGCCGATCCGGGACGAGCACGGGGTGGTGGTCGCCGCGGTGAACGTCTCCGCGCGCGCCAGCCGGGGTTCGTCCGAGGTGATCCGTCGGGAGCTGCTGCCGCCGCTGCTGGCCACCGCCCGCCGGATCGAGGAGGACCTGGGCACCGGCCAACGGTGAGCCGGCAGTCGACCATCCACAAGGGATGCGTCGGCGCGTCGGTCGAATCGGCGAGCCGGTGCCGACCGTGGACGATCGGTTGCCACACTGGACCGATGACCTCCGCTTCCACGGCACCGTCCGTCGTACCCGAGACCGCGGTCGTGATCGGGGCCGGTATCGCCGGTCTCGCCGCCGCCCGCACGCTGTCCGACCGCTTCGCCGAGGTGGTGGTGCTCGACCGGGACGAGCTGCCGGATCTGGCGACGCCCCGCCGGGGGGTGCCGCAGGGCGCCCACGGTCACATCCTGCTCGGCTCCGGCCAGGAGGCGCTCGGCGAGCTGTTCCCGGGTCTGGTGGCGGAGCTGGTGGCGGCCGGGGCGATCCCGTTCGACCCGGGAGCCGAGCTCTCCTACCACCGGTACGGCATCATCTGGCCGCTGGTGTCCACCGGTGTCGGACTGCTGGCGTTCAGCCGGCCGCTGCTGGAGACCGCCCTCTACCGGCGGGTGCGGGACCTGCCGAACGTGCGGGTCCGGGACCGCACGGCCGTCGCCGGGTTGGTCAGCGCCGACCGGCGGGTGACCGGCGTACGGCTGGCCGACGGTGCGGTGATCGCGGCGGCCCTGGTGGTCGACTCCACCGGGCGGGGCAGCCGGTCGGACCGGTGGCTGGCCGACCTCGGCTGTCCGGCGCCCCGGGTCGTGGAGATCAAGATCGGTCTCGGGTACGCCAGCCGGCTGCTGCGTCGCCGGCCGGGCGACTTCGGACCGCAGGTGGGCGCGTTCGCCCTGCCGGCGCCGCCGCACGAGAAGCGGGCCGGCCTGGTGCTCGCCGTGGAGGACGACCGCTGGCTGGTCTCCCTCGGCGGCTGGCACGGTGAGTTCCCGGGCGCGGACGAGGAATCCTTTCTCGCCCACGCCCGCAGCCTGCCGCATCCGGCCATCGCGGAGATTCTCGGCCGGTGCGAGCCACTGACCGAGATCGCCACCCACCACTTCCCGTCCAGCCGGCGTCGCTACTTCGAGGAGCAGACGGACGCGCCCGCCGGCTACCTGGCCCTCGGCGACGCGATCTGCAGCTTCAACCCGATCTACGGGCAGGGGATGACCTGCGCGGCGCTTCAGTCGATCGCGCTGGGTCGGCTGCTGGACCAGCACGGCACACCTGGCGCGGCGCTGTCGCGCGACTTCTACCAGGAGGCGGGACGGATCATCGCGACGCCGTGGAAGTTCGCGGCCGGGGGGGACTTCGCCTATCCGGAGACGGTGGGGCGCCGGCCCCGGGGCATCCGGCTGCTCAACCGCTACAGCCGGCGGATCCAGCTCGCCGCCCAGGTCGATCCGGAGATTCGGCGCACCTTCACCCAGGTGCAGCACCTGCTGCTCCCGCCCAGCGTGCTGCGGCGGCCGGCGATGGTGTGGAAGGTGCTCCGGACGTCGCGGAGGGCGCCCGGGGCGCGGGCCTGAAAAGTTCCCCTCGCGGCCGTTCGGGTCGCGCGTCCGGTTCGGGTTGTCGCAACTCGACCGAACCCCCTCCTCGGTGATCCTGCCAATACAGAATGTGGTCAGGACGCGACGAAGCGGGGGTGGGGGCGATGGTGTGGAGGCGACAAGGGGTACTGCTGTTGACGGCTGTGGCGACGACCGGGTCGCTGCTGCTGACGTCGTGCACGAGCGAGCGCCGGCCGCGCCCGGCGCCGCCGCCGGCCGCCACGCTGTCGGTGGCTCCGGCGGCGGATGCGAAGGATGTGCCCCTGAGCGCCGAGATCGCCACCACGGTCACCGGCGGCCGGATAACCGCCGTGCAGGTCACCGACGACCGGGGTGGCCGGGTCGACGGCGAACTGCGTGCCGACGGCACCTCGTGGGTGCCGGCCGGTCCGCTCAAGCCGAAGCGGACGTACCAGGCCGAGGTGGTGGCGACGAACGACGCCGGGCAGAACACCACAGCGAGTACCCGGTTCACCACAATGGACAAGCCGACCCGCCGGACCGCCAGCACCCTCTACCTGGAGAGCGACCGGACCTACGGGGTCGCGATGCCGGTGACCCTCTCGTTCGAGGAGGGGATTGCCGAGTCGGCCCGGGCCGACGTGCAGCGCCGGCTCTTCGTGACGACGGATCCGCCGCAGCCGGGCGTGTGGGCCTGGACGGAGAATGGTCGGCAGGTCTCCTACCGGGCGCCGGACTTCTGGCGATCGGGTACCACCATCACCGTCCGGGCGGCTCTCGACGGGCTGCCGCTGGGCGGGAACAGGTACGGCGACGCGGATCGGACCGCGACGGCTCGGATCGGCGGCAAGCTGACGCTGGACATCGACAACCGGACGAAGCAGATGTCGGTTTTCCGGGACGACCGGCTGATCAGAAAGATCCCGGTCAGCCTCGGCAAACCGAGCACGCCGACGTCCAGCGGCAAAATGGTGATCATGGAGAAGCACGACTCGACGGTCTTCGACACCCGGGACGACCCGGATGGCGGCTACGTGGTGACCGTCTCCGATGCCCAGCGGTTGACCTGGGGCGGGGAATTCATCCACGCCGCTCCCTGGTCGGTCGGCGACCAGGGCAGCCGCAACGTGTCACACGGTTGCACGAACGTGTCGAGTGATAACGCGGCCTGGCTGATGGAGACGACGCAGGTCGGCGACCTGGTCACGATCTCCGGCACCGAGGTCCAACTCGACCCGGGAAATGGATGGACCGTCTGGGACCAGAGCTGGGCCGAATACGTCAAGGGCAGCGCCCTGCCGGTACCGGCCGGCCTCGAACCGAAACCGGACCCGAGCGCGCCGGCCGGGGCCGCGCCCGCCGGCACCGGGGCACCGACGCCGAGTGCCGGACCGGATAGCGCACCGTCAGCCAACGAGGGCGGCTAGCCCGCCCGATTACGTGGACAACGTGGGCCGGGCATTGACCCCGCACCACGTTGTCCACGTCCGCCGGCCCGCCGGCACGACCCGCGTGCCCGGTCAGTGATTGTTGTAGGCCGTCACCACCGAGGCCGGAATCCGGCCCCGCTCGGAAATGTCGTAGCCGTTCTTGACGGCCCATTCGCGGATCGCCCGGTTCTGGTCGCGGTCGCTGCGGGTCGGCGCTCCACCGTTGCCGCGCCGGCCGCCGCGCCGGCTCTCGTTGCCGCCGCGCCCGACGCGGCTGCCTGCGTCGATGTAGACATTGAGGGCCTGCCGGAGCTTACCCACGTTCTTCTCGGAGAGATCGATGGTGTAGGTCACGCCATCGAGGCCGAACTCCACCGTGCGATCGGCCTCGCTGCCGTCCAGGTCGTCGGTCAGAAGCGTGATTACTTGTTTGGCCATGGTCGATCACTCCTCGTGCGCGAATTCGGGTAGGGATCGATTTTGACTCATCGGACGATAATTGTGCAACTCATTGCCGCTTTCGGCGTGGCCGCACCGTTCGCCACCGGCCGGATCGGGGTCCGACCAGCCGTCGCAATTCAGCCGCCAATCGTGATCGAATACGCGCACCGGTCGGGTCAGCCGCCGCGCGGGTCCGGGTCGCGCCCCCGGACCCGCGCGGGCGTCATCCCGCGGCTGCCGCGGTGGCCAGCACCGCCCGGGCGGCCGCGGCGTCGCCGGCGGCGAGCGCCGCCTCGGCGAGCCGGCGGCAGTCGGCCAGGGTGTGCTCCGCGAGGGCGGCCCGGACCGCGGGCACCGAGCGGGCGGACATCGACAGGCTGGTCACCCCGAGACCGGTGAGCACCACCGCCAGTCCCGGATCGGCCGCCGCCTCGCCGCAGACACCGACCGGCTTGCCGGCTGCCCGGCCGGCGGCGGCGCAGCCCGCGATCAGTTCCAGCAGCACCGGCTGCCAGGGGTCGAGCAGGTCGGCCAGGTCGCCGCACTGCCGGTCGGCGGCGAACGCGTACTGGCTCAGGTCGTTGGTGCCGATGCTGAGAAAGTCGACCGCGCCCAGCAGGGCGCCGGCGCGCAGCGCCGCCGCGGGGACCTCCACCATCGCGCCTGCCGTCGGCAGGCCCGCCGCCCGGCACCGGTCGGCGAACTCGGCCGCCTCGGCGGCGGTGGTGACCATCGGGGCCATCACCCAGACCTCGGCGTCGGCGGCCCGGGCCGCCTCCGCGACCGCGTCCAGCTGGCCGGCCAGCACGTCCGGCCGGCTCCGGGCGGTACGCAGCCCGCGGACCCCGAGCGCCGGGTTGGGTTCGTCGCCCTGGTCGAGAAAGGGCAGCGGCTTGTCCGCGCCGGCGTCCAACGTCCGCAGGACCACCCGGCGCCCGGCCATCGCGCGGAACACCTCCGCGTACGCCGCGACCTGTTCGTCGTGGCCCGGCGGCTCGGTGCGGTCGAGGTAGAGCAGCTCGGTGCGGAACAGGCCGACCCCCTCGACCTCTCCGGTGAGGTCGCGGACCGAACCGATGTTGGCCAGCAGGGCGACCCGGTGGCCGTCGGCGGTACGCCCGGGTCCGGTCGAGGCGGCCACCCGGTCACGCCGCCGGCGTTCCCGGTCCTGGACCCCCTCGACGGTGTCCGGGTCGATCCCGGCCCGCACCTGCCCGGTCGCGCCGTCGACGCTGACCAGTGTGCCGTCCGTCAGGTCGAGCACCTCGGGGCAGCGGACCACCGCGGGCAGGCCGAGTGACCGGGCCACGATCGCGGTGTGGCTGGTCGGCCCGCCGGCCGCGGTGACCAGCGCCAGCACCCGGCCGGGGTCCAGCCCCGCGGTGTCGGCCGGGGCGAGGTCCCGGGCGACCAGCACGAACGGCCGGCCCGGGTCCGGGATGCCCGGCATCGGTTCGCCCAGGCAGGCGGCGACCGCCCGATCGCGCAGGTCGTCGAGATCGGCCACCCGTTCGGCCAGGTAGCCGCCGGCGGCCTCGAACGCCGCCCGATGGGCCAGCAGCGCCTGCCGGATGGCGTGCGGGGCGTCCTGGCCCTCGCCCACCGCTGCCTCGACGGCCTCCCGCAGCACCGGATCCTCGGCCATCATCACCTGGGCCCGCAGGATCTCGGCGGCGGTCGCGTCGGTGGCGGCGCCGGCCCGCCGGTTCAGTTCGGCGGCGACCGTGGCCAGGGCCTCGACGGCCCGATCGACCTCGGCCGCCGGGTCGGTGACCGGGGTGGCCGGGGGGAGCCGGGGCGGCGGCGCGACCCGGTGCACGGGCCCTGCCGCCAGCCCCGGGCTGACCCCGATTCCGGTCAGGGTGGCGGTGCCGGTCCGGGTGTCCGCGTTCGCCGGGTCAGGCATCCGCGGGCTCCCCCTGCGCGGTCGGTGTGTCGGTCGCGTCCTCGGCGTCGAGGTCGCGGGCGAGCAGTGCGGCGAGCTCGTCGAGGGCCGCGTCGGCGCCGTCGCCGTCGGCCGCCAGGACGACCTCGGTGCCCTGCCGGGCGCCGAGGGCGAGGACCGAGAGCATGCTGCGGGCGGGCACCGCCGGCCGGTCGCCGGTCCGGATGGTCACCGGTACGGACTGGGCGGCCGCCGCCGCCACGAAGAGCGCGGCGGGTCGGGCGTGCAGGCCGCTCGCCGATCCCACGGTCACGGTTCGGGTGGGCATGGCTTCCCCTCTCAGGGTTCGATGGTCACCTTGATGGCCTCGCCCCGGGCCACGATGTCGAACGCGTCGAGCGCCGCCGAGGCCGGCAACCGGTGCGTGATCAGGTCGGTCACCGGCACCGCGCCCGAGGCGATCAGCTCCAGCGCCTGGGCGTTGTGGGCGGGGCTCGAGCCGTTCGCGCCGACGATCGTCAACTCGCGGTAGTGCACCAGGTTGGAGTCGCAGGCGATGATCGGGTTGTCCTTCGGCAGGCCGCCGAAGAAGCTGATCCGGCCCTGCCGGGCGGCCATCTGCAGCGCCTGCTCCTGGGCGGCGCCGGCGGCGGTCGCGGTGATCACGACGTCGGCTCCCCGGCCGTCGGTCAGCTTGAGAATGCCGTCGACCGGGTCGGTCTCCGCCGCGCAGACCGTGCCGTCCGGCGCGACCAGACCGGCGGCCAGGTCCAGCCGTTCCCGGTTCACGTCGACGAGGAAGACCCGGGCGGCCCCGCGCGACCGGGCCAACCGTACGTGCAGGCAGCCGATCGGCCCGGAGCCCATCACGACCACGTCGTCGCCGGGGCCGACCCGGGCCAGCTCCTGTCCGTTGAGGACACAGGCGAGCGGCTCGGCGACGGAGGCCTCGGCGTACCCGAGGCCGGCGGGGATCCGGTTCAGCCCTCCCACCGCCAGCACCTTCGCCGGGACCACCAGATACTCGGCGAAGCCGCCGTCGTAGTGGTAGCCCATCGATTCCTGGTTCGGGCAGACGGTCATCCGCCCGCGCCGGCACTCGGCGCACCGGCCGCACGGGATCGCCGCGATCACCTGGACCCGGTCACCGGGCTGCCAGTCGTCGACGCCGGCGCCGACCTCGGTCACCTCGCCGGCGATCTCGTGCCCCATCACCCGGGGTGGGGAGATGTGGTGGTGCCCGAACTTGGAGATCTTCACGTCGGTGCCGCAGGTGGAACAGGCCCGAACCCGGATCTTGACGTCCCCGGGACCCGGGTTCGGTTCCGGCGCGTCCTCGATCCGGACGTCGCCGGGTGCGTGGAATCGGACGACCTTCACCGCGGGTTCTCCTCTCCAACCGGCTCCAACAGCCGGAGTACGTCAGCTATCTCGGTCGCCTCGCGCAGTTGCCGGGCCCGGTCCGGGTCCAGCAGGATCTGGGCGAGTTCGGACAACAGGGCGACGTGGCCGTCGCCGCGGGCGGCGATCGCCACGCAGACGGTGACCGGGGAACCGCCCCAGTCCACCCCGGCCGGGAAGCGCAGCACCGCCAGCGCGTCCCGGTGCACCGCGTCCTTGCCGGCCAGGGTGCCGTGTGGGATGGCCACCCCCTCCCCGACGTAGGTGGAGACGGACCGCTCCCGCTCCAGCATCGCGTCGAGGTAGCCGGGTTCGACCGCGCCGATCTCGATCAGGGTCTGGCCGCACCTGCGGATCGCGTCGTCCCGGTCGGCGGCCTGCTCGGTCAACCGGACCGCCCGGCGCTCCAACAGCGCGCCGGGCGATCCGAGCTGTTCAGCCATCGACCTGGCCGCCGCTCTGCACGGCCTTCACCAGCTTGGCCACGGCGGGGTCGCCGATGAACACCTGGACCGGAACGATCACCTTGCCCGGCGCGCTGCCCCGGGCCCGGGCGGCCAGTCCGGTGTGGCAGACCACCACGTCGGCATCGGCCGGGATCGAGTTGACCGGGGTGTGCTCGACCGTGACCTGCTGCTTCTGCAACTGCTTGCGGAGCTGGCTGGCGAGCATGACGCTGCTGCCCATGCCGGCGTCGCAGGCGACGACGACCTTGCGGATCTCTGCTCCGTTGATGGTGGCCATTCGGCTCACACCTTCCGTGGTGGGTGGGTTGCGGTCCGGGTCGGTGATGCCGGCCGTCAGGTGGTGACCGGCTGGCCGGCGGTGCGCCCGCCGGCGGTGGTGGAGTCCTGCGGCTGCCCGGCGGTCGCCGGGTCGTCCTGCCCGTCGGTCGGCTCATCGCGCTCCAGCCGACCGAAGCCGAGCAGCGCCGAGGCGACCGCGAAGGTCACCGCCGCGGAGATCAGCACGCCGAGTACGACGGCGAACCAGCCGCCCCTGGGCGCGACGGCGAGGTAGGCGAAGATACTCCCCGGGGACGGGGCGGCGACCAGTCCGGCGCCGGTGGCCATGAAGGTCAGCACACCGGAGGCGCCACCGACGATCATCGCGATGATCAGCCGGGGCTTCATCAGCACGTACGGGAAGTAGATCTCGTGGATGCCGCCGAGGAACTGGATGACGATCGCGGCCGGGGTGCTGGAGCGCAGCAGCCGGGGACCGAAGAACATGAAGGCCAGCAGCAGGCCGAGGCCCGGCCCGGGGTTCGTCTCGATCATGAACAGGATCGACTTGCCGTCGGCGGCCGACTCGGCCGCGCCGAGCGGGGTGAAGACGCCGTGGTTGATGGCGTTGTTCAGGAAGAGCACCTTGGCCGGCTCGACCAGGACCGAGACGAACGGCAGCAGGCTGTTGTCGACCAGCCAGTCGACGGCGTCCCCGGCGGCGTTGGTGATGGTCTCGATGACCGGTCCGATCGCCAGCAGGCCGGCGATCGCCATCACGCCGCCGATGATGCCGGCCGAGAAGTTGTTCACCAGCATCTCGAAGCCCGGCTTGATCCGGTTCTCGACCAGCCCGTCGAAGAGCTTCAGCAGGTACGCGGTCAGCGGGCCGATGATCATCGCGCCGAGGAACATCGGCACGTCGGCGCCGACCACCAGACCCATGGTGGCGATCGCGCCGACCACCGCGCCGCGCTGGCCGTGCACCAGCTTGCCGCCGGTGTAGCCGATGAGCAGCGGCAGCAGGTACGCGATCATGGGATCGACGAGCTCGGCCAGGGTCTCGTTCGGGATCCAGCCGGTCGGGATGAACAGGGCGGTGATCAGGCCCCAGGCGATGAACGCCCCGATGTTGGGCATCACCATCCCGGCGAGATGGCCGCCGATCCGCTGGACGGTGGCTTTGACCCCGGTGCCCTGCACCGCGGGTGTGTAGTCGGTTGCCATGTGTGCTGCTCCTTAAGGGTGGGGGTGGGGAGGGGATCGGCAGCGAAGCATCAGGGTGGATCCGCCGCCGTCAACCGTTCGCGAGAGGCTTCTGCGGGACCAGGCGTTTCTCCTCGGCCGGCCGCGGCTGGGCCGGCGCGTCCCGGGCGGTGGACCGGAACTCGACCGTCCGGTCGCGGACCTGGACGTCCGCCCGGTTCAGGTCGGCCGGGCCGGGCATCCGGCTGCCCGGCAGCCGGACCGCGGCGGCGCCCCACGCCAGCCCCTCCGCCAGGGCGGCCGGGCCGGCGGCGCCGGCGGCCAGGAACCCGGCCAGCAGTGCGTCTCCGGCGCCGACGCTGCTGCGCGGTCGGGCCACCGGGCAGTCGCCGCTGACCACGCCGGTGGCGTCGACCAGGACGGCACCGTCGGCGCCGAGGCTGGCCAGCACCGCCGCGGCACCCCAGGACCGCAGTTGCTCGGCGGCGGCCACCACGTCGGCAAGTGACTCCATCCGGCGGCCGACCGCCTCGGCCAGCTCCTCCCGGTTCGGCTTCAGCAGCGCCGCCCCGGCGGTGGCGGCCACCTGCAGGGGCGGTCCGCTGGTGTCCACCACGAGCCGGGCGCCGGCGTCGACAAGACGCTCGCAGAGCAGACCGAACGCCTCGACCGGCAGCCCCGGCGGGATGCTGCCGCAGACCACCACCCAGTCGGCCTGTCTGGCGGCGGCCAGCACCTGGTCGGTGACGGCTTCGAACTCGGCGGGAGTCAGGCCGGGACCGGGCTCATTGATCTTGGTCACGGTGCCGTCCGGCTCGGCCAGCGTGATGTTCGACCGGGTCCGCCCGGCGATCGGCACCGCGAACAGGTCGACGCCCTCGGCGGCGAGCAGCCGGACGAGTTGGGCGCCCTCGTCGCCGCCGCACGGCAGCACCGCCCGCGACGCCACCCGGTTGGCCAGCAGCGCCCGGGAGACGTTCACGCCCTTGCCGCCGGGATCGAGCCGGGCCGAGGCGGCCCGCAACACGTCGCCCCGGGCCAGGTGGTCGATCTCGACGGCCCGGTCCAGGCTCGGGTTCAGGGTGACGGTGAGGATCATGCCCGCACCACCCGTACGCCGGCGGTCTCCAGGTCGGCGACGAGATCCTCGTCCAGGCCGCTGTCGCTGATCAGCAGGTCGATGTCGGAGAGCGCGCCGAACCGGGCCAGGTAGTCGTTTCCGATCTTCGTGTGGTCGGCCAGCACCACGGTCCGCCGGGCGGCGGCGATCATGGCCCGCTTGACCGCCGCCTCGGCCGGATCGGGGGTGGTCAGGCCGCGCTCCACCGAGCAGCCGTTGGTGCCGAGGAAGGCGATGTCGACGTACATGTCGGCGAGCGGGCGCAGCGCCCAGTCATCGACGGTGGCCAGGGTCTTGCCCCGTACCCGGCCGCCGAGCAGCAGCACGTTCAGGTTGGTCCGGGTGCCCAGGGTGCTGGCCAGCACCGGCGAGTTCACCACCACGGTCAGCTCGCGGTCGCCGGGGATGGCCTGGGCGAGCCGGGCGGTGGTGGTCCCGGCGTCGAGGATGACGGCACCCTCCTCCGGCAGCTCGGCGAGGGCCGCCTTGGCGATCCGCTCCTTCTCGTCGATGAGTACGGAGTCCCGGGTGGCCAGCGCCGGCTCGAAGCCGATCCGCTCGACGGGGATGGCGCCGCCGTGCACCCGGCGCAGCACCCCGACGCGTTCGAGGGTGGTCAGGTCGCGCCGGATGGTCTCCGCCGTCACGTTGAGGGTTTCGGCCAGGGTGGTGACGTCGACCCGACCCTCGGCCCGGGCCAGCCGGACGATCTCCTGCTGGCGCTCCTCGGCGTACATGTGGTTTCACCGCCGTTTCATTTTGCTTAGCGTTTGTTTACGCCCGAGTCTGTGGGAGTGTCAAGCCTTCACGGCGTTGAACTGCGAAATTGTTCCGCGCCGCGGGCGCGGTGAGGCGATCGTGGTGGTCGGTACCCCGGGTCTCGCGGGCAGGGTTCTGCGCGCGGAGGGCGGCAAGGTGCCCGCCACCGGCTGGCGGGGCGGGCGGGAGGTGCGGGGTCCGGCGGGCGGTGGGCGCGGCTAACCGCGGCGGGCCGGGGCCGGCCCCGAGCTCGCCCGGGTGACCAGCCGGGGCGTCAGCATCAGGTGGCGGTCGGCGCGTACCCCGGTGCTGAGTTGGCCGAGCAGCAGGTCGAGGCTGCGCCGGCCGAGTTCCACGAAGTCCTGCCGGACCGTGGTCAGCGGCGGCAGGTAGAACGGTGACTCGGGTACGTCGTCGAAGCCGACGACACTCACCTGTTCGGGCACCCGGCGGCCTGCCTCGTGCAGAGCCCGCAGCGCGCCCAGGGCGATCTGGTCGTTGCCGCAGAAGATGGCGGTGACCGAGTCGTCGGCGGCCAGCGCCCGGCCCTGCCGGTAGCCGGAGCGGGCGCTCCAGTCCTCGGGCCGGATCACCGGTACGGCCGCTCCGGCGGCGCTGAGCGCGTCCCGCCAACCGTCCATCCGGTCCCGCGCCTCGGGCCAGTCGGGGGGGCCGGGGATGTGGTGGACGGTGGCGTGGCCCAGGGCGAGCAGGTGCCGGGTGGCCATCGCCGCGCCGGCCGCGTTGTCGATCCGCACGGTCGGCACCGCGTCCCCGTCCGCGCCGCCCACGGCGACCGCCGGCAGGCCGGCCGGCACCTGGGTCAGCGCACTGGCGACGGTGCTCTTCGGGGCGATCGCCACGATCCCCTCGACCGACTGGGCGCAGAGTCGGTCGACGGCCTCCAGTACCGAGGCGCGGTCCAGCGAACGGACGCTCGCCACGCTGACGAAGTAGCCGGCCGCGTGGGCGGCCTGCTCGATGCCGTAGAGGGTCGAGGCCGGCCCGAACAGGGTGGTCTCGAAGGCGATCAGGCCGAGCGTGCCGGATCGGCGGGTGACCAGGGCGCGGGCGGCGAGGTTGCGCCGGTAGTTGAGGGCCCGCATGGCGTCCAGGACCCGGGTCCTGGTCTCGGGCCGAACGTTCGGGTGGCCGTTGAGCACCCGGGAGACGGTCTGGTGGGACACCCCGGCGAGCCGGGCGACATCGCGCATCACCGGGTGATCACGGGACAAGATCGCTCCCTCCGCGTCGCGATCCGGCGACCGTCGGACCGGCCTCGGGCCACCGTCGTATCACGGATCCGTACCTACGCCGTCCAGCCTCTTGACGGCACGGCATGAGAACGTTAACACTCTCGAAACGAGGAATCCCAGAGGTCCGAAGGATCGATCGATGTTGAGCCAGTTCTCCCGGCGCCAAGGCGGCTCTCGGCGGCGCTGGTGGGTGGGGCGACGGCGGTCCGATGCCGGAGGGGGTCGAACGAGAAGTTCGGCCATGTGAACGGTAACTACGACCGATGACGATATGAGTCAGGGCCGGGTGGCGATTTCCCGCGACGACGCGGGCCGCGGGTGCTGACGAGTCACCTGATTCGCAACGATGAGGAGGAAACGGTGCTGAAGAGGATCTCGGCGACCGCACTCGGCGTGGTGATGGTCGCCGCGCTGGCCGCCTGTGGTGGCGATACCGGGGGAGAGCCCGCCGACGACGGCCAGATCACGCTCGGGTTTTCCCAGGTGGGCGCGGAGAGTGGCTGGCGAACCGCGAACACCAAGTCGATCCAGGATGCGGCCAAGGAGGCCGGCATCAAACTCCAGTTCTCCGACGCGCAGCAGAAGCAGGAGAACCAGATCCAGGCGCTGCGGTCCTTCGTCACCCAGAAGGTCGACGTCATCGCCTTCTCGCCGGTGGTCGAGACCGGCTGGGACACCGTGCTGCGCGAGATCAAGGACGCCGGGATCCCGGTGATCCTGACCGACCGGGCCGTGGACTCGGCCGACACCTCGCTGTACAAGAGCTTCATCGGCTCGGACTTCGTGCTGGAGGGCAAGAAGGCCGGCGAGTGGCTGGTCGCGGAGTACGAGGGCACGACGGAGCAGGTGAACATCGTCGAGCTGCAGGGCACCACCGGCTCGGCGCCCGCGAACGACCGGAAGGCCGGCTTCGCCGAGGTGATCGGCGCGGACCCGAAGTTCAAGATCGTTGCCTCGCAGACGGGCGAGTTCACCCGTGCCAAGGGCAAGGAGGTCATGGACGCCTTCCTGAAGTCCAACAGCGACATCGACGTGCTCTACGCCCACAACGACGACATGGGTCTGGGTGCGATCGAGGCGATCGAGGGCGCCGGCCTCAAGCCCGGCGTGGACATCAAGATCATCACCGTGGATGCTGTCAAGGACGGCATGCAGGCGCTCGCCGATGGCAAGATCAACTTCATCGTCGAGTGCAGCCCGCTGCTCGGCCCACAGCTCATGGAGCTGGTCAAGAAGGTCGACGCCGGGGAGGAAGTCGAGGCCCGGGTGCTCACCGAGGAGACCACCTTCACCCAGGAGCAGGCCAAGGCCGTGCTCCCGGAGCGACAGTACTGAACCGTACCGATTCGGGTGCCGGCCGTCCCGACGGCCGGCACCCGCGGGTACGCCGCACCGCCAGAGAGGACGCTGACGTGGTCGAACCAGAGCCACTGGTCACAATGACCGGTATCGGCAAGGCGTTCCCCGGGGTCAGGGCGCTCGACGACGTCAACTTCCGGCTGCTGCCCGGCGAGGTGCACGCCCTGATGGGCGAGAACGGCGCCGGGAAGTCGACGCTCATCAAGGTCCTCACCGGGGTGTACGACATCGACGAGGGGGAGATCCGGCTGGCCGGCGTGCCGGTCCGCTTCACCGGCCCGCTTCAGGCGCAGCGGGCCGGGGTGAGCACGGTCTACCAGGAGGTCAACCTCTGCGCCAACCTGTCGGTGGCGGAGAACATCTTCATCGGGCGTGAGCCCCACCGGTTCGGCCGGATCCACTGGTCGAAGATGCGCGACGACGCCGCCGGGCTGCTGCGCCGGCTGGGCGTCGAGGTCAACCCGTCGTCCCTGCTGGGCAGCCACTCGCTCGCCATCCAGCAGATGGTCGCCATCGCCCGCGCCATCGACATCTCGGCGAAGGTGCTGATCCTCGACGAGCCGACCTCCAGCCTCGACGCGGCCGAGGTCGAGCAGCTGTTCCGGGTGATCCGCAAGCTCCGCGACGAGGGCATGGCGATCCTCTTCGTGACCCACTTCCTGGACCAGGTCTACGAGGTCTCCGACCGGATCACGGTGCTGCGCAACGGCCGGCTGGTCGGCGAGTACGCCACCCGCGAACTGCCCCAGCTCGAGCTGGTGGCGAAGATGATCGGCCAGGAACTCGCCGCGCTGGAGCAGCTGGAGGAGCAGCCCAAGCCCTCGCTGGCCGCCCTGGAGGGGGGCGAACCGGTCGTCGAGGCGCACGAACTCGGCCGTACCGGCGCGGTGGAGCCGTTCAGCCTGGCGATCCACTCCGGCGAGGTGGTCGGCCTCGCCGGACTGCTCGGCTCGGGCCGGACCGAGGCGGCCCGGCTGTTCTTCGGTGCCGACCGGGCCGATCGCGGCGAGCTGCGGGCGGGCGGGCGGCCGGTGACGATGCGCGGCCCGCGGGTAGCGATGCGGCACGACATCGCGTTCTGCTCGGAGAACCGGCGGACCGAGGGCATCATCGGCGACCTGACCGTCCGGGAGAACATCATCCTGGCCATGCAGGCCGCCCGCGGCTGGTCCCGCCCACTGCCGCGGCGCCGCCAGGACGAACTTGTCGACAAGTACGTGAAGGCCCTCCGGATCTCGCCGCCCAATCCGGAGGCGCTGGTCCGTAATCTCAGTGGCGGCAATCAGCAGAAGGTCCTGCTGGCCCGCTGGCTGATCACCGAGCCGAAGCTGCTGATCCTCGACGAGCCGACCCGCGGCATCGACATCGGGGCCAAGGCCGAGATCCAGCGGCTGGTCGTGTCGCTGGCCGACGGCGGGATGGCGGTGCTGTTCATCTCGGCGGAACTGGACGAGGTGCTCCGGCTCAGCCACAAGGTCGCCGTCCTGCGCGACCGCCGGATGGTCACCGAACTGGCAAACGACGCCGACCTGGACGCCGAGCGGGTCATGCAGGCAATCGCGAGTGGAGCACGGGAATGACCCGACTGACCGCCCTGACCCGGCACCGCCTGCTGTGGCCGGTGGTGATCCTGCTGGTGCTGCTCGTCAGCAACCTCTTCTTCACGCCGAACTTCTTCTCCATCCAGGTCCGCGACGGCCACCTGTACGGGAGTCTGATCGACATTCTCCGGTTCGGTGCGCCGTTGATCCTGGTGGCGCTCGGCATGACGCTCGTCATCGCCACCGGCGGGATCGACCTCTCGGTCGGCTCGGTGGTGGCGATCTGTGGTGCCCTCTCCTGCCTGCAGATCAGTGACCTGAGCAACCAGAACAGTGTCACCGGCGTCCTGGTCGCGGTGGGGCTGGCGCTGCTGCTGGCCCTCGGGCTCGGAGCCTGGAACGGTCTCCTGGTCGCCGGGGTGGGCATCCAGCCGATCATCGCGACGCTGATCCTGATGGTGGCCGGCCGGGGACTCGCCCAGCTGATCACCGGTGGCCAGATCATCACCATCAACTCCTCGCCGTACAAGCTGATCGGCGGCGGCTACTGGCTCACCCTGCCGTTCTCGGTGTTGATCGCACTGGTGATGCTCGTGCTGACCGTGTTGTTCACCCGGCGTACCGCGCTCGGCATGCTCATCGAGTCCGTCGGCGGGAACGCCGAGGCCAGCCGGCTGGCCGGGGTCCAGGCGAAGCGGCTGATCCTGACCAGCTACATGTTCTGCGCGCTCTGCGCCGGCATCGCCGGGCTGATGATCAGTTCCAACGTCTCCAGCGCGGACGGCAACAACGCCGGGCTCTGGATCGAACTGGACGCGATCCTCGCCGTCGTGATCGGCGGCACCTCGCTGGCCGGCGGCCGGTTCTCCATCGGCGGCACCGTGATCGGCGCGCTGATCATCCAGACCCTCACCACCACCATCTACACCACCGGCATCCCGCCGGAGACGACGCTGCTGTTCAAGGCGCTGGTGGTCACCATCGTCTGCCTGCTCCAGTCGCCATCCTTCCGGGCCAAGGTCTTCCGGCAGCGACGCGAGCCACCGCTGGCGAGACGACCACCGGCCAGCGAGGAACCGAGGATCGAGGTACCGGCATGACGACCCAGGGAACCGTCGCGACCCTCGCGCCGCGCGCCTGGCGACCACAGCAACGCTACGTCCCGGTGCTGGCGACGCTGATCCTGCTGGTGGTGATGTACACCGCGGGGGTGCTGAACTACCCGGGCTTCTCCGACACCCAGGTGGTGCTGAACGTCTTCATCAACAACGCGTTCCTGCTCGTGGTCGGGGTCGGGATGACCTTCGTCATCCTGACCGGCGGGATCGACCTGTCGGTGGGCGCGGTGGTCGCGCTGAGCACCATGCTGGCGGCGACGATGCTGGGCACGTGGAACTGGCCGGCCGCGGTGGCACTGCCCGCGGTGCTGCTGGTCGGATCGCTGCTCGGCGCCGGGATGGGCGCGATCATCCACTACTTCGACATCCAGCCGTTCATCGTCACCCTCGCCGGCATGTTCCTCGCCCGGGGTCTCTGCTACACGATCAGCACCTCGTCGATCCCGATCACCGATCCGTTCTGGACGTCGATGGCGCAGGAGCGGATCCGGTTCGGTGGGTTCTTCATCTCCCCCAGCGTGGTCGTCGCGCTGTTCGTGGTCGCCATCGCGGCCTGGGTGCTCGCCTACACCCGGCTCGGCCGCAACACCTACGCGTTCGGCGGGAACCCGCAGTCCGCCCTGCTGATGGGGCTGCCGGTGGCCCGGACCCAGATCGGGGTCTACACCATCAGCGGGTTCTGCTCGGCGCTCGGCGGGGTGCTGCTCAGCTTCTACATGCTCTCCGGCAACGGGCTGCACGCCGTCGGCATGGAGCTCGACGCGATCGCGGCCGTGGTGATCGGCGGCACGTTGCTCAGCGGCGGTTCGGGCTTCGTGCTCGGCACCGTGCTTGGGGTGCTGGTGCTCGGCCTGATCCAGTCCATCATCACCTTTCAGGGAAACCTGAGCTCGTGGTGGACCAAGATCGTCATCGGGGTGCTGCTCTTCGTCTTCATCCTGTTGCAGCGCACCGTGACCCGTAGCCGGCGGAGCGGGTAGCGGTGTCGGAGCAAGCCGACCAGGCGCGGTCCGGCCGCGCGCCCCAGGCCGTCGTTGGAGGAGGAGTTCAGGTGGGCGAGAACCACACCGACCAGTACGTGATCGGCGTCGACTACGGCACGCTGTCCGGCCGGGCCGTGGTGGTCCGGGTGGCCGACGGCGCCGAGGTCGGCTCGGCCGTGCACGAGTACGAGTACGGCGCCATCTCCGAGCGGCTGCCGGCCACCGGCGCGCCGCTGCCGGGGAACTGGGCGCTGCAGCTGCCGGCCGACTGGCGGGCGGTGCTGCGCGAGGCGGTGCCGAAGGCGGTGGCGGCGGCCGCCGTCGACCCGGCGGCCGTGATCGGCATCGCCACCGACTTCACCGCCTGCACCGTGCTGCCGGCGTTGGCCGACGGCACCCCGCTCAACGAGCTGCCGGAGCTGGCCGACCGGCCGCACGCCTATCCGAAGCTGTGGAAGCACCACGCCGCCCAGCCGCACGCCGACCGGGTCAACCAGGTCGCCGAGGAACGCGGGGAGCCGTGGCTGGCCCGCTACGGCGGCCGGATCTCGGCGGAATGGCAGTTCGCCAAGGCGTTGCAGGTGCTCACCGAGGACCCGGAGGTGTACGCCCGCGCGGACCGGTGGATCGAGGCGGCAGACTGGATCGTCTGGCAGCTGACCGGGGTGGAGACCCGCAACGTCTGCACCGCCGGGTACAAGGGCATCCACCAGGACGGCTACCCGTCCCGCGACTACCTGGCCGCGCTGCACCCCGACTTCGCCGGCTTCGTCGACGACAAGCTCGCCCACCCGCTCGCCCCGCTCGGCGGGCTGGCCGGCCGGCTCACCGACGAGGCGGCCGCCTGGACCGGTCTGCCGGCCGGCATCGCGGTGGCGGTGGGCAACGTCGACGCGCACGTCACGGCCGCGGCGGCCAAGGCCGTCGAGCCGGGCCAGCTGGTCGCCATCATGGGCACCTCCACCTGCCACGTGATGAACTCCGACGCCCTGGCCGAGGTGCCGGGCATGTGCGGCGTCGTGCGGGACGGCATCGTGCCCGGCCTGTGGGGGTACGAGGCGGGCCAGAGCGGGGTGGGTGACATCTTCGCCTGGTTCGTGGCCAACTCACTGCCGGCCGGTTACGCCGAGCGGGCCGCCGAGCGCGGCCTGGACCCGCACCAGTACCTGACCGAGCTGGCCGCCGCGCAGCGACCCGGCCAGCACGGCCTGGTGGCGCTGGACTGGCACAACGGCAACCGGTCGGTACTTGTCGACCACTACCTGTCCGGGATGATCGTCGGGCAGACCCTGGCCACCCGGCCGGAGGAGCAGTACCGCGCACTCATCGAGGCGACCGCCTTCGGCACCCGCACCATTGTGGACGCATTCGAGTCCGCCGGGGTCCCGGTCACCGAGTTCATCGTGGCTGGCGGGCTGCTCAAGAACACCTTCCTGATGCAGGTCTACGCCGACGTGCTGCGCCGGCCGCTGAGCGTGATCGACTCCGAACAGGGGCCGGCGCTCGGCTCGGCGATCCACGCGGCGGTGGCCGCCGGGGCGTACCCGGACATTCGGGCCGCGGCCCAGGCGATGGGCAAGGTACGCCGCGCGGTCTACACTCCCGACCCGGCCGCCGCCGACGTCTACGACCGGCTCTACGCCGAGTACCGACTGCTGCACGACCACTTCGGCCGGGGCGGCAACGACGTACTGCACCGGTTGCACGCGCTACGCGAGGAGGCGACCCGATGACCGGCAAACCCTGGTCCGACGAGATCGGCACCGAGATCGCCCGGCTCCGCGACGAGGTGTGCCGGCTGCACGCCGAGCTGACCCGGTGGGGCCTGGTCACCTGGACCAGCGGCAACGTCAGCGCCCGGGTGCCCGGTGCCGACCTGATGGTGATCAAACCGAGCGGGTTGTCCTACGACGACCTGACGCCTGCGTCGATGGTGGTCACCACCCTCGACGGTGAGGTGGTCGACGGTGAGCACCGGCCGTCGAGCGACACCGACGCGCACGGGTACGTCTACCGGGCGATGCCGGACGTCGGCGGCGTGGTGCACACCCACAGCCCGTACGCGACCGCCTGGGCGGCCCGCGGCGAGGCCATCCCGTGCGTGCTCACCGCGATGGCCGACGAATTCGGCGGCGAGATCCCGGTCGGGCCGTTCGCCCTGATCGGCGGCGACGACATCGGCAAGGGAATCGTGGCGACCCTGGCCGGACACCGCTCCCCGGCGGTGCTGATGCGCAACCACGGCGTCTTCACCATCGGCCGGTCCGCGAAGGCGGCCGTGAAGGCGGCGGTGATGTGCGAGGACGTCGCCCGGACCGTGCACATCACCTGCTCGGGCGGTGACCCGGTGCCGATCGAGCCACACCACATCGACGCGCTGTACGAGCGGTACCAGAACGTCTACGGCCAGCGTTGACCAATCACGGAGGGGTAAGCAGATGACATCGCACCTGGCACAGTCGGCACAGCCGGAGATCTGGTTTCTCACGGGCAGTCAGGGACTCTACGGCCCGGAGACGCTGGAGCAGGTCGCCGATCAGTCCCGGGAGATCGCCGGTCTGCTGGACGCCTCCGCCGACGTGCCGGCCCGGGTGGTGTGGCGGCCGGTGCTCACCTCCAGCGCCGAGATCCTGCGGGTCTGCCGGGAGGCGAACGCCGCCGACCGGGTGATCGGCGTGATCGCCTGGATGCACACCTTCTCGCCGGCGAAGATGTGGATCTCCGGCCTGGACGCCCTCACGGCGCCGCTGCTGCACCTGCACACCCAGTCGAACATGGCCCTGCCCTGGGCCGAGATCGACATGGACTTCATGAACCTCAACCAGGCCGCGCACGGCGACCGGGAGTTCGGCTTTGTGCAGACCCGGCTCGGGGTGGCCCGCAAGACCGTCGCCGGTCACGTCCGCGATCCCCGGGTCACCGCCCGGATCGGCGCCTGGACCAGGGCGGCGATCGGCGCGGCCGAGATGCGCGGCCTGCGGCTGGCCCGGTTCGGCGACAACATGCGCGACGTCGCGGTCACCGAGGGGGACAAGGTCGAGGCGCAGCTGCGGTTCGGCGTCTCGGTGAACACCTACGGGGTGACCGAGTTGGTCGAGGCGGTCGACTCGACCTCCGACGCCGACGTCGACAAGCTCGTCCAGGACTACGGCGACCAGTACCGGCTGGCGGCGGAGCTGCGGCCCGGCGGGGACCGGCACGAGTCGCTGCGCTACGCCGCCCGCATCGAACTGGGGCTGCGCGGCTTTCTCACCGGCGGCGGGTTCCGGGCCTTCACCACCAACTTCGAGGACCTCGGCGGGCTGCGCCAGCTGCCCGGCCTCGCCGTCCAGCGGTTGATGGCCGACGGGTACGGCTTCGGCGGCGAGGGTGACTGGAAGACCTCGGTGCTGGTCCGCACCCTCAAGTCGATGTCGGTCGGCACCACCGGCGGTACCTCGTTCATGGAGGACTACACCTACGACCTGACCCCCGGTGAGGAGCTGATCCTCGGCGCGCACATGCTGGAGGTCTGCCCGAGCATCGCCGCCGACACCCCGAGCTGTGAGATCCACCCGCTCGGCATCGGCGGTCGCGAGGACCCGGTCCGGTTGGTCTTCGACGCGGCGGCCGGCCCGGCGGTGGTGCTCGGCCTGGTGGACATGGGGGAGCGGTTCCGGCTGGTCGCCAACGAGATCGAGGTGGTCCCGCCGAGCCAGCCGCTGCCCCGGCTGCCGGTGGCCCGGGCGGTCTGGCGACCCGCGCCGGACCTGCCGACCTCGGCCGAGGCGTGGCTGACCGCCGGCGGGCCGCACCACACCGTGTTGTCCCAGGCGGTCGGCACCGAGGAACTCGACGACCTGGCCGAGATGACCGGGACCGAACTGGTCGTCATCGACGCCCAGACCACGGCCCGCCGGTTCGCCCAGGAGCTGCGCTGGAACCAGGCGTACCACCGGTTGGCCCGGGGTTTCTGACCGGTCCGGCGGCCGGCCGGCACGTCTCGCGCGCCGGCCGGCCGACGCGCGAGGGCTGGCATACTCGCGTCAGGTGGTCGGGTCGTGCCGGGTCGACGGTCCGCCCGCCACCCGCCGACCCCCGGATCGACCCGCACCGCGATGGATGGGCCGCCGATGACCGGAACGACCACCCCGCTGCACGACCTGCTCGGTCGGCTCACCGCGCCAGCGCCCGACGAGTGCCACGTCTGGCGGTTGCCGGTGGTTGCGGGCCGCTGGGACCGCTACGACCAGATCCTCGATGCCGGCGAGCAGGCCCGCCGGGAACGGTTCCTGCGGGAGGCCGACCGGATCCGCTACCAGACCGCGCACGTCGGGGTCCGACTGCTGCTCGGCGGTTACCTCGGCGTATCCCCGCAGGGGTTGCGGTTCGGCCGGGACTGCCGGCACTGCCCTGCGGTCGACCACGGCAAGCCCATGGTGCTGGACCCGCCGTCGGTGCTGGACTTCTCCCTCAGCCACTCCGGGGATCTGGTCACCATCGCGGTGGCGGCCGCCCCGGTCGGGGTGGACGTCCAGGAGGTCGAGGCCCGCACGGACATCGCGTCCATCAGCGCGGTGAGTCTCTCGCCGGCCGAGCAGGAGTGGCTCGGCGCCCAGCCGGTCGAGCAGGCCCGGCAGAACTTCTTCGGCTACTGGGCCCGGAAGGAGGCCCTGCTCAAGGCGACCGGCCACGGGATGGCGGTGCCGATGTCGCGGATCACCCTGAGCCCGCCGACCGAGCCGGCCCGGCTGGTGCGGTGGGCCGCGGACCGGCCGCTGGACGGACCGGCGCAGCTGTTCGATCTGACGGTCGGCCCCGGCTACACCGGCAGCGTCGCGGTGCTGGCCGCCGGCCCGGTCCGGGTGGTCGAGGCCGACCTGCCGGAGCCGCCGGATTAGCCCGGCGCCGTCGTCGGCGCGGCGGCGGCGCCGGTGGTCCGACCGGCGGCCCGCAGGCTCCCGGTCGGCCGAGATAGCACGGGCGTTCGAACGGCGGGGTAGGATGACCGGCATGGTCGAAGCCGCCTACCAGCCGTCGATGCTGGATCTCGCCCCGGCCGGGGCCGGACTGGGCGCGCTCGCCGGCCGGCTACGCCGGCACCAGCTCACCCGGGGAGCCTGGGTCGACCATCTGCCCGGCTGGGTGGGTGGCTCCGACGAGGTGCTGCGGGTCCTGCTCGACGAGGTCGACTGGCGGGCCGAACGGCGCCGGATGTACGACGGAGAGGTGGACGTCCCCCGGCTGCTGCGCTGGTACTCCGCGCGGGAACCGCTGCCGCACGAGCTGCTCACCGAGGCCCGGGACCGGCTCACCGCCCACTACGCGGCCGAGCTGGGCGAGCCGTTCGTGACGGCGGGGATGTGCCTGTACCGCACCGGCCGGGACAGCGTCGCCTGGCACGGCGACACCCTCGGCCGGTCCGCCCACGTCGACACGATGGTCGCCATCGTCTCCTTCGGCTCGCCCCGGCCGCTGCTGCTGCGCCCACGCGGGGGCGGACCGAGCCGACGGTTCGCGCTCGGACACGGCGACCTGATCGTGATGGGCGGCTCCTGCCAGCGCACCTGGGAGCACGCGGTGCCGAAGACGGCCCGCGCGGTCGGCCCCCGGGTCAGCGTGCAGTTCCGCCCGGCCGGCGTCGCCTGAGCGGCGGCCGCCGTCCGGCCCGTACCATCGCGATCGTGACGACCCCCGCCCCGGCCGCCGGGAACCTCCTCGCCATCAGCGACCTGCACGTGTCGTACGCCGAGAACCGCAGCCACGTGGAGACGCTGCGACCGCTGACGCCGGACGACTGGCTGCTGGTCGCGGGGGATATCGGTGAGCGGGTGGCCGACATCGAGTGGACCCTCGACCAGCTCCGGCAGCGGTTCGCGACGGTGATCTGGGCGCCGGGCAACCACGAACTGTGGACCTCGCCCCGCGATCCGGTGCAGCTGCGGGGGGTGGAGCGCTATCTCGACCTGGTGCGGCGGTGCCGCGAGATCGGGGTGCTGACCCCGGAGGACCCGTACCCGGTCTGGTCCGGCCCGGGCGGGCCGGTGACCATCGTGCCGCTGTTCCTGCTCTACGACTACACGTTCCGGCCCGAGGGCGCCAACACCAAGCAGGAGGCGCTCGCCATCGCGTACGAGACCGGGGTGGTCTGCACCGACGAGTCGCTGCTGCACCCGGATCCCTACGCCAGCCGGGAGGAGTGGTGCGCGGCCCGGCTGGCCGCGACCGAGCGGCGGCTGGCCGACCTCGATCCGGCCGTGCCGGTGGTGTTCGTCAACCACTATCCGCTGGTCCGGGAGCCGACCCGGGTGCTGCGCTATCCGCAGTTCGCGCAGTGGTGCGGCACGGTACGCACCGCCGACTGGCACACCCGCTACCGGACCGCGGCGATGGTCTACGGCCACCTGCACATTCCGCGCACCACGTGGTACGACGGGGTGCGGTTCGAGGAGGTGTCGGTCGGCTACCCGAGGGAGTGGAAGGCGCGCCCCGGCGGCCTGCCCAGCCAGCCACGGCGGATCCTGCCGTACGGGTAGCGTCCGCCGCCGCAGCGGGCCGTCTTGACATCGATGGCTTTCGCTCGCTAGCGTCCCGAAAAACGTTTCAATCGCCTCGCCACCTCAGACGACCGGGCCGTCGTGGCTTGCCAGGCGCTGCTGTCCCCACCCGGAGGTGGAACCGCAATGCCAGCAGAAGCAGTCAATGACCGGACTCCAACGCGGGCCGCCCGGGCCGACCGTCGGACGCTGCGAGTCCTGGTCGCCGCCGGCTCGGCGGCCCTGGTCGTCGCCGGCCTCACGACGGCGGCGGTCAGCGCCCAGGCCGCCGTCGCCGGTTGTCGGGTCGGCTACTCGCTCGGCTCGCAGTCAGGCGGTGCCTCGTTCGCGCTCGACGGGGTGACGTGCACCGCCGACGTCGCGCCGACCTCGCCGCCGCAGGGTCCGCCGCCGTCGTCGGATTGGAGCCCGCCGGCGAACCTGGTGACACCGCTGGACGAGGTGTGGGCGCACCAGGAGCAGACCTACAACAACGGGAATCTGTACGGGTTCCGCAACTACGGCTGGGACCAACTGTTCGCCAATGGCGGTTATCTGAACTTCTGTGTGCGGTGGGATTCGGCGGCGTCGGTGACGGCGGCGCAGCGGGACCAGATCCACGCCCAGTTGGCGCGGCAGTACCGGAAATGGTTCGACGCCATGGTCGGGCACCACAACTGGCCGTACGCCGAGGTGCCGATCCGGGTGGTCGGCTGGGCGGTGCGGGACCGGGCCCAGTTGCAGTGGTCGGACCCGTCGGTGGACATCTACGTCAACGACATCCGGGAGAACGCGCCACAGTGTTCGGCCGGGTGCGGCCGGTTCTTCAATCAGGACGGTCAGTACCCGAACTGCCCGGGTGGGTCGGCGCGGCACTACGACCAGTCACTGTGGTTGACCGACGGCTTCGGCGGCGGTGCCGGCGGCGACTGGGGTCAGCGGATGGGCCGCGAGTACTTCATGAACAACCTGACCGCCGCGGACCTGACGATCCTGCTGCACGAGATGGGGCACACCTTCGGCCTGGACGACTTCTACGACTGGACGCCGACGGGGGTGTCGAGCTTCATCATGCGGGCCGGCTCGTCGGGTGTGCTCACCGAGTTCGACCGGTGGATGTTCCGGGACTGGTGGCGGCACCTGAAGGGCCGGTACGGCTACTGACAACGACCGGCCACCGGACCCGGCCGTCAGCCGCCGTCGACGACGACCGCGGGTCGCCGGCCGGCCCAGGGCACCGCCTGTTCGAGTTGGGCGGCCACCCGCAGCAGCAGGTCCTCCCGGCCGCGCCCGGCGACCAGTTGCACGCCGATCGGCAGGCCGGTGCGGCTCTGACCGAGCGGCAGACTGATCGCCGGGTGGCCGGAGATGTTGAACGGCGCGGTGAACGGCCCGTACTCGAACAGCCGCCGCAGCCACGAGCGCACGGTGTGGTGGGGATTGTCGTAGTCCAGCGTGCCGTGCCGGGCCGGCAACCGGCCCAGGGTGGGGGTCACCAGCAGGTCGTACCGGTTGAGGAAGAGCCCCACCGGGCGGGTCACCCGGTGCTGGGCGTCGGCGGCCCGCTGCACGTCCAGCACGGTGAACGACTCGGTCTCGGCCAGCACCTGCCGCGACACCGCCGCCAGCCGGGACCGGTCGGGCCGCACCGGTGCCAGCAGCAGCGCCGCTCCGGTGGCGACCGCCGCCAGGACGGCGCCCTCGACGATCGCGTCGGGGTCGAGCCCCGGAGTTGCCTCGCTGACCGTGTGCCCCAGCCATTCCAGCGTCTGCCCCACCGTCGTGGTGACCGCCGCGACCTCCGCGTCCACCGGTACCCCCGACCAGGCCGTGGTGGTCAGCGCCACCTGGAGCCGGCCGGGGTCGGTGCACAGCTCCTCGGCGTACGGGCGGGTCGGTGCTGGTAGGGCGAACTTGTCCCCGACGGGCGGCGCGCAGACCGCGTCGAGCAGCGCGGCCGCGTCCCGGACGGTCCGGGTCAGCGCGAACTCGACGACCAGTCCGAAGCCGACCTCACCGGCGTACGGGCCGCAGGGGGTGCGGCCACGGCTCGGTTTGAGCCCCACCAGGCCGCAGCAGGAGGCCGGCACCCGGATCGACCCGGCGCCGTCGTTGGCGTGCGCGAGTGGCACCGCGCCGGCCGCGACGAGCGCCGCCGCGCCGCCGCTGGAGCCGCCGGCGCCGTGCTCCGGGTCCCACGGGTTGCGGGTCGGCCCGGTCGCCACCGGCTCGGTGGCGAAGCTGAGCCCCAGTTCCGGCGCGGTGCTCTGGCCGAGGGTGACCAGCCCGGCGGACCGGAAGCGGGTCATCAGGTCGTGGTCGACCAGGGCGACCGCGCCGCGGATCGCGCGGCTGCCGAGGGTGAACGGAACCCGGCGCGCGAACGGTCCGCTGTCCTTGACCACGAACGGCACGCCGCCGAGTGGTCCGTCGGGATCGTGGTCGAGGGCGGTTCCGAAGGGGCCCAGGGTGAGCGCGTTGAGCTCCGGGCCGGCGATGGCCAGGGCGGTCCGGGCGACCTGTTCGACCTCGCCGGCGGTGACCTCACCGGCCCGGATCAGCGCCCGCAGCCCGACCGCGTCGAGGGCCGCGTACTCGTGCAGCTCCACCGGTCAGCGTCGGTTTCCGGGGTCAGCGACCAAGGTGGATCTTTTTTGGGTTGCCGGCCGACGCGGCGGGGTAACGAGGGGTTGCGTCACCCTTACCCCGGCTCGTGAACGGAGTGCATACATGTTGGTGTTAGGCGTCATCCTGCTTCTCCTGGGCATCCTGCTGAACGTATCGATCCTCTACACGATCGGCATCATTCTGCTGGTCGTGGGTGCGGTGCTCTTCATCCTGGGATCGGTCGGCCGCCCGGTCGGTGGTCGAAAGCATTACTGGTAGTCGTCCCGACACCGTCAGCGCCGGACCGGCCCGTCCCCTGGCTTCCCCGCCAGGGTGACGTGGCCGGTCCGGCGCGTTCCGGTGCTCCCCGGATTAGAACAACTGTGCGAAGATGGCCGGGTGACCACCGGGGCGACGATCCTGCACGCGGACCTGGACGCGTTCTACGCGTCGGTCGAGCAGCGCGACGACCCACGGCTGCGGGGCCGGCCGGTGATCGTCGGGTCGGGGGTCGTCCTCGCGGCCAGCTACGAGGCCAAGGCCTGCGGCGTCCGCACGGCGATGAGTGGCTGGCAGGCCCGGCGGCGCTGTCCGGCGGCGGTGGTGGTGGAACCCCGGATGTCGGCGTACTCCGCGGCGAGCCGGGCCGTGTTCGAGGTCTTCCGGCAGACCACACCGCAGGTCGAACCGCTCTCCATCGACGAGGCCTTCCTCGACGTGGCCGGCCTGCGCCGGCTGGGTCGGACCCCGGCCGAGGTGGCGGCCGGACTGCGGGCCGAGGTCCGGACCCGGGTCGGGTTGCCGATCACCGTCGGCGTGGCCCGGACGAAGTTCCTCGCCAAGGTCGCCAGCGGGGTGGCCAAGCCCGACGGCCTGCTGCTGGTGCCGCCCGACGGCGAGTTGGCCTTCCTGCACCCGTTGCCGGTCGAGCGGCTCTGGGGGGTGGGTCCGGTGACCGCCGGCAAACTCCGCGAGCGGGGGATCACCACGGTCGGCCGGGTGGCCCGACTCGGCGAGGCGGCCCTGGTGTCGATGCTCGGCGTGGCGGCCGGCCGGCACCTGCACGCGCTCGCCCACAACCGCGACCCCCGGCCGGTGCAGGTCGGGCGTCGGCGGGCCTCGATCGGCTCGCAGCAGGCGCTCGGCCGGTCGCAGCGGTCGCCGGCCAGCGTCGAGGCGACCCTCGCCGGCCTCGTCGACCGGGTCTGCCGGCGGATGCGGGCCGCCGGCCGGGCCGGCCGCACCGTGACGCTGCGGCTGCGCTTCGGTGACTTCACCCGGGCCACCCGGTCGCACACGATGGCGCGGGCGACCGCGCACACCCAGACGATCCTGTCGACCGCGCGCGACCTGCTGGCCGCCGCCCGGCCGCTGATCGAGTCGCGCGGCCTCACCCTGGTCGGCGTCTCGGTCGGCAACTTCGACCGGGGGAACGCGGTGCATCCGACGCTGCCGTTCGACAGCCAGAGCGGCAACGAACTCGACGCCGCGCTGGACGCCGTTCGCGACCGGTTCGGCTCGTCGGCGGTCGGTCGGGCGGTCCTGCTCGGCCGCGGGCTGGGCCCGGCGATGCCGATGCTGCCGGACTGAAGCCGCGGCTCACGGCCACAAATTCATTGATGCTCATCAGGGCAACTCTGGTCATCGTACTATGTCGTTGGCTTATCATAAGGGTCGATATATGGGTTCCCGTCCGTCCCGGCGGGGAGCTCCTGCCGTCCCCTGCGAAGGAGGCGCCATGCGCGCCGCGCGCCGACCCGTCACCCGATCCCGGTCCCTCCTGCTCGCCGTCTGCGCGGGCCTGCTCGCCCCGTTCGCGCTGGCCGCCGCGCCCGCCCAGGCGGCCCCGGTCACCGTCACCAACGGCACCCAGTTCACCGACACCTCCGGCGCCGCGCTGCACGCGCACGGCGGCGGCATGATCCGGGTCGGCGGCTACTACTACTGGTTCGGCGAGAACCGCAACGACAACAACACCTTCCGGTACGTCTCCGTCTACCGCTCCACCGACCTGCGCAACTGGGAGTTCCGCAACCACGTGCTGACCCAGAACTCGGCGGCCGAGCTGACCGTGGCGAACATCGAGCGACCCAAGGTGCTCTACAACTCCAGCACCGGGCAGTACGTGCTCTGGATGCACTGGGAGAACGGCGTCGACTACGGCCAGGCGCGGGTGGCGGTGGCCACCTCCGACACGGTGGACGGCAACTACACCTACCGCGGCAGCTTCCGGCCGCTGGGTTACGACTCCCGGGACATGACCGTGTTCCGCGACGACGACGGCACCGGGTACCTGATCTCCTCGACCCGGGTGAACGCGGACCTGAACATCTACCGGCTGACCCCCGACTACCTGGGCGTGGCCGGCCTGGTGCGGACGCTGTGGCCCGACAACTACCGGGAGGCGCCGGCCATGTTCAAACGCAACGGCGTCTACTTCCTGGTCACCTCCGGCGCTACCGGCTGGTCGCCGAACCAGGCCCGGTACGCCACCGCCAGCAGCATCGCCGGCACCTGGACCTCGCCGACCACCTTCGGCGACAGCCTCACCTTCGGCTCGCAGTCGGCGTACGTGCTGCCGGTGCAGGGCAGCGCGACCACCTCCTACCTCTACCTGGGTGACCGGTGGGCCGGCGCGTGGGGTGGCCGGGTCAACGACTCGCGCTACGTCTGGCTGCCGCTCTCCTTCCCGTCGAACACCTCGCTGAGCATGAGCTGGCATCCGCGGATCACCATCGACACCGCCACCGGCACGGTGGTCGGCAACGGCTCGGGCTACCCGTACGAGTCGCTGCGACCCCGGCACAGCGGCCGCTGCCTGGACGTGGTCAGCCAGTCCACCGCCGACGGTGCGAACATCGTCCAGTACGGCTGCAACAACGGTGGTAACCAGCACTGGCAGGTGCTGGACCTGGGCACCGGCTACCACCAGCTCGTCGCCCGGCACAGCAACCGGTGCCTCACCGTGCCGGCCGGGTCGACGGCGGACCACGTCCAGGTGCAGCAGTTCACCTGCCAGCCGGGCCGCGCCGATCAGCAGTGGCAGTTCGTCGACGCGGGTGCCGGCTACCACCGGCTGGTGGCCCGGCACAGCGGCAAGTGTCTCGACGTCGCCGGCCACTCCACCGCCGACAGCACCCGGATCATCCAGTACACCTGCGGCAGCGGCACCAACCAGCAGTGGCAGCGGGTCGGCGTCTCCTGACCGACGGCGGGTGCCGTACCCTGCTCAGGGTCTGTCCCTGACACTTAGTAGAAGGGGTAGATTTTGTATGTCGGCGAGGCGGTGAAGGACGGTCACGGGTGAAGCGCACCTCCAGGGACATCCGGGTGGCCAACCGTTTCGAAGTGCTGCGGCAGATCATCGGCGCCGCCATCGTGTCGCGCCAGGAGGTCGCCAGCCAGTCCGGGCTCAGCCTCGCCACCGTGTCGAACCTGGTCGGTGAGCTCCTGGAACTCGGCCTGCTGGTGGAGGTCGGGTTCCAGGATTCCGGCGGTGGGCGGCCGCGCGGCCTGGTCTCGGTGAACCCGGCCGGCGGCGTGCTGGTCGGGGTCGACGTCGCCGAGACCTACGTGCACGTCGAGGCGTTCGACACCGGCCTGGCCGTGTTGGCGACCGCCGAGGAACACCTGCACCAGACCGAGAACCGTCCCGAGCAGGTGGTCGGGCACATCGTCTCCGGCATCCGGTCGGTGATCGCCGCGGCCGGCGTCGCGGCCGACCGGGTGCTCGGGGTCGGGATCAGCGTGCCGGGTCAGGTCGACCGGGAGGGCGGTGTGTCGATCTTCGCACCCAACTGGGACTGGCACGACGTACCGCTGCGGAGCCTGCTCGCCTCCGTCGACCTGCCGCTCTACCTCGACAACCCATTACGGGCCAGCGTCGTCGCGGAGCTCTGGTTCGGTGCCGGTCGCGGCCGGGACGACGTGGCGGTGCTGACCCTGGGCACCGGGGTCGGCGCCGGCCTGGCCTTCGGCGGCGTGCTCTACCGGGGCGCGACAAACAGCGCGGGGGAGTGGGGGCACACCACGCTGGTGCTCGACGGCCGCCCCTGCCACTGCGGCGCGCGCGGCTGCGTGGAGACCTACGTCGGTGCCCCCGGCATCATGCAACACCTGCGCGAGCGGGACCGGGCCAGCCCGATGCTGCGCCCCGACGACCAGACGGCGACCATCGACGCACTGGCGGAAGGGATCGCCGCCGGCGATCCGGTGGCCCTCGACGTGCTGGCCGAGACCGCCCGCTATCTCGGGGTCGCTGTCGCCGACCTGGTAAACCTCGTCAACCCGGAGGTGATCGTGCTGAGCAGCTGGGTGGCGGCCCGACTCGGCCCGGCTCTGCTGCCGGTGGTGCGCGACGAGGTGGCCCGGCACGCGCTGCGCCGGCCGCTCGCCGCCACCGAGATCACCCTCGGCCGGGTGGCCGGGAATCCGGTAAGCCTCGGCGCGGCCACCTTCGCGCTGGAGGGTGTACTCGCCGGCATCGGCATGCCGACCCGGCCGGGCCGGCACGCCCGACCGGCCGCACCGGCCCGCTGATCCGTCGGCGCCGGACCCGGCGCCGCTCGGTCCGAGGCGGGCCACCCGCGTTGTCCGTCGCCGGGCCCCGGGTCGCGGGTACCGTCCCCGGCATGGACGCCGTCGAGGAGTTCACCTCGCTCAACCCAGCGGACTGGGACGTCTACCGCGGACCCGGGCACGCCGGCCGGGGCCTGCGCCGGCCGTCCCAGGTCAGCGTCGCCGGCGGGCTGCTCACCATCACCGGCACCGCGGACGGCACCACCGGCGGCCTGAAATGGCGTGGCCGCAGCCAGCGGCACGGCCAGTGGGACATCCGGCTGCGCACCCGGCGCGGCTGCGGCTGCTACCACCCGGTGGTGCTGCTCTGGGGCACCGGCGGCGGTTCCGGGGTCGACAATCCGCGCGGCGAGATCGACATCGTCGAGGTCTGGCAGCGCCCGGAGCGGGACCGCAACTCGTTCAGCGTGCACTACGGCGACGGGTCCCGGTTCGTCGGCGGCAGCGTGGCCGTCGACCTGACCGCCTGGCACGTCTACCACCTGGTCTGGCAGGAGACCTACCTCTACACCTGGATCGACGACGACCCGGCGTACTTCACCACCACCCGGGCCGAGGTGCTGCCGACCGGCCCGATGGATCTGGCCATCCAGCTCGACTGGTTCCCGGACGAGGGCGCCCGCGGCGGCTCCACCGCCTCCATGCAGGTCGACTACGTCCGCCAGTACACCCATCCCGTCGGCTACCGCGCCCGGGACTGACCCGCCACGTACGTCTCGGTATGCCGCTCTTCGAGCGGGGTGACCTCGCGGGTGCCCGGGCCGCCCTCTGCGCTCCCTGGTGTCACATCCGCGGTACCGGTGGTGCTTACTAGATGTGAAGCAAGATGTGGAGCTCGTAGGGCCCGGTGGGAACCCACCGGCCGCCGCCGTGCCGGCAGCCTGGCCGCCCGGCCGGCGCCCGGCGGTCCGGCGAGCCGAGCGGAAGGACGACGGGGCCGTGTCGACTCCTGCGGGGCGAGGGACCGTCCGGGCCGACCTCGAAGAGGTCTTCCGCCGCACCTACCCGAGGATCGTCGCGGTCGCCGCCCGGGTGCTCGGCTCCGGGCACGCGGCCGAGGACGTGGCGCAGGAGGTGTTCCTGACCTTCGGCCGCTCATCCGTGCCGGCGGGGGAGGCCACCGGCTGGTTGTCGGTCGCCGCCGCCCACACCGCGCTGAACCACCTGCGCTCGGACCGCCGCCGCGCCGCGCGGGAGGAGGCGGCCGCCGGTGCCGGCGCCGTCGCTCCGGACGTCGCCGACGCCGTCGTGACCCGCGACGAGCGCCGCCGGGTCCGGGCCGCGCTGGCCCGGCTTCCCCGGCGCCAGGCGGTCGCCCTCGTCCTGCGGCACAGCGGCCTCAGCTACGCCGAGGTCGCGGCCGCCCTCAACGTCTCCCCGAGCGGTGTCGGCACCACCGTACGCCGTGCCGAATCCGCCCTACGCAAGGAGTTGAACCGCGATGCGTCATCCGAATGACGGCACGCTGCGCCGGCTGCTGGACGAGCCGGCCGGCGTCGCCGACACCGATCGCGAGCACGTCGCCGGCTGCCCGAGGTGCCGGTCCGGGCTGGCCACCGCGCAGCGGGACGCGATGCTGACCCGCGCGGCGCTGGACGTGGAGCCCGCCGTGGATGTGGACTCGGCGTGGTCGCGGCTCTCGCAAGCGGCCGCGGCCGAGGGGCCGCGACGGCAGCCCGCCGCCCCGCGGTGGCGCGCGACCGCCCTGCGGTGGCGCGCTGGGCTGCGCCGGCCGGCGGTCGCCGCGTTCGCCGTCGTGGTGCTCCTCGGTGGCGCGAGTGCCGCCGCCGCGGCGAACTGGCTGCAGATCTTCCGGACCGAGCAGATCGCCCCGGTCACCCTCACCCAGGCCGACCTGATCGCGCTGCCGGATCTGTCCGCCTACGGCACGGTCGAGATCAAGGAGCCCCGGGTACGCGGCGTCGCCGACGCCGCCACCGCGCGGCAGGCCACCGGGCTGACCCTGCCACCGGTACGGAAGCTCCCCACGGGCGTCTCCGGGGAACCGGCGTACCAGGTCGGCGAGCAGCTGAGCGCGGTCTTCACCTTCTCGGCCGAGCGGGCCGCGCAGACCGCCGCGGCGGTCGGCGAACCGCTGCCGCCGCCACCGGCCGGCCTCGACGGCAGCCAGTTCCGGCTGACCGCCGGCCCGGGTGCCGCCGCCGTCTGGAAGGGAGCGGGCGGCGCGCCGGCCCTGATCGTGGCCCGGGTGGTGGCACCCACCGCCTACTCGGCCGGTATCCCGTTCCAGACGGCCGTCGGTTACCTGCTCACGCTGCCCGGTCTGCCCGATGCCGTCGCGGCGCAGCTGCGCGGCTTCGCCGGTGACGGCACGACGCTGCCGCTGCCGGTGAACTCCCGGTACCTGACCAGCTCCACCACCGATGTCAACGGCCGGCCGGCCACCGTGCTCACCTCGCACGACGGCCTGCTGGCCGGGGTGGTCTGGGTGGCCGACGGTGTCGTCACGGCGGTGGCCGGCTCACTGGACAGCGACGAGGCGCTGTCGGTGGCCCGTGGGCTGGGGCAGCGGTGAGCCCCGCCCCCACCGGGCCTATCGGCCCCGCTGGCCCCGACGGTCGTGCGGGCGGTGCCGTGGCCGTCGGCGACGAGCCCCGGCCCGACCCGCGGCGGCTGCTCGACGAGCTGCCGGCCGCCCCGGCGGTGTGGTGCTCCGGGCTGCGCAAGCGGTACCGGCGGCAGGTCGCGGTCGACGACGTTTCCTTCACCGTGGGCCGCGGTGAGGTGCTGGGCCTGCTCGGCCCCAACGGAGCCGGCAAGACAAGCGTCATCAAGATCCTGCTCGGGCTGGTCCGGCCCGACGCCGGGGAGGCGCTGCTGCTCGGCCGACCGGCGGCGGACCCCCGGGCCCGCACCAGGGTCGGCTACCTGCCGGAACTCTTCCGGTACCAGCCCTGGCTCACCGCCGTCGAGGTGCTGGACCTGCACGTCCGGCTCGCCCGGGTACCGGTGGCGGCGGGGGAGCGGCGCGAGTGCCTGGCGCTCGTCGGCCTGGCGGACCGGGCCAAGGACCGGGTGGGCGGCTTCTCCAAGGGGATGCAGCAGCGCCTCGGGTTGGCCGTCGCGCTGGTGGCTCGCCCGGAACTTGTCGTCCTCGACGAGCCGACCAGCGCGCTGGACCCGCTCGGCCGCGCCGACGTCCGGGATCTGCTGCTCTCGCTCAAGGCCCGCAACGTCGCCGTGCTGCTCAACTCGCACCTGATCGGCGAGGTCGAGCGGGTCTGCGACCGGGTCGTCATCCTCGACCGGGGCCGGGTCGCCGCCTCCGGCACCCTCCCGGAGCTGCTCGGCCGGCGCGAGGTGCGGCTGCGGCTCGACGGAGTGGACACCCGGGCGGAGGCCCGGCTGGCCGCCGCCGGCCCGGTGACCCGGGAGGGCGATTCGTTCACCGTCGAACTGACAAGCGAAGGAGATCCCGCCGTGCCGGAACCGGACAGCGTCGTACCGGAGCTCGTGGCCGACCTGGTCGGCCTCGGCGTGCGCGTGCACGCCGTCGAACCGGGACGGATCAGCCTGGAGGAGCGGCTGCTCGACATCCTGCGGTCCGGCGGTGACCGCCGATGACCGGGCGGACCGTGCTGACCATCGCCGCCCTCACCATCCGGGAGGCCGCCCGCCGCCGGGTGCTGCGGTCGCTCGTCGTGATGACGGTGGTGCTGCTGTCCCTGAGTGCCTGGGGGTTCTACCGGCTCGACGCGGAATTCGGTTCGCTGACCAGCGGTGAGTCCCGGCTCGCCGCCTCCACGGTGCTCAATCTGGTGATGTTCGGCCTGAGCCTGATCGCCGCGCTCGGCACGGCGTTCCTCGCCGGCCCGACCCTGGCCGGTGAGATCGAGTCCGGGACCGCGTTGGCGATCATGACCCGGCCGATCCGGCGGTGGGCGGTGCTGCTGGGCAAGTGGCTCGGCCTGGTCGCCTTCGGCAGCGGGTTCGTGGCGGTGGCCGGGCTCGGCCAGCTCCTCATCGTCCGGACCACCGTGGACTACTGGCCACCGCAGCCGGTGACGGGGCTGGCCCTGCTCGCGGCGCAGACGGCGGTGCTGCTCACCCTGGGCCTGCTGCTCTCCACCGCGATCTCGCCGATGGCCTCGGGCATCGTCGCGGTCGGCCTCTTCGGCGCCACCTGGATAGCGGGGGTGGTCGGCCTGGTCGGCGAGGCCTTCGGCAACGCGGGCGTGGCCCGCGTCGGCACCGTGTCCCGGATGCTGCTGCCGACCGACGGCCTGTGGCGCGGCGCCATGCACGCGTTCCAACACCCCGGGCTGGCGCGGGTCCCCGGCTTCGAGGCCTCCCCGTTCCTGAGCATGGCCCCGCTCACCGCCACCTACCTGGCCTGGTCGGTGATCTGGGTCGCCCTGATCCTCGGACTCGCGGCCCTCGCCTTCCAACGCCGCGACCTCTGACGCGTCAGTCAGGACAGTGGCGCCAGCCCGGTGCTGCCGGACCAGTCGACGTACTCCTGCCGGACGGGCCGGGACGGTTCGTCGTCCTCGTCGAGCATGCTCAGTGCGGCGTAGTACCGTCCGAACCCGTAGCCGCCGTCCATGCCCTGCGGCTCGCCAACGAGGCCGACGACCGGGCGCTCGCCGGATTCACGCTTCGGGCAATGACTCATCAGGCGGTCGACCTCGGCCCGGCCTCGGACCGCGGCTGCCTTCGTACGCCAGACAACTCGATCAGCGTGCCGCGTCCTTCCTTCGCGGCCCGGGGTGATCGTCGGGAGCAGGCGGCAGGGTGTGCGGGCGTCGGGGGATCTGCTCAGCGGGTCCAGGCCCAGCCGCGCGGTGCGAGGGAGCGGGCGGCGGGCGGTGGATCGGGGAACGAGCCGTCGCCGAACAGCACCCGTGCGGCGGCGGCCCGGCCGGGGCGGGTGCGCAGCAGGGCGAAGGCGTGCTCGGTGAGGGTCGGGGCGCGGACCCCGGACAGGGCGCGGCGCATCAGCAGCCGGACCCGGAAGCGCGCCCGCAGCGTCGCGCCGTCGTAGTGCCGCAGCACCGACCGGTCCCCGGTGCGCAGGTAGGCGGCGGTCACCTCGGCGGCCAGCTCGGACATCCGCAGGCACGGGTCGAGGCCGCCGGCGGTCAGCGGCGACACCGCGCCGGCCGCGTCGCCGACCAGCAGCCCCTGCGGGCAGGCGAGCCGGCGCAGCACGCCGCCGACCGGGATCGGCCCGCCGCGGCGCTGGACCGGGCCGGCCACGGCCGGCAGCCCGCCGAAGCCCTGCCCGAACGCCCGCAGCAGCCGGGGCAGCGGGCCGGCCAGCCGGTCTGGCAGCCCGGCCAGCCCGACGTGGGCGTGCCGGCCGTCATCGACGACCCAGGCGAGGTAACCGGGCGCGAGAACCGGGTCGAGGACACAGTGGAATGTCGGCGGCCGGTCGCCGCCGGCCACCGGGTAGACCTCCTCCACCCCGACGATGACGCGCCGGTTGACGTCCAGACCGAGTCGGCGCGCCACCGTCGACCGGACACCGTCCGCGCCGATGGTGAAGCGGGCGGCCACGCCCTCGACCGGATAGGAGACGCCGAGCCGCACTCGCGCGCCGGCCAGTCTGGCGCCGGCCAACGCGTCGGCGTAGACGCCGGCCATGTCGGCGACCCGGAACTCGTCGCGCGGGCTGACCAGCTCGACCGGTTCCCGCAGCGACGGCGGATACAGCACGACCCGACGGATCGCCGGACCGAGATGTCCGGCCGGCAGCGCGAAGTCGTCGAGGGTGCGGCGGACGAAGATGCCGGTGGTGCGGATGCCGACGTCGAGTGCGCTACGGCGGTCGACGACAAGCACGTCGTACCCCCGCCCGGCCAGCAGCCGCGCGGTGCGTAGCCCGGCGAGGCCGGCACCGACGACGAGGACGTCCACGGTCTCCATGCCGCCGACGGTAGCGGCGCCCGGGCCCGCCGGCCGGCGCCCGCGCAACACCTTCACACACTCTCCCCGATCCCGGCGGTTTCCCGGTTCAGGCGGATGCCACCGGTGGAGCCGCGCCGACCGGAGCGGTGCCGGCGGCCGGGTCACCGTCGCGTCGCACGGTGAGGGTCGGGGCGGTCGGGCCGTCGGTGGCGATGAAGGTGTACCCGCGCCCGTCCGGGTGTCGCCGTTGGACGGCCGTCACGCCCTCGGGCGGGTCGGGCAGCACCGGCGTGACACCGGCGTCCCGGGCCAGCCGGGTGAGCAGGTCGCGCAGGTGCGCGCCGGCCAACAGGGTGGTCAGGTAGTACGCCGTCCCGGCGCCGTGCGCCCGGCGGGTGAGCGCCGGTGAGCCGGCGAGCGGGCCGTCGGCGTACCCGGTCAGGACCTCGGCGTCGGTCGGCACCGCGAGTTCGGTCCAGACGGAGCCGGCGCCGCCGTCGGTGAGCGCCACCCGGGCGCCCGCCGGCAGCGGAAAGTGTTCCTGGACGCGGACGCCGAGCAGGTCCCGCCAGGCTCCCGGGTAGCCGCCGAGCCGGACGTGGTCGTTGTCGTCGACGACCCCGCTGTACGGGCCGACCAGCGCGGTGCCGCCGCCGGCGACGAACCCGGTCAGGTTCGCCGCCCCGGCGTCGCTGACCAGGTACAGCGCGGGCGCCAGCACCAGCCGGTAGCGGCGCAGGTCGGACTCCGGGTGGGCCAGGTCGCAGGTGATGGTGGCTTCGGTGAGCGCCGCGTGCCAGCCCTTGATGACAGCCAGCGGATCCAGGTCGACGCTCGGCTGGCTCGGCTGCCGCTGCGCCCACAGGCTCGACCAGTCGAGCAGGATGGCGACGTCCGCGACCACCTCGCTGCCGACCACCTCGGCCAGGGCGCCCAGTTCGGCGCCGAGCGCCACCACCTCCTGCCACACCTTGCTGTCGGTGCCGGCGTGCGGCACCATCCCGGAGTGCCACTTCTCGGCGCCCGCCTTCGAGGCCCGCCACTGGAAGTAGAGCACCGAGTCGGCGCCCCGGGCGACGTGTGCGAGCGAGTCCCGGCGCAGCCGGCCGGGCGGCTTGGCGAGGTTGCGCGGTTGCCAGTTGACCGCGCTGGTGGCGTGCTCCATCAGCGCCCAGGGCCGGCCGCCGGCCAGCGACCGGGCCAGGTCCGCGACAAAGGCCAGATCCGCGTACGGCTGGGGGTGCTCGGCGATCAGGTAGTGGTCCATCGACACCACGTCGACCTCGCGGGCCCAGGCCCAGTAGTCGAGGTCCCAGAGGCCGCCCAGGAAGTTCGTGGTGACCGGCACTCCGGGGCTGAGCCGGTGCAGCAGGTCGCGTTCGACCCGGAAGCAGGCCAGCAGTTCGTCGGAGGAGAACCGGTGGAAGTCGAGCTGCTGGGTCGGGTTGGGGTAGCTGGGGGTGTCCCGGGGCGGGATGATCTGCTCCCAGTCGGTGTAGCGCTGGGACCAGAACGAGGTGCCCCACGCCGCGTTGAGCCCGGCCAGGTCGCCGTAGCGGTTCCGCAGCCAGTCGCGGAACGCGGCTGCGGAGATGTCGCACCAGCAGCGCGAGATGTGGCAGCCGTACTCGTTGTTGACGTGCCACATGGCCAGCGCGGGATGCCCGGCGTACCGGGTGGCGAGCTGTTCGACGAGCCGGGCCGCCGCCGTGCGGTACGCCGGTGAGCTGGGACAGTATGCCTGCCTGCTGCCGTACCAGATGGTGGTTCCGGTGGGTCCGACGGGCAGCGACTCGGGGTGGGCGTGGCTGAACCAGGGCGGTGGGGAGGCGGTCGCGGTGGCCAGGTCGACCGCGACGCCGTGCCCGGCGAGCAGGTCGAGCAGCCGGTCCAGCCAGTCGAATTCGTAGCGTCCGGGGGCGGTCTCCAGCAGCGCCCAGGAGAAGACGCCGACGGTGGCGAGGTTGACCCCGGCGGTCTTCATCAGCCCGACGTCCTCAACCCAGACCGGCTCGGGCCACTGCTCGGCACTGTAGTCGCCGCCGAAGGCGAAGCCGGGTACGGCCGGGATGTCGAACGCCATACACAGAGATCGTCCAGACCCGACGGGCGGCCGTCAACGGATCGACAGCACTTATTATGATCCCTTGACTAAGTGTTGGGCGAACCTTAGGCTACGGCTCACTTAACCTCATCGAAATATGCCGATAACGCGGGTTCCACGAGGAGTTGAGCCGCCATGGCAATGCGTCCCACCTCGCCGGCCAAGCCCGGGTTCACCCGCCGTGACCTGCTGCGCGTTGCCGGTGGCCTCGGCGTCGCCGGGTTGCTCGCCGGCTGCGGGTCCAACACCGGCCGGTCCTCCGGCCCGACCATCTCGCAGTGGTACCACCAGTACGGCGAGGCCGGCACCCAGCAGGCCGCGCAACGGTACGCCGACGCCTACCAGGCGGCCGACGTGACGATCCAGTGGATCCCCGGGGACTTCGACGCCAAGATCTCCAGCGGGCTGCTCTCCAGCAACGGGCCGGACGTCTTCGAGTACCACTTCAACTACCAGCTTGCCAAGGCCAACCAGGTGGTTCCGCTCGACGACATCCTCGGCGACGCCCGCGCCGACTTCAGTGAGATCGACCTGACCGCCAACTCGTACGACGGCAAGGTCTACGGGATCCGGATGATCGACGACCCGCAGCTCTTCTACTACCGCAAGAGCATGCTCGCCGACGCCGGGATCGCCCCGCCGGTGACCATCGACGACCTGATCGCGGCGACGAGGGCACTCACCACAAAGGACGTCAAGGGTCTGTTTCTCGGCAACGACAACGGCATCGGCTGGGCGGCCACCCAGATCCTGCCCGCCACCGGGCAGCAGTACCTCACCGCAGACAACAAGGTCGCCTTCGACACCCCGGAGACCGCCGACGCGATGCTCAAGGTCCGCGAACTGGTCGACACCGGCGGGCTGCTCTCCGGCGCCCCGGCCGACTGGTGGGACCCGTCCGCGTTCAACCAGGGTCTCTGCGCGATGACGAAGAACGGGCTCTGGGCGATGCCGGCCATCCAGCAGGCGCTCGGTGACGACTTCGGGGTCTTCCCCACCCCGGCCTTCGGAGCCGCCGGCCGGCAGGCGGTCTACCTCGGCGGCTGGTCCAGCTTCGTCAGCGCCAAGGCCAAGGATGTCGACGCGGCGAAGGCGTTCGTCAAATGGCTATGGATCGACAACGTGGAGTACCAGGAGGACTGGTGCCTCAACTACGGCTTCCACATCCCGCCGCGCAAGAGCCTGGCCGCCCGCGCCACCAAGCTGCAGAGCGGGCCGGCGGCCGAGACGGTGAGCCTCACCGAGCAGTTCGGCTGGGTCGACAACCCGGCCTGGACCACCGCGATGGGCGCGGCCTTCGAGACGTTCGCCACGGACGTCATCCTGAAGAAGGCCGACGCCGGCCGGGAACTCGCCGCCACCGTGGACCGGGTGGAGACGGAACTGAAGACCCTCTTCGGGTAGGCCGGCGATGACCAGGAGCAAGGTGGCGGCCGGGCCCGCCACCGCAGAGAACGACCCGCGCGGGGTCGGCGTCGGGCCGGTGGGTGATGCACCGGCCCGACGGCGCCGACCGGGGCACGCCTGGACGTTCTGGCTCTTCACCGGTCCGTTCCTGATCGGCATGCTGATCTTCGTCTACGTGCCGATCCTGTGGAGCCTGGCGCTGAGCTTCTTCGAGGCGCAGAACACCGTCACCCCGGACACCTTCGTCGGACTGGCCAACTACCGGGAGATGCTGGCCGACGGACCGTTCCGCGACAGCCTGCTGATGTTCACCGGGTACGCCGCCTTCATCGTGCCGGTCACCGTCGTCCTCGCGTTGGGGCTGGCCCTGCTGGTGCACCGGTTGCGGTTCGCCCAGGCGTTCTTCCGGTCGGCCTTCTTCATCCCGACCGCCTGCTCGTACGTGGTCGCCTCGCTGATCTGGAAGATGTCCATCTTCAACGGGGTCCGGTTCGGGCTGGCCAACACCGTGCTGGAGATCTTCGGCATCGAGAACATCTCCTGGCTGATCAGCACCGACCCGCCGTGGTACTGGGTGCCGCTGGTGACCGTGCGGCTCTGGCTGCAGCTCGGCTTCTACATGATCCTGTTCCTGGCCGGTCTGCAACGCATCCCGCGCGAACTCTACGAGGCGGCCTATGTGGACGGCGCGGCACCGGGTTGGACCACGTTGCGCCACATCACCCTGCCACAGCTGCGGGCCACCTCGGTGGCGGTGCTGATGCTCACCATCATCGCCGCCTACCAGGCGTTCGACGAGTTCTACAACCTGCTGCCGGGCAAGGCCGATCTGGCCCGCCCGCCGCTGCAGCAGCTCTACACGATCGCGCTCGGGGCCCAGCAGGACTACGGGCGGGGCAGCGCCGGGGCGATGATCCTCTCGGTCCTGATCATCGCGATCACCCTCTTCCAGGGCCGGTTGCTCGGCTTCGGCAAGCCGGCGGAGTAGGGGGAGACGATGAGCGGCACCCCGTACGCGGTCGGCCAGCGCCGCCGGGCGGCCGGCACCGCCGGCGCATACCTGGCGGCCAGCCTGGCCGCGGTGCTCTTCCTGATCCCCTTCTACCTGCTGGTCCGCAACGGCCTGGCCACCGACGCGGAGATCACCTCGCCGGACTGGACGTTCTTCCCGACCGAGCTGCGCTGGGGCAACCTCGCCGAGGTGTTCCAGAACCCGGCCGTGCCCTTCGCCCGCAGCCTGTGGAACTCGACCGTGGTCGCGGTGCTGCACACGGTCGGTACCCTGCTGATCTGCTCGCTGGCCGGCTACGGGCTGGCCCGGGTGCCGTACCGGCACGCCAACAAGGTCTTCTACGCCGTGCTTGTCACCCTGATGATTCCCGGCGCGGTGACCTTCGTGCCCAGCTTCGTGCTGGTCTCCTCGCTGGGCTGGGTCTCCTCGCTGCGTGGCCTGATCATCCCGGGCCTGTTCAGCGGCTTCACCGTCTTCCTGTTCCGGCAGTACTTCCTGAACTTTCCGAAGGAGCTGGAGGAGGCGGCCCGGGTCGACGGACTCGGCTACTGGGGGGCGTACTGGCGGATCGTGCTGCCCAACTCGCTCAACTTCACCGCCGCCATCGCGGTCATCACCTTCATCACCGGGTGGAACTCGTTTCTCTGGCCCCTGGTGATCGGCCAGGACCAGCAGTCCTGGACGGTGCAGGTGGCGCTCTCGTCGTATCTGACGGCGCAGACCATCAACATCCACGAGCTCTTCGTCGCCGCGGCGATCTCGATCCTGCCGCTGGTGGTCGTCTTCGTCTTCCTGCAACGCTGGCTGGTCGAGGGGGTGGCACAGACCGGCATCAAGGGATGACGGGCGGTGCGGTTTCGACCCGTGGTGGGGGGCACCGGGCCGTTTGGGCGTCGCGAACGGGTACGTCCCGTTTGCGGACGGCGGCGGGATAGGCCACCGTAGGCGGAGGCTGGACCGTGGACGCGGATCGATGGTCACCGGGGTCTGTTACGGGAATGTGACTTCAAGATTGCGGACGCCTGTTGACCTCGGCAATGTGAACGCTAACACTGGCCGGAGCGCGGCATCGCCGGATGATGGCACGTACGTGGGAGGGGAATCCTGTGAGTAGGAAGTTCTTGGTGGCTCTCGGTAGCGCCGCGTTGGCGCTCAGCCTCGCGGCCTGCAGCGGCGAGGGCGCCGGCAGCGGCGGCGACACGTCGGGTGAGCAACCGTCGGATCTGACCATCGGCGTCTCGATGCCGACCCAGACCTCGGAGCGGTGGATCGCCGACGGCAACTCGGTGAAGGAGAAGCTGGAGGGCAAGGGCTACAAGGTCGACCTGCAGTACGCCGGGGACGACATCCCCACCCAGTCGCAGCAGATCGACCAGATGATCACGCAGGGCGCGGACGTGCTGGTGATCGCGGCCATCGACGGCACGGCGCTCAGCGGTCAGCTGCAGGCGGCCGCGGACGCCAACATCCCGGTCATCTCCTACGACCGGCTGATCCGGGAAAGCCCGAACGTCGACTTCTACGTCAGCTTCGACAACTACAAGGTCGGCGTCGCGCAGGCCACCGCCCTGCTGGTCGGGCTCGGCCTGCAGAACAAGGACGGCTCGAAGGGGACGGCGACCGGCCCGTTCAACATCGAACTGTTCGCCGGCTCGCTCGACGACAACAACGCGCACTTCTTCTTCGACGGCGCGATGGACACCCTCAAGCCGTTCATCGACGACAAGTCACTTGTCGTGAAGTCGAACCAGACCGCGATCGAGCAGGTGGCGATCCTGCGGTGGCAGCAGGAGACCGCCCAGCGTCGGATGGAGGACCTGCTGACGTCGAGCTACAACGACGGCACCAAGGTCGACGGCGTGCTCTCCCCGTACGACGGCCTGTCCCGGGGCATCATCACCGCCCTGCAGAACGCCGGCTACGGCAAGGGCAGCGCCAAGATGCCCGTGGTGACCGGCCAGGACGCCGAGATCGCCTCGGTCAAACTGATCAACGACGGGGTCCAGAGCTCCACCATCTTCAAGGACACCCGGCTGCTCGCCGAGCAGGCCGCGATCGCGGCGGAGGCGTTCCTGAAGGAGACCGAGCCGGAGGCCAACGACACCACCACGTACGAGAACGGTGTCAAGGTCGTCCCCTCGTATCTGCTGCCGGTGCAGACCGTCTACAAGGAAGACATCCAGTCGGCGCTCGTCGACTCCGGCTACTGGACGGCGGCGGAAGTGGCCGCCGGTCAGGCCCAGGGCTGACGGCCGGGTCGGGCCCGGTCACCCACCGGGCCCGACCCGCCCGCCACCGGCAACGGAAACGACCAGGAAGTTGACCGTGGACGACAACATCCTTGAGATGCGTGGCATCACCAAGACCTTCCCGGGCGTGGCGGCGCTCCAGGACGTCTCGATCACCGTTCGGCGGGGCGAGATCCACGCCATCTGCGGCGAGAACGGCGCCGGCAAGTCGACCCTGATGAAGGTGCTGTCCGGTGTCTACCCGTCCGGTTCCTACGACGGCGAGATCGTCCTCGACGGCGAGCCGGTGCAGTTCCGCAGCATCCGCGACAGCGAGGCCCGGGGCATCGTCATCATCCACCAGGAGCTGGCCCTGGTGCCGCACCTGTCGATCACCGAGAACATCTTCCTCGGCAACGAGCGCCGGGGGCCCGGCGGCCTGATCGACTGGAACCGCGCCCACGCCGAAGCCGCCCAGTTGCTGGCCTCGGTCGGACTGCACGAGAACCCGGTGCACCCGATCATCCAGTTCGGCGTCGGCAAGCAGCAGCTGGTGGAGATCGCCAAGGCGCTGTCCAAGAACGTCCGGCTGCTGATCCTCGACGAGCCGACGGCGGCCCTCAACGACGTCGACTCGGCGCACCTGCTCGACCTGCTGCGGCGACTGCGCGAGCAGGGCATCACCTGCATCATGATCTCGCACAAGCTGAACGAGATCACCGCGATCGCCGACTCGATCACCGTGATCCGGGACGGGCGGACGGTCGAGCGGCTGGACGTCACCGCCGGCGAGGTGACCCAGGAACGCATCATCCGGGGGATGGTCGGCCGGGACCTGCACAGCTTCTATCCCGAGCGGGAGTCCAACCCCGGCGAGGAGGTGCTCCGGATCTCCGACTGGTCCGTCCGGCACCCCACCCAGGACCGGCTGGTGGTCGACGGCGCCAACCTCGACGTGCGGGCCGGCGAGGTGGTCGGCCTCGCCGGCCTGATGGGCGCCGGCCGGACCGAACTCGCGATGAGCGTCTTCGGCCGCTCCTACGGACGTGACATCACCGGCCGGCTCTTCCTGCGCGGCCGCCAGATCCGGGCCCGCTCGGTCGCCGAGGCGATCAGCAACGGCATCGCGTACGCCACCGAGGACCGCAAGCGGTACGGCCTCAACCTGATCCAGGACATCCGGCGCAACATCTCCGCGGCGGCGCTGGACAAGCTCTCCCGGCTCGGCTGGGTGAACGACAACGAGGAGATCAAGGTCGCCGAGGAGAGCCGGCGTGGCATGAACATCAAGGCGCCCAGCATCATGGCGCTGGCCGGCAAGCTCTCCGGCGGCAACCAGCAGAAGGTCGTCCTGTCGAAGTGGCTGTTCACCGATCCGGACGTGCTGATCCTGGACGAGCCGACCCGCGGCATCGACGTCGGGGCGAAGTTCGAGATCTACACGATCATCAACCGGTTGGTGGCCGACGGGAAGGCCGTCATCATGATCTCCTCCGAGCTGCCGGAACTGCTCGGGATGTGCGACCGGATCTTCACGATCTCGGCCGGCCGGGTGACCGGTGAGGTGCCGGTGGCGCAGGCCACCCAGGAGAAGCTCATGCAACTAATGGCTAAGGACAAGGAACTGGCCGGATGACTAGCACCAAACCCCCCTCGACCCCGCAGCAGGCGCCGGCCGAGCCGGCTCCTGCCCAGGCCCTGCACACCGGCAGCAGCGACCCACGCAAGCTCATCATGAGCAACCTCCGGCAGAGCGGGATCTACGTCGCGCTGGTCGTCATCGTGGCGCTCTTCGCGATCCTGACCGACGGCGTCTCGCTGAGCCCGGGCAACATCACCAACATCGTCCTGCAGTACTCGTACATCCTGGTCCTCGCGGTCGGCATGGTCATCGTGATCGTCGGGGGACACATCGACCTGTCGGTCGGGTCGGTGGTGGCCCTCACCGGCGCGGTCTCGGCCGTGCTCGTGATCCAGCAGGGCCAACCGTGGTGGATCGGGGTGCTGGCCGCGCTGGCGGTCGGGGTCGCGGTCGGCGCCTGGCACGGCTTCTGGGTGGCCTACGCCGGAATTCCGGCCTTCATCGTGACGCTGGCCGGCATGCTGCTGTTCCGCGGCCTCACCCTGCGGGTGCTGGACAACATCTCGCTCTCGCCGTTCCCGGCCGAGTACCAGCGGATCGCCGCCGGATTCCTCAACGGGCTGCTCGGCGGCGAGGGCTACGACGCCTTCACCCTGCTGATCGGGGCGGTCGCGGTGGCCGGCTACGCGGTGAGCGGCTTCCGTACCCGGGCGGCCCGGGTCCGCTACCAGCAGTCCGTCGAGTCGTTCCCGCTCTTCGTCGCGCGGGTGGTGCTGGTCGGCGCGGTCATCATGTACTTCGCCTGGCAGTTGGCGAACGCCCGCGGGCTGCCGATCGTGCTGATCATCCTGGCCGCGCTGGTGCTCGTCTACGGACTGCTCACCCGCCGGACGGTGTTCGGCCGGCAGGTCTACGCGATCGGCGGCAACCTCTCGGCGGCGATGCTGTCCGGGGTGAAGGTCCGGACGGTCAACTTCTGGATCTTCGTCAACATGGGTCTGCTATCGGCCGTGGCGGGCGTCATCTACTCCTCGCGGTCCAACGGGGCACAGCCCGCCGCCGGCAACATGTTCGAGCTGGACGCGATCGCGGCGGCCTTCATCGGCGGCGCGGCCGTCACCGGCGGGGTCGGCACCGTGGTGGGCGCCATGGTCGGTGGCCTGATCATGGCGGTGATGAGCAACGGCATGCAGCTGATGGGCGTCGACCAGTCGGTGCAGTCGGTGGTGAAGGGGCTGGTGCTGCTCGTCGCGGTCGCCTTCGACGTCTACAACAAGCGCCGGGCGGGCGCCTCGCGGTGACGGCGGTGCGAACCCGGAAATGTCGTACCCGGCTCGGATGATGCCGGGCATGACAGCGACGACCCACCACCGGCACCACGCCATCGACTACGTCGAGCTGACCGTCACCGACATCGGCGCCGCCAAGCGGTTCTACGCCGAGGCGTTCGACTGGGCGTTCACCGACTACGGGCCGGCGTACGCCGGCATCCGGACGTCGGGGGGAGACACCGCCGAGGTGGGTGGACTGCGCGAGGACCAGCAGGTCAGGCCGGGCGGCCCGCTGGTCCTGCTCTACTCGGCCGACCTGGACCGGTCGGTCGAGGCGGTGCGGACGGCCGGCGGCGTGGTGGTGGCCGGTCCGTACGACTTCCCCGGCGGACGGCGGTTCCACTTCACCGACCCGAGCGGCAACGAACTGGGCGTGTGGGCGTCGGCCTGACCCGGGTCTGACGGGCGGTCGCGGCGGCTCAGCGGGGCGGCGCCGGAAGCGGCACGTCGTCGCGTTCGCCGTCCGGCCAGTCGATCCGGACCAGGCTGGCCCCGTCTCCGGTCACCGTCACGGTCACGGTCGGGAGCCGGCCCGGCCAACCGGCCCCGGCGAGCACCACCGCGGCGGCGAACACCTCGCCGAACGGCACCGCGTCCGCCGGTTCGCTGGTGACGAACGGGGTCGCCGCATGCCGCCCGAACGCGTCGCCGCCCGACCCCTCGGCGACGCCGGCGATCGGCAACCGTCGCAGGCCGACCACCGTGCTGGTCAGCCCGTCCGGCCGCCGGCAGCGGGCCACCGCCCCGCGCCGCACGACCCGCGGCGGGCCGGCGTCGTCGGCGACCGGGTGCCCGCCCACGCGCAGCCGCCAACCGCCGGCGTCGGCAGCGCCAGCGGCCGTCGCGGCCGGCCCACCGACTGCCGGTTCCCGGCCGGCGGTGGGTCCGCCGGTTGTCCCAGCGCGGCCGATGCCGTCGCCGCCCGGGTCGCCGCCCGCGTCGCCGGCCGGGTCGATGCGGGCCAACCGGATCTCCACCGCCCCGCGTAACACCGACGCGGTGGTCAGCCACGGCCCGGGCGCGAAGTCGACCGGCTCCGGCGGCCAGCGATCCCGCGGTGGCAGCGGCCCGACCGGCCAGTGCGCCCGGTGCCGGGAGACCCCGACCCGCCCGCGCACGCCGAGCGGGGTCAACGGCTGCCGGTGCGAGGCGACCCCGTCGGGGCCGATCAGGGCGACGTGGTTGTCCAGCGGCGACCGGCGGGACCCGTCGTCGTAGCCGGGACCGGTGTGGGTGCTGAAGGCATGCCGGGCGTACCCCGGGTCGTCGAGGCCGAGCAGTTCGTCGGCGCCGTGGTCGGTGCCGTGGTTGACCACCCGGACGATCCCGTCGGCGCGGGTCGCGGAGACCAGCCACCCCGGCGTCCGCAGGCAGACCGCGACGTCGCCGAGCTCGACCGCCATCGGCTCCTCGGTCGCCGCCCACACCGGATGTTCCGGGGGCAGCACCAGACCGGCGAACGCCTTGCTGGACCAGTAGGGCGAGCCGGCCCCGCTATACGGCTGCCGGATCGGGTCGAAGGCGCCGTACCAGCCGATCGGCTCCAGCCCGGCGGGATCGCGGGCGCCGGCGGCGCGGAAGTGGCGCAGCACCCCGCTGGCCAACCGGCGTAGCCGCCCCGGTGGCACCGGTCCGGCGTCGAAGATCGCGCCGGCCCAGAGCGGGGCCAGGGCGGCGTACCGGTAGGTCAACGACCGGCCCTGGTGCAGCGGCGGCCCGTCCGGTGCGAACAGGTGCTGGGCGGTGCTCAGGTATCGGCCCAGCCGGTCCCGGTAGCGCGCCGGCAGGGCGGGATCGACCCGGTCACCGGCGATCCGGCAGTACCAGAGCGGGTAGAAGTTCATCGCCCAGCCGGCGTACCAGTCGAAGTTGCGGCCGGTCGCCCGGCCCTCGCGGCCGTCGGTGTACCAGCCGTCGCCGAGATACCAGGTCTCCATCGTCGCGATGTTGCGCTCCACCTCCTCGGCCGACCACGGGCCGCCCACCGAACGCAGGAACGCGTGCACGAGATTCTGGAACCAGAGCCAGTTGCAGGCCGGGTAGCGCTGACCTATCACCTCGGCCAGCCACTCCACCAGCCGCTCGCGGACCCGGTCGTCGAGCCGGTCCCAGATCAACCGGCGGGACTCGTGCAGGGCCAGCACGATCGAGGCGGCCTCCACCCGGGCCTGGGGTATCTCGTTGACCCGGGGCCAGCGTTCGGACCCGGCGGGGTCGACGCCGGCGGCGAGGCCGTCGGCGTACCACTGGGCCAGGCCGTCGTCGGCGGCGGATCCGCACCCGGCGAGCCGGAAACCGGCGGCGAGGAAGGTACGGGCGAAGCCCTCCAGCCCGTCGCTGGCCGGGCCGGAGACGCTTGTCGGACCGGGCAGCCGGAGCTGCGCGTGCCCGGGGGAGGCGTACCGGCGGGTGGCGGCCAACGTGGCGTCGACGGCGGCCGTCCAGTGCGCGCGGGTCCAACCGGTGTACGGCGACAGCCGCCGGTCCTCGGCCGGCTGCCGGCCGGTGGGTCGACCCTGCGGCACCTGCGGCCCCCGATCCGTCCGGCCGGTCTACCGGGTCGGCGGCGCGGTGCTGGACCGCAGCACCAGGATCGGCTCGACCGGCACGGCGGGGGCGAGAGCGGCGGCGGCCTCGGCCGCGTTGCCGCCGGCCGCCTCGGTGGTGTCCAGCAGCCGCAACAGGGTGGCCATGCTGCGGCGGCCCACCTCGTCGAAGTCCTGCCGGACGGTAGTCAGCGGCGGCAGCATGAACTCCGCCTCGGGGATGTCGTCGAAGGCCACCACACTGATGTCCTGCGGCACCCGGACGCCCCGCTCGTGCAGCGCCCGCAGCAGGCCGAGAGCCATCTGGTCGTTGCCGGCGAAGACGGCGGTGACGTCTGGGTTGCCGGCCAGGGCGGTGCCGGCGACGTAGCCGGACCGGGCGCTCCAGTCACCGGAGATGATCGGCGGGACGACCGCGCCGGCCTCCTCCAGGGTCTGCCGCCAGCCCTCGATGCGGTCCCGGGCCTCCAGCCAGTCCGACGGGCCGGAGATGTGCCAGACGGTCTGGTGTCCCTGTTCCAGCAGGTGCCGGACGGCGAGCCGGGCACCGGCGATCTGGTCGACCGAGACCGAGGGCAGGCCGCTGTCCTGGCCCGCCTCGACCGCGACCGCCGCCATGCCGCGGGGCAGGCTGTGCAGCGCGGCGGCGGCGGCCATCTGCGGCGCGATGATGATCACACCGTCCACGCCCTGCCCGTCGAGGGCCTGCACGGCGGCGAGCACGCCCTTGCGGTCCACCCGTTCCAGGGCGACGATGCTGACCCCATAGCCGGCGGCGCGGGCGGCCCGCTCGATGCCGAGCAGCGTCGAGGCGGGGCCGAAGAGGATGGTGTCGAAACTGACCACGCCGAGGACCCGGGAGCGGCGGCTGGCCAGGCCCCGGGCCATCGCGTTGGGCCGGTAGCTGAGCTCGGCCATCGCCCGCAGCACCCGTTCCCGGGTCTCGGCCCGGACCCGGGGATGGTCGTTGATCACCCGGGAGACCGTCTGGTGCGACACGCCGGCCAGCCGGGCGACGTCGGTCATCACTGCCGGCCGATTGGTCTGGGGTGATGTGGTCACTGGTTCCTCCGCCGGCACGCCGATTACCGCCGCCACCGCCTACCGCCGGCACACCCGCCGCGCCGATCACTGCAGTTCAGGTTAGCGCTACCATGCCGCACCGCCGCTGACCGTCCCGCTTTCGGGGCGGCGCGGTCAAGCCCGGCGCGGTTTGCGTTTCGGCGCCTTTGCCGAGGGGTTACGGCCGCGGCCCGCTGCGGGTCGCGCGTGGTCGCGGCCGGTCGTGCACGGCCTGACGGATATGACGGGTAGTGCTCGAAATAAGTATGAGGCAATTGCTATGCGACGCGCCGTCCGACCATCGTTACATTAGCGAACATCGATCGAGAGTGTCGTGCTCTCGTCCTGCCTCCCATAAGGAGCACTGATGTACAGACGGCACCTCCTGCGTACCGCCGCCGCGGGCATCCTCGCGGTCGCCATGTCGCTGGTCGGGGTCCAGGCGGCCAACGCCGCGCCGGTCGCCCCGGACGACGTCTCGATCGCCGCCCGGACCATCTACTACGACGCCAGCCGGGCCGGCGAGTTCACCACCAACTTCACCCAGGCCGCGCAGATCTGGAACAGCCGGGTGAGCAACGTCCGGCTGCAGGCCGGCTCGCCCGCCACCATCGTCATCTACGTCGACAACGGCTGGCCGCGGGCGTACGTCAACGGGCTCGGTTCCGGGCGGATCTACATGGGCTGGCAGGCGGTGAACCAGGGCTACCACCGGACCCGGATCGCCACCCACGAGTTCGGGCACCTGCTCGGCCTGCCGGACCGGCGGACCGGCCTCTGCTCCGACCTGATGTCGGGCAGCAGCGCCCCGGTCTCCTGCACCAACGCGTACCCGAGCGCCGCCGAGGCGGCCCAGGTGGACCGCAACTTCGCCGGCTCCCGGGTGCCCGCCACGATCGGCGCGGCGGGCGGCACCGCGTACACCTGGACCGGTCGCTGACCGCGGCCGGACCGCCTGACCTGCGGTAGCCCGCGGCTACCCGGCCGCGGCCGGTCCGGCCTTGACGGGGTCGGAGTCGGCCCGGTCGGACTTGGCCTGGTCGGAGTCGGTCTGACCCGCGGCCTGGTCGGAACTGGTGTCGGCCGTCGGGGGCTGGTCCGCACCGGGTTGGTCGGTGGATGGGGCGTCGTCGGCCGGCAGGTCGGCGACCCCCCACCGGTCGCGGAACAGGTACCAACCGGCGATCCCGAGCCCGAGCAGCAGGGCGCCGGCCAGGCCGATGTCGAGCAGGCTCAGCCCGCCGTCGTCCTGACCGGCGCCGGCCGGATCGGCCTGGTCGGCCTGGTCGCCCTGACCGGCCGGCGGCGGGGCGACCGGCGGCGCCACCAGTCGCACCACCGCGGCGGGCCGCTCCGGTCGGGCGCCGTCCGCGCCGGCGACCCCGTCCCAGTTGGCCACGAACCCGTCCGAGTACGTCTGCACCACCGTGAAGACCATCTGGTCGGCCTGCTGCGGCATCGGGCCGAGGGAGATGCTGAGTTCGGCCGGACCGGGGTTGTCGCCGGGCGGAGTGGCCCGGATCCAGGTGATCGCCGCGACCACCTCCCCGGTCTGGCCGTGGTGCAGGCCCGGCAGCGGCTCGTCGAGGGTGCGCATGGTGATCTGCGGCGCCCAGTCCGGCACCGACATCGGCCAGGTCTCCGCGACCGGCAGGCTGTCCGGCATCCGGAGCTGGATTCTGGTGGTGTGCGCTCCCGGCCGGTCCTCGGTGACCCGGAAGGTCAGCCGGGCCGGGTCGCCCTGGATCGCCTGGACCGGGTCGACCGTCACATCGGCCGAGGCGGGCGCCGCCCCGACCGCGACGGCGAATCCGGTCGCGAGGACGACGAGTGCCGTCCGTGCGCTGCCGAGGATCGACCTGTACGTCCTGCGCTCCACCACGAGTCCTCCCTTTCCGCCACCGGCCCGACCGGCCGGCGGCGATCCGGTCCGCGCCCTGCCGGCACGGTAACCGACCCCGGGCCGAAGCCGCGCGCCGCCGGTCGCCACCCGCCGGCCGACCCCTCCCGGCCGGCGCGCCACGGCCCAGCTTCCCGGCCCCCAGCAGGTAGTTCGGCCGGTGGGCCGGAAAGGTTCAATTTGATCTTGAATATCGCGGACCGGGCGGCAGGTTGTGATTGATCCGGAAGAGGTTCCGCGGGTCGTACGCCTTCTTGAATCTGGTCAGCCGCTGGTAGGTGTGCGCCGGGTAGGCGCGGCGGACGGCCTCGGCCGGAGCCAGCTCGGCGGCCGGGACGCCCCCGGCGCCCCGGAACGGCGAGCCGCTCCGGGGCGCCGGGGCTCGGCTCACCCGCCTGGTTCAGGCGTCGCGCTTGGCCTCGTTGACGCGCAGCGTCCGTACCCAGCTGGAGGCGGTGTGCCGGGGTACGCCGTAGTGCGCGGCGACAGCGCTCACCGAATCGGTCCGGCCCAGCACCTGTGCCAGATCGGCAGGGCTGCGGCGGTAGGACCGGCCGGCCACCTTCCGCTGCCCGCCGGCCCCGGTCGTCACCTTCGTGCCGCCCGCCGGCTTGGCGGTTGCCGACTTCCTGGCCGTCACCGTCCTGGGAGACGCCGCCGCAGCCGTGGTCGTCCCGCGGGCGGCCTTCTTGGCTGTCGTCTTCTTGGCTGTCGTCTTCTTGGCCACCGCCTTCTTGACGGCGGTCGTCCTCGGCGTGGCCGCGGTCGCAGTGCTCTTCCTGGACCTGGTCTGCCCGGTCGCCTTCGCCTTCGCCTTCGTGGTGGTCTTCCGAGGCGTTGTCGCCTTGGCGGTGGTCTTCCGTGGCCGGCGCGCCGCACCTTCGGCCGTCGTCGTCGTCGCGGCGGTGGCGGCCGGAGCGGTGGTCTTCTTGGCCGTGGTCTTCTTGGCCGTGGTCTTCTTGGCCGTGGCCTTCCGGGGAGTTGCCGCCTTGGCGGCCGTCGCCTTGGCCGTCGTTCGGTTGGCTGTCTTCCGGTCGGCTGTCGTGGTGCCGGCTGCGGCCTTCCGGAGCGCGGTCGTACTGGTCGCGGGGGTGTCGACCGTGGACTTCCTCGTGCTGGGCCGCCTGGCGGCGCGCGCCGTGGTCACCGCTTCGGACGGGCCGTCGGGCGCCGCGGCGGGCTGGTCCGGGACCGCCGGCTCCGGTGCGGCCGCGGGAGACTCTGATGTGGACACGTCGACCTGATCGACCGACGCCGGAGCCGGGTCGGGCAGCGGGGCCGGTTCGGGGCCGCCCTCCAACACCTCGGGAGCGGGCGTCGATGCCGGATCGGGCTGTCCGGAGAGCGCGGAGGAGGCGGTGCCGGGGGCGATGGCGCGCAGCAACTGGTCCAGGTCCACGGCGGGTAGTTGACCCGCCGACAGCCCGCCGCCGGCGCCGGCGCGGACCAGCAGTTCGGTGATGCGGGCGGTGGACTCGCCCACCTCGACCCGCAGGGTGGTGGTGGCCCGGGTCTGATCGTCCGGGGCGATCGTGATGGTGTAAGAACTCACCGGGATACGGAACCTCTCCTGGATGACGGCTGTCGGGGCACGCGGGCGGCCCCGTAGCGGCCGCGATGCAGACGACAGTGTTGTTGATGTTGGGCGTCAAGCTACCTCCGGGTAGTCCTTCTCGCCAACTGTCCGGTCGTCCAGATCGGCTGATGGGGCTGGTCGGCGCCGTTCGGGATCGACTGTCATCGGTATCCGATCTACCATGGGCGATCGAACGGTGTCGGTCCATGATGGGCGCCGATCGGATGGAACTTCCGTGTGCGGCGCCGCGAACCGGTGCTCACGCAACGACTTCGGCGACGCGCCGGGTCGGTCCGGCCACCGCCGGTGCCGACGGCGCGAGCCGCGAAGGGAGCGTCGGATGCCGAGTCTCGGTCCCGTCATGTCGATCGTCGCCGGAGTCACCGGCCTGCTGACCATCATGGTTCCGGTAGCACCGGCGGTCGCCGCGGCCGATCCACCGGGCATCGTGGTCCGCGACGGGCTGACCCAGCCGGTCTTCCCGCTCGCCGAGGCGATCGAGGAACGGGTGTGGGTGCAGACCGGACTCGACACCGACCACGACGGTGTCCCCGACCGGGTGGCGATCGACATCAGCCGGCCGGGCGCGACGGCGACCGACGGACTGAAGGTGCCGGTCATCTTCGAGCACAGTCCGTACCGCAAGGACGTCTGGGGGGACGTGCCGTACCCGAGCGTGCTGGTCGACGAGTTGCCCCAGTCGGGGGTGGGGGCCGGCTCGGCCAGGTCCGCCCGATCGTCGAACGCGCGCGGCGTCGCGAACCTGCCCGGCAGCCTGGACGACTACTACGTGCCGCGTGGTTACGCGGTGGTGCTCGGCCAGAGCATCGGCACCGGTGACTCGGACGGCTGCCCCACCTCCGGCGACATGGCGGAGACCCTCGGCACCAAGGCGGTGATCGACTGGCTCAACGGGCGGGCGATGGGCTACGACGCCGCCGGCGCACCGGTCACCGCGAGCTGGACCACCGGTGCCGTCGGCATGATCGGCGTCTCCTACAACGGAACCCTGCCGAACATGGTGGCCACCACCGGGGTCACCGGACTGCGCACGATCGTGCCGATCGCCGCGATCAGCAGCTGGTACGACTACTACCGGGCGCACGGCCTGGTGGTGGCTCCCGGCACCTACCAGGGCGAGGACGCCGACGTGCTGGCGAAGTTCACGGCCGGTCGGACCCGGGCGCAGGGACGGTGCCGAGACGAGCTGGACCGCCTGACGGCGGAACAGGACCGGGTCACCGGTGACTACACGCGGTTCTGGCGCGACCGTGACTACGTGGACGCGCGTCGGGTGCGGGCCAGCGTGTTCCTGGTCCACGGGCTGCAGGACTGGAACGTCAAGACGGAGAACTTCGCGGGTTGGTGGGACGAACTCGCCCGGCACGGCGTGGACCGCAAGATCTGGCTGCACCAGGGCGGGCACGGCGGGCCGGGCAATGCCGCCGCGGTGACCCTGCCGGACGGCCGGACCTGGACCTACAAGCAGACCGAGCACCGCTGGTTCGACCACTGGCTGTGGAACGTGGACAACGGGATCATGGCCGAACCGACGGCGGTGGTGCAGCGGGAGGACCGCGGCTACCGCAGCTACCGGGACTGGCCGGACCCGGCTGCCCGGGACGTCGCGCTGCGGCTCTCGGCGACCACTGCCACCGCGCCGGGCGATCTGGTGCCGGTTCGGCGACCGCGTACCGGCACCACCCAGAGCCTGGTCGACGAGGGCCGGACCATCCCGCCCGACGAGCTGGTGGCGGATCCGGATCAGGCCAGCCCGAACCGACTCGTCTACCGGACGCCGCCGCTCGCCGCCGAGGCGCGGCTCTCCGGCCGGCCGGAGGTGGTGCTGCGACTGTCGGTGGACAACCGGACCGCGGCCAACGTCACGGCCTACCTGGTCGAGTACGGCCCACCCGGAACCGCCGCCGATCCGGTCGTGGTGACCCGGGGCTGGCTTGATCCCCAGAACCGGTTCGGCCTGGCCAACAGTCGACCGGTCCGGCCCGGCCACGCCTACGACCTGCGCTGGACGCTGGAACCGAAGGACCACGTGTTCCGGTCGGGCAGCCGGATCGGCCTGGTGGTCTTCTCCAGCGACCAGGAGTACACCCTGCTCCCGCTCGGCGGCACCCGGCTGACCGTCACGCCGTCGTTCAGCGAGGTGCGGCTGCCGATCGTCGGTGGCGCGGCGGCGTTGGGTCGCTGAGCGGATGGCCACCATGCCGGGGTCGGCACCCGTCGCGAATATTCCTCTCTGTATCGGGAAGCTCACTCGCCCGCTCGCCCTCCTCACATTACGGTCGAGTCGTGGACCGTACTGATCTGGATGTCCTGGTGGTCGGTGCCGGTGTCTCCGGCCTCACCACCGCGGTGCTGCTCGCCGAGGAGGGTCTGCGGGTGGGCATCTGGACGGCCGAGCAGCCGCAGGCCACCACCTCGGTGGCCGCCGGTGCACTGTGGGGTCCGTACCTGGTCGAGCACGTCGACCGGGTAGCCGTCTGGAGTGGACAGACCCTGGCCGTGCTGCGGGAGCTCGCCCTGCTGCCGGAGACCGGGGTTCGGATCGTGTCGGGTATCGAGGCGTCCCGGACCCCGGTGGAACCGCCGGACTGGGGCCGGCAACTCGACGGGTTCCGGATCTGCGTCCCCGCCGAACTGCCGGCCGGTTTCCGGGTCGGCTGGCGATTCACCGTGCCGCTTGTCGACATGCCGACCTACCTCAGCTACCTGGAGAAGCGGCTGGTCAGTGCCGGGGGGTTCATCGAGATCCGGCGGATAGCCGCGCTGCGGGAGGCCACCGCGATGGCTCCGGTGGTGGTCAACTGTGCCGGCATCGGCGCGTACGAGCTGGTCCCCGACTCGAACCTGACGCCGATCCGCGGCCAGCTCGTGGTGGTGGAGAATCCCGGCATCACCGAGTTCTTCTCGGAGGACACCGGCGACTCGCCGGAGCTGGTGCATTTCTACCCGCACATCGACACGGTGGTGCTGGGCGGCAGCGCCCAGTACGGAGTGTGGAGCCGCGAGCCGGATCCGGCGATCGCGGCCGGGATCATCGCCCGGTGCGCGGCCATCGAACCGCGGCTGCGGGACGCCCGGGTGATCGACCACCGGGTGGGGCTGCGACCGGCCTGCCCGCGGCCCCGGGTGGAGACCGAGGTGTTGGACGGGACCAGGGTGATCAGCAACTACGGTCACGGCGGGGCCGGCGTGACGCTCTCCTGGGGGTGCGCCCGCGACGTCGCGGCCGCGGTACGCGCCGGGTGACCGGGCCGCCGCTGATCGCCGCCGGCCGGGACGCCGACGGATAATCGGTCGCCAGGCGAGACCGGCCCGGCTAGGGTCGACGCCATGTCGGGCACCTTCCACGCCCTGATCGGCGCATCCCTGACCGGGATGTGCTCCGCCGGCTGGGCACCGCAACTCGTCGTCCGCCCCCGGGCCGGCCGCCAGACCTTGGCCGGCTAGGGCAGGCTCACCACCCGCCGGGCCACCGGGACCCACGCGCCCGTCGCGTGGGCCGTCGACCACGACGTCGTGGCCCGGGTCCCAGCCTTCGTAAGCGCACCGCACCCCGAGCCGGGTCCGTCCGTACGCCATCGCCACGTGCCCGGACGCCCTCCGGGTGCGGTCCGCCGCGCCCGCACGCCCAAGGTCACCCGCGTCCAGATCATCAGGACAGGCCACGGGCACCTCGTGTCGCCTGTCCCGTTCCCGGCTCGCCGAGCCGGGCGGGAGGACAAGGCTGTGCCACGACACCAGAGACCAGATCGACCCGGACGGCCCGACCGTTCGGGGCACCATCAGCGGGCCGACCAGCCACGGCCCGAGGCACGACGATCCCCGCGGACCGGGCAGGACCGGAGCCGGCGAGTGCTGGGGCAGAACTTCCTGCGCGACCCCGCGATCATCGCCGAGATCGTCCGCGCCGCGCGACCCGGTCCGGACGACCTGATCATCGAGGTCGGGGCCGGCCGGGGGAGCCTGACCCGGCCGCTGGCCCGCGCCTGCCGCGCCCTGGTCGCGTACGAGGTCGACCCGGACCTGGCGGCCCGGCTCGCCGCCGAGTCGCGGGCCGACCCCTCGGTCCGGGTCCTGGCGGGGGACTTCCTGGCCAGCCGCCCACCGGACGAGCCGTTCGCGGTGGTGGGCAACATCCCGTACGCCTCGACCACCCGCATCGTCGAGTGGTGCCTGGCCGCGCCGCGGCTCACCGCGGCCACCCTGGTGACCCAGCTGGAGTACGCCCGCAAGCGGTGCGGCGACTACGGACGGTGGAGCATGCGCACGGTGCAGACCTGGCCGCTGTTCGACTGGCGACTGGCCGGGCGCATCCCCCGGCACCGGTTCCACCCCGCGCCCCGGGTGGACGCCGCGATCCTGCGCCTGAGCCGCCGGGCCGTGCCGGCGCTCGGCGACCGCGAACTGGCCGCGTACGAGCGGTTCGTGGCGCTGGGGTTCAGCGGAGTCGGCGGTTCGCTGCGGGCCTCGCTGTGTCGCGGACACGATCGGCGCCGGGTCGAGGCGGCGTTGCGGTCCTGCCGGGTGTCGCCGGAGACGGTGGTCGGGCAGGTCTGGCCGGAGCAGTGGATCGCCCTGTTCCGCGCCGTGCACGGAAGGCGCTGATCCCGACGCCGTCGGGTCGGTCGGCCATGACATTCGTCATGGCCGACCGGTGACGGCGGCACCCGTACCGGTGAGGGTTGGCACTGCCCGGCCCGGCCGGCGGCTTCCAGGATGGGAGCATGACAACGGACGTGGTGACGGATCGGCGGGCCGCGGGGGAGCGGGACGCGGTCATCGAGGTCGCCGACCTGATCCGGCGGTACGGCGGGCGGACCGGGTACGAGGCGGTGCGGGGCGTCTCGTTCTCGGTCGGCCGCGGTGAGCTCTTCGCCCTGCTCGGCACGAACGGGGCCGGCAAGACCTCGACCCTGGAACTGGTCGAGGGGTTGGCCCGGCCGGCCGCCGGCACGGTCCGGGTGCTCGGTCACGACCCGTACCGGGAACGGGCGCTGGTCCGGCCCCGCACCGGCGTGATGCTGCAGGAGGGCGGCTTCCCGGCCGACCTCACCGTGGCCGAGACGGCCCGGATGTGGGCTCACCGAGGTGGTCCGTACCGTGCATCGGGGCGGCCGCTACGTCGACCCGCAGCTTGCGGCGGAGGCGATAAGCGCCGGGGACAGCCCGCTGACGCCCCGCGAGGCGGACGTCCTGGAGTTGGCCGCCGACGGCGCCCCGGTCGACGAGATCGCCGAGCGGGCAGCGCTGTCGCCCGGCACCGTCCGCAACTACCTCTCCTCGGCGGTGGCGAAGGTCGGTGCCGCCAACCGGCACGAGGCGGCCCGCATCGCCCGCCGGTACGGCTGGATCTGACCGCCGGCGGCCGGACCCTGGCTGACCCTCGGCGGACCACGGCCGGTCGGATCGCGGCCGGTCGGATCGCGGCCGGACGGAACGCGGCCGGACGGAACGGGAGAATCCGGCCTGCCGGCCCCGCCGATTTGATCGGATGAAGGGGCGACCGCGCGGGGGCAACCGGCGGCGGGGGACACGGCGGGGGCGGCCATGGCGACGGTACGGGACATCACCTACGACCTGCTTCGCGCGCTCCGGTTGACCACCGTCTTCGGCAACCCGGGTTCGACCGAGGAGCCGTTCCTCGGCGACTTCCCGGCCGACTTCACCTACGTGCTCGCCCTGCAGGAGGCCTCGGCGGTCGCGATGGCCGACGGTTACGCCCAGGCCAGCAACCGGCCGGTGCACGTCAACCTGCACACCGCGCCGGGCGTCGGCAACGGGATGGGCGGACTGGTGACCGCCTGGCACAACAAGACCCCGCTGATCGTCACCGCCGGTCAGCAGAGCCGGGAGATGCTGCTGATCGAGCCGCGGCTGACCAGCGTGCGGGCGACCGAGCTGGCCCAGCCGTACGTCAAGTGGGCCTACGAGCCGGTCCGGGCTCAGGACATTCCCGCCGCGCTGATGCGCGCCTACGCCACCGCGGTGCAGCCGCCGACCGGGCCGGTGCTGCTCTCCCTGCCGCTGGACGACTGGAGCCAACCCGCGGCCGGGGTGCCGGCGCTGCGCTCGCTGAGCACCCGGTACGCGCCGGACCCGCAACGGCTGCGCGAGTTCGCCGAGGCCCTGGCGGCCAGCCGGAACCCGGTCCTGGTCACCGGCGGCGGCCTGGACCGCGGCGGCGGTTGGCCGGCCGCGGTGGCGCTGGCCGAACGGCTGCGGGCGCCGGTCTGGTCGGCCCCGGCGTCCGAGCGGGTCGGCTTTCCGGAAAGCCACCGGCAGTTCCAGGGCTTCCTGCCGTTCGCGATCGGACCGTTGGCCGAGCGACTGCGCGGACACGACGTGGTGCTGGTGGTCGGCGCGCCGGTGTTCCGGTACTACCCGTACCTCCCGGGGGACTACCTGCCGGTCGGCGCCCGGCTGCTGCACGTCACCGACGATCCGGACGAGGCTGCCCGGGCGCCGGTCGGGGACAGCCTGGTCGCCGATCCGGAGCTGACCTGCACCGCGCTGGCCGGGCTGCTGCCGGTGGCGCACCGGCCCGGGCCGCCCGCCCGCCCGGCCACCCCGGTCCCGGAACCGGGCACACCACCGTCGCCGGACGCGTTCTTCGCGGTGCTCGCCAGCGCCTGGCCAGCCGACGCGATCCTGGTCCAGGAGGCGCCGTCGAGCCTGTCAGCGCTGCGGCGCCAGCTCCGGGTCAACCGCCCGGGCTCCTATTTCGCCAGCGCCAGCGGCGGCCTCGGGTACGGGCTGCCCGCCGCGGTCGGCATCGCCCTGGCCGAGCGGGACAGCGGCCGGAACCGGCCGGTGGTGGCGGTGATCGGTGACGGCTCGTTCCAGTATTCGGTACAGGCGCTCTGGACCGCCGCCCAACTGTCCCTGCCGGTGGTCTTCCTGGTGCTGGTCAATCAGCAGTACGCGATCCTGAAGGCGTTCGCGCGCCTGAAGCGGACCCCCGGCGTGCCCGGCCTGGACCTGCCGGGCCTGGACATCCCCGCCATCGCCCGCGGGTTCGGCTGCGGGGCGGCGACGGTGGCGGCCGTGGCCGACCTGCCGGACGCCCTGGCCGCGGGGTTGCGGGCCGACGGCCCGACCGTGCTGGCGGTGCCGATCAGCACCGAGGTGCCGGCCCTGCTGTGACACCGTCCCGGCGGCGTTCACCGGCCTGGGTAGAGTCGGTCCGTGACCGACGCGGAACCGACGCCGGGCCGGATCGTGCCCCCCGACCGGGCCGACGGTCCGGATCCGACCCCCGCCGAACCCACGAGCGTCCTGCTCGCCGGGCACGACGTGCCGCTGGGCCGCTACACCACCGTTCGCCGGCTGCTGCCGCAGCGCCGGCGGCGCATGATCGGCGCGTGGTGCTTCGTGGACCATTTCGGGCCCGACGACGTCGCCGGTCGGCCGGGTATGCAGATTCCTCCGCATCCGCACACCGGCCTGCAGACCGTCACCTGGCTGGTCGAGGGGGAGATCCTGCACCGGGACAGTCTCGGCAACCGGCAGTCGATCCGGCCGGGGCAGCTCAATGTGATGACGGCCGGGCGGGGGATCGCCCACTCGGAGCAGTCCCCACCCGACCACCCGCCGGTGGTGCACGGGCTCCAGTTGTGGGTCGCGATGCCGGACGCGGCCCGGCTCGGCCCGCCCCGGTTCGCCCACCACGCCGACCTGCCGGTGGTGGGGGACGCGGACCTGACCGCGACGGTGCTGGTCGGCGAGCTGGCCGGGGCGTCCTCGCCGGCCGTCGTGCACACCCCGCTGGTCGGCGCCGAGGTGCGGCTGCCGGCCGACGGTGGCGTGGCCCGGCTGCCGCTGGCGGTCGGATTCGAGCACGGCGTGTTGGTGATGTCCGGCTCCGCCGAGGTGGCCGGGGTCCGCCTGACGCCGGGATCACTGCTGCATCTCGGGCCGGGGCGCCGCGAGGTCGGGCTTCGCGGGCTGACCGATGCCCGGCTCGCGCTGCTGGGCGGCGAGCCGTTCGACGAGCCGCTGGTGATGTGGTGGAACTTCGTCGGCCGGTCGCACGAGGAGATCGTCGAGGCGCGGTCCGACTGGATGGCCGGCCGGCGGTTCGGTGCCGTCACCGAGGATCCGGCGGATCGGCTGCCGGCGCCGCCGATGCCGACGACCCGGCTCAAGGCGCGCGACCGGCACGGAAACGGCCCGGGCTGACCTGCCGCTTTTACCACGAAGTCCGCCTTTGGCGCGATTAGATGGCGTGCCTTTGCCCACAATTGCTGGGTATCTAGCTATCCGGTCGATATCGGATCGTAGGATCGGGGTGGCACGCCGGTCCGGTTCGGGCCGGGAGGGCCACCCGGCTCGCCCGCCCGGTTCGGACGGGCCTGCCCGGGGCTCCGTCGGACGCGGTGCTCCGGTCACGCCAGCCGTGACCGGGCATCTCGTCCGGTCACGGTGCCAGCCCGGCCAGCAGGTTGACGGTCACCGCGATGATGACCGCGCCGAACAGATACGACAGCAGGCCGTGGAAGAGCGCCGTCACCCGCATCTCGTTGCTCGTCAGGTTCGTGTCGGAGATCTGGAACGTCGTCCCGACCGTCAGCGACACGTACGCGAAATCCGAGTAGCGCGGCGGCGCCGACTGGTTGAAGTCGATCCCGCCGTCGGCGCCGGTGTAGTAGAGCCGGGCATACCGGGTTGTAAAGACGGTGTGGATCACCGTCCACGAGATCAGCACACTGAGGATGCCCAGCCCGACGTGCACCTGCTCGGACCGGCCCCGGATCGAACCGGCGGTCGCCAGGACCAGCCCCACCCCCACCAGGCTCGCCAGGCAGGCGGCCAGCAGCAGCGCGTCGCGCAGCGCGCGGTTCGGGTCCGCCCGGACCGCCAGCCGTGCGGTCTGCTCGGCGGTCAGCGGCCAGATCGTGCGCCAGACCCAGACCAGGTAGACAAGCGCGGCGGCGTCCCAGCCCGCCAGCGGGCCGAGGGCCGGGGAGCTGACCGCCGCGACCAGCAGGCCGGCGCAGACGCCGACGCCGGCCATCGCGGCCAGTTGGATGGCGGACGGCGCGGGTTCTCCCCGCGTCCGCCACCCGGTCAACGATCGCCCGGACCGGCGGTCATCGCCGGTCAGATCCCGCGCAGGTGCTGGGCGACGCGCTGGTGGCGGTTCCGGGCCTTCGCGGCGGCGGCGGCCGGGGTCTCCTCGGGTGCCGCGGCGGTCCGGGCGGAGCGGGCCACCTCGCCGGAGTTGCCGTACTCCACCGGAGGCATCGCCCGCAGGGCGCGTAGCACGTCGGGTGGGGCGCCGGCCCGCTCCGCCGTGCGTACCAGGTCGTCCCGGTGGGCCGGGTAGTCGGCCGCTGACAGATGCCGCAGTACGTCCGCGTCGCTCACCATGGAATCGCCACTCCTCGCCACTGCCGGCCGGTGCTGATTGGGCCGGCACCGCATACCCCCTCGCGCCGCAACCAGTCGTCACGGCGGCCGTCGGATCCGGGTCCCGAACCGGCGGGGCCGGCCCGCCGAACCACGGGCGTTTCCTCCGTCGTCATCTTCCGTTGATACTTCGCTACCCCTCGTTTCATCCGGCGCTCGGATGCTGTGCGACGGCCGGACCGACGCGGATGGCCCGAAGATCGACGCGGAGGGGCTGGGGATGACCCTGTTGAGCCTGATCGTCCCGGTGTACCGGGTCGAGGAGTACCTCGAACGCTGCCTCGACTCGATCTTCGCCCAGGCGTACACCGGTCGGGTGGCGGGGGAACTGGAGGTGATCGCGGTCGACGACGCCTCCGACGACGGGTCGGCCAAGATCCTGGCCTGGTACGCCGACCGCCACCCGCAGCTGCGGGTGGTCAGCCTCGACCGCAACGGCGGGCTCGGCGCCGCCCGCAACGTCGGCATCGGCCGGGCCACCGGTCGCTACCTGTGGTGCGTCGACAGCGACGACTGGCTGCCCGACGGGACCCTGGCGGCGGTCGCCGACCGCCTGCTGGCGACGGCGCCGGACCTGCTCGTCACCGGGTACTCCCGGGTGTACCCGGACGGCCGGGCCGAACCCCACCGGGTCACCGCGGCCGGCGCCGACCTGCCGGACACCTTCACCTTCGTCGAGCAGCCCGGCCTGCTCGACGTGCTCTGGATCGCCTGCAACAAGGTGATCCGCCGGGAGTTCCTGGCCGGCACCGGGCTGCGGTTCGGCCCCGGCTGGTACGAGGACGTCGCGTTCGTCGTACCGGTGATGCTGGCCGCCGAGCGGATCAGCCTGCTCGACCGGGACTGTTACGCCTACCGGCAGCGCGCCGCCGGGGCGATCACCCAGACGGTGAGCGACCGGCACTTCGAGGTATTCGACCAGTGGCGCCGGGTCTTCGAGTTCATGGACGGACGACCCGGCGAGTACGACCCGCTGCGGGTACTGATCTTCCAGCGGATGATCTGGCACTGCTTCCAGGTCCTCGGCCACCGCAGTCGGGTGCCGAGCGCCCGGCGCCGGGAGTTCTTCGCCACGCTGACCCGGCAGTACCACCGGTACCTACCGCCGGGCGGCTGCCCGGCGCCGCCCGGCAACGACGGGGTCAAGCAACGGCTGGTGGCGGTCGGCGCCTATCGTCTCTTCGAAACCCTGATGACGGCCTGGCAGGTGGGCGGCGGACTCGCCCGGATCGGCCGACGGCCACCGGCCGCCACCCCGGTCGGGCAGGTCCCGGCCCGGGTGCGCTGAGCCGGCCCAGGGCGGCACCGCAGCTTGTACCGACAATCAGGCAGCACGGACACCATGGTCGGCCACCCCGGGCGGGGCGGCGGCCGGGAGGGTGGTTGGGACGTGGGGAGGGACGCCGGGCCGGCGCCGGGCAGCACCGAGCGGCGGCGACGGCCGGGGAGTTGGCGACTCACCGGTACACCGTCACCGGCCCACAGCGAGCGGCTCGGCCGGATCGTCGGACTGCGCGTGCTGCGGGTGCCCGGCATCCGCCGGGCGCTGGTGCTCGCGGGCTCGGTGGACCGGCTGCGCGACCTCGCGGCGGCCCCGGCCGGGCTGATTCCGCTCCGCTCGGCGCTGATCGTGGTGGCCTGGTGGCGCCCGTCCCGCCGCGGCTGGTGCGGCGTGGTCGACCCGCTGCCCGGGATGCTCGGGCACCGGGTCTCCCGACCGAGGCTGCCGCGCGGCCCGGCGACCGCGAAGGTCCGGCTCGCCCGACCGACCGCGCTGCGCGAGATCGTCCGGGCCGTCCTGCCGGCGTTCGGTCCCGGCCGGCCGCTGCCGGGGCCGGCCAGCGCGGCGTGGACCGCCCAGGACGTGCTGCCGGCCTACCTGCCTGCCGAGCCGGGTAGCTCGGTGATCCTCGGTGAGCTGCCGGACAGCCCGGACATCCGCGCCCACGACGTGGTGCTGTCCGCCGCTGACCAGCGCCTCGCCGCCGATGACGACCGCCCGCGGTCCGCCGCCGGTGGCGCCGGCACGCACGGCGACGGCGGAACCGGCGACGTGGATTCCCGGTACGCGGTCGGTTTTCGCGCCGGCCGACACGCGCTGGTGCTGCCGCGGCCGGCGGTCCTGGTCGACGCCCGCCGGATCAACCCGCGCGGTCGGCGGGCCGCCGCCTACCGGCCGGACAACTCCCCGGCCCGGCTGGAGTTCGACCCGACCGGCCGGGCCCCCCGGCTGGCCCGGCTGGTCGGGGCCGGTCCGGTCCGGGGGTCGCTGGACGGGCCTGGCCTGGACGCCGCCGCCCTGGCCACGCTGCGCGGGGTCGGAGTGGTCGAGGTCCCGGCCGTACCCCGGACCGACCCGGCCGGTGTCGCGGCGCTGCTGGTGCAGGTGGCGATGACCGGCGCCGTGCTCGCCGTACCCGAACTGCCGGCGCAGGTCGCCGACCTGATCGCACCGGAGCTGCGGGAGTTGTTCGCACTCGCGCCGCCGGTCGGCGGTGGGCTCGCGCTGGAGGCGCGCAGCGTGCGTCAGCGCCGGGCGGCGCTGCGTGGGCACGGCACCGCGTTCGCGCTGCCCCGGGCCACGGCCGGGACCTTCCCGGAACTGGCCCGACCGCCGACGGTCAGCGCGGTGCTGGCCACCCGACGGCCGGAGATGCTCGCCTCCGCCGTCGGCGCGATCCTGGCCCAGACGTACCCGGAACTGGAGCTCGTGCTCTGCCTGCACGGTATCGAGCTGCCGGCCGGGGTACGGGCCACGCTGGCGGCCGCCGACCGTCCGGTGGAGATCGTCCGGGTGCCGGCGACCGCCAGCTTCGGCGTCGCGCTGGGTGCGGCGACCCGCCGCTGCCGCGGCACTCTGGTGACCAAGTTCGACGACGACGACAGCTACGCCACCGAGCACGTGTGGGACCTGGTACTGGCCCGGCACTACTCCGGCGCGACGCTGGTCGGCAAGGGCAGCGAGTTCGTCCACCTGGAGACCCTCGGCGCCACCGTCCGCCGTCCGTCCGGGGTGCCGGAGGCGGACGGGGACCTGGTCGCCGGCGGCACCATGCTGCTGGCCAAGGGTGACCTGGAGGCGGTCGGCGGCTGGCGGCCGGTGCCCCGATCGGTCGACCACGGCGTGATCGACCGGCTGCGCCGGGCCGGTGCGGTGATCTTCCGCACCCACCCGCTCGGCTACATCTACCACCGTCGCGAGTCCGGGCACACCTGGGACCCGGGTCAGCAGTACTTCCTGGAGACGGCGTACGCGCGGTGGCCGGGAATCCCGCCCGACGCGTACGGCGAGCCCTGGCCGCCGCCGGTCGGGCCGGCCGCACCGGACGGTCCCGACGGTTCGGCGGTGGGCGGGCTACCCGCCGTTGTCGGCCCGGGTCCGGTGGCCTAACCTGGGACGCCGAGGGGAGTACTTCCCACGAATCATGCCGGTCATCACGGCTGCCCACTGGCGGCAGCCCCGGGTGGTTGTCCGCGAAAGCGGGTGAAGGAGACCTCGAACATGGCACCGTGTTCGAGGAGGCTCCATGACCGGAATGTCGATCTCTGCCGCGCCGGGCGCGGTGACCGCCGCCGAGGTGTCGACGGTCGGCTCACCGACCCTGTGGCTGGTCACGATCTTCGGTGTGCTCGCGCTGCTGGTCCTGGACTTCCTGGTCACCCGGCGCCCGCACGAGGTCTCCATCCGGGAGGCGCTCGGCTGGTCGGCCTTCTACATCGCACTGCCGCTGGCGTTCGCGGTCTTCGTCTGGCTCCGCTTCGGCTCCGGCCACGGCCTGGACTACCTCACCGGCTACCTGGTGGAGAAGTCCCTGTCGGTGGACAACCTCTTCGTCTTCATGCTGCTGCTCGCCGCGTTCGCGGTGCCGACCGAACTGGCCCAGCGGGTGCTGCTGTTCGGGATCACCGGGGCGCTGGTGCTGCGGGCCATCTTCATCGCGCTCGGCGCCGCCGCGCTGCAGACCATCGACTTCGCGTTCCTGATCTTCGCCGCCATCCTGATCGTCACGGCGGTGAAGCTGCTCCGGGACGCGGTCACCGGGCACGAGAAGCAGATCGACGTCAGCTCGATGCGCTCGGTCCGGCTGCTGCGCCGGTTCATGCCGGTGGTCGACAGATACCACGGCACCGCCCTGACCATCCGGCAGGACGGTCGGCGGGCGCTGACCCCGCTGGCGCTGGTGGTGGTCGCGGTGCTCGCCACCGACGTGGTCTTCGCCATCGACTCGGTGCCGGCGGTCTTCGGGATCACCGAGGACCCGTACCTGGTCTTCGTGACGAACGCCTTCGCCCTGCTCGGCCTCCGGGCGCTCTACTTCGTGCTGCACGCCGCGCTGTCGCGGCTGGTACACCTCAGCTACGGCCTGGCGGCCATCCTCGGCCTGATCGGGGTCAAGCTGGCCCTGCACTGGGCGCACGGGATCTGGCCCTCGGTCCCCGAGATCCCCACCCTGGCCTCGCTCGGGGCGATCGTGGGAATCCTCGCGGTGGTCACCGTGACCAGCCTGCGGGTCACCCGGCCACCGACCGACACACCGACCGGCCCACCCGGCCCGGCCCGCTCCGTCGCCGGCGACTGACGGCGCTCCGGCGGGCTCCTGGCGGGAATCCTGGTCGACGGCCGGCCCGCGGTGGTACGACTAACCGATGGGCATCGTGTCGCCGGGCTTCCAGGGCAGACGCCGGTCAACCGCGGAGACGCTACCGCCGGGCCAGTATCTGACCGAGGACTTCCCGGTGCTGTCGGCCGGCCCCACCCCGCGGGTGCCGACCGACAGCTGGGAGTTCGTGATCACCACCGAGACCGGTGAGGAACACCGGTGGACCTGGCCCGACCTGATGGATCTGCCGGTCGAGACGCCGACGGTGGACATCCACTGCGTGACCCGGTGGTCCAAGCGGGACACCACCTGGCAGGGGGTGTCGCTGGACACGCTGCTGGCCGACGTGGACACCGCGGCCGACTACGCGCTGGTCCACTCGTACGGCGGTTACACCACCAACCTGCCGCTGGACGACCTGCGCGACGGTCAGGCCTGGGTGGCGCACCGCTTCGAGGGTGCCGAGCTGGCTCCCGAGCACGGCGGCCCGGCCCGGCTGCTGGTGCCGCACCTGTACTTCTGGAAGTCGGCCAAGTGGGTGCGGGGCATCCGGCTGATGCTCACCGACGAGCCCGGGTTCTGGGAGACCGCCGGCTACCACGACTACGGAGACCCATGGCGCGAGCAGCGGTATCAGGGGGACTGACGGGTACCGGCGGTGGCCCGCCGAAGCGGGCCGGCTGGCGGGTCGCCCGGCTCGTGGACCGGCGCGCCGAGACGCCCACCGCGCAGACCCTGGTCCTGTCGGTGCCCGGCTGGCCGGGACACCTGGCCGGCCAGCACGTCGACATCCGGTTGACCGCCGAGGACGGCTACCGGGCCGAGCGGTCGTACTCGATCGCCGGCCCGGCCGACGGGGACCGGATCGAGGTGACCGTGCAGCGGGTGCCGGACGGCGAGGTGTCCGGCTACCTCTGCGACGTCTTCGCGGTCGGCGACCAGGTCGAGGTCCGCGGTCCGCTCGGCGGCTGGTTCGTCTGGCGGCCGACGGAGCCGGCCCCGGTGCTGCTGGCCGCCGGCGGCTCGGGCATCGTGCCGCTGATGGCGATGCTGCGGGCCCGGCGGGCCGCCGGCAGCCGGGTGCCGTTCCGGCTGATCTACTCGGTCCGCACCGGGCGGGATGTCTACTACGCCGACGAGCTGCGCCGCCGGGTCCGGGACGACCTGGGCCTGGACGTGACGTACGTCTACACCCGGCAGGCCCCGCCGGGGTGGCCGGGCGAGCCGCACCGGGTCGGGGTCGCCGACGTCAACAGCAACGGCTGGCCGCCGGAGCTGGAACCCGCCTGTTTCGTCTGCGGGCCGACCGGCTTCGTCGAGTCGGTCGCCGACATCCTGACCGCGCTCGGTCACGACCCCCGCCGGGTACGCACCGAGCGGTTCGGACCCACCGGAGGCTGAGATGACCGACCAGGACCACACCATCGCGAGCGCCGTCGCGGATCGTCTCGCCGCCGATCCGGCCGGCGCCGGTCGGGTGGCCGCCGAGTACGTCGACGGGAACATGCTCGCCGGGCCGCTGCGGGAGATCTTCGCGATGGATGTCTCCGCCGCCGTCGGACGCTGCGCGAGCTGCGGGCTCACCGGCCCGTTCGCCGCCCTGCGGGTCTATCCGCACGCGCCCGGACTGGTGGCCCGCTGCCCCGGCTGCGAGCACGTCGTGCTGCGGCTGGTCCGGACGCCGACCAGCGCCTGGCTGGACCTGCGCGGCGCCACCTTCCTGCGGCTGCCGATGCCGTTCGACCCGCCCCCGACCGGAGCGGCCTGACCGGGCCGGACCGCGGCCCGGTCCGACCGGGTTTGCCGGGCGCTTCGGCGGGAACGGCACCGGCATGGCGAAACCACGCGTGGTGATCGTGGGGGCTGGCTTCGCCGGCTACCACGCGGCGAAGAAGCTGGCCCGGATCGCCCGGGGCCGGGCGGAGATCGTCCTGCTCAATCCGACCGACTACTTCCTCTACGTCCCGCTGCTGCCGGAGGTGGCGGCCGGTGTGATCGGACCGACCCGGGTCACCATCCCGCTCGCCGGAACGCTGTCCGGGGTCCGGGTGGTGATCGGCGCCGCGACCGGGGTGGACCTGCGCGCCCGCCGGGTCGACTACACCGCCGCCGAGGGCCAGCCGGCGCGGCTGGACTACGACCGGCTGGTGCTGGCGGTCGGCAGCGTCAACAAGCTGCTCCCCATTCCCGGGCTGACCAAGCACGCGCACGGTTTCCGGGGCCTGCCCGAGGCCGTCTACCTGCACGACCACGTGGTACGCCAGATCGAGCTGGCCGAGGCCGCCGACGACCCGCGGGAGCAGTGGGCGCACAGCACCTTCGTGGTGGTGGGTGCCGGCTACACCGGAACCGAGGTGGCCGCCCTCGGCCAGCTCTTCACCGACCAGTTGGCCCGCCAGCACCCACGGCTGCCGATCCGCCCCCGCTGGTTGCTGCTCGACGTGGCCGGCCGGGTACTGCCGGAGCTGGACCGGCGGATGTCCGAGACGGCCGACGAGGTGCTGCGCCGGCGCGGGGTCGACGTGCGGATGGGCTGCTCGGTCCGGGAGGCGGTGGCGGCCGGGGTACGGCTCACCGACGGCGACTTCGTCGCCACCCGGTCGTTGGTCTGGTGCGTCGGGGTGCGGCCCGATCCACTTGTCGCCGGCCTGGGTCTGCCCACCGAGCGGGGCCGGCTGGTGGTCGACGAGTTCCTCGGCGTACCGGGCTTCCCGGAGGTCTTCGCCTGCGGCGACGCGGCCGCCGTACCGGATCTGCTGCATCCCGGGCAGCTGACCGGCATGACCGCCCAGCACGCCCAGCGGCAGGGCAGACTCGCCGCCCACAACGTGGCCGCCTCGTTCGGACACGGTCGCCGGCGTGCCTACCGGCATCCCAACCTCGGCTTCGTCGTGGACCTCGGCGGCATCGACGCGGCCGCCAACCCGTTCGGGGTGGCTCTGTCGGGGCTGCCGGCCAAGGCGGTGACCCGCGGCTACCACCTGCTGGTGATGCCGGGCAACCGGGCCCGGGTGGCCGCCGACTGGGCCCTCGACGCGACCCAGTCCCGGCAGGCCGTCCAGCTCGGCCTGGTGCCGGCCCGGGCGGTGCCGTTGGAGAACGAGGCACCGGAGGTGCCGGTCGGCGCACTGAGCTGACACCCCGCGCCCGGTCGTCGGCGGACCGCCTCAGCCCGGTGCCGGCGGCGGGTCCGGCCCGGCGGGCGGCCGGCCGGCGGTGGTGCGGTGTGCGCGCAGGTCGCGCAGGATCACCTGGATGATGCCGACCGCCGGGATCGCGAGCAGCGCGCCGGCGATGCCGGCCAGGTCGGCGCCGAGCAGGACACTGACCAGGACGGTCAACGGGTTGAGCCGGACGATCCGGGAGAAGATCAGCGGCTGCAGGACGTGGTTCTCGACCTGCTGGTAGACGACGCAGAAGATCAGGATCACGATGCCGGCGCGGGGTGAGTGGACGAAGCCGGCGCCGGCGGCGATCGCCGCGCCGACGGTCGCGCCGACCAGCGGCACGAGATCGGCGATCGCCACCAGCAGGGCCAGCACCCCGGCGTACGGAACTCCCAGCAATGCCAGCACCACGAAGGTCAGAGCACCGCAGATGACGCTGATCAGCAGGTTGCCGCTGAGATAGCCGGTGATGGTGCGGGCGCAGTCGCGGCCCACCACGCGTAGCCGCCCGCGGTGCCGGGCCGGCACCAGACCGAGGGTGCCGGCGGCCAGGCGCGGCGCCTGCAACACCATCAGGTACGCCAGGACGCTGATGGTCACCACCCCGGCAGCGGTGGTGAGCGCGCCCCGGAGCAACCCGGCGCTGGGCTCGCGGACCCGGGTGCCGTAGCTCTCGATCTGGGCCTGCTGCGACTCGACGTAGCGGCGCAGGTGGAACCGTTCCAACGCCTCGCCGATCGGCCCCCGCCCCTGCGCGGCGTCGCGCATCAACCGGGGGAACTGCTCGACCAGCCGGCCCATCTCGTCGGCGAGCGGCACCAGGATCAGCGCGGTGAGTGCGGCGAGGAGGCCGAGCGCGGCCAGGAAGACCAGTAGGGTGGCGAGCCAGCGGGGCCGGGCCAGCCGGCGTTGCGCCCAGTTCACCGCCGGGTGCAGCGCCACCGCGAAGAAGGCCGCGATGCCGATCCAGCTCAGCACCCGGCGGGTGGCGTAGATCAGGAACAGACCCGCGGCGGTGGCCAGCAGTACTCCGATGACGACCGCCGCGCGGCGCGCGGTTGCCCGGTCATCGCCGTTGGTCACCGAACGGGCTACCCGGCCGGAATGCCGGAAAACCTGATGCCGGAGACCGGCCGCCGCGCCCGGTCTCCGGCGGTCGCTGCCCACCCGCACGCCCGAGCCGTTCGACAGGGCCGCGTCTATAATTGCTCAGCTGCAACTATCCGACGCGTGCCCGGAACCGAGAGGGTCTGCCTTGACGACGTTCACCGTCACGCCCGTGGAGCGGGCCGACGTCGTGCGGCTGGAGCTGCGGGGCGAGCTCGACATGAGCAGCGCGCCGCAGTTCAACGCCGTGGTCGACCGGCTGATCGACGACGGTCGGCCCCGACTCCTGGTCGATCTCGGTGAACTCGGATTCTGCGACTCGATGGGGATGGCCGCTTTCGTCCGGGGCGACAACCTTGCGACCGCCGCCGGTGGCTGGTTGCGGTTGACCGGGGCCGCCGGCCGGGTGGAGCGCGTACTGCGGATCAGCGGGCTGGCCGAGGTGCTGCGACACGACGACCCCGGCGCGGGTCGGGACCGCTGACTGGGCTACATTTCCCCCGCCGCGAGGCCGGTGCACTTGTTGCCGGTCGCGCTTCCATCCGCCGACCCGAGGCAGGTAGTCATGGGCACTGACCCGTCGAGCCCGGTACGTATCCTGGTCGTCGACGACGACCCCGGCGATGTCCTGATGATCGAGGAGGCGCTGGAGGGCTCCGACGTCGACAAGGCGATCGACGTGGTCGGTGACGGCCAGGAGGCGATGGAGTTCCTGCGGGGCGAGGGCCGGCACGTCGGCGCCGCCCGCCCGGACGTCATCCTGCTCGATCTCAACATGCCCCGGATGGATGGCCGGCAGGTGCTCAGCGAGGTCAAGAGCGACGAGGACCTGCGGACCATCCCGATCGTCGTGCTGACCACCTCGAACGCCGACACCGACATCATCAGCAGCTACACGCTGCAGGCGAACGCGTACGTGACCAAGCCGATCGGCCTGGACGAGTTCAACGACGTCGTACGGCGGATCGACGAGTTCTTCGGTCGGATCGTGGTGCTGCCCAAACGCCGCTGACGCCGGCTCGCCACACGCCCCCGCAGATTACGAATATTTTTCCCAAACCCCCGCGCCGGGCGGCTGCGCTGGCGACGATTCAGGGGTAGGGATTCCGGCTGCCTGGGGGGCAAGAGCATGGAGTTTTCCGTCGTCGAGATGGGGTATGACCGGGGCCAGGTCGATTCGTGCCTGGCCGATCTGGCGGAGCGGCTGGCCCGGATGGTGGCGCAGGCGGACGTTGCCGCGGGGACCAACGAGGAACTGGCCGGCGTCCGGGTGGCGGCGGCCCAGCTGCGCGACTTCCTCGCCGACGCCCGCTCCGACAGTCACCTGCCGTCGCACCGGATGCAGCGGTTGATCGCCTCGGCGGAGGAGGAGGCCGCCGGCATCCTGCTGCGGGCCCGGGCCGAACTGACCGCCGCCCGGGAGGAGGCCCGACAGCTGCGCGACCGGGTGTACGCCGAGGCGATGCAGGCCCGGCGGGACTTCGAGGCAGCCCTGCACGCCCGGCGGATGCGGGCGCACCAGGTGGACGAGATCCTGCGTACCGTCCAGGTGGTGACCGTCCCGGCGGACCAGGCGCCGGCCGAGGACGGGCCGGCGGGGGCCGCGCCGGGGCAACCGCAGCCGGACCCCTCCTGGGTCCCGGACCGCAGCACCGCGCAGGTCTGACCGTCGCCGCGGGGGGTGGTCCGGGCCGTCGACGGTCAGAGCAACGCGTCGACGATGGTGGTGGCCCGCCCCTCGTGCTGCGCGTACGCGTCGGGGAAGGCGGAGATCTGCACCGACTGGGCGGCGACGCTGATGCTGAGCCCCTGCCAGTTGGGGATCTGCAGCAGGGCCTCGAAGAACTGCCGGGCCGCGTACGCCGGCCGCATCAGGTCGGCGACCGTGCCCCAACCGGTACTCGGCCGTTGCTGGAAGAGCCCGACCGAGTCGTGATCCCAACCGGTGCCCTGATTGGGCAGGTTCTGCGATTCGGGGAGCGCGCCGCTGGCCAGGTTGTAGAGGTTGCTCTCCTGCATCGCGGTGGCGATCGCGACGATGAGACCGCGCCGCGGGATGTCCATCTCCCGACCGACCTGAACGATCGTCGCGGCGTTGTCCATCTGGTTTCGGGTCAGGCCGGCCACCGGGTCCGGCCGGGCCGGTCGGGTGGGCTCGGGGCTCGGCTTCGGCGGTTCGGTGCTCGGCGACGCGGCGGGGGTCGGGCTGGCCGACGGGCTCGGGGCGGTCCGGGCCATCGCCGCCCGCTCGTGGGCGCGCGAGGCGGCCTGCTCCGCGGCGGCGGCCCGGTCGAGCACGGCGCTCGGCGCGGCGGTCGGCGGCGCCGCCGGGCGATCCGGCCGGGTCGCGGCGCTCGCCGCGGCGATGCCCAGGCAGCAGGTGAGGCCGGCGGCGACCGTGAGCCGGGCGGGCGGCGAGGTGAGCAGCGTCGCGAACCGGGGTCGGCCGGTCAGGCGAGCCGCGCGATGCCGGCCGGCGGGCCGGTCGGCGGACCCGGGCTCACCCGTTCGGTCAGCGGGCTTGGCTGCGGCGGTGAGGTGTTGTGGTTGGTACCTGCGATGCACCCGCCGAGGTTAGGCGGGAACACTGCGTGCGCGACCGCGTCGATCGGTGGCGTGCATCACAGTTTTCCCAGCTCAGGTGGGCAGTCCGTAACAGCGGGTCAGCGGCGGGTGTGGACCGAACAAGACCGACATGCCTACTTTGTCGGCGTGACGACCGCTGCGGCTCCCAATCCGGACCACCCGCGATCGGTCGGGAGCGGCATGTCCCCCGATCCACCGAACGGAGGGCTGGCGGTGGCACCTTTCGGTGCCAGCGGCACGCCGGAAGTGCCGATGCTGGTAGCGTGATATGGGTAAATAGCGTGGATATCGGCGGTTAATACCTATCTTGGGGAAATGAGGAGATTGCTCGGTTCGCTGCTCGTCGTCGGCGCGCTCGCCACCGCCTCCTGCGCCCGGCCCGCCGCCGACGACCCGGCGTCCGGTGTCCCGACCGGGGCGCCCGAGCCGGTGGCCGCGCCCGCCGCCACCGCACCGCCGGACCGGATCACCATCGTGGCCGCCGGTGACCTGCTGGTACATCCGCCGCTCACCGACCAGGCCGCGGCCGACGCGCGGGCCGCCGGGGTACCCGGCCACGACTTCACCCGGGTGCTCGCGGCGGTCCGTCCGGTGGCCAGCCGGGCCGACCTGGCGATCTGCCACCTGGAGACACCGCTCGCCGAGCCGACCGGCCCGTTCACCGGGTTCCCGCTGTTCAGCGTTCCGCACCAGCTGGCCGACGCGGCCGCCTGGGCCGGCTTCGACACCTGCTCGACCGCGTCGAACCACTCGCTGGACACCGGCCTGGCGGGCGTCACGCGTACCCTGGACAACCTGGACCGGGTCGGGCTGCGACACGCCGGCACCGCCCGCACCCCGGCGGAGGCCGCCCGCCCGACCATCATCGACGTCTCCGGCGTCCCGGTGGCGCACCTGTCCTACACCTTCAGCCTCAACGGGATTCCCCGGCCGCCCGGCCGGCCCTGGGTGGCCAACCTGATCGATCGGGACGCCATCCTCGACGAGGCGCGCCGAGCCCGAAAGCTGGGCGCCCAGATCGTGGTCCTGTCGGTGCAGTGGGGGACCGAGTACCAGAACGCCCCGGACGACGGGCAGCTCGCGCTGGCCCGGGAACTGCTCGCCGCACCCGACCTCGACCTGATCGTGGGACACCACGTGCACGTGGTGCAGCCGTTCGAGAAGATCGGCCAGAAGTGGGTGGCGTACGGGATCGGCAACCTGATCACCCGTTTCCCGGACGGCTCCCCGGAGAACACCCAGGACGCCGTGGTCCCGGAGTTCACCTTCGTCCGGACCTCGCCGACCCGGTGGCGGGTGGCCCAGGTGGAGGTCACGCCCACCTGGATGGAGTACTACCCGGCCGCCCGCCTGGTCGACCTGACCAGCGCGCTCGCCGACCGGCGGGTGTCCGGCGCCCGGCGGGCCGACTACACCCGCATCCGGCACCGGATCATCGGTTACCTGGACCTGCTCGGCGCGCTGGACCAGGGGCTGCGGATCGTCCGGCCCGGGGCCGGCTCCCCGGCCATCGAGCCGGTCTGACCTGCCGACGGGCCGCCGGCACCCGTCGGTGGGCGCCCGGCCGGCCGGGTCGGGTCAGCGGTCCCGGGAGTCGGCCGGGACCACGGTGAGGGTGTGCCGGCCGCCGCCGTCGCTGGAGAACGGCCAGAGGTGGTCGGCGGACTCCACCAGGTCGGTGAGCTGGGCCCGGGTCAGCCCGACCGAGGAGATGCTGGCCCGGACATCCGCGTGGTAGCGGCCGGAGTCGTCCCGGGCCAGCCGGGCCATCGCCCGGACCTCGACCGTGTGGGACTCGTCGGTGATGTCGGTCGCCGCCTCCACCGCCGCGTGGTGCAGGCAGGAGGCGAACGCGGCGGCCAGCAACTGCTCCGGGGTCAGCCCCTTGCAGTCCGGTGCCAGTGGTGAGGCCAACGCGGTGGAGAGTTCCCCGTCGTCGGTACGCAGGTGGCCGCCCTCCGCGGTCGCGCTCGCCTCGTGCACCCAGACGTCCGAATCCGGCATGGCGTACCCCCGTCGCTCCCGGCCCGGCTACCCGGCCCGCGCGGCACGAAACCCGCCCGGCAGCCGGTCAGGCGTCCGGCGGTGTCCGGTCGGACCCCGGCGCGGTGTGCCGACCGAAGGCCCGGCCGAGCGAACGGACCTGCGCCTCCAGTTCGGGCACCGACCGGCGGGCACCCCGGCTCAGCAGCCATTCGGCCGGCGGGCTGCCGGCGACGGTCCGGGTGGCCTGCAGCAGCCCCACCGCGCGGGGCACGTAGATCCGCCGCCGGCGCCGTTCGATGCCGCGGACCAGGGCGTCGGCGCAGGCCTCGACCGAGGTGGTGGAGCCGACCGGCCAGGGCAGCCGGTCCAGGGCGAGCCGGAACGACGGCAGGTCCTCCTTGGCGTCCCGGACCAGATCGGTGTCGACCCAGGCCGGATGGGCGGTACCGACCCGTACGCCGTGGTGGGCCAGCTCCAGCCGGAGGGCGTTGCCGAGCTGCTCGACCCCGGCCTTGGCGGCGCAGTACGCGGCCAGCCCCGGCACCCCGGCGTACGCGGCGGCCGACGAGACCAGCAGCAGGTAGCCCCGGCGCTCGATGACGTGCCCGACGGTGGCGGCGACGGTGCGCAGCACGCCGATCAGATTGACCTCGATGGTCCGGACCGACGCTTCGACGTCGCCGGCCGCGACCGTGCCCCGGTTCGCCACGCCGGCGTTGGCCACCACCGCGTCGATGCCGCCGAGGGCCGCCACCGTGCCGGCGGTGGCCCGGACGAGGTCGGCCTGGTCGGTGACGTCTGCCTCGAACCAGGCGTGCCGGTCGCCGAGTTCGGCGGCGAGCGCGGCGAGCCGGTCCGGCTCCAGCCCGACCAGGGCCACCCGGGCGCCCCGGGCGGCGGCGGTCCGGGCGGTCCGCGCGCCGATTCCCCGGGCGGCGCCGGTGACCAGCACCACCCGGCCGGCGAGCGGCCCGGTCACGGCCGGACCGCCCGGTCGGCCGCGGCGCCGGTGCGGTCCGGTTGGCGCAACCGCACGAGGAGCTCGATCATGAAGCACCGCCGAGGTGTGCCCGGCCCGGTGTTCGGGCCGGCTGGGAGAAAGCCAGCATCGCACAGCTCACCCACAGGCAACGCCGTGCGCCGGCACAGCGACTCGGGCGAGGATGGAGGCCATGGTGAGCAACGGGCGATCCGGTACCCCGGTCGAGCTGCGCCGTCCGGACGGTGAGCCGGTCCGGGTGCTGGTCGTCGACGACGAGCCGATGCTCACCGACCTGCTGGCGATGGCGCTGCGCTACGAGGGCTGGCAGGTGCGGGCGGAGGCCACCGGGTCGGCGGCGGTCCGGGCCGTGCGGCAGTTCCAGCCGGACGCGGTGGTGCTCGACATCATGCTGCCGGACCTCGACGGGCTGGAGGTGCTACGACGCATCCGCGGCGACGCGCCGACCGTACCGGTGCTGTTCCTGACCGCCCGCGACTCCGTCGAGGACCGGGTGGCCGGCCTGACCGTCGGCGGGGACGACTACGTGACCAAGCCCTTCAGCCTGGAGGAGGTGGTGGCCCGGCTGCGCGCGCTGATGCGCCGGGCTGGTGTCGGGGTGGTCACCCGGACCGACGCGGTGCTGGTGGTCGGCGACCTGAGTCTGGACGAGGAGAGCCACGAGGTACGCCGGGCGGGCCGGGTGATCTCGCTGACCGCGACCGAGTTCGAGCTGCTGCGCTATCTGATGCGCAATCCCCGCCGGGTGCTGAGCAAGGCCCAGATCCTGGACCGGGTGTGGAAGTACGACTTCGGCGGTCAGGCCAACGTCGTCGAGCTCTACATCTCGTACCTGCGCAAGAAGATCGACGCCGGCAACCAGCCGATGATCCATACGTTGCGTGGCGCCGGATATGTCCTCAAGCCCACCGACTGACGCGCCGCCGCCCGACCCACCCCCGGCGGCGCCGCCGGCCCTGCCGCGGGCGCCGCGCCGCGGCCTCGCCGGCTGGTCGCTGCGGGCCCGACTGGTGGCCGCCGTGATCGCGCTGCTCGCCGCCGTCTGCCTGGTCATCTCCGTCGCCACCACGGTGGCGTTGCGGCAGTTCCTGCTCGACCAGGTGGATCGGCAGCTGACGGCGCTGGCGGACCGGCCGGCGGGCGGCCGCCCGCCCGGTCCACCCGCCGCGCCCGGCCCGGCCAACCCCGGCCGCCGGGTCCAGCCGCCCGGCACGCTCTCCGCGCTGCTGGTGGCCGGCGAACTGCGCTGGGCGGTCACCCTCGGCGCGGACGGCACCGACGTGACGCTGCCCGAGCGGCCCCGGGCGCTGCTCACCGAACTGCCCGCCGACGATCGGCCGCGCACGCTCGACCTCGGGGAACTGGGGGAGTACCGGCTGCTCGCGCGGCCCGTCGCCGGCGACGCGGTGGCGGTGACCGGTCTGCCCCTGGCCGAGTTGCGGCAGACCGTCTGGTGGTTGGTCGCAGTCCAGGTCGCGGTGGCCGGGGCCGGCCTGGTCGTCGCGGCCGGCGCCGGGGCGCTCATCGTCCGGGCGGCCCTGCGGCCGCTGCGGCGGGTCGCGGCCACCGCCGGCCGGGTCGCCGAACTGCCGCTGGACCGGGGCGAGGTGGCCCTGAAGGAGCGGGTACCGGACACCGACACCGACCAGCGCACCGAGGTGGGACAGGTCGGCGCGGCGCTCAACCGGATGCTCGGCCACGTCGCCGCCGCGTTGGCCGCCCGCCAGGCCAGCGAGACCCGGGTCCGCCAGTTCGTCGCCGATGCCAGCCACGAACTGCGGACCCCGCTGGCCGCGATCCGCGGTTACGCCGAGGTCACCCGACGCAGCCGCGACCGGGTGCCACCCGACATCGCGCACGCGCTGCGCCGGGTCGAGTCGGAGAGCGTCCGGATGACCGCACTCGTCGACGACCTGCTGCTGCTGGCCCGGCTCGATTCCGGCCGGCCGCTGGCGACCGGACCGGTGGATCTGTCGGCCCTGCTGGTGGACGCGGTGAGCGACGCGCACGCCGCCGGGCCGGACCACCGGTGGCTGCTGACGCTGCCCGAGGCGCCGGTCACGGTCGCCGGCGATGCCGCGCGGCTGCACCAGGTGGTCGGCAACCTGCTCGCCAACGCGCGGGTCCACACCCCGCCCGGCAGCACCGTCACGACCCGACTCCGCCCGGACGCGGACGGCGGGGCGGTCCTCACCGTCACCGACGACGGGCCGGGCATCCCCGAGGCCCACCAGCCGGAGGTGTTCGACCGGTTCGCCCGGGGCGACACCTCCCGGTCCCGGGCGGCGGGCAGTACCGGCCTCGGACTGGCCATCGTCGCCGCCGTGGTGCGGGCACACGGCGGCGCGGTCGGGGTGACCAGCCGGCCCGGCCGGACCGAGTTCACCGTCCGGCTGCCGCCGACCTGAGAGCCCGGGGGTCAGCCGGACGTCTGGTAATCGCACGGTTCGGGTGGGTGTGGTCCGCGCGTGCCGGTGCGGCGCAGCGGTCCACCGCGTACGGTGGGGTTAACGGCACGCGAAGCCCGGCTGTCCCGGCAATGTCCGGCGATGGAACGGGCCTTCGTCGTGTTGTCACGCGTCCGACAGCGCTCGGGTCGAGACGCGGCGCGGGGCGTTATTTGGGCACGGGGTTGACCGGATAGGAGATAGCCGGATGGATGTGGCCTACCTGGACGCGGGTTCGGGCAGTCTGATCGTGCAGGCCGTCATCGGCGGGGTGGCCGGCGTGGCGGTGGCCGCCAAGCTGTACTGGCGGCGGCTGACCGGCCGGTTCCGCAAGCAGTCCGCGGAGAAGGACTGAGCGGCGGGGCGACGAGCGGATCCACTGACATGGCGCCACCACACCCCGCCCCCGCCGAACCCGTGACGCGGACCGAACCGGGCTCCTTCCGGGACCCCGCCAACCGGGTCTTCTACGCCGGCGACGAGGTCTACCGCGGGCTCGGTCCACGTGCCGCCGAGGACTGGCTGGCACTGGCCGGCACCGACTTCTTCCCCCGGCTGGTCGCCGAGGGCAGGATCTGCGCCACCGAGGCGGTCGACCCGACCGAGCTGCCGGCCGGCGTCGGCGCGGACTGGAGCACCGTCCTGCGCCACGAACGGGTGCCGTTCGTCTCGTATCCGTACGAGTGGTCGTTCGCGATGCTGCGGGACGCCGCGCTGCTGCACCTGGACATCCTCCGGGAGGCCTTGGCGGCCGGCTTCACCACCAAGGACGGCTCGGCCTACAACGTGCAGTGGCGCGGGTCGGAGCCGTTGTTCATCGACATCGGCTCGTTCGAGGCGGCCCGCGACGGTGAGCCCTGGGCCGGCTACCGGCAGTTCTGCCAGACGATGCTCTACCCCCTGATGCTCCAGGCGCATCTCGGCCTGGACTTCCAGCCCTGGCTGCGGTCCCGGGTCGACGGGGTGGAGGCCGGGCAGATGCGCCGGATGTTCGGCGGCACCCGCCGGTTCCGGGCCGGCGTGCTCAAGCACGTCCACCTGCACGACGCGATGCAGAACCGCAACGCCGCGAACAGCACCGACGCGGTACGCGGCCAGCTGCGAGACGCCGGCTTCTCACGTGAGCTGGTGCTGGCCACCGTCCGCGCCGTGCGCAAGCTGGTCGACCGGCTCGACTGGCAACCGCCGGCCAGCCACTGGGCGGACTACCAGGAGACCTGCACCTACTCCGACGCCGACCGGGCGCACAAGCAACGGTTCGTCGACGAGGTGCTCGCCGAGGCCGGCGGCCCCGACCTGGTGCTGGACCTCGGCGCCAACGACGGAACGTACGCCAGCATCGCCGCCCGGCACGCCGGGTACGTGCTGGCGCTGGAGAGCGACCCGGCAGTGGTCGACCGGCTCTACCAGCGGCTGCGCGCCGACGGCGAGCGCCGGATCCTGCCGCTGGTGATGGACCTCGCGGACCCGTCGCCCGGCGGCGGCTGGCGGGGCGTCGAACGGGCCTCGCTGACCAGCCGCGGGCAGGCCGACGCGGTGCTCGCGCTGGCCGTGATCCACCACCTCGCGATCGGACGCAACGTGCCGCTGGCCGAGGTCGTCGACTGGCTGGTCAGCTTCCTCGCCGCGGCCGGACCGCGCGGCCGGCTGGTGGTCGAGTTCGTGCACCCGGAGGATCCGATGGCCCGCCGGCTGCTGGCCAACAAGCCCGCCGGGCTCTTCCCGGACTACCGGCGGGACGAGTTCGAACGGCTGCTCGCCGCCCGGTGCACGATCGCCCGGCGGGAGGAGCTGCCGTCGGGCACCCGGACCCTCTACGTCGGGATACCGGATGACTGAACCACCACGCCCGTCGGACCCGGCCGGTCCGACGGGCGCCGGTGGGGGTGACCACGGTGCGGGCGGCCGCCGACGGGCCGAGCTGCGGGCGCTGCTGGAGATCCTGGCGCTCTGCGGCCTGGTCATCACCCAGCCGCTGCTCGACGTCACCGGCCGGAGCCCCGACTTCTTCCTGTTCCACGGCGCCGGGTCGGCCGACGTGCTGGTGCTGGTGGCGCTCTTCGCGCTGCTGCCCCCGGTGCTGCTCTGGGCGGCCGGCGCGTTGACCGGGCTGGCCGGCCCGGCGGTCCGGGCCTGGGTCCAGGTCGGCACCGTCGGCGGGCTCACCGCCGCGCTCGCCGTCCAGGTCGGCAAGCACCTGCTCCCGGTACGCGGGGTGCCGCTGCTCCTGCTGGCCCTGGCCGTCGGGGTGGCCGGCGGGTACGCCTACCGGCGCTGGCGGGTACCCGGGCAGGTGCTGCGGGTGGCCTCCATCGGGACGCCGGTCTTCGTGCTGCTCTTCGTCTTCGCCTCCCCCTCGTCGGCCGTCGTGCTGCCCGGTCAGAAACCCGGCGCCGCCGCCGACGCCGGCCCGGACGCCGCGCATCCGCCCGTGGTGATGCTGGTCCTCGACGAGTTCCCGCTAGTCTCCCTCCTGGACTCCAGCGGCGCGATCGACGCCACGCGCTACCCCAACATCGCCCGGCTGGCCGGCGAGTCGACCTGGTACCGCAACTCCACCGCGGTCAGCGGCTGGACCCCGTACGCCCTGCCGGCCATGCTGACCGGCCGGTATCCGAGCCGGGAGCAGGCCCCGCACTACTCGCAGTATCCGGAGAACCTCTTCACCGCCTTCGGCGCCGACTACGACGTGCGGGTCCGGGAGACCATCAGCCAGCTCTGCCCGCCCAGCGTCTGCCCGGAGGACCGGCGGGAGACCACCCGCGGCGGCCTGCCGGTGCTGCTGCGGGAGAGCGCCACGCTGCTGTGGGAGATCGTCTCGCCGTACGACAGCGACCGGGACCCGGAGACCGCCTATCGGGAGGAGACCCGGCGGGAGGCCGGCTCGCCGACCGGCGGGCGGCTCACGCCCACGCCGACCCCGGCGCCGGACCCGACCGACCCGACGTTCCGGTGGGACCGGCTCGACGAGAACCAGCCGGCCCGGTTCACCGACTTCCTGGCCGAGCTGCGCCCCGCCGACCGGCCCGCCCTGCACTTCCTGCACCTGCTGATGCCGCACTCGCCGTGGAACTACCTGCCCTCGGGCGTCCGGTACGAATCCGGGCCGGGGATGCGCAACGACGGTGACTGGTGGGTGTCGCTGGCCCACCAGCGGCACCTGGCGCAGGTCGCGTACACCGACCGGCTGGTCGGCGAGACGCTGCGGACGCTGGAGGAGACCGGACTCTACGACGACGCGGTGGTGGTGCTCACCTCCGACCACGGGGTCAGCTTCACCCCGGGCGTGCAGGGCCGCAGCCTGAACGCGGTCCGGCAGTCGCCGGCCGAGGTGCTCTGGGTGCCGACCTTCATCAAGCGGCCGGGCCAGCGCACCGCGGCGGTGGACGACCGCAACTGGGAACACGTCGACCTGCTGCCGACCGTCGCCGAGCTGGCCGGCGTACCCGTGTCGTGGCGGACCGACGGCGTCTCCGGCCTGGCGGCGCCCCGCGACCGCGCCGAGAAGTACTTCCACGACCAGCCGGGGGACCGGCTGGAGATCCCCGGTCCGGCCACCTTCGCCGAAGTGACCAGCGGGGTGGGTGGTCCGACGCTGCCCGACCCGCCGCTGCCCGAGCTGGTCGGGCGGGCGGTGGCCGACCTGCCGGTGGCGCAGGGCGGGGACGGGGGCGCGGTGACGGTCACCAACCGGGCGGAGTTCGCGCGGATCGATCCGGACAGCGGCCGGCTGCCGGCCCTGGTCTACGGCACGGTGGCCGAGCAGGTTCCGGACGGCACGCTGCTCGCCGTCGCGGTCAACGGCCGGATCGGCGCCGTCGCCCCGGTGGTCCCACCGGATCCGGAGGGGCGGCGGTTCGCCGCCCTGCTGCCGGACGAGTCGCTGTTCAGCCCCGGCGGCAACCAGCTGGAGATCTTCGCGGTGGCCGACGGCCCGGTGCTGACCCGGCTGGCCACCCCGCCCGGGTGACGGGACCACCTGACCGGCCGTACCCGCAGATTTTCGGTCCGTGCCGCCCGGCGGGCGGCACGACTCGTGGGTGACCGACTTTTCCCGCCCGCCCCACCCGTCATCGGGCGCCCCATCGGGCCGAGGTGACGCATCCCTCACAGCCGGACCACGCCGGGCGGCCCACGCACCATGCGATTACGGTAAAAGTGAAGGCAATTTCAACGACGACATGCCGCCGAAATGAGGACCTCACATGACGGATGTCAAACTCGAGCACCCCGACGGCCAGTTGTCGATGCCGGTACATCCCGCCGTGGAGGGGCCGTCCGGCGTCGGTGTCAGCAAGCTGCTGAAGGATACCGGATACGTCACCTACGATCCGGGCTTCGTCAACACCGCCGCCTGCTCCTCCGACATCACCTACATCGACGGTGATGCCGGCATCCTCCGCTACCGCGGCTACCCGATCGACCAGTTGGCGGAGAAGTCGTCGTTCCTGGAGGTCTCCTACCTGCTCATCTACGGTGAGTTGCCGAACGCCACCGAGCTGGCCACCTTCACCGAGCAGATCCGCCGGCACTCGCTGCTGCACGAGGAGATGCGCCGGTTCTTCGACGGATTCCCCCGCGAGGCGCACCCGATGGCGGTGCTCTCCTCCGCGGTGAGCGCGATCTCCACCTTCTACCAGGACAGCCTCGACCCGTTCGACGCCGAGCACGTGCAGATCTCCACGGTCCGGCTGATGGCCAAGGTGCCGACGATCGCCTCGTACGCGTACAAGAAGTCCATCGGACAGGCGATGCTCTACCCGGACAACTCCCTCAACTACGTGGAGAACTTCCTCCGCATGACGTTCGGGGTGCCGGCCGAGGAGTACGAGGTCGACCCGGTCGTCGCCCGGGTGCTGGACATGCTCTTCGTGCTGCACGCCGACCACGAGCAGAACTGCTCCACCTCGACGGTCCGGTTGGTCGGCTCCAGTCAGGCGAACCTCTTCGCGTCCATCTCGGCGGGCGTGAACGCCCTCTTCGGCCCGCTGCACGGCGGCGCCAACCAGGCCGTCCTGGAGATGCTGGAGCAGATCGACGCCGACGGCGGCGATGTCGCCGCGTTCGTCCGCAAGGTCAAGGCCAAGGAGCAGGGCGTCAAGCTGATGGGCTTCGGCCACCGGGTCTACAAGAACTACGACCCTCGCGCCGCGATCGTCAAGCAGGCCGCCCAGGACGTGCTCGGCCGGATGTCCAAGCCCGATCCGCTGCTGGACCTCGCCCTGCAGCTGGAGGAGATCGCGCTGGCCGACGACTTCTTCGTCTCGCGCAAGCTCTACCCGAACGTGGACTTCTACACCGGCCTGATCTACAAGGCGATGGGCTTCCCGACCAAGATGTTCACCGTGCTGTTCGCGCTCGGCCGGCTGCCCGGCTGGATCGCCCAGTGGCGGGAGATGATGTCCGACCCGGAGACCAAGATCGGCCGGCCCCGCCAGCTCTACACCGGCGCCCCCGAGCGCGCCTACGTCCCGGTCGACAACCGCTGACCGCACCCACCGCGACCGCCCCGGGGTGGTCGTCGGGCCGAGTCCACTCGGCCCGACGACCACCCCGGAGTCGTCGGTAGCGGGTCAGTAGGCGCCGGCGAGTGCCAGCAGGTTGCCCTCCGGGATCGGCGCGACACCCGGGTTGGCCATCCGGGCGGCCACCTGCTCCGCGGTGACGGTGGCGGAGAGCGCCACCGCCGTGTCGTAGCTGGCCGCCGTGCGGTGCGCGATGCTCGGCCAGCCGTACCGGTCCCGCACCATGCCCCGCGCCCGGCGGGCCAGCGTCCGGGTCCGCTCCTGGTCGACAAGCAGGTCGTGCACCGCCCCGGCCAGCGCGTCCGGGTCGCTGTGCGGGAAGGTCACCCCGGTGACGCCGGGTTCGACGATCTCGGCCAGGCCGCCGGTGGCGGCGACCGCGAGCGGGGCACCGGCGGCGGCGCCCTCCAGCGCGACCATCCCGAACGGCTCGTAGATGCTGGGCACCGCGAAGCAGTCCGAGGCCGCCATCATCGCGGGCAGCTCCACCCCACCCAGGAAGCCGGGCATGGCGACCGTGCCGCCCAGGCCGAGGCGGTCGACCTCGGCCTGCAACGCCGGCCGGTACGGACCGTCGCCGGCGATCACCGCCCGCAGCCCGGGGTGCGCCGCCCGCAGCCGGGGCAGCGCCGCGATCAGGTGCTGCACGCCCTTCTCGTACACCAGCCGGCCGGCGAAGGTCACCAGCGGTCCGTCCCCGGCGAACCGCCGCCGGGCGTCGGCCACCGCGGTCGCCGGGGCCTGCCACCGGTACGCCTCGACCCCGTTGGGGACCACGTCGACCCGGCGGGCCGGCACGTCGAACAGCCCGGTGACCTGTTGGCGCATGTATTCGGAGCAGACGATGAGGCGGGTGGATTCGTGGCTGAGCCAGTGTTCGACGGAGTGGATGGTCTTGTTGAGGTCGTCGGGGAGCCAGCCCTGGTGTCGGCCGGCTTCGGTGGCGTGGATGGTGGTGACCAGGGGGAGGTTGAGGTGTTCTTTGAGGGTGACGGCGGTGTGGGCGACGAGCCAGTCGTGGGCGTGGATGATGTCGTACCCGCCGCTGGTGTCGGCGGCGCGGAGGGCGGCGCGGGTGAGGGTGTGGTTGAAGGCCATGGTCCAGGCGAGCAGGGTGGGGGTGGCCAGGGCGAATCCGACGGGGTCTTCGGGGGCGCGGATGACGCGGACGCCGTCGGTGTATTCCTCCAGGGGGGCGCCGTCGGCGTGGCGGGTGATGACGGTGACGTCGTGGCCGGCGGTGGCGAGGCTGGTGGCGAGGGCGTGGACGTGTCGGCCGAGTCCGCCGACGAGGACCGGCGGGTACTCCCAGGAGAGCATCAGGATGCGGCGCGGCCGGTCCGGCGACGCGGACCCGGTCTGATCCGGTGCCGCGACCATCGATACGTGCGAACGGGAGGTGGGGGAGGGGCGGCACGGGGCGCTCGCGAGCTGCTCACCGACCCGTCGGGTCGTCACGATGCGGTCTCCATCTTCGGTCTAGGCGGGATCTTCGTTGCGGGGCGGATCGTTGTTGCGGGCGGGTCGCGTTGGCCCGGCTGCCGTCGGGCGCGGGGCAGCCGGAAGCCGGCCGCGGTGGCGGGCTTGGCGGTTCGGTGCGGGTGAGGTGGCCGATCGGCCGAGTGGACCCGTCCCGCCGCTTCGGTGCGGTGGACGGCTCCCCTACAAGAAATAGGGCACCGGGGACGCGACCGCACCTCCGGCGGGCCGAAGGTGACCGATGACACCTCGACTACCGACCGGGCCCTCTCCCCGGGACACTGGATTGCAGCGAATGCCGCCGGGGCAATACCGGCCAACGCCGGTCGCCGCTCCGGGCGACCGGCGTCGCGCCGTCCGGGCACGGGCGCCGCGTCGACCGGACGAGGGAGCGAGATGCAGGTCTGGCCGGGTGACCCCTACCCGTTGGGCGCCACCTACGACGGAATGGGTACCAACTTCGCGATCTTCTCCGAGGTCGCCGAGTCGGTGGAGCTGTGCCTCTTCGACGAGTGGGACATCGGCACCGAGCGGCGGGTGCCGCTGCGCGAGGTCGACGCCTACGTCTGGCACGCCTACCTGCCCGGGATCGAGCCCGGCCAGCGGTACGGCTTCCGGGTGCACGGCCGGTACGACCCGGCGAACGGGTTGCGCTGCAACCCGCACAAGCTGCTGCTCGACCCGTACGCGAAGGCGATCGACGGGGACGTCGAGTGGCATCCGGCGGTCTACGACTACGAGTTCGACGACCCGGACCGGATGTCGGAGACCGATTCCGCCCAGTACATGCCGAAGGCGGTCGTGGTCAACCCGTACTTCGACTGGGGCAACGACCGGCCGCCGCGGACCCCGTACCACCACTCGATGATCTACGAGGCGCACGTGCGGGGGTTGACCCGCCGGCACCCGGACGTGCCGGAGGAGCTGCGCGGCACGTACGCCGGCATCGCCCACCCCGCGGTGATCGAGCACCTGAAGCGGCTGGGGGTGACCGCGCTGGAGTTGATGCCGGTGCACCAGTTCGTCCACGACCACCGGCTGGCCGACCTCGGGCTGCGCAACTACTGGGGCTACAACACGATCGGCTTCTTCGCGCCGTACCACGGCTACTCCGCGATGGGCCGGCTCGGCCAGCAGACGCAGGAGTTCCGGGGCATGGTGAAGGCGCTGCACGCCGCCGGCATCGAGGTGATCCTCGACGTGGTCTACAACCACACCGCGGAGGGCAACCACCTCGGCCCGACGCTCGGCTTCAAGGGCATCGACAACCCCAGCTACTACCGGCTCGCCGAGGATGACCGGCGGCACTATGTCGACTACACCGGCACCGGCAACAGCCTCAACGTGCGCAGCCCCCACTCACTGCAACTGATCATGGATTCGCTGCGGTACTGGGTGCAGGAGATGCACGTCGACGGCTTCCGGTTCGACCTGGCGGCCACCCTGGCCCGGGAGTTCTACGAGGTGGACCGCCTCTCCACCTTCTTCGAGGTGGTGCAGCAGGACCCCGTTGTCAGCCAGGTCAAGCTGATCGCCGAGCCGTGGGACATCGGCCCCGGCGGCTACCAGGTCGGCAACTTCCCGCCGGTCTGGACCGAGTGGAACGGCAAGTACCGCGACACCGTGCGGGACTTCTGGCGGGGCGAACCGGCCACCCTCGCCGAGTTCGCCTCCCGGATCTCCGGCTCGGCCGACCTCTACCAGGACGACGGGCGCCGGCCGTTCCACAGCATCAACTTCGTCACCTGCCACGACGGGTTCACCCTGGCCGACCTGGTCGCCTACAACGACAAGCACAATAAGGCCAACGGCGAGGAGAACCGCGACGGCGAGAGCCACAACCGGTCCTGGAACTGCGGCGTGGAAGGACCCACCGAGGATCCGGACGTGCTCGCGCTGCGGGCCCGGCAGCGCCGCAACTTCCTGGCCACCCTGCTGCTGTCGCAGGGCGTGCCGATGCTCGGCCACGGCGACGAACTGGGGCGGACCCAGCAGGGCAACAACAACGCCTACTGCCAGGACAGCGAGCTGGCCTGGGTGGACTGGGAGAACGCCGACACCCACCTGCTGGATTTCGTCCGGTCCCTCACCGCGTTCCGGGCCCGGCACCAGGTCTTCCACCGCCGCCGGTTCTTCACCGGTCTGCCGGTGGCCACCCGGATCGCCGGCGCCCCGCTGCCCGACCTGGCCTGGTTCACCCCCGACGGCCGGGAGATGACCGCGGAGGACTGGAACAACGACTTCGGCCGGGCGGTGCTGCTCTTCGTCAACGGCGAGGGCATCCGGGAACGCGGCCAGTACGGCCAGCGGCACGTCGACGACTCGTTCCTGCTCTGCTTCAACGCCCACGACGCCCCGCTCGACTTCATCCTGCCGGGCGACGACTACGGCCAGAAGTGGCAGCCGGTGATCAGCACCGCGGAACCTGCCTCCGACAGCCAGGAGCTGGTCGAGCCCGGCGGCCGGGTGCGGGTCACGGACCGCTCCCTGCTGGTCCTCGAACGGCGGCCCTGAGATGGCGCGGCCGGTCAGCGCCAGCTACCGGATCCAGGTCCGCCCCGACTTCGACCTGGACCGCACCGCCGAGGTCGCCGGCTACCTGGCCGACCTGGGGGTGAGCCACCTCTACAGCGCCCCGCTGCTGGCCGCCACGCCGGGGTCCGCGCACGGCTACGACGTCGTCGACCACCGGGCGGTGAACCCGGAGCTGGGGGGCGAACCGGCCCGCCGCCGGTTGGTCGCCGCGCTGCGGGCGGCCGGCCTCGGCCTGGTCATCGACATCGTCCCCAACCACGCCGGGGTCGCCGTACCGGCGGCCAACCCGGCCTGGTGGGACCTGTTGCGCCGGGGACAGGACTCGGCGTACGCCACCTGGTTCGACATCGACTGGTCGCGGGGGCGGCTGGTGCTGCCGGTGCTCGCCGACACCCCGGACGCGCTGGCTGACCTGCGGGTCGTCGACGGCGAGCTGCGCTACCACGAGCACCGCTTCCCGCTCGCCGACGGCACCGCCGGGCCCGGGGACGACCCGGCGGCGGTGCACGACCGGCAGCACTACCGGCTGGTCTCCTGGCGGTGCGACGACCAGCTCAACTACCGGCGGTTCTTCGCGGTGTCCGGGCTGGCCGGGCTGCGGGTCGAGGAGCCGGCGGTCTTCGAGGCCACGCACGCCGAACCGTTGCGCTGGTTCGCCGCCGGCGAGGTCGACGGCATCCGGGTGGACCACCCGGACGGGCTGCGTGACCCGGCCGGCTACCTGGCCCGGCTGCGGGCCGCCGCGCCGGCCGCCTGGCTGCTGGTGGAGAAGATCCTGGAGTACGGCGAGGAGCTGCCCGACTGGCCGGTCGACGGCACCACCGGGTACGACGCCCTGGCGCAGGTCTGCGGGGTCTTCGTCGACCCGGCCGGCGAGCCCGAGCTGACCGCGTTCGACACCCGGTTCACCGGCCGGGCCACCTCCTGGCCGGAGCTGACCCACGCCACCAAGCTGGCGGCCGCGACCCGGCTGCTCGCCGCCGAGCTGGCCCGGCTGACCCGGCTGGCGCCCGAGATCACCGGCGCCGCCGAGGCGCTGGCCGAGCTGGCGGCCAACTTCCCCGTCTACCGCGGCTACCCGCCGCACGGTGCCCGGCAGCTGGCCGCGGCCCGCTCGGAGGCCGGCCGCCGCCGGCCGGACCTGGCCGGGGCGTTGGACGCCCTCGCCGCCCGGCTGCGTGACCCGGCCGACGAGTTGGCGGCCCGGTTCCCCCAGTACACCGGCGCGGTGATGGCCAAGGGGGTGGAGGACACCGCCTACTACCGGTGGAGCCGGTTCATCGCCGGCAACGAGGTGGGCGGCTCGCCGGCCCACTTCGGGGTGGCGCCGGCCGAGTTCCACCGGGCGGCGGCCCGGCGGGCGCAGCGCTGGCCGTCGGGGATGACCACCCTCTCCACCCATGACACCAAGCGCGGCGAGGATGTCCGGGCCCGGCTGGCGGTGCTGGCCGAACTGCCCGACCGGTGGACCGCCGCGGTGCGGGGGTGGGCGGAGCAGGCGCCGCTGCCCGACCCGGCGCTGGCGCACCTGATCTGGCAGACCGTCGTCGGGGCCTGGCCGATCAGCCGGGAGCGGCTGCACGCGTACGTCGAGAAGGCGGCCCGGGAGGCGGGCGTCTCGACGAGCTGGACCGAGCCGGACGTCGACTTCGAACGCGCCATGCACGCGATGGTGGACCGGATCTACGACGAGCCGACGCTGCACGAGTCGGTGGCCGCCTTCGCGGCCGGGATCACTGCGCCCGGCTGGACCAACTCGCTGGGCCAGAAGCTGGTGCAGCTCGCGATGCCCGGGGTGCCGGACGTCTACCAGGGCACCGAGCTGTGGGAGGACTCGCTCGTCGACCCGGACAACCGGCGCCCGGTCGATTTCGCCGTCCGCCGGGAGCTGCTGGACCGGATCGACGGTGGCTGGTTGCCGCCGGTCGACGCGACCGGCGCGGCGAAGCTGCTCGTGGTCTCCCGGACGCTGCGGCTGCGCCGGGACCGGCCGGAACTCTTCACCGGCTACCGGCCGCTGCCGGTCCGTGGGCCGGCCGCCGACCACCTGCTCGCCTTCGACCGGGGCGGCGCGGTCGCGGTGGCCACCCGGCTGCCGGTCGGCCTGGCCCGGCGCGGCGGCTGGGCCGGCACCACCCTGCGGCTGCCCGACCCGGCCGGAGCCGTACCGACCGGGTCGGGGCCGACCGGTACGGGGCCGGCCGGGGCCCGTTCACCCGCCGGTCACGCGGCGGCGTCCGGGTCCGGAGCCGTTCGCCGCGACGTGTTCACCGGGCGGGTCTACAGTGGCGATGAGATCGCGGTGGCCGACCTGCTCGACCGCTATCCGGTCGCGCTGCTCGCCCCCGCCGACCCGCTGGTGGTGCCATGATCGACTCTGCTGGGCAACCGCCCGCCGGCGGTGGGTTCGCCGTCTGGGCGCCCGCCGCCCGCCGGGTCCGGCTACGGGTGCCCGGCTCGCCCGACCGCGAGCTGCCGGCGGCCGACGGCGGCTGGTGGCGGCTACCGGCCGCGGACGCGCCGGCCGGCACCGACTACGGGTTCCTGCTCGACGACTCCGACCAGCCGCTGCCCGATCCGCGTTCGCGGTGGCAGCCGCACGGCGTACACGGCCTCAGCCGGCGCTACGACCACGCCGCCTTCGAGTGGACCGACCAGGGCTGGACCGGACGGCAGCTGGCCGGCAGCGTCCTCTACGAGCTGCACGTGGGGACGTTCACCCCGGCGGGCACCTTCGACGGGGTGATCGACCGCCTCGACCATCTGGTCGCGCTCGGCGTCGACCTGATCGAGCTGCTCCCGGTCAACGCCTTCAACGGTGAGCACAACTGGGGCTACGACGGGGTCTGCTGGTACGCCCCGCACGAGCCCTACGGCGGGCCGGACGGTTTGAAGCGCCTCGTCGACGCCGCGCACGCGCGCGGGCTGGGGGTGATCCTCGACGTCGTCTACAACCATTTCGGGCCCTCCGGGGCCTACGCGCCGCTGTTCGGGCCGTACCTGTCCGAGCGCGCCAACCCCTGGGGAAGCGGGATCAACCTCGACGGCCCGCACTCCGACGAGGTACGCCGCTACATCATCGACAGCGTGCTGATGTGGCTGCGCGACTACCACGTCGACGGGCTGCGGCTGGATGCCGTGCACGCGCTCGCCGACAGCCGGGCGACGCCGCTGCTGGAGGAGCTGGCCGCCGAGGTGGAGACCCTCTCCACCCACCTCGGCCGGCCGCTGTCCCTGATCGCCGAGTCCGACCTCAACGATCCCCGGCTGGTGACACCGCGGGAGGCGGGCGGGTTCGGCCTGCACGCGCAGTGGAACGACGACGCCCACCATGCGCTGCACACGTTGCTCACCGGCGAGCGGCAGGGCTACTACGCCGACTTCGGCAGCCTGCAGTGCCTGGCCGAGGTGCTCACCGGCGGCTTCTTCCACGCCGGAACCTGGTCCAGCTTCCGGGGCCGCCAGCACGGCCGCCGGATCGACCGGGACCGGCTGCCGGCCCACCGGCTGGTCGCGTACCTGCAGAACCACGACCAGATCGGCAACCGCGCCACCGGCGACCGGATCTCCGCCACCCTGTCGCCCGGGCTGCTGCGGGTCGGCGCGACCCTGCTGCTGACCGCGCCCTTCACCCCGATGCTGTTCATGGGGGAGGAGTGGGGGGCCAGCACCCCGTGGCAGTTCTTCACCAGCCACCCCGAGCCGGAGCTGGCCGCGGCGGTGGCCAGCGGGCGGCGGCGGGAGTTCGCCGCGCACGGCTGGCCGGCCGGCGACGTGCCCGACCCGCAGGACCCGGCCACCGTGCAGCGGTCCCGGTTGGACTGGGCCGAGCTGGACCGGCCGGCGCACCGGGAGCTGCTCGACTTCTACCGCCGCCTGATCGCGTTGCGCAAGAGCCGCGCCGACCTCTCCGATCCCCGGCTGGACCGGGTCGATGTCCGCTGCGGTGACCAGTTCATCGTGATCCGGCGGGGTCGGTGCGTGGTCGCCGCCAATCTGGCCGGCCGGGCGCGGCGGATCAACCTGCCGGAGGTGGTCCGGTCGGTGCTGCTGGCCACCGGTCCCGGGGTGACGGCGATGCGGGACGTGGTGGAGCTACCGGCCGAGTCGGCGGTGGTGGTGGCGACCTGAGTCGGCGGTCCGGGCGCGCGTGACGCGCCGGTCAGCCGTCCGCCGGCCACTCGTGCACCGGGTCGTTGCTGTGCATCAGCGGGAGGTAGCGACGCAGCGTCTCGCGCAGCGCTTCGGGCCGGTCGAGGTGGTCGCCCTCCTCCAGCCGTCGCAGCGTGCCGAGCTGCCAGGTCGCCCCGTTGCGGCCGGTCAGGCAGCGGCCCTCGATGACGCCGAGCAGCCGGTCCCGTTCCGCGGCCGCCACCTGCCAGCGGTCCAGCCCGTCGGCGGCCATCGGCAGCAGCCGGCGCAGCACCAGTTCGGCCACCGGTAGGTAGCCCAGGCCGGGCCAGAACACCTGGGCGTCGATGCCGTTGCGGGCGCAGGTGTGGAAGTTCTCCTCGGCCGCGCTGAACGACATCTGCGACCACAGCGGCCGGTCCGACTCGGCCAGTTGGCGGACCAGGCCGAAGTAGAAGGCGCCGTTGGCGATGGCGTCGAGCACGGTCGGGCCGGCCGGCAGGACCCGGTTCTCCACCCGCAGGTGTGGCCGGCCGCGCACCACGTCGTAGACCGGCCGGTTCCAGCGATAGACCGTGCCGTTGTGCAGCCGGAGTTCGGACAGCGCCGGCACCCCGCCGGCCGCCAGCGTCGCCGCCGGGTCCTCGTCGTCGCAGACCGGCAGCAGCGCGGGGAAGAACCGCACATTCTCCTCGAAGAGGTCGAAGACCGAGGTGATCCAGCGTTCGCCGAACCACACCCGCGGCCGGACCCCCTGCGCCTTCATCTCCGCCGGCCGGGTGTCGGTGGCCTGCTGGAAGAGCGGGACCCTGGTTTCGTGCCAGAGCTTCCGCCCGAACAGGAAGGGCGAGTTCGCGCCCAACGCCACCTGTATCCCGGCGATGGCCTGGGCCGCGTTCCAGTAGGCGGCGAACTGTGCCGGTGCGGTCTGCAGGTGGAACTGGGTGCTGGTGCAGGCCGCCTCCGGGGTGATGGTGTCGGCGGTGGCCACCAGCCGTTCCGCGGCGTTGATCCGGATCTCCAGGTCCTCGCCCCGGGCGGCGAAGATCTGTTCGTTGAGCAGCCGGTAGCGGGCGTTCGCCGAGATGGCGTCGGCGGTGAGATGGCCGGCGGCCAGCGTCGGCAGGATACCGATCATCACCAGGTGGGTCCCGATCGTCCCGGCCCGTCCGTCCGCCGAGTTCAGGCTGGCCCGTACCTCGTTCTCGAAGTCGGCCAGGCCGGTGCCGGCGAGCCGGCGGGGCGGCACGTTGATCTCCAGATTGAACTGCCCCAGCTCGGTCTGGAACTTCGGGTCCGCGATCACCGCCAGCACGTCCGCGTTGCGCATCGCCGGGGCCGACCGGTCGTCGACGAGATTCAGTTCGATCTCCAACCCGGTCAGCGGCCGGTCCGTCTCGAACCGCTCCTCCCGCAGCAGTTCGGCGAGGACGTCCAGGCAGCGCCGGACCTTCTCCCGGTACCGGGACCGGTCCTGCCGGGTGAAGGTGCGGGGTGCGACCTCCTCGCCCATCCGGCGTCCTTCCGTCGCTCGGCGCCGTCGGGGCCGCGGGAGGCGGGTCCGGCGGCCCATCACCGGGGATTACCCGCCGGGTGGCCAGGTCATCCCTGCCCGGGGCAGATCGCCGGAGAATCGGTGCGACGTCCGGTGGCCGCGCGTGCGGATCGTGGCCGGCTGCCGGCCCCGGTGGCCGGTCAACCCCGGGTGACCAGCCAGAGGGCGACCGCGCCGATCAGCAGCAGACCGATCACGGCCTGGAACAGCAGGGCCGGGCCGAGGTGGGACCAGACCGTCGGGGTCCGCGGGGTGAGGAGCTGACCGGTGGTGATGTTGACGATCCGCTCGACCCGGGGCGCCAGTTCGCGGTCGCGCTGCGGGCGGACGGTTACCTGGATGTGGTCGGCCGGTTCCAGCGCGCTCTGCGGCAGGTGGCCGTGCACCTCCATCTCGCAGAGCACGCCGTCGTCGGCCCGCAGCCGCAGCGGCGTGACCAGGAACTCCGGACCCTTGCGGAGGTCCTTCCACCGGCGGCGGGCCCCGCTGCCGGCGCCGGCCCGCAGCACCGACGCGACCAGCAGCAGGAGCACCTTGGCGACGCCGGCCGTGGTCAGCACGGCGACCAGCAGCGGCTGCTGGATTTTGATCTCCCTCGGGTAGCCCTCGAGCAGGCGGACGAACCGGCCGGTGATCACCGGGCCGGGCCGGTGCGCGGGCCGTTCGGGGAAGAGTTCCCGGTCCATCAATCACCACCGATTGTCCTTACCCGTTCACGCATTGTATCGATTTGCTCCGATGAGGCCCAGTGAGTGAATCGATTCACGCGCGGTGCCGGAGCCGGACGTGACAAACCGGCCGGCCTGGGTAACCGCTCGGCGAGCCGGAGAGGGGTCGATCATGGAGCTGTCCTTCCTGCGACCGATGTACGAGCGTCCGGGCCCGTGGGTCTCGGTCTACCTGGACGCCTCCCGCGACACCGAGGACGCCCGACCCGCCCTCGACCTGCGGTGGCGGGCGCTGCGCGACGAACTTCTCGACCAGCGGGCCGCGCCGGCCGCGGTGGCGGCACTCGACGACGTGATCCGGGGACACGACCCGATGCCCGGCGACTACGGCCTCGCCGCCTTCGCCAGCGATGACCGGATCACCCTGACCGAGTACCTCGACGCCCCACCGGCGCGGGATCTGGCCAGTCACGGACCGCTGGCCCACGCCATGCCGCTGGTGGCCCAGCGCGGTGAGCAGATCCCATGGGTACGGGTGCTGGCCGACCGGACCGGCGCCGACGTGGACGCGGTCAGCGCGGGCGGCGTCGCCCGGCGGGCCCGGGTCACCGGCAGCGACCAGTACCCGATCCGCCGGGTCAAACCGGGTGCCTGGTCGCAGGCGAACTACCAACGCGAGGCGATGACGGCGTGGCAGCGCAACGCCGGCGACGCAGCGGCCGCGACGGCCGAGCTGGCCGACCGGATCGGCGCCGAGGTCGTGGTGGTGGCCGGGGATCCGCAGGCCAGGTCGATGCTGGCCGCGGCGTTGCCGGCCCGCTGGCAGAGCCGGATCGTGCAGACCGAGGCCGGCTCGCGGGCCGACGGCGCCGACCCCCGTGCCCTGGACGACGTGACGGCCCAGGCGGTGGCCGAGGTGGCCGAGGCGCACGCCAACGCCGCGCTGGACCGGTTCGGCAGCCAGGAACGCATCGGCGAGGGACTGGCCGCGGTGGTCGCGGCCCTGCAACGCGGCCAGGTGGAGACGATGCTGATCGTCGACGACCCGTCCTCGACCGACCGGCTCTGGATCGGTCCCGAACCGACCGAGATCGCGGTCGCCCCGGACGAACTGGCCGCCATGGCGGTGACCGAACCCCAACGGGTCCGGGCCGACGCGGCTCTGCTGCGCGCCCTGGTCGGCACCGACGCCGGGCTCACCGTACTCGGGCCGGACGAGGCACCGGAGCTGACCGACGGCGTCGGCGCGGTGCTGCGGTACGCCGACGCCGGCACCCCGGGCCGGGACAGTGCCTGACCCGGGCCGGTACGGCCGGGTCCGGCTCGGCGCCGACCTGGTGGTCGAGCGACTGCGCGCCTGGCGGGTACCGCGGCTCTTCGGCCAGCCCGACGAGGCCGTCGCCCCGATCGTCGAGGCGCTGCGGCACGGTGGCGGCGATCCCGCCTTCGTGGCGGTCCGCCACCAGGAGACGGCCGCGTTCATGGCGACCGGGCACGCCAAGTACACCGGCGGTGTCGGGGTCTGTCTCGCCGCCCGCGGGCCGGCCGCGGTGCAGCTGCTCAACGGTCTCTACGACGCGAAGCTGGACGGCCAGCCGGTGGTCGCCATCGTCGGCGAGCCGGCCGGCGGGCCACCCGGCGAGCCGCACCGGGACATCGAACCGGCCCGGCTCTTCGGCGACGTCTGCGCCCCGTTCGTCCGCGCGGCCACCGACGTCGACCAGCTCCGGCTCCTGCTCGACCAGGCGTTGCGGACCGCCCAGGCGGTCCGCGGCCCGACCTGCGTGCTGATCCCCACCGACGTGCAACTGGCCCTGGTGCCGGATCGGGCGCCGTACCTGGAACCGGCCGTGGCCGCGCCGGCGCTGCCGCCGACCGGGATCGCCCCGCACGAGGCGGATCTGGGCGCCGCGGCCCAGCTGCTCGCCGCCGGGCGGCGGGTGGCGGTGCTGGTCGGGCAGGGCGCGGCCGGGGCGGCGCCGGAGATCGTCGCGCTGGCGGATCGGCTCGGCGCCGGGGTGGCCAGCTCGCTGCCGGGAAAGCCGGTGCTCGACGAGCGGTTGCCGTTCCACACCGGGGTGCTCGGACACGTCGGAGGCGCCGCCAGCGCCGAGTTGATGGGCGGCTGCGACACCCTGCTGCTGATCGGCACCAACGATCCGTGGACCGAGTACTACCCGGCGCCGGGCCAGGCGAAGGCGGTCCAGATCGACCTGGACGGCCGGCGGCTGGCGACCCGCTACCCGATCGACGTGCCGCTGATCGGGGATGCCGCGCAGACCCTGCGGGCGCTGCTCGACCGGCTGCCCCACCGGCACAACCGGCAGTGGCGGGACCGGGTCGAGCGTTCGGTGGACCGGTACCGGGCGGAGCTCGGCGCCCGGGCCCGCCGCCCGGCGCACCCGGTGAACCCGCAGCGGGTGGTGCAGGAGCTCTCCCCCCGACTGCCGCGGACCTGCGCGTTGGCGGTGGATGTCGGTTCGGTCACCTACTGGTACGCCCGGCACCTGCTGCTGCCCGCCGGTGTCCCGGCCGCACTCTGCGCCGGTCTGGCCGCGACCGGCTGCGCCGTCCCGTACGCCCTGGCGGCGAAGCTGGCCGAACCGGGCCGGCCGGTCATCGCCCTCACCGGCGACGGTGCGATGCAGATGACCGGTCTCGCGGAACTCGTCACCGTCGCCCGGCAGTGGCCGGACTGGCCCGATCCGCGGTTCGTGATCCTGGTGCTGAACAACCGGGACGCCAGCGGGCGCACCGGTGGCGGCCCGGCCGACGCCGCCCGCCTGCCCGACGTCCCGTACGCGGCCTGGGCCCGGATGCTGGGCCTGCACGGGATCCGGATCGACCGGCCGGAACTGGTCGGCGCGGCCTGGGACGAGGCGCTGGCGGCGAACCGGCCCACCCTCGTCGAGGCGGTGGTGGATCCGGCCGTTCCGCTCGAACCGCCGGCGGTGCCGCTGGCCGACCTACGGGAGCTCGCGGCCGTCCCGTCCGGCTAGTCCCCGGACCGGTCCCGATGTCCCTTCCGGGGGCCGGCAAAACGACCCGACGCCGTGCCGTGGCGTGGTTGAGTACCTACAGAGCGGTACCAACGCTTGTCGCGGCGGTACGCCAGCGCACGGTGTGACGCTGCGGCCCGTCGTCCGCTCGATCCCGAATCGACATGTTCGCTCCCGGCCCGGTCGCGGCCCTGCGTCGTGCCTGACCAGTTCGTGGTCCGGGCGGGGGACCTTCCTGAGGGAGGCGCGGATGTTCGGACAGACCACCACCGGTACGCCGCCGGCCACCGAGCGCGGACTGGAGGATCTCGACGCCGCCGCGGTCGCGTACGCGGCGCGGATCGCCGGCCTGCCACCGGATCGCCGCCAGGAGGCCCGCGACGACCTGGTGCGGTTCGCGCTGCCGTTCGCGGGTCGGCTGGCCCGCCGCTACCGGGGGCGCGGTGAGCCGCTGGAGGACCTGGAGCAGGTGGCCCGGCTCGGCCTGGTCAACGCCGTGGACCGGTACGACCCCGAACGCGGTTCGTTCACCGCGTACGCGGCGATCACGATCGTCGGTGAGATCAAGCGGCACTTCCGGGACCGGACCTGGGGGGTGCACGTGCCGCGCCGGCTGCGCGACCTGATCCTGGAGGTGGGTCAGGCGACCGCGGCGTTGACGAGCGAACTGTCCCGGTCGCCGACCGTGGCCGAACTGGCCGAACGGCTGGAGACGCCGGAGGAGGAGATCCTCGCCGCCCTGGAGTCGGCGGCCGGGTACAGCCCCGCCTCGCTGAACGCGCCGGTCGGTGGGGAGAGTTCGGCCGAGTTCGGCGACCTGGTCGGGGCCTCCGACAACGATCTGGAGTCGGTGGACGACCGGGTCACGGTCAGCGGTCTGCTCGGCCGGCTGCCGTGGCGGGAACGCCGGATCCTGGCCATGCGCTTCTACGGCAACCAGACCCAGGCGGAGATCGCCGCCCGGTTCGGCATCTCCCAGATGCACGTCTCGCGGCTGCTCTCCCGGGCGCTGACCTGGCTGCGGCAGGCGATGCTCGCCGACGCGCCGGCGCCCTGGCAGACCGGCGCGGCCGACGGCGATCCGCAGCGCGGCCCGCTCGCGGTGCGCCAGGCCGGCGACCGGCTGGTGGTCGAGCTGGCCGGCGAGATCGACCGGGACACCGCGGAGCAGCTGCGCCGGACGGTGGTCGAGGCCGCCAGCGCCGGTACGGCGGCGGCGGTGGAGGTCGATCTCGACGGGGTGGACTCGGTCGACATGGGAGGTGTCGCCGCGCTGCTCGCGGCGCGGGAGGCCGGCCGGCGTACCGGGATCGAGCTGGTGATCGCGGGGGCCGGGCCGCAGGTGCGGCAGTCGCTGGCCAGAGCGGGCCTGGCGGTCGCGGTGCCGGACTGAGACCGGCCGTCCCCCAGCGGTCACGGCCCGCCCGGCGACCGGTCGGTCGGCGGCTCGGCGCCGGGGGACGCCGGGCGGCCTTCCCCGGTACGCCAGCGCTCACTCTCCGGCCCGCCCCGGTCGGCGTCCAGCCCGACGTCGGGCTGGCCGGGCTCGAACTCGGGCCGGCGGACCGCCTCGGGCGCCGGCACCTCGATCGGGCGGGCGCCGGTACGCGGATCGGAGTCCGGCACCACGACCCGCAACCGTCCCGCCGTCGGCCGGCCGGTGCCCTCCGCCGGGTGCAGCTGCTCGTGCAGTTCCCGGGGCGCCTTGGCGGCCCGCTGCGGCAGATCCCGGCCGAGGTCGGCGATGAGTGGGCCGTACTTGAGATCGAAGGCCGGTCGTTCGGAGCGGATCCGGGGCAGCCGGTCGAAGTTGCGCAGCGGCGGCGGGCAGCTGGTGGCCCACTCCAGTGAGTTGCCGAAGCCCCAGGGGTCGTCGACCTCGACCTCGCGACCGAACCGGTACGACTTCCACACGTTCCAGATGAAGAAGAGGGTCGAGGTGCCGAGGACGAACGAGCCGACCGTCGAGATGGTGTTCAGGGTGGTGAAGCCGTCCGTCGGTAGGTAGTCCGCGTAGCGGCGGGGCATCCCTTCGGCGCCGAGCCAGTGGTGCACCAGGAAGGTGCCGTGGAAGCCGAGGAACATGGTCCAGAAGTGCAGCTTGCCGAGCCGTTCGTCGAGCAGCCGGCCGGTCATCTTCGGGAACCAGAAGTACACCCCGGCGAACGCGGCGAAGACGATGGTGCCGAAGAGCACGTAGTGGAAGTGCGCGACCACGAAGTAGCTGTCGTGGGTGTGCCAGTCGACCGGCGGGCTGGCCAGCAGCACCCCGGTCAGCCCGCCGAGCAGGAAGGTGACGAGGAAGCCGACCGCGAACAGCATCGGCGTCTCGAAGGTGAGCTGCCCCTTCCACATGGTCCCGATCCAGTTGAAGAACTTGACCCCGGTCGGCACCGCGATCAGGTAGCTCAGCAGGCTGAAGAACGGCAGCAGGACCTGGCCGGTGCCGAACATGTGGTGGGCCCAGACGGTCATCGACAGCACCGTGATGGCGATGGTGGCCAGCACCAGACCCTTGTAGCCGAAGATCGGTTTGCGGGCGAACACCGGGATGACCTCGGTGATGATGCCGAAGAACGGCAGCGCGACGATGTAGACCTCCGGATGGCCGAAGAACCAGAACAGGTGCTGCCAGAGCAGCGGCCCACCGTGCGCGGGGTCGTAGACGTGCGCGCCGAGCAGCCGGTCGGCGGCCAGCGCCAGCAGGGTGGCGGCCAGCAGCGGGAAGACCAGGATCACCAGGACGGCGGTGAAGAGCATGTTCCAGGTAAAGATCGGCAGCCGGAACATGGTCAGGCCAGGGGCCCGCAGCGTCATGATGGTGGCGATCAGGTTGACCGCGCCGAGGATGGTGCCGAGTCCGGAGACGACAAGTCCGACGATCCACATGTTGGCCCCGACGCCGGGGCTGTGCTCGGGCAAGCTCAACGGCGTGTAGGCGGTCCAGCCGAAGTCCGCCGATCCGCCGGGGGTGAGGAAGCCGCCGAGCACCAGCAGCCCGCCGAAGAGGTACAGCCAGTACGCCAGCGCGTTCAGCCGGGGGAAGGCGACGTCGGGGGCGCCGATCTGCAGCGGTACGACGTAGTTGCCGAAACCGAAGGCCAGTGGGGTGGCGAAGAGCAGCATCATCACGGTGCCGTGCGCGGTGAAGAGCTGGTTGTACTGCTCCGTCGAGAGGAACTGCAGGCCGGCCCGGGCCAGTTCGGCCCGCATCAGCAGGGCCATGATGCCGGCGGCGACGAAGAAGCCGAAGGACGTGCCGAGGTAGAGCAGGCCGATCTGTTTGGCGTCGGTGGTGCCGAGCAGCCGGATGATCTTTCCGCCGGGCAGGTGTGGCCGGACCGGACCCGGCCGGGCGCCGAGCCGGGGTGGCGCCAGCAGCACCGGCGGGGTGGTCGGCCCCGACTCGGTGATGACGTGTTCCGACATGTCCCCACCCCGCTCGACGATTGCGTCGGGCGTGGCTACCCGGCCCCAGCTGCCAGCAAACCAGGCAATTAGGATGTATTACGCGACCGCTCGGTTGTCGGCAGATCGGACGAACGGCGGACCCGGAGTGCGCTCAGTGCGCCGGCAGGACCGCCCAGACCACCTTGCCGTCACCGATCGGCAGGCTGCCCCAGCGCTGCGCCAGCTCCCGGACGAGCAGCAGACCACGTCCGCCCTCGGCGCGTGGGTGCGGGTTGCCCGGCAACACCGCCCCCTGGCTGCCGTCGGCGACCGCGACATGCAGGAACGGCCGGCGCAGGGTCAACGTGACGTCCATCGGGGTGCCGGCGTGCCGCACCACGTTGCCGACGAACTCGCTCAGGACCAGCCGGGTCGGGCCGGCCAGGTCCGGCAGGTTCCACCGCTGGCAGGCCTCGCTGGCCAGTTCGCGGGCCCGCCGGCAGGCGCCGCTCACCGGCTCCAGGTGGGCCCGGAGCCGGGGCGCGGCGGACCGTCGGGTGGCCTCCCGGATCGCCGCGGCGCAGTCGCGACGCACCGCGACCCGCCGGCCGGCGGACGTCGCGGCCAGCCAGTCGGCGGTGTCGTCGGTGGGTCCGCAGACCACCACCGGAACCTCCGGCCAGATGGCGGCCTGCCGGGCCACCGCGGCGAAGACCGACAGCGCCAGCCGCTCCTCGACCCGGACGGTGGTGAGGTCGACCACCAGGGCGTCCGGCTGGTCGGCGAGGCAGCGCTGCAGGGCGGCGTGCACCGGCCGGGTGGTGGTGAGGTCGAGTGAGCCGCGCAGCCTGACCACCGTCACCGGTGAGTCGTCCTCGACCTGACAGTCCAGCCGGCTCGCCATCTCGACCCTCTTCCCAACGTCCCTGGGCCGTCCCGCATCCTGCGGATCGTCCGCGTCCGGGGGCGTGCCGCCGTCCCGATCGGGGCCCCGCCCGGCCGCGTCGGGACAGGTACCCGGCTGGCCGCCGGGCGAAACGGGGTGCGGTCAGCGCGCCGGTGGAGCGGTTCCGGCCCGCAGTCCGACAGCGAGCAGGGCCGTGCCCAGCAACAGATGCAGCCAGTTGCCGGCCTGGTTCGCGGGCAGGAAGTTGGTCGACCGCTGGTCGTCGGTGGCCAGCCCGACGATCCAGAGCAGCAGCAGCGCCAGGCCGGCGCCGACGAGGAACGCTCGGGCGCCGCGGTCGGTCCGCGCCAGCACCAGGCCGACGGCACCAATCAGCAGGTGCACCGCGTTGAGCAGCACCGACACCTGAATGACGCCGAACAGCCGGGCGCCGGAACCGGCGCCGACCAGCTCGAGGTCGGCCAGGTCGGAGGTGACCCCGGGTACGAACCCCAGCACCCCGATCAGGGTCACCGCCCCGGCCGCGAGGTTGGCCAGGAGCCGCACCACCGGCCGGCCGGTCCTGGGCTGGTCGAGAGCGGAGCCAGGTCGAGATGCCATCGGCCCACCTTCCGGTTGCGGATCGTCCTCCGGTCGGGCTCACCGGGTCCGGGCCACCGGACTCATCGGGTCCCGGCCACCGGCCTTCCCGCAGTCTCGTCGGCCAAACGGCGCAGGGCCGGCGGTTCCAGCACCTCGAGGCGGAGCTGACGGACCCGGTCGTACAGGTCGAGGTAGCGGCGGGCCATCACGTCCGGGGTGAACCGTCGGGCCGCCTCCCGGCGGCACTCGTCGCCGCTGAGCCGGTCGACCGCGCAGACCAGGTCGGCGAGCTCCGTCTCGTCGTCCGCGAGCAGGCCGGTACGGCCGTGCTCGACCAGTTCGGGCAGGCAGCCCCGGGCGGTCGCCACCACCGGGGTGCCGAGCGCGAGCGACTCGACCACGGCGGTGCCACCCGGCTCCTCCCAGCGCAGCGGGAACAGCGCGGCGCGGGCGGTGGCCACCAGCTCGTCGCGCTCCGCGCCGGCCACGGTGCCGACCCACCGGACCCGGTCGCCGTCGACGAAGGGCGCCACCTGCTCCCGCCAGAACCGCACATCCGGGTTCTGCTCCGCGGGGTCCGCGACGGCCAGGTCGGCCGGTCGGTGGTACGGCCCGACCGGTCCGGCCAGCACCAGGTCGAACCCGACCTGGTGGGCCAGCCGGGCGCCGAGATCCTGCCCCTTGCCCGGCGTGATCCGGCCGAGGACGACCAGATGGCTGCCCTTCTCGGTCCGGGGCCGCCGGTCGGCCGCCACGGCCAGTGGGGTGGCCAGGTGCACGTGCCCGACCGAGTGCGCCCGCAGCGCGGCCGGGGCGCGGGCGAGTTGGGCGGCGGAGACCCCGTTGACCTTGACCCGCTCACCGCCGTCGATCGTCCCGTACAGCTCCGGATGTTTGGCCAGATCCCAGTGCAGGGTGTGCAGCACCGGGACGGAATCGGCCGGCAGCGCCGCCAGGGTGGCCAGCCCGACCGCCTCGACGTGGTCGTGCACCAGGTCGATGTCGTCGCGGTCGCGCAGCGCCCGGATCACCCCGTGCAGGTGCGCCTGGGCAAGCCCGCACACCTGGTTGTACGGGCGTTGCAGGGCGGCGAACTGGCCGGTCTCGAAGACCGACACCCGGCCGTCGGCCGGCAGTGCGCTGTCGCCGACCGAGGCGAGCACCACCCGGACGCCCAGCCGGCGCAGCGGCGGGACGAGGGTGGCGATGACGTTCTCGATGCCGCCGTAGCCCGGCGGCGGCACCGCCAGCCACGGGCCGGCGTTCATCAGCACGGTCAGGCTCACCGCCGCCTCCCGCGGCGGGCGGCGGCCGGCGGGCGGTGGCCGCGCCGGTCCTGGTCGGCGGTCACCGCCGGGCCAACTGGGCCGGCCAGGGCCGGGCCTGCGTGCGCAGCTGGGCCAGCGGCGGCCGTTCCTGCACGGAGACGTCGCTGACCACGATCTCCCGCCCGAGGTTGGGCAGCGCGTCGCTGTCGGCGCCGCGTCGGAACTGGGTGAGCAGCGTGCCCGGGGGAGTGTGGGTGGCGACCTTGCCCTGGCGGTGCAGCCGGGACCAGACCGTGAGCAGGATCTGGGCCGACATCCGGCCGAGTGCGGCGGTGTCCTGGTGCCGGTGCAGCCGTTCGCCGAGGTCCACCTGGGCCAGCGCGTCCAGCCCGACCAGCTCCAGCAGGTCGATGAGCAGTGCGGTCTCCACGCCGTACCCGGAGACGAACGGCACCTGTTCGAGCACCGCGCGGCGGCCGGCGTACTCGCCGGCGAGTGGCTGGACGAACCCCGCCAGCTCCGGCCAGAAGAGGTTGAACAGCGGGCGGGCGACCAGTTCGGTGACCCGGCCGCCGCCGTCCTGCTCGACGCCGGTGGCGCTGACCAGGGGCCGGTGGTAGAAGCCCTTCACGAACTCCACCGAGGGGTCGGTGAGCAGCGGGCCGAGCAGCCCGGTGACGAAGTGCGCCCGGAACTCGCGCAGGTCCGCGTCGACGAAGGCGATCACATCGCCGGTGCTGGCCGCCAGCCCCGCCCAGAGGGCGTCGCCCTTGCCGGACAGCTGCGGCAGGCCGCGGGTGATCTCGTCCTGGCTGACCACCCGGGCGCCGGCCGCGGTGGCCACGGCCGCGGTCCGGTCGTTGGACCGGGAGTCGACCACGATCAGCTCGTCCACCAGCGGCATCCGTGCGACGAGGTGCCGGTGGATCGTGGCGACGATGGCGCCGACGGTGGCCTCCTCGTCGCGGGCCGGGATGACCACGCTCACCCGCTGGGCGCCCTTGGCCCGGACGAGTTGGTCGGCCGTCCAGCGCTCAGCCGAACCAGTACGATACGTTGTCCAGGCTTCCAAAACCGGCGATACAGTATTTGTCGGCTGCAACACGGCCCAACCCCCCCAGTTCTGCTCTGGTCCGAGCCATTTCCGCTCCGAGCCGACCGGGAGAGTTCCCCGAGCGGAACCGGCTAACCGTCGAGCCGGTTAATTGTTGATCAACAATTAGTTGTGGCTGGGCGGCACCGAGCGGGCCACCCGGACCCGGGGCAGAATCGGTGGCCGGCGGCGAGGTGGGAGGTCGGATGCGGACCTGTCGGATCGGACTGGTGGGCGCGGGCAACGTGGCGCAGCGGCACGCCCGGGTGCTGACCGGATTCGAGGACGTGACCCTGGTCGGGGTGACCGACCCGGACCGGTCGGCAACCGACCGGCTGACCTCGGCCCACGGCGGACGCGGCTACGCCGACATCGACGGCCTGCTGGCCGCCGGGCCGGACGCCGTCTACGTCTGCGTTCCGCCGTTCGCGCACGGTCCGGTCGAGGAACGGATCATCGACGCCGGGGTGCCGATGTTCGTGGAGAAGCCGGTCGCCGCGGACCTGCCCACCGCCGAGCGGATCGCCGAGCTGGTCCGGCGGCGCGGCCTGCTCACCTCGGTCGGGCACCACTGGCGCTATCTCGGCGTCGTCGGGCAGGCCCGGGAACTGCTCGCCGAGCGGCCGGCCCGGCTGGTCAACGGCGCCTGGCTGGACAAGGTCCCGCCGGTGGCCTGGTGGTGCCGCCGGGACGCCTCCGGCGGCCCGCTGGTGGAGCAGGCCAGCCACGTACTGGACCTGATCCGGGCGTTGGTCGGCGAGGCCGTCGAGGTGACCGCGTACGGTGACGGGTCGCCACCGGCGGTGCCGGCGGCCGACATCGACGCGGCCACCGCCGCCACGCTCCGCTTCGCCAGCGGCGCGGTGGGCACCCTCACCTCGACCTGCCTGCTCGGTTGGAAGGAGCGCGCCGGGGTCGAGATCATCGCCGACGGCCTGGCGCTGCGGCTCGGCGAGGAGGGCATGGTGGTCCGCGACGCCGACGGCGAACGCCGCATCCCCGCCGACCCGGACGGCGCGCGGGTCGCCGTCGACCGGGCCTTCGTCGACGCGGTCCGGGGCATCGGCGACGACATCCGGGTGCCGTACCCGGAGGCGCTGGCCACCCACCGGCTGGCCTGCGCGGTGGCCGAGTCGGCCGCGAGCGGTCGCCCGGTACGGCCCGCGGCCGGGCGCGCGGACCCGGCCGGATCCGGCGACCCGACCGGACCGGGCGACCCCGACCGGATCGGTCGGCGATGACTGACCGGGTAGTGGTGATCCCCGCGCCCGGCGAGGTGGCCGTCCGGCACGAGGAGGCGGCCGCGCCGGGCGCCGGGCAGTTCCGGGTACGCACCCGCTACAGCGGCGTCTCCGCCGGCACCGAGCTGAGCTACGTCAAGGGCAGCAACCCCTATCTGCGGGTCGCCTGGGACGCCGGGCTGGGACTGTTCCGGCCCGGCGGACTGCCGACCCCCTACCCGGTCGACCGGCTCGGCTACATGCAGGTCGGCCAGGTCTGCGAGAGCCGGTTCGCCGGTCTCGCCGAGGGCACCATGCTGGCGATGGCGTACGGCCACCGCACCGGCTACCTGGCCGACCCGCTGCGGGACCGGTTCGTGCCGCTGCCCGACGGCCTCGACCCGGTGCTCGGCATCTACGTGGCGCACATGGGGCCGATCTGCGCCAACGGGCTGCTGCACGCCGCCGCCGACCTGCACGGCACGGACGTGCGGACGCTCGGCGACGGGGTCCGCGGCCGCCGGGTCGCGGTCACCGGCGCCGGGGTGGTGGCGCTGCTGACCGCGCTCTTCGCCACCCACCACGGCGCTGCCTCGGTGGTGGTGGTCGACCCGACCCCGCGGCGCCGGGCGGTGGCCGCCGCGCTCGGCCTGGACACGCTCGATCCGACGACCGAGGACCCGGCCGTGCTGCTCAAGTCGCGCTGGCCGCACGCCCCCGGCGACCGCGGCGCCGACGTGGTGTTCCAGTGCCGGGGCCAGGCCGGTGCCCTGCATCTCGCGCTGCGCCTGCTGCGGCCGCAGGGCACCGTGATCGACCTCGCCTTCTACCAGGCCGGGGCGGACGAGTTGCGGCTCGGCGAGGAGTTCCACCACAACGGGCTGGCGGTGCGCTGCGCGCAGATCGGCCGGGTGCCGCGCGGGCTCGCCCCGACCTGGGACCGGGAGCGGCTCTCCGCCGAGACCATCGACCTGCTGGCGGCGTACGGGGAGCTGATCCGGGCCAACCTGGTGTCGACGATCGTGCCGTTCGACGAGGCGCCGGCCCTGCTCACCGAGCTGGCCGCCGGGCGCCGGCACGAGCTGCAGGCCGTGCTCGCCTGCTGACGGCCGGGCCGCCGGCCGGCTGTCCGGATTCTGTCCGGCACGCTCCGGGGTGGCCGGCATACGGATATCCGCCGATGTCGCGTACCGTTGCGCGTCATGGGTGTGTCTCAACGGTTGAAGAGCAGGGTCCGGCGTTTCCTCCAGCGGCCGGGCACCACGGTTGATCTGGCTCCGCTGGAGAAGCTCCTGCCGGAGATCGAGGCACGCGAGGACGACCTGCGGGAACTCGACGACGCCGAGTTGACCGAGGCGGCCGGCCGGGCGACCGACTACACCGAGATCTGCGCGGTCGGCCGGGAGGCCGCCCGCCGCGGCCTCGACCAGCGGCCGTACGACGTCCAGCTGCTCGGCGCCATGTCCCTGCTGGCCGGCAAGGTGGCCGAGATGGCCACCGGCGAGGGCAAGACCCTGACCGCCACGATCGCCGCCTACGGGCACGTCCGGCGGGGCAACGGCCCGGTGCACGTGCTCACCGTCAACGACTACCTGGCCCGCCGGGACGCCGAGTGGATGGAGCCGGTCTACCGGCTGCTCGGGCTGACCGTCGGCTGGGTGACCGAGTCCTCCACGCCGGAGGAGCGCCGGGAGGCCTACGACCGGGACGTCACCTACGTCTCGGTCAGCGAGGCGGGCTTCGACTACCTGCGCGACCAGCTCGTCACCGACATCGCCGACCGGGTCCAGCCCGCGCTGACCACCGCGATCGTGGACGAGGCCGACTCGATCCTGATCGACGAGGCGCGGGTGCCGATGGTGCTGGCCGGCTCGATCACCAGCGAGCAGGACCCGGTGCACACCGCCGCCGCACTGGTGCGCGGCCTGCGCGCCGGGCGCGACTACGAGGTCGCCGACGACGGGCGCAGCGTGGCCTTCACCTCGGCCGGCCTGGCCGCCGTCGAGGCCAAGCTCGACGACATCAACCTGTACGCCGACGAGAACGTCGACCAGCTCTCGGCGATAAACGTCGCGCTGCACGCCGAGGCGCTGCTGCACCGGGACGTGGACTACATCGTCCGGGACGGCGCGGTCGAGCTGATCGACGAGATGCGGGGTCGGGTGGCGCAGCGCCGCCGCTGGCCGGACGGGCTGCAGGCGGCGGTCGAGGCGAAGGAGGGGCTGTCGGCGACCGCCGAGGGGGAGGTGCTCGGCACGATCACCGTGCAGGCGTTCGTGGCGCTCTACCCGACCGTCTGCGGGATGACCGCGACCGCGGTGCTCGTCGGCGAGCAGCTGCGGGAGTTCTTCTCGCTGGAGGTCGCGGTCATTCCACCGAACACGCCGTGCGTGCGGGTGGACGAGCCGGACCGGATCTACGCCACCCGGGCGGAGAAGGACGACGCCCTGGTCGAGGAGATCAAGGAGGCGCACGACGCCGGCCGGCCGGTGCTGATCGGCACGCTCGACGTCAAGGAGTCGGAGGCGCTGGCCACCGCCCTGGTCTCCGCCGGGGTGCCGTGCACGGTGCTGAACGCCAAGAACGACGCCGAGGAGGCGGCGATCATCGCCGAGGCCGGCGCGTACGGGGCGGTGACCGTCTCCACCCAGATGGCGGGTCGGGGCGTGGACATCCGGCTCGGCGGCAGCGACCAGGCCGACCGCGAGCGGGTGGCCGAGCTGGGCGGCCTGTACGTGATCGGCAGCGGCCGGCACGACAGCCGCCGGGTGGACGACCAGCTCCGCGGCCGGGCCGGCCGGCAGGGCGACCCGGGCCGGTCGGTCTTCTACGTCAGCCTCCAGGACGACCTGGTGGTCCGGCACGCGCCGGACGCCATCCCGCCGTCGCCCCGGATGAACGCCGACGGGCTGGTCACCGACGAGCAGGTCGACTACGCGGTGGAGCACGCCCAGCGCATCGCCGAGGGCGTCAACCACGAGATCCACCGCAACACCTGGCGGTACAGCGTGGTGATCGAACAGCAGCGCAAGGCGCTCGCCGAGCGCCGCGAACGGCTGCTCAACAGCGAGGTCGCGGCGCTGATGCTGGCCGACCGGTTCCCGGACCGCACCGCGGAGATGGACGAGGCGCTGCTGTCCCGGGTGGCCCGCTCGATCGCGCTCTACCACCTGGACCGGCTCTGGGCCGAGCACCTGGCCACCCTCTCCGAGGTGCGCGAGGGCGTACACCTGCGGGCGCTGGGCCGGCTCGACCCGCTCGACGAGTTCCACCGGGCCGCGGTGCCGGCGTTCAACGAGCTGATCCCGGAGATCGAGACCCGGACGGTGGCCACCTTCGAGGAGACCGAGTTCGACGAGGACTGGAAGCCGGCCGAGTCCGAGCTGGTACGCCCCAGCGCCACCTGGACCTACCTGGTCCACGACAACCCGTTCGGTTCCGAGCTGGACCGCCTGATCGCGGCGGTGGGCCGGCGGCTCAGTTCCGGCTCGCGCTGACGCCCGAACCGCCCGGCCGCCCGCTTCGTCGGCGGTCGGGCGGTTTGACCACCAGTCCTCCCGGGTAGAAGCGCGGGTCCGAAGACATGACGGGAGCACGCCGCGCGGTAGTGATGCGCGCGCGGTGGATCATGCGCGGGGGGATCGGCCGGATGACTGGATCGACGGCAGGAGCTGGGCACACCGCGGCGTACGCGGTGGTGGCGCGGACCGCCGAGCGGTGAGGCTCGGAACGTGGCAGCCGGGCGGCGCGGCGGGTGCCGGCTCGGTGGTGGTGGCCAGGACCGTCCCCGGGGTGGTCGAGACGGCGGCCCTCCTGCGCGAGTTGACGGCCCGGCTGATCGGTGGCACCGACCTCGACGAGGCGTTGGGCCGGCTGGCCCGGATCGCCCGGGACGCCGTACCCGGTGCCACCGGTTGCGGTGTCACCCTGCTGCGGGGCGGTGGCCCGGCGGCGGTGGCGGCGACCGACCCCCGGCTGCGTGATCTGGACCACCCCCGGCACGGCGCCGACGGCCCGGCGATGACCGCCATCCGGCGCCGGGAGCTGGTCCGGGTGGCGGAGCTGACCGGCGAGACCCGCTGGCGACGGTGGACCCGGCGGGCGGTCGGGCTCGGCGTGAACGCCCTGATCGCCGCCCCGTTCGACGTCGACGACCAGGTGATCGGCTCGCTCAACCTCTACGCCCGCCGGCGCCCCGGGCTGACCGACTCCGACCAGCTCACCGCGATGCTGCTCGCCGAGCACGCCGGGCTGCTGCTGGCCGCGGTGCGCGACCGGGCCGGCCGAACCGCGCCGGTGGACGACGCGGTCGGGTCGGATTCCGGCACGGGGGTGATCGGCCAGGCGATCGGTGTCATTATGACTCAACGTGGTTGCCCGGCCCCGGAGGCGTTGCGGGTGTTGCGTACCGCCTCCTCGGCACTGTCGATCCCGCTGCGGGAGGTCGCCGAGCGCCTGGTCAGCTCCGTCGCCCGGCCGCGGCGGTCCTGACGCCGCCGGCCGGCCGGAGCCGGACCGGACCGTTTCGCGGGTCCGGGCCGGGGGTACGACGCTGACATCGACCGATACGTGACCTGCACCGACATCGGGGGACCCGACCGGTAGCGGTGATTCGACCCGATGATGAACCGGGAGGCCGGCGCGATGGATAGCCGACTGCGGGTGCAGGGGCACCCGATCCAACCGATGCTGGTGACCTTCCCGTACGGGATGTTCGTCTGTGCCGTCCTGTTCGACCTGGCCGACGTGGCCGGCGGCCCGGCGTTTCTCGGCGCGGTGGGCTACTGGACGGTGGTGGCCGCGCTGGTGGCCGCGGCGCTGGCCGGCGTCGCGGGCATGGTCGACCTGTGGGACGGTCCCGGTACCCCGGGTGACCGGACCCGCCGCACGGCGGTCACCTTCAACCTGGTCAACGCCGCGATGGCCCTGCTCTTCGTCTTCGTCTGCCTGGTCCGGGCGGGCAGTCCGGAGCGGGCTGCCACCGGCGGCCTGGTCCTGGTCGAGCTGCTCGCGCTCGTGATCGGTGCGGTCGGGGTGCGGCTGGGCGCCACCCTGATCCGCACCTTCGACGACGGCCGAGGCGAGGCGACCACCTTCGAAGCGCTGACCGCCGGCCCGGAGCCGGCCTTCGGCGACGCCGTCCGCTCCCGCTGAGACCGGCCGACACATGTCCACCCCCCGGCTGGTGTTGTCGACGGTGAACCTCAGCGCTCCCGACCCGGCGGCGCTGGCCGGTTTCTACCGCCGGCTGCTCGGCTGGCGGACCGCGGCGGCCGAGCCGGACTGGGTGGTGCTCCGGTCGCCCGACGGTGGGGTCGGCCTGGCCTTCCAGACCGAACCGGGGTACGTGCCGCCGGTCTGGCCGGCCGGTCCCGGCGACCCGCAGATGATGATGCACCTGGAGATCCGGGTGGACGACCTGGCCGCGGCGGTGGCGCACGCACAGGAGTGCGGCGCCCACCTGGCCGACCACCAGCCGCAGGACGACGTCCGGGTCTGTCTCGACCCGGCCGGCCACCCGTTCTGCCTCTGGGTGGAGTGAGCCCGGTCCGCCGGCGCCGGGATCAGTGGTGGTCGCGGCGGTGCCGGTCCAGCACGTCGTCACCGAAGTCGCCGTCCGGCCGGCGGAGCACGGTGTGCGCGTGGTTGCCGTCGTCGGTGGTGTTGTCGTACTCGATAAGCAGGTCGTCGCCCTGGATCCGGTAGTAGTGCCGGCCACCCGGCCGGGTCGGACCCTCCCAGGCGAAGTGCAGGTCCCCGCCGAACACCCGGTCGGCCTCGCGGGCGGCCAGCTCCGCCGGGAGTCGGTCCAGGTAGAGGTGGACCACGCGGTCCAGCAGCGACCGGGCGGCCGGGGCGAGCGTCGTGGCGGCGATCCCGAGCGGCTCGATCCGGTCGGGGTATCGGGGCCGGGTTCCGCTGTGTACGTCGCCGGGGGCGTGGTCGGCGACCACCGCCACGCGGCGCCCGGCCGGGTCGAGCGCGGCCAGCAGGGCGTGCCCGAGATCCTCCTCGGGGGCGAGCGGGCGGCTCACCGGCTGGCCGCCGTGGTCGACCCGGGCCGGGTTCGCGCCGAGGAAGATCGGCGCCGGGGAGATCACGGAGTCCACGACGGTCATCGTGACCGAGAGGTGGTGCCCTTCGAACCGCCAGGCCCACCGGTCGTCGCGGATCGGGTCGCCGAAGACGGCGACCCAGTAGTCGGCGCTGTGCCGGCCGCGCCGCCAGTCCTCGCGCCGGTCCAGCACCTCCTCCAACGCCATGATCGTCATCGCCTGCGCGTACGCGGGTGGGCTGAGCGCGGTGGCCAGCAGCCGGTGGGCCGCCTTGCGGGCGGTCCGGTCCAGGTCGGCCACGCAGACGCCCGGCCGGGGCCGGGGCCGGTACTCGATCCACCGGCGGCCCGCGTCGTCGAACGGGTGGCCCGCCTGCTCGCGTCCGGGTCCGGTCAACGCCGCGAGCAGGTCCGCCGCCGCCTGCCGCATGGTGGCCGCCGGTCCCTGGTCGAGCGGTGCCGCAGCCCTCATCCGGTTCCGCCCGGTCGGCCGGGCCGGAGCAGTTCCAGCATCTCGGGCAGGTCGAAGAAGGTCGCCGTCTCGATCGCGGAGGGGCTGCCGTGGTCCGGGTCGGCGCCCGCGGTGAGCAGGGCCGAGACGGTGTCGGCGGAGCGCCGGAACACGGCCGCCGCGAGCGCGGTCTGCCCCCGGTCGTTCACCCGGGCGTGGTCGGCTCCCCGGTCCAGCAGGGCGGTGACGGTCTCCGGGTGGGCGTGGTACGCGGCCAGGATCAGCAGCGTGTCGCCCTTGTCGTTCGTCATGTTGACCGGCAGGCCGGCGTCGACGTAGCCGGCCAGCTCCCCGGTGTGTCCGCCCCGGGCCAGGTCGAACATCCGATGCGCGAACGCCAGCGTCTCCTCGTCCAGGTCATCACCCACACCGACAGCGTAGGCGCCGGCGCGGCCCCGGGCCGGCGGGTGGGGCGGTCAGGTGACGGCCAGGTCGCGCATCCGCCCGATCTCGGCACCCTGCTCGGTGGCGATCGAGGTGGCCAGCTGGCGCACGGTGACGTCGACGCCGACCCGCAGCACGCCGGTGGCCATCTCGATGGCGCCCTGGTGGTGGTCGGTCATCATCTCGACGAAGAGCCGGTCGAAGTCGGCGCCCCGGGCCTGGGCCAGGGCCCGCAGGGCGGCGTCGCTCTGCATGCCGGGCATGTCGCGGTGGTCGTGCCCGCCACCGGGGGCGTCGGGCGGCAACCGGTTCTCGGCCAGCCAGCCGCGCATCCGCTGGATTTCCGGTAGCTGGCTGACCCGGACCCGCTCGGCGAGCGCCCGGATCCGCGGATCGCCGGCCCGGTCGGGGGCCATCGCGGCCATCCGCAGGGCCTGCGTGTGGTGCGGGATCATCATCCGCACGAAGGTCACCTCCTGCGGGTTGTGCACCGGTTCAACCGGCCTGCCGTCGGTGCTGACCGCAGCCGACTCGCCGGGCCGGCCGGGCACGATGACGGGTGGTCCGACCTCCGATGTGGCCGGTGCCAACGGCGTGCCGCCGGCGCCGGTTCCCGGGTCTGACGCTTCGTCGGCGTTCGTGCCGGACAGTGCCACACCGGCGGCGGCGACGACTCCGGCGAGCAGCACGGCCGCGACCGCGAATCCGGCCCGACGGTGCTGCGTGAGGCGCATCTGGCCGACCTCCAGCTCGGGGGACTGGGCCGAGCATAGGACGCGGATTGGCATCATCGATGTGATCGAGGTCACATCGATGATGACCGAGTCCGGGTAACGTCTCCCGCACGCACAAACCCCTTTCGAAGGGTGCCGCCAGATGATCAGCTTCTCCCCACAAGGGACACGCCGACTCAGGATTGTCGGGCTCGCGGCGACGGCACTGCTGGTGTCGAGTGTCGTCGTGGCCCCGGCCAGCAGCGCCGGCGCGCCGACCGACCGCTGCGCCGACCTGCCCGAGGCAGGCGACAACTTCTACGAGCTCTGCCTCTCCGAAGCGGAGCTCACCGCGATGGACGACGACGGTGCCGACCTCGGCGTGGATGAGATCGACAGCAGCGACAACATCCGCCAGGTCGCCAACATCCCGAAGCAGGGACCGTTCGACAGCACCAGCGCCCTCAACTCCGACCTCGCGTTCCAGGGCCGGTACGCGTTCGCCGGCAACTACAACGGCTTCGTCATCTACGACGTCAAGAACCCGCGGTCGCCCAAGGTGGTGTCGCAGGTGCTCTGCCCGGGATCGCAGAACGACATCTCCGTCTACGGCGACCTGCTCTTTCTCTCCACCGACCAGCCGCGCAGCGACGACTCCTGCACCAGCACCGCGGTGCCGAGTTCGGCGACGGTCTGGGAGGGAATGAAGATCTTCGACATCCGGGACAAGCGCAACCCGCGCTACATCAAGTCCGTGCGGACCGCCTGCGGCTCGCACACCCACACGCTGGTGCCGGCCAAGGACCGCAGGTCGGTCTACCTGTACGTCTCGTCGTACGGTCCGTCGGCGAGCTACGTCGGCTGCGCGCCGCCGCACGACTCGATCTCGATCATCAAGGTGCCGCTGAAGAAGCCGACGCAGGCGGCCGTGGTGGCCACCCCGAACCTCTTCCCGGACGGCGGCAACCCGGGCGGCAACGGCAGCTCGACCACCAGCGGCTGCCACGACATCACGGTCTACCCGACCAAGGACGTCGCCGCCGGCGCGTGCATGGGCGACGGGGTGCTGCTCAACATCGCGAACCGGGAGGCGCCCCGGGTGATCAACCGGGTGCGCGACACCACCAACTTCGCCTTCTGGCACTCGGCGACCTTCAACGAGGCCGGCACGAAGGTGGTCTTCACCGACGAACTCGGCGGCGGTGGCGGGGCGACCTGCAACGAGACGGTCGGCCCGAACCGGGGCGCGAACGCCGTCTACGACATCACCGGCCGCGGCGACTCCCGGGAGATGACCTTCCGCAGCTACTTCAAGATCCCGCGGACCAACGCCAACACCGAGAACTGCGTGGCGCACAACGGCTCCCTGGTGCCGGTGATCGGCCGGGACGTCATGGTGCAGGCGTGGTACCAGGGCGGAGTGTCGGTGTGGGACTTCACCAACTCGGCCCGCCCGGTCGAGATCGCCTACTGGGAGCGCGGGCCGCTGTCGGAGACCGAGAGAATCGCGGGCGGCTCCTGGTCGGCGTACTACTACAACGGCCACATCTACTCGAACGACATCCAGAAGGGCCTCGACGTGCTGGCCCTCAACGACTGGCGGACCTGGACGGCGAAGTTCTCGCACGTCAAGGAGCTCAACGTGCAGACCCAGCCCGACTACTGGCCCTGGTGACCGGGGCAGGTTGACCGACGCCGGCCGGGGCCGGCCGCGACGCCCACCCGGCGCCGTGGCCGGCCCGCGCCGTTTCCGGGTCCACCCGCATCGACATATGTTGCTGTCCGCTGCCGCTCGTGATGGAATGTCGGTGCGTGGCGGTCGCGAGTGGTCGAATACGCCGACGGTCCCCGGGCAGGGAGCGACAAGGGCAGCGCTCCGATGCGGACCGGTTCGGTCGGCCGGCGATACCGAAATGACACTGCGGCGACGGGCGACCAGGCGAACCTGAGTCGGCCCGCGCCCACGCCCCCGTGCCGGCGAGCCCGGCCGCCGCCGCCCGGCGGCGGTGCCGGTCGCGCCCACCGGGGGTGGACCCACCGAGAGGAATACCTTGAAGATCAAGCGCAGGGTGGTGGTCATCACCGCCGCCGCGGTGCTGGGCACCGGGCTCCCGCTGGTTCTGAAGCCCGACGCGGCTCTCGCCCACGGGGCGATGACCTATCCCGCGACCCGCACATACGCCTGCTACGAGGACGGCCGGGCGGCCGGCGGCGGCGATCTGTACCCGACGAACCCGGCCTGTGTGGCGGCCGTGGCCGAGGGCGGCAAGCAGCCGCTCTGGGACTTCTACGGGGTGTTGATCGGCAACGCCGGCGGCCGGCACCGGGAGATCATCCCGGACGGCCAGCTCTGCGGCGCCGGCACCACCAAGTACGCCGCCTACAACGCCGCCCGCACCGACTGGCCGACGACGAACCTGCAGTCGGGCGCCAACATCACCTTCCGGTACAACGCGTGGGCGCCGCACCCGGGTACCTGGTACCAGTACGTGACCAAGGACGGCTTCGACCCCAGCCAGCCGCTGAAGTGGTCGGATCTGGAGGCCACGCCGTTCGACCAGGTGACCAACCCGCCCACGGCGGCCGGTCCGTCCGGTTCGGAGTACGTCTGGAACGCGCGGCTGCCCAACAAGAGCGGCCGGCACATCATCTACTCGATCTGGCAGCGCTCGGACAGCCCGGAGGCGTTCTACAACTGCTCCGACGTCAACTTCGGCGGCGGCGGCACGCCGACCACGCCGCCCACGACGCCGCCGACCACCCCGCCCACCACGCCACCGACGATCCCGCCGACCACCCCGCCCACCACCACTCCGCCGGTGGGCACCGGGGCGTGCGCCGCCACGGTGTCGGTCGACAGCTCCTGGTCGGGCGGCTACCAGGCGACCGTGACGGTGCGCAACACCGGCACCGCGGCGGTCAGCCCCTGGACCGCGTCCTGGACGATGCCGAGTGGCAACACGATCAGCCAGGGCTGGAACGCGACCGTGTCGCAGACCGGCAGCACCGCCACGGCCACCGCGCCGAGCTGGGGCCAGTCGTTGGCACCCGGGGCATCGGTCTCGGTCGGCTTCATCAGCAGCGGATCGTCCAGCCCGCCGCCGAGCGCGGTCCGGCTCAACGGCGCCGCCTGTTCCTGAGCTGCACCATCCGGCGGTGCTGACCGGCCGCCGGAAACCGCACCACCGGTGAGCAGACGGGCCCCGGACCAGCAACGTCGCTGGTCCGGGGCCCGTCCATCCGAGCTGTCTGCAGGTGTCTACGAGCTGGCGCAGCTGACCGTCGCCGGGACCGGGTTGCTGCCGGACCAGCTGCCGATGAAGCCGAACGCGGTGCTGGCCCCCGGCGGCAGACCGCCGTTCCAACCGACGTCGCGGGCGGTGACCGCCGACCCGCTCTGGGCCAGCGAGGCGTTCCACGCCTGGTTGATCTGCTGCCCGCCGGCGAGGGTGAACCGGACGGTCCACCCGGTGATCGCGGCGGTGCCGCCGTTGGCGACGGTGATCTCACCCTGGAAGCCGCCCTGCCACTGCCCGATGATCCGGTAGCTGGCCGTACACCCGCCGGCCGGCGGTGGTCCGGTGGGGGTCGCGGTCGGCGTCGGCGTAGGACCGGGTGTCGGGGTCGGCCCGGGCGTGGGAGTGGCGGTGGGGGTCGGCCCGGGCGTCGGCGTGATGCCGCGCAGGACCGCGGTCAGTGCCGGGTACCACCGGTCGGCGATCTTCTGGTCGCCGGCCGCGTTCGGGTGTACGCCGTCGTAGGTGTCACTGCCGGTGCTGAAGCCGGTCCACTGGTCGACCACGACGACCGGCGAGGCGGCCGTGCTCTTCGCCGCCGCCCAGCCGGGGATCGCGTTGTTGAGCGCCACCACCCGGGCGCCGCACTCGCCGCAGCTGGTCGGCGCCATCGGGATGAGCTGGGCGACGAGCACCCGGATGGCCGGGTTGCTGGCCCGCATCTGGTCCACCAGCTTGCCGTACGCGGCCAGGACGGTGGCCGTCGACCGGTTGCTCCAGACGTCATTGGTGCCGAAGTGCATCAGGACGACGTCCGGCCGGGTGGCCGACAGCCAGGCGGGGAGTTGGTTCTGGTTGGCGACCGCGGTCACCAGGGCGCCGCCGTGCCCCTCGTTGTCGCCGTCGTACGGCTGGCCGCAGCCCTGCGGGCCGAGGGTGCCGACGAAGTCGACATCGGGGTAGCCGGTGTTCTGCAGCCGGTTCCAGAGCACGGACCGCCAGCAGCCGGGTGACCCGGTGATGGAGTCGCCGAGCGGCATGATCCGGACCGGGGCGGCGGCTGCCGCGGCCGGATCGGGGGACGCCGGGGTGGCGAGGAGCAGCCCGGCCAGTAGCACGAGCGCGGTCAGGAAAGCCCTGAGGAGGGGCCAGCGGAGCATGGGTTTCTCCTGTCACGGTGACGGTGCGGGAACGCGTGACGGCCCTGACTCCTCGGCAATTGAATCATTTTAATCGAGGTAACTCAATCTTGGTCGAGCGTCCATCTTTTGGGATTACCTATCAAACCGATAGGCTTTGCAGTCTATTCTGAACGGGTCGAACCGCACGCACCCGAGGACTGCTGATGATCTTCCTGGCGGCTGATCCGCTCACCGTCGCGCGGCGCTACGCCGCCGACCCGGCCGGCTGGCCGGTGGCACCCCGATTCGACCCGGCCGGCCGCTGGTACGCCCGGCTGGCGGCCGACCCCGGACACGAGGTCTGGTTGCTCACCTGGCTGCCCGGTCAGCAGACCGACCTGCACGACCACGGCGGCTCGTCCGGCGCCTTCCTGGTCGTCTCCGGGGCGCTCACCGAGCAGACGGTCAGCGGTGGGCGGCTCCGGCCGGCGGTGCTTTCCGCCGGCGCCGGTCGGCGGTTCGGGGCGCGCCACGTGCACCTGGTCGCCAACCGCGGTGACCAACCCGCCGTCAGCCTGCACGTCTACCGGCCCGCGCTGCGCCGCATGACCCGCTACCGCCTCGACGGCGGCCGACTGCTGGTGGCCGAGGTGGCCGAGGCGGGGGTGGCCTGGTGAGCACCGCGACCGGGCTGCGTCCCGCCGGACCGGCGGGTCCGGTGCCGCCGGTCGGCTCGCTGGGCATCGACGACCTCCTGACCGCCGCCCGGGCCCGGCTGCGCCGGCTCGACCCGGAGGGCGCCCACCTGGCACACCGCGGCGGCGCGGTACTCGTCGACATCCGGCCGGCCGCCCAACGGGCCGCCTCCGGCGCCGTGCCGGGTGCCCTGCTGGTCGAGCGGAACGTACTGGAATGGCGCTTCGATCCACGTAGCTCCGCGCGGCTGCCCGTCGCCGACCGTTACGACCTGCCGGTGGTGGTGTTCTGCGAGGAGGGCTACACCTCCTCGCTGGCCGCCGCGGCCCTGCAGGACCTCGGCCACCGCCGGGCGACCGACGTCGTCGGCGGCTTCACCGCCTGGCGGTTGGCCGGCCTGCCCACCTTCGGACCACGGTCGGACTCCAAGGAGGAGGCACCATGACGGTGACCGTCATCTCCCCGCGTACCCACCCGGCGACCGTCCGACGCCGTCCGCAGCCGGACCAACCGTCTGGGCGTGTGCCTGGGGCCGGGCCGGAGCCGGCTCCGCCGACGCTGCGGATCCTGACCGCCTCCCGCCGGGTGCTGCGCGACGGTGTGGCGTTGGTGCTGACCCGGCTGGAGTTCGACCTGCTGCGGTTCCTCGCCCAGCATCCGCGGCGGGTCTTCACCCGGCTGCAACTGCTGAATCAGGTCTGGGGCTACGAACACGCCCTGGTCCGCACGGTCGACGTGCACGTACGCCGGCTGCGGGCCAAGGTCGGCGACGCGCTCCCGGTGGTGACCACCGTCTACGGAGTCGGCTACCGGCTCGCCGACGGCGTCCGGGTCGTCGTCGAACCCGACAACTGACCGGTCGATCAGCCCAAACCGGCGGCGATCAGCGCCAGGCTCACCGTCGCGACGACGGTGGAGAGCACCACCGCGTCCCGGGCCAGCGACTGCGCCACCCGGTAGTGGGTGGCGAAGATGAAGACGTTCTGCGCGGTGGGCAGCCCCGAGATGAGGACGGCGGCGAGCAGGGTCGGCCCGGTCAGACCCAGTGCGAAGTGCGCGATCAGGTACGCCACCACGGGTTGCGCCAGCACCTTCAGCCCGACCGCGGGGTAACGCAGCGCCGCCTCGGGGCCCGGCGCCAGCGGGCGGCTGCCCCGCAGTGACATCCCGAGCGCCAGCAACGCCAGCGGCACGGCGGCCGCGCCGACCAGATCGAACGGCCGCATCACCTCGGCCGGCGGCCGCCAGCCCGACGCCGAGACCGCCAACCCGGCGGCACAGCCGATCATGATGGGGTTGCGGGCCGGCAGCAGCGCCAGCCGCCGCACCGATGGCCGCCGGCCAGCGGTGACCGCGTCCAGCACCGCCAGCGCGGTCGGCGCGGCGATGAGCACCTGGAACAGCAGCACGGGCGCGACGAACGAGACCTGACCCAGGACGTACGCGGAGACCGGCAGGCCGAGGTTGCCGGCGTTGACGTAGGACGCGCTGAGGGCACCGATGACCGCGTCGGCAGCCGGCTGCCGCCAGGCCCACCGGGCGATGGCGAGGTAGGCCGAGGCGACCACGATCGTGCTGGCGACGAACGCCGCCAGGGCCGGCGTGAAGACCTCGGCCAGCGCCGACCGGGCCAGCGTGGTGAAGAGCAGCGCCGGGGTCGCGACGAGGAACGCCAGCCGGGCGAGCACCTCGGTGGCCCGCGGCCCCAGCAGGTCGAACCGGCCGACCAGATAGCCGGTCAGGGTCACCGCCCAGATCGCGACGAATCCGGTCAGCACCCCACGCATATGATCATCCTGCCGTTATCGGCGGCGGGCCGTTATCGGCGGCCCCTCGCGTCGCGGTTGACCGGGCGGGGTAGGCTGCGCCCTGGCACACAGCGCAAGCGGTCGATTCCTTAGCGTTTGTCTTTTGTCACATTCAAGCAACGCGAACGGCACTTGACCCTTGCCCGGGTGCCCGGAAACATCGACAGAGCGGCGTTTCCGGGCCGCGGGGGTAACCCCGGAAGAGCGCCAAGGAGGACTATGTCGGTCAGCCCTGCCTCGTCGCGCGCCGGTTGGCACGCGTCCCAGCACAGCGGTCCTGGCCGCCCACCGGTCGCGCCGCGCCGGCCCGGCAACACCGGTGCCCAACCGGCGCCAGCGCTGACCGTGACGCTGTCCATCCCGCTGGCCGGCGAAGAGGCCCTGACACCGCCGGCCCGGCGACTGCTGGAGGCGGCCCGGGAGCTCCTCGAACGCGGTGAGGGCACCGTCAGCGTGGCCACCCTCCCGCCGGAGCGTCGCGCGGACCGGACCGACCTGCCCGCACCACGGCGTACCGCTGCGGTGCAGCGACCACCGACCGGCCCGGCGGATCCGTCGGTGGCCGGCTCCGACGCGACCCGGTTGCACATCCTGGCCGCGTCCCGGTCGGTGTTGCTCGGCGGCGAACCGCTGCCGCTGACCCGGCTGGAGTTCGACCTCTTGCTGCACCTGGTCGCGCATCCCCGCCGGGTCTTCACCCGGTTGCAGCTGCTCGCGGCGGTCTGGGGCTACGAACACGCCGGAGTGCGGACGGTGGATGTGCACATCCGCCGGCTGCGCGGCAAGGTCGGCGCCGACGTGCCGTTGGTCACCACGGTCTACGGGGTGGGTTACCGGCTCGCCGACGACGCCCTGGTCACCGTCGACCGCACCGGCTGACCCACACCCGGCCGCCCGGCGGTCCGGGCGCCCGCCGTGAGCCGCTGCGACCGGGTTCGGCACGATGGGTGGGTGCGGGTCCGTCCGATCACGCCCGAACTGCTTGTCGACGAACTCGCCGACCGGCTTGCCGGGCAGCGTCCGTCCGACCGGCTGCGGGTGGCCGTCGACGGCCCGGACGCGGCCGGTCCCGACCGGCTCGCGACGGCCCTGGTCGACCCCCTGCGGGTACGCGGGCGGCCGGCGGTGTCGGTACGCGCGGGCGACTTCCTCCGACCGGCCTCGCTGCGGTACGAGTTCGGCCGGACCAATCCGGAGGCGTTCTACACCGGCTGGCTGGACGAGGCGGCGCTGCGCCGGGAGGTGCTCGATCCCCTCGCCCCCGGCGGCGCCGGATTCATCCTGCCGTCGCTGTGGGACCCGGAGACCGACCGGGCGACCCGGGCGGCGTACCTGTCGGTGCCGCCCGGCGGGGTGGTCCTGGTCAGCGGTCCGCTGCTGCTCGGCGGCGGGCTGCCGTTCGACCTCACCGTCCATCTGGTCCTGTCGGCCGCCGCGCTGGCCCGGCGTACCCCCGAGACCGACGCCTGGACGCTGCCGGCGTTCGCCCGGTACGCCTCGGAGGTGCGGCCCGAAACCTTCGCCGACGTGGTGGTCCGGGCCGACGACCCGCGCCGGCCGGCCGTGGTGGAACCGGCCGACTGACCCGCCGAACCCTGCCGGTGACCCGGGCCGGCGGCGGCCGGACCGGCGGAATTCCGCCGGTCGGGTGATCGTCAGTCGGCGGTGGTTTGGCGGTGGGCCGCGCGGGGTACTCGCGCGAATCACGGCGGCCGTAACCGGACATCCGGTCCGTGGCGACGGGCGCCACCCTCCATGGAAAGGCAGGCAGCGCCATGCTCGTCAACGAAACGGTCACCACCGGCCGTTCCCAGGCGGACATCGACCAGATCCGCCTCTCCCTGCAGGCCCGCTACGACGAGCTGAGTGCGGAGTACGAAGAGGCCGTGACGCAGAGCCAGGTGCTGCGGCTGGTCGAGGTGGGGGACACCGCCGGGGACGACCAGGCCGACAGCGGCACGAAGACGGCGGAACGGGACACCGCGCAGTCGCTGCTGCGGACCATCCTCGACCGGCGGGCCCAGTTCGAGCACGCGCTGGCCCGGCTGGCCGAGGGAAGCTACGGCTGGTGCGAGGGATGCGGGTCGGCGATCCCGGTCGAGCGGCTGGAGATCTTCCCCGCGGCGACCTCCTGCGTCGGCTGCAAGCAGACCCGCGAGCGCCGCGCCGCCTGACCCCAGACCGGAGAACATGGGCGAGATCAAGGTAGGGACCGCTTCCTGGACCGACCGGACGCTGCTGGACTCGGGCTGGTACCCGCAGACCGCGGACACTCCGGAGAAGCGGCTCGCCCACTACGCCAAGCGGTTCCCGCTGGTCGAGGTCGACGCCACCTACTACTCGCCCCCGGCGGAGCGGACCGCCGAGTTGTGGGTGCAGCGCACCCCGGTCGACTTCACCTTCAACATCAAGGCGTTCAGCCTGCTCACCGGGCACCCGACGAAGGTGTCGGCGCTCTACAAGGACCTCCGTCCGGAGACGGACAAGGCGAACGTCTACCCGGGGGACCTGCCGCCGCAGGCGTACGAGGAGGTCTGGACCCGGTTCCTGTCCGCGCTGGACCCGCTGGTCGAGGCGGGCAAACTCGGCGTGCTGCTGTTCCAGTTCCCGCCCTGGTTCACCATCCGGCGGTCGAACAAGCAGTACCTGCTTGAGGTCCAGCAGCGGTGCCAGCCGCTGCGGGTGGCGGTGGAGCTGCGGCACGCCTCCTGGTTCGCCGACGGCAACCAGGACGAGACCCTGGGCTTCCTACGCGAGCACGACCTGCCGTACGTCTGTGTGGATATGCCGCAGGGGCACAAGTCGTCGATCCCGCCGGTGGTGGCCGCCACCGCGGACCTCGCGGTGGTCCGCTTCCACGGGCACAGCAGGAAATGGACCAGCAGGGACATCCACGAGAAGTTCGGCTACCGCTACTCCGACCGGGAGCTGGCCGACTGGGCGCCGAAGCTGCGCGAACTGGCCGACTCCACCGGCGAGACGCACGTGTTGATGAACAACTGCTACCGCGACTTCGCCACCCGCAACGCCGAGACCCTGACGGACCTGCTGGCCGGCTGACCCACCGGCGGAGCGGCGGCGCTCCTCCCGCTACGGTCGAAGCATGGTCACCGTCGCGGACGTACGGGCGCTGGCACGGACCCTGCCACGGAGCAGCGAGCACGTGATCCGGGACCGGGTCAAGTTCCGGGTCGGCTCCATCGTGTACGTCGCCTTCTCCCGCGACGAGACGACGATGGGCTTCGCGTACCCGAAAGAGGAGCGCGATGCGCTCATCGTCGCCGATCCGGACCTGTTCTTCCTGCCCGGCGCATCTGACCTGCGTTTCAACTGGGTGTGCTGCCATGTTGCCCGGCTCGACCACGGGCAGATGGCCGAGCTGGTGACGGAGGCGTGGCGCATGGTCGTGCCGAAGTTCCTCGCTCGGCAGCGCCTTGGCGGGTGACCTGAGCCGCGCGAAGCCGGGATGCCGCGACCCGTTGCCGGGCGCGAGGTACGGCGAATGTACCGACGGTTGTCACACTCGGGCCATGGACAGACGGTGGGGTAGGGCGCTCGGGGTGGCGCTGGCGTTGTTCGTCGGCGGGGTGTTCACGACGGGCTGCTCGCCGTCGGCGGGGCCGGAGTCGACCGCGGAGAGTTCGGCCAGCGCGCCATCGAGCGCCGACGGGGCGACCCGGCCGCAGCCGACCATAGCGCCGACGACCGCGCCGGCCGCCCTGGTGGCCGAGGACGGCACCGACTCGGCGGCGTGCCAGGACGGCAGGTGCCAGGTGCTGGTGACCGACACGCTGGGGTTCGTGCTGGGTGGAAAGTTCTCCTGCGAGGGGATCTCGTTCGTCTACACCGCACCCAACCAGGTCCTGATCATGGTGACGACCACAAGCGCGGGGCAGGTCAACGCCCAGATCACCGGCACCGGGCACCTGAAGCTGACCTACGGCCTGACCGTCCTGGTGGAACAGGTCGACGCGACCGGGGCCGTCATCCGCGTCAAGCCGGAGAAGAACGACACGAAGGCGCACAAGGCCAATGGTTCCGAAGGGCTGTCGCTCTGGTCGAGCGAGTGACCGCGTCCGCGTCAGGCGCGCTTGGCGTACCCCACGAAGGCTCGCCAGGCGTCCGGGCCGAAGGTGAGGGTGCCGCCGTCGCGGTCCTTGGTGTCCCGGACCAGGATCACGCCGGGGAGGTTGTCGGCCACCTCGACGCATGAGCCGCCGTTGTTGCTGCTCCGCGTGCTCTTCCGCCACCGGGCACCGGTCAGGTCCATGATGCCGCCGCCTTCTTGACCAGCTCGAGGGAGTGCTCGTCGGCGAGGGCCTTGCCGCGAATCTGCTCCCACCTGTTCATCAGCTTAGCAACCTCCGTGGGCCGGTTCTCGATGTGCGCCTTGAGCTGGCTGTCGGCATGCGCGACCCATTCGGCATCCGGTGTCTCGGCGAGGATCAACGCCCCGGCGTGACCGGCGTGCATGCCGACGCTGGCCGGTACGACGTGCAGAAAGACGTTTGGCAGTTCGGCGCAGGCGAGCAGGTGGTTGATCTGCTCGGCCATCAGGGCGCGGTCGCCGTACGCCGGTCGGGTCAGCACCAGCTCGTCGAGAACCACGAAGAAGAGCGGCGGCTTGTCACGGGTCAGCACGGACTGGCGCTCGAGTCGGGAATTGACCAGGCTGTCGACCTCGATGGGCGTCAGTGCTTCGCAGCGGAGGGTGGCGCGGGCGTACGCCTCGGTCTGCAGCAGGCCCGGCACGAAGAGTGGCTCGTACCAGCGCAGGGATAGTGCCTCGCGCTCGATTCTGATCCAGTCACGGAGCCGATGCCGAAGCAGTGTCCGGCGGTGGTGACGCCGATCACCCCGGTCGTGTTGTGCCGCACCGGCCAGCCGCTCGTGCACCAGCCGGCGGTGGTGTCGAAGTCGACCATGCCACCGAACGCGGCCGTCAGGGTGCCGACCGGCTTGTCGACCACCGTCAGCTGGGTGCCGGCCAGCAGCTCGCTGGGCAGCGCCGCCGACAGCGCGGACTTCGATGTGGGCAGACCCGCGCGGGCGGTCACCGAGGCGAGCACCTGCCCTTTGGCCACGTCGACCGCGATGCCGATGTCCCGGGGTGGCGCGGCAGCTGGGCCGGGAGGGGATTCTGCTCACCTACCAAGGGTGGGGACACGGCGTCTACGGGCGCAGTGCGTGCGTGAACGACGCGATCGACCGTTACCTCATCGACCGGACACTCCCGGCGCGCGGGCGACCTGCCCGGCCGTCGAGCCGCCGCCGATGGTGTTGCGCACCCGGCCGCCGGTCCCGCACCGTCCCTTCCCCTACTTCCCGGCTTCTACTGTCCGGCCTTGACGGCGACGGCGGCGTACTCGGAACACGGGGTGGTGTCGTTGCCGTCGGGGCGCCACCGGGAGCAGGTGACCAGGCCGGGTTCGAGCAGCGTGAAGCCGTCGAAGTAGCGGGCGATCTGGGCCGGGGAGCGGACCGCCATCGGGGCGGATCCGCCCTCGTTCCACATCTGCACGGCCCGATCCACCGCCTCCGGGTTGACCTCCCGGGTGGGGTGGGAGATCACCAGGTGACTGCCGGGCGGCAACGCCGCGGTCAGCGTCCGCACGATCTGGTACGCCTCGTCGTCGTCGACCACGAAGTTGAGGATGCCGAGCAGCATGACCGCGACGGGCCTGTCGAAGTCGAGGGTGTGCCGGGCGGCGGCCAGGATCTTCTCCGGGTCCTGGATGTCCGCGTCGATGTAGTCGGTCGCTCCCTCGGGGCTGCTGGTCAGCAGTGCCCGGGCGTGCACCAGCACCAGCGGGTCGTTGTCCACGTACACGATCCGCGACTCGGGCGCGACCGACTGGGCCACCTCGTGGGTGTTGCCGGCGGTCGGCAGGCCGGTGCCGACGTCGAGGAACTGGCGGATGCCGACCTCGCCGGTCAGGTGCCGGACGGCCCGGCCGAGGAACTGCCGGTTGAAGCGGGCCGACTGGACCAGTTCGGGGAGGAAGGCGAGAACCTGCTCGGCCGCCTCCCGGTCGACGGTGAAGTTGTCCTTCCCGCCGAGGAGGTAGTTCCACAGTCGCGCCGAGTGCGGCACGGTGGTGTCGAGCTTGTCGACATGATTTTCGGTGGCGGGCGACGAATCAACCATGGCAATCCTCCACACTGGCCCGGGATCGCCGGGACTGGGTCCGGGGGCGGGGTGTTCGCGGCAAGCCTAGGACACCGGTCCTGGCCAGCCACTGGTGGGGATCATCGCCCGGCGGGATGGCGGAAAGAGGTTGCGCTGTACCTACTGGTATGTACAAAATGCTGGCATGGACTCGCGACAGCTGCTGGTCGAGACGATGAGCCAGCTCATGTGGGAGCGCGGCTACGCCGACACCAGCCCCCGTGACGTGCGCGAACGCTCCGGCGTCGGCCAGGGGAGCATGTACCACCACTTCCCGACCAAGCGGGACCTGGCGGTCGCCGCTCTCGAACGCAACGTCGCCGATCTGCTGCCGGCCGCCGCCGAACTCGACGGCCCGGGCGACCCGATGGACCGGATCGAGGCGTACCTGATGCGCCCCCGCGACGCCCTCAAGGGCTGCAAGGTCGGCCGGATGACCCAGGACCCCCAGGTCCGCGAGGACCCGGTGCTGCTCGCCCCGGTGTCCCGCGCCTTCGCCCAGGTCCACCAGAGCTGGGTAGGGGTGCTCGGCGAGGCGGTCGCCGCCGGCGAGCTGCGCGACGACCTCGACCCGGAGCGCCTCGCCCACACCCTGATGGCCGTCCTGCAGGGCGGCTACGTGCTCGCGATCGCACGGCAGGACCCCGGCCCGTTCGACGACGCCCGCGCCGGGGTCCTCGATCTGCTCCGGGCGGCGGCACCGTCCCCGCCCAACCACCACAACGGGAGGAACGCAACGCCATGACGGTACGCATCGGCATCAACGGGTTCGGGCGGATCGGCCGCAGCTACCTGCGCGCGGCCCTGGCGAACGACGCCGACGTCGAGGTGGTCGCGGTGAACGACCTCACCGACGCCCGTACGCTGGCCACCCTGCTCGAATGGGACTCCATCTCCGGCCACCTCGACGGGGTCGCCGTCGACGGCGACGCGATCACCGTCGGCGGCCGGCGCATCACGGTCTTCGCGGAACGGGACCCGGCCGCCATCGCCTGGGGTGACGTCGGCGCCGACATCGTGATCGAAGCCACCGGCCACTTCACCGACGGCGTCGCGGCGGCGGCCCACCTCAAGGGCGGCGCGCGGAAGGTCATCATCTCGGCGCCGGCCAAGGGCGACGTCCCCACCTTCGTCCTCGGGGTCAACGACGACCGGCTCGATCCGGCCAGCCACGATGTCTTCTCCAACGGTTCGTGCACCACGAACTCCCTCGCCCCGCTGGCGAAGGTGCTCAACGACGCGTTCGGCATCGAGTCCGGCCTGATGACGACGGTGCACGCCTACACCGGCGATCAGCGGCTGCACGACGCCCCGCACTCGGACCTGCGCCGGGCGCGCGCGGCCGCCGTCTCGATCATCCCAACCTCGTCGGGCGCCGCGAAGGCGATCGGCAAGGTCATCCCCGAACTCGACGGGCGTCTCACCGGCGCCGCGCTGCGGGTCCCCGTACCGGTGGGCTCGGTGACCGACCTCACCGTGGTGCTGCGGCGCAGCACCAGCGTCGAGGAGGTCAACGCCGCGTTCCGGGAGGCCGCCGGTTCCCCGGCGCTGCGACGCTACCTGCAGTACTCCGAGGCGCCGCTGGTCTCCGCCGACATCGTCGGCAACCCGCACTCGTCGATCTTCGACGCGCCGCTGACGGAGTCCGTCGGCAACCAGGTCAAGGTCTTCGGCTGGTACGACAACGAGTGGGGGTTCTCCAACCGCCTCGTCGAGTTCTCCGAACGGATCGCGGCGACCAGCTGACGGCCCGCGTACCGCGGGTCACCGTTCCAACCGCTCCAGCCGGGCCATCCAGTGCTGGTCGACGTGGGACTGCACCACGCGGACCGCCCGGAACGCCTCGCGCAGGTGCCGGCGGGTGAGGGTGTCCAGGGTGCCCGGCGCGAGGTAGGTGGTCGGTGTCCGACCGGCGCGCAGCGCGTCGGCCTCGTGCCGGAGCAGCATCCCGTAGACGTCCTCGAAGGCACGGGTCAGGGTCCGGGACTCGTCGAGGGTGAGGACACCCCGGGCGGCACCCCGGCGCAGCCGCTCCGGGGTGCCCCCGGTGACGTCACCGGTGACGATCGCGACCCAGCGGGCCAGCGCGACGACCGGTGCCAGTCCGCCCTTCTTGAGGTCGAGTTGCCCGCTGTGCGCGCCGTCGTGCTCCACCACGAAGTCGCGGACGAATCCGGTGGGTGGCCGGAACCCCAGCGCCTCGTCCAGCAGCGCGCGGACCACCCGGGACCCACGCGGCTGGGCGCCGATCGGCTCGGTGAGGTGTCGGCCCAGCGACGGTTCGGTGATTGGCCTGCTGTCGGCCAGGGTTGCGGTCATCAGCAGGCTCTGCCCGCTGGTCGAGCCGCGCCGCCAGGCGGCGGCCCAGGCCGAGCGGGAGCGGCCGAAGGTCGGGCTGTCGGCGTTGACGCCGTTCGGGCACGGCACCAGCCCGCACCGCCGTAGGTCATCGAGTACGCCGGCCGCGGCCGCCCGGAGCGGCCCGGCCGGGTCGTGGTCTGTCAGGGCCGGGTCGGACGGGGCCGGGTCGTCGTCCCAGACCAGGGCGGTGTCGACGTCCGACAGCGGCAGCGACTCGCGGCGGGCCAGCGAGCCCAGCACGAGCCACGAGTGGCGTACCTGCGCCAGCACCGGGTCCGCACGTAGCCGCAGCACCCGCCGGATGACCGCGTCGATGGCGGCGGCGTGTACCGCACCGACGTGTGGCGGGGCGATCCCGTCGTCGCAGAGCGCGACGATGGTGGCGGAGAGGTGCCGGACGGCACCGGCCAGACCCTCCAGGTCGCGCGCGGTGTCGATCTCGGACCGGACGACCAGCGGATCACGCACCGCCGTCTGGGCGAGGTCGACCGCCCGGACCACCCCGACCGCCCGACCAGCGCCGTCGGTCAACACCAGATGGTGTACGCCGTGCTCGACCATCCGCAGCAGGCCGGCGATCTGGGTCTCCTGCTCGTCCATGGTCAGCGCCGGCACCGTCGCGATCGCGGAGACCGGCGCGTCGATGCCGACCTCGCCGGTGGCGACCCGGCGCCGGAAGTCGCTGTCGGTGACGATGCCGACCGCCGCGCCGGCCTGGACCAGGGCGCAGGAATGGTGTCCGGCGCCGATCCGGCCGGCCACCTCGCGAATCCGCTCGTCGGCCGTACACCAGGCGACCGGCCGCGCCACCTGGGCCAGTCGCCGGTCCAAGGCCAGCCCGCCGTACGGGCCGACGCCGGCCGGCGCGGTCTGGGACCCGACCGGCGGGTGTGCCGTTGGTTGCGCCATGTCCGGATGCTAGTGCGGGCACGGCGCGCGCGTCGCGGGCCGGACCGGCCGGCGCACGCCGAGGGGCACGCTTCCGGACCGCGACGGCCATGGCGTTTCCACCGCGGACGACACCCGCGCCCGCGTGGCAATTCTGCGGGCGGCGGAGCTGACGGGCTGTCGGGTGATGTCAGCGGCGCGAATCGACGGCACCGCGGTCTGGACCTGAGCCGGTCCGCCCGCCCGGGGCCAGGTGGCCCGCGGGCTCGGGTCCGATCCCGGCGCTTGCGGCGTACCGCGCCGGCGTGATCGAGACGTGCCGCTTGAAGTGGCGGGTGAGGTGCGCCTGGTCGTGGAATCCGACCTCGGACGCGACCTGCGCGGCGGGCATCCCCCGCAGCAGCAGGGTCCGCGCCGCCTCGACGCGCTTGGCGACGACATAGGCGTGCGGGGAGATGGCGTACCTCTTGGTGAAGCTTCGGACGAGGTGCGGCACGCTGCGGTGAAGTGACTCTGCGGCCTCGCGCAGCGTGACGCTGTCGCCGACGTGGCCGTCGAGATACTGCCGGAGCTGGTCGGCGATGGCGGGCTCCGGCTCGCGGGCGGCCGGCGGGCGTCGTTGCAGCCGTCGTCGCAACCGGCCGGCGATCAGTGCGAGCCGTGCTTCGACATCGAGCGGATCGGGCGCGGCGAGACGGTCGTGCAGTGCGCTGATCGCCGCCCGCAGGCGGGCGTCCTGGAAGGTGGAGGCGTCGACGGCACGGCCCACCAGGTCCAACGAGAGAAAGTCGGGGTCCAGGTAGAGATTACGTTTGCGGAAATAGCCGAAGCGCTCCGCCGGATACCCGTTGTGGACGACCCCCGGCGGCAGGACGCTGACCGTCTGCCCGACCGCCCCGTGGTGGCGCGTGTCGAGGTCGTACCGGATCGCGCCATGGTCAACGATCAGGACGGTCCAGGTGTCGTGACAGTGCCTGGGGTACCGGTAGTCGGCGATCCGGGCGTGGAAGACCTCCGCGATTCCCGCCACCTCCGGCCGCCAGGCGACGACCCGGCAGGACCCGGGCGGCGGTTCACTCACATCAACAACGTACAAGACGCGCCGCCCCGATCCGGGCAGGCTGGACCGCATGCACGAGCCAGTGAACCTGACCGAGGCGCTCGCCTCCTTCGACCAGATCTACAGCCCCCGGATCGTCGCGCGCGTCAACGACTACGACGTCCGAATCGCGCACACCCGGGGCGAACACGTCTGGCACGTCCACAACGACACCGACGAGTTCTTCCTCGGCCTGGACGGCCGGTTCGACATCGCGCTGCGCGACGCCGACGGGAACGAGCGAACCGTGACACTCAAGGCGGGCGATGTCTTCGTCGTGCCCAGAGGGACTGAGCACAAGCCGTCGTCACCGGGCGGTGCCATCCTGATGTTCGAACCGACCGGCACCGGCACCACCGGTGACCGCCACGACGGCGTCGTCCCCGTCCACGTGGACAGCACCACGGGCCATCAGCTGGCCTGACTCCGGTCGGCTATCCGAACCGGTCGGCCAACTTCGTCAGCTTGGTGACGTACGCCGGCCAGTCGTAGTCGTCGGGGACGTTGGGGTTCTCCCGCCGCAGGCCGATCGCGTTGTCGTGCTGCTCCCGCATGATGTCGGCATGACCGGCGTGCCGCGCGAGGTCGCAGGTCACGTGGATGATGATCCGCTGCAGCGTCACGTCCTGTGCGCCGGGCTGCCACCACGGCACCCGTCCCGGCGCGTCGAGCGGCAACTCCTCGATCGTCTGGTCGGCGAATGCCGCGACCCGGCGGTACAGGTCGAGCAGCCCTTCCTTCGACTCATCCTCCCGCGCGTACCAGTCCGCCTGCGGATCTTCCTCGTACGCCCGCATCGGGACCAGCTCCTCGGGCTGCGGAAACTCTCGCCCGAAGGTGAGCCCGAAGTAGCCGGCTTCAACATTGAGGCAGTGCTTGATGACGCCCAGCAGGTTGTTGCCGGTCGCGGTGCGAGGCAGCCTGGCCTCGCGTTCGCTGAGCCCGTCGAGCTTCCAGATGAGGTTCTCGCGGATCGCCTGCAGGTAGTGATGCAGCGCCGCCTTCGAGTCGTTCAGATCAGCCATGCCCGCCAGTCTCGCCGACCCGTCGGACATTTCTTGGAGGAAGGCGCGGGCCGGTAGATTCGCCCCGACGGCGGCCGTCGAGGGGGAGGTTGGGCGGGGATGGATGCCAGGACCGAGGAGCTGCGGGACGCGCACGACGTGCTCTCGGAGTGGTACGCCAAGAACCTGGCCGGCCTGCTGGAGAGCATGCCGGTGGAGCGGGCGATGCTGGACATGTTCGCCGAGTTGACCCTGGCCGTGGGCGTCGAGGTCGCCGACGTGGGGTGCGGTACCGGGCGGCTGCTGCCGTACCTCGCGGGCCGTGGCCTGTCGCCGCGCGGGGTTGATCTCTCGCCCGGGATGATCGAGGTGGCACGGCGGGATAATCCGGGCTTCGGTTACGAGGTCGCGGACCTGCGCGAGCTGCCGTTCGAGGACGCGTCGCTGGCCGGGGTGGTGTGCTGGTTCTCGTTGATCTACCTCGCGCCGGACGACAGGGATCGGGCGTTCGCCGAACTCGCCCGGGTCGTGCGGCCGGGCGGCTACCTGGTGACCGCTTTCAAGCTCGGCGACGGCACGCTGCGGCGCAACGGCCCCAGCACCGCGCTCGGAGTCGACTTCGACCGGTACTGGCTCTCGGCCAGGGAAATGGAGGACCGCTTCGCCGCCGCCGGTCTCGACCTGATCTTCCAGGGCAGCACCCCGCCCGAGGGTCAGGAGCCACCGTACGGCTACCTGCTGGTCCGCAGGACCGGGTCCGGCAGCGCGTAGCGGTAGCTCCGCTGCCACCCGGCCCGGTCCAGCTATGACAGGGGTGGCGCGCATGGTGTGTTGGGGGCGGGCCGCCCCCGCGTCCGTCAGCCGCGCACGAGCGCGTCGTACGCCTCGGCGAATCGCGCGCGCCGTTGCGCGTAGTGCTCGACGAATGCGGGCCGGGGCTCGTAGGTCGCCCCGGTGACCCTGGGCGCGCGCGGGACGTCCGGTGCCAGCACGTCGAGCGCGAGCAGTGCCGTGCCACGCTGCGTGGCCCGCCGCCAGGTCACGTGCGTGACGGGTCGCCCGAGCACGTCCGCGAGGATCTGGAGCCATTCGGGGTGGTCGTTGCTGACCCGTCCGGCCGCCGCGACCGTCACCACCCGCGGGGCGGCCGGCCGCAGTTCGTCGGCGACCCGCGCGTAGGTCATGGCCACGCCCTCGATGATCCCGCGGAACAGGTCGTCGGCGTCCGTGGCGGCCGACACCCCGCCGAGAACGGCACGCGCCTCACCGACCCAGCCCGGCGCGCGTTCACCGGTGAGGTACGGCAACACCAGCGGTGTGGCCGGACTCGGTGGCGCGGTGAGGGCGGCCGCGGGCGCCGGACTGAGCCGCAACGTGTCCTGCGCCCAACTGACGGCGCGACCGACATCGTTGATGGCCCCGCCGAGCAGCGTGCGACCCGCATCGACCCGGTAGTTCCACAGCCCGAACGGTAGGGGATCGGCAGCCCCGTCGAGCACCACCCGCAGCGCCCCGCTGGTGGAGGTCGACGCGGCCAGCACCGTGGCGTCGGTCGCCCCGGACCCGACGTTGCTGGCGAAGCCGTCGGTGATGACGGGGAACCAGACGGCCTTCGCGAGGGCGGGCCAACGGGCGGGGGCCGCCGACGGTGCCGGTGCGGTCATGTCCCGCGGCGGGGAAAGCTGCTCGGGGCCGATACCCGCGGCGGCGAGCAGTTCGGCGTCGAACCCGCCGGTGCGACGGTCGAGCAGGCCGGTCCACGCCACCGTGGAGGTCCCGGCGAGCGGGTGCCCGACCAGCCGGGCCAGGACGTACTCACCCAGGGACCACCAGGCCGCGGCCGCGGCGACGACGCGTGGCTGCGCTGTTGCGAGCCAGCGCAGCCGCGGGGCGTGGTAGCTGGTGTGCAGGCGGGTGCCGGTGCGCTGCTGTATCGCCCGCTCGTCGAGTTCCGCGCGCAGCGCCGTGACCGCGTCGGCACTGCGGGAGTCGGCGTAGGTCAGGCACGGGGTGAGGGCGCGTCCGGCCGCGTCGACCGCGATCAGCGAGGCGGCGAAGGTGTCCATCGCGACGCCGGCGATGCGGGTCCCCAGCCGCGGGTCCCGGGTTACCGCGTCGAGAACCTGCTCGACCTCCGCGGTCACCTGATCGGCGTCGATGACCGAGGTGCCGTCGGGCGCGACCGTGAAGGCGTGCGGCACCTTGTGCTGCAGTCCGTCGACCCGCTGGCCCGACGCGTCGTGTACGCCACCGCGGGTCGCGGTGGACCCGACGTCCAGCGCGAGGACCAGCGGGTCCACGGCCGAGTCGAGGGTGACGTCGTCGTCGGTCCGGGTCATCGTAGTCCTCGACGTTGGCGGCGCGGGTCTCCGGCAACCCTAGCTGGAGGCGCCGGCCCGCGCCGGTTCGAGCTGGGGGAGAGGCGGATGGGCGTTCGCCAGCAGTGCGCGGAAGTGCGCGGGGAACCACTCGTCGATGTCGGGGCTGCCGGGCATCGCGCCGGTGGGGTTGAAGCTGTTGGCGACGCCGCCGCCGTACGTCGGGTCGCACATGCGGTTGAAGCCGCGGATGGGCGCGGGTGACGCGCTGCCGTCGGACTCGCCCGGCGGGTTGGCCCAGACGAAGGCGTCCACGCCCCGCGCCGGAACGGCCCGGGGCCGCTCGCCGAGCCCGGCGCCGACCTGATTGCACCAGTTGCCCTTGTGTGCCCGGCGGTCAACGCGGGACTCGTCGACCCGGACATCCAGGTCCGGGTCGGTGCTCGGCGCGGTCGGCCGATCCGGCCCACCCCAGCCGTTGCGGGAGGTGTCGATCAACATGCCGATTCTGGGGGAGAACCCCAACGCGATGAGTCTGGCGCGCAGCGCCTGCGCGAACGGCAGCTCGGCGTTGAAACGGTTCCCGTCGCTCCACTCGCTGTGCTCGACGCCGTCGAAGGTGAGGAACGGCTCGGTGACCGGGGCGTAGTCGGCGGTGTTGGTGATGAAGCCGTCCAGCCTGGCCGGTCCCATCGTGGTGCCGCGCACGGTGTCGGCCAGCAACTGGGCCACCGGTCCGAGCACGTCGTCCCGTCCGGTCCACGCGTGGTTTGCCACGTCCAGATAGGTGTAGACGTTCGGCATGGTGTGCAGGCGGTTCAGCGCGTGCCGGATGCCGGCGACGTAGCCGCCGTTGGCGCGCATCATGTCGCAGGCGGGTGTCGCGGTGGGGCGCGGGGTGGTGTTGTAGACCAGGTTCGGCAGTGCGCGTACCTCGACGATGGTGATGATGCGCAGCGCCGCGTAGCTGGGGTCGGCCAGGATCTCAGCGATCGGGTCGATGAACTCCCCGCGGTAGCGGGCGACTTCGGCCGGGCCGAAGTCGCCTTCGGCGATCAGCTTGTCGCAGCCGCGGCCAGGCAGGTTGTTGAGGACGAACTGGATGTAGCCGGCACGCTGGGCGAGCGCCTCGTCCAGGTGGGCACGCAATCCCATGCCGCCGTCCGTGCCGCCGATGCTGCCGACACTGTCCAACCACACCGCGGTCGGGGTGGCGGCGACCCGGTCCCCGCCCGGCTCGCCCGCCGCCAGCGCCCGCCACTCGGGGTTCACATAGCCCGTCACGCCCAGGTACGGGTTGTCGACGTGCACCGAGGACTGAACCTGCGCTGGCACCGCAGTGGGCGCCGTTACTGCCGCAGCCCCGGCCAGCAGGCCCGCCGCAAGGAACGTGAGACCAGCCACGCCCTTCTCCCTCCGTAAACACTTCGACAGACATCGATGCTACGCGGCCTCGCGGCCAGGAGCACCCGGGCGAATCGGAGCAGCTTGCTAATGGCCGGACCATCGGCCCCGGTAGCGGTGTGGGCGGCGGTTGTCCAGCCATGGTGGGGCCAGTCGGTCGAGGGGGAGCGTGGGGGCCTGGTCCGTTTCGTTGACGGGTTGCCAGAGGTCGAGGGCGCGACGTAGCCGGGCGAGGATCATCGACTCTCGGGCGGTCTCGGCTGCCGCGCGCAGGTCGTCGCCGCGTCGGGGCGGCCGGGCGCTCAGGGGATCCATCTGGTCACCTCCCAGTTGGGGGCGCAGCGGCCGGGACCCTTGCCAGCCGACCGCCACGCCCGTCGGAGGGCGCGGCGCCCGGTAGGGGGAGAGGCGTCACGCGGGCGCCGCGCCCGCTCAGGTGGACGCGACCGCGACCAGGTCATTTGCCGATGGAGCCGTGCCCGTCGCGTCCCTGTTGGACGCTAGGGCCGATCTCCCAGGGTGGTGGAACGGTTACGCACCAGTGTTCAGGCCGCCACTCCCAGCCGTTCGCAGAGCCCCCGGAGTTCGCTGCCCGGGCTACCCCGTCGAAGCAGGTCACGGGCGGTCTCGCGAGCAGCGGTCGAGGCCCGGGTGTGCTGCTCGCCGGTCCGTTCCGCCGCGAGCAGCATTCGGACCGCGTCGCGGTCCCGGCCGGCGCCGACCATCGCGCGTGCCGAATCGAGCCAGTAGTAGACCTGCCGGACGGGCGGTAGCCCGGTGATCGGTGTCCGCGCCGCGATCTCGGCGGCTGCACCCGGCCGTCCGGTATCCAGCAGCAGAGCCATCCGCCAGAGAGCGACGTTCCGAGGACCCCACTCCAGGTCCCAGGCGGAGGTCTCGCCGGTCCGATCCGCGATGCTGGCGGCCTCCGCGAGATGGTCCTCCGCCGCGGGAAGGTCATGCAGGCCGGCGGCGTGGTGGCCACGCGCGAGGTGCAGGAAGCCCAGCACGTCCGGTGCGGCGGCAGCCCGGTGGTGCTCCAGGTCGGCAGCGGCTGCGTCGCAGATCGACCGGGCCGGGCCGAAGGCACCCGAGTAGGCGGCAACCCTGGCCCGGTTCGCCGCCGCCACACCGCGCGCCACCGGATCGTCCAACGACTCCGCCGCGGCGGCGCTCCGCTCTGCGGCCAGCCACGCCTCGGCGGGGAAACCGACATTGAGCAGGGCGCCCATCGCGACCCCGTAGATGGCGACCATCTTGGTGCGGGCCCGCCGCACGTCGCGGGCGGCGTGCAGGTGAGGAATCAGGTGGTGCAGGCGTTGCAGGACCCCCGCGTAGTCGCAGCGGCGGTAGAGATCGCGGACCAGGTCCACCTCGGCGTCGAGGCCGTCCGGGGCGACATCGCCTCGGACGGCCTCGATCGGATGCGCCATCATCGCCCGCCAGACCCGGATGGCGTTGATCCTCGAGGTCTCCAGCCTCCGGTCGGCAGACGTGTAGGGCTGGCCGGTCAGCTCGGTGACCGAGCATTCCAGCGCGGCGGCGAGATCGACAACGAGGTACCGGTCGGTGCGTTGGCGCCCCCGTTCGATCCGCGACCACGACGTGTGGGAGATCCCGGCCCGGGCCGCCGCCTGGCGGATGCTCCACCCGCGAAGCTGGCGACGAGCCCGGATCCGGTCGCCGATCGACGGGTCGGTCGGCAGCGGGCGTGGCGGCATGGTCGGCCTCCGGACCGTGGACCCACCGCCGTGTCAGGTGTGCTGACTTTGGCGGCTCGGTTCAGACGCCGGACAGGCGGTTCGGGGAGGGACGCAGGTAGACGAACCACGTTAGCAGGAAGCACAGCGCGTAGTAGACGATGAACGCGATGTACGCGCCGTCGCCGGTCCCGGTCTCCAGGAACGACTGCCGGAAGGCCAGGTTGACGAGCACGCCGCCGAAGGCGCCGATCGCGCCGGCGATGCCGATCAGGGCGCCGGCCAGCCGGCGGGCCTCCCGGTCGCTGGTGGTCAGGTCCGCGCCCTGCCCGACCAGCAGCCGCGACTTCGCCCGGAAGATCGCCGGGATCATCTTGTAGGTCGACCCGTTGCCGATGCCGGAGAAGACGAACAGCGCGATGAACCCGACCAGGAACAGCGGCAGCGAGTTGCGGATCGAGGCGGCCAGCACCAGCCCCGCGCCGACCGCCATCGCCACGAAGTTCCAGAAGGTGACGAGCGCCCCGCCGATCCGGTCGGCCAGCAGCCCACCCAGCGGCCGGATCAGCGAGCCCAGCAGCGGGCCGAGGAAGGTCAGGTACGCGGCCTTGATCGCGGTGTCGAAGTCGGCCTTGAACTGGACCTGCAGCACCTGCCCGAAGGCGAACCCGAACCCGATGAAAGAGCCGAACGTGCCGATGTAGAGGAACGACATGATCCAGGTGTGCGGGTCCCGGGTCACGTCCCGCATCGCCCGCTTGTCGTTGCGGGCCGAGGCCAGGTTGTCCATGTAGAGCCAGGAGCCCAGCGCCGCGAGCACGATCAGCGGGATGTAGATGCCCGGTACCAGCCGGGGATGGGCCGCCCCGGCGGTGGCCAGCACCAGCAGCCCGACGAGTTGGATGGTGGCGACGCCGATGTTGCCGCCGCCGGCGTTGATGCCCAGCGCCCAGCCCTTGTGCCGGTCCGGATAGTAGGCGTTGATGTTCGCCATCGAGGAGGCGAAGTTGCCGCCGCCGACCCCGGCGATGGCGGCCACCACCAGCAGCGTCGAATACGACACCCCCGGCTCCAGCACGATCGCCACCAGCACTGTCGGCACCAGCAGCAACGCGGCGCTGAACACGGTCCAGTTGCGGCCGCCGAACTTGGCCACCGCGAACGTGTACGGCAGCCGCAGCAGTGACCCGACCAGCGCCGGTACGGCGGTGAGCACGAACTTGCCGGCCGGGTCGATGCCGTACGCCGGACCCAGGAACAGCACCAGCACCGACCACATCGTCCAGACCGAGAAGCCGATGTGCTCGGAGAAGATCGAGAAGATCAGGTTCCGCCGGGCCACCGCCGACCCGACGGAGTTCCAGAAGCTCTCGTCCTCGGGCCGCCAGTCCTCGATCCACCGGCCGGTCCGCCCGTGCCGGCTGTGCTCGACGACGGGGCGCTCAATTGTCGTGGTCATCGCGTGCCACCTTCCGTCGGGCGGCCGGCGGGTACGCCGACCACCAGTTCGCCGTCGGCGTCGACCCGGGCTGGGTAGACCCGCAGCGGCGGCTGTCCGCTCCGCGAACAGCCGGTCGCCAACTCGTAGATGTGCTGGTGCAGCGGGCAGATCACCACCTCGGCGTCGGCCAACCCGTCGGCGATCGGGCCGCCGGCGTGCGGGCAGACCGCCGAGACGGCCCGGATCGCCCCGTCGCGCAGCCGGAAGACGGCCACCATCTCGTCGCCGACCGCGTACGCCCGTCCCTCGCCGACCGGTAGGTCGGCCACCGGTCCGAGCCGGTGTTCGACGGCGGCCGGGGTCACTGCTGGGCCCCGGCGGTCTCGGCGCCGGCCTCCCGCACCGGCACCTGCGGCAGCGGGATCAGCGGCAGCGCGGTGCGGAACTGCCCGGGGCTGGCCGGGGCCTCGCGTTCCAACCAGGGGTCGCGGTACGCGTCGACGGACTCCTGCATCCGCCGGTCCAGGTCGGCGGCGATGCCGTCGCTGTCGGCGAGGATGATCTCCCGGAGCCGGTCGATGCCGATCCGGGGCACGAACGCGTAGGTGCGTTCCAGCCAGTTGGCGTTCTCCCGGTAGTACTGCAGGAACCGGCCGGTGAGGGTGATCACCTCGTCGGGGCTGTCGACGGTGGCGAGCAGGTCGCCCTTGCGTACGTGCGCGCCGGCCGCGCCGCCGATGTAGATCTCCCAGCGTCCGCCGTCGATGGCGACCACACCGAGGTCCTTGACGTACGCCTCGGCGCAGTTGCGCGGGCAGCCGGTGACCGCGAGTTTCATCTTCCCGGGCCCCTCGATGCCCTGGAAGCGGGTCTCGATGGCGATGCCCAGCGCGGTCGAGTCGCCGACCCCGAACCGGCAGTAGTCGCTGCCGACGCAGGTCTTCACGGTCCGGAAGCTCTTGCCGTACGCGTACCCGGAGGGCATGCCCAGGTCGGCCCAGACCTTCGGCAGGTCCTCCTTGCGGATGCCGAGCAGGTCGATGCGCTGCCCGCCGGTGAGCTTGACCAGGGGTACGGAGTACCTGTCCGCCACGTCGGCGATCTTGCGGAGCTGCTCCGGGGTGGTGCAGCCGCCCTTCATCTGCGGCACCACCGAGAAGGTGCCGTCCCGCTGGATGTTGGCGTGCACCCGGTCGTTGATGAACCGGGCGTCACGCTCGTCGACGTACTCGTCGCCCCACATCATCCGCAGCAGCGAGACCAGCCCCATCTTGCTCTTGGCGTCCTCGCGGCCGTCGGCGAGCGCGGCGAAGACCGCCGAGACGCTGCGCAGGCCCTGTTCCCGGATCACCGTCATCAGCTCCGGCTTGGCCAGCGGGATGCCGGGCACGTACCAGTTCGCGGCCGGGTCCTCGGCCACCTCGCCGCCGTTGGCCCACTCGACGATCTGGCTGACCAGCGACCTACAGGAGCCGCAGCCCTTGCCGGCCCGGGTGGCGTCCATCACCGCCGAGACCGTCTTCGCCCCGCCGTGCACGGTGCTGACCAGGTCTTTCTTGCTGACCCCGTTGCAGTTGCAGACCTGGGCGCCGTCGTCGAGTTCGGCGGCCGATACCTCGGCGGGTGGGCCGCCGAGGTCGAACAGCAGCCGGATCCGTTCCTCGGGCAGCGGCAGGCCCCGGTCGAACGCCTGCATCAGGAAGCCGACCTTGCTGACGTCGCCGAGCAGGGTCGCGCCGACCAGCCGGTCGTCGCGGATCACCACGCTCTTGTAGACCCCGCGCCTCGGTTCGGCGAAGACCACGAACTCGTCGTCGTCGCGTTCCGGGGCGGTGATCCCCATGGCGGCCACGTCGACCCCGGCGACCTTGAGCTTCGTCGCGGTCCGCGAGCCGTGGTACGCCGACCGCGGGTTGACCCCGGTGATCTGGTCGGCGAGCACCTTCGCCTGCTCCCAGAGCGGCGCGACCAGCCCGTACACCTGGTCGCGGTGCTGGACGCACTCGCCGACGGCGTAGATGTCCGGCTCGTCGAGCACCCGCAGGTGATCGTCGACCACGATGGCCCGCTCCACCGGCAGCCCGCTGACCTGCGCTAGTTCGGTGTTGGGGCGGATGCCGGCGGCGACCACCACCATGTCGCAGGCGATGGTCCGGCCGTCGTCGAACCGGACTCCGGTCACCCGGTCCGCGCCGAGCACCGCCTTGGTCCGGGCGTTCAGCTCGACGGTGATGCCGAGGTTCTCCACGCTGCGCCGCAGGATCGTCCCGGCCTGCTCGTCGAGCTGTGCGTTCATCAGGTGCCCGGCGGCGTGCACCAGGGTGACGTCCACGCCGTAGCCCTGCAGCCCCCGGGCGGCCTCCAGGCCGAGCAGCCCGCCGCCGATCACCACCGCGCGTTCGTGGTCGCGGGCGTAGCGGACCATCGCCCGGGTGTCGTCGATCGTGCGGAAGGTGAAGACGCCCTGGTGGAAGCCGCGCTTCGGGTTGTGCATGCCGTCGATCTCGGGCACGTACGGCCGGCTGCCGGTGGCGATGATCAGCTTGTCGTACGAGGTGACCGAGCCGTCGGCGGCGTGCACCTGTTTGGCGAACCGGTCGATCCGCTCGATGCGTACGCCGGTGCGCAGGTCGATGCCGTGCTCGGCGTACCAGGGCAGGCTGTTGAGGAAGATCCCGGTCTCGTCCTCGGCGCCGGCCAGGACGTTGGAGAGCAGGATCCGGTTGTAGTTGCCGTACGGTTCCTCGCCGAACATGGTGATGGCGAAGCGGTCCCGCCCGCCGCGTTCCAGGATCTCCTCGACGGTGCGGGCGCCGGCCATGCCGTTGCCGATCACCACCAGTCGCTCGGTCATCGGCTCACACCTCCACGAGGCCGACGTCGACGACCACGCTGCCGGTGACCCCGGCCGGCGCGGCCACCTGAAGGTCCAGGACCGTGCCGCCGTCGAGGTCCTCGACCACCCGCAGCGGCACGTGCACGTCGCCCCGGGCGCCGATCGGGAAGTAGCGCATCGGGCTGCCGTCGCGCACCAGCACGATGTAGATCAGCTCGGCGGCGGTGTTGCCGCCCCGGAAGTACACCGGCTGGGTGGTCACCCCGAACGGGACGGTGTAGGTCAGGGCGGTGTCCAGCGGGACCGGCGTGTCGATGCCCTTGCCCTCGAACGGGAACACCCCCTGGAGAAAGCGAGGTTTCGAAGTCACGTCGTCCGTCCTTTCTTGGCGTGCGGTGCTAGGTCGCGGCAAGTTTCGGCAGTTCGGCGGGCAGATTGCGGGCCGGGTGGGCGGGTGGCGGCACGGCGACGGCACCGTCGTCCGGCCCCCCGATCCGGGTCACCGCCACCGCGCAGACCTTGAAGGCCGGCATCCGGGAGTGCTTGTCGAGAGTCGGGTCGGTCAGGGCGTTGGCGCTGGCCCGCCCACCCCAGTGGAACGGGACGAAGACGGTGTCCGGGCGGATCGTGTCGGTGACGTGCGCCCGGAAGACCGCGCGGCCTCGCCGGGTGCGCAGTTCGACCAGGTCGCTGGGGCCGATCCCGAGTCGGCGGGCCAGGTCGGGATGGAGCTCGGCACGCGGGTCACCCGCGGTGAACTGCAGGGACCGGGCCCGCCTGGTCTGGTTGCCGCTCTGGTACTGCTGCATGATGCGCCCGGTGGTCAGCACGTACGGGTACTCCCGGTCCGGCTGCTCGGCCGGGTCACGGTGCTCGACCCGGATGAACCGGGCGCGGCCGTCCGGGGTGGCGAACCGTTCGGTGAACAGCCGGGGCGTGCCGGGGTGCTCCGGTGTCGGGCACGGCCAGAAGACGCCCTGCTCGGCCTCGATCCGTTCGTAGCTGATCCCGGCGTAGTCGGCGATCCCGCCGGCGCTGGCCCGCCGCAGCTCTTCGAAGACGGTGTACGGGTCCGGCGAGAAGTACCGGCCCCGGCCCAGCCGGTCGGCGAGCATGGCCAGCACGGTGAGGTCGTCGTGCACCCCCGGTGGCGGGGACAGCACCCGCTGGCGGCGCAGCACCCGGCCCTCCAGGTTGGTCATCGTGCCCTCCTCCTCGGCCCACTGGGCGGTGGGGAGCACGACGTCGGCCTCGGCCGCGGTCTCGGAGAGGAAGATGTCGGAGACCACCAGGAAGTCCAGCGACCGCAGCTGGTCCCGGACCCGGTTGCGGTCGGGCGCGGAGACCAGGATGTTGGAGGCGAAGACCAGCATCACCCGGACCCCGTCGGCGGTGCCGAGCCGGTCCAGCATCTCCACCGCCGAGCGGCCCGGGCCGGGCAGCTCGGCCGGGTCGATGCCCCAGACGCCGGCCACGTGGGCGCGGGCGGCCGGGTCGTCGATGCGCCGGTAGCCGGGCAGCTGGTCGCACTTCTGGCCGTGCTCGCGGCCGCCCTGCCCGTTGCCCTGGCCGGTCACCGTGCCGTAGCCGGAGTACCGTCGGCCGGGCAGCCCGAGGGCCAGGGCCAGATTGATGTACGCCTGCGCGGTGTCGGTGCCGCCGCTGTGCTGCTCGGCGCCGCGGGCGGTGAGGATCATCGCGGTCGGCGCCTCGGCGAGCAGCCGGACCGCCTCGCGGAGCTGCCCGGCGTCGACCCCGGTGATCCGCTCGACCCGGCTCGGCCAGTAGCCGGCGACCGCGTCCCGTACCGCGGCGAAGCCGGTGGTCCGCTCGCTGACGTACCCGTCGTCGACGTGACCCTCGCGGATGGCGATGTGCAGCAGGCCGTTGGCGATGGCCAGGTCGGTGCCGGGCAGCGGCTGCAGGTGCAGGGTGCCGCCGCGCGCGGTGGCGGTCCGCCGGGGGTCGACCACGATGTGGCTGGCGCCGGCCGCTCGGCCGGCGTCGAAGTACTGCATCGCCGGTGGCATGGTGTCGGCCGGGTTGCTGCCGACCAGCAGGACGGTGCGCGCCTCGGCGATGTCGGACAGCGGGAACGGCAGCCCGCGGTCCACCCCGAACGCCCGGTTGCCGGCGGTGGCCGCCGACGACATGCAGAACCGGCCGTTGTAGTCGATGTTCGGCGTCCGCAGCGCCACCCGGGCGAACTTGCCCAGCTGGTACGCCTTCTCGTTGGTCAGGCCGCCGCCGCCGAAGCAGCCGACACTCTCCGGACCGTGGCTGCGTTGACTGGCCGTGATGGCCGCGACGATCCGGTCCAGCGCCTCGGCCCAGGTGGCGGGTCGCAGCGGGCTGCGCCGGTCGGCGGGGTCGGTCCGGACCAGCGGTGTGGTCAGTCGGTCGGGGTGGTCGAGCAGTTCGGCGGCACTCCAACCCTTGGCGCACAGCCCGCCCCGGTTGGTGGGGAATTCGGCCGGTTCGATGACTGGTGGCCGGGGTGCGGCCGGGCGCATCGTGACCCCGCACTGCAGCGAGCAGTACGGACAGTGCGTGGCGATGTCGCTCGATGCTCCCACCTGACCGATCGTCGGGGTGGGCCGTTTCCGGTTGGTACCGCGTTTGTTTCTGCCGTTTGGCGAAGAGCGCACCTTGGGAGTCGTGAGAATGCTGGCTTGATCCAGAGGCGGGCCACCGGCGGTGCTTCCGATCTGCGGCGTCCTGTTCGGAATGTCCCTCGGATTTACCGAAACGTTACACGTCTATCCCTTGCTCGACATGAGGGCCACGGGCGCTAATTTGTCCAGCGCCAAAACAAATCTCGGTGGGCCGGGGCGGTGGCAGCCCTTCCACCGATCCACCAGGGGAAGCCATCGGCGGGCCGACCCGAGACACCGCTGTCCACCAGGACGAGGAGACCACGTGTCCCGACCCCGCCGACGCCGCTTCACGCGCGGCCCGCTCACTGCTGCCCTGCTCGCGTTGACCATGCTCAGCACCGTCCTCATGGGTAACCCGGCCGCCCACGCGGCGCCCGCTCAGGCGCCCGGCCAGGCCGCGGCCGCCGCTGACCCGTACTCGGTGCTGGTCTTCTCCAAGACCGCCGGGTTCCGGCACGACTCCATCCCGGCCGGCATCGCGGCCATCCAGCAGCTCGGGGAGGAGAACGGCTTCACCGTCGACGCCACCGAGGACGGGGCCGCCTTCACCGACGCCAACCTGGCGAACTACCGGGCCGTGATCTGGCTGTCGACCACCGGGGACGTCCTCACCCCCGAGCAGCAGTCGGCCTTCGAGCGCTACATCCAGGCCGGCGGTGGCTACGCCGGCATCCACGCCGCCTCGGACACCGAGTACAGCTGGGCCTGGTACGGCGACCTGGTCGGCGCCTACTTCGCCAGCCACCCGGCCAACCAGCAGGCCACCGTCAAGGTGGAGGACCCGGCCCACCCGTCCACCGCCGGGCTGCCCGAGCGCTGGTCCCGCTTCGACGAGTGGTACAACTTCCAGTCCAACCCGCGCGGCGACGTACACGTGCTGGCCAGCCTGGACGAGACCAGCTACACCGCGGGCGCGGGCGCGATGGGCGCCGACCACCCGATCGCCTGGTGCCAGGACTACGACGGCGGCCGGGCCTGGTACACCGGCGGTGGCCACACCCAGCAGTCGTTCGCCGAACCGGAGTTCCTCGCCCACCTGCTCGGCGGCATCCAGACCGCCGCCGGGGTGGCCGACGCCGACTGTGGAGCCTCGCTGACCGAGAGCTTCGAGAAGGTCACCCTCGACAGCAACACCAGCAACCCGATGGAGCTGGACATCGCGCCGGACGGCCGGGTCTTCTACGCCGAGCGCGACGGCCGGGTGCAGATCGTCAAGCCCGACACCGGCACCACCGTCACCGCCGTCGACCTCGACGTCTTCACCGGCAACGAGGACGGCCTGATCGGGCTCCGGCTGGACCCGGACTTCGCCAGCAACAACTGGATCTACCTGTACTACGCCCCCAACGACGGGGTGGCCCGCAACCTGCTGTCCCGGTTCACCGTCACCGGCGACACCATCGACCTGGCCAGCGAGGAAGAGGTCCTGCGGGTCGACACGCAGCGCAACACCTGCTGCCACGCCGGCGGCAGCATGACCTTCGACAGCGCCGGCAACCTGTACCTCGCCACCGGCGACAACACCAACCCGTTCGAGTCGGACGCGTTCACGCCGATCGACGAGCGGCCGGGCCGGCAGGACTACGACGCCCAGCGCACCTCCGGCAACACCAACGACCTGCGCGGCAAGATCCTGCGCATCCACCCCGAGGACGACGGCTCGTACACCGTGCCGGAGGGCAACCTCTTCGCCCCCGGCACCGCGCAGACCCGGCCGGAGATCTACGGGATGGGCTTCCGCAACCCGTTCCGGATCGGCGTCGACCCGGCCACCGACACCCTCTACGTCGCCGACTACGGGCCGGACGCGGGCTCGGCCAACCCGAACCGCGGCCCCGAGGGCACCGTGGAGTGGAACATCGTCGCCACCGCCGGCAACTACGGCTGGCCGTACTGCGCCGGGGCGAACTACGCCTACAACGACTACCAGTTCCCGTCCGGCCCGAGCGGGGCGAAGTTCGACTGCGCCGCGCCGGTCAACAACTCGCCGAACAACACCGGCCTGACCAACCTGCCGCCGGCCATCCCGGCCACCGTCGACTACGACTACAGCGGCAACCCGCTGTTCCCGGAGATCGGCGGCGGCGGCGCACCGATGGGCGGGCCGGTCTACCGGTACGACGCCGAGCTGGACTCCGACCGCAAGTGGCCCGCCTACTACGACGGCAAGGCGCTGCTGGGCGAGTGGAACCAGTCGAAGATGTACACCATGCAGGTCACCGCCGACGGTGAGTCGCTCGTCGACATCAACCAGCTGCTCGCCGGGATGACCTTCATCCGTCCGATGGACTTCGAGTTCGGTCCGGACGGCGCGATGTACATGATCGAATGGGGCAGCGGCTTCGGCGGCAACAACGACAACTCCGGCGTCTACCGGATCGACTACATCGCCGGTGTACGCGCCCCGATCGCGGTCGCCAACGCCACCCCGACCTCGGGTCAGGCGCCGCTGACCGTGCAGTTCTCCAGCGACGGCTCCCGCGACCCGGACGGCGGCACGCTCACCTACGCGTGGGCGTTCGGCGACGGCGAGACCTCCACCGAGGCCGACCCGACCCACACCTACGCCGAGGCCGGCAACTACACCGCCCAGCTGACCGTCACCAACCCGGCCGGCCGCAGCGCGGTGGCCAACGTGCCGATCACGGTCGGCAACACCGCCCCGACGGTGACCATCGAGTTCCCGCCCGACGGCGGCTTCTTCGAATGGGGCGACCAGGTCCGCTACACCATCTCCGTCACCGATCCCGAGGACGGCGAGATCGACTGCGACCGGGTCCAGCTGCAGGTGCTGCTCGGCCACGACGAGCACGCCCACCCGCTGGAGCAGCACACCGGCTGCACCGGCGTAGTGCAGACGGCGCTCGCCGCCGGACACGGCGCCGAGGCGAACGTCTTCCAGGTCTTCGAGGCGACCTACACCGACGACGGCGGTGTCGGCGGCGCCGAGCCGCTGACCGGTCGGGCCATCGAGCTGTTGCAGCCCAAGCGCAAGCAGGCCGAGTACTTCACCTCGACCGGCCGAGTCGCGGACGGCGTGGGCGGCGGTGACCCGGGCGTGCAGCGGGAAGCCGCGTCCGACCCGGCCGGCGGCGGCGAGGCCATCGCCTTCATCGAGGACGGCGACTGGTGGTCGGTCGACCCGGCCAACCTGACCAGCATCGACGAGATCCGCTTCCGGGTCGCCTCGGCGGCCGCCGGCGGACGGATCGAGGTCCGCGCCGACGCGGCCGACGGTCCGGTCGTCGCCACGGTCGACGTACCGGGCACCGGGGACTGGCAGAGCTGGGTCGACGTGACCGCGCCGGTGACCGGCACGAACGCCGACACGCTCTACTTCGTCGCCCGGGACCCGGCCGGCGGAACCGGTTCCCTGTTCAACGTCAACTGGATGGACTTCCTCGGCCGGGGCGTCACCGACAACGCGCCCCCGCAGGTCAGCGCCGTCGCCACCCCCAACGCCGGCACCGCGCCGGTCACCGTGGAGTTCGACGGTACGGCCACCGACGCCGAGGACGACAGCCCGCTGACGTACGCCTGGGACTTCGGTGACGGCGCTACGGCCGACACCCTGGACGCCACCCACACCTACACGGTGCCCGGCCGGTTCACCGCCACCCTCACGGTGACCGACAGCCGCGGCGCCCGGGGGTACGTGAACGTCCCGATCCGGGTCGACGCGCCGAACACGTCCTGCTTCGGGGCGCGGTCGGACGACTTCCTCGGCACCTCGCTGGACCGGGACCGCTGGCCCACCGTGATCCGGGAGAACCAGCTCTACTCGGTCGCCGACAGCGCGCTGCGGCTGCCGACCGGCGTGGGTGACCTCTACGGCACCCGCAACGACGCCACCAACCTGGTCCTGCAGCCGCTGCCCAGCGGGGCCTGGCAGGCCACCACGAAGGTGACCCTCCCGGTCACCGCCAACTACCAGCAGGCAGGTCTGCTGGTCTACGGCGACGACGACAACTACGCCAAGCTGGATCTGCTCTACAACGGCAGCCGCCGGGTGGAGTTCATCCGGGAGACCGCCGGCACCCCCCGCAACGAGGGCGCCGACGCCACCGACGCACCCGCCGGTGACCTCATCCACCTGCGACTGACCAGCGACGGGACCAGCCTGACCGCGGAGATGTCCGCCGACGGCCAGACCTTCACCCCGGTCGGCCGCGCGGCCGAACTGGCCGGCATCACCAACCCGCAGATCGGGGTCTTCGCCCTCAACGGCGGCACCGAGGCGCCGGTGGTGGACGCGGTCTTCGACTGGTTCCAGTTCACCCCCGACGAGCCGGCCGGACCGGTCGACCCGTCAGACGAGTTCACCGGGGACTCGCTGGACAAGTGCCGGTGGAACGCGATCGTCCGGGAGGACCCGGCGGCCTACCGGATCGTCGACGGGCAGTTGCGGATCGACGTGCCCAACGGCGACATCTACACCGCCAACAACACCGATCCGACGAACTTCATCCTCCAGGACGCGCCCGACGGGGACTGGACGATGGAGACCAAGGTCGACGGCAGCCTGCTGGACGAGCAGTACCAGCAGGGCGGTCTGCTCGTGTACGGCGACGACGACAACTACCTGAAGTTCGACTTCGTCCTCGACAACACGGCAGGTGCCACGCCCAGCCGGCGGATCGAGTTCCGCAACGAGATCGACGCCGTGATCCAGGACCCGCAGCCGGGGGCCACCGGGCTTACCTCGGCGGTGTGGTACCTGCGGGTGACCAAGGAGGGTGACACCTACACGGCGGCCTACTCGGCCGACGGCACGGAGTGGACGGCGCTCGAGCCGTTGACCAGCACCGCCCTCGGGGACGATCCGAAGATCGGGTTGTTCAGCCTCAGCGGCAACCAGACCGCCTCGAAGACGGTGGCGTTCGACTACTTCCGGCTCACCACCGCCGGCGGTGGCGGCGACACCACCGCGCCGGTGACCAGCGCCGAGGTGTCCGGCACGGCGGTCGAGGGCTGGTACACCGGGGACGTCACGGTCACCCTGACGGCAGTCGACGAGGCCGGCGGCAGCGGGGTCGAGAGCACCGAGTACCAGCTCGACGACGCCACCGCCTGGACCGCCTACACCGGTCCGGTGCCGGTGAGCGGCGACGGCAACCACGAGGTGCGGTTCCGCTCCACCGACGCCGCCGGCAACGTCGAGGCGACCAAGTCGATCACCATCAAGATCGACGGTACGGCCCCGGTCAGCTCCGCGGAGTTCGCCCCGGCGAACGACAACGGTTGGCACGACGGCACCATCCCGGTGGTGCTGACCTCGACCGACGCCGGTTCCGGGGTGAGCCTGCTGGAGTGGTCGCTCGACGGTGGCGACTGGACGCCGTACACCGAGCCGGTGAACATCAGTGGCGACGGTGAGCACGAACTGCTCTACCGGGCCACCGACGCCGCCGGCAACGAGGAGACCCTGAAGTCGGCGATCGTCAAGATCGACGGCACCAAGCCGACGCTGCTGGTCTCCGGGCTGGCCGACGGTCAGCTCTACGGCGACAGCCAAGACGTCCGGATCTCGTGGCAGGCGGTCGACCCGACCTCCGGCGTCGAGACCACGACCGGCACCCTGGACGGCCGCTCGTACGACAGCGGTGACCTGGTGGCGCTCTACGAGCTGCCGCTGGGCCTGCACGAGCTGACCGTGACCGCGACCGACCGGGCGGGCAACAGCACCACCTCGACGGTCCGGTTCTTCGTCACCACCTCGTTCCGGGACATGCAGAACCTGCTGGACCGGTTCAAGGCGACCGGTCGGCTCTCGAACCTGGCCCACCGGAAGCTGTCCAACAAGTTGGACGCGGTCCGGGTCTCGGAGGCGGCCGGCAACGACCGGCGGGCGGTGCAGCAGTTGACCGCCTTCAAGGCGCTCGCCACCGACGCAACCCTGGTCACCGACGCCGACGTGCGGGACACTCTGGTCCGGGACGCCGACGCGATGATCGTGCGGCTCGGCGGCACGGCCAGCAAGGCCGGGGTGCGGGCGAACGACGGTCAGCCGGTCACCGGCACCGGCCGGCTCGGGTCCGACCCCACCCGGGTCGCCCCGGACGGCCAACTCTGACGGTGCGGGGCGTCCTCCCACCTCCCACGGTGGGAGGACGCCCCGCCCATCCCCGGGACGAGGACATCCCGGGGGCCAGGCAGCGGTGATCTGTCGCTGAGTGGATCGAGCGACGATCTGTCGCTGAGCAGGAGGAGCAACCCGATGCGTCGTATCCGAACCGCCGCGGCCACCCTGGTCGGCCTGCTGCTGGCGTTACTGCCGGTGAGCGGCCCGGCGTTCGCGCACGACGGCAAACTCAACCTGAACGTGGCTGGCGACGGCGCGACCGGGGTCACCATTCAGGCGACCTACTCCGACGGCCATGCCCTGGACCGGCCGGTCCGGTTGGTGCTCACCGCGACCGCCGAGGGTGGCCGGGTGGTCGGCCCGATGCAACTGGAACCGTCGGGGGAGGGGCAGGGCTTCTACAGCACCGGCCCGGTGCTCGCCCCCGGCAACTGGTCGGTGGAGGTCAGCGCACCGGCCCCGAACAAGACCGAGGTGGTCGTGCAGGTGCTGGCGCGGGCCGCCCAGGAGGCACCCGACCTGACCACCGCGGCGCCGGACGCCCAGCGGTCGGAGTCCGCCGGCCTGGACCTGTGGCGGTGGTGGCCGGTCGCGGCCGTCGTACTCGTGCTGGCGGTGGCGCTGACCATCGTGCCGGCCCTGCGCAGCCGGCGTCGCGAGCGGGTCTGACGCTATCCGGTGGCGGTCATGGCGAGTAGCGGCTGATCGTCTGCTCGACGGCGGCGCGGTCGCCGGATATCCGTACCGTGTCGGCCTGTTCGGCCTGGGCCAGCCGAAGGTCGCCGAAGAGGACGTCGCTCCAGGTGGTCGAGTCTGCCGTCACCGTCGCGGCGGGGGAGTCGGGCGCCCCGGGCTCGATTACCAGCATGCCGCCGGTGGTCACCAGGCGGTAGTCGCGGGTCGGGGGATCGGGGCGGCGGCCGTCGTAGAGGCGCAGGGCGATGGGCGGGAGGTCGCCGGGCTGCGGGCCGGCCATCGTCCGCATCGCGAGGATCACCGCGTCCGGGGTCATCCCACCGCTGGTCGCGGGGTCGGGACCGGCCGAATACCACTGGCCCAGCGCCCGCAGCACCGACTCCAGCCCGCGACCCCAGTCGGTCACGGCGTACGCGCGGGTGCGGGCCAGGTCGGGCAGGACCACCTGTTCGACGATCCCGGCCTGCTGCAGGGACCGAAGGCGGTCGGTGAGGACGGCGGGAGTGATGCCGCGAACCGCCTCCTGCAGGTCCGCGAAGCGCTTCGGGCCGAGAACCAGTTCCCGCACCACGATCAGCGACCAGCGGCCGCCGACGAGGTCGAGCGCGTTGGCAGCGCGGCAGGCGTCGCCGTGCTGCCCGTACGTCCGGTTGATGGTCACGCGTCCCTCACTATTTCCACAGAAGCTCCAACTATGTTTAATATACGAGCCATGAACGCTCACCACGCACTGACCGCCCTGCCCGCCGTCGTGGATCGGGAGACCTGGCGCCGCGAACGCGAGATCGTGCTGGCCCGCGAGAAGGCCCACACCCGCGAGGGCGACGCGATCGCCGCCGCCCGACGACGGCTGCCGATGACCGAGGTCACCCCCGTTGACCTCATCGGCGCGGCCGGCCCGACCTCGCTGCTGGACATCTTCGCCGGCCGCGACCAGCTCGTCGCCTACCGGCACATGTGGCACGCCGGCAAGCCCATCGAGGGCCAGTGCGAGGGCTGCACCATCAGCATCTGGGACTTCCAGAACCCGGTATACCTGGAGGCGCGCGGCGTCTCCTTCGCCGTCTTCTGCGGCGGGCCGTGGGAGGAGGTGGCACCCTTCCGGGAGTTCATGGGCTACCAGGTCCCGTGGTACTCCACGCACGGCGTCGAGGACCCGGTCTTCGCCGGTGACGGCAGCATCGCCTGCTTCCTGCGCGACGGTGACCGGGTCTTTCTCACCTACGAGACGACCGGCCGCGGCGTCGAGCAGATGATGACCTCCCTGCGGCTGCTCGACCTGACCGTCTACGGCCGGCAGGAGAGCTGGGAGGACTCTCCCGAGGGCTGGCCGCAGCAGGACCCGGCATTCAGCTGGTGGCGCCGCGACGGCCGCCCGGTGGCCCAGTGGACCCGACCGGCCGCCACCCCCGTCGCCGCCACCCACGGCAACCACTGCTGACCTCGGGGCCGGTGGCGGGCCAGCGGAGATCCACAGGGCATCGGGCACGCGACACGGGGGCACGTGCCCGATGCCCTGTGGATCTCCGTCCGCGCCGTGGCCCGCGCACGGCGCCTACTCACCGGGTCGGTTCAGGCGTGGTGGTCGGCCTGCCACGACCGGAGCTTCTCCGGATTGCGTACCGACCAGATGCGGGTGATCCGGCCGCCCAGGACGTCGAACGCCATCACGGTCGCGGTGACCCCACCCTGCTCGACCACGAGCCCGGGTTGACCGTTGACCAGGCGCTCAAGGATCGTCAGGTGGGGCGCCGAGGCGACCAGATCGACGAAGACCCGGGCGATCCGTTCCCCACCGTGAACGGGTTCGAGGGTGGCGCTGACCAGGCCGCCGCCGTCGGCGGTCGCGGTGGCGTCGGGGTCGAGCAGGCCGATCAGGGCGCTGATGTCCCTGGCCTGCCAGGCCCGCTTGAAGTCGCGGACCAGGCCGGCCTGCTGGGCGCCCGGCGTCGAGGAGGCCCGTGACTCGCGGATCCGCCGGCGAGCCGAAGTGGCGAGCTGCCGGCATGCCGCCGGCGTGCGGCCGACGACCTCGGCGATCTCGGCGAACGGATACCGGAAGACGTCGTGCAGGATGAACGCGACGCGCTCGGCCGGGGTCATCGTTTCGAGTACCACCAGGAAGGCCATGCCGACGACTCGTCGAGGGTCACCCGGTCGGCCGGATCCGCACCGCCGGCACCCGGACCGCCACTGACCGGCCCGGTGCGGTCGGGCAGCGGCTCCGGAATCCACTCGCCCACGTAGCGTTCCCGCCGCAGGCGTGCCGAACCCAGCAGGTCGAGACAGATCCGGCCGGCGACCTTCGTCAGCCACGCTCCGGGGGTCTCGATGGCGTTCCGCTCCCGCCAGATTGATCAGCTGACGCCGCTCGCGTACGACCGCGCTCAGGGCCGGATCGGGTACCGACCTCCACTCGCGTCTGCCCGACCCCCTCCAGCTCTTCCCGGAAATGGTGGAGATGGCCGCGACCATGACCAGGATCGTCCAGCACGGTTCGATTCCGCAGACCACCATCAACCTGGTGCAACTGCGCGCCGGGCAGCTCGTCGGCAACACCTACCTCACCATCAGGCAGAGCGGCGAACTCCGCCAGGCAGGGGAGACGGAGCAGCGCCTCGCCGCCGTGTCGTCGTGGCGGGACGCCCCGTACTTCACCGACGCCGAACGGGTCGCGCTGGAACTCGTGGAGGCAGTCCTCACCCCGAGCCCGTCCGGGGAGCGCGTCTCCGACGCCCTCTACGACCGGGCGGCCGACCACTACGACGACAAGGCGCTCTGGACGCTGACCCTGGCGATCAGCCAGATCTGCTACTTCATCCCGGTCGCGCTCATCGCCAAGCCCATCCCCGGCATGCCGCCGGGAAAGAACTACCGGCGCTAGCGCTTGGGCCACTGCCACGGCGGCTGGTCGAGCCGGCCCTGACCGGCCACCGCGGTCTCGCCGAGCTCCTTGACCAGTTCGATCCTGGTCAACTCGGCGGCGTCGTGTTCCAGCGCGTTCACCAGCGCGCGGGCGTGACTGACCACCACCACCTGGGTACGCGCCACGCCGGTCAGGATCAACCCGGCCAGCGGGCGGATCAGGTCGGGGTGCAGGCTCGTCTCCGGCTCGTTGAGCACCAGCAACGCCGGCGGCCGGGGGCTGAGCAGCGCGGCCACCCACAGCAGGTAGCGCAGGGTGCCGTCGGACAGTTCGGCGGCACCCAGCGGACGCAGCAGGCCCGGCTGCCGCAGCCGCACCTCGAACCGGCCGCCGGCCGCCACGTCGATCGCCAACTCACTGCCGGGGAACGCCGCGTCGACGGCGGCGCCGAGCGCGCCGCCGTCGCCGGTCTCCCGGATCGTCTGCAGCGCGGCGGCGAGATCCCCGCCGTCGTGGCCGAGCACCGGCGTACGGGTGCCGATCCGCGCCTGCCGGGCCGGCGCCTCCGCGTCGGTGCGCAGGTGGTCGTAGAACCGCCAGGACCGGATCCGCTCGCGGACGGTCAGCAGTTCGGGCGCCCGCTGCGGATCGGTGTACTCGCTGAGCATGCTGTCGAACGGCGCGACGGCGTCGGGCACCGCCAGCCAGGAGCGGCCGTCCCGGATCCGCAGCGCGCTGCCTGCCCGCTCGGCCAGCAGCGCCGAGGGGCGCAGCACCGGACCGGCCCAGACCGCCTCGCGCTTGACCAGCGGGTCCAGCCCGAAGAACGACGCGCCCGGCGGCGGCAGACCGAAATCGATCGCGTACCCGAAGTCGTCGCTGGCGAAGCCGAGCCGCAGGCTGACCGGGCCGCGTCGCACGGTGCCCTGCACCGGATGCTCGCCGGCGCGTACCGCCCGGCCGATCGCCCCCGGCCCCGCCCACAGCGTCGAGGCGAGCCCACCCTCGCGGGCCAGTGCGGCGACCGCGCCGTTGCGCGACGAGTCCGCCAGCAGCCGCAGCGCCCGGTAGAGGCTCGACTTGCCGGTGCCGTTCGCCCCGGTCACCACCGTCAGCCGACCCAGCCCCACGACCAGGCTGCGCAGCGACCGGTAGTTCTCGATGGCGAGCGTGGTGATCACCGCTCCAGGTTATGGCGTGCTGGTGGCGTCGCCGTCAGCCGGGCGGCCGGCCCGGACGGATCCGGACCGGCCACCGAGCGGGGAGGGGCTACGGGAGCTGGTCGAGGACCAGCGAACCGATCGACTTGCCCAGCGACTCGGCCCGGTTGCCGTCGACGCCGTCGGCGCGGTTCATCAGGACCGCGATGGTGACCCCGTCGTCGGGGAACATCTGCAGGTACGCGGTGGAGCCGTTGGCGCCGCCGTTCTTGTAGACCCGCAGGTGGCCGTCCTCGGTGTCGTTGGTCCAGCCGTACGCGTAACCCCACGGCGGGTCCACCCACATCGCGTCCAGCGAGTCGGCGGAGACGATCTGCCCGTCGATCAGCTTGTCGCCGAAGGACGCCAGGTCGCGCGCCGACGCCTCCAGTCCGCCGCCGAGCACCTTCCAGCTCACCTCGTCCGGGTCGGTGTACTCGCTGTTCGTCGAGGTGTAGAGGGTGGTCCGGCGGACCGAGGTGTCGGACATGTCCTCCGGTCGCAGGGTACCGAGGTCGTACGGGTCGGTCAGTTCGTCGACCACCAGGTCGGCGACCGGGCTGCCGGTGGCGCCCTCCAGGGCGGCGCCGAGGATGGCGTACCCGTGGGTGGTGTAGTGCGAGGTGCCCACGGCACAGACCAGGTCGCTGCCCCAGAAGACGGCCGACGCCGCGGTGGCGGTGGCGTACTGGTTGGTGGCCAGGGTGCCGTCCTCGGCCGCCCACTGCGCCACGTCGGCCGGGTCGGCGCCGTCGTCCTCCTCGGCCCCGGCGTAGTGCCGCACGCAGCCGCGGTTGCTCGCCACCTGCTCGACCGTGTAGCTGTGGTGGCCGGGCAGCCCCGGGATGTGGTCGGCAACGGCGTCCGCCGGGTCGATCTCGTCCTGTTCGGCCAGCCGCAGGGTGAGCACCCCGCCGACGCCCTTGGCGACCGAGGCCAGCCGCTGCACGTGCGCCGAGTCCAGCCAGACGTCGTCGTCGATGTTGGCGTGCCCGAATCCGCGCAGGTAGCGCGCCTCGCCGTCCTGCATGATCGCCACGCTGATGCCGGGCATGTCGAGGCTGTCCCGTTCGGCCTCGATCAGCGCGTCCACCTTCTCGCGCGGCGTCCACGCCGGCCGGTCCGAGTTCTGCCGCCAGATGCCGGCGTACCGGGTGCCGTCAGCGGTCTCGTACCGCTCGAAGTTGATCACCCGGTAGCCCTCGTCGGCGTACCGGTGCCACCAGTTGACGTATTGCTGGCGGGTCAGGTCGCTGCGCACCCACCAGCCGCGCTTGTTGACGTTGGCCACCCAGATGCCGGTGTACCGCTGGCCGGCCCCGGTCAGCGCCGAGTCGACCACCAGCGACCGGAACGTCGACTGGTACGCGTCGATCGCGTCCTGGTACGCGTCGCGGGTGATCCCGCCGAGCAGCCGCCAGTCCAGTTTCTCGGCATTGTCCACCCAGATCAGCGCGTACCGGGTGCCGGTGCCGGTTTGGTAGATGTCCACGTCGACCGGCATCCGCCGGTCCCGCTGCTCATGGTAGTAGGTCTCGAACTCGGCCGCGGTCAGGCCGTACTTCGCCGACCAGCCGTAGCCCTCCACGTTGCGCACCCAGACAGCGGCGTAGTAGCGGACCCCGGACCGGACCCAGGTCTCGAAGTCGACCATCCGCAGGTTGCCCCGGACCGCCTCGTCGAACGCGGCGTCGAACTCCGCCTCGGTCATCATGGTGCGGACCAGCCAGCCCCGCTTGTCCAAGTTGTACTGGAACACCGCACCCATCCGGGGGCCGTCGGCCGACATGTCGACGTCCACGTCGATCACCATGTACCCGGCCCGCGACCGCTTGTCGAACTCGGCCTGGAACGCGGCCGGGTCCAGGTCCCGCACGGACGCCCAGCCCACCTCGTCGGGGTCGAACACCGCCGACGGCAGACCCGGGTGGGCCGCCGCCGGCGCCGCGCCGGCCAGCGTCATCGCCCCGAGTACGACGGCAGCCAGCCCTGCCACCAGCCGGCGGGGGATGCCGCGGTCGAATCCCGATCTCATCGGATTCCTCCTGTCACCTCGCCCGGCGGATGCCGGACAAGGCTGGGAGGCGCGACCGGACCGGACCCCAACAGATTTCGGCCGGGATTCTCGCGAGCTTGGCTCGGGCGTCCACGGTGGCCGGTCGACCGTTGCTGGCCGGGACGACCCGGCACCGACCTGGCGACCCGCTGCGGTCAAGCCCTGCGCCCGGCTCCTGGGAGGATCGGATCGGTGGCCAGACGTCCGGTTCAGCGGCCGGGCCGACCGGGTCGGTGGCTCAGCCGGCGGGTCGGGGACAGGGATCGGTGGCCGTGCCGGTCGACGTCCGGGCGGTCCGGCCATCGGGGGCGGTGACCGCGACCCACCAGGTGGCCCGGGCGGCCGTCAACCGCGGCGCGGTACCGGTCGCGCCGCGCCCGCTCACCGTCATCCGGCCGGTGCGCTGGTCCGCCGCGCGCCAGGTGAGCGTGGCCGCCGAGATGGCCTCGCTCGCGGTGGCCGACACCGTGATCGCGTACGACTGGCCACCGGTGCAGGCGACCCGGGCGGTCGCCCGCACGCTCAATTCCCGGACCGGCGGCGTCGGATCGTCGGACGACCCGCCCGGGCCGGGCGGGTCCGGTGGTGTGCTCGGGTCCGGTGCGTCCGGGTCTGGCCGGTCCGCGTCCGGGTCGGGTGCCGCCGGGTCACCGGGGGCCGGGCTGATCCGGGCACCCTCCGGCCGTACCGGATCGGCGAAGCCGCCCGGGGAGGGTGACGGACCGGCGGTGCCGGTGGCGGGCGGAGCATGGCCAACCGCCGTCCCGCCGACGTCGACTGCCGGCGGTGAGACCGTGACCGGTGCGGATCCGGTCGGCAGGAGCGCGGCCCCCGGACCGGCCGCTGCGAACAGGCCCGCCCCGCACGCGGTCAGCAGGACCAGCGCGGCGGCGAGGCCGACCCGGCGCCGCCGATCACCCGGCGCGCGGTAGCGGACCGGAAACCCGGTCCGCGGTTCCCACCGGTAGCCGTCGGCGGCCGGGCCGACCCCGGCCGGACCGACGGGGCCGACCCCGGCAGGGCTGTCGCCGGTCGGGGATTCGACCTGCCTGGCTCCGCCGGTCGGCGGCCCGGGCGAGGTGCCCAGCGCCGGCGGTGGTTGGGCCAGCCGCCAGTGCGCGGCCACCAGGTCCAACCGCTGCCTGGCCAACGGGAGGAGCGCGGCCAGCGGCAGGGCGGCGTAACCGGTCAGCAGGGCGGCCGGGTTGAGCTGACGGCGTCGGTGCGCCCCGCAGGTCGGGCACGACTCGGTGTGCCGGTGGATCCGCTTGCGCAGCAGCGGGGTGAGCGCGCCGTCCCAGTCGGTCAGCAGGCCGGCCAGCACCGGACAGTCGGTTCGGCCGGTGCGGGCCACCAGCAACGCGCCCAACGAGACGGCGAACTGGGCGCGGGCGCGTGAGATCCGGGCATGCGCGTGCTTGTCCGACACGCCGAGCACCCCGGCCAGGTCGGCCGCCGACAGCCCGTGCCGCACCGTCAGCTCGATGACCTCGCGGTCGGCCTCGCCCAGCCCGCCGTAGGCCGCCCGGACCAGCTCGACGAGCTGGCCGCTCTGCACGGCGGCGCCCGGGTCGGTCGGCTCCGCCGCGGGCTCCACGCCCGGGCCGTACGCTTCCAGGGGCACCACCCGGACCCGGCCGCGGAGCTGGCGCAGGCACTCGTTGCGGGCGACGGAGAACAGCCAGGGTCGCAACCGGGTCGGGTCACGGAGCTGGGTGACGTGCCGGGCGGCGATCAGGAAGGTGTCCTGGACGACGTCGGCCGCGGTGGCGGCGTCACCGACCAGGGTGCGCGCGTACGCGTACAGTCTGGGCGCATAGCGCCGGTATGCCCCGTCGAGCCCGGTCGGGTCCCGCCGGGAGATCGCCGCCACGAGCGCCTGGTCCTCCACGCCAGGCACGGTAGGTAACCGGTGCAACACCCGTCGACCGTGCTGTCGGCGATCCGGCTCCCGCCCCGCGTCGCCCCGGTCGGATGTGGTGTCATCAGCGGATGAGCCGTGTGGTCGAGGAGTCCAACCGGCGACTGCTGCGGGCCCGCGACGCGATGGACCGCGACTACGCGCAGCCACTGGACATCGCGGCGCTGGCGCGGATCGCCATCGCCTCGGAGGCCCACTTCATCCGCACCTTCCGGGCCACCTTCGGCGAGACGCCGCACCGCTACCTGCAGCGGCGCCGGGTGGAGCGGTCGATGTACCTGTTGCGGGAGAGCGACCGCAGCGTGACCGAGATCTGCCTGGAGGTCGGTTTCACCAGCCTCGGCACCTTCAGCCGGACGTTCCGCGACATCGTCGGCGAGTCGCCGACCGGGTACCGCCGCCGCAGCGGGCCGGTCGCGGCGCCGACCTGCTTCGCGATGGCCTGGATGCGACCGGGCAGAGCAGTTTCGGATAAGCCTTCCGGCGGGCCGGCCGACTAGCGTGACCTGCATGTTCAACGCGATCACCCACTCCCAGATCTTCGTCCTCGACCAGGACGAGGCCCTCGATTTCTACGTCGGCAAGCTCGGCTTCGAGGTGCACACCGACAACGACCTCGGCTTCATGCGCTGGCTGACGGTGAACCTGCCGGGCCAGTCCGACCGCCAGGTGCTGCTGGAGAAGCCGGGGCCGCCGTCGATGGACGAGGCGACCGCCGCCCAGGTCCGGGACCTGCTCACCAAGGGGGCGATGGCCGGCTGGCTGATGTTCACCACCGACGACTGCCAGAAGACGTACGACACCCTGGTGGCCCGGGGGGTCGAGTTCACCGAACCGCCCACGGAGCGGCCGTACGGTATCGACTGCGGGCTGCGTGACCCGTTCGGCAACCGAATCCGGTTCGGGCAGCTCTTCGACCAGGGCTGAGCGCGGCGGTGGCGGTCGCCGGCTCCGGCGACCGCCGCCGGCGACGTCAGCGCCGCGCCGCGCCGAGCGCCACGTCCAGCAGCAGCGCCAGGGCGTCGGGCGTCGGCAGGTGGGCGAGCAGGTGCCGGACGCTGCGGTCGGCGTACCGGCGGTCCTCGTCGTCCCGGGCCGCGAGGGCGTACCGGATCTGCCCGGTCAGGTAGTTCGCCTGGCCGGTGATCGCGCCCCGGAACATGCCGGGGCCGATCGGCGGCAGGGCGCCGGCGGCGGTGTGGTAGCCGTCGACCAGCGCCCGCGCCCCGGCGGTGTTGACCCCGCCGCCGGGGTTCACGGTCCAGTCCATCAGGGCGTTGCCGAGTTCCCACGCCGGCGGTTGACCGCCCGCGTGCTCCCACCCGACGACGATCACCCGTCCGTCCGCGCCGAGCCGTGCCTGACCGGGGCCGAGGGTGTTGTGGGACAGCACCGGCTTGGCCACCTCGTCTCCGGCCTTCTCGTCTCCGGCCTTCTCGTCGGCGGCGACCGCGTCGAGCCGGACCAGGGTGTCCACCGCGCGCTCCAGCTCCGGTGCCCAGCTCGCGCCGGCGGCGCGGGCCGACGCCGCCAGGTCCGGCCAGCTCGCCTCGGACAGGCGCAGCCGGTGCCAGGGACTGATCCGCTCCACCGGCCAGTTGAGCCCGTGCAGCGTGGCGAGGATGCCGCCCACCTCGCGGGTGACCGCCGAACCGGCCGGCGCCGCCAGCGGCGGTCCGGAGTGCAGCCATTCGTCGACCCGCCACCGGTGCCCGCCGATCTCCACCACGATGTCGCCGGCGCGGCCGCGGACCGGCGTCGGTAGCCGCACGCCGGCGGCGGCCGCGGCGAGCCGGAACGCGACCTCGGTCTCGACGTCGACGATCGGCCACCAGGTGTCCATGGTGCGCACCGACCAGCGGCCCCGGTCGGTGCGCAGCGACCACCGGCGGCCGGACTCGTCGGGCCGGGCCAGCGACCGCATCTCGCCGGTCACCTGACCCAGGTCGTAGTGCGCCGCGATCGCGCGGGCCAGTGCCGGGTCGGCCACCGCCGCGCAGCCGCGCCGGCGGTCGACCTCGGCCAACAGGTCGGTCCAGGTACGGAAGCCGTACTGCCCGGCCAGCGTCGCCTGCGCGCCGGCCAGCGTCACCGTGGGGTCGCTGTCGCGCAGGCCCGCCAGCAGGTCCTTGGCCTGCCGGCGCAGGTGTTCGGGGTGTGGGTTGTCGGGGAGCGTCTTCACGGGGAGCACCTCGCTCATCGCCCGGACTCGCACGGGCGGTCCAGAGCTTCGGTGTCCGTCGCTCGAACCGAACGGGTAAGGGTGGCTTCCAGCCTTCCGGCGAGTCTCGGCGCGATCCCCGGCGCGCTGCCAACGACGATAACGCGGGGTGCCGGCCGGCTGTCAAGCGGCGCGACCGGCACCCCGTTGCGCTCACTCCAGGTGGAAGGTGGCGGCGGCCTGCTCGGCCGCGCTGCCGACCGGCTCCAGGTTCACGTCGAACTGGTTGTGCCGCAGGTATCGGCCGGGGAAGTTGGTGGACTCGAAGGAGACCCCCGCGGCGTCGGCCAGGCCGGCGCGGCGGTGGAAGCTGGCGTCGGCCCGGAACACCGCCGAGTTGTCGTTGCGTTCCACCCAGACCTGGTAGTTGCGGTGGCGCAGGTAGTAGCCCGGGAAGTTCGTCGACTCCAGCGAGACGCTGCCCCCGCCGGCCAGCCCGGGCACGATCCGGAACTGCGAGTCGGGCAGGTTGGTGACATTCGGCTCGATCTTCGCCCGGTACTCCCAGTGCCGCAGGTAGCGGTCCGGGTGGCTGTGCGATCGGAACCGGTACGGCGTCGCGCCGTCCGGAACCGGGATGCCGAAGTTCGGGGTGCCGTCGGCGTTCCAGTAGAACTTCTGCACCCGGGTCCGCCGGTTCGGGTCGTTGAGCGGGTCACCGGAGATGTCCCGGTAGTTGCGGTCGTGGTAGACGAGGAGGTCGCTCTGGCCGTCCTCGGCGACGGTGAACGAGTTGTGTCCCGGGCCGTACTGGCCGGTGGCGGCGTTGCTGCGGAACACCGGCTGCGGGTTCTTCGTCCACGACGCCGGGTTGAGCAGGTTGCTGTTCGCCGAGGCGGTGAGCAGGCCGATGCAGTAGTTGCTGTCGGTGGCGCTGGCCGAGAAGGTCATGAAGACCCGCCCGTTGCGCTGGATCACCGCCGCGCCCTCGTTGACCCGGTGCCCGATGGTCTCCCAGGAGTGCGTCGGGGTGCTGATCCGGACCGGGTTGCCGGTGATCGTCCACGGGTTGCTCATGGCGGCCAGGTAGAGGCTGGTGCCGCTGCCGACGGCCGGGTCGTTCTGCGCCCAGGACAGATAGCGGGTGCCGTTGTGGACGAAGGTGGTCGCGTCCAGGGAGAAGGTGTCCAGCGGGGTGGCGATCCGGCCGCGTTCGGTCCAGCCGCCGGCCAGCGGGTTGGCGGCGGCGTTCTCCAGCACGTACATCCGGATCCGCCAGACGTCGTCGGTGCGGCCGGCGGCGAAGTAGATGTACCACCGCCCGTTGATGTGGTGCAGCTCCGGCGCCCAGATGTGGGCGCCCATCTCGCCGCTGCCGTGCCGGCGCCAGATCACCGTCTCCGGGGCGCTGGCCAGGCCGGCGATGGTGGTCGCCCGGCGCAGCACGATCCGGTCGTACTCGGGCGCGGTGGCGGTGAGGTAGTAGAACCCGTCGGTGTGCTTGACGATGTGCGGGTCGGCCCGCTGGGCGGCGATCGGGTTGGTGTAGAGCACGGGCGGTGCGGCCGGGGCGGGCGTCGCGATCAGGAGACTCGACAGGACGGCGGCGGCGGTGGTGAGCGCGGCGAGGGCTCTCACCCTGGCCGGGGGCCGGGGGCGGTGGAGGCGCACGGGCGATCCTCTCGGGGACGGGAGCTGATCCAGGAACGTCCATGTTATCGCTCACATGACCTGGGTCAGGGCCGCCGGCCGTGGCGAATCCGGCGGTTCACCCCGACCGGGTGAGTCCGGCTCACCCGGGGCCGGCGCAACGTGGACGGGTCCGCGCGTCGGCGCGGACCCGAATCCACTGACGGAACGGGGGATTGGCCGTGGCCAGCAACATCTACTCGACGTTCCAATCGTCGATCGAGAAGACGAACCTCATCCTCGCCGACATCGAGCAGGCGTACGGGTGGCCACCGGACCGGCGGGACCAGTCCTACGCCGCGCTGCGCACGGTGCTGCACCTGCTGCGCGACCGGCTGCCGGTGGAGGAGAGCGCCCAGTTCGCCGCGCAGCTTCCGGTGCTGGTGCGGGGCGTCTACTACGACGGCTGGAACCCGACCGACGTGCCGATAAAGCTCAACCGCGACGACTTCCTCTACGAGGTGCGCCAGGGCTTCCGGTACGACGTGGACGGCGGCGCCGAGGGTGTGGTCCGCACCGTCCTCAACGCCCTGCGGCGACACGTCACCGAGGGCGAGTGGGAGGACGTGCGCGCCAGCGTGCCCCGGGACCTGAGCCCGATCATTCCGTGACGCCGCGCAGACCGGTGCCGGCGGTCACGGGGCGGGGGCGCGGGTGACCCGCAGCCCACCCGCGCGGGCCGCTGCGGCGAACGCCGCGGCGTCGACCACCGCCGCGCCACCGGGGTCGTTGTTGAAGAAGACGTATGCCCGCCGGTCGTCGCCGAACGTCGAACCGAGCCGCTCCAGCCATGACCGCAGCGCCACCCGGCCGTACCGGGGCCACGGTCGGGCCCGGCCCTCGTGCAGTCGCAGGTAGCCGAAGTCGGTGGTCCGCCACAGCGGAGTCACCGGCCGGCCCCGCCGGTCGGCCCAGCAGAGCGCGGCCCCCCGCCGCTCCAGCACCAGCCGGGTGCGGTCGGTCCACCACGACGGGTGCCGGGGCTCGACGGCCACCCGCACGCCGGCCGGGAACCGGGCGAGGACGGCGTCCAACGCGTCGACGTCCGCCCGCAGGTTCGGCGGCAGCTGCAACAGCACCGGGCCGAGCCGGTCGCCGAGCGCGGCGGCGCGGTCGAGGAAGCGGGCGACCGGTTCGGCGGGATCCCGCAGCCGACGGACGTGGGTGAGGAAGCGGCTCATCTTCACCGCCACCTCGAAGTCGGCGGGGGTGCGGTCCCGCCAGTTCGCGAAGGTCCGCCGTTCGGGGAGCCGGTAGAAGGCGTTGTTCACCTCGACGGTGGCGAACTGTCCGGCGTAGTGCTCCAGCCAGCACCGCTGCGGCACATCGGCCGGATAGAACCGGCCGCGCCAGTCGCGGTACTGCCAGCCGGAGGTGCCGACGAGGAGCGTCGCCGCCATCATGGCCCGCCGGGCGACGACAGGGCGGTACGCAGTGCGGCCAGGCCCACGTCGGCCAGCCGTGCGCACGGGGCGGGACCGCCCGGGTCGCCGTCGACGATCGTCACCGCGTACCGGAATCGCAGGGTTTCGCCGGGGGCGACCGGCACCTCGGTGCTGAAGAAGGGTGCCGGGCAGACGCAGGCGAACGGCCCGGAGCGTACGAACCAGCGGGTGGGGTGCCCGGCGTTGTCCGGGTCGTCGACGAAGACCAGGGTGGAGCTGCGGTCGCGCTCGTCGTGCCGGCCGGCGAAGCCGAGCCAGGGCGCCCGTATCCCCATCAGCTCGTCGCCGCCGGCCACCCCGGGCGCGTACACGGTGCCGCCGCTGAAGGAGCGCGGCCCGCGCCAGAACAGCCCGCCGTAGCCGGCGTTCTCCCGGCCCTCGGTGGTCGGGCTGCCGATGGTGACGACGGCGTCGGAGACGTTGCGGAACCGGGTGTCGTACGCCAACGTCCAGCCGGTGTCCGCCGGCCCGACGGTCACCGCGAACGCCCGGTCCTCCTCGAACCAGGTCTCGCCCGGCTCGGTCACCCAGTCCAGCCGGTGCCGGACCCGCACCACGTCCGGTTCGGCGGCCAGCTCGGTGAAGTCCCGGTGCCGCATGGCGCCGTCGTTGGGCAGTTGCCGGTAGCCGTGGCCCCGGTGGTAGCTGGGACCGCCCCAGAAGTTCGCCGCGCCGACGTTCGGCAGCGACCAGGCGATGCCCCGGTGCCAGACGTGGTCGTGTGGCCGGTAGAGGCTGACCTGGTCGCCGCGCAGCGTGCGCAGCGGGTGGAAGTACGGCCGGGGTGACTCCAACTGGACGTCCCACGGCCGGTAGACGTACCGCAGCAGTGGCTGGTCCCGGTGCCGGACCGTCAGCGCCAGGCCGTGTTCGTGCAGCAGGCTCAGGCCCGCCGGGATCGGCTCGCCGGCACCCGACCCGGTCATCGGCCCGGTCATCGGTCGGCCGTCCGCTGGCCGGGTACCGCGTGGTCCGCGGCCCAGGGGGCGCCGGTGCCCGCCATCGCGTGATGGAACGGCGAATCGGGCGTGAGCTGCCCCCGGGCGATCCGTTCTCCGGTGAAGGCCGAGGCGTAGACGGCGGCCACCAGCTCCAGGGTGGCGCGGGCGTCGGCACTGGTCACCGGGGGCGGCTGGCCGGCCGCCAGGGCGTCCAGGACCGCGATCAGCTGCGCGGTGTGGCCGCTGCCCTGCCCCGCCGGCCCCTCGGCCCAGGCAGCGTCGACCGCCGTCGCGTGCCCGGGGGCGGGCGTGATCCGCCAGTCCCGGTCCTGGTAGCCGTAGAGGTGTTCCACCTCGACGGTGGCGTGCGCGAAGTCGAACCGCAGGTAGCTGGTCTCGCGGGGGGAGAGCAGGCTGTTGACGACGGTGGCGACGGCACCGTTGTCGAAGGTGACGATCGCGCAGGAGAGGTCCTCGGTGGAGGTCGGGCGGGTCTGCCGCGCCGCCACCGCCACCACCTCCCGCCAGTCGCCGAGCACGGAGAGCAGCAGGTCCATCTGGTGGATGCCGTGACCCATCGTCGGTCCGCCGCCCTCCACCTCCCACCGGCCGCGCCACGGCACGGCGAAGTAGCTGTCCGGCCGGTACCAGAGAGTGTGGCAGACGGCGGTCAGCGGCGCGCCGAGCCGGGGGTCGCCCACCAGCCGGCGCAGCCGCGCGGCGGCGCTGCCGAACCGGTGCTGGAAGACGGTGGCGAAGTGCGCACCGCCGGCCGCCTCGGCGGCGGCGATCTCGTCCAGCTCCGCCAGGCTGAGCGCGGGGGGTTTCTCGCAGAGCACCGGCACGCCCCGGCTGAGACAGGCGACGGCCTGGTCCCGGTGCAGGCCCGGTGGGGTGCAGAGGATGACCAGGTCGGGCTTTTCCTCGGCGAGCAGGGCCGCCGGCTGCGGATAGGCCCGGGGCACCGACCAGGTCCGGGCGAACTCGGCGAGCCGGTCCGCGTCGATGTCGGCCGCGGCGACCAGCCGGGCCCGGCCGCCGAGCCCGGCCACGGCCTCGGCGTGCAGCCGGGCTATCCCGCCCGTGCCGATCACCGCCAGGTCGAAGGTTCTCATCCGGCCACCTGCCCGGCGCCGGATGCGCTCTCCCGGCCGGCGAGCCGCTCGTAGCGTTGCCGCGCGGCCTGGGCCGAGCCGAGGCCGAGGCCGAAGCCGATCGCCTGCCAGGTCAGGCCGCGCTGCCGCGCCATGGTGAGCAGCCCCAGCTCGATCGCGTCCAGGTCGGCGCGGACGTGTGGGATCAGGGTCAGCGCCGAGGTCAGGTCCGCCGGGTCGACCTCCGCCTCGCCGGGCTCCAGCTGGGCGGCTCCGGCGGCGAGGGCGAGCACGAGACGGACGGCATCCTGCGGTTCGAGCACGTCGGCGTGGGCGTGCCGGCGTCGGCGGGAACTGGTGTCGCCGTGCCGTTCGGTGATCCGGTGCAGGGCGGCGTACTGCCGGTGGGCGCGGGCCCGGCTCGCGTCGGGCGGGGTGAACGGATCGATGAGCTGCTCGGGCATACCGCCATCCTGGGCCTGTGAACGTTCGCTTGTCAACTAGTTGTTGAAAACCTGATGTTCAAGAGCCGGGTGTCCGGCCGCGGTTCGGACGGGGGAGCGGGAGCAGGGCCGGCACCCGGGCCATGTGCGCGGCGTATCCGGGCCGGCGGGCCAACGAGCGCCGGTCCATCATCGGAATACTCACGCCCACGAAGAGCGCGACCATCGCCAGCGGCCCGGCCACCGTCCACCACCAGTGCGGGGCCGCGGCGAGCCCGAACAGCCACAACCCCCACCAGAAGCCGATCTCGCCGAGGTAGTTCGGGTGCCGAGAGAACCGCCAGACGCCGTGGTCGAGCACCCGGCCACGGTTGGCCGGCTCGCTTACGAAGTGCCGACGTTGCCGGTCGGCCACCGCCTCGAGGACGATCGCCGCCGAGGTCACCAGGGCGGCCAGCCCGTCCAGCGGGCCGACCGGGCGGTCGCCGACAACCGCCGGCCAGGCCGACAGCAGGCCGGCGAAGACCACGAGCGTCGGCATCAGCTGGATCCCGCCCAGGTTGACCAGCCACCACGGCAACCGCCCCCGGGTGCGCTCCCGCAGCGACCGGTAGCGCCAGTCCTCGTGTCCCAGGCCGGCCCAGCCGATCGCCCAGTTCGCCGTCAGGCGGACCGCCCAGACCGCGACCAGCAGCAGCACCACCGCCTGCCGGGCACCGACCCCGCCGTCGCCCGCCACGATCCAGCCGGCGACGATCAGCGGCGGGGCGACGCTCCAGTACGGGTCGTAGAGGCTGGCGTTGGCGAGCACCGTCGAGCCGGCGAAGACCACGACGGTCGCCGCCAGGTCGGCCCCGAACGCGGCGGTGACCGGATGCGCCGTCGAGGCCAACCGCCACACCGCCCAGCCGGCGAGGCCCGCGACCAGATAGCATCCGACCACCACCGCCATCGAGGTCGTCCACGATGGCACCCGACTGCTGCCTGCTCGGTCCACTCCGCCCGGTCCCCTCGACCACCCGCCGTACGGATCACAGTAGAGGGCATCGATCGGATCGTGGCCACCCGGCCGGTGGACGATCCGCTCACCTTGGGCCAAGATGTGACCACGCCGGGTGAGGTGGCTTCCACCGGCTTCAATGGGAGTCGCACCGCCGGCCACCGGGGTGACCGCCGTCGGTGCACCGAGGCGACGATGGGATGACGCATGGGCAAGATGGGGCAGATGCAGCGGGAGCACGCCCAGCAGGTGCACGCCCAGCAGCGAGCCCGGACCACCACCTACCTGCAACACCAACAGATGCTCTGGGAGGCCGAGCACGCCCGCCAGGCCGCGGAACGGTCGGCCGCGGCCAACGAACGCGAGCGCAAGCGCCTGTACGCAGAGGCCAGGGCGGCCCGGGTGGCGGCCGCCAACGCCAACCTCGAAGCCAGGCTGGACGAGTTGGACGGACTGCTCGCCACCACGCTGGCGGTCGACGACCACATCGACCTGAACCGCCTGAAGAAGCGCGTCACGCTACCGGAGTTCAAGCCGGGCCGGCTGGGGGTGCCGCTCCAACCGCCCGAGTGGAACCGGTTCGAGCCGCCGCCGCCGGGCAGCCTGGGCAAGGTGTTCGGCGGGGAGACCCGCTACCAGCAGCAACTCGCCGCCGCCCAGGAGGCCTTCGCCCAGGCCCGCGCGAGGTTCGCGGCGGCCGAGTCCGAACGCGAACAGCGGCTGGCCGCGGCCCGCCGCCGGTACGAGGCGCACTGCGAGCAGCTCACCGCGCAGGTCGCCGCCCACAACGCCGAGATCGACCAGTTCGCCGCCGCCCTGGCCGCCGCCGAGCCGAAAGCCGTGGTGGAGTACTTCGGCCTGGTGCTGGGCAACTCGGTCTACCCGGACGACTTCCCACAGCGCTACCGGCTCGCCTACGTCCCGGAGTCCCGGCAGATCGTGGTCGAGTACCACCTGCCCACCATCGACGTGATCCCGTCCGTGCGGGAGTACCGGTACGTCGCCGCCGGCGACGAGGTGCTCACCTCGCCCCGCCCGGCCCAGGAGATCCGGGAACGGTACGCCGACCTGCTCGGCCAGGTCACCCTCCGCACCGTGCACGAACTGTTCGAGGCGGACCGGTCGCGGCTGGTGGAGACCATCGTGTTCAACGGCATGGTGGATGCGACCGACCCGCGTACCGGACAGTCGGTGCGGCCGTGCCTGGTCACCCTGCGGACCACCCGGGACACCTTCGTCCCGATCGTGCTCGGCAGGATCGACGTCGAGGCGTGCATGCGCTACCTCAAGGCGGCCGTCTCGACCCGGCCCTGGGATCTGGTGCCGGTCCGCCCGGTGGTGGAATTCGACATGGTCGACAAGCGTTTCGTCGACGAGGTCGACGTGCTGGCCGACCTGGACCACCGCCCCAACCTGCTGACCCTCAGCGCGGCCGAGTTCGAGAGCCTGATCCAGAACCTCTTCGCCAAGATGGGGCTGGACACCCGGCACGTCAGCACCCCCGCCGACGGCGGAGTGGACTGCGTGGCGTTCGACCCGAGACCGATCTTCGGCGGCAAGGTGGTGATCCACGCCCGGCGCAACCGGGGCACCGTGGACGTCTCGGCGGTCCGTGACCTGTTCGGCACCCTGCACGACGAGAACGCCTCCAAGGGCATCCTGGTGACGACCGGCGGATACGGACCCGCGTCGTTCGAGTTCGCCTCCGGCAAGCCGCTCGAGCTGATCGACGGCTCCAACCTGCTGAACCTGCTCGCCGAGCACGCGGGCGTGCGGGCCCGGATCGACGCCGGCGAGCCGCACTGACCCGACCCGGATGTCCGGTGCGGTGCCGGATGCGTCGGCGTCGGGCCATGATCGGGTGGGTGGGGGTCGGGTTCGGCCGGAATGCTGGGCGGGTCGGGTCGGTTATATCTCGCGTACGCCTGAGGAGCCCCCGCCCTCGGGCGTGCCGTCTTCTTCTCTGCTTTTCTCTCTTTCCTTTCGTTGGCGATTGCCCGCGCGCGCCTGTGGGCGTGGTGGGTGTCGTCCATCCCCGGATGGAAGGTGTGGGTCTGATGACTGTTTTCCAGACTGAGAAGCGTTTTGGTGTGGTGGCTCGGCGGGCGGTGTTGGGTGTCGCGGGTCTGGCGTTCGCTGGTGGGATCGTGGCGGCGCCGGTGGCGGCGCAGGCGGCGCCGGAGCGGCCGCCGGTGGTGGCGTCGGCGCAGCAGCGTGACGCTGGGGTGAAGGAAGTGCGGTATGAGTACCGTAAGCAGGAGAACTATTACTACTGTGGGCCGGCGGCGACGCGGATCGCGTTGACGGCGGCTGGTGCGGCGCCGTCGCAGGATGAGGTGGCGAAGCTGTTGGGTACGACCGAGGCGGGGACGAATTCCGCTGAGGATGTGACCCGGGTGCTCAATGGTGGCGGTGCGGGCCGGGATGACGACCGGGACCGTGGCGACGACCGGGATCGTGGTCGGGATCGTGGCGACCGGGATCGGGATCGTGGGCGTGATGAGCGGCGCGGCGACCGGGACCGGGATGGTCGTGGGGTGTACAAGACGGTGACGGTTGAGGGTCCGTCGGCCAGTGACGCGGCGACCGAGCGGTTGTCGGCTGATGTGGTGGCCGCGGTGGATGCCGGTCGTGCGGTGGTGGCGAACATCAAGGGTACGGCGACCGATGTCGATGGTGGTGTGCATGCGTACGAGGGTGGGCACTACCTGACGATCGTGGGGTACCGCGATGGCGGCGGTGTCGTGAAGATCGCCGACCCGTACGACCCGGTGGGTGAGTACTGGGTCACCGCCGACGAGATGGCGGACTGGATGGCCGACCGCGGCTACTCCGCCTGAGCGGCACACCCGATAAGTGACGCGCGAGGGGCCGGCCCGGCAACGGGCCGGCCCCTCGGCGTATCCGGGTCTCGACCGGCTACGGGTCGAGGCGTTCGTACTCGTACCAGTCCACCCGGACCGTTCCCTCGGTCGCGTACATGCCGATCACCCGGCCGGTGAAGCCGCCGCCCACCTCGGTGGAGAGGTAGCGGCCGTCCAACTCGGCGAGGGTGACGAAGCCGTCCCGGGGATGTTCGTAGCCCAGCTGCACGACGTCCGGCTCCTGGCGCGGATGGTCCGGACTCGGTCCGGTGGCGAGCGTCCGGATGCCGAGCACCACCGGCCCGGCCGGCGCGGCCCGCTCGGCGAGCACCTGGCTGAGCGGGCCGACCCGGGCCCGGACGACGACCCGCCCGCCGGTCAGTTCGACGGCGTAGTGGTGCTGTTCGTCGAGGCGTACCGCCAGGCCGCCCCGACCGGCCGCGGCGTCCACCCGCGCCCCGACGCGCACGCTGTGGTGCTGCTGGCGCCGCCCGACGAAGGTGACGGTCAGCTCGTCGAGTGACGCGCCCCGGGCCCGCAGGGTGAGCCAGCCCGGTTGTTCGGCCAGGCTGACCGCCGCCGCGGGCCGGTTGCGGATCGAGATCCAGCGCGGATGCAGGTTCGGTTCGTCGAAGTCGTCCCGCTCCTTCACCGGCAGCGACCCGGGGCCGTCGGCGCCGGCCGGCAGGGTGCCCGGCGCACCGACCACCGGCCAGCCATCCACCCAGTCCACCGGGGCGAGGAAGGTCTCCCGGCCGAGGACGTGCCAGCCCGGGCTGCCGCCGCGTGGCCGTACCCCGAGGAAGACCAGCCACCACGAACCGTCCGGTGCCTGGACCAGGTCGCCGTGCCCGGTGTTCTGCACCGGGTCGTCGGTACCGCGGTGGGTGAGGATCGGGTTGGCCGGACACGGCTCGAACGGGCCGTTTGGTGCCGGCCCCCGGGCCACCGAGATGCCGTGGCCGCGCTCGGTGCCGCCCTCGGCGATGAGCAGGTACCACAGGTCGCCGATCCGGTAGAGGTGCGGAGCCTCCGGGTAGGTGGCGCCCGGGGTGCCCGACCAGATCCGGCGCGGCTTCTCCAGCGCCGATCCGTCCCGCGGGTCGATCCGGACCTGGCCGATGCCCGCGAACGTGCACCAGCAGACCCCGTCGTCGTCCCAGGCCAGGTCGGGGTCGATGCCGGGCACGTCGGGCAGCCGTACCGGATCGGACCATTCGCCGGCCGGGTCCTCGGTGTTGAACAGCAGCGTCCCGCCGTGCGGGATGTTCGAGGTGATCAGCCAGAACCGGCCGTCGTGGTGGCGCAGGGTCGGTGCGTAGATGCCGCCGGAGGACGGGGTGGTCGGCGGCAGGTTGAGTTGGCTGGGCCGGTCCAGGGCGTTGCCGATCTGGGTCCAGCCGACCAGGTCGCGGCTGTGGAAGATCGGTACGCCAGGGAAGTACTCGAAGCTGGAACAGGCCAGGTAGTAGTCGTCCCCGACCCGGCAGACGGTGGGATCGGGGTGGAATCCTGGGATGATCGGGCCGGCGTCTGGCCGGCTGGCGGCGTTCACCGGTGAAGGAGGACAGTCGGCCGGCCGGCGGTGGCGACCGCTGGGGTCACCTTCATGGGAATCCTCTCGGGTGGGGCGGTGTGCGGGCGGGGTGCGACGGTGCGGTGCGGTGGCGTGCTGGGGGCGCGGACGGGGTGCGGCGCGGATGGCCATGGGCGGAGCGGAGGTACACCGCCGCGGTGGCCCATCCGCTAGGCTGTCGGGGTAGCTTTCCGGAACAGTTCCGTAACTTAATGGGAACGCTAGGACCGACGGTGCGGGACAGTCAACCCCAACGGCGCGGCCGGACAACGCCAAGGAGGGTAATCGCGTGCCGCCTAGGCCGCGAAAACCTTCCGGTCGTACGCTGGAGCCTCGACGAAGGAGCTGCCTCGTGACGGTCGACGAAGGACGCAGAATCACGATCACCGCGATCGCCCAGGAGGCCGGGGTGTCGGTGCCTACCGTCTCCCGGGTGCTCAACGGTCGCAACGACGTGGCCCCACAGACCCGGGAGCGGGTCGAGGAACTGCTGCGCCGGCACGGATACCGGCGCCGGGCGAGCCGCCCCCGGGCCGGCGCCAGTCTGATCGACCTGGTCTTCAACGACCTGGACAGTCCGTGGGCCGTCGAGATCATCCGGGGCGTCGAGGACGTCGCCCACGCGGCGGGCGTCGGCACCGTCGTCTCGGCCATCCACCGCCGCTCCACCTCGACCCGGCAGTGGCTGCAGAACCTGCGCGGCCGGGCCACCGACGGGGTGATCCTGGTGGCCAGCGATCTCGCCCCGCCGGTGCACGCCGAGCTGCGCCGGCTCAACGTGCCGATGGTGCTGGTCGACCCGGCCGGCGTGCCGAGCCTGGACATCCCCACCATCGGCGCCACCAACTGGGCCGGCGGGATCCGGGCCACCGAGCACCTGCTCTCGCTCGGCCACCGCCGCATCGGCTTCATCGCCGGTCCGCCCCGGCTGCTCTGCAGCCGGGCCCGACTCGACGGCTACCGGGCCGCGCTGGAGGCCGCCGGGCTGCCGATGCGCGAGGAGCTGATCGCGCCCGGCGACTTCTACCACGAGTCCGGCTTCTCCGGCGCCGCGACCCTGCTGGACCTGCCGGAGCCGCCGACGGCGATCTTCGCCTCCAGCGACCAGATGGCCTTCGGGGCGTACGAGGCGGTCCGCCGGCGGGGGCTGCGGGTGCCCGACGACGTCAGCGTGGTCGGCTTCGACGACCTGCCCGAGGCGCGCTGGGCGTCCCCGCCGCTGACCACGGTCCGTCAGCCGCTCGCCGAGATGGGACTGCTCGCGGCGCGTACCGTCCTGCGGCTGGCGCAGGGCGAACCGCTGGACACCCCGCGGGTCGAGCTCTCCACCGACCTGGTGGTCCGGGACAGCACAGCCTCGCTGCCGGCGAGCTGACCGCCGGGCGACGCTCGCTGAAACTTCCGGTTCCAAGCTCGGTAGTTTCGGTTCCCCTTCGGGTGTTTCCGCTGGTGGGATCGCTCCCAGGGTGGTTATCGCCTCCGCCGGTCCTGGCTTGACGCGCCAGTTCCGGCTCGATCGGTGCCGACCACCGCCGGCCCGCGCGTCCGGTTGGCCGCGCCTCAGGTTAGAGGCGGATCTTCCCGGGTACCAGCACCGGGCAACCCGGACGGGGTGGACGGATCCGGGGTATCCGAGGCGAGGGGGCTGTGATGAGGCTCGACGACGACGACATCCGCACCGGCGGCGCCGGCGGTGCCGAGGGTCCGGCCGATGGTGGTGCGACGCCGGGTCAGCAGGACGGTGGCGCGGACGGCGGTGCCGAGGGTCCGGCGGACGGTGGTGCGACGCCGGGTCAGCAGGACGGTGGCGCGGACGGCGGTGCCGAGGGTCCGGCGGACGGTGGTGCGACGCCGGGTCAGCAGGACGGCGGTGCGGACGGCGCCGCGCGCTGACGCCACCGCCCGCGACCGAACATGGACGACACCGTGGCCGCGACCGACGGACCGCCGGCGGCCCGGCCGGCGTTGGCCCGGTGCGTCGCGATCGAACCGGCGAAGTTCGCCGCCGCCAACTGGGGCCGGGCGCCCCTGCTGTCCCGCGCCGCCGACCTCGCCGGCCCGACCGGATTCAGCGACCTGTTCTCCCCGGCCGCGGCCGACGAACTGCTCAGCCGGCGTGGCCTGCGTACCCCGTTCCTGCGGGTCGCCCGCGACGGCCAGGTGCTGCCGGCGGCGCGCTACACCGGCGGCGGCGGCGCCGGCGCCGAGATCACCGACCAGGTCCTCGACGAGCGGGTCCTGGAGCTGTACGCCGACGGCGCCACCCTGGTCCTGCAGGCGCTGCACCGCACCTGGCCGCCGATCGTCGACTTCACCCGGGAACTCTCCGGCACCCTGGGCCAGCCGCTGCAGGTGAACGCCTACCTCACCCCGGCCGGCAACCAGGGGTTCGGGACCCACTACGACACCCACGACGTCTTCGTCCTGCAGGTCGACGGGGAGAAACACTGGCGGGTCCACGAGCCGGTGCTGCCCGACCCGCTGGAACGGCAGCCGTGGGGCGGGCGGGCCGACGAGGTGACGGCGGTGGCCGACGGGCCGCCCGCGCTCGACGTGGTGCTGTCCCCCGGTGACGCGCTCTACCTCCCCCGGGGCTGGCTGCACAGCGCGCAGGCGCAGGACGGCAGTTCGCTGCACCTGACCGTCGGAGTCCGGGCGGTGACCCGCTACACCCTGGTGGAGGAGCTGCTCGCACTGGCCGCGGAGGACCGGCGCCTGCGGGCGCCGCTGCCGTTCGGCATCGACGTCGCCGACGCCCGCCAGGTCGAACCGGAGCTCACCGAGACCGTGGCGGCGCTGCGCGACTGGCTGGCCCGGGCCGACCCGGCCACCGTCGCCGGCCGGCTCCGGCAGCGGGCCTGGCCGGCCGCCCGGCCGGCGCCGCTGCGTCCGCTCGCCCAGGCCGCCGCGATCGCCGCGCTGACCCCGCAGAGCCGACTCGTGCCCCGCGGCGGGCTGCGCTGGCAACTGGTGCCGGAACCCGGCGGGGGACCGGACGCGGCGCCCCGGGTCACCCTGCGGCTCTTCGACCGGACCATCAGCCTGCCGGGGCAGTGCGCGCTCGCGGTCCGCGCCTTCCTCTCCGGCGGGGTGACCCGGGTCGGCGACCTGCCGGGCCTGGACACCGACGACGACCGGCTGGTGCTGGCCCGCCGGCTGCTCCGCGAGGCCGTCGCCGTCCCGGCCTGACTGGCGGCCGTACGGGTCGGCGGAACCCGTGGTGGCCGGCGGCCGGTCAGCGGGTGAGAACCAGCAGCGTCGCGGTGGTCAGCAGGCCGGCGATCAGCACCACCAGCACCGCCCGGATGTCCAGACCGGCGTGCCGGCGGTCGGCGTACAACCGGGCCGGTGCCAGCCCCACCACCGGGCCGAGCAGCGTGAACACCAGGGCGACCACCGGCATCCCCACCGCCAGATCGCCGCCGTACCGGTGGCCGACCGCCCGGGCCGCCAGCCCCAGACCGAACGAGGCGGCGGCGCCCAGCGCCCCGCACAGGGCCAGCACCGGTTGCGCCGAGCCCGCCAGCTCACCCGGCTGACGGGTCCGTTCCAGCAGGTCACGGACGCCGTCGAGCAGGGTGGCCGGATCGGCCTCGGCGCCGGGCACCGGCACCGGCGGGGTGCCGGCCCGGCGGGCGGCCGGGCCCAACCGGCCGCGCAGCGTCTGCCACAGATGGGCGGCCTCCGCGGTGGTCGACTCGACCTCCTCCTGGGCGGCCGCCAGCTCCGCCTCGGCCCGACCGACGGTGTCGGTGGCCTCCCGCACCGCGCGTTCGGCCTTGCCACACTGGTCGGCGTACCAGTCGTCCGCCTCGGCGATCTGGGCCTCGATCCGCGCGTTCACCTCAGCGAGCTGGCGGATCAGGTCGCGGTAGCTGTCGCTCATCGGGGCGGACCGTACGGGATGATCACCTGTCCGGTGCGGTGCACGGCCCGGTCGAAGAAGAGCCCGCGCCACGGACGCGGGTACCAGTCCGGCCCGCCGGAGCCCGGGTAGAGGTTCGAGCCCAGCTCACCGCCCTGCACGTCCAACGCCACCCAGGCCCCGATCTGATCCGTGCGGGACGCCGGTCCACCCAGGTCCGCCCGCATCCGCGCCACCCCCCGCCACCAGGCCAGCACGTGGCTGCGCCGCTCCGGTCCGTCGTGCAGGATCCGGCGCAGGTGCTCCAGACCGGTCCGGCCGCCGACCCGGGACGCGAGCCGCCCGGCCGCCGCGTCGACGGCGTACAGCAGGAGATAGTGCGGTTCGCCGGGGGTGGCTCCGTAGCCCAGCCCGGCGGCGGTCTCGGCCATCAGCTCGGGCATCGTCTCCTCGTCGTACCAGGCGGCGTCGGGACCGAGCCGGTCGTACAGCGCCCGGGCGGCCGGGTCGGCGTCCGGGTCCAGACAGGCGATGGAGAAGCGCGCGGTCCCGGGCCGATGCTGGCGAGCCAGTGAGCGGGCGGCCGCGTCCAGCACGGCGCACGCCTCCTCCACCCGGGTGCCCAGCACGGCCAGGTTGCGGCCCGGCGCCCGGGGCAGCCGCAGCACCGCCGACCGGGCCTGGACGTCGATGATCTCGCCGAGCAGCGCCACCGGCCCCCGTCCGGTGCCGTCGGGCCGCCCACCCGGCCTGGTCCCGTCCGCGGCGGCGGGCGGCCTCAGCGCCGCGAAGTCGGGCGCGTCGTCGAGCCGGGGCACGGCGTCACCGTCGAAGAGCCGCGCCGGAGCGGCGTCGGACGGGCGCATCCGCCAGAGCCGGTGCTGCAACTCGCTCCAGGTCTCCCAGTCGCTGGCCGACGGGATCCGCGCCACCTGGTTGCCCTCGGCCAGGCCCGACTCGGCGTTGACCACGGCGTGGTGGCGGGGGAGCACCTGGGCCGCGTCGTTGCGTTCGGCCAGGATGCGCAGGGCCTTCGGCAGCGCGATCCGGAGGGTGAACTGGGCGACCAGCGCCGGCCGCCCCCAGAGGGCCTCGATGCCGCGCACGTCCTGGGAGGCCAGCACCAGGTGGATGCCCTGGGACCGACCCCGCCGGGCCAGGTCCTCCAACAGCTCGGCCGCCTCCCGGGCCACCGCGTCGCGGCCGGCCAGCAGCATCTGGAACTCGTCCACCACCGCCACGATCCGGGGCCAGCGGCCGGTCGGGTCCACCGCGCGCAGTTCGGCGAGCTTTGTCACCTCGTGCCGCTTGGCGGCGTCCGCCCGGCGGCGCAGCTCCTCGGCGAGAAACCGCAGCAGGGCCAGGCCGAACTCCCGGTCGGTGTTGACGTTGATCCCGACCAGCCGCATGTGCGGCAGCCAGCTCGGGTCCCGCCGGCCCTGGGCCAGCCGGGCGAACGAGACGCCCTCCTTGAAGTCCAGCAGATAGAACTCCAGCTCGGCGGGGGAGTAGCGGGCGGCCAGCGAACCGATCCAGGCGAAGATCAGGTTGGTCTTGCCGGTGCCGGACGGCCCGCCGATCAGGGCGTGCGGTGGGTAGTCGCCGAGGGTCAACAGCACCGGCCGGCCCTGCGGTCCGTCGCCGATCGGCGCGGTCAGACCGGTCGCCGAGTCGTCCTGCCACATCCGGTCCGGGGGCGGCAGCAGGTCGGTGAAGGGCGCCGGGGCCGGCCCGGCGTTGACGTGCGCGGCCACCTCCCGGCAGGTCTCGGTGACCAGCGCGGCCGGCGGTGCCGGGTCGGGCCGGACCGCCAGCCCGGGACAGCCGCTGAGGCGGGTCAGCCGTGGGTCGACCACGATCCGGTGCACCGCCGGTTCGTCGGGCAGCGCGATGCCGCGCACCACCAGGTGCACTCCGCAGGCGGCGCCGGTGCGGACCACCCGGTCGAGCTGTCCGCGTTCGTGCCGGGACAGTTCGTCGCCGCCGAGCAGCACCGCCACCCGCCACGGTTCGGGCCGGCGGCCGGTGGCGGCGGCCAGCTCGCGCAGCGAGCCGTACTCACCGGCCAGCACGGTCTCGTTGATCCGCCGGATCTGGTCGACCAGGTCGTCGAGGAGCCGGCCCAGCCCGCCCGGCCCCACGAAGGTGAGCAACCCCGCGGTGGCCAGCGGTGCGAAACCGGCCAGTCCGCCGCCGAGGTGCTCGGGGTCGTACCCGGTCAACCGCAGCGCGCCCGGTGCGGCCCGGCCGAGGGCGCGCAGCAGCAGCGTGGAGACCACGGCGTCGCAGCCGGCCCGGTCGGCGCCGGAGACGTGCACGTGGCCGAGGTCCAGCAGCGGCACCAGGGCGGGTGGCGGCTCGGCGCCGCTGAGTTCGACCATCCCGATCCGCAGCTCACCGGGGGGCTCCGCGCGGACCGCCGGGGTCGGGCGCCAGCTGTCCCAGGTGGTGCCGGCGGCGCCGGGTGCCTGCCGTCGGGCGGCCTCGGCGGCGCGGGCGGCCAGTTCGGTGAGCTGCGCGGCGGACCGCGAGTTGATCTCGTCGATCCGTTTGCGCCGCTCGGCGTCGACCCGGTCCGGCACCCGGGCGGCGAGTCGGCTGGTCCGGGCCAGCCGTTCCCGGGCGGCGTCGAGTTCGGACCGGGCCACGGCCTGCCGTTGCCGCGCGGCACCGAGCGCGTGCGACAGCATGCCGCGGACCCTGGTGACGAGCTGGGTCCGCACGTCAGCCATGGGTCTCCCGCGCGGGCTGGGTGCCCGCCGGCGGCCGTCGCGGGCCGACCGTGGCCGGCCGGCCGGCCCGGTCACCGCCGGCCGGTGCCGGCCGACCGGGCGGCACCGACCGGCCGCCGCGATCGGCACCGACCGGCGCCGGCCGGCCGGTGGCCGCGGGACTGGCCGGCCGACCCGCCGGTGGCGGCGGCTGGCCGAGCCGCCGCAGCAGCAGCCCGGCGAAGACCGCACCGGCGACCGCGGGATCGGCCGGATGGGTCCGCTCCTTGGGCTGCTGCGGCGGTGGCATCCGGCAGATCCGGGTGATCAGGGTGTCGAGCACCGCCGGGGACAGCCCGGGAAGCAGGTCGCGCAGGTCCCCGGCGGCCCGGCGGAGCCGGGCCTGGTCCGCCGCCCGGGGCGGGGCGCCGAGCAGCTCGGTGGCGAGTTCGCGCAGCAGCGGCGGGGCGACCGCGGCCAGCCCGAGGCCGACGTCGGCGTCGACGTCCCTCAGCTCGGCGTGCATCCGCCCCCGGTCGCCGGAGCGGATCGCGGTGGCGACCCGGCGCAGCAGCTCGTCGGCGGTCTGCGCCCGGTGCGGCCGATCCGCGGCGGGGCGGCTGACGGTGGACTCGTCGGTGCGGCCGGTCAGCTCGGCGACCCGGCTCGGCCACCAGCGGCGTACCGGATCGGGAGCGGCCGGGCCGGCCACCGGGACCGGCGGTTCGTCGTCCGATTCCGATTTCGCTTCCGGTCGGTTCCGGTCGGCGGGGTCACCGGCCGGTCCGCGCCCGGCCCGGTCCTGACCCATCCCGATGGCGGCGAGGTAGGCCGCGAACTGCTCCTGGGCGACCCGCAGCGCGTGTCCGGCCGTCTCGGCGTGCTCGGTGGCGGCGGAGAGTTCCGGTACGCCCATCGGGCTGACCGACTCCTGCCGGACCCACCGCAGCCGGTCCGACGCCGCCTGCAGGTGTTCCAGGGCCTTCATCACCTGGGGCAGCGGCAGCTCCTCGGCGGCGGCCCGGACCTGCGCGGCCAGCTCCTCGATCAGCGACATGATCGGCGCTAGAGCGTCGCCACGTAGAGCTGGGCCTGCTCCACCGCGGCCAACGTCGCGGCGAGACAGTCCTCCAGCTCCTGGTTGGCCTGGGAGAGGGACGCCTGTGCCGCGTCGACGGTCTCGTGTCCGCTGCCCTCCAGCACCCCGGCGAGCGTCTGTTGCGCCTCGCCGAGCCGTTCGGTGGCGGCCTGGACCGCGGCCTGCACATCGGCGATCTGCTGAAGCGCGGCATCGATAGCCGTTTTCACTTCGGCGACAGTCGCCACGACATAACCTCCTGGGAGCGGGGAGGGTCCATTAGAGCTTATCCCGTTCTGGCCTCGACGTTCCCCCTGGGCGGTTCCTACCTGGCTGTCCGATCCACCACCCGGTCGGGCCCGCCGGCGGCCGGGGACGGATCGGCCGGTAGATGCGGCGCAGCAAGCAACAGTCAGATCTCCGACAGTTGGCCGGACCATCCCGCCAACTGGTGGCGGTCGGCCGTCAACGGCCCGTCACCAGCGCCCGGCGCAGCCAGCCCGGGCCTTCGACCCGGGCACCCAGTACGGCGACCCGACCCCGAAGTTCACGGTCGGCGGTCACCACCAGCATGCGGCGGCCATCGGGTTCGGCCGCCACCACGGTCACCAGGGCGTCGTCGCCGGACCCGGCGGCCGGCACCACCCGCACCCCCGGCACCGCCGGCACGCCCCGGGCCCGCCCCTCGGTCACCAGGACCACCTCGACCGGCGGCGGCAACTCGGCCAGGCCGCCGGCCGCCACGCCGGCCAGCTCGTCGCGGAGCCGGGCGACCGCCCCCGCCCGATCCCGCCACCAGCCGTCCGGCCGGGAGCCGATCACGTTTGCGGCATCCACGACGAGCAACGGCGGAAGGTCCATCACCGCAGCCTGCCACGGGCGCCGGACGGCCCGGTCGACCGGCACCCCGCGGGCCGGCCACGTTTGTCGGACCCTCCGCCGGGTAGCCCACGCCGACCCCCGTGCCGCGCGCCGACAGGGAGACGACAATGACGCAGGGACCCGGCGACTACGGCACCGACCCGTGGGACGAGTTCCTGGCCCGCTATTTCGGGCGGGGGCAGGGGCGGCGACCGGGTCAGCGGGTCGACATCACCCGGCTGATGACCGCCGATGCCCGGGAGATGCTCGCCGACGCGGCCCGCCGGGCCGCGCAGGCCAACAGCAACGACCTCGACACCGACCACCTGCTCTGGGCGGCGCTGCAGCGGGAGCCGTTGAAGGACCTGATCCGGCGCGCCGGCGCCGACCCGGACGCGCTGCTCGGTGCCCTCGGCGGCGCCCGCCGCGTCGACGAACCGGCGCCCCAGGGCCAGGTACCGGCGAACATGTCGCTCACCCCGGCCGCGAAGCGGGCGCTGCTCGACGCGCACCAGCTCTCCCGGGCGATGGGCGCCTCCTACATCGGCCCCGAGCACATTCTGATGGCGCTGCCGCTGAACCCCGAATCGCCCGCCGGCCGGATGCTCGCCGCCGGCCGGATCCAGCCGCAGGCCCTGCAGGCGGCGAGCGTGGAACGCAACGGCTCGGGCGGGGTCAAACCCGATCGGGGAACGCCCACCCTCGACCAGTACGGGCAGGACCTGACCGACCTGGCCCGGGCCGACGAGATCGACCCGGTCATCGGCCGGGCCGACGAGATCGAGCAGGCGGTGGAGATCCTGTCCCGCCGGACCAAGAACAACCCGGTGCTGATCGGCGAGGCCGGGGTGGGCAAGACCGCCATCGTGGAGGGCCTGGCCGAGCGGATCGCCGACGGCGACGTGCCGGAGACCCTGCTCGGCAAGCGGGTGGTCCAGCTGGACCTGGCCGGCCTGGTCGCCGGGACCCGGTACCGGGGCGACTTCGAGGAGCGGCTCAAGAAGGTGCTCGACGAGATCAGGTCGCACGGCGACGACCTGATCGTCTTCCTCGACGAGCTGCACACCCTGGTCGGGGCGGGCGGGTCGGGCAGCGAGGGCGGGATGGACGCCAGCAACATGCTCAAGCCGGCGCTGGCCCGCGGCGAGCTGCGGGTGGTGGGGGCCACCACCCTCAACGAGTTCCGCCGGCACATCGAGAAGGACGCCGCGCTGGCCCGCCGGTTCCAGCCGGTGCTGGTGCCCGAGCCGACGGTCGACGACACGGTCGCCATCCTGCGCGGCCTGCGGGACCGCTACGAGGCCCACCACCAGGTGCGCTTCACCGACGAGGCGCTGGTCGCCGCCGCCGAACTCTCCGACCGGTACGTCACCGACCGGTTCCTGCCGGACAAGGCGATCGACCTGCTCGACCAGGCCGGCGCCCGGGTCCGGCTGCGCACCCGGACCCCGGCCGGGGACGTCCGCGAGCTGGAGCGCGAACTGGAGGAGGTGCAGCGGGAGAAGGAGCAGGCGGTCGCCGACGAGCAGTACGAACGCGCGTCGAGCCTGCGCGACCGGCTGCAGGCCATCGGGCGCCGGATCGAGGAGGCGCGCGGTGGCGACGGCCCGCACGAGGTGCCCCGGGTACGACCGCAGGAGATCGCCGAGGTGGTGTCCCGCGCCACCGGCATCCCGGTCAGCCAGCTCACCGAGGAGGAGCGCGACCGCCTGCTGCGGCTGGAGAGCCACCTGCACGAGCGGGTGGTCGGCCAGGACGACGCCGTCACCGCGGTGGCCGAGGCGGTCCGGCGGTCCCGCACCGGCCTGGCCGACCCGAACCGGCCGATGGGCAGCTTCCTGTTCCTCGGCCCGACCGGGGTCGGCAAGACGGAGCTGGCCCGGGCGCTGGCCGAGGCGCTGTTCGGCGACTCGGACCGGATGGTGCGGCTGGACATGTCGGAGTTTCAGGAACGGCACACGGTCAGCCGGCTGGTCGGCGCCCCGCCGGGCTACGTCGGCTACGAGGAGGCCGGTCAGCTCACCGAGGCGGTGCGCCGTCGGCCGTACGCGGTGGTGCTGCTCGACGAGATCGAGAAGGCGCACACCGACGTGTTCAACATCCTGCTGCAGGTGCTCGACGAGGGGCGGTTGACCGACAGCCAGGGCCGGACGGTGAACTTCCGGAACAGCGTTCTGATCATGACGAGCAACCTCGGCTCCGAGCTGATCACCGGCAGCCAGCGCAGCGTGGGGTTCGGCGGCGAGGGCAACGAGGCGGACCAGGAGAACAGCGAGCTGCGGGACCGGCTGATGCGCCGGCTGCAGGAGCACTTCCGCCCCGAGTTCCTGAACCGCATCGACGAGGTGATCATCTTCCGCCGGCTGGAGGCCGAGCAGCTCCGGCAGATCACCGGCCTGCTGCTGGAGGAGACCCGTCGGCGCATGCACGCCCAGAACATCGGCATCGAGATGACCGGGGCCGCGGTGGACTGGCTGGCCGAGAACGGCTACCAGCCGCAGTTCGGGGCCCGGCCGCTGCGCCGCACCATCCAGCGCGAGGTCGACAACCGGCTCTCCCGGATGCTGCTGGACGGCTCCCTCTCGCCCGGGCAGCGGGTCGTCGTCGACGTCCGGGAGGCAGCGCTGACGTTCGAGGTTGTCCCGGGCGACCGGCCGGCGGCCCGGCGGCCGGCGACCGCGGCGGCGGGTGAGTGACGGTCGAGTGAGAGGAGCCGAGGTGAGCGAGCCGGAGGAAGAGCGGGAGAAGAGTCCCGGGACCGACGCGGTGCTGCGTCCGCCGCGGGTCGGTGCGGGTCCGGCGGACGCCGATCCGCCACCCGGTACGAGCCGGCGGGGCGGGACCGCCCGTCGCGTCGGGGCCGCTCGCGGCACCGGCGCCGGCCACGCCGGGGGCGCCCGCCGCGACGGCGCCGGCCGACGGGACCGGTCGGGTCCACCGCGCGGGCGGGCGTGATGGTCCGCGACCAGCGGGTCGAGCCGGACGTCGAGCTGCTCTGGCAGGACTTCCACAGTCGGGTCACCATGAGCTCGGAGCAGTTGCGCACCTGGCTGCTGACCCAGGGTTCGGGGGAGCGGGCCTTCACCGAGGATCCCGACCTCGACCTGCCCGAGCCCGGCCGGCAGATCCTGGCCGTGCTGCGCAAGCGCAAGGTCGACCTGACCCGGGCCGACATCGAGGTGATGCGCCAGGCGGTGGACCGGATCGACCGCCTGCTCCGGACCCGGCCATCGGGCGCGGCGGAGGACGACCAGTGGCGGCACGCGCTGCTCGACCTGGGCCACGACCCGCTGAACGAGAGCTAGCCGGCCGGCGCGTGGCGGTGGCGGTCGGCCAGGTGGTCCAGTGTGCGGGCCGGTGCGCCCGGTCGGCGGCCGCGCGGTCGATCGGTCAGCGTTCGGTGCCGAGGCTGGGCGTCGCCAGGCCGGCGGCGTCGGCCGCCGCGGCGCGGTCGGCGCGGACCGCGTCCTCACGGGAGAGCAGGGCAGCGTACTCGGCGACGTCGGCGGCGGTCGGGGTCGCCGGCACCCGGCGCAGGAACGCCTCCAGATCCCGGGAGGCCGAGGTGTGCGCGGCGGCGATCCGGCGGGCGGCGTCCAGTCCGCCTGCGCCGTCGGCCTGCGCGCCGTCCGCCCGCGCGTCATCGGCGGGTGCGTCGTCGGCGGGTGGAATCAGGTCGGTCATGTGGTTGTCGGTACCCGGTCCGCGCCGGTTCGCACCCGGTCGCCCGGCCCGGATCCGGCCGGACCGGGCCAGCTGGAACGGTCCGGCCGGGGCGGATCGCCGCCCCGGCCGGACCGGCGTTCACGGTCGGCTGATGGTCAGGCTGTAGCTGCCCGAGCCGCTGTAGGCGTGCACCCGGTAGCGGTAGTACCCGGCGGTGCCGGAGTAGCTGACCGTCTCGTCCGGGCCGGAGGTGATGCCCTGGGCCACGGTGACCCAGCTGCTGCCGCTGTACTTCTGCAGGTAGAGGTCGAAGTCGACACCGTTCGGGCCGTCCAGGCAGCCGCGGTGCACACCGGAGGCCGAGGAGTAGTAGTAGCTGCCACCCGGCTGGTACTGGCTCGCGCCGCTGGACAGCGATCCGCTGTAGGCGGTGCCGGAGCAGCTGCCGCCCGGCGGCGGGGTGGTGGGCGGCGGGGTGGTCGGACCGCCGCCGCCGGAGGTCCGCAGGGTCAGCCCGTACACCGACAGGATCTCGTTGACCGGCTGGAAGTAGGTGGTCCCGCCGGAGCTGCAGTTGCCCGAGCCGCCGGAGGTGACGCCCTGGGCCTGCTGGCCGGAGAGCCACGAGCCGCCCGAGTCGCCCGGCTCGGCGCAGGCGTTGGTCCTGGTCAGACCGGAGACCGTGCCCTGCGGGTAGTTGACCGTCGAGTTCTTCGCCTGCACCGTGCCGCAGCGCCAGCCGGTGGTCGAGCCGGACCGGCAGATGGAGGCGCCGATCGCGGCCTCGGTGGAACCGGCCACCGTCACGTTGCCGCCGGAGTAGTTGTTCACCCACGGCTGCGGGGTCCAGTTGGAGTTGGTCTGCACCCAGGCGTAGTCGTTGCCGGGGAAGGACGAACCCCGGAAGGTGCCCTGCGAGACGTTGTTGTAGCCCTGGGTCGCGGTGCCGGTGGTGCCGCAGTGCCCCGCCGTCACGAAGCCACCGGTCACCGAGAAGCCGATCGAGCACCGGCCGCCCATGTAGTAGGCGTCGCCGCCGCGTACGTCGTAGTAGGTGGTCGGTGTCTCGGTGCTGGCCACCACCCGGACGGCCTTGGCGTCGACGCCGCTGGCCTTGACGAACGCGGTCGCGGCCGCGGTACCGCCCTTGGCGAGGACGACCACGGTGTTGGTGGCCACGTCGACGTACCAGCCGGGGATCGAGGCGGCCGGAGCCTTCGCGGCGCTGCGGTCCAGCGACGCCTTGACGCCGTCGAGCTGTGCGGCTCCGCGGTCGACCAGGCGGACCTGGGCGCCGGCGGCGCGGGCCCGCTGCGCCGCGGCGTCGGTGGTGACGGCGACCGTGAGGCTGGTGGCGTCGGCGGTCAGCCACGAGCCCGCGTACGCCGACCCGAGGGCCTTGCGCAGCTCCACGTCGGTGCGGCTGGCCTTGTCGTCCCGGGCGATCCGGGACTTCGCCTGGTCGGCGCTGAGCCCCAGGTCGCGCTGCATCGCGGCGAGCATCTGCGGGGACGCGGCGTCCGCGCCGACGCCGGTGGCGGTGAAGCCGGTGTCCGGGGCGGCCAGTGCCGGTAGCGCCACGGCCGCGACCGCACCCGCGGGCAGCAGGATCACCGCTGCCACCGCGGCAAGTCTTCGCTTCATCGGTTGTCTCCTTCGGGGAGCAGAGCATGGCGCGGAGCCGGGGGTGGGCGCCGCGGTCGGAGTGGGGGTCGCTCCGGATGCCACCGGACGCCCGCCCGGGCTCGGGGACCGGGCGGGCGGCAGCGGCCGGTGCCCTGCCGACCGGGGGTCAGGACCGGCAGCCGGCGTCGACCGCCGGGTGCGCGTTGCCGGCCCTGGATCGGACAGGGCACGGTTAACCTAACGGTCGATAATCGACGCAGCTAGATACCAGTTTGCTCATACCGCCAGGGGTCCGACCGGCCCGTGACCAGCGGCGTTCAGGCGGCCATCATCTGCTGGGCACCGAAGTTGGGGTTGCGGGTGAGCCAGGCCAGATAACCGGGATTGCGGGCCAGCGAATCGTTGTACGCGGAGACCGCGTGGTCCACCACCCGTCCGGCGATCCGGGCCGCCGGCGCGTCCGGGTGCCAGCCGAGCAGCAGCCGCCAGCGCAACGGGGCGCCGGCCAGCGGCCGGGTCACCAGGCCCGCCACCGGCCGGAAGGTGGCCTGGCACAGCGCCACCGCCTCGCCGGCGTCGACCAGGTCGAGGCAGCCGCGCACGTCGGTCTCGTACACCTTGCGCGGGGTGAAGCCGGCCCGTGCGCAGGCGGCCGCGAAGCAGTCGCCGAAACAGCCGTCGCCGGGCGCGGCGACCCACCGTTCGGTGCCGAGGTCGGCCAGGTGCACCTCGTCGTCGGCGGCGAGCGGGTGCCCCTCGGGCAGCATCACGAAGACCGCGTCCACGGCCACCGCCCGCCAGGTCAGCCCGAATTCGGCCGACGGGGTGGCGTCGCCGCAGACGCCGGAGAGCACGTAGTCCAGCCGGCCGCTGATGACCATCTGGGACAGTTCGTCGACCGACCAGGAGGCGTAGGTGCTGATCTGGGCGTGCGGTTGGTCGGCCGCGATCCGGTGCACCAGCCGGCCGAGGATCGGGCTGTTCACGCCGCCGAAGCGGTACTGGCTCATCGCGGTGCCGGCCCCGGCCAGTCGGGCGGCCTCGTCCTGTAGCCCTTTCATCGCCGGCAGCAGCACCCGGGCGCGGGCCAGCACCAGCTCGCCCAGCGCGGTGGGCCGCGCGCCCCGCCGGTCGCGTTCGAACAGCGGCCCGCCGAGGGTGCGCTCGATGCGTTGGAGCTGCGCGGTGAGGGCCGGCTGGGCGAGCCCGAGCGCGGACGCGGCCTTGGTCACGCTGCCGGTCTCCGCGATGGCGCACACCACCTTCAGGTGCCGCAGCTCCAGGTTCATAGCGTGACGGTAGGACCAGAAAGGGATCCACGGGAAGACCTTCGGCCAGTGAAAGATCCCCCAAAGGAAACATGAATAGCAACCGAACGGACACCTCGCCGCCGGGAACGGTTCCACGGCCCGCCGGTACGGCCGGTCCGCCGCCGCCTCGGGCGGACTGGGGATGTTATGGGCGAAGGTCCGGAATTATCGCGGCTGCGGGCGGTTGCCGAGGTCCTCGACGTACGTGCGGCGGCCGGTCACCGCGTCCCGGACCTTGTCGACCACGCCCAGCGCCGGCTCGACCACCCGGTTCCAGGGTGGACTGACCGGATGTCCGGGATGCGGCCGGGTCGGGGCGGCCTCCTCGGCGATCTCCACCCGGTTGCCGAGCCGGATCAGCTCCGCGTCGGTGGCGACCTCGCGCAGCACCGGGAAGATCTCCCGGTCGGCCGCGTCGGCGTGCCGGCGCAGCTTGCCGCCCAGGTCGTCGGCGAGCCCGCCGAACCGCGGGTCCTCGGGTGCCGTGCCGGCCAGGTCCCGCAGCATCCGCAGCACCTCGGTGTCGGCGGCGATCTCCCGGTCGGCGAGCGGCCCGCCGTCGGGCAGGCTGGCCCGCATGGCGGGGTAGAGGTACTGCTCCTCGGCGGAGAGGTGCCGCGACACCGTGGCGGTCAGCACCTGCGCCACCTGGCTGCGCCGCTGCGCCGGCAGCCGTGGGTCGGCCAGCTCCCGCAGCAGCCCGCCGATTCGGGCGTGCTCCTCGGCCAGCAGGTCGACCACGCTGCGCCCGCCGGGGCGGTACTCCTCGTCGTCGCCGGGGGCCGGTGGCAGGGGCGGCAGGGGTACGGGCACGGTCACCCTCCTCGGTCTCGGCGGCGCCGACCGCTGCCGACGCGTGCGATCGGTACCCGGCCCGGCCGCCGCCGAAACCGGCACCGCTGGTATGAAGAACCGCATGACCAGTCCCCCGGTTCCGGCCCCCGCCACCGACGAGGTCGTCGGGATCTGCCGCGACCTGCTGCGGATCGACACCACGAACACCGGGGACACCGCCAGCAGCGCCGGCGAGCGGGTCGCGGCGGAGTACGTCGCCGGCAAGCTCGCCGAGGTCGGCGTCGCCGCCGAACTGCGCGAGTCGGCGCCGGGGCGGACCAGCCTGGTGGCGCGGATCCCGGGCACCGACCCCGGCCGGGGCGCCCTGCTGGTCCACGGTCACCTGGACGTGGTGCCGGCCGACGCCAGCGAGTGGTCGGTGCACCCGTTCTCCGGCGAGTTGCGGGACGGCTACCTGTGGGGCCGGGGTGCGATCGACATGAAGGACTTCGACGCGATGGTGCTCGCGGTCGTCCGCGAGTGGCAGACCACCGGGGTGCGACCGCCGCGCGACCTGGTGCTGGCGTTCACCGCCGACGAGGAGGCCGGCGGTGAATACGGCGCACACTTCCTCGCCGACCACCACCGGGACCTGCTCGACGGCTGCACCGAGGCGATCGGCGAGGTTGGCGGCTTCTCCTACTCGGTCACCGAGGACCTGCGGCTCTACCTGATCGAGACGGCGGAGAAGGGGATTGACTGGCTGCGGCTGCACGCCCGGGGCCGGCCGGGGCACGGGTCGATGGTGCACGACGACAACGCGGTGACGGCGTTGGCCGAGGCGGTCGCCCGGGTGGGCCGGCACCGGTTCCCACTGGTGATCACGCCGACCGTGCGGACCTTCCTGGAGCAGGTCTGCGACCTGTTGGGGATCGAGTTCGACCCGGACCACCCGGAGGCGGCGATCGGCAAGCTCGGCCCGATCGCGAACATCGTCGGCGCCACGGTGCGCAACACCGCGAACCCCACCCGGCTCGCCGCCGGCTACAAGGACAACGTCATTCCGGGTCGGGCCAGCGCCACCATCGACTGCCGCAGCCTGCCGGGCCAGTCCGAGCTGCTGTTGCGGCAGCTGCGGGAGGTGGTCGGTCCGGACATCGAGATCGAGTACGCCCAGCGCCAGCCGGCCGTCGAGACCAGCTTCGACGGCGCCCTGGTCGACGCGATGGGGGCGGCCCTGCGGGCCGAGGACCCCGGTGCCCGGCCGGTGCCGTACATGCTCTCCGGCGGCACCGACGCCAAGGCGTTCCAGAAGCTCGGGATCCGCTGCTTCGGGTTCGCGCCGCTGCGGCTACCGGCCGACCTGAACTTCTCCGCGCTGTTCCACGGCATCGACGAGCGGGTCCCGGTCGACGGGCTAAAGTTCGGCGTGCGGGTGCTCGACCGGTTCCTGCGGAACTGCTAGCGGTCCCGCCGACCGGCGCCCGCTCCTCGAAATCGAAGGGACTGCCCCACCATGACCGACCAGCACGCCGAGCTGGACGCCGCCCTCGAAGCGGTCTTCGCGGCCGCTCGCGCCCACCTCGCCGCGGTCAAGGCCGCCGACGGCCGGATCGACGACGACGAGGTGTGGCAGTCCTACGTCGCCCTCAACAACGCGAGCTACTCCTACGACGAGCGGCTGCTGGACACCTTCGGCGAGGTGACGCCGTGGGACGTGGAGTCCATCGACCCGAACGAGGCCGATCAGCGGTTCGGGGTGGGGCTGGGCGGCGTGGACGGCGACGAGTCCGGTGATCCGTACCCGCGGGTGCTCTCGGTCCGCCAGCGGCGCGACTACCAGGTGCCGAGCGTGGCGGCGCTGGTGCGGGTGGCGGAGGCGGCCCGGCGCACCGGGCTGGCCGAGGACGAGGAGTCCGCCCCGGTCGAGGGGGTGGGCGAGGCGGTACTGGAGCTGCTGCAGGCCGGCGACGGCTCGCTCGGTGCCCTGGACATCCCCGAACTGGAGCCGCTGGACGGGGTGGTGATGGTCAGCGAGGTGACCGAACCGCTGGCGGTGGACGCGTACGACGACACCGACGGCGTCGGGCCGTTCCAGCCGGCCGACGGCGATCGGCTGGTCGGTCGGCTCGACGAGCACCCGTACGCGGCCGACGACGAGTTGGTCGACGACGACGAGGCGGGGCGGGTCGGCTAGCGCCCCTCCCGCGACGGCCGGTCCCGGTCCGGGGCCGGCCGGCGGTTCAGTACGACAGGCCCGGCTGCGACCGGTTGGCGATCCGACGGCGGAGCACCACCTGCCGGGTGCCGTCGCGGAACAGTCGGACCCGGGCCAGTTCCCAGCCGGAGAACTCGGCCTGGATCGCCAGTTGCGCCGCGGCGGCCACCCGGTCGACATTCGGCGGTAACCGCAGCGGCGCGTATTCGTAGTCCATGTTTTACATCCTGCCCAGCCCACCGGGCGTGGCACCAGTCCCGGGTCGGACCGACTCGCCGCGCGACCGCCCGGACGGGCCGGTCAGCCGTCCCGCTCCGGATAGCCGAACGGGATCGCCGAGACGTCGTCGAGGGCCCGGGCGATCTCGTCCGGCAGGGTCATCCGCTCCACCTGCAGGGCGCCCTGCAGTTGCCCGGCGCTGCGGGCGCCCAGGATCGGCGCGACCACCCCGGGCCGGTCCCGGACCCAGGCCAGCGCCACCTCCAGCGGTGAGACGCCCAGCCCACCGGCCGCGGTGGCGACCGCCTCGACGATGCTGGAGCAGCGCGGCTCCAGGTAGGTGGCGACGAATCTCTCGAAGTGGGGGGAGGCGGCGCGCGAGTCGGCCGGTCGGCCGTGCCGGTACTTCCCGGTCAGCACCCCCCGGCCCAGCGGCGACCAGGGCAGCACGCCCAGTCCCAGCGCGGCGCAGGCCGGCAGCACCTCCCGTTCGATGCCGCGTTCCAGCAGCGAGTACTCCACCTGGGCGGCGACCACCGGCGCGCGGCCGGGCACGGCCTGCTGCCAGGCGGCGGCCCGGGCGGTCTGCCAGCCGGCGTAGTTCGACACCCCGACGTAGCGCACCCGGCCGCTGGCCACCGCGTGATCCAGCGTGGCGAGCGTCTCCTCCAACGGGGTGTCCGGGTCGTACCCGTGCACCTGCCAGAGGTCGACGTGGTCGGTGCCGAGCCGCCGCAGCGAGGCGTCCAGGGTGCGCAGCAGGTGCCCACGGGAGCCGTCCCGGCGGCGTCCGGTGCCCGGCCGCAGCCCGGCCTTGGTGGCGATCAGCAGGTCGTCGCGGGGGACCAGGGTGCCGATCAGTGACCCGATCACCGCCTCGGCGTCCCCGTCGCCGTACACGTCGGCGGTGTCCACCAGGTTGCCCCCGGCGTCCAGGTAGCTCTTGAGCTGGGCGGCCGCGTCGTCGGCATCGGTGTCCCGACCCCAGGTCATGGTGCCGAGCGCGAGCCGCGAAACCGCCAGCCCGCTTCGGCCGAGCGGTCGTTGTTGCATGGGTGAACCTTATTCAGAACATCGCCCCGCCGATATCCTCGCCGCCTCTATTGCCGCGGACCGGACACCTGCCGCCGGGGGCGGCGGGTCCGCCCCGGGTCGGCTGCGGCGCCGTTCGGCGAGCCGGTCGTCGAGTGGCGCGAGTGGATTGCGTACCCTGATGCGACTCGTGGTGCGGATGGGGAGGACCAGTGCGACTCGGGCTCAGCCTCGGATATCAGACGGCGTGGAGCACACCCGCCGACCACCTGGCCCTGGCCAGGGAGGCCGACCGGCTGGGCTACTCGGTGGTCTGGGCCGCCGAGGCGTACGGCTCGGACTCGCCGACCATGCTGGCCTGGCTCGCCGGGCAGACCGAGCGGATCGACCTGGGCAGCGCGGTGATGCAGATCCCGGCCCGGACCCCGGCGATGACGGCGATGACCGCGGCGACCATCGACACCATCTCCGGGGGGCGGTTCCGGCTCGGCCTCGGGGTGTCCGGCCCGCAGGTCTCCGAGGGCTGGCACGGTGTCCGGTTCGGCCGCCCGCTGGCCCGGACCAGGGAGTACGTCGACATCGTCAAGCTGGCCATCGCCCGTCAGCCGGTCGCGTACGACGGCGCGCACTACACGTTGCCGTTGCCCGACGGTCCCGGCAAGGCGCTGCGGCTGGGGTTCCACCCGCCCCGCGAGCGGATCCCGATCTACCTGGCCGCGGTCGGCCCGAAGAACCTGGAACTGGCCGGTGAGATCGCCGACGGCTGGTTGGCCATCTTCTTCGCCCCGGACCACGCCGACGAGCAGCTCGCCGCCGTCGCCGCCGGCCGGGCCCGGGCCGGCCGGGAACTGGCCGGCTTCGACGTGGTGCCGTCCGTGCCGGTCGTGGTCGGCGACGACGTGGCCGCCTGCGCCGAGCTGGTCCGCTGGTACGCCGCCCTCTACGTCGGCGGGATGGGCAGCCGGGAGCAGAACTTCTACAACCAGCTCGCCACCCGGATGGGCTACGGTGACGCCGCCCGCGAGGTGCAGGACCTCTACCTCGCCAAGCGTCAGCGGGACGCGGCGGCCGCGGTGCCGCTGGAGTTCATCGACCGCACCTCGCTGCTCGGCCCCCGGGAGCGGATCGCCGACCGGATGCGCGAGTACGCGGCGGCCGGCGTGACCACCCTGTCGGTCACCCTCTTCGTCGCGGACGCCGAGAGCGGCATCCAGACGCTGCGGACCTGCGCCGAGGCGCTGGAACTGGCCGGGGTCGGCGAGTGAGGCCGCCGGTCGGACGCCGCGGCGGTGCCGGTCGGGTCGGGGAGCGGGCGCGATGAGCTGGATCGAGGCGATCGTCCTCGGCATCGTTCAGGGTCTGACCGAGTTCCTGCCGGTCAGCTCCTCCGCCCACCTGCGGATCACCTCGGCGATCTTCTTCGAGCAGGACGCCGGGGCCTCCTTCACCGCGGTCACCCAGCTCGGCACCGAGGCGGCCGTGCTGCTCTACTTCGCCAAGGACATCTGGCGGATCGGCCGGACCTGGGTGGTCGGCCTCTGGGACCGCTCGGTGCGGACCAGCCTGGACTACCGGATGGGCTGGTACGTCATCGTCGGCTCGATTCCGATCGGGGTGCTGGGCTTCCTGTTCAAGGACCAGATCCGGGCCACCGCCCGGAACCTCTGGCTGGTCGCGACGGTGCTCATCGTCTTCGCCTTCGTGCTGGCCTTCGCCGAGTACTGGGGTCGCCAGACCCGCCGGGTGGAGAACCTCACCCTCCGCGACGGCATCATCATGGGCTTCGCCCAGGCGATGGCGCTGGTCCCGGGGGTCTCCCGGTCCGGGGCCACGTTGACCGCCGGCCTGTTCCTCAGCCTCACCCGGGAGGCGGCGGCCCGGTACTCCTTCCTGCTGGCCATCCCGGCGGTGGTGATGTCCGGGGTGTTCAGCGTTCCGGACGTCTTCGACACCAGCGGCACGGGTTCGATCCCGACGGTGGCCCAGATGGTGGTCGCCACCGCGATCGCGTTCGCGGTCGGCTACGCGGCGATCGCCTGGCTGCTGCGCTATGTCGCGCACCACACCCTGTACGTCTTCGTCCTGTACCGGGTGGCGCTGGGCACCCTGGTGCTCGGCCTGCTGATGACCGGCACCATCTCGGCGACCTGAGCCGGCTCACCGCGTGGCGTGCGGGCCGGCCGTAGGCTGATCACCGTGGCGACCCTCCTGCTCCTGCGACACGGCCGGACCACCGCGAACGCGGACGGTGGCCTGGCCGGCCGACGCCCGGTCGAGCTCGACGAGACGGGCCGGGCCCAGGCGGCCGCGGTGGGCGCCCGGCTGCGCGCGGTCCCGTTGGCCGCGGTGGTGACCAGCCCGCTGATCCGGTGCCGGCAGACGCTCGACCTGGCACTGCCCGGCGTGGCACCGGTGGTGGAGGAGGGACTCGTCGAGTGCGACTACGGCGCCTGGGAGGGCCAGCCGCTGAAGAAGCTCGCCAAGGATCCCCTGTGGCCGGTGGTCCAGCAGCACCCCAGCGCCGTGGTCTTCCCCGGCGGCGAGGCGATGGCGGCGATGGCCGGTCGGGCGGTCGCGGCGGTCCGTGCCTGGGACGCCCGGATCACGGCCGAGCACGGCCCGGAGGCGCTCTGGGTGGCCTGCAGCCACGGCGACGTGATCAAGGCGATCGTCGCGGACGCGCTCGGCGTACACCTTGACCTTTTTCAGCGGATCGTGGCCGACCCGGCCTCGGTGACCGCGATCCGCTACACGCCGGTACGCCCCTTCGTGGTCCGGCTCAACGACTCCGGCGGCGACCTCACCGACCTGGTGCTGCCGAAGCGGCGCCGGCGGCGCCGGTCGGCGGCGGCCGAGTCCGACGCCGCGGTCGGCGGCGGCGCGGGCGCCGGCTCCGTCGAGCCGGCCGGCTGACCCGGCCGCCAGGGCCGCGACCAGCACCGCGTTGGCCCACCCAGGGCCGCCGTGCGAGGGTGCTGACCGGCCGCGGCCGGGCCGGGCGGCGATTCGGGTCGGTGGGCTGCGCGGGGTGGTGACCGGCCGGATAGGGTCGAGGGTATGACCCACCAGGTGCACGCATTCGAGCCGCCCGAGCGGTTCGTCGCCGGAACCGTGGGGGCGCCCGGGGAGCGGACGTTCTTTCTGCAGGCGCGGGGCGGTGGCCGGCTGGTCAGCGTGGCGCTGGAGAAGGTTCAGGTGTCACTGCTGGCCGAGAAGCTGGAGGAGCTGCTGACCGAGGCGCACCGCCGGTTCGGCATCGAGCTGCCGGATCCGCCGCCCGCGGCCTCCGACAACGAGCCGTTGGAGACGCCGGTCGACGAGGAGTTCCGGGTCGGTACGCTCGGCCTGGCCTTCGACGTCGACACCGCCACGGTGGTCATCGAAGCGATCGCGGCGGGGGAGGGCGAGGCCGAGGTCGAGCTCGGCGACCCCGACGGCGATCCGACCGCCGATCCCGATCCCGACGACCTGGACGACGACGAGGAGGAGCCGGACGACGACCTCGACCGGCTGCGGGTCCGGCTGACTCCGCAGGCGGCCCGCGAGTTCATCGACCGGGCCCGCCGGGTGGTAGCCGCCGGCCGACCGCCGTGCCCGCTGTGTGGGCAGCCACTGGATCCCGCCGGGCACCTCTGCCCGCGGAACAACGGCTACCACCGGTGACCGGACCGGCCAACCGACCGCCCCGGCCGCGATGACCTCCTCCGACCTGTGCGCGACGCTCGACGAGAGCGACGCCCTGCGGCTGCTGCGCGGCGGTCAGTTCCAGCTGGAGGGGCGGCTGGTCGACGCCTCCAACACCACCCTGCGCGCCCGGCTGACCCTGGACGGGGTGACCGCCCGCTGCGTCTACAAGCCGGTCCGCGGCGAGCGGCCGCTCTGGGACTTTCCGGACGGCACCCTGGCGGGGCGGGAGGTCAGCGCCTACCTGGTCTCCCAGGCCACCGGATGGGGACTGGTGCCCCCCACCGTGCTGCGCGACGGCCCGCTCGGGCCGGGCGCCTGCCAGCTCTGGATCGACGAGCCCGACGACGCCGAGGCGCTGGTCGGCTTCGTGCCGTCCGACCAGCTGCCGCCGCGGTGGTTCCCGGTGGCGGGCGCCCGCGACGAAGACGGCACCGCGTACGCGCTGGCGCATGCCGACGACCCCCGGCTGGCGGCGTTGGCGGTCCTGGACGCGGTGATCAACAACGCCGACCGCAAGGGCGGCCACGTGCTCCGCGGCCCGGACGACCGGGTCTACGGGGTGGATCACGGCGTCAGCTTCCACGTGGAGGAGAAGCTGCGTACGGTGCTCTGGGGCTGGGCCGGCCGGCCGTTGCCGGCGGAGGCGGTCGAGGTGCTGCGCCGGCTGGCCGGCGCGGTGGCCGGCCCGCTCGGCGCCGAGCTCGCCGAGCATCTGACGACGGCGGAGATCGCCGAGCTGGCCGGCCGGGTGGACCGGTTGGTGGAGCAGGGCCGGTTCCCGCTCCCGCCGCAGGACTGGCCGGCGATGCCCTGGCCGCCCATCTGACCCGCCGGCCGCGGTGACTGTCGGACCGGTCACGTCCGCCGTCCGGGTCGGTCCGGACCGTCCGTGGGCCTGGCTAGGCTGATGGTCATGGACTCCTGGGTGGGGCACGAGATTCCGCGGCTGCCGGGCACGGGTGAGCCGTTGACCCTGTTCGACTCGGCCCGGGGCGGGCCGCACCCGACCCGCCCCGCCGGCCCGGCCACCATGTACGTCTGCGGCATCACCCCGTACGACGCGACCCACCTCGGCCACGCCGCGACCATGATGACCTTCGACCTGGTGCAGCGGATGTGGCGGGACGCCGGGCATCCGGTGACCTACGTGCAGAACGTCACCGACATCGACGACCCGCTGCTGGAGCGGGCGGAGCGCGACGGTGAGGACTGGGTGGTCCTGGCGATGCGGGAGACCGCGCTGTTCCGGGAGGACATGGAGGCGCTGCGGATCATCCCGCCGACGCACTACGTCGGGGCGGTCGAGTCGATCCCGGCGATCGCCGACCGGGTCCGCCGGCTGCTCGACGACGGCGCCGGCTACCGGCTCGACGACGGCTCCGGCGACGTCTACTTCGACCTCGCCGCGGCGCCCCGGTTCGGCTACGAGTCGAACCTGCCCCGGGAGCAGATGCTGCTCCTGTCGGCCGAGCGCGGCGGCGACCCGCAGCGGCCTGGCAAGCGCGACCCGCTCGATCCGCTGCTCTGGCGCGGCGCCCGGGACGGCGAGCCGGCCTGGGACGGCGGGCCGCTCGGGCCGGGCCGCCCCGGCTGGCACATCGAGTGCGCGGTGATCGCGCTGGACCTGCTGGGCGACAGCATCGACGTGCAGGGCGGCGGCAACGACCTGATCTTCCCGCACCACGAGTGTTCCGCCGCGCACGCCGAGCGGCTGACCGGTATCGCGCCGTTCGCCCGGCACTACGTGCACGCGGGCATGATCGGGCTGGCTGGCGAGAAGATGTCGAAGTCCCGGGGCAACCTGGTCTTCGTCTCCCGGCTGCGGGCCGACCGGGTGGATCCGATGGCGCTTCGGCTGGCCCTGCTCGCCGGCCACTACCGGGCCGACCGGCAGTGGACCGACGAGTTGCTCAAGGACGGCGTACAGCGGTTGGGCCGGTGGCGGGAGGCGGTCCGGGCCGCCGCGGGTCCGGCCGGGACGGAGCTGCTCGCCGGGGTACGCGGCCGCCTCGCCGACGACCTGGACACCCCGGGTGTGTTGGCGCTTGTCGACCGGTGGGCCGACGCCGCGCTGGCCGGCGACGGCGCCGACCGGGGGGCTCCGGCGTTGGTCGCCGAGACGGTCGACGCGCTGCTGGGCGTCCGGCTGTAGCCGCACCGCCGACGGCTGACCTCGGTTCCGTCCGGGCCGCCATGGCTGACGGCGGCCCGGCCGACCCGCCGGGCCGCCCGAGGCGTCCGATGCCGGGCGGTCGGCGGGATCAGCCCCGGAGGCGGGGGGATCAGCCCAGGAGTCGGCGGGATCAGCCCAGGACGAGTCCCGGGTCGGGGTCCGGGTCCGGGCTGGGTCCGGGAATCCGGTACTGCTCGGTGAGCGTGGTCATCGGCCCGGGCCAGGTCGCCTGGGCCACCTCGATCGGCCGGTGGTCGGCGTCGAAGGCGACGTGCAGCAGGTGCAGCACCGGCGTGTCCGGCCGGACCTGCAGGATCTCGGCCTCCTCGCGGGTCGGCTGGCGGGCGCTGATCTGGTCGGTGGCCGAGGCGTAGCGCCGGCCGATGGCCTCCTCGGCCTCCTGGTAGAGCGGGCGGCCGTACGCCTCCATCCGTTCCAGCGAGGTGCCGGCGGCGTCGGTGAGCCGGAACCAGGAGGCGCCGACCTCGACCGGGACGTCCTCGGTGCGTACCAGGTGCCGGCGGACGAGCAGTTCGGTGCCGTCGCTGACCCCGAAGGCGTCGGCGACCTCCGGCGGGGCGGGTGCCCGGCCGACCTGGATGAGCTGCTGGCGGTACCGGGCGGCCAGGTCGGCGTGGTAGCCGCGATGTCCGCCGTAGCGGCCCCGGGAGAGCCGGTTGAGCCGGCGCCGGGTGCCGCGCACGTACGTCCCGGAGCCGGGCTTGGTGATCAGGACGCCCTCGACCCGGAGCTGGTCGATGGCCCGCTGCACGGTCTGTTTGGCGACGCCGAACAGCTCGGCGATCGCCGGGATGGACGGCAACCGGTCGCCGGCCGCCCAGTCCCCGTTGCGGATCCGGGCCCGCAGTTGCGCGGCGATCTGCCGGTGGGGGAACTCCGCCGCGCCCGGGTTGATCTGCACGGTCACCTCCGAAGCTGTCTGGGACCATAACACTAGGTTCCTAGGATGCCGTACGGAGTGTGACACGCCGGCCGACGACCCGCCGACAGCGGGGCCAACCGAGGAACGAGGGGAGTCAGTCCGGTGGGAAAGCCCGTACCGGCGTACGGCGGGTCAGGTGGTCACCAGGAGCCGGCGGTGGGGCCGGCCGAGCCGCCCCGGCGCCGCAGGTACTTCTCGAACTCCTGGGCGATCTCGTCGCCGGTGAGCGGCTGGATGCCGGCGTCGCCGACCCGTTCCTCCAGCTCCCGGACGTATTCGCCGAGCTCCGCGTCCTGCTCGGCGGCGGTGCGGACCCGCTGCTCCCACTCCGCCGCCTCCTCGGCCAGGTCGGCCATCGGTACCGGCAGGTCCAGCACGTCCTCGACCCGGTGCAGCAGCGCCAGGGTGGCTTTCGGACAGGGCGGGTTGTTCGCGTAGTGCGGCACGTGCACCCAGAACGAGACCGCGTCCACCTCGGCCCGGGTGGTGGCGTCGTGCAGTACGCCGACGATGCCGGTCGGGCCGTCGTAGCGGGTCGGGGTGAGTTGGTAGCGCTGGGCTGCGTCGGGGTCCGACGCGCTGCCGGTGATCGGCAGTGGCCGGGTGTACGGCACGTCCGCCAGCAAGGCGCCGAGCAGGACGACCCGGTTGACCTCCAGGCTGTGGCAGAGCTCCAGCACCTGTTCGCAGAAGGTCCGCCAGCGCATGCTCGGCTCGATGCCCCGGATCAGCACCACGTCCCGGTCGGTGCCCTCCGGGCTGGCGACCATGAACCGGGTGGTCGGCCACTCGACCCGGCGCGTCTCGCCGCCGGCCATGGTGACCGTCGGGCGGCTCACCTGGAAGTCGTAGAAGTCCTCCGGGTCCAGCTCGGCCACCTGCCGGGCCTGCCAGACCTGTTCCAGGTGTTCGACGGCGGCGGTGGACGCGTCGGCGGCGTCGTTCCACCCCTCGAAGGCGGCGATGGCCACGGGGGAGCGCAGGACGGGTAGGCCGTCGAACTCGGTCACGCCGGCACTCCGTCGCGTCCGTCCCGGAACCGCGCCGGCGGCCGCTCCTGGTTCACGTCGCCATGCCCGGTCGCTTGGTCCCTGTTGTCCCTCACGTTCGCCAGCCTACGTGGCTGATCGGAATGCGGCCCGCCGGCCGCGCCGGCCCACCTCGACGGGCGGAGCCGCCCGACGCGACGCGCGTCACAGCCGGTCCGTCCGGCGACGCCGCCGAGGTCTGCTCCAACCGGCCCGATCATCCCGACATCATCCGAGCCTCCGCCGGCACCGGCAACCCTCGGGCCGAGGACCGACCCCCAAACGGATATTGGACAGTGCGGAGGTCGGGTGTGATACTGCCCAACATGTCTTGGGGAGATGACGCCGACCGCGACCAGACCGTCGAGCTGCGCGCGCTCGCCCACCCGGTCCGGCTGCGGATCCTGTCGCTGCTGACCGGCGCGGACCTGACCGCCGCCGAGATCGCCCGCGAGCTCGACCTGACCCACGCCAACGCCAGCTACCACCTGCGACACCTGCTGGCCAGCGGCCTGATCGAGGTGGCCGGCGAGGAGCGGATCCGCGGCGGGGTGGCCAAGCGCTACCGGTACGACGTGACGGGCGACCTGGACCGTCCGGACCGTCCGGTGCCCGAGGGCGCGCCGCCGGACCCGCAGCAACGGCTGGTCTACGCCGCCCTCGCGGCCGAACTGCGCCGCCGGTCGGCGGCCATGCGCCGTTCCCAGCGCAACTACCTGGCCGACGCGGAGCTGTGGCTCGACCCCGATGCCTGGTCCGAGATCCGGGATCGGATCGCCGAGGCCAGCGACGACCTGCACCGGGCCGCCCGCCCGCCGCGCAGCGCCGGGACGGTGAAGATCAGCGCCACCGTCGCACTGTTCAGGATGGCGGAGCAGCCCCGATGACGGCGACCCTGGAACCCCTGCGGTACCTGACGTTCCGGTTGCTTGTCGTCGGCCGCACCGTCACGATGCTCGGCAACTCCGTGGCGCCGATCGCGCTCGGGTTCGCCGTCCTGGACCTGACCGGGTCGGCCCGCGACCTCGGCCTGGTGGTCGGCGCGCGGTCGGTGACGAACGTCGTCTTCGTGCTCTTCGGCGGGGTGCTCGCCGACCGACTGCCGCGTGGTCTGGTGCTGGTCGGGGCGAGCGCGTTCGCCGCCGGCACCCAACTCGCGGTCGCCGCCAGCGTCCTGACCGGGACCGCGACCATCCCGCTGCTGATCGGGCTTTCCGCCGTCAACGGGATCGCCGGCGCGATCGCCCTGCCGGCGGCCTCGGCGCTGCTGCCCCAGACCGTGCCCGCCGAGGTCCGGCAGCAGGCCAACGCGATAAACCGGCTCGGCTTCAACGGCGCGATGATCCTGGGCGCCTCGATCGGCGGTGTCCTGGTCGCCGCGGTCGGCCCCGGCTGGGGTCTGGCCGTCGACGCGGCCGCCTTCGCGCTGGCCGCGATCGTCTTCTCCCGACTGCGGGTCCCCAGCGCCGCCGCTGACCCGGTCGACGGCGTCGGTGGCGGCCCGGCCCGCGTCATCGCGGAGCTGCGCGAGGGTTGGGCGGAGGTTTCCTCCCGTACCTGGTTGTGGGTGGTGGTGGCGGGCGCCGCGGTCGTCAACGCCGCCCTCGCCGGTGGCCTGCACGTGCTCGGCCCGGTGGTCGCCGACGAGACGATCGGCCGGTTGGGTTGGGGGCTGGTGCTCGCGACCGAGACGGCCGGCATGGTGATCGGCGGCATCATCGCCCTGCGGTTGCGGATCCGCCGGTTCCTGCGGTTCGGGGTGATCTGCAGCCTCGGTGACGTGCTGCTGCTCGGCGCGCTCGGGCTGACTCCCCGGCTGGGGGTGCTGCTGCTCTGCGCGTTCGTGGCCGGGGTGGCGTTCGAGCAGCTGGGGGTGGCGTGGGAGACCACCATCCAGGAGCACGTCCCGCCCGAGAAGCTGGCACGGGTCTACTCCTACGACATGCTCGGGTCGCTGGTGGCGGTGCCGATCGGCCAGCTCGCGGCCGGACCGCTGGCCGACGCGTACGGCGCCCGCGCCACCCTGGTCGGGGCCGCCGTGCTGTGCGCGCTCGCCCTGCTCGGCATCCTGCTCAGCCGCGAGGTCCGCGAGATCCAGAACACCCTGCCCGCGACCGGCTGACCGAGCCGGTGGGCCGCGCCGATCGGTGGAGTCGGCGGTGACGGCGGTGTCACGAGCGGGTCGCGGGTCCGCCACGACGGCACCGTGCGGGCAGTGTCGTCTCTAGACTCCGCGACCATGGCGGGGCGCAGGGCGGGGCTGATCTGGCTTCTGTACGGAATCACCGCGGCCGTCTCCGTGGCGCTGGTGCTGCGACGGCCGAGCTGGGACCGCCTCTCCGACCTGCACATCTACCACGGCGCGGTGCGACACCTGCGGTCCGGCTCTCCGCTGTACTCCTACGTGGCCGACAACGGCGGTCCGTTCACCTACCCGCCGTTCGCCGCGGTGATCCTCTGGCCGATCGGCGCGCTCCCGGAGCCGGTGGTGCAGGCGGGCTGGCTGGCGGCCACCTGCGCGGCGGTGGTGGCCATCGCGGTGGCGCTCGGCGGCGTACTCGCGGTTGCCGGCCCGCGGCGGCAGCTGGTGATCGCGGCGGTCGCCTGCGCCCTGCTGGTTTCCGCCCCGGTGCAGAGCAACCTGCGGTTCGGGCAGGTCAGCATCTTCATCGTGCTGCTGGCCCTGGTCGACGGGATGGGACTGACGCCGGCCCGGTACCGGGGGCTGCTGGTCGGGATGGCGGCCGCCATCAAGCTGACCCCGCTGCTCTTCGTCGGCTACTTCCTGCTCGCCCGCCGGTACCGCGACGCGGCCCGGGCCGGCGCCGCGTTCGTCGGCTGTGCGGTGGTCGGCGCGGCGGTCCTGCCCGGCGACAGCCTGACCTTCTGGTCCGGCACCATCGTCAACACGTCTCGGATCGGCAACCTGGCATCGCTGGGCAACCAGTCGCTGCACGGGATGCTGCTGCGGGTCGGCGTGGACGGGAACACCCTGCCGGTGCTCTGGGCCGCGCTGGTCGTCGTGGTGTGCGGGGTGGCGCTGCTGCGGGCCCGGGCGCTGGAGTCGGCCGGACAGCCGGCGTACGCGGCGGTGCTGGTGGGCTGCGCGACGGTCGCGGCGTCGCCGGTCTCCTGGACGCACCACCAGGTCTGGCCGGTGCTGGCGGCGATGCTGCTGATCGGCACCCGGGGGGTGGCCCGCCGGGCGGCCGGTTTCGCCCTGCTGACCGTTCTGGTGCTGTCCCTCGGTGCCCTGCTCAGCCAGGTGTCCCGGACCACCGGCCTGCAGTTCCTCTTCGAGAACGCCCGGGCGCTGGCCGCCATCGCGATCTGTCTGGCCGGCTTCGGCGCGGTGGCGGTCACCGCCGGCCGGCGGGCTCCGGCCCGCCGCGGCGGCCTGCGGGTGGCGGCCGTGGCCGCGGTGACGCTGGCGTTCTTCGCCGTGCAGCCGTTGCCGGCCGGCGCCGATCCGACCTTCAAGGCGTACGCGATGTCCGACGTCGACAATCCGCGCTACTTCTTCGTCTGCCGAACGCGGGCGGACTGCGCCGCGTTCGCCGCCGGGGCGCCGATCAGGATCGGTACCGCGGCGGAGCGGACCAAGGTGCGGGTCAACGGTGTGGTCGACGCGACGATCGCCCGGCTGGAGTACCAGTCGGCGCCGGGCGGTGCCGCCCGGGTGATCCCGCTGCTGCCGGTGTACCCCGGGCAGCGGGCGTTCTCGTTCCGGTCGGCGAACCTGTCCCACGGTCGGCTGGTCGCGTACGACGCGGCCGGTACGCCGGTGGCCACCTACACCGAGGAACTGGCCGCCCGCTGACCGGCTGAGCGCGGCGGCAGCCCGTCAGCCGGGTCCGGGTCGGCCACGTTGACTGGCGCCGGGCGCGCGACGAGGGCGTCGGTCCACCAGCGACCGGCCGGATGCCGGCCGGGCGGTCCCGGTCCGGGTCGGAAACCGGTCAGTGGTGGTCCGGTCGGATGCGGCTGCGGCCACCCGGCGTTACGATTCGGCCGACCGACCAATTCGGAGGGTGACCAAGACGCATGGCAGCCGGGCTGAGAGCCGCCACCGGACCGTTGGGCCGCACCGGTCCGGCGGCTGGCGGCGCACCGGCGGTGTGGACGGCGGCGCGGGCCGCGTTGATCGGCGCGGCGGCCGTCCTGGCGTACCTGCTCCTCGCCCTGCTGGACGACCCCGCGCGGGCCGACGCCGCCCCTCCCGGCGGCGGGCCGTCCCTTCTCGGCGCCGTGGACCAGACCGTGGACGCCGTCGGCGATGCGCTGACCACGCCGCCCACCGGCACCGGCGACCGTGCGGAGACACCCGCGGCCGTCAGGGACCGGGAGGAGACGCCCGCGGCGGTGGACGACCGGGTGGCGCGCTCCGCGCCCGACCGGTCGCCGCGTGGCACCGCCGGCTCCGATCCCGCCAACCCTCAACGGGTACGCCCCGCCCCGCCCCGCCCTGCGCCGCCCCGCCCCGCGCCGCCCCGCCCGGAGTTGCTCCGTCCGGAGCTGCCCAGTCCGGCGCTGACGCATGCCGGCGTGGAACGTCCGGACCGGACGGTGCCGACGGTCGCGGGTCGGGAGCCCGCCGCCGACGAGGTGTCGACGGTGCGGCCCGAGCCGCTGACCGCTCCGAAGAACCCGCTACCGGTGCTCCTCGGCGCTCCAGCCACGACCGCTTCCCCAGCCAGCGCCGATTCCCTGGCGGCTCCCCTGGCGACGACGGACACCCGAGCCGCGACCGTCCCTCCGGCGATCACCGGACTTCCGGTGCCGACGCGGCTGACCTCGGACCCGGTGCCCGCCGCGGTGGCCGTGCTGGACCCGGTGCTCGCGGTGGCGGACCCGGTGGTGGGGGTTGTACCGCAGGTGGTGACCGCCGTGGCACCGGTACTCGCAGCCGCGGAGCCGGTGGTGGCGGCGGTCGTCGGCCCGGTCGTGGCGGTGGCGGCGGTCGTGGAGCCGGTGGTGGCGGCCGCGGAGCCGGTGGTGGCGGTGCTGCGGCCACCGGCGGTTGAGCTGCTGCCGGTCGCACCCGTGGCGCTCCGAGGGGTCACCGGGCTGCCGCCTGACTCGTCGGTGTCACCGGCGAGGTACTCCGGCGGCGGCGCCCCGCCGGAGTTCGGTCCCGTCGCGGACCACCCACCCGCGGCGCTCCCTGACGGCCCCGGGCCGACCGTCCCGGCGGACGCCGGCGCCCCGCTCGCACCGACCCTCGCCTTCCAGACCACCGGCATCCACCGGTCCGGCCAGTCGGCCGGGCTGCGGCCGGCGTCCCGGCCGGCGGCATCCGGCCCCACCGAGCGACCGGGCGACACCAGGCCCGGCTCCGGGGGCCAGCAGGCCGGCGCAGGACCGCCCGGCGGGGAGCGGACGCCCGCGCTGGGCGCCGAACACTCGTCCGCCGCCACGCCCGGCGTACCGCCGGTGGCCCCGACAGCCGGCCGCGTTCTCGTCGGCCGGTTGCCCGGCGTACCTACCTCGCCTGGCTGACCTTCCCGGCGTGGCCACCGTTCCGGCCGCGCCGTACCCGGTCGTCCCGCCCCGTTCCGCTGGCCGGGCCGGCCGGCAGTCCGCTGCCCCGGTGGGACGCCGTGCGCCTCGACGCGCCGGTCGGTAGGCGGCACCACATACCTCGTCCTAATCCGTCGGGACCCGTGGTAACGACACGTCGGCCCGACGTCGCCTGAGTCTGCGCATTGCAAGAACGGAGAAGGCCTCGTGGCCCGAATTCTCATCGTCGAAGAGGTGGGATTGTTGCGGCGCGCACTGCGCACCGTGTTGTCGAATGAGGACGATCTGGAGGTCATTGCCGACCTCGCCCGCGTCCAGGACGCCCTCGGCCTCGCCCGGGCGGTACGGCCCGACGTACTCGTCATGGACATCGGGGCCGGTGGACCGGCCGCGTGGGCGCTGGTCGACCGGCTCACCCGGGAGGTCCCGGAGTGCGCCGTGCTGGTGTTGAGCGCGGTGCCCGGCCCGGACACGCTGCAGGCGGCGCTGCGTGCCGGCGTACGCGGCTTCGTCGGCAAGGACCTCCCGCCGGCCGACCTGGTCGACCAGATCCGTGCCGTGCTGAAGGGGGAGTTGGTGGTGGATCCGGGCGCCGCCATGGCCGCCCTGAACCCACCGCCGATGCCGCTCACCGAGCGGGAACGGGAGGTGCTCCGGGTCGCCGCGGAAGGTCTGCCGCTGAAGGAGATCGCCAGCCGGCTGTTCCTGGCCCATGGAACCGTCCGCAATCACCTGTCGTCGATCATGCGGAAGACCGGAACCCGCAACCGGATGGAGGCGATCCGGCAGGCCCGCCAGGACGGCTGGATCTGACTGTCCGGTCCGATTCACCGGCGGGGTGGGTGCGCGTTCGGCCCGCCCGGCCGGGGTGCCCGACAGCCGTCCGGGCGGCGCTGCGATCCACCGTGCCGGGACCGCATTTCTCGTCGGGCGGCGGGAGGGGCGCCATGTTTCAATGTTTACAGCTAGTGATCTCGTGGCTGCGAACCGGAGGGTGGATGTGATCCGCACGCTGCTCGCACTCGATGGAGCCCTCATCCGTGGGGCGTTGGCATTCGTTCTGAGCATGCAACCCGACATCGAGGTGGTGGCGGAGGTCGACCGGGCCGGCGAGATCGAGCCGGCGCTACGGGCGCACTGTCCACAGGTCCTGGTGATCGACCTGAACCTGTTCGGCCCGGACGGGCCGCCCGGCTGTGACCAGAATTCCGGAGTGGACCTGCCCTGCCCCATCCTGCTGCTGGTCGAGCCGCGTCGGGCGGGTGCGGTCGCCGCGGCGCTGCGCGGCGGTGGCGAAGCGATGCGCAACGTCGGGTTCCTCGGCAACGACGTGGCCCCGGAGCGGGTGGTGGAGGGCATCCGCCGGCTGTTCCGCGGTGAGCCGGTGCTCGATGGGGGACTGGTCGCCGCCGCGCTGGCCACGGCCAGCCCGCTGACCAGCCGCGAGGCGGAGATCCTGAGCATCGCGGCAACCGGTTGGCCGATCAAGGAGATCGCCGCGAAGCTGTCACTGTCTCCGGGTACGGTGCGTAATCACCTGTCGCGGATCGCCGGCAAGTGCGGCGCCCGGACCCGGATCGAGTCGGTACGGATCGCCCGCGAGGCGGGTTGGATCTGATCGCTGACACCGGGTCCGTCCTGCCAGTGGCCGACCAGATCGCGGTAGGTCGGTGACCGGCCCAGCAGCTCCTCGTGCCGGCCGAACAGCGGGGTCCCGCCGTCGATGACGAGGACCCGGCGGGCCCGCAGGGCGGAGCTGATCCGGTGTGCGACCACGATCAGGGTGCCCGGCCGGCGGGCGAAGGCCCGCTCCACCTGCGCCTCCGCGGCCGGGTCCAGGTGACAGGTCGCCTCGTCCAGGATCACCAGCGGCGCCGGCGAGAGGTACGCCCGGACCGCCGAGATGAGCTGGCGTTCGCCGGCCGACAACGCCGCCGGGTCGACCAACGCGTCGAGGCCGCCGAGTCGTCGGGCCAGCGCCGTCATGCCGAGCGCGTCGATGGCGGCGGTGAGTTCGGCCGCGCCCGCGGCCGGGTTCAGGTAGCGCAGGTTCTCCGCCAGCCGCCCGCTGAACACGTATGCCTGCTGCGGGATGAGGACCCGCCGGCCGGCCAACGCCGTCCGGCTGGCCAGCCCTGCTGCGTCCGGCCCGGTGGCGCTGGCCGGCACCGGGCGTCCGGCCAACCGTACCGAGCCGGCGTCCGGGATCAGCAGGCCGGCGATCAGCGCGGCCAGGGTGGACTTGCCGGCGCCGCTGGGCCCGACGATGGCCAGGTGGTCGCCCGCGGGCAGGGTGAGGTCGAACCCGTCGAGTACGGGTCGGGCCGCCGATCCGTACCGGAAGGTGAGGCCTCGCACCGCGACGGCAGGTCCGCCGTTCTCCCCGTCGGCGGGCGCCGACCTGTCAGGCGTCCAAGTCGCAGCCGACCTGTCAGGCGTCCAAGTCGCAGTCGACGAAACGGCGGACGGTCGACCGCCAGCCGACTCCGCCACGGCTCGGTCCGATCCGGTCATGGACGACGGTCCGGTCATGGACGACGGTCCGGTCATGGACGACGGTCCGGTCATGGACGGTGGTGCGGTGATGACCGGCGGGCTTGCGTCGGTCGATGGGTGGGCGGTGGCCCGCAGGATCCGGCGCAGCGTCACGGCGTACCGCAGGCCGCCGACCGCGACGCCCTTGACCAGGGCGTGCAGGGCCGGCTGCAGCCCGGTTGACAGGTAGACCAGGGCGCCCAGGATGGCGCCGGCGGTCAGGCCCCGCCGCACCAGCCATGGCGCGGCCAGCAGCAGCACGACCAGGGGCAGCCAGCCGCCGACGGCGAGGGTCAGGCCGCGCACCGCCGCCATCCGGGCCAGCGACCGCTCGGCGGTTGCCTGCGCCTCGATCCGGGCGCCGACGGTCGCCTCGACCCGCGACTGCCCGCCACAGGCCACGATGTCGCGGTGGCCGGCCAGTGCCGCGCCCGCCGCCTCGCCGAGCCGCTCGTCGGCCAGCACGTAGTCCCGCTGTCGCGCCGCCATCGCCGGCAGGGCCGCCGCGAACAGCGCGAGTCCGACCAGCAGCGGACCGGCGACCAGCGCCGCCAGCACCGGGGCGAGGGAGAGCAGGCCGAGCAGGGCGGCGCCGGCGGTGAAGACGAAGCCACGGACGACCATCACCAGCCCCGCGAAGGTGTCGCGGACGATCTCCACCTGATGGGTGAGCCGGGCCACCGCGGCGGTCTGCGGCCGGCCGCCAGGGCTGGTGGCGTGGTGGAGCGCGCCACCGACCACCCGCCGGGCCAGGTCGTCGCGGAACGGTTCCACCAGGTCACCCAGGCAGGCGTACGCCCGGGTGGTGCCGACCGCGCCGACGAGCACCGCGGCCGCCAGCCCGCCGAGCCAGGCCAGGCCGGGGCCGAGCCGCCCGGCGAGGAATCCGTCGTCCACCGCCCGCGCGGTCAGGTAGCCGGCCAGCAGGGTGGGCAGCGCCTCGGCCACCGACCAGCCGCCCAACCGGGCCAGCGTGCCGGGCCGTCCGCGCAGCGCCGACCAGCTCACCGCCCGGACGCCGTCCCCGGTCGCCGCAGGACCCGGCCCGCCCCAGGTCATCGGCTACTCCCGTTCGCTCCGCCCCGCGGCTGCTTGCCTCCGCCCGCCGGCTGGTTCGCACCGACGTAGCTGTGGTCCACACTGACGGGCCGCTGGTTCGGCCCGCCCGCCGGCTGGTCGGCACCGACGGGGCTCTGGTCCACCCCGACAGGTTGCTGGTCGGCACCGCCGACCGGCTGGTCGGGCGGTTGGAACACGGCCCGGTAGGCCGGGTCCGCCCACAGGTCCCGGTGCCGGCCCACCGCGCGCAACCGGCCCGCGTCGAGCCAGGCCACCACGTCCGCGGCGGCGGCGGTGGCCGTCCGGTGGGTGACGATCAGCCGGGTGCGGCCGTGCAGGTGGGTGACCAGCGCCCGGGCGATCCGGTGTTCGGTCGCGGTGTCCAGACTGGATGTCGCGTCGTCGAGCACGAGCAACCGTTCGCCGTGCAGGGCCCGGGCCAGCCCCAGCCGCTGCGCCTCCCCGCCCGACATCGGCACCTCGGCCAGGGGGGTGCGGTAGCCGGCCGGCAGCCGCTCGACGAAGTCGTCGATCGAGGCCGTGCGGGCCGACCGCCGGACCCGCTCCGGCGGCGCGGAGTCACCGGTGCTGTCCAGGCCGAGGCCGATCACGTCGGCGACGGTCTCGCCGACCAGGACCGGCCGCTCGAAACCGTAACCCACCGCCCGGCGCAGCGCCGCCGGGGTCAGCTCGCGCAACGGCAGGCCGTCGAGCAGGACGTCGCCGGAGTCCGGGTCGCGCAGCCGACCGGCGACCTCGGCCAGGGTCGACTTGCCGGCGCCGGAGGGGCCGATCACCGCGATCGTTCCGCCCGCGGGCAGGTCCAGGTCGATCCGGTCGAGAATCGGTCGGCCGTCGACGGCGGACACGGTCACGTCCCGCAGCCGCAGCCGTCCGGCACCCGGCGGCAGGGCCCGGCTGCCGTGGTCACGGGCCGGCTCGGACAGGATCATCGCGACCCGGTGCGCCCCGGCCCGGGTACGCACCAGCCGGCTCAACGTGTTGACCACCGTGCCGAGACCGGCGCCGAGGGCGGCGTACCCGATGGCGGCCACCAGTTGGCCGGCGGACAGCCGGCCGGCCGACACCGACCAGCCGCCGACCGCGATGATCGCGAGCTGCAGCAGCGGCGCCACCGCCGCCGTCCGGCCGGCGGCCCGGGCCAACGCGTGCCAGGTCCGCTCGCCGTGCGCGCGCAGTTCCGGCAGCGGCTGCAGCACCCGGTCGATCTCGGCCGGCAGGGTGCCGGCCGCGGCGATCGTCCGGGCGCCGGCGAGCGCCTCCAGCAGTCGTCCGGCGATGCCGGCCTGGGCCCGCAGGTAGCCGCGGGCGGCGGTCGAGGAGTCGGCGACGAAGGCGCGCAGCAGGACCGCGAGCAGCAGCAGACCGGCGACGAAGGTGACGGCGAGCCACGGGTCGAGCAGGGCCAGGGCGACCACGCTGCCGGCCGACGGGAGCAGCGCGGTGAGCCCGAGGATCACGGTGGCGCCGGCATGGCCGGTGTCGGCGGCCTGCCCGATCAGCCGGCCGACCAGGTCCCCGACCGGGTACCGGCCGGCGGTGCGCGGGTCCAGGGCCAGTAGGTGCCGCAGCAGGTGCTGACGGATCCTGGCGGTGGACCGCGCGGTGCCGGAACCGCTGGCCAGGTCGCCGAGGGCGTCACCGGCCACGATCACCGCGACCAGGGCGCAGGCCAGCGCCGGCCACCAGGAATGGCCGGCGCCCAGGGCGGCGTCCACGGCCAGCCCGAGGACGGCCGGCAGACACAGTTCGGCCGCCGCACCCAGCGGTGCGACGGCCAACAGGAGGACGGTCCAGCCGCCACCGTGCCGGACCGCCTGTCGCAGCAGCCGGAGATCGGCAGGCCCGGCCAGGTCCACTACGTCTCCCGAGGTGTTCTCGTTCGGTACGCCCGGGCACGCGGCACCCGAGCCCGGACAGCGGCTTGTCCTGGGCGGGCACGTATGCCCACCCAGGACCCCGCTGGTGACCTGAGATCAGTCGCAGGTCGTCACGGACAGCGAGCTGTCGCCGCAGAGCAGCAGGCTCGCCCGGCTTCCGCCGCCGCCGTCGGTCCGGTCGGTCAGCTCCATCCCCTGAAGGTCGAGAAGCGTCATGTCGTACACCTTCCTTTCGAGTGTCCGGTCTGGATTGCGTTGGTGGCCTGGGATCAGTTGCAGGTGGTCACGGACAGCGAGCTGTCGCCGCAGAGCAGCAGGCTCGCCCGGCTTCCGCCGCCGCCGTCGGTCCGGTCGGTCAGCTCCATCCCCTGAAGGTCGAGAAGCGTCATGTCGTACACCTCCTTCGAGTGTCCGGTTCGGATCACCCTCGCGGTCGCGAGGGGAGCTGTGTGGCGCCGGTGAGCGGCGCCAGGAAGGGCAGGGTCACCGGCTCGGGGGAGAGCGCGGTGCCGAGCGCGAGCAGGGTCCCGGCGGTGCCGGTGGCCAGGTCCATCGACAGCCGCAGCAGCTGGTCACCGGGGAAGGCGACGGAACCGCGGTACGGCATGGCGTGCCAGCCCAGCCGCCGCACCTGGGCGGCCAGCTCGATCCGGTCCTCGGTCCGGTCCGGCCCACTGCCCGCCGGTCCGGCCTCGGCGGCGACCCGGGCGGCCAGGTAGGCGATGATGCCGGCCCGCCCGGCGAAGAGCCCGGACTGCGCGTAGAACGGGGACCGGGCGGCACGGCGGATCGCGGCGGCGGCCCGCGCCAGCCGGTCGTCGTCCGGGCGGTGTCGCAGGTACTGGTCGAGCACCAGGCCGATGCCGACGCTGCCGTGCGCCAGGTAGGGCATGCTCCGCCAGCCCTCGTTGACCTCCAGTGCGCCGTCCGGTCGCAGCAGGCAGCGGCGCAGGTCGTGCCGGAGCGCGGCGCCGGCCCGGTCGAGCAGCGCCGGGTCGCCGGTGACCTCGTGGAAGCGCAGGTACATCAGCGCCGGGCCGGTGCGGCCCCGGGTCAGACCGGCGTACGGGTGGCGGCCGCCGCTGATCTGCGTACCGCCCGGCTCGTCGGGGTTGTCCGGCTCGTCGGTGTCGGGATCGGCGGCGAGCCGCTCGGTCACCAGCTCGACGGCGCGCTGCGCCGCGTCCCGCAGGGCGGGCTCGCCGGTACGGGCGGCGAACTCGGCCAGGTTGAGCGCCACTCCGCTCAGGCCGCTGGCGAGGTCCGGTCCGAGCTGCTCCCACGGCTCGTTCAGGCAGACGTCGAGGACGTCGAGGGCGTCCTGCCGCCGGCCGAGCCGCTCCAGCGCGTACGCGACTCCGTGCAGACCGTCGTAGAGTCCGCAGCGGCTGCCCGACGGTGCGTCCAGGGCCCGCTTGACCAGCCACTGTTCGTGTTCGGGAAACCGGCCGGCGCCGGTGCCGGCGAGGGTGTCGAGCACCCCGGCGGCGCCGTAGGCGAGGTTGAGTCCGCCGGTGCGGAACTGGTCGATGTCGCCGGGGAAGAGCCGGTCGTCGCGGTCCGGGGTGGCGCTGGCGAGGATCGCCGCGGCCAGCCGGCCCCGCAGGTCCGGCCACCGGCCCGGGTCGGCGTCGAGGTCCGGCGCGGGGAACCCGGCGCCGAGCCGCCCGGCCGGGCGGGCCGTGCCGGCCGGCGGACCGGTCATGTCGGCGGTGCGTCCGGTGGGGGCGGGCACCGTGGCCGGCGCTCCGGCGGGCGCGGCGGCCTCGGCGGGGGTGCCGACGATCTCGGCGATCGCCTGGTCGAAGGCCGAGCGCGGCACCGGGAAGTGGCTCGCGATCACGTCGGCCAGGTGGGCGGCCTTCTCCGGGGCCAGCCGGACCAGCGGGGTCAGCGGCAGGAACAGCGCCAGCTTCAGGCAGGCCAGGGCGTACCGGTCGACGGCGAAGCCGGTCCGGTCGCGGGGCGCCGCGAAGCCCTGGTTGCGCAGGCCCGGGCGGCCCGGTTCGTCGACCGGCGCGGCCACCTCGAAGTCGACCAGGGTGACCTCGTCGTCGGGGCCGATCATGATGTTGAACAGGTGCAGGTCGCCGTAGACGACGCCGCGCCCGTGGATCGCGTCGATGGCCCGCTCGACCTGCTCGTGCACCCGCAGCGCCCAGGCCGTGTAGTCGGCGAAGTCGGCCGGGGTGGCGTCGGCGTCGGTGAGCGGGTAGCGCTCGACCAGCAGTTTGTTGAGCGGGCGGCCGTCGACGAACTCCAGCGCCAGGAAGCGGTGGTCGGCCAGGCCGAACTCGTCGTGCACCCGGGGGATCCGGGCCACTCCGGCGAGCCGGCGCAGCATCCGGGCCTCGCGGTCCAGCCGGGTGACGGCGTCGGTGCCGGTGGCGTCGAGGCCGGCGTGTGGGCGGGCCTCCTTGAGGACGACCCGGGCGTCGGTGCGGGTGTCGCGGCCGACGTAGAGCCCACCGCCGTTGGAGAAGTGGATCACCCGCTCGATCTGGTACGGCAGGCCGGTGGTGGTGGTGGCGTTGCGGGCGGCCAGGTGCGGGGTGAGGAAGTCCGGCAACCGCACCCAGTCGGGCAGGTGGAAGACCGGGTCCCGGCGGTCCGGGACCAGGGTGCCGGACCCGTCCTCGATGGCCGGCACGACCTGGCCCTCCGGTGACAGGCAGTAGCGGGCTGCGAAGCCGCCGTAGCGCAGGTACACCGGCCCGGAGCCGTAACGCAGGTCGCTGAGGATGTAGGGTCCCGGCTCACCGGCGAGCAGCTCGTCGAGCTCCTTGCAGACCAGTTCCAGCTCCGCCTCGTCACGGGGGTAGATGGTGACGAACTTCCCGCTGGAGCCGCGCCGGGCGTACTTGGCGTTGCGCAGCAGCAGCATCCGCGGCCCGCGGAGGAACTTGAACGGCAGCCCCCGCGGCACGCAGTAGTCCCAGGCGGCGTCGAGGATCCGGTCGGCGTTGTCCAGGCAGGCCGACAGGTGCACCTTCCAGCCCTGCTGCGGCAGGTCGCCGCCCTCGGGGCCGTAGATGAACCAGTCGTCGCTGGGCTCGCGCCGCCAACCCGGCGGGACCGGGCGGTCGGCGGCGCTGAACTCGGTGGTCCGGGTGCTGGCGCTGGCAACGGAGTCGTAGAACAGCGGGTCCACCGCGCAGTAGGTGTCGTACCGCTCGTCCATCGCTCGCCTCCTCCGGATCGACCCCTAGGGGATGCCCTGACTCATCGACGTGTTCGAGTCTCGTGGCTGGGACAGGGGCGCAGCTAGTGCGTAAAGTCATGACGCTGCGTGCAGGCCGCACGGACATCCGTGACAGAAGTCAGGTTTGGCGGACCGGCCCGCGGGGGACGGAAACCGGCTTGCCCGGGCCGATAGCGTGCCGCTGTGGCGGTTGATCGGGAGAAGGTCCTCGGCGCGTTCCTGCGCGACGGCCGGCTGGTGGCCCTGCCGGCCCGGGCCGGCAAGCGCCGGGTGGTGCTCGACCATGTGGTGGCGGCCTTCGAGCCGGGGGTGCGGATGCGCGAACCCGAGGTGGACGCGGTGTTGCGCGACTTCTACGCCTACGACTGGGTGTCGCTGCGCCGCTACCTCATCGACGAGGGGCTGCTGACCCGCCGCGACGGCTGGTACTGGCGGACCGGCGGGCCACCGGGCCAGCTCTGACCGCCCCGGACCGAGGGTCGGCGGATGGGCGATGATGGAGCGGTACGGCCCGAGGGAGGCGTTCATGGCGCGATGGTGGAGCGGCCGGGCCGCTGACCGGCCGGTGGCGCTCGGCCTGGCCGTCGCGGTGGCCGTGACGCTGGCCTGCGGTCTCGCCCCGGCCGGCGAGGAGCCGGGCGCCGATCCGCCCGCCGCCCGCGGCACCGACGGCACCGACGTGGACGGCACCGACACCGCGGAGGAGTTCGAGGCGGACATCGGTGACGCCGTCGCCCTCGCCGAACGGTACTGGGCCGCGACGTTCGAGGCGTCCGGGCAGCGGTTCCAGCCGATCCGCCGAGTGATCACCTACGAGCGCGACGGCGAGATCGACTGCGCTGGTCTGGAGGTGCCCCGCAACAACGCGGTCTACTGTTCGGCCGGCGACTTCATCGCCTACGACCTCAACTGGGCCTTCGCCGCGTTCCGGCAGATCGGTGACGCGTTCGTGTTCTACCTGCTCGGCCACGAGTACGCCCACGGCGTCCAGGTCCGCCTCGGCATCCGGTACGACTTCACCATCCAGCAGGAACTGCAGGCCGACTGCCTGGCCGGCGCCTACCTGGGCGACTCGGTGCGCGACCGGTCGTTGACCGTCGCCGACGGCGACCTCGACGAGTTCCGCGACGGGCTGTTCGCGGTGGCCGACGACCCCGGCCAGCCCTGGTTCGCCGAGGGCGCGCACGGCACCGCCGAGCAACGCACCAACGCCTTCTTCAACGGCTACGAGCGCTCCCTGGCCGCCTGCGACCTGTGAGGCCTCGGCCCGCCGGTCTGAGGCGTCGGACACACCGGCGGCCGCGAACCGGCCGGTGCGGCGGCGACCCTGGCACCATGGCACCCGACCCGCACCGACCCGGGGAGGACCCGCTGAGCCGCCGCCAGCCCGCCGCCGTTCTTTTCGACATGGACGGCACCCTCGTCGACAGCGAGAAGCTGTGGGGGATCGCCATCGCGGAACTCGCCGCCGAGTACGGCGGCACGGTGTCGCCGGCCGCCCGGTTGGCGATGGTCGGCACCAGCATGGCCGGCTCGATGGAGATCCTCCACGCCGACCTCGGCCAACCCTGGCGGGACGCCGCGGCCGGCGCGGCCTGGCTGGAGCGCCGGGTCGCCGAGCTGTTCGTCGAGGAACTGCCGTGGCGGCCCGGGGCCTCCGCCCTGCTGCGCGCCGTCCGGGCCGCCCGGATCCCGACCGCGCTCGTCACCTCCACCTCCCGGCAACTGGTGGAGCTGGCCCTGCTCACCCTGGGCCGGGAGAACTTCGACGTGGTGGTCTGCGGCGACGAGGTGACGGCCAACAAGCCGCACCCGGAGCCGTACCTGACCGCCGCCCGGCTGCTGGGCGTGCCGGTGGGCCGGTGCGTGGCGATCGAGGATTCGCCGGCCGGGGTGGCCAGCGCGCTGGCCGCGGGGGCCGCGGTGCTCGCCGTACCGGGGGACGTGGCGCTCGACCCGGCCGGCGGCGTACACGTGCGGGAGAGCCTGACCGGCGCGGACCTGGCCCTGCTGGCGACCCTGCTGGCGCCGGTCGACCTGCCCCGCTGAACCCGGCTCGGCGGGCCGCCCCCGAAGGGAGCGACCCGCCGGCCGACTACTCGTGGGCGATCGCGCCGAGCACGTTGAGCCGCGCGGCCCGGATCGCCGGCAGCACCGCCGCGACGACGCCGACCAGGGCGGCCAGGCCCAGGAAGACCGCCATCTGCGACCACGGCAGCACCAGCTCGGAGATGCCGTCGGAGCTCAACGCCTGCACCACCGCCGCGCCGAGCCCGCTGCCGACCACCACCCCGAGCAGCGCGCCGAACACCGAGATCACCACGGCCTCCACGGTGACCAGCCACATCGTCTTGAGCCGGGACAGCCCGATCGCCCGCAGCAGGCCCAGCTCGCGGGTCCGCTCCATGACCGACAGCGCCAGGGTGTTGATGATGCCCAGCACCGCGATCAGGATCGCCAGCGCCAGCAGGACCTGGATCATCGTCAGCAGCGAGTCGAACTGGCCGGTCTGCTGCTCGATGAACGCCGCCCGGTCGGCGACCGACACCTCGGGGCTGTCGGCCAGCAGCGCCTCCACCTGCGGCAGCACCTGGTCCACCGGGGTGCCAGGGGTGAGCTGCAGGTAGGCCTGCACCGGCTGCGGCAGGGCGAAGTCGGCCGTCGCCTCAACCGGCAGCAGGAACCCGCCGAACAGGTCCGACTCGGCGTAGATGCCGGTGACCGTGTAGGTCTGCTCCTCGCCGCGGGTGAGCTGCACCGGCAGGGTGTCCCCGACCGACAGACCCCGCTCGGCGGCGGTACCCGAGTCCACCAGGAGCTGGTTGGGGCCGAGGGTGTCGATGCTGCCGGCCGTCGGGGTGGCCCGGTAGATGTCGCGCAGCGCGGAGACCTCGCCGGTGGCGGTCAGGTACTCCCGCTCGCCGCCGACGATCGCCACGTCGCTGTAGATCCCGGCGACCGCCCGCACCCCCGGCAGCTCGGCGGCTCGGTCCAGCACGGCCGGGTCGAAGCTCGGCGGTCGGGGACCGCTCTGCACGCCGGAGATCACCAACTCGGCCGCGATGGTCTCCTCGGCCAGCGCGGTCAGGCTGCTCTTGGCCGAGTCCAGGATCACGGTGACTCCGGTGACCAGCGCGATGCCGACCATCAACGCGGCGGCCGTGATGGCGGTCCGGCGGGGGTTGCGGCCCGAGTTCAGCCGACCCAGCCGACCCGGCACCGACCAGGCGAAGACCCGGCCGAGCACCGACACCACCGGCCGGCTGATCAGCGGGGTCAGCAACGCCACCCCGATGAAGGAGATCAGCACGCCGGCCAGGATCGTCCAGAGGGTGCCGTCGCCGGCGTTGCCGGTCAGACCCAGCGTGAGCAGCGTCGCGCCGACGGCGGTGACCACCGCTCCCGCCACGGTGATCTTCGTCAGCGGCCGGTCCGGGGTGGCGACGTCCTGCATCGCCGCGACCGGCGGGATCCGCGAGGCGCGGATCGCCGGCAGCACCGCGGCGACCACGGTGACCAGCAGGCCGACCACGAACGCGCTGATCACGGCCGCTGGCGGCACCCCCACCGGGGCCAGGTCCACACCGCCGCCGAACTGCCCGAACGCGTACGCCAGCAGCGCGCCGACGCCGACCCCGGCGCCCAGCCCGAGCACCGCGGCGACCAGCCCGATCACCACCGCCTCGGTCAGCACCGCGCCGATCATCTGGCGCCGGCTCGCCCCGACGGCCCGCATCAGGGCCAGCTCCCGGGTCCGCTGCGCCACGATGATCGAGAAGGTGTTGAGGATCAGGAAGATGCCGACGAAGAGCGCCACCCCGGCGAACCCGAGCAGGATGTTGTTGAAGAACGCCAGCCCCTCCTTGAGGCCGGCGGACGCCTCCTCGGAGAGCTGCTCGCCGGTCTTGACCACGTAGTCGGCACCGAGGGCGGCGGAGATGTCGTCGCGCAGCTCCGCCGGGGAGACCCCGTCGGCCGCCCGCACGGTGGCGTCGTTGTAGACGCCGGTCTCGCCGAGCATCAGCCGCTGCGCCACCGGCTCGGTGAACGCCACCTCCTGCACGCCGCCGAGACTGTCCCGGTCGCCGCTGTAGCCGAAGATCCCGACCACCGTGAACTCGCGCTTCGGCTCCAGGGTGAGGATCCCGACCCGGTCGCCGACGGCGAGCCGGCCGGCATCGGCGACCGCCCCGTTGATCACGACCTCGTCGTCGGCGGTCGGGCCGCGGCCCTCCCGCAGCTGGACCAGGCCGTTCTCACCGGTCCAGTTCCCGCCCAGCTGGGGCGGCCCGAACGAGGTGAGCACCTTGCCGTTGCTGCCGATCACCCGGGCGCCGTCGGCCCAGGCCTGGCCGGTCACGTCGGCGACGCCCGGCACGGCCCGGATCCGGTCCAGGGTCTCCGCCGGGAACGGGGCGGCCACCTGCTCGCCCTCGAACTCGCTGAGCGCCACCTTCGGCGCCGCGGTGACGCCGACATCGGTCTCCGAGTACGCGTCGGCGAAGATCCGGTCGAAGGAGCGGCCCAGGGTGTCGGTGAGCACGAACGCCCCGGCCACGAACATCACGCCCAGCACCACCGCCAGGCCGGAGAGCACCAGCCGGACCTTGCGGGCCAGCAGACTCTTCAGGGTCGCGCGCAGCATCACGCGTCCAGCTTCTTCATCGTGTCCAGCACCGTCTCCGCGGTCGGCTCGACCAGCTCGGAGACGATCTGGCCGTCGGCGAGGAAGATGACGCGGTCGGCGTAGGCGGCGGCGACGGGGTCGTGGGTGACCATGACGATGGTCTGGTGGTGTTCGCGGACGGAGTTGCGGAGGAAGCCGAGGACTTCGGCGCCGCTGCGGGAGTCGAGGTTGCCGGTGGGTTCGTCGGCGAAGATGACCTGGGGTCGGGCGACGAGGGCGCGGGCGCAGGCGACGCGTTGTTGTTGGCCGCCGGAGAGTTGGGCGGGTCGGTGGTCGAGGCGGTCGCGGAGTCCGACGGTGTCGATGACGGTGTCGTACCAGGTGGGGTCTGGTTTGCGGCCGGCGATGTTGAGGGGGAGGAGGATGTTCTCGGCGGCGGTGAGGGTGGGTAGCAGGTTGAACTGTTGGAAGATGAAGCCGACCTTGTCGCGGCGCAGCTTCGTCAGCCCGGCGTCACCCAGCCCGGTCACGGTCGTCTCACCGATCTCGATCCGGCCCTTGGTCACCGAGTCCAGCCCGGCCAGGCAGTGCATCAGGGTGGACTTGCCGGAGCCCGACGGCCCCATGATCGCCGTGAATCGGCCGCCCTCGAGTTCCGTGGTGACACCGCGCAGGGCGATCACCTCGGCTTCGCCGCTGCCGTACACCTTCCACACATCGGTCGCGCGGGCCGCCGTCTGGCCGGCGCGGACTGCTGTCCCCGTCACAGGATTCCCCCTCGTTGGTCCAACCATGGACCGGCCGGACCAGGTGGTCCGGCCGGCACCAGGAATTCTCGCCCCCGGGCGGCGGCGGATCATCCGCCCGGGGGCGGAGCCGAACGCGGATTTCCCGCTGCGGGTCGGCCCCGATGACGGCTCAGGGTTGTCCCTGACCGGCTACTCGTACGCGATGGCGTCGAGCACGTTGAGCCGCGACGCCCGCCACGACGGCCACCAGGCGGCGGCGATCCCGGCCAGCGCGGCGGCGACCACGAACCCGACGAGCTGCGCGTAGGGCAGCGTCACCACACTGAGGACGTCCTGGTCCCGCAGCGCGGCCGACGCGGTGAGACCCAGCGCGACCCCCAGCGCGATGCCCAGCAGGCAGCCGAAGACCGCGATCAGCAGCGACTCGACCCGCACCATCCGGCGGATCTGACGCCGGTTCATCCCGACCGCGCGCAGCAGTCCCAGCTCCCTGGTCCGCTCGAAGGTGCTCAGCACCAGGGTGTTGACGATGCCCAGGAACGCCACCACCACGGCCAGCGCCAGCAGCACGTAGAAGATCGCCAGCAACTGGTTGACGAGTGCGTTCTGCTGGTCGGCGTAGGTGGACCGGTCGCCGACGGTGACCAACGGATAGTCGGCCATCAACTGCTCCGTCCGCTGCACGATGGCCGGCACGTCGGCCGACTCGGAGACGCTGATGAACCCCTGCGCGGCCAGCGGCCCGGCGAAGTACGCGACCTGCGACTCGGCCAGGATCAGACCGACGGTCAACCGGCTCTCGTAGATCCCGGCGATCCGGTACGACCGGTCACCGCCCTTGGCCATCGCCACCCGTACGGTGCTGCCGACCTGCCAGCCGTTGGCCTCGGCGGTGTTCTCGTCGACGATCGCCTCGTCGGCGCCGCCGGGGCTGAGATCGCCGGCCTTGCGGTCCAGCGCGAACATCGCCGGCGCCACCGACAGGTCGGTCGCGGAGACCAGCTGGTTGGCCTTGCCGTCGACGGTGAGCACCACGAAGTGGTACGCGACCGCGTCGGTCACCCCCGGGAACTGTTCGATCTCGGCCAGCCGGGCCGGGTCGAAGCCGTCCCGGCCGGTCGGCAGCGACGTCGTGTTGGTCACCACCAGCACCTCGGCGCCGAGCTGGTTCTCCACCAGGTCGTCCACCGTGGCCCGCAGCGAGGCGCCGATCACGCTCACGGTGCTGACCAGCGTCACCCCGATCATCAGGGCGGCCGCGGTGACCGCGGTGCGGCGCGGGTTGCGCAGCGCGTTGCGCCGCCCCAGGCCGCTGGCCGTGCCCCAGCTGACCAGCCGGCCGACCGTGCCGGCGATCGGCGCGGTCAACGCCGGGGAGAGCAGCGCCACCCCGACGATGGCCAGCAGCACGCCGCCGCCGAGCGCGACCGCGGTCAGGCCGTCGACGCCGAGCAGCCCGACCACCAGCAGCGCCACCCCGAGCCCGGTGACCACCGCCCCGGTGATCGTCAGCCCGCGCATCGACTTGTCCGGACGGACCACGTCGCGCATGGCTGCGATCGGCGGTACGCCGGAGGCCCGGATCGCCGGGATCAGCGCCGCGACCACCGTCATCAGCACACCGACCAGGTAGGACGCCACCACCGCGGTGACGCTGACGGTGAGCCCGCCCGCCGGCAGCGAGATGCCGACGGTGCCGGCCAGCGACTGCAACCCGGCGGCCACCCCGATGCCGGCCAGCAGCCCCAGGGTGGAGGCGAGGACGCCGACCACCAGCGCCTCGATCAACACGTTTCCGGTGACCTGGCGCCAGCTCGCCCCCAACGCGCGCAGCAGCGCCAGCTCCCGGGACCGCTGGGCGATCAGGATGTTGAAGGTGTTGAAGATCAGGAACATCCCGACCAGCAGGGCGATCAGGGCGAAGCCGAGGAAGAACCAGTTGACGAACGTCAACAACTGCTTGAACTCCGAGGCCTGCTCCTCGGCGATCTCGGTGCCGGTCTTCGCCTCGAAGCCGGCCGGCACCACCTGGGCGACCCGCTCCTTGAGGGTCTCCTCCGAGACGCCGGGCGCGGCCTCCAACTGGGCGGCGCCGAACGCCCCGGTGCGGTCGTAGAAGAGCCGCTGCGCCTCCGGCACGGTGAACGCCACCATGGTCTCCCCGGCCAGCGAGGGCCGGCCGCCGGCGTACTCCAGGATGCCGGTGACGGTGTACTCCGACGCCGCGTACCGGGACTGGACGTACACCTTGATCCGGTCGCCGATGGCGTGTCCGCTCTGCTCGGCGGTGAACCGGGTGAGCGCCACCTCGTTGTCGGAGGTGGGGGCGCGGCCCTCCGCCACCTGCAGCAGGCCGTCGGCGACGAAGTCGTCCTCGCCCAGCCCGATGCCGAGCCGGGGCACGCCGGTGCCCGGCAGCGCCTTGCCGTCGCGGGCCCGGAACGGGGTGACGCCCTCGGCGCTGGCGTCGCCGACCACCGCGTTCACGCCGTCGACCTGACGCAGCGCCTGCAGGTCGGCCTCGGTCAACAGCGGCTGTTCGCCCTCGGCCGCAGCCTCCTCGGCCGCGTCGGTGGCCTGCACCTGGACCGCGACGTTCTCGTTGACGGTCTGGAACAGCCGCTCGAACCGGCCGCCGAGGCTGTCGGTGAGCACGAAGGCGCTGGCCACGAACATCACCCCGAGGATGATCGCGAAGCCGGAGAGCACCAGCCGCAGCTTGCGGGAGAGCAGGCTCTTGAGGGTCGCGCGCAGCATCACACGGCTCCGGGAACGTCGGTGAGCACGTCCAGGTTCTTCAGGGTGTCCAGCACCGTCTCCGCGGTCGGCTCGACCAGCTCGGAGACGATCTGGCCGTCGGCGAGGAAGATGACGCGGTCGGCGTAGGCGGCGGCGACGGGGTCGTGGGTGACCATGACGATGGTCTGGTGGTGTTCGCGGACGGAGTTGCGGAGGAAGCCGAGGACTTCGGCGCCGCTGCGGGAGTCGAGGTTGCCGGTGGGTTCGTCGGCGAAGATGACCTGGGGTCGGGCGACGAGGGCGCGGGCGCAGGCGACGCGTTGTTGTTGGCCGCCGGAGAGTTGGGCGGGTCGGTGGTCGAGGCGGTCGCGGAGTCCGACGGTGTCGATGACGGTGTCGTACCAGGTGGGGTCTGGTTTGCGGCCGGCGATGTTGAGGGGGAGGAGGATGTTCTCGGCGGCGGTGAGGGTGGGTAGCAGGTTGAACTGTTGGAAGATGAAGCCGACCTTGTCGCGGCGCAGCTTCGTCAGCCCGGCGTCCCCCAGCCCGGTCACCTTGGTGTCGCCGATCCACACGTCACCGCGGGTGGTCGAGTCCAGCCCGGCCAGGCAGTGCATCAGGGTGGACTTGCCGGAGCCCGACGGCCCCATGATCGCGGTGAACCGGGCCCGCTCGAACTCGGCGCTGACGCCGCGCAGGGCGATCACCTCGGCCTCGCCGCTGCCGTACACCTTCCACACGTCCTGGGCCCGCGCGGCCGCACCGCCCGCCCCCGTGTCTGTCCCGGTCACGCTCGTCTCCCTTGATCAGGTGAACCCCGGCGGTTCGGCCGGGACGGCTGGTGCCGTCACCGTCCACGCTAGGTGCGCCGGGCACCCGGGCCGTCGTACCTGGGAACGGTTCATGGGTCCGACCGCCGGGCCGGCGGTCTCCACCCGGGGAAGGAGACGGGTCCGTCGGAGGTTCAGCTACGCGGCCGGACGATGCCGGACTCGTAGGCCAGCACCACCGCCTGCACCCGGTCGCGCAGCCCCAGCTTGGTCAGCAGGTGCCCGACGTGGGTCTTGATGGTGGTCTCGCTGACCGAGAGCGCCCGGGCGATCTCGGCGTTGGACAACCCCCGGGCCACCTGCATCAGCACCTCCCGTTCCCGGTCGGTGAGCACGTCCAGCGTCTTCGGCGGGGTGGACGAGGGGTCCGGCAACGAGTCGGCGAAGCGGTCCAGCAGGCGCTTGAGGATCCGGGGCGCGACCACCGCCTCGCCGACCGCCACCGTGCGGATCGCGGTCACCAGGTCCTCGGCCGGCACGTCCTTGGCGAGGAACCCGCTGGCGCCGGCGCGCAGCGCGCCGACGACGTACTCGTCCAGGTCGAAGGTGGTCAGGATCAGCACCCGGACCGGCAACCGGGCGGCGACGATGGCGCGGGTCGCCGCGACGCCGTCCATCCGCGGCATCCGGATGTCCATCAGTACCACGTCCGGCAGCAGCCGCCGGGCCAGGTCGACCGCCTCGGCGCCGTCGCCGGCCTCGCCGACGATGTCCAGGTCGTCCTCCGCGCCGAGCACCATCCGGAATCCGGTACGCAGCAGCGGCTGGTCGTCCGCGAGCAGGACGCGCACCGGTCGGGCGGTGGCCCGCTGGTCGGGCATGGCCCGCTCGTCGGTCATGCCGCTCCCTCGCCGTTCGGTGCGCCCAGAAGTTCCATCGGCATCTTCGCGTACACCCGGTAGCCGCCGCCGGGGCGGGGGCCGGTGCGCAGGGTGCCGCCGTAGAGGGCGACCCGTTCGCGCATCCCGACCAGGCCGTGTCCGAGCCGGTTGGCGTCCGGCAGCGGCCCGCGACCGGTGTCGGAGACCTCGACGACGAGCCAGTAGACGCCGAAGCTCAGCCGTACCTCGGCGGTGGCCGTCCCGGCGTGCTTGAGCGCGTTGGTCAGCGCCTCCTGCACGATTCGGAAGATGGTCAGCGCGACGCCCGGGTCCAGCGGCCCGGGGGCGCCGTCGACCCGCAGGGTGACCGGCAGGCCGGCCTCGCGGACCTGCTCGACCAGGGTCTCGATGCCGGACAGGCCCGGCTGCGGGGCGAGGTCGGCGGCGGTCGGCTCGGCGTCGGTGCGCAGCACGTCGAGCAGCCGGCGCATCTCGCGCAGGGTGGTGCGGCTGGTCTGCTCGATGGTGCCGAGCACCTCGTCGACCGCGGCCGGGTCCCGGGGCAGCACCCGGCGCGCCCCGGTGGCCAGCACTCCCATCACGCTGACGTGGTGGGCCACCACGTCGTGCAGCTCACGGGCGATGCGGCGCCGCTCGTCGGTGACCGCCTGGTCGGCCAGGGCCCGCTGGTTCTCCTCGGCCACCCGGGCGCGCTCCTCCAACGCGTGCATCGAGGCCCGCCGGGCGTGCACGGTCCGTCCGACGAAGAAGCAGACCAGCGCGAGCAGGGAATTGGTGAAGATCGAGTACGCCGGTGAGATGCCCCCGTCGCGCAGCCACGGCACGGCCAGCACAGCGATCGCGGTGGGCGACCAGAGCAGCGCGGCGGTGCCGATCGCGGGCCGCAGCGGTAGGTGCGCCGCGGCGGTGTAGGTGATCGCGATGTAGGCGACGACCAGGGTGCTCGGTTGGTACGTGGCGAGCACGGTGGCGAGGAAGGCGACGAGCACCGCGACCACCGCGGCCCGGGGCGCGACCCGCCGCAGCGCGATCGGCGTGGCGGCCAGCAGGCTCAGGCCGATCGCCGCCGGCCAGGGCAGCCGGACCATGTCGACCGGTACCAGCTCGTCGGGGGTGGTGGCGTAGAACAGCACGTCGACCAGGACGGCGGCCACCGCGAGCAGCGCGTCCAGCCGCAGCCCCCGCCACCGGTCCAACGGCCCCCGGTCCGGCTCCCGCCGGCCCGACCGCTCAGGGCTGGGCCGCCCCAGGCCGGGCTGCTCCTGGACCGGTCGCCCCGGGCCCGGCCGGGTCGCGCCGGGTCGGGCCGGCTCCGGTCCCCACGGGGCTCGCCACCAGCGGATATGCCACCAGGGTGGGGCAGCCGGGTGGGCGGGCACCGGTGCTGACCCGGCCTCCGCGTCGGTAGCCCCGACCGGTGCCAGCGGCAACGCGCGCGGGCGCGGCTCACCAGGTGGGGCGGTCGCGGCGTCTGCTCGGGCCATGGTGGCGACGGTATCCGGCGCAGCGGGTCCCGTCGGTCGTCATGAGCGCTGAACTCGCCCTCATCCCCGAGGATGAGGCTGCTCCTCCCGAGGCCGGTCCTCCCCATGTCGCCCGTGGGTAGCTCCGGCCCGGTCGCGCGGGTTACTCCGGCCCGGTGGCGGCGGGCGGCGCCTCGGCGTCGGCGGTCGGTCGGACCACCGGCTCCGGGAACGGCGGCGGGGTGCCGCCGAACTCCGGGCAGAACGCCTGGTGGCTGCACCACCCGCAGAGCTTGCTGGGCCGGGGGCGGAAGTCACGGGCCAGCGTCGCCTGTTCGATGGCCCGCCACAGCGCCACCACCGTACGCTCGAAGCGGAGCAGCTCGTCGGCGTCGGGCGTGTAGTCCAGGATCTCCGCGTCCCGCAGGTAGAGCAGGCGCAGTACCCGGGGGACGACCCCCCGGGTGCGCCACAGCACCAGCGCGTAGAACTTGAGCTGGAACAGCGCCCGCGCCTCGAACGCCTCCCGGGGCGCCCCACCGGTCTTGTAGTCGACCACCCGCAGCTCCCCGGCCGGGGAGATGTCGAGCCGGTCCAGGTAGCCCCGGATCAGCAGCTGCCCGTCGACCACCGCGGAGACCAGACTCTCCCGCTCGGCGGGCTCCAACCGGCGCGGATCCTCCACCGCGAAGTAGCCGTCGAGCAGGTCGCGCGCCGAGCGCAGGAACTCGGCCGGGCCGGTCAGGTCCGCGGCGTCGAAGACCCCGGCCAGCTCCGGCTGGGCCTCGACCAGCCGGTCCCACTGCGGGGCCACCAGCTCGGCCGCCTCGGCCACGGTCCGCCGCTCGGCCGGCAGATCGAACAGCGCCTCCAGCACGGCGTGCACGAGCGTGCCCCGGGCCTGGTCGGCGCTGGGACGTTCGGGCAGCCGGTCGATGGTGCGGAACCGGAACAGCAGCGGGCAGGTCTTGAAATCGGCCGCCCGCGACGGCGACAGCGACGCGGTCACCTGCGCCGACTCGGCCTGCTCCGGCGGCCCCGCCGGCCCGGTCGGCTCCGTCGGCACTGCCGACTCTTTCGTCACCGTCTCCGCCACCATGACCGAAAGGCTAGGCCACCGGTGTGACAGAACGGCCGTGGGCGCCGGGCCAGGTCCGCTCCTGCCGTTACGTAGCATCTACCCGATGGAGGACAGCCCGCAGCGGTCGCGGCCCACCGAGCGTCGACCCGGCATCGCCGTCGGCCGGGCGCTCGGCGTCCCGGTCCATCTCAACGCCTCCATGTTCCTGCTGGCCGTCCTGGTGACGGTGATGTACGGCGAGTTCGTCCGCCGCCAGCTCGACCTGTCCCAGCTCACCGCCTACCTGGTCGGCTTCGGGTTCGTGGTCTGCCTGCTCGGTTCGGTGCTGCTGCACGAGCTGGGCCACGCGCTGACCGCCCGCCGGTACGGCATCGGCGTACGCGGTATCACGCTGGAACTGCTCGGCGGCTACACCGAGATGGACCGCGACGCCCCCAACCCCCGGGTGGACCTGCTGGTGTCGCTCGCCGGCCCGGCGGTGTCGCTGGTGCTCGGGCTGGCCGCGGCGGTGACCACCCTGCTGCTGCCCGACCGGACCCTGATCAACCAGCTCGCCTTCCAGCTGGCGGTCAGCAACCTGATCGTGGCGGTGTTCAATCTGCTGCCGGGCCTCCCGCTGGACGGCGGCCGGGCGCTGCGGGCGACGGTCTGGGCGATCAGCCGGGACCGGCACCGGGGCACCGAGGTGGCCGGTTGGGTGGGCCGGGTGGTGGCGGCGGGTACGGCCGCCCTCGTGGTCCTGCTGACCACCGCCGGCCTGCTGCAGCCGATCGGTCTGGCGCTGATGCTGCTGGTGGCGTTCACCCTCTGGCAGGGCGCCGGGCAGTCGATCCGGGTGGCCCGGATCAGCCGCCGGTTCCCGATGGTCGACCTGGCCCGGCTGGCCCGGCCGGTCTTTCCGGTGCCCAGCGGCACGCCGTTGGCGGAGGCGCAGCGGCGCGGCGCGGCGGCCGGTTCGCAGGCCGCCACGCTCGGGGTGGCCGACTCCTCGGGTCGGCTGGTCGCCCTGGTGGACCGGGTCGCCGCCGAGGCGGTGCCGGTGGAGCGGCGGCCCTGGGTGGCGGTGGACACGGTGGCCCGGGGCCTGGGCGGCGTACCCCGGATCGCGCTCGGGCTCCGCGGCGAACAGGTCCTGCACGCGGTGCAGAGCAACCCTGGCCCGCAGTACCTGGTGACCTCGGGTGAAGATGTGGTCGGCGTCCTGCACATCGCCGATCTGGCACAAGTCCTGGAACCGAACCGAAAGCTGGCCCCGTGATCGCACACCCCGCCGCCGAACCCAGCGCCGCAACCGAGCCGGTCCCGGCCCGGCGAGGACCGTTCCGACCCGGTGACCGGGTGCAGCTCACCGACCCCAAGGGCCGGATGCACACCATCACGCTGGAGAGCGGCAAGTCGTACCACACCCACCGCGGGGCGCTGGACCACGACGCTCTGATCGGCCTGCCGGAGGGGAGTGTGGTGACCTCGGCCGGCGGTACGGCGTACCTGGCGTTGCGTCCGCTGCTCGCCGACTACGTGCTCTCCATGCCGCGTGGTGCCCAGGTGATCTACCCCAAGGACGCCGCCCAGATCGTGGCGATGGGGGACATCTTCCCGGGCGCCCGGGTGCTGGAGGCGGGGGCGGGGTCCGGCGCGTTGACGTGTTCGCTGCTGCGTGCCGTCGGGCCGACCGGCGAGGTGCACTCCTACGAGCTGCGGGACGACTTCGCCGAGATCGCCCGCCGCAACGTCGAGGCCTTCTTCGGCGGGCCGCATCCGGCCTGGCAACTGCGGGTCGGTGACGTCGCGGACTGCCCGGGGACTGGCTTCGACCGGATCATCCTTGACATGCTGACGCCGTGGGAGATCCTCGATCTGGTCGAGCGCGCGTTGGTGCCCGGTGGGGTCTTCATCGGTTATGTGGCGACCACGCCCCAGATGTCGGAACTCGTGGAGGCGCTGCGCGAGCGCGGCGGCTTCACCGAACCGCGGGCGTGGGAGTCGCTGGTGCGCGACTGGCACGCCGACGGGCTGGCCGTGCGGCCCGACCACCGGATGATCGGCCACACCGCCTTCCTGGTCTCGACGCGTCGGCTGGCGCCCGGGGTCACCGCGCCACCGCGGCGACGCAAGCCGAGCAAGGGCGCCGAGGCTTACGCTCTGCGCAAGCAGACGCTGCGGGACGCGGCCGCGGCCCGGGAGGCGGCGCGGGAGGAGGAGGCGGTGTGATGACCGTCAGCGTCGGGCGGTGCCGATGAGTCGGCCGGCATTCGGCGGTGGCGACCTGCCCGCGGTCTTCCCGGACTGGTCGCCGTACCGGGATCTGGAATCCGCCGCGCGTGCCTACCTGCGCGACCCGGATGTGGCACTCGACGCCCTCGGTGGGGCGCTGGGCGGCGCCGCGGTGCTCGGCTTCACCCTGGAGCGGTTCGTCAACGAGGTGAACGGGGTGTGGCAGGAGGTCGCCGTCTGCGACGGCAGCCGGCTGGTCCTCTGGCACGGCGAGGACGTGCCGCCGGACGACGGTCCGGCCGGCTCGATGACCTCGTCGCTGCGGGTGGTGCCGATCTCCACGGTCACCGAGGTCGGCTGCCGGCGCCGGTTGACCCGCACCCCCAACGGCCAGGTACGGGTCGACAGCATCGACGTCTATCTGCTGCTGACCTCGCTGGACGAGACGGTTATCGGCGACGAGTCGCCGGCCCTGCCCCGGCATGACGCGTTGCGGTTCAGCAAGACCCTCGACGACGGCAGCGCCGGCCAGATCGCCCGGCTGGAGGAGTTCGCCCGGTTGGTCTCCTCGTTGGTGGGCCGACCGACCCTCTGAGCGGTTCGTGGGCCGTTGTCGGCTATCGGACTTGTTCGCCCCCGCGGTCAGTCCTGGTCCGCGTCCGGGCCGGCGACCGGTGCCCCGTCCCGTTGCCGCTCCACGTGGATGCACTCGCCGGGGCACTCCCGGGCGGCGTCGATCACTTCCAGCCGCAGCCGGGTGGGGACCTCGACCCGGCTGCCGGGCGCGAGGAGCAGTTCGCCGCTGCCGTCCTTGACGTACGCCAGGCCGTCGACGTCGAATTCGAAGACCTCGGGGGCGTACTGCACGCAGAGGCCGTCGCCGGTACAGAGGTCCTGGTCCACCCAGACCCGCAGCTCGTCGGTGTCGGTCTGCGTCGTCACGGCGCCCTCCCCATACTCTCGGCCGGCCGTGGTCGACGGTACCCGACCAGCGGCTGGCGGGCCGGTCGGAGGTACCCCTGACGATCAAGGTTCAGTGACGAGGGTGTTGCGTGGGACCGAATTGGCGTCACACCGGTTAGTGTTATGGCAGAACGTTCAAGCCCCCCGGGGAGGTGGGACGTGGCACGTAGTGACGACGCGGACTCGCGCGCCGCACGGTGGGAGAAGGAGGCCCACGATCTCTCCACCCAGGTCGCGTTCCTTCAGGAGGAACTCGCTCTGGTGCGGCGCAAGTTGACCGAGAGCCCCCGACACGTCCGGCAGCTCGAGGAGCGGTTGGCAGCCACCCAGGCGCAGCTGGCCCGACTGACCGAGAACAACGAACGGCTCGTGAGCACCCTCAAGGAGGCGCGGGCCCAGATCGTCACCCTCAAGGAGGAGATCGACCGGCTGGCCCAACCGCCGAGCGGGTACGGCGTCTTCCTGGCCCGGCACGAGGACGGCACGGTGGATGTCTTCACCGGCGGCCGGAAGCTGCGGGTGGCGGTATCCCCCTCGATCGAGGTCGAGGAGCTGCGTCGCGGTCAGGAGGTCCTGCTCAACGACGCGCTCAACATCGTCGACGCGTTCGGGTACGAGCGGGTCGGCGAGGTGGTGATGCTCAAGGAGATCCTGGAGCACCCCACCGGCGGCCCGGGTGACCGGGCGTTGGTGATCTCACACGCCGACGAGGAACGGATCGTGCACCTCGCCGAGACGCTCATCGGTTCGGCGTTGCGGGCCGGCGACTCGCTCATGATCGAGCCGCGGTCGGCGTACGCGTACGAGCGGATCCCGAAGAGCGAGGTCGAGGAGCTCGTCCTGGAGGAGGTCCCCGACGTCGACTACACCGACATCGGTGGCCTGCAGTCCCAGATCGAGCAGATCCGGGATGCCGTGGAGCTGCCGTTCCTGCACGCGGAGCTGTTCCGCGAGCACCAGCTCCGGCCGCCGAAGGGCATCCTGCTCTACGGGCCGCCCGGCTGTGGCAAGACCCTGATCGCCAAGGCGGTCGCCAACTCGCTGGCCAAGAAGATCGCCGAGCGCCGGGGTGAGGAGAAGCACACCAGCTTCTTCCTCAACATCAAGGGTCCGGAGCTGCTCAACAAGTACGTCGGCGAGACCGAGCGGCACATCCGGTTGATCTTCCAGCGGGCCCGGGAGAAGGCCGGCGAGGGCACCCCGGTGATCGTGTTCTTCGACGAGATGGACTCGGTCTTCCGGACCCGTGGCTCCGGCGTCTCCTCGGACGTGGAGAACACCATCGTTCCCCAGCTGCTCAGCGAGATCGACGGGGTCGAGGGCCTGGAGAACGTCATCGTGATCGGTGCCTCCAACCGGGAGGACATGATCGACCCGGCGATCCTGCGGCCCGGCCGACTGGACGTCAAGATCAAGATCGAGCGGCCGGACGCCGAAGCCGCCAAGGACATCTTTTCCAAGTACATCCTCACCGGGCTGCCGCTGCACCCGGACGACCTGGCCGAGCACGGCGGCGACGCGGCCGCCACGGTCAGCGCGATGATCGAGGCCGTCGTGCTGCGGATGTACTCGGAGACCGAGGAGAACCGGTTCCTGGAGGTCACCTACGCCAACGGTGACAAGGAGGTCCTCTACTTCAAGGACTTCAACTCCGGCGCCATGATCCAGAACATCGTCGACCGCGGCAAGAAGATGGCGATCAAGGAGTTCCTCTCCTCGGGACGCAAGGGGCTGCGGTTGCAGCACCTCCTCGACGCCTGCGTCGACGAGTTCCGGGAGAACGAGGACCTGCCCAACACCACGAACCCGGACGACTGGGCGCGCATCTCCGGCAAGAAGGGGGAGCGGATCGTCTACATCCGCACCCTCGTCTCCGGGGGCAAGGGCACCGAGGCGGGCCGGTCGATCGAGACGGCGAGCAACACCGGTCAGTACCTCTGACCGACGGCCGACGGAGGCACCGCGTTCGGCGGTGCCTCCGTCGCCGTCTCCGCCCGCCGGAGCGTCGCAATGTTCGATGACCGCGCATCGTGGCCGTGTCGGCACGCCTGACGGGCGCTCAGCGGACGCGGCCGACTACGCTCGACGATATGGGTGACGAGAGCGGGGCAGCGGCATGAGCGTACGGCGGATCATGGGCACCGAGGTGGAGTACGGAATCTCCGTGCCCGGCCAGGCCGGAGCCAACCCGATGGTCACCTCGTCCCAGGTGGTGAACGCCTACGGCGCCCGCCCGGAACTGACCCGGGGCGGCCGGGCCCGGTGGGACTACGAGGAGGAGTCGCCGCTGCGGGACGCCCGGGGATTCACCTACTCCGGGGCGGCCTACGACCCGGCCGAGGCCCTCGCGGACGAGGACCTGGGCCTGGCCAACGTGATCCTCACCAACGGCGCGCGGCTCTACGTCGACCACGCCCACCCCGAGTACTCCACCCCCGAGGTCACCAACCCGCTCGACGTGGTCCGCTGGGACAAGGCCGGTGAGCGGGTGATGGCCGAGGCCGCCCGGCGGGCGGCGACCATCCCGGGCACCCACCCGATCCACCTCTACAAGAACAACACCGACAACAAGGGCGCCAGCTACGGCGCCCACGAGAACTACCTGATGCGCCGGCAGACGCCGTTCGCCGACATCGTGGCGTACCTGACGCCGTTCTTCGTGACCCGGCAGGTCGTCTGCGGGGCCGGCCGGGTCGGCATCGGTCAGGACGGCTCCCAGCCGGGCTTCCAGATCTCCCAGCGGGCCGACTTCTTCGAGGTCGAGGTCGGGCTGGAGACGACGCTCAAGCGGCCGATCATCAACACCCGCGACGAGCCGCACGCCGACGCCGACAAGTACCGCCGGCTGCACGTGATCATCGGTGACGCCAATCTCTCCGAACTGTCGACGTACCTGAAGGTCGGTACCACCGCCCTGATCCTCACGATGATCGAGGAGAAGGCGCTCACCGGAGACCTCGGCATCGCCGACCCGGTCTCGGAGCTGCGCGCGGTCAGCCACGACCCCGCCCTGAAACACCTGCTGCGGTTGCGTGACGGCCGGCGGCTCACCGCGTTGGACCTGCAATGGGCCTACTACGAACGCGCGCACTCCTTTGTGGAGGACCGGTACGGCGCGGACGTCGACGACGCCACCGCCGACGTGCTACGCCGCTGGGAGGGGGTACTGGACCGGCTCGGCCGGGACCCGATGCTCTGCGCCGGCGAGTTGGACTGGGTGGCCAAGCTGCGGTTGCTGGAGGGCTACCGGGAGCGGGAGAAGCTGGGCTGGGCCTCGCACAAGCTGCAACTGGTCGACCTGCAGTACTCCGACGTCCGGCCGGAGAAGGGCCTCTACCACCGGCTGGTCAGTCGGGGCGCGATGGCGACGCTGCTGCCCGACGAGGCGACCCGCTCGGCGATGGTCGAGCCGCCCGAGGACACCCGGGCGTACTTCCGCGGCCGCTGCCTGGCCCAGTACGCCTCCGAGGTGGTGGCGGCGAGCTGGGATTCGGTGATCTTCGACGTCGGCCGGGAGTCGTTGGTGCGGGTTCCGATGATGGAGCCGGAACGGGGCACCCGCAAGCACGTCGGTGCGCTCTTCGACCGCTGCGCCAGCGCCAAGGACCTGCTGGAGACGATCACCAACGGGTGACCGCGGCGGGGCGCCGGCGAGGTAAGTTTCACCCAGGCGATCGTGGAGGAGGCACCAGATGACTACCCGTGACAGTGGCGGTCAGTCCCAGTCCGGCAAGGCCCGGCGGGACGAGGAGGTCGAGGACGTCACGACCGAGGCCAACCCCGAGGTAGCCGAGCGGCACGCGGAGATCACCGAGGACGTCGACGACCTGCTGGACGAGATCGACTCGGTGCTGGAGGAGAACGCCGAGGAGTTCGTCCGCGGCTACGTCCAGAAGGGCGGCGAGTGACCCGCGGCAGCGGGCCGTCGCCGACACGTCGCCGATGATGATCGCCGCCGTCCGGCGCGAGGGATACTCTGCTTCAACCGCACCGGTGGCGGCACCGAACGCCGGTGCGACGGCTCGTCCGGGCAATCCGGACGCTTGACCGGGACACCCTGTACCTGAGAGGAACGATGTGGCAGCGGGCTTCGATCCATCCGGCCGTCTACCCGATGTGTTCACCAACGCGGGCACATCGTCCTTCACCCAGTTCCTGACGATGGCGGCGCCGGACCTGCTGCCCGGCCGCCGCCCGCTGCCGCCGGGCCTGGCCGGCAACCTGGCCCCGCACGCCACCACCATCGTCGCCATCGCCACCCTCGGCGGGGTGGTGATGGCCGGCGACCGGCGGGCCACCATGGGCAACATGATCGCCAGCCGGGACATCGAGAAGGTGCACCCGGCCGACGCCCACTCGCTGGTCGGGATGGCCGGCACGGCGGGCCTGGGCATCGAGCTGATCCGTCTGTTCCAGGTCGAGCTTGAGCACTACGAGAAGATGGAGGGCACCATGCTCTCCCTCGACGGCAAGGCCAACCGGCTCGCCGCGATGGTGCGCGGCAACCTCGGCGCCGCCATGCAGGGGCTGGCCGTCATCCCGCTCTTCGCCGGCTTCGATCTGGCCGAGCCCGACCCGGTCCGGCAGGGCCGGATCTTCAGCTTCGACGTCACCGGCGGCCCGTACGAGGAGACCGGCTACGACGCGATCGGGTCCGGTTCGCTGTTCGCCAAGTCCGCGCTGAAGAAGCGGTTCCGCGCCGGGCTCGCCGTCGACGAGGCGGTCCGGCTGGCGGTGGAGGCGCTCTACGACGCCGCCGACGACGACACCGCCACCGGCGGACCCGACCTGAGCCGGCGGATCTTCCCGGTGGTGATGACCGCCACCGCCGAGGGCACCCACCGGCTGACCGACGCCGAGGCGGCGGCGGTGTCCGAGGCCGTGGTCGCCGCCCGGATGGAGAACCCGGGCGGCTGACCCCCGCCCGCAACCCGACCAGTCCGCTGCCCGCACCGCCAGAAGGAGAACCGCCGCCGTGGCCATGCAGTTCTACGCCTCGCCCGAGCAGATCATGCGCGATCGCTCCGAGCTCGCCCGCAAGGGCATCGCCCGGGGCCGCAGCGCCGTGGTGCTCAGCTACGAGGGCGGGGTGCTCTTCGTGGCGGAGAATCTGTCCAGCGCGCTGCACAAGGTCAGCGAGATCTACGACCGGATCGGCTTCGCCGCGGTCGGCCGCTACAACGAGTACGAGAACCTGCGCCGGGCCGGCGTGCGAATGGCCGACCTCAACGGCCTGAGCTTCGACCGTCGCGACGTGACCAGCCTGGCGCTGGCCAACGGATACGCGCAGACGCTCGGCGCGATCTTCACCGAGCAGTCCAAGCCGTTCGAGGTCGAGATCTGCGTGGCCGAGGTGGGCGCGACGCCCGACGACGACGAGATCTACCGGCTCACCTATGACGGTTCGGTGAACGCGGAGCCGGGCTGCATGGCGATGGGCGGCCAGGCCGACGCGATCGCCGGCAAACTGCGCGACGGCCACCGCGGGGACATGCCGCTCGCCGACGCGGTCAAGCTGGCCGTGAAGTCGCTCGGCAGCGTCGGTGGCGAGGGTGGCGCCGACCGCACGATCGCCGCCAACCAGCTGGAGGTGGCGATCCTGGACCGCCGCCGGGTGGGCCGCACGTTCCGCCGGATCATCGGCCCGGCACTTGCCGCGTTGCTGGAGGACAGCCCCGTCCCGGCCGACGACACCGACGCCGCGCCGGCCGACGACGCGGTGGCGGGCAAGCCGGCGCCGGCTCCGAGCGGGGCCAAACCACCCACCGGTACGGCGAAGAAGCCGACCAGCTCGGCCGGTTCGGCCGACCTGGAGGACAAGCCCGCCCAGGCCGAGGACGCCAAGCCCGCCGAGGAGAGCAAGCCGACCAAGCCGGCGCCGGGTGCCAAGCCCGGGGACGGGGATCGACCGGCCGGGTGACCCCGGTCGGTCCCGTCGGTGCGGGCTCGGCCGGCACCGACCGGTCGGCGAGCCATCCGGCCGGCGCCGCGGAGCCGGCGGGCTCAGTCAGCGGGCTCACTCGGTGCGGAGCAGCCGGCGGGCCAGCCGCCAGTAGGTTTGCGCGGCGGCGTTGAACAGCCCGACGCCGGCTGGGGCGGCGACGTTTCCCGGGTCGATCCGGGCGGTCATCATCCGGGCGACCACCCCGTCGGGCACCCGGCGCTCCGCCTGCAGCCGGCGTCGCCGGGCCAGCAGCCAGCCGCGGTGCCGCCACAGCCAGCGCCAGCCGCGCAGTTTCGGCCCGGCCCACCCGCCGGCCACCGCACCGGCCAGGATGGCCGCCTCGGTGGCCAGCAGCGCCGGCCCGAGAACCACAAGCGTCCGCGACTCGTACGCGGTGAGCAGCGTGATCAGGCGGTTCCGCTCCAGCAGGTAGGTCTTCAGGTCGTTGCGGGAGAACTCGTAGCGGTGCCGCACGACGGCGTCCGGCACGTACTCCACCCGCAGGCCCGCCTGCCACAGCCGCAGGCTCAACTCGGTGTCCTCGTGGTAGGCGAAGTACTCCACGGCGAAGCCGTCCAGCCGACGCCACAGCTCCCGCCGGATGGCGAAGCAGCAGCCGCTGAGCGCCGCCGTGGCCCGCCGGTCCGGGTACCGGCTGGCCGGTTGCCCGTGCCCGCCGGCCCAGGACAGACCGGTGAAGTGCACCGGGTTGCCGGCCGAGTTGATCAGGTCAGGGCGGTCGGCCAGTCGGATCGAGGCGGTGGCGGCCCCCACGCCGTTCTCGCCCGCCACCGCGACCAGCCGGGCCAGCGCGTCCGGCTCGACGATCGCATCGGAGTTGACGAAGACCAGGTGATCGCCGGTCGCCTCCGCTGCGCCGAGCCGGCAGCCGCCCGCGTAACCGGTGTTCATCGCCGGCCGCAGCACCCGGACCCCGGGCCAGCCGGCGATCACCTGCACGCCGTCCCCGGTACAGCCGTTGTCGACGACGATCACCTCCAGGTCGAGCCCGGCGCTGGCCGACACCGCCCGGACCGCGTCGGCCAGCCACGGCTCCGGCCCGTACGCGAGCAGGACTGCGGTCACCCGTGGGGCGAGCGGCAGATCGCCGGGTCCCTTCGGTTCGGCCGTAGCTGCCTGCGGTTCGGCGTCTGCCCGCGACCTGGTGCCTGCCTGCGGCCCGCCGCCTACCTGCGGGCTGGCGTTGGCCTGTGGGCCGTCTGGGTCAGCCTGGTGGGTGGCGTTGGCCGGTGAGGTGGTCACGGTCGTCGGTTGCCGGCGGTCGCCGGGGTGGGTCCGGGCGCGACGGGCTGGCCGGCCGCCGGCCCGACGTGGCGCAGCAGCAGGGCCATTGCAGTTGCCGCCACCAGAGCGCCGGCCGTGTAACCTGCCCCGACCCGGGTCGGCACCGCGAGTTCGGCCGGCAGCAGCGTCACGGCCGCCAGTGCGGCGGTGCCGGCCGTCCACCCGACGGCCTGGCCGCGGTGCCGGCCGGCGGCCAGCAGCGCCTGCCCCAGCACCAGGGCCCACAGGTACGCCAGGGTGCCGGCGGCCAGCCAGCCGAAGTCGGCCCGGCCCAGGACGGCGGGCGCGTCGAACAGGTACCGCACCAGCCAGGGGCCGAACCCGACCGTGAGCAGCCCACCGGCGGCACCGAGCAGGGTGACCGCGGCCAGGCCCCGGCCCAGCAACCGGCGGTAGGCCGGGTGGTCCCCGGTGGCCAGCGTGGCGCTGAGGCCCGGCAGCAGCGGTGCCTGCAGGGCGGCGAAGACGAAGAGCGGGATCCGGACCAGCACGAGCGCGCTGAGTACCGCGCCGGCCACCGCGGCCTGCGCCGGGGCGAGCAGCCGCGCGGTGATCACCCCCAGGTTTGCCACCAGTTGGGCGAGCAGGCTGGCCACGACGAGCAGACCGAGCGCTGGCAGCAGCGTCGACCAGGCGACCGGGCCGGGCTGGCGGGTCAGCGGCTGGCGGGTCAGCGGCGGGCGGGTCCGCAGCGGGGTGGTCAGCAGGGCGGCGGCCGGTGGGGCGAGGGCCAGCACGGCGGCGTACCAGCCGGGGGAGTCGGCGCCGGCCAGCGCGACCAGGCCGACCAGGCCGATCCGCAGCGCGCCGTCCAGGCCGAGCTGCACGCCGTAGCGGTGGAATCGGCCGAGGCCGGCGAGCAGGCCACGGCTGGTGTGGGCGCCGGCCAGGCCCACCAGGGCGGCCGCGGTCGCCCAGGGCAGCGCGGTCGCGCCGCCGAAGAGCCGGTCGGTGAGCGGGCCGGCGGCGGCCAGCACCAGCCCGGCGAGCAGCCCGGCGGCCAGGGCGGCGAGGACGCCCACCCGCAGCAGGGTCGGCCGGGTCGGATGCCCGAGCCGGCGCCGCGTCGCGACATGACAGGATATTTCCTGCTCGATCGGCATGAAGAGCCCCAGGCCGGCGGTGAAGACGATGGCCCAGCACACCGACAGGGAGGAATAGCCGGCCGGATCGAGCCGGTGCCCGGCAACCGCGAGATGCACGTACGCGGCCAGGCCGAGCACCGCCAGCCCGGCGCCGACCGGCAGGGTGCCGTCCGGCAGCAGCCGGCGGGTCATCGGCGGATCAGGGCGAGGGTCAGGACGGTGAAGGTGCGGCCGAGGTAGAGCATGGCCCGGACCGGCGAGACCCGGGGCGTCCCGGCCACCCGCGGTCGCATGGCGACCGGCACCTGCCGAATGCGGTAGCCGCGCCGCGCGGCGTGTACCAGGGTCTCGACGGTGTCGCCCAGGTACTCCACCGGGTACCAGCCGGCGAACATGTCGATCACCGCCCGGTTGGCCGCCCGGAATCCGGAGGTGCTGTCCGACAGCGGGGTGCCGGCGACCCGGGACAGCACGGCGGCCAGCAGCAGCATCGCCCACCGGCGGGGTCCCCCCACCCGGTATTCGCCCTCGCCGGCGAACCGGGCGCCGATCACCAGGTCGGCGCCGTCGAGCGCGGCGAGCAGCCGGAGCGCGTAGCGCGGGTCGTGCTGGCCGTCGGCGTCGACCTGGATGACCGCGTCGTAGTCACCGTCGCGGGCGTACCGGTAGCCGAGCCGCATCGCCCCACCCACGCCGAGGTGGATCGGCAGCCGGGCGACCACCGCACCGGCCGCCGCCGCCACCGCGGCGGTCCGGTCGGTCGATCCGTCGTCCACCACCAGGATGTCCGCGGCCGGCAGTTCCCGGCGGACGTCGTGGATCACCTGGCCGACGGCGGCCGACTCGTTGAGCGCCGGGATGACGACCAGGACGCGGCGGGCGCTACTGGTCACCGCTGACCACCTCGGTGCCGCTGCGATGGTCCGGGCGGGGTTCGGGCGGGGTCAGCCGGAGCAGGGCCAGCTCCTCGGCCAGCGTCCGGGTCTCCTCCTCCAGCCGGCTGACCTCCCAGCTGAGGTGTGCGGTGACGACGAGCAGGAAGACGAGGCCGAGGAAGAGCACGAGGCTCACCCCGGAGACCACCCCGGCCGCCTCGGCCACGCCGTCGAGCAGCCGGGGGAACAGCGCGAGCGGCACGATGACCAACCCGACGGCCAGCCAGAGCAGCGCGTACTTCTCCCGCAGCTGCCGGCGCCGTAACAGTTCCAGGATCGCCGCGAGCAGGAGCAGACCGGTCACCGCGGTGACCAGGGTCAGCCGGCTCACCGCGGGCCGTCCGGCGCGAGCCGGGCGCGGGGGCGGGACGGGGTCGTGCGGGTGGGGGCGGAGAGCGGCACAACCGGTCAACGATCCCGGTCGCGACCGGTGACTGGGCGCCCCCGGCCCGGCGGCGCGTCAGCCGGAGACGGTGGTCCGGTCGCCGACGGTGAGCTGGTGCCCGGCGGGTTGTTGGCCGGCGGGACAGAGCGCCGCGGCGAGCATGTCCCGCCAGTGCGCCATCGGCGCCAGCCCGGCGGCGCTCCAGCGGTCATGGCCCAGCACGCTGTAGGCAGGCCGCCGGGCCGGTCGTACGTACCGGTCGCTGCTGGTCGGGCGGACCCGCTCCGGGTCGAGCCCGGCGCGCCGGAACACCTCCCGGGCCAGACCGAACCAGGTGGTCTGCCCGGTGGCGGTGCCGTGGTAGGCCCCAGCCGGTGCCCGCCCGGCCAGCGCCGCCTCGCCGAGCTCGATCAGCCGCTGCGCCAGCGCGTACGACCAGGTGGGCTGGCCGTGCTGGTCGTCGACCACGTCGAGGTGTTCCCGCTCGCCGGCCAGCCGCAGCATGGTGGCGACGAAGTTGCCGCCGTGCGCGCCGTACAGCCAGGCGGTGCGGACCACATAACCGGTCTGCGGCAGCAGCCGGGCCACGGCCAGCTCGCCGACCAGCTTCCCCCGCCCGTACGCGTTCATCGGGTCGGTCGGCGCGTCCTCCGGGTAGGGCCGGTCGGCGTCGCCGGGGAAGACGTAGTCGGTGGAGACGTGCAGCAGCCGGGCGCCGGACTCGGCGCAGGCCCGGGCCAGGTTCTCCACCCCGGTGCCATTGACCGCGGTGGCCGCCGCCTCCTGCGTCTCGGCGCCGTCGACGTCGGTCCAGGCCGCCGCGTTGACCACCACGTCGTGCCCGTCGACGGCGGAGCGCAGCGCCGCCGGGTCGGTCAGGTCCAGCTCGGCCCGGGTGGCGGCGGTGACCCGACGGTCCGGGTCGGCGTCCAGCGCGGCCACCAGATCGCGGCCGAGCATGCCGCCAGCGCCGGTGACCAGCCAGCGACCGCCGGTCATCCGGCCGTCCCGCCGGCCTGCGCGCCCGGGCGGGAGGCCGACCGCAGCGGCTCCCACCAGGCCCGGTTCTCCCGGTACCAGGCGACCGTCTCGGCGAGCCCGCGCTCCAGGTCGATGCTGGGGGCGTACCCCAGCTCTTCGGAGATCTTGGTGATGTCCAGCGAATAGCGGCGGTCGTGGCCCTTGCGGTCGGCGACCGGAACGACCCGGTCCCAGCCGGCGCCGCAGGCGGCCAGCAGCCGCTCGGTCAGCTCGCGGTTGGTGAGCTCGGTGCCACCGCCGATGTGGTAGACCTCGCCGGGCCGGCCCTTCTCCTGGACCAGCGCGATGCCGACGCAGTGGTCGTAGACGTGCAGCCAGTCCCGCACGTTGCCGCCGTCGCCGTAGAGCGGCACCGTCCCGCCGTCCAGCAGGTTTGTCACGAACAGCGGGATGACCTTCTCCGGGTACTGGTACGGCCCGTAGTTGTTGGAGCAGCGGGTGATCACCACGTCGAGGCCGTGGGTGCGGTGGTACGCCAGCGCCAGCAGGTCGGAGCCGGCCTTGGCGGCCGAGTACGGCGAGTTCGGCGCCAGCGGCCAGGTCTCGGTCCACGAGCCCTCGTCGATCGAGCCGTACACCTCGTCGGTGGAGACGTGCACGAACCGGCCGGTGCCGTGCCGACGGGCGGCGTCGAGCAGGGTCTGGGTGCCGAGCACGTTCGTGGTCACGAACGGCGCTGCGCCGTCGATGGACCGGTCGACGTGCGACTCGGCCGCGAAGTGCACGATCACGTCCTGGCCGGCGACCACCTCGTCGACCACGGCCGGGTCGCAGATGTCGCCGTGCACGAAGCTGAACCGCGGATCCGCCCGCACCGGGTCGAGGTTCGCCGGGTTACCGGAGTAGGTGAGCGCGTCCAGCACGGTCACCGCGCTGGGCGCGAGCTGGGGACCGGAACCGGTCAACAGCATCCGGACGTACTCAGAACCGATGAACCCGGCGCCGCCGGTGATGAGAATCCTCACGGGTCCGGGAGTCTACGCGAAAGGTTCGCGCGGACCCCCATTCACGTGGTGTCCGGGAGCCGACGGCGCCGGGCTGCGGGTCCGGCTGTCCGGAGGCCGACGCGCCGTGGGCGCGGCAGCGTGGGTAGGCTCCGGCGGGTGCGTGGAATCCTGCTCGCCGGTGGCACCGGGTCGCGGCTCTGGCCGATCACCCGCGCGGTGTCGAAGCAACTGATGCCGGTCTTCGACAAGCCCATGATCTACTACCCGCTCTCCACCCTGGTGATGTCCGGGGTGCGGGAGATCCTGGTGATCACCACCCCGGACGACCAGCCGCAGTTCCAGCGGCTGCTCGGCGACGGCGCCCAGTTCGGCCTGCGGCTGGAGTACGTCGCCCAGCCACGCCCGGAGGGAATCGCCCAGGCGTTCCTGCTGGGGGCCGACTTCATCGGTGACGACTCGGTCGCGCTGATCCTCGGCGACAACATTTTCCACGGCGTCGGCCTCGGCCGGCAGCTCGGCGACCACGGCGGGCTGGTCGGCGGCCGGGTCTTCGCGTACCCGGTGGCCAACCCGGAGGCGTACGGCGTGGTCGACTTCGACTCCGCCGGCCGGGTGCTGTCGATCGAGGAGAAGCCGGCCACCCCGAAATCCCGGTACGCGGTGCCGGGCCTGTACTTCTACGACAACCGGGTGGTCGAGATCGCCCGCAAGCTCACCCCCAGCGACCGGGGTGAGTTGGAGATCACCGCCGTGAACGAGGCGTACCGGGAGGCCGGCGAGCTGACCGTCACCGTGCTCGACCGGGGGACCGCCTGGCTGGACACCGGAACCTTCGCCTCGATGATGCAGGCCGCCGAGTTCGTCCGGGTGATCGAGGAGCGGCAGGGGATGAAGATCGGCTGTATCGAGGAGGAGGTGTGGCGGGCCGGTCTGATCGACGACGACCAGCTCCGCGCCCTCGCCGCCCCGCTGACCAAGAGCGGGTACGGCCAGTACCTGCTGGACCTGCTCCGCTGATCCGGACGCCCGGACGGGCGGCCCGCGACGGGCCGAGTTTGCCCCGTCGCGCATTGCGGCGAGCCGACGCTGACCAACCCGGGCTCCGGGCGGTTAATGTCTGTGCATGGAGCGGCGAATCTTCGGCCTTGAGACCGAGTACGGCGTCACGTGTACCTACCGTGGCCAGCGTCGGCTGTCCCCGGACGAGGTCGCGCGTTACCTCTTCCGCCGGGTGGTCTCCTGGGGCCGGTCCAGCAACGTGTTCCTGCGCAACGGTGCCCGGCTGTACCTGGACGTCGGGTCACACCCCGAGTACGCCACCCCGGAGTGCGACTCGGTGGCCGACCTGGTCGCCCACGACCGGGCCGGCGAGCGGATCCTGGAGGGGTTGCTCGTCGACGCGGAGAAGCGGCTGCACGACGAGGGCATCGCGGGTGAGATCTACCTGTTCAAGAACAACACCGACTCGGCCGGCAACTCGTACGGCTGCCACGAGAACTACCTGGTCTCCCGGCACGGCGAGTTCGGCCGGCTGGCCGACGTGCTGATCCCGTTCCTGGTGACCCGGCAGCTGATCTGCGGGGCCGGCAAGGTGCTGCAGACCCCGCGCGGGGCGGTCTACTGCCTGTCCCAGCGGGCCGAGCACATCTGGGAGGGCGTCTCGTCCGCGACCACCCGGAGCCGGCCGATCATCAACACCCGCGACGAGCCGCACGCCGACGCCGAGCGCTACCGCCGGCTGCACGTCATCGTCGGCGACTCGAACATGAACGAGGTCACCACCCTGCTCAAGGTGGGCACGGCCGACATCGTGCTGCGGATGATCGAGGCCGGGGTGGTGATGCGCGACCTGTCGCTGGAGAACCCGATCCGGGCGATCCGCGAGGTGTCCCACGACATCACCGGCCGCCGCAAGGTCCGGCTCACCTCCAACAAGGAGGTCAGCGCCCTGGAAATCCAGCAGGAGTACCTCGCCAAGGCCACCGAGTTCGTCGAGCGGCGCGGCGGTGACCAGACCGCGAAGCGGGTCGTCGAGCTCTGGGGCCGGGTGTTGCGGGCGGTCGAGACCGGCGACCTCGACCCGGTGGCGCGGGAGATCGACTGGGTCACCAAGCTGAAGCTGATCGAGCGGTACCAGCGCAAGCACGACCTGCCGCTGTCGCACCCGAGGATCGCCCAGATGGATCTGGCCTACCACGACCTGCGTCGCGGCCGGGGCCTGTACGGCCTGCTGGAGCGCCGTAAGCAGGTGGACCGGATCGCCACCGACCTGGAGATCTTCGAGGCGAAGGAGACCCCGCCGCAGACCACCCGGGCCCGGTTGCGCGGCGAGTTCATCCGGCAGGCCCAGGAGAAGCGTCGCGACTTCACCGTCGACTGGGTGCACCTCAAGCTCAACGACCAGGCGCAGCGCACCGTCCTGTGCAAGGACCCGTTCCGGGCCTACGACGAGCGGGTGGAACGGCTGATCGCCAGCATGTGACCGGCGTGCCGGGCGGTAGGCTCGGCCCGCTATGACTGCCCCGATGCCGACCCCCGACGACCGCGACCACCCCGGTCCCCGGGCCGCCGACCCGGACCACCGGGCGGCCGACGCCGCTCACGGCGCCGATCCGGCTGCCCATGACGCCGATCCGGCTGCCCATGACGCCGATCCGGCTGCCGGCGGCGCCGATCCGGCCCGCACCGGCACGGCTGAACCGGTCCGGCCCCGGCCGGGCTGGCTGGAACGGCGCCGGGACAAGATCGCCGCCGAGGTGGCCCGCAACCGGCAGGGCGGGCACAAGGTGCCGACCTGGGTGCTCGCGGCGGTGCTGCTGCTGATCGTCGGCGCCTGGGCCACCCTGGTCCTGCTCGCCTGATCCGACCGGGGGCCTGCCGGCCTGATCCACCTGGCGGCCTGCTCGCCCGATCCACCTGGCCGCCTGCCGCCGGATGGACAGTCCCGGCGGCTCAGGTCAGCAGGCTGGCGGCGTGCCGGCCGGCCGCGGCGGCGGCCAGGAAGTAGGCGTGGTCGGCGTCGAGCCCTCTGCCCATTGTGGACAAACTCACCTGGGTGGCCCGCAGCGCCTGGTCGAGCCCGGTGACGTCGACCCGGACGATCCGGTGCCGCCCGGCCAGCGGGGCGAGCGCCGCCTCGACCGGCCCGGCCAGCTCCGGCGCCAGCTCCGCCGGCACCACCAGGTCCGCGGCGGCCAGGGCGACCCGCCCGTACGCGGTGAGGCTGTGGTGGGACACGCCCCGGTGCCGGGGCCGGGGGTCGGCCGCCGAGATCCGCAGCGAGCCGACCGGCCGCCCGCCCAGCGCGGCCACCGCGTTCACCGCCTCACCGACGCCCACCCCGGAGAACCCCCACCGGGTGCCGGTGCCGAGATTGCCCGGCCCCTGGGTGACGATCACGATCTCCGCGCCGAGCGCGTGCCGGGCCGCGAGCAGCCCGCTGTGCACGTTCGTCGCCTCCAGGTCGCCGCCGAACGCCTGACCAACGGTGACCGTGCCGACCAGTTCGCCGCGCAGCCCGGACAGGGTGCGGGAGAACCAGGCCGGCAGCGCTCCACCGTCGGTCATCAGGTAGCCGATCCGCAGCCCTGGCGCGTCCGCCCGGATGCCGGCGATGATCGCCGGCAGGGCCGAGTGCAGGTCGGCCGTGACCACCGGCAGACCGGCCAGGTCGTCGGCGTCGGCCAGCACGGCCCGGTGCGGGGAGGCGTCCTCGTCGGCGCCGAGCAGGATCGGCTGTAGCGGGGTGTAGCGGGCCTTCACCAGGTGCCCGGCGTCGCGGGTCGAACCCGGCTCGACCGGATCCGGGGGCAGCCGGTCGGGCAGCGCCACCACCAGGGCGTACCCGCCGGTGCCCAGCCCCATCAGCAGGGCGCCGACGTTGAGCAGCACCCGGTCGCCGGGCTGCGGGTCGCCGACCAGGGCCGGGTACGCCAGGGCCCGCAGGGTGCTCCCGTCGGGCAGCGTGACGTCCAACTCGACCGCCCCGTGCCAGCTCCGCCGCAGCACCGCCACCGTGCCGGACCGCCATCGAACCATGGCCGGCACGCTAGCCGGACCGGTCCCGGCCGCCCGACGCGGGGGCGGCACGGTGACCGTCACCCGCCGCCACCGCCCGGATACCGCTCCGGCGCCGGCTCGCGAACGCGATCACGGCACGGCGCGCTCGGGTGCGCGAAATACCGGACAACACTGCTAGCGTCTGGTACGTGTCGCGGACCCGCACGGAACGCCTGGTCAACCTGGTGATCTGCCTGCTCTCCACGCGGCGGTACCTGACCGCCGCGCAGATCGCCGCGACCGTGCCCGGCTACGGGCACGATCCGGACGACCCGCGCGACCACGAGGCGTTCCAGCGCAAGTTCGAGCGGGACAAGGCTGAGCTGCGTGAACTCGGCGTTCCGCTGGAGACCGGCACGGCGAGCGTCTTCGACAGCGAGCCGGGCTACCGCATCGCGCACCGCGAATACGCGCTGCCGGACATCCCGCTGGAGCCCGACGAGGCGGCCGCCGTGGGCATCGCCGCCCGGCTCTGGCAGCACGCCGGGCTGGCCGCCGCCGCCTCCTCCGGCCTGGCCAAGCTGCGGGCCGCCGGCATCGACGTCGACCCGCAGGCGACGCTCGGCATGGAGCCGGTGGTCACCGTCGACCCCGCGTTCGAGCCGCTGACCGCCGCCGCCCGGGACCGGCGGACCGCCGGCTTCACCTACCGGGTGCCCTCGGGCGACGCCCCCACCCAGCGGCGGCTGCAGCCGTGGGGGGTGGTCTGCTGGCGCGGCCGGTGGTACGTGGTCGGTCACGATCTCGACCGGGAGGCGACCCGCTGCTTCCGACTGTCCCGGATCGTCGGCGCGGTGAAGGTCAGCGGTGCGCCGGGCTCGTTCCAGCCGCCGGCCGGCGTGGATCTGATCAGCCATGTGGCCCGCTGGTCCGGGCCGGTCGAGCGGACCGGCCGGGCCACCGTGCTGGTCCGGCCCGGCCGGGCGGCCGGGCTGCGCCGGTGGGCCGGGGATAGCACCAGCGCTCCCGACGGCGACCGGCTGGTGCTGCCGTACGCCTGCCCGGACTCGCTGGCGGCGACCCTGGTCGGCTACGGCTCCGACGTGCGGGTGCTCGACCCGCCGGAGGTGCGGGAGGCGGTCATCCAGCGGCTGAAGGAGATCGCCGCCCGGCACGACGAGCCGGTCCCCTCCGCCGGGGTGCCGAGGTGACCTCGGCACCGACCCCGCGCGGCACCGCCGGCCGACCGGCCGGCAACCGGGCGTCGGCCGGGACCAAGGCGTCGGCCGACCGGCTGGCCCGGCTGCTCAACCTGGTGCCGTACCTGCTGGCCCGGCCGGGCATCGAGGTGGCCGAGGCCGCCGCCGACCTCGGCGTCAGCGAGCGGCAGCTGCGCGAGGACCTGGAGCTGCTCTGGGTCTGCGGGCTGCCCGGGTACGGTCCGGGTGACCTGATCGACATGGCCTTCGACGGCGACCGGGTCACCATCACCTACGACGCGGGCATCGACCGGCCGCTGCGGCTCACCCCGGACGAGGCGCTGGCCCTGGTGGTCGCGCTGCGGATGCTCGCGGAGACCCCGGGGATGCCGAACCGGGACGCCATCGAGCGGGCCCTCGCCAAGATCGAGAACGCCGCCGGGGACCTGGCCGGCGCTCCGGTCGAGGTGCGGATGCCCGGCGACGGCGACCGGGTCGATCAGCTCCGTGGCGCGGTGCAGCGCCGCCGGGCGCTGCGGATCACCTACTACACGGCGACCCGGGACGAGACCACCGAACGCACCATCGACCCGATCCGGGTGCTGATGGTCGGCGGCCGGGCCTACCTGGAGGCGTGGTGCCGCCGGGCCGAGGCGGTCCGGATGTTCCGGGCCGACCGGATCGACGCGCTGGCCGAGTTGGACGAGCCGGCCGCCGCCCCGCCGGAGGCGCGGCTGCACGACATCAGCGCCGGAGTGTTCCAGCCGTCCGGCGAGTTGCCGCTGGTGACGCTGCGGGTCGGCCGGTCCGGCCGGTGGATCACCGAGTACTACCCGTGCGAGCGGGTCGAGCCTGACCCCGCCGACGGGGCCGGCGCCAACCCCTCGGGTGACTGGCTGGTGTCGTTGCGGGTCAGCGACCTGGGCTGGGCCCGCCGGTTCGTGCTGGGGTTGGGTCCGGACGTGACGGTCGTCTCCCCGCCGGAGCTGGTCGAGCGGGTCCGGGCGGAGGCGGCGGCGGCGCTCGACGCCTACGGCACGCCCGCGTCCGCTGACCGGACGGGCGCCGCGGTCGCCCACTGACTAGGCTGTCCGGCGTGGTGAAGTGGATCGTGGTCGCGGTGCTTGTCGTCGCCCTGCTGGTGCTGGCCCTGGCGGTCCGCCCGGTGCTGACCCGGCTGCCCGCGCTGGACCGGGCCGCCCGGCGGCTGCAGGGCCGGCAGGCCGAGGCGGAGTCGCTCCAGGCCGCCGCGGCCGGTCTGGAGGAGCGGCTGGCCGCGCTGCGGGAGTCCGCCGAGACCGCCGCGCGGCGACTGGAGCTGATCCGCGCCAAGAAGGGCGAGGCCGAACGCGCGGAGTGACCCCGCCCGCGCCGACCGTGCGCGTTCCTGTCCGGAAGGCATCTTCAGCGTGCAAGAGTGCGCCGGAGGTGGGTTGACGGGAAACGCGCCGTTGGTCAACACTTCACCGACCGGGGCGAACTGCCAGCCGCCCGGCAGGTGGCACGGGCCCGCGACGGACGTACGATGGCCTGCAACACCTCTCACCGCCAAGAAGACCGACTGGAGTTCCCATGGGTGCCCTCAAGCCGTGGCACATCGCCGTCCTCGTGGTCGTGCTGATCCTCCTGTTCGGCGCGAAGCGGCTGCCGGACGCCGCCCGCTCGCTCGGCCGATCGCTGCGGATCATCAAGGCCGAGACGAAGAGCCTGGCCGACGACGACAAGGACCTGGCCGAGAAGGCCGACGCCCAGCACGGCCGCCAGCCGCTGCAGCCGGACCCGGCGATCCAGCCGACCAGCGTGCACCCGCAGGGGTACCAGCCGCCCGCGCAGCCGGTCAACGACCCGGTGCAGCGCGGCCGCGACAACTGACCCCGGGCCCGGGACACCGTGGGCTTCGCACTCCGCCGCCGGCGCGGCCCCAGCAAGTTCGAACGGGCCGCCGACGGCTCGATGACGCTCATCGAGCACCTGCGTGACCTGCGTAGCCGGTTGTTCATGGCGTCGCTCGGTCTCCTCGCGGGGCTGATCGTCGGCTTCATCCTCGCCGAGCCGGTCTACGAGCTGCTCCGGCAGCCGTACTGCAACCTCCCGGGCAAGATCGACCCGGAGACCAACAAGTGCGCCGCGTTCATCCTGCTCGCCCCGGCCGACAGCTTCATCCTGAAGCTGAAGCTCGCTCTCTGGATCGGCCTGATCGTCGGCGCGCCGGTCTGGCTCTACCAGCTCTGGGCGTTCATCGCCCCCGGCCTGCACCGGCACGAGCGTCGGTGGGCCTACACCTTCGTGTCGCTGGCCGCGCCGCTGTTCGCCGCCGGCGCCGCGCTGGCCTACGTGGTGGTGGACAAGGGCCTGGCCTTCCTGCTCGACGCGGGTGTCGCCGGCCTCGACTCCCAGCTCGAGGTGACCCGCTACATCTCCTTCGTCACCACGATGATCCTGCTGTTCGGGGTCGGCTTCGAGTTCCCGCTGCTGCTGCTGATGCTCAACTTCGCCGGGGTGGTCACCGCCCGCCGGCTGCTGAGCTGGTGGCGGACGGTGGTCTTCATCTGCTTCGCGTTCGCCGCGGTCGCCACCCCGGACCCCGGTCCGTTCGGCATGACGCTGCTGGCGCTGACCCTGTCGCTGCTGTACTTCATCGCCTGCGGGGTCGCCTTCCTCAACGACAAGCGCAAGGGTCGGGGCAAGGAGGTCTACGCCGGCCTGGCCGACGACGAGGTTTCCCCGCTGACCGACGATCGGGAGCCGGTGCTGGCCGGTGACCGGGTGGAGACCGTCGCGCCGATCGAGGCGCCGGAGCCGGTCGCCGCGCCCAGGCCGATCGAGAGCCGCTACGACGACACCACGTGACCGCGGAGCTGGCGGCCGGGGGTGAATCCGGTCCGGTGGCGGTGCTGGCCAACCCCACCGCCGCCCGGGGCCGGCACCGCGCGCTGCTGCCGGCCGTGCTCGACCGGCTCGGCGCGGCCGGCCGCCCGGTCCGGCTGCTGACCGCGCACACTGCGGCGGCGGCCCTCGCGGCCTGCCACCAGGCGGTGGCCGACGGCGCCGGGGCGCTGCTCACCGTCGGCGGCGACGGGACCGTGCACCTGGCGCTGCAGGCGGTGGCCGGCACGCCGGTCGGGTTCGGGCCGGTACCGGCGGGCACCGGCAACGACTTCGCCGAGCGGACCGGCTTCCCGGCCGACCCGCTGGCCGCGGTCGACGTGATCGCCGGGGCGCTGCGGGCCGGCCGGAGCACCCCGGTGGACCTGGCCCGAATCACCGACGCCGCCGGGGCCACCCGGTGGTACGGCGCGGTGCTGGCCGCCGGTTTCGACGCGATCGTCAACGAGCGGGCCAACCGGCTGCGCTGGCCGCGCGGCCCGCGCCGCTACGACCTGGCGATCCTGGTCGAGCTGGCCCGGCTGCGCCCGCGCCACTACACGTTGACCCTGGACGGGATACGCCACGACCTGGCGGCGGTGCTGGTGGCGGTCGGCAACTGCGCCAGCTACGGCGGCGGCATGCGGATCTGCCCGGCCGCCGACCCGACCGACGGCCTGCTCGACGTGGTGGTCGGCGGCCCGATGACCCGCCGGCACCTGATGCGGATCAAACCCCGGGTCTACCAGGGCAGCCACGTCACCGACCCGCTGGTCCGCAGCTACCGGGCCCGCACCGTCGAGTTGTCGGCCGACGGCATCATCGGGTACGCCGACGGCGAACGGGTCGGCCCGCTGCCGCTGACCATCACCGCCGTGCCGGCCGCAGTGCGGCTGCTGCGCTGACGGACCGGCTCAGGCCGGGCCGGCGGTGGCCAGGTCGAGCACCGCGGCCAGCCCGTTCGAGCGGCCGGCGTCCGCGGCGGGCAGCACCAGCGCCGCGCAGCCGGCCCGCACAGCTCCCGCGTCGGCCGGGGTGTCGCCGACCATCAGGGTCAGCTCCGGGTCGACGCCGAGCGCGCCGCAGGCCCGCAGGAAGATGCCCGGGTCCGGCTTGCAGCGCCCCACCTCGTAGGAGAGCACGAACGCGTCCACCAGGTCGGCCAGCCCCCACGCGGCGAAGAAGGGCCGGATGTCGAAGCCGATGTTGCTGACCACCGCGACCGGCACCGACGCCGCCCTCAGCTCGCGCAGCACGGCTGCCGCGTCGGCGTACGGCAGCCAGCCGTCCGGGGTCAGGCACCGCTCGTAGAGGGCGTCGGGGAGCCCGTCGACGCCGGTCTGCACGGTCGCCGCCAGACCGGTGTAGGCGGCCCGGTGAGCGTGCGGGTAGAGGTCCCGTTCGGCCCAGACCTCGGCCAGGTGCGGGGGCACCCGGTGCGGCACCGGCCCGCCGGCCCGCCCGGCGGTGACCAGCCGGTCGGCCAGCACAGTGGCCCGGGGCCGCTCCAGCGTCACCCCGCACTCGGCCGCCCCGGCCGACACCCAGGCCACCGGGTCCTCGACCTGCGCCAGGGTGCCGTGGAAGTCCAGGAGCACCCCGCGGACGGGCCGGCGTTGCGGTGTTCCGCCGGACTCGCTGGAGCTACGCGGCAGGGGCGGTTCGGGATGATCCGGCACGCCGTGCACCCTACCGACCGGCTCGGCGGGGACCGGTGGACGGCCTCCCGACGGGAACCGCGCCGCACGCATTAATCTTGACCGTATGTCGAGCCCCGCCGAGCGGTACGCCGCGGCGCGCCGCCGGGCCGTGCACGCCAGTTCCTTCCCCGCCCTCAACGAGTTCGCGGTCGAGCTCGGCTTCGACCTGGACGACTTCCAGCGGGAGGCCTGCCAGGCCCTGGAGCGGGGCAGCGGCGTGCTGGTCTGCGCCCCGACCGGTGCCGGCAAGACGGTGGTCGGCGAGTTCGCCGTGCACCTGGCGCTGCGCCCGACCGGCGAGGCGGGCAGCCCGGTGCGCAAGTGCTTCTACACCACCCCGATCAAGGCGCTCTCCAACCAGAAGTACCACGACCTGGTGGACCGCTACGGCGTCGAGCGGGTCGGCCTGTTGACCGGCGACAACGCGATAAACGGCGACGCCCCGGTGGTGGTGATGACCACCGAGGTGCTGCGCAACATGCTCTACGCGGGCTCGCCGACCCTGCACGGGCTGGCCTACGTGGTGATGGACGAGGTGCACTACCTGGCCGACCGGTTCCGGGGCGGGGTCTGGGAAGAGGTGATCATTCACCTGCCGGAGTCGGTGCGGCTGGTGTCGCTGTCGGCGACCGTCTCCAACGCGGAGGAGTTCGCCGACTGGCTGGTCACCGTGCGGGGCGAGACCGAGGTGGTGGTCAGCGAGCACCGGCCGGTGCCGCTGTGGCAGCACATGCTTGTCGGCCGGCGGATGTTCGACCTGTTCCACGACGCCGACGCGGCCCGCAAGCACGACGTGCACCCGGAGCTGCTGCGCTACACCAGGGAGCAGCTGCGTCGGCTGGAGCTGGGCGACGGCCGGACCCACGGGTCCGGGTGGGGCCGTTCGGGCGGACGGGGGCCGCGTTGGCGCGGGCCGCTGCGGGCCGAGGTGGTCGACCGGCTGGACCGGGCCGGCCTGCTGCCGGCGATCCTGTTCATCTTCAGCCGGGCCGGCTGTGACGCGGCCGTGCAGCAGTGCCTCGCCGGTGGCCTGCGGCTTACCACGCCGGAGGAGCGGGCCGAGATCCGCCGGGTGGTGGAGAGCCGGGTGACGGCGATCCCCGGCGAGGATCTGGCGGTGCTCGGCTACTGGGAGTGGCTCGACGGCCTGGAGCGCGGGCTTGCCGCCCACCACGCCGGGATGCTGCCGGCGTTCAAGGAGGTGGTCGAGGAGCTGTTCCTGCGCGGGTTGGTCAAGGCGGTCTTCGCCACCGAGACGCTGGCGCTGGGGATCAACATGCCGGCCCGCTGCGTGGTGCTGGAACGGCTGGTCAAGTTCAACGGTGAGGCGCACGTCGACCTGACGCCGGGGGAGTACACCCAGCTCACCGGGCGGGCCGGTCGGCGCGGCATCGACGTCGAGGGGCACGCGGTGGTGGTCTGGTCGCCGGAGGTGGATCCCCGGCACGTGGCCGGGCTGGCGTCCACCCGGACCTATCCGCTGCGGTCGAGCTTCCGGCCGTCGTACAACATGGCGGTGAACCTGGTCGGGTCGGTGGGCGCCGCGCCCGCGCGGGCGCTGCTGGAGTCCTCGTTCGCGCAGTTCCAGGCGGACCGGTCGGTGGTCGGGCTGGCCCGGCAGGTGCAGCGCAACGTGGAGACCATCGAGACGTACGGTACCGAGGCGCACTGCCACCACGGCGACTTCGACGAGTACTTCGCCATCCGGGTGGCGATCGCGGAGCGGGAGCAGGCGCTGGCCCGACACGGGCAGAGCCAACGCCGGGCGGCGGCGCTGACGTCGCTGGAGCGGCTGCGGGTCGGTGACGTGATCCGGGTTCCGTCCGGGCGGCGGGCCGGGCTGGCGGTGGTGCTCGAACCGGGGGCCGCCGGGTTCGGCGAGCCGCGGCCGCTGGTGCTGACCCAGGACCGGTGGGCCGGGCGGGTCACGCCGGGTGACTTCACCAGCCCGGCGGAGGTGCTGGCCCGGATCCGGGTGCCGAAGCACTTCAACCACCGGTCGCCGGCCGCCCGCCGGGACCTGGCGGCGGCGGTCAGCGGTACCGGGCTGGACCGCCGGCCCGGCCGGCGCGGCGGGCGGTCCCGGACCGGCGGCGAGGACCACCAGCTCACCGAGCTCCGCGCCGAGCTGCGCCGGCATCCCTGCCACGCCTGCGACGAGCGCGAGGAGCACGCCCGGTGGGCGGAACGGCGGCGGCGGCTGGAGCGCGACACCGACGAGTTGCGGCAGCGGGTGGCGGGCCGGACCGGTTCGTTGGCGCTGACGTTCGACCGGGTCTGCGGGATGTTGACCGCCCGGGACTACCTCACCGAGGACGGTTCGGTGACCGACGCCGGCCGGATGCTGGCCCGGATCTGGACCGAGGCCGACCTGCTGGTCGCCGAGTGTGTCCGGCGCCGGATCTGGGACGGGCTCTCCCCGGCGGAGTTGGCCGCGGCGGTCTCGGTGCTGGTGTACGAGGCGCGCCGGGACAGTGACGAGCGGGCGTCGGTGCCCCGGGGCGGGGTGGCCGAGGCGGTCGACGCGACCCTGGCCCTCTGGGCCGAGCTGGAGGCGGACGAGGCGGCTCGGGGTCTGGAGCCGACCCGGGAGCCCGACCTGGGTTTCGTCTGGCCGATCCACCGCTGGGCGCGGGGGGAGGCGTTGGCGAAGGTGCTCGCCAGCGGCCACAACCTCGATGGCGACATGCCGGCCGGTGACTTCGTCCGGTGGGCCCGGCAGGTGGTCGACCTGCTCGGCCAGCTCACCGACGCCTCCGGCGCGTCGGCCGAACTGCGGGCCACCGCCCGGCAGGCGATGGCCGCGATCAACCGTGGGGTGCTGGCGTACCACGCGACCGCGTAAGGCCAACTACTCGGAGCGACTTTCCGATAATTTTCATTGACCTTTCAACTACGCCTGGTCAGGGCACCTTCACCAGCCGAATTTAAGCCGAACCCCCGGTTGCGATTCGGTCGCCGACCGCTAATCATCGCTGCTGGGTGCCGGTATGCCGGACGGTAGTGGCGCGGGCTGGGGGACGTCGTGGGAGAGATCAATCATTTCGAGTACGGGTGGATCACACCCGGGCTCAGCTACGCCCTGTCGGTGCTTGGCTCGTTCCTCGGGCTGCTCTGCGCCGTGCGGGCCCGGCAGGCGCCCTCGACGGCCCAGCGCTCCTGGTGGTTGAGCCTCGCCGCGTGGGCGCTCGGCGGCACGGCTATCTGGACCATGCACTTCATGGCGATGCTCGGCTTCGGCGTCAGCGGCACCCAGATCCGCTACGACGTGCCGATCACGGCCGCGAGCGCGGTCATCGCGATCGTCACGGTCGGCATCGGGCTGTTCATCGTCGGGCTCGGCGGGTTCTCCAGCGTGCGGATCATCATCGGCGGCATCTTCACCGGTCTCGGCGTCGCGGCCATGCACTACACCGGGATGGCCGCGATGCAGATCAACGGCCGGATCGACTACGCCCCCGGGCCGGTCGGGCTCTCGATCGGCATCGCGGTGGTCGCCGCCACCGCCGCGCTCTGGCTGGCGATGACCGTCCGCGGCGGCTGGGCCATCGCCGGCGCCTCGCTGGTGATGGGGCTGGCGGTCAGCGGCATGCACTACACCGGCATGTCCGCGATGTCGGTGCATCTGCACAGCACGGCCGGCACCGTGTCCGGCGCGACCGAGTCGACCCTGCTGGTGCCGATCCTGCTGACCGTCATCTTCGTGGTGATCGGCCTGATCTACGCGGTGCTCGCCGCGCCCACCGACGAGGACCGGGCCGCCGCCGCCTACCTGAACGCCCGGATGGCCGAGCGGTCCTGACAGCCCCGGACGAACCGACCGGACCTGAACGCTCGGGTGGCCCCGACCATGCCCGACCGGCCGGACAGGGCGGTCCCGCGCCGGTCTCAGCCGGCCAGGGCGTCCACCAGGCGGCGGCACGGGCCGGCCAGGTTCCACTTCTCGGCGAGGGCGAGCAGCCCGTCCGGGTCGACCGGCGCGGTCGGCAGCTCGGTCCGCAGCGGTGGCAGCGGCACGTCGCGCGCCACGCGTACCACGGTCGGGGCGACGGCGAGGTAGTCGCGGGCGGCGGCCAGCTTGCCGCGCAGGCCCGGCGCGAAGCCGGCGGCCGGATCGTCGAGCGCGGCCAGGATCGCGTCCAGGCTGCCGTACCGGTCGACCAGGCGGGCGGCGGTCTTGTCGCCGACGCCGGCCACCCCTGGCAGCCCGTCGCTGGGGTCGCCGCGCAGCGCGGCGAAGTCGGCATAACCGGCGGCCGGGACGCCGTACCTGGCCCGCACCGCGGCGTCGTCGCAGTCCTCCAGCTTCGCCACCCCCCGCCCGACGTAGAGCAGCCGGACCCCGCGCGCGTCGTCGACGAGCTGGAACAGGTCCCGGTCGCCGGAGACCACCTCCACCGGCGCCGGCTCCCGGGTGGCCAGCGTGCCGAGCACGTCGTCGGCCTCGTAGCCGTCGTGCCCGACGGCCGGGATGCCGACCGCCGCGAGTAGATCCAGGATCAGCGGCACCTGGGGGCTGAGCGTGTCCGGCACCACCTCGCCGCCCTCGGGGGCCACCCGGTGCAACTTGTACGACGGCAGCAGCGCCACCCGCCACGCCGGCCGCCAGTCGAAGTCCAGCGCGCAGACCAGCCGGTCGGGCCGCCGGTTGCGGATCAGCGTCGAGATCATGTCGAGGAAGCCCCGGACCGCGTTGACCGGGCTGCCGTCGGCCGCCCTCGCCGCCGACTCCGGAATGCCGAAGTAGGCGCGGAAGTAGAGGCTGGGTGCGTCCACCAGGAGCAGGGGTCGGCTCTGCGTCACGCCATCACCCTGGCACACCGCTGTGACAGCCCGGACCGTCACCCCGCCCCGGCCAGGACCTGCGCGGCCCGGTACTGCTGCGGGCTGGTGCCCCGGACCCGCTTGAAGGCCGCGCTGAGGGCGAACCCGCTGCCGTAGCCGACCTTGCGGGCCACCGACCCGACCGTCGCGTCGGGCTCGGTGAGCAGGTCGGCGGCGAGGTCGAGCCGCCAGCCGGTCAGGAACGCCATCGGCGGCTCCCCGACCAGGTCGGTGAAGCGCCGGGCCAGCGCGGCCCGGGAGACCCCGACGTGCGCGGCCAGCGTGGCCACCGTCCACGGGTGGGCCGGGTCGCTCTGCATGCCGCGCAGCGCCCGGCCCACCACCGGATCGTCGAGCGCCCGGTACCAGCCCGGCGCCGCGGCGCCCGCCTCGGCGAACCAGACCCGCAGCGCCGCGACCAGCAGCAGATCCAGCAGCCGGTCCAGCACCACCTCCTGGCCGGGGGTGTCGCGCACGATCTCCTCGTTGAGCAGCGGAACCAGGGTGCCGTTCCACGGCCCGTCCGGGACCAGCAGGGTGGCCGGCAGCGCGCCGAGCAGCCGGCCGCTGATCTCGCCGTCGAGCTGGTAGGTGCCGGTGAGCAGCACCGTCTCACCGTCCGTCCGGTGTCCCCAGGTGCGCACCCCCAGCACGGTCGGCAGCGTCAGCTCGCTGCCGTCGGGCGCGGTGCAGCGCTGCCCCGGCTCGACGATCACCTGCGGTGCGGTGCCCGGCTCGTCGGCGACCGTGTACGGATCGGGTCCCCGGGCGATCACCACGTCGCCGGGGGCGAACCGCAGCGGTGGTTCGCCGTCGCGGACCAACCAACCGGTGCCCCGGATCATCGTCATCAGCGACAGTGGCGCGCGGTCCCGGATCCGCAGCGACCAGGGCGGGTCGAGCACCGTGCGGAGCAGGAAGGCGCCCCGGGCACGCGGCCCGTCGAGCAACCCGGTGAGCGGATCCACGCCAGCCATCCTAGACGCTGGAACATGCATCGGAGCTTCTCGCCCATGGACCGTCTCATCGGCGCCCGGTTGACTGTCCACATGACATCTGACAACGACACCATCCTGGTCACCGCCGGCACCGGCAAGACCGGCCGCCGGGTTGCCGAGCGGCTCACCGCCCGCGGCCTGCCGGTCCGGATCGGCTCCCGCGCCGCCGAGCCACCGTTCGACTGGTCCCGGCCGGAGGGCTGGCCGGACGTGCTGCGTGGGGTCGGTTCGGCCTACCTCGTCTACTATCCCGACCTGGCGTTCCCTGGCGCGGCCAAGGCCGTCGGCGAGTTCACGGAGTTGGCGGTCGCCGCCGGGGTGCGCCGGCTGGTGCTGCTCTCCGGGCGGGGCGAGCCGGAGAACGACCCGGCCGAGCAGGCGGTACGCGACTGCGGCGCCGAATGGACAATCGTGCGGCCGAGCTGGTTCGCGCAGAACTTCAGCGAGGACTTCCTGGTCGAGCCGGTGCGCCGGGGCGTGCTGGCGCTGCCGGCGGTCGGCGTACCGGAGCCGTTCGTCGACGCCGAGGACATCGCCGACGTGGTGACCGCCGCCCTGACCGGGCCGGGCCACGCCGGCCAGGTCTACGAGCTGACCGGGCCGCGCCTGCTCACCTTCGCCGACGCGACCGCCGAGATCGGCCGGGCCGCCGGCCGCGAGGTGCGCTTCGAGCCGGTCAGCCCGACGCGGTACGCCCATGTGCTGGCCGACCTCGGCATGCCGGCCGAGGTGGCGGTGCCGCTGACCGAGCTGTTCACCCGGGTCCTCGACGGCCGCAACGCCCACCTGGCCGACGGCGTCCAACGGGCGCTCGGCCGGGAACCCCGGGACTTCGCCGAGTACGCCCGCCGCGCCGCCGCCACCGGGGTGTGGAACCCGGGGGAGTCGCGGTGACCGCCGTCGGCCTGCGGATCGCCGTGCTGGTCGCGGCGACGGTCTGCACCGGCCTGATCGCCGGCCTGCTGGCCGCGTTCGCATACGCGGTGATGCCCGGCCTGGCCCGCACCGACGACCGCACCTTCGTCACCGCGATGGCCCGGATCAACGAGTCCATCATCAACGCCTGGTTCGCGGTCATCTTCGGCGGCGCGCTCCTCTTCACCATCGGCGGGATTCCACTGCACCTGCGGGCCGAGAACCCGGCCGCGCTGTTCTGGAACACGGCCGCGCTGGTTCTCTATCTGGTCGCCCTCGTCATCACCGGGGTGGTGAACGTGCCCCTGAACAACGGCCTGGCCGGCGACGAGCAGACGGTCGACCCGGCCACCGCCCGGCGCCGCTTCGAAACCCGCTGGGTGCGCTGGAACATCGCCCGGGCGGTGGCCGCCACCGCCGCGGTCGGCTGTCTGGGCGGCGCGCTGGTCCAGACCACCGGCGGTTAGCTGTCGGGGAGGGCGTCGCCGGGCCGGACCAGGCGGTGCTGGTAGGCGAAGACCACCAGCTGCGCCCGGTCGCGGGCGGCCAGCTTGATCATCGTACGGTTGATGTGGGTCTTCACGGTCAGCGGCGACAGATGCAGCCGGCGGGCGATGTCCTGGTTGGACAGCCCGTGCGCGACAAGCAGCAGGATCTCCCGTTCCCGCTCGGTGACCAGCGCCAGCTCCGGGGGTTGCCGGGCGGGTTGCGGAATGTGGTGGATCAGCCGGCTGATCAGCCCGCTGGTGGCCCGCGGGGAGAGCAGCGCCTCCCCACCGGCGACCACCCGGATGGCGGCGACCAGATCGCCCGGCGCGACGTTCTTGCCCAGGAAGCCGCTCGCCCCGGCCTGCAGGGCGTAGATCACGTTGTCGTCGTTGTCGAAGGTGGTCAACACCAGCACCCGTACGCCGGTGAGGCGCTCGTCGGCGCCGATCCGGCGGGTCGCCTCGATGCCGTCGAGGTGCGGCATCCGGATGTCCATCAGCACGACGTCCACCGCGGCGCGGTGGCACAGCGCGACGGCCTCCCGGCCGTCGGCGGCCTCGCCGACGACCGTCATCCCGGGCGCCGCGTCGATGATCATCCGGAAGCCGGCGCGGATGAGGGCCTGGTCGTCGGCGAGGAGCACCCGGATATCCCCGTCACCCATCGCCGCTCCCGACGGGGCTATCCACCGGCGGCGACTGGCCGGGCGGATGGAGCCGGTCGACCGCCCGATCGTCGGTGGGCAGCTCGGCGCGTACCCGGAAAATCCCGCCGGGGGCCGGCCCGGCGGTGATGGTGCCCTGCGCGGCGGTCGCGCGTTCCCGCATGCCGAGCAGCCCCAACCCGGAGCCGGGCGGGTGGCCGCCGGGCCCGGCCGTCCGGTTGGTGACCTCGACGACGACGGTGTCGGCGGTGTACGTGAGATCGAGGTTGGCGCCCCCGTCGCCGTACCGGTGGGCGTTCGTCAACGCCTCCTGCGCGACCCGGTACGCGGCCAGGTCCACCACCGCCGGCAGCGGCCGGGCCGCGCCGTGCTGCCGGTGCCGGACGGCGAAGCCCGCGTTGCGGAGCCCGGCCAGCAGGTCCGGCAGCCGCTCCACCCCGGGCGCCGGCTCGGTGCTGCGGCGCTCGTCCGGGTCACGCAACACCGTGATCACCGACTTGATCTCCTCCAGCACGGTGTCGGCGGCGGTGCGGATGTGCCCCAGCACCGGCCACACCCGGTCCGGCTGGTCGCGCAGCACATGGCCGGCGGCGCCGGCGTGCACGCTGATCACCGCGATGTGGTGGGCGACGACGTCGTGCAGCTCGCGGGCGATGCGCAGCCGTTCGTCCATCACCCGGCGGCGGGCCTCCTCCTCGCGGGTCAGCTCCGCCTGCCGGGCCCGTTCGGTCACCTCGGCGATGTACGCCCGGCGCATCCGGATCGAGTCGCCCACCGCGGCGCCGCCGGCGATGAGGGTGATGGTCGCGAACTGGTCCCGGTTCCACCAGTCCGTGCCGTGCACCGCCGAGCCGACGACCATCAGCGAGCCCCACACGAGGAAGGCGTAGAACCAGGGCCGGCGACGCGGACTGTGCAGCGCGGCGGACCAGGTGAGCAGACCGGCGACCACGAACAGCCCGTCCGGCGGCCGGCCCAGCGTGATCGCGAGCGCGCCGACGGCGGTGGCCGCCAGCAGGGTCGGCAGGGGCTGCCGGCGAACCGCCAGGATCAGCACGGCGCAGAGCAGAGCGAGCAGCGTCGCCACGACGTGCGCCGAGGTGTAGCCGAGGAAGAGCACGGTCAGGACGCCGACGACCACCAGCGCCAGGTCGCCGAGCAGGCCACGGTGGCGGTCGAGCCGCGCGGGCAGCCATCTGGTGCTCACCGTGTCCATCGTGACGACGGTAGCCGGGGTCGGCGGTTCCCTCGACCTGCTCGCGCGGTACCGGACGCCGCGACCATACCGCGATCGCGGTACGCCGCTGTCTGCGCTGACGGGACGACCCACCCCGGGGCCGCCCGCCATCGTGAAGGCCGCCCCCCAACCCAGGGGCTGCCGACCGTGACGGAGGAGACCCGTGGCGACCCTGTTGTACCGGCTGGGCCGGTTCTCGTTCCGGCGCCGCCGGCTGACCCTCATCCTGTGGGTGCTGCTGCTGGCCCTGATCGGCCTCGGCTCGGCCCGGCTCTCCGGACCGACGAACGACGCCCTCTCCATCCCCGGCACCGAGTCGTGGCGGGCCATGGACGTGCTGGCCGAGGAGTTCGGCACGGGCACCGACACCGCCACCGCGCGGGTGGTCTTCACGGTCTCCGGCGACGCCGTCCTCACCGGCGCGGACCAGCGGGCCGCGGTGACCGCGACGGTCGCCGAGCTGAGGGCGGCACCCCAGGTGACGTCGGTCGCCGACCCCTACCAGGCGCAGACCATCGCCCCGGACGGGCGGACCGGCTACGCCACCGTCACCTACCCGGTCGGTCCGGCCGAGGTGGACCTCGCCTCCCGGGAGGCGCTGCTGGCCGCCGCCGAGCCCGCCCGAGCGGCCGGCGTCGGCGTCGAGTACGCCGGGGAGGTCACCGAGACGGCCGAGGCCAGCAGCGCCGCCGAGGCGGTCGGCATCGTGGTGGCCGGAATCGTCCTGCTGATCACCTTCGGCTCGCTGGTGGCCGCCGGGCTGCCGCTGCTGACCGCGTTCATCGGCGTCGGCGTCGGCCTGCTCGGCATCGGGATCGCCACCGGGTTCGTCGATCTGGCCTCGAACACCTCGGGGCTGGCCACCATGCTGGGACTGGCCGTCGGCATCGACTACGCGCTGTTCATCCTGTCCCGCTACCGGCACGAACTGACCACCGGCCAGGACGGCGAGCAGGCCGCCGGCCGGGCCGTGGGCACCGCCGGTTCCGCGGTCGTCTTCGCCGGCCTGACGGTCATCATCGCCCTGGTCGCGCTCACCGTGGTCGGGCTCCCGTTCCTCACCGCCATGGGTCTGGCCGCGGCCGGCACCGTCGCCGTGGCCGTCATGATCAGCCTGTCCCTGCTGCCCGCCCTGCTCGGTTTCGCCGGCCGCCGGGTGCTGCCCCGGTCACTGCGGAAGGGCACCGGCCGCCCGGAGCCGACCAGGACGCCGTACGGCGAACGCTGGGCCCGTGGCGTGGTCCGGCACCGCGTACCGGTGTTGATCCTGTCGGTGCTCGCGGTCGGCGTCGTCGCCATCCCGGCGCTCGACCTGCGGTTGGCCCTGCCCGACGCCGGCACCGCGTCGCCCGACACCACACAGCGCAAGGCGTACGACCAGCTCGCGGCGGCGTTCGGGGCCGGTGTCAACGGGCCACTGCTCATCGTGGTCGAGGCCGGCCCGGGAGGCGCCGAGGCCGCGGTTGAGCGGGCGCGGCGACTCATCGCCGGTCTGGACGATGTCGTGGCGGCCACCCCCGCGACGGTCAACGCGGCCGGCGATGTCGCGACCTTCACGGTCGTCCCGGCGGCCGGACCCACCGGCGAGCAGACGAAAACGCTGGTGCGGCAGATCCGTGACCAGCAGGCCGACCTCACCGCGGCCACCGACGGTGCCACCCTGGCCGTCACCGGTCGGACCGCGATCGACATCGACATCTCGCAGAAGATCAGCGACGCGTTGCTGCCGTACCTGGCCGTCGTGGTCGGTCTCGCGCTGCTCCTGCTGATCCTGGTCTTCCGCAGCATCCTGGTACCGATCAAGGCGATCGGAGGGTTCCTGCTGTCGGTGGCCGCCTCGTTCGGGGCGCTGGTCCTCGTCTTCCAGCAGGGCCAGCTGGCGGATCTGGTCGGCCCGCAGGTGCCCGGACCGGTCGTCAGCTTCATCCCGATCTTCCTCATCGGCATCCTGTTCGGCCTGGCCATGGATTACGAGGTCTTCCTCGTCACCCGGGTCCGGGAGGAGTTCGCCCGCGGCGCCGCTCCGAACGACGCCATCGTCGTCGGCTTCACCCACGGCGCCCGGGTCGTCACCGCCGCGGCCCTGATCATGATCAGCGTCTTCGCGGGCTTCATTCTCTCCCCGGACCGCATCATCACCTCGCTCGGCTTCACGCTCGCGATCGGCGTCGCCGTCGACGCCCTGCTGGTCCGCATGACGATCGTCCCGGCGGCCCTGTCGCTGCTCGGCCGGTCCGCCTGGTGGCTGCCGACCTGGCTGGACCGGATCCTGCCGAGCCTCGATGTCGAGGGCGATCGACTCACGGATAGCGGCGCGAACACGATCCGCCACGCGGAGTCTGCCCACCCGGCGGAGGTGCGAATGCCACTGGGATGATGTGCCGCGTGGCTCGACTGGGTGCCGGTGGCCCGCGCCGGCTGGTGGGGTGGGACGGGATGGCCCTCTCGCTGGGGGTGACGGTGCTGGCGATGGGCGCCGGGTATCTGCAGAAGTTGCCCTGCGACCTCGCCGGCTGGCCGAACCGCAACGAGGAGCTCTACCAGCGGTTCTGCTACAGCGACGTACCCGTGCTCTTCCGGGACCGGGGTCTCATCGACGGCGTCTTTCCCTACGACGCCACCTCGCGCCCCCTGGAATACCCGGTGGTGACCGGCCTGGTGATGGACGCGACCGGCCGCCTGACCCGACTGCTGGCCGCTGGCGCCGACGAGGCCGCCATGGTCCGCCTCTACTTCGGCCTGAACACCGTCCTCCTGCTCGCCTTCGCACTGGTGATCACCGCCGCCGTCCGGCTGCTGGTGATCCGTGCGGGCGGCCGCCCGAGGGAGGCGCTGCTCTTCGCCGCCGCGCCCGGGCTGGTGGTCACCGGCACCATCAACTGGGACCTGGTCGCGCTCGCCGTCGCGGTGCTGGCCCTGCTGGCGTGGAGTTCCCGCCAACCGGTGATCGCCGGCATCTTCATCGGCGTCGGCACCGCGACCAAACTGTTCCCCGGCCTGATCCTCGTACCCCTGGTGGTGTTGGGGTGGCGGTACCGCCGGCTGCCGGCGGTCGCCGCCGCCACGGTGGCCGCGGCCGTCGCCTGGGCCGCGGTGAACCTGCCGATCGCGGTGCTCTACCCGCAGGGCTGGCTGGAGTTCTTCCGGTTCAACAGCGACCGCGGCGCCGACATCGGCTCGGCCTGGTACGCGCTCGAACGGGTCGGCCTCACCGTGCCGCACCTCAACGTGCTGGCGCCGCTGGGTTTCCTGGCGCTGCTGCTCGCGATCGTCGTCTTCGCGCTGCGGTCGGCGGTGCCGCCCACGGCGGCCAGGCTGACGTTCCTGGTGATCGCCGCGTTCCTGCTCACCAACAAGGTGTACTCGCCGCAGTACGTGCTCTGGATGCTGCTGTTCGCGGTGGTCGCGTTGTGCGGGGTGCCGGCGCGGCGGGCGCTGCCGGCGTTCGCGGCCTGGCAGGCGGCCGAGGTGAGCTACTGGCTGATGGTGTGGCCGCATCTGCTGAACGGACACCACCTCATCGGGGCGACCGGAGTGCTGTACATGTCGGCGCTGGCCGCGCGCATGCTCACCACCGCCTGGCTCTGCGTCGTGGTGGCCCGCGCCGCGTGGAACGAGCCCGACGCCCCGATCGCGCCCCTTGACCTTGACACGGTGACAAGCTCTTCACTGGGTCGAGGAGGTGGTCCCGATGACCCGGCCGGAACCGGACACGGCGGAGTTTCGTGCCTTTCAGGCACTTGAGAGCGGTAACCCGACGGTGCGGCTGCGGGCGGCGCTGGCGGTCGGCACGAGCCCGGACCCGAGGTTCGTCGACCGGCTGGTGCAGCGGTGCGCGGTCGAGCCCGAGTTCGCCGTGCGCGAGATGCTCACCTGGGCGCTCATCCGGCACCCACCGGAGCAGACGGTCCCGAAGCTGATCGACGAACTCCGCTCGCCGCGTGCCCAGGCGCGCAGCCAGGCCCTGCACACCCTGTCCAAGTTCGGGGACCGGCGGGCGTATCCGGCGATCACCCGGGCGCTGCTGGCCGACGCCGACGACGAGGTGGCCCGCGCTGCCTGGCGGGCGGCGGTCGCCCTGGTGCCCGAGGGGGCGGAGGTCGAGCTGGCGGAGATACTGGCGACCCAGCTCGGGCGCGGTGAGCGGGAGACGCAGTTGAGCCTGAGCCGGGCGCTGATCGCACTCGGCGAGGCGGCCACCCCGGTCGTGTCCGCCGCCACGACACACCGGGACCATCGGGTACGCCAGCACGCCATCGCCACCGAGCGGTCGGCGCGCGACCCGGACGCCGGATTCGAGTACGCGGTCGAGCAGGCGAAGCGGGTCGTCGCCCTCGACGGACCCAGAAAGCAGGGATGACGGGCTGTGTTGATCGGTGACGTGGCCCGGCGCTCCGGGGTCAGCGCCCGCATGCTCCGGCACTACGAGTCGCTCGGCCTGGTGCGGCCAACGGGTCGCACCGTGGCCGGCTACCGGGAGTACTCCGGCGAGGACATCCGCCGGATCTTCCACATCGAGAGCCTGCGGTCGCTGGGGTTGTCGCTGCGCGACATCGGGCGTGCGCTCGACGATCCCGACTTCGCGCCGGGCCAGCTCGTCGACGACCTGATCCGCCGGACCCGGGACCGCATCGCCACCGAGACGGAGCTGCTCACCCGGCTGGATCGCATCGGCGCGGCGGAGCCGGCGGACTGGGAGGAGGTGCTGCAGACCGTCGCGCTCCTGCACGCGCTGGGGTCGGAGAGCGCCGGGAGGCGCCAGCGCGCGGCCCTGGCCTCGGCCGAGGGCACCCCGACGCCGGTGGCGGCGCTTGTCGAGGCGGCGCTGAACGAGGCCGACCCGAACGTCGCCGGGGCCCTGCGCTGGGCGCTGGTGCAGTCGGGCGACGGTGCGTTGGCGCTGCTGGCCGAGGGACTCGGGGCGGCTGCGCCCGACGTGCGCAGACGCGCGGTCGAGGCGGTCGCCGAGGTGCCCGACGAGCGCGCCACCGCGCTGCTGAAAGACGCTCTGGCCAGTCCCGATCCGGCGGTGCGCCGGTATGCGGCGCTGGCGCTCGGGCCGCGTGGCGTGGCGGACGCGATCCCGACCCTCGTCGAGATGGTGGTCGACGCCGTGAGTGACGTCGACGCGGCCGACGCGCTGGGCGCGCTGGCGGGCGATCCGGTGGTGGCGGACGAGATCGTCGCCAGGCTGGTCGACCGCCTCGCCGACGACACCGCCGACCCGGCCGTACGCGGACGGCTGACCCAGGCACTCGCGGAGATCCCGGGCCCTGCGGCGTCGGCGGCCCTCACCGAGCTGTCCAGCGACGCCGACCGGGTCGTCGCGTCGACCGCGACCTACGTGCTCACGCTGCGGACCGGGCGGTGACGACCCGCCCGGGGGCGGTCGGTTGTCACCGCAGCCGGTCCCGTAGGGCGGCGAGCGGTCCGTCCCAGTCGCGGGCGAGGGCGGCGAGGAACTGCTGGGCCACCTTCATCGGGGCGGAGTCCAACCGGTAGCGGACCCGGCGCCGTTCGCCCGGCTCGGCCACCACCAGCCCCGCGTCGGCGAGCAGCGCGAGGTGTTTGGCGATGGCCTGCCGGGTGATCGGCAGGCGGGCGGCCAGGTCGGTCGCGGTGGCCGGACCGCCGGCCGCGAGCGCGGCGAGGATCGCTCGCCGGCTCGGGTCGGCCAGGGCCGCGAAGACCTCCTGCGCCACCGCCTCCAGGTCAGGCTTGTCCATCGAGGTACGCGACCAGCTCGCCCAGCTCGTTCGTCCAGCCCTCGGTGTTGCCCCCGTGGGCCTTCTGGTGGTCGGCGTCGGGCAGCTGGGCGAATCCGCTCTCCACCATGGTCAGGATGGTGCCGGTGTCGGTGGGCTCCAGGGTGAACTCGACGTAGCTGCGTCGCGGGTCGCCGTCGGGCAGGCCGTAGAGCGGCCAGGTGTAGCCGAACACGCGCGGGGGTTCGACCCGTTCGATGGTGAGGGTGGCGCTGTCGCCGCTGTCCCAGGTCAGTTTCGCCTGGCCGCCGACGCGCAGGTCGACCTCGGCCCGGTTGCCGAACCAGGTGCCGAGACCCTCGGCGGTGGTCAGGGCGGCCCAGACCCGCTCCGGCGGGTGGGCGATCTCGAGGGTGCGCTCGATCCGGTCGGGGAATGCCATGTCGATCTCCTTGAGTAGCAACCATCCGGTTGCCATCCAACCTATAGCAATCAGATGGTTGCGTCAACGGCGGGGAGTCCTTGACCTCAACCACGGTTGCAGTTGCAGCCTGGGGGTGAGCGGGGCCGGTCGACCGGCCCCGCCGTCACCGCAGGAGGGACGACGATGCAGGTTCTGGTAACGGGGGCGACCGGCAGTGTGGGCCGGCACCTGGTCGCCGAGTTGATCCGCCACGGCGCGCGGGTACGGGCACTGGTCCGCGACGCCGGGGCAGCCGGGCTTCCGGCCGGGGTCGAGGCGGCGGTGGGCGACCTGAACCGACCGGAAACCCTGCGGCCGGCCGTCGCGGGTGTGGACGCGGTGTTCCTGCTCTGGCCGTCGATGTCCGCCGCCGGCGCGGCCGAGGCCGTCGAGGTGCTCGCCGGTCCCGGCCGACACGTCTGCTACCTCTCCGCGATGAACGTCCGCGACGACCGGGACCCGGCGGCCAACGGGGTGTGGGGCCAGGTCGAGGATCTGGTACGGCGGTCCGGGGCGGACTGGACCTTCCTACGGGCCGGCGGGTTCGCCACCAACACCCTGGGCTGGGCGGCGGACATCGCCGCCACCGGCGAGATCCGCTGGGTGTACGGCGAGGCGGGACGGTCCCTGCTGCACGAGCGGGACATCGCGGCCGTGGCAGCGCTGGCGCTCACCGACCGGCGGCACGTCGGGGCGACGTACGTGCTGACCGGACCGGAGGTGGTCACCCAGATCGAGCAGGCCCGCCTGATCGGCGAGGCGATCGGCCGGCCGGTGCGCTGGGTCGAACTCCCGGTCGAGGACGCGCGGCGGCAGCTGCTGGCCGAGTGGGGTGATCCGGCGGTGGTGGATGCGTCGTTGGCCTACTGGGCGGGCCTGGTCGCGTCACCGGAGCCGGTGACCCGAGCCGTCGAGGAGATCACCGGAGCGCCGGCGCGCTCATTCCGGCAGTGGGCCGTCGACCACGCCGACGACTTCCGCTAGAAGCAGCCGTTCCGCTCTGGGACGGGCTGGAGAACCTCCAGGAGGGCTACCAGGTCGAATCCGTCTCCTCGCCCAGCGGAGTAACGCACATGACCTGCGCCCGGAGCGGTGACCGCCGGTTGCGCGACGGTCCGCCGTACCAACCGACGGGCTACCGCAGGCTCCCGAGGGTGCGTTCGAGGCGGCGGGCGAGGTGGGTGCGCCACCCGCCGTCCAACAGCCGGCGTACGGCCTGCTGGCCCGGGTCGCTTTCGTCGAAGCCCTCATGGATGAGGAACAGCCGGGTGCCGCGGCCTTCGGCCGCGAGTCGCCAGGTGACGGTGGTGTCGACGCCGGGGCCGCCGGCCCAGCTGATGCGCAGCAGCTCAGGCGGTTCCACCGCGAGGACCTGGCAGTGAACCACGCCGTCGAAGCCCGGAGCGGGCTCGGTACGGAAGGTGAATCGATGCCCGACGCGGGGCTGGAAGTCGTTCGGCATGAGCCACCGGGCGAGCAGGACGGGGTCGGTCAGGGCCCGCCACACCTTCTCCGGCGGGTGCGGCAGGAACGCGTCGGTGCGGATGTCGGCGCTCACGGCTGCTCGTCCAGCACGTCGCGCAGGGCGGTGAGGCGGGCGCCCCAGAACTGCTCGTAGTGGCTCACCCAGTCGGTCACCTCGCGCAGCGGCTGCGGCCGCAGCCGGTAGCGACGTTCACGGCCGACCCGTTCCTCGACGACGAGATCGGCGTTCCGCAGCACCTGCAGGTGCTGCGAAACCGCCGGCCGGCTGATCGCGAAGTCGTGGGCGAGCTCGTGGACCGCCAGCGGCCCAGACCGCAGCGCGTCGAGCAGGGCGCGTCGGACCGGGCTGGCGATGGCGGTGAACACGTCAACGGCTGCCGGGGCGGCCATCCGTCAGGCGCTGGCAGCGGTGGCCTGCAGCACGATGCCGTTGCCGTCCGGATCGTCGAAGGTGACGAACCGCCCCCACGGCTGCTCCTGGATGCCGTCGGGGATCGTCACTCCGCGGGCGGTCAACGCGGTGACCTCGGCGTCGAGGTCCTCAGCCTCCAACACCAGTCCCTTCACCGAACCGGGCGCCATGGTCGGGAACCAGGTGACCAGGGTGATCGCCGTCTGCCCTCCCTTCGGGCAGACCTCCACCCAGCGCTGGTCCGGCCCCATCGGGTTGTCCCGGACGAGGTCGAAGCCGAGAACATCGACGTAGAAATCGCGGGCTCGGTCCTGGTCGCGCACGGGCAACGACAACAACCGGATGTGTGTGGCCATGCGCCCAACATAGGTAAGAAGATGCTTACGGGTCAAGTCGGCGGGCCGCACCGACTGCCAGCGGCGTGACCCGGCGCCGGAGCCGCTGGTCGCCCTGGCGCTCTCGGCGCCTGAGCCGCTTCCGTTCGGGCTGCCGCAAGGCCGCAGCGCGCTCTGTGGGCCTTGCCTGTAGGCGAGCTGGGCCGGCGCCGTCGACCGGCGACGCGGCCGGATAGGGTCACTGTGGGTAGCGGGCGTCGACCCAACAGTCGCGGATGCGAATATGCCTCTCAGGCATAAATATGACTCGGTGGAATAATGCCGATCCGGCTTCTCGATTTGAGCGACGTCACCTACCCGAAACAAAACCATGTCGTACGGAGGCAGGCGACCAGCGGGCACGGTGTTGCCGATCAACGGTGCGTGGTCGGGGTCGCAAGGCGGGGCGGCAAACGCGACGTATTCAGTGTCGGGTTGCCGGCTGCCGGCCGGACGCCGGAAGCGAACGCCGTGCCGGGTCGCCCGCCGGTGGTGCCGGCGGGCGACGGAGTCGTTACCGGGTGGCGACGAACGCGCGCCAGGCGGCGGCGGAGAAGGTGAGCACCGACCCGGCCGGGTCCTTGCTGTCGCGCACCTGAACGGTCCCCGGCACGGCAGCCACCTCGACACAGTCACCGCTGCCGGCGGAGCGACTGGACTTGCGGAACACGCCGTCCAGCGGCAACGCGGCCACCTCGACGCAGTTGCCGCTGCCGCCGGATCGGGTGGACTTGCGGAACACGCCGTCAAGCTTCATCGCGGTACTCCTTCGCGAGCGCGGTGATCAGCGCGAGCGAGTCTATCCCATCGAGGGCATCGGTATTGAGGCTAGTCCATATCTCTTCGTAGGTGGCGATCTCGGCCGGCTTGTCCAGGTAGATGGCACCGCATGGACCATCCATGTAGACGGTCGACGGCTCGGGACCGCGAGCGCTGTCGTCGGGGAAGTCGAGCAGGGAGAAGCCCCCCGCGCTTACCCAGCGGTGCAGGCCGGCGGCCAGTGGCAGCACCCGCAGGGTGAGGTTGTGCCGCCGGGTGGCGGCGAGCAGGTAGTCGAGTTGGCGGGCCATGGCGCCCAGGTCGCGCAGCGGGCGGCGCAGGACGGCCTCGCTGACGATCACGTCGAGTTGTGGAGCGGGCGGGACGGCACGGGCGAGGAGGCCCTGTCGACGCAGTCGGACGTCAGCCTTGGCTCGCCGCTCCGGCTCCGGCAGGTCCGGGTGGTCGGTGGCGATCACCTCGGTCATGTACTCCACGGTCTGCAGTAGACCGGGAACGATGTTCGGCTCGTAGTGGCGGATCCGGGACGCAACTGCCTCCAGACCGACGTAGAGCTTGAACCACTCCTCGACGATCCCCTCGCCGTAGCTGTGCCACCAACCGTCGGCCTTCGTCTGGCTGGCCAGCGAGCGGAGCTTCTTGATGGTCTGGGGGCCGGCGCCGTAGAGGCGGCACATCGCCTCGACGTCGTTGGGGTGCATCGGGACCTGGCCGGTCTCGTAGCGCCAGATGCGGGGCTGGGACCATTCGAGCGCCTTCGCGGCGGCGGTGACCGTGATGTGGCCGTGCTCGCGAAGGTCCCTCAGGTATCGGCCCAGTTGCCTGCGCGGAACGGTGCTCCCGGCGTCGTCCACGTTGTCCTCCCGACTGATTCCACGTTGGATCCATCAGCTCTTCGGCCCGATCATTCCGCGCATTCTTGCCGGGCGCCAGTGCCGCGATGAGCATCATCTGAGAATCGGTGTTCCGGCCGGTTCGCGGGGACACCGGAATCGGATCCGCCCCTCACCTGAGTCCGGTGTCCCCGTACCCCCGAATCCCCGGTGTCCGGGTCGTTGCCGTGCGGGCGCGGCCCGGGCGCCGGCCGAGGTCAGGCGGTCCGATCATGCGATTTCCGCAGTTCAGAGGCTTGAGTCGCGCGGCGGCGGTGGTGCCGATGTGGCCGACCCACCGCCGCGACTGGACGCGCTGGGGGCGTTACTGCCGATGCGGACTGCGCTGGCGCGGCTGCCCGGACCGGCCCTCGTCGCCACTGGATCCGCCCTATCCCGGCGCGGCGCTGGTCCGCGATCCGGCCGGCGCGAAAACTGTGTGTAACCGGTTTTCCATTATGCGGCGTAATGGTGGTCCAATCTGGCGCCGCGAGGCAACTCGCAAAGGCGACCGGGCCAACCGTGGGACGAGCCGATGACCGCCGCCGCCGGACCCGGCGCCGACAGGTCAACCCCATTTCCGGTGCGCGTCGGCGACCTGATCCGGATACCCGAGTCTGAATATTGTTACGGCGTCGGTGAGCTGCTGATGCGGATCACCGTCGTACCGGCGTCGGCGCACGTACCGGGTCTGGAATGGGTCGAACTGGCGGGTGTCCCGATCGGGCACCGGGGCCGGGAGGGCGACCCCCGGTCGGCGCTGGTCCGAGCCTCGGCGCTGCGGCGGCCCGGCCGAGTCATCCGGCTACCCCGACCCGGCAGCTGACCGAGCGGCCAGCCAGGTCGGCTCGGGTGCGGGCTCCAGTCCCGCTCCGGTCCCGCTCTGGTGCGGCTCAGGTGCGGCTCGGGTCGCGGCCGGCGAGACCGGCGAGCCGGTCGTAGAGCGGGGCGTCGGCGGGGACCGGCACCTCGGGGCCGAACGCCCTGCCGTCGGCCTCGGCGCCGCGGAAGGCCGGCTGCAACGCGCCCCGGATCCAGTCCAGCGACGCCTGCCCGACGGCCGGGTCGAGGTCCGTCGACTTACCGGTGGCCCGGGCCATGTCCCAGGCGTGCACGGCGAACTCGGCGGTCTGCTGGTCGACGGGGAATCTGGCCGGCAGCTCACCCATGCCGGGCATGGTGATCGTGCCGGTCAGGTCACCGGCCTTGCGCCAGGCGGCAATCAGCTCGCTGGCGCCCGCGCGGAACGCGGCGGCCCGGTCGCCCGAAACGGCGGGGACCGGCTCGGACCAGTCCGGCCGGTCGCCGGTGGCGGTCTTGAAGAACTGACTCAGGTCGTGCACAAGGTGGTCGCCAAGGCCGGCCACGGTCCAGCTCCGGCACGGGGTGGGCAGCTCCTGCTGATCCTCGCGGACACTCGCGAGCACCGCACCGACCTGCTCCAACGCGCGCGCCAGCAGGTCGACCGGATCGCCGGCCAGGTTCGTCATGTCGCCACCTGAGATCATCGCCGGGCCGGTGCCTGCCGACCGGCGGTCGACCGAACGGCCCGACCTCGGCAGATACAACCACAGCTCGTCCGCGCTGGCTGGTAGGCCCCTTCCCGACCCACCGACCTGGTCGGCGGCGGCGTCCCCGGCCGGCGGGCCGTCAGGTGCGGCCCCTGTCTTCCGGCAGGGGCCGCACCTGGTCAATCGCCGTGTGCCGGGTTCACGAAAGGTCCGCCCGCCGGTCAGACCACGGTGCAGGGGACGCCGTTGAGGGTGAAGGCGGTCGGCTCGGCGGTGTTACCCGTGTGGGTGGCCTGGAAGCCGATGCCGACGGTCGCCCCGGGGGCGAGGGTGCCGTTGTAGCTGACGTTCGTGGCGTTCACCTGGCCACTGGACGGCGAGTAGGTGGCGTTCCAGCCCGAGGTGATGGACTGGCCCGACGGGAGGGTGAAGGCCAGCGTCCAGCCGTTGATCGTCGAGCTGCCGGTGTTGGTGATGCTGATACTGGCGGTGAAGCCGGAGTTCCAGCTGTTCATCGTGTAGGCGACCCGGGGACCCGGGCCGCCGGGGTTGGTGGGCGTCGGGGTGGGGGTGATTGGCGGAGTGGCCGTCGGGGTCGGCGTCGAGGTGCCGGTCAGGCTGGTCACGAAGGTCATCACACTGCGGGCGGGCAGGGTGACGGTGAGGGAGCCGTTCGACATGGTGAGTGCGCCCTGGCGCGCGACGGTCCGGCTGGCGTCGGTCAGCCAGTTCGCGACGCTGGCGGACGAGTTGCTGCCCGACAGGGTGAACTGCTGGCTCACCGACGAGGTGTTCTTGTTGATGGCGACGATGACAACGGTGTCGCCGTTGCGGTACGCCGAGACGTAGACGTTCGACGCCGGGTTCGCTGTCGCGTCGATCCGCACGTATCCGGGGCGGACGAACCTGGAGAAGTGCGCCATCATCGCGCCGCGCTTGCTGACCTGCCCGTCCTCCCGCATCGGGCCGTAGCTGCGCCGCAGGTACCACCAGACGTACGCCTGGAACTCGGCGTCGACCATGGCGCGGTGGACGTGCTCGCCCACGTCGAGCGCCTCGGGCCAGGCGTCCCCGGAGTTGGTGTTGCTGTTGGGGTAGTAGACCTCCGTCATCCAGAGTTCCTTGCCCGCGCCGCGCTGCTTGAACAGGGGGTACGGGAAGTTCGAGTACGGCGTGCCGTAGAGGTGCGCCCCGATGATGTCGACGTTGGCGAGCGCCGCCGAGTCGTTGAGGATCGGGTCCGACATGGACTTGATGTACTGGAACGATTCGGGCGCGATGACCCTGGTGCTGATCGAGCCGGCGTTCTCCCGCAGGAACCGGGTCATCTCGGCGGCGGTCCACCACGTCCACTCCGCCGCGTAGTCGGGCTCGTTCTGCACCGAGATGGCGTACAGGTTCACCCCGTTGTTGCGCATATGGGTGGTGAAGTCGTTCAGATGCTGGGCGTAGGCGCCGTACGCGCTGGCCCGCAGGCGCCTGGCGTTGGTCTGGTTGCCGCGGGTGAAGGTCTCGGTCATGCTGGCCGGCGGATTCCACGGCGACGCGAAGACGGTCACCCCGAGCTCGACCGCGCGCCGGGCCGTGGCCAGGTCGAGGCTCCAGTTCGCCTGGGTCTCGTTGACCGGGATCCGTAGCAGGGAGAACCCCAGCTGGCCCTCGCCGGTGCTGAACGCGGTGGTCCGCTGGGCGGCCGTCAGGTCGCCGATCCAGGCCGCGTGCACCATGGCGCCGTAGCCCTTGATCGTCTGCCGCTGCGCCGACGGATTGATGTTCGCCGCCGCGGCCGCGGCATCCGTGGCCCGGGCCGCCACCGCGACCGCCGCGACCGACACGGCCCCCACCGTCGTCAGGACGGTTCGACGGCTCAGCACCCGTCGCTCGCCGCCCACCGGTTCATTCTGATCCTGCGTCATGATTCGTCCTCTTGGCTGTTGGCGGGTGCCGGCACCTCTGAATCGATGCCTATCCATCGAGTTCACACTCTCGCAGAACCGGTCTGTCTCCGCAATGACTGTTTCCGTACCCGCCATATCGGACGTTCCCAACGCGATGACCAGGGAACTATCCACTTTCGTGGAGCTATCGCAAATATTCACGGCTCCATGAAACAAGATGGAAATATCTCCACGGACGCCCGGACCCCGGTGGCCGACGAGGCGGATTTCGCCTACTCGCCAAACCTTCCGACCAGGTGGAGCCGAACGACGGCCGGTACGGCGGCATGGAGCTACCTGGAGCCATCCGGGCCGTGCGCTACGGTCTCCCCATGGCGACCGACAGCGCGGAGCGGCGGGCGCGGGGAGAGATAGAGAAACTGCCGAGCGGATCGCTGCGGGTCCGGGTCTACGCGGGTGTCGATCCCGCGTCGAAGAAGCGGCAGTACCTCGCGCAGACCGTGCCAGCCGGCGCCGACGCCGCGCAGGAGGCGGAGCGGGTACGCGCCCGTCTGCTGCGCGAAGTCGCCGAACGCCGCAGGGCGCGGCGCCGGCCCGCGCAGAAATCGGGCGCCGGCACCCCGGACCGCCCGCTGACCGCCACCAGCACCGCCACCACGCCGGCGGCCGGCGCGACCGCGAACGGCGGGGACCCGGAGCGGCGACGCGGCGGGCTGCTGACGGTGGCCGCGATCGCGAAGCTGGCCGGCGTCTCACCGCCGACCGTGTCGAAAGTGCTCAACGGCCGCCCCGGGGTGGCCCCGAACACCCGCCGCCGGGTGGAGGAGCTGCTGCGCGGGCAGAACTACCGGCGCCCCGAGAAGGTCACCCGGGCCGCGTGCGTCGAGGTGGTCTTCTACGGCGCGTTGGGTCAGGTCGCGGTCGAGCTGCTGCGGGGCGTGAAGCAGGTGGTGGTCGAGCACGGCTTCGCCGTCGGCTTCACCGACGTGCTACGTGAGTCCGCGGCCGGTCGCGACTGGGAACGGGACCTGCTGTCGCGGCGGCCGGCCGGCGTGATCACCGTGCAGATGGGAGTCGCACCGGAACAGCGCGGGCTGCTGGCCGCCTGCGCCATTCCCGTGGTGGTGGTGGACCCCACCGGGGAGCCGCTGCAGCCGGTGCCCTCGGTGGCCGCGGCCAACCGCCGGGGCGCCTTCGCGGCCGCCCGGCACCTGCTCGACCTGGGCCACCGCCGCATCGCCGTGATCAGCGGACCACTCGACCGGCTCTGCGCGCGGGAACGCCTGGCCGGCATCCGGGCGGCCCTCGACGCGGGCGGCGCACCGCTGGACGAGAAGCTGCTGCGCTCCGGAATCTGGTTCTCGTTCGAGGACGGCCGCACCCACGGGGCGGAACTGCTCCGCCTCACCGAGCCGCCCACCGCTGTCCTCTGCGGCAACGACCTGCAGGCCCTCGGCGTCTACGAGGCGGCCCGGCAGGTCGGGGTACGCATCCCGGACGAGCTCAGCGTGGTGGGCTTCGACGACATCTCGTACGCCGGCTGGTGCGGACCGCCGCTGACCACGGTGCGGCAGCCGGTCAGCGAGATGGGCGCCACCGCCGCGCGGCTCCTACTGGCCCTGACCACCGGCGAGACGATCAGCCAGAGCCACGTCGAGCTGGCGACGACCCTGGTCGTACGCGGCAGCACGGCCGCACCGCGCGGCCTCGACCGGCACCCCTGACCGGTCCCAGGCGACTTCGATGACGGTTCGCATGCGACTTCGATGAAGGCGCGCCGTCAGGCTGTGCGGGTACGAGCCGACGGAAGGAGAATCGATGGAGCGCTCAGTCCGAGATACCCGTTCCCGAGCGATCTGCGGGGCAGCCCGATGGATCGCTGTGTCGGCCGCGGCGGCCCTGCTCGGTGCGGTGGTCGCGCAGAGCCCGGCCCATGCGGTCATGGAGACCAGACCGGCCGACGGGTCGCAGCACGACTACTGCCTGCACTCGACCTTCACCACCGACCCGGCCACCGCACACACGGCGATGATCTCGGCGTTGGACGGCCCGACCGACATGACGGCACTCTTCCGGCACACCTGCCCCACCGGGCCGCGTGGCAACAGCACCATCGACGTGTGGTTCATGGAGGGCGGCCTGGTCAACCCGGACGCCCGCGGGGAGTACCGCTGCCAGGTCCCGGTCGGCTCCGTCTGCGACACAGCGAACGTGCGTATCAACTTTCCGCAGATCGTCGAGGACGGCGGGCCGCAACCAGAAAACCGGGAGAAGACCGTCGTCCACGAGGTTGGGCACAGCGTCGGGCTCGGCGAGCACACCCACACGCCGTGCGCCATGCGGCAGGGAACGATCACCAGCACCGCCTTGGCGCATCGACGGTTCGCCTCGTCCGACATCACGCTCATCAACAATCACTACTAGTCACGCACCCCGGGATCAACGATGAGTTCAGGAGGACCGTCGGTGGTACGACGACTTTCATGGGAGCGGTTTCCACAGGGACGACTCGCGCGGATCGTGACACCGCTGCTGGTCTGCGGCGCCCTCGCCGTCGCGGTGACCGGCTGGTCCGGACAGGCGCCGTCCGCCTCGGAGCGGACCGGATGGTCGGTGGAGGCCCTGACGGCCGAGGCCGGAGCCGGGTGGCACCTGGACTACCAGCCGTTGCGGTCCGCGGCCGACGCGGTGGAACGCGCCGACCTGATCGTGACAGGAACCCTGATCAGGGTCGGCGAGGGTATCGCGATCGAGTATCGGAACGGCACCGGTATCGACCGGGATGACGGCTACGCCACCTACCAGGTTCGCGTGGACCGGGTTATCTCCGACAGGGCCCTCACCGACCGGGGCGCTGGGCTCGCCGGAACCGTGATCAACGTGGCGATGCGGATCGGCGCGACAACGACGGTCGAGCGGCTCAACCGGCTGAACCCGGGTGCGCGGACGGTCCTGGTGCTCGCGGACCGCAGCACCTGGAGCCCGCTGCCGGGTGCAACCGTGGTGCGACCTGCGGGCATGCCGGCGGACGCGCCGCTGTTCGCCCCCTACACCGATGGCGTCTGGCTGCAGGGGCCTGCGGACGGGCGGATGTTCGGCGTGGGGGTCGAGGCGGCGGACCTGCAGCCGGGCTGGGGGTCCGCGCGGACCGTCGACCAGTATGCCGAGCGGCTGACCGCGGCGGCGGTTCGGAGCTGATCGCAGAGGTGGACCCGCGATGGGGTGGTCCGGGATCAGGCAGGTCGGGGAGCCCGGACCACTCCATCGCGTCGGCCGTCGGTCAGCCCGGCCGCCCGGACAGGCTGAGGTAACTGGCGATGTAGGCGAGTGGGGCGTTCCAGCGGATGCAGATGTCGTTCGTGGTTTCCGAGGTGGGCACGTCGAGGTAGCGCAGCTGCGGCGGGAGGCCGTCCAGGCGGGGATCGGTGGGGAAGCCGGCGGTGTGGGTGGAGTTGGCGCCGCCGGCCAGCGCGCCCGCCGGGGGCGCGGGCAGGGTCGGGTCGAGATCGTGGCCGAACTGACGGGTCCGCAGGTGTGCGCTGGCGTCAGTGCCGTAGCCGGTCACGTAGCACTGGCCGAGCGCGTTGCGGCCGAGAAGGTAGTCCATCCCGCCGGCCACGGCGTCCCGCCACCGCCGGTCCCCGCTGAGTTCGTGGGCGGTGGCCAGGACGACGAGGTTGTTGAGGATCCGGCCGTTCGAGCCCCAGGCCCAGCCCTCGGCGGGTGCGTACGGTTGCCCCCACGGCTGACCGCGCTGCAGGTCGAGCAACCGTTCGGCGGCGTCGAGCACACTGCCGACCACCCGGTCGTGATCGGGGAGCCGTCGGTCGCCGGTCGCCAGGTCCAGCCGCGCCGGGGCGGAGACCGCGTTGAAGTCGAAGCCGCCCGGGTCGAACACGTCGGCGGTGTGCTCGCCCGACGCCGTCAGGTCGGCGCGGTACCCCTCCTCGCCGGTGGCCAGCCAGAGCCCGACGGCGGCCCAGTAGAACTCGTCGGCGAGCCGGGCGTCGTCGTAGGGTCCGCCACCGTAGCGCCCCTCGTCGTCGGGGGCGGCCAGATCCGGGTACGCCTGGGCGGCCCGGTAGGCCGCGCGGGCGGCGGTCAGCAGCCGGTCGGCGTACCCGCGGTCGTCGGCGGCGAAGAGGCGGGCGCCCTGGGCGGCCACCGCCGCCAGGTGCAGCGCCGCCGCGGTGGACGGCCGGTGCAGCACCCGGGTCGTCGGGTCCTCGTGGGCCCGGCCCGGCATCGGCGACCACTGCGTGCCGTGTACCCGGTGGAACGCCAGGCCGGCGTACTGGTGGCCAGGCGGCACCTGCATGCGCAGCAGCCAGTCGAGCTGCCACCGGCACTCCTCGGCCACCACCGACTCGGGCACCACGCCGGATCCGGCTCCGGCACCGACCCTGTCCCGGTTGCTGCGCAGCAGTCGGAGCAGGTGCAGGAGCTGCCACAGGGCGATCCCGCCGCTGACGACGTACTTGCCGTAGTCGCCGGCGTCGTACCAGCCGCCGGAGACGTCGAAGGTCCCGGTCGGCCGCCAGTCGGGATAGAGCCGGGTGGCCTCCGGGCCGGTCCAGCCCGGTACCGCCGTGTCACCGGTGTTCGGTGGCACGCCGACGTGTCCGGCCGGCCGGTCCTGGCCGGGGGCCCGCTCCGGCAGGATCGGGGTGCCGGAGCGCAGCAGGTAGAACAGTCCGACCGCGTCGCGGCTCAACCCGTCGTACAGGTCCGGTCCGACGCGGAACGGGTGGCTGCGGTCGGGGCCGACCTCCACCCGGTATCCGTCGGCGACGACGGTCAGCGCGGTCAGGTCGAGCAGGTGCAGCGACTGTCCGGAGGTCGGCTCCGGCCGGACCGGCCAGGGCGTGGAGGTGCCGAGCAGGGCCACCGTGCCGTCCCGATCGCGGACCGTGAACGGCACGCCGCCGGGCTTGTCAGTCACCCAGGTCGCGAACTTCGGGGCATCGGACAGGTAACCCACCTGGTTCACCCGTACCCGCGGTCGGTTCGGTACCTCCGACACGTGATCTCCTTCGTCGTGTTGAGACGCAGCGTCTCAACGACGCCCGGCCCGCGCAAGCGAAGAAGATCAATTGATGAGAACGGTTGCCGCGAGGCCAGGCAGCGACCGGTTCCATCAGTTGACGCTGGGGGACTGCGCGGGCCTGGATCGGCGTACCACGGATATGATCGACTGGATGAGAGAGTTCCCGAACGAGCGTTAAGCTTGTCGGGTGGACTTATCCGGACAGCTCTTCCCACCCGAGCGGCTGGCGGCGGCCCAGCGTGCCACCGCAGACGCGGGGCTGGCCGCCCTGCTCATTCCCCCCGGCTCCGACCTGCGGTACCTGACCGGCTACCACGCCCACGCGTTGGAACGGCTCACCCTACTGGTGCTGCCGGCCGCCGGCGAACCGACCCTGATCGTGCCGAGGCTGGAACGGCCCGCCGCAGAGGCGGCCCCGGCCGCCGCCACCGGAATACGCATCGTCGACCACGTCGACGGCTCCGACCCGTACCCGATGGTGGTGGACGCCCTCGGCGGACCCGGCGCCGGCGCGGTCGGGCTGGGCGACCGGATGTGGGCCGAGCAGGTCCTCGCGCTGCGCGACGCGCTGCCCGGCACCACCCAACGGTTGGCCGGCGGGGTGCTGCGGGAGCTGCGGCTGCGCAAGTCACCGGCCGAGATCGCCGCGCTGCGCGCGGCCGGCGCCGCGATCGACGCGGTGCACGACCGGATGGCCGAGTGGCTGCGGCCTGGCCGCACCGAGGCGCAGGTGGCCGCCGACATCGCCGCGGCGATCCTGGACGCCGGGCACGCCACCGCCGACTTCACCATCGTCGCCGCCGGCGAAAACGGCGCCAGCCCGCACCACGGCACCTCCGACCGGGCCATCGGCGCCGGAGAGCCGGTGGTGGTCGACATCGGCGGCACCATGCCGACGGGCTACTGCTCCGACTCCACCCGCTGCTACGTGATCGGCGAACCGCCGGCCGGCTACCGCGACTACTACGCGGTGCTGCACGAGGCGCAGCGGGCCGCCGTCAACGCGGTACGGCCCGGGGTGTCGGCGGCGGCGATCGACGCGGTCGCCCGTGAGCTGATCACCGACGCCGGGTACGGCGCGGCGTTCCTGCACCGCACCGGCCACGGTATCGGCCTGGACGGACACGAGGACCCGTACCTGGTCGACGGCAACGACCGGGCGCTCGAACCGGGAATGACCTTCTCGATCGAGCCCGGGATCTACCTCGCCGGGCGGCACGGCGCCCGGATCGAGGACATCGTCGTCTGCACGACGGACGGCGCCGACCGGCTCAACCACAACCCCAGGGAGCTAGCCGAACTATGACAAGTCCCGACCGGATCCTGCCCACCGAGGAGGCCGCCGACCTGCTCGGCCTGGCCACCGAGATCGCCGACGGGGAACTCGCCCCCAAGGTCACCGACTTCGAGGAGCGCGGCGTCTTCCCCCGCGACGTGCTGCGCACCGTCGGCCGGGCCGGACTGCTCGGCCTGCCCTACCCCGAGGAGTACGGCGGCGCCGCCCAACCGTACGAGGTCTACCTGCAGGTGCTGGAGATCCTCGCGAGCCGGTGGCTGGCCGTCGCCGAGGCGGTGAGCGTGCACACGCTGTCCTGCTACCCGGTGGCCGCGTACGGCGGCGAACAGCAGCGCAAACTGCTGCCGGACATGCTCGGCGGCGAGCTGCTCGGGGCGTACTGCCTCTCCGAGCCGCAGGGTGGTTCGGACGCCGCGGCGCTGACGACCAGGGCGACCCGCGACGGCGACGACTGGGTGGTGGCCGGCACCAAGGCGTGGATCACCCACGCCGGCAACGCCGACTTCTACAACATCTTCTGCCGCACCGGCGGGCCGGGCGCGGCCGGGATCTCCTGCCTGCTCGCCGACGCCGCCACGCCCGGCATCGCGCCGCAGACCCCGGAACGCACCATGGGGCTGCGTTCCTCGCCGGTCGCCCAGATCGCCTTCGACGACGCCCGGGTGCCGGCCGACCGGCTGATCGGCGCGGAGGGGGAGGGCTTCCGGATCGCCCTGTCCGCGCTGGACTCCGGCCGGCTCGGCATCGCCGCCTGCGCGGTCGGGCTGGCTCAGGCGGCCCTGGACCACGCGGTCGGGTACGCCCGGGAACGCGAGCAGTTCGGCAGGCCGATCGCGCAGTTCCAGGGGATCGGGTTCATGCTGGCCGACCTGGCGACCCAGGTGTCGGCGGCGCGGGCGCTCACGCTGGCGGCCGCCCGGCTGCGGGACGCCGGCCGGCCCTACTCGATCGAGGCGGCCAAGGCGAAGCTCTTCGCCACCGACATGGCGATGCGGGTCACCACCGACGCCGTGCAGGTGCTCGGCGGGTACGGCTACGTCGCAGACCACCCGGTCGAGCGCTACATGCGGGAGGCGAAGGTGCTGCAGATCGTGGAGGGCACCAACCAGATCCAGCGACTGGTGATCGCCCGGTCGTTGACCCGTTGAGTTCGACCGCCTGCCGCGAGCGGGTAGGTTTCACGCCGTGGAGGAGATCGATCGCGCCATCGTCGCCGCGCTGACCGTGGACGGCCGGCTGTCGTACACCGACCTGGCCGAGCGGGTGGGGTTGTCGGTGTCGGCGGTGCACCAGCGGGTCCGCCGGCTGGAGCAGCGCGGCGTGCTGAAGGGGTACGCGGCGAAGGTCTCCTTCGAGGCGCTGGAGCTGCCGCTGTCGGCGTTCGTGGCGATCCGGCCGTTCGACCCGTCGCAGCCCGACGACGCCCCGGACCGGCTGGCCCACCTGCCGGAGATCGACTCCTGCTACTCGGTGGCGGGGGAGGACTCCTACCTGCTGCTGGTGCGGGTGGCCAGCCCGGCGGATCTGGAGCGGCTGCTGCAGGAGATCCGGCTGGCAGCGAACGTGACCACCCGGACCACGGTGGTGCTCTCCACGCCGTACGAGTCACGCCCGCCGAAGGTCAGGCTGGAGAGTTCCAGCGCAGGATGACGCGCCGGCCGTGTTCGTGGCCGAGCACGCAGACGCCGGAGGTGTCCAGCCGCAGCTTGCCGCCGTCGGTGGCGGGCAGGCCGACCCAGCGGGCGCCGGCGACCCGCAGGCTGTGGCCGTGGGCGACGAGCGCGACGTCGCCGCGTGCCAGCAGGTCTGCGGCGCGGGCCAGGGCCCGGTCCAGCCGGGCGCCGACCTGGTCGGGGGACTCTCCGCCGGGACAGCCGTCGGTCCACAGATACCAGTCGGGCGCGTCGCTGCGGATCTCCTCGCCGGTGCGTCCCTCGTACTCGCCGTAGTTCCACTCGACGAGGTCGTCGTCGACGCCGGTGACGGTGAGCCCGGCCAGGTCGGCGGTGCGCCGAGCCCGCAGCCGGGGGCTGCTGAGCACCGCCGTGAAGGACCGGCCGGCGAGTCGGGGAGCGAGGTCGCGGGCCTGCCGCTCGCCGTCGGGGGTGAGCTCCAGGTCGGTGTACGAGGTGTGCCGGTGCGCGGCGCTCCACCGGGTCTCGCCGTGCCGGATGAGAACGATCTCCGCCATCGCACCAGTCAACCATCTGGCTGTGGTGTGCGTGGATGGCGGTCACAACCTAGCATCCTAGGACGCATTACAGGATGTGCCAGCCGACTCACAGCGAACAAAAGGTTTCACCAAGCCAGCTCCGGGCACCTGAAGAGCCAGGCCACTACACCGGAGCCGCGAACCATCAGAGGAGTCACGATGAGCTTCACCGACAAGGCCAAGAACAAGGCGGAGGAACTGGCCGGAGCGGCCAAGGAGAAGTTCGGCGACGCGACCGACAATGAGCGCATGCGGGCCGAAGGCTCGACCGAGCAGAGCGAGGCGAGGGCCAAGCAGGCCGGCGAGCACGTGAAGGACGCCGGCCGGGATGCCAAGGACGCCTTCACCCAGTAGTCACCGATCTCGGCGTCGCCCGCCCGGACGACGCCGGCAGGACCTCGACCGGGGTGTTGAGGGGATAACTGTGGGCCCGGACCGTGTCGGTCCGGGCCCACAGTCTGCGCTGCGCCGGGTTACCCGCGGTCCTGCCGGGCCCACCAGTCCCGGCCCGCCGCCGGCAGGGTGTCGATCGGGTCGTAGTAGGAGTAGCAGCGGTTCAGCGCGTCGCCGTCGGCCGCCTCGATCGAGGTGCGGTAGTTCTTCGTCCAGTAGGAGATGCCGTAGTCGCGGTCGTATTCGGTGACCATGTGCACCCACCGCTTGCCGACGAACGGCACGTCGCAGACGATCCGCGGGGTCGCGTAGCCGGGCAGGTAGCCCATCAGGTCGTGCTGGAGCTGCTGGGCGTGCCAGACCGGGACCCGCCAGTGCTCGGCGTTGGGGATCATGTCGCACATGTAGAAGTAGTACGGCAGGATGCCCGCTTCGCCCTGCAGGGCGAAGCAGAGATCGAGCAGCTCGGGCGCGGTGGCGTTCACGCCGCGCATCAGGACACCCTGGTTGCGGACATCCCGGACGCCGACCTCCAGCGCGGTCTGGGTGGCCTTGGCAACCAGCGGCGTCAGCGATTGGACGTGGTTGACGTGGGTGTGCAGGGCCAGGTTGACCCCGCGGCGGGCGGCGGTCCGGGCGACCCGTTCCAGGCCCTCGACCACGTCGGGCTGCAGCCAGTGCTGGGGGAGTCCCATCAGGGCCTTGGTGGCGAGCCGGATGTCGCGGATGGTCTCGATGGAGAGCAGCCGCATCAGGTACGACTCCAGGTTGCGCCACGGCACGTTCGCCACGTCGCCGCCGGAGACCACCACGTCGCGTACGCCGGGGTGGGCGCGCAGGTAGTCGATGTGGGCGTCGTACCTGTCGACGGGCTTGAGGGTGAGTTTGAGCTTCTCCACCGCCGGGGTGCTGTTGCCGACCAGGTCCATCCGGGTGCAGTGCCCGCAGTACTGGGGGCAGGTGGAGAGCAGCTCGGCGAGGACCTTCGTGGGGTAGCGGTGGGTGAGCCCCTCGGCGACCCACATGTCGTGCTCGTGCAGGGAGTCCCGGGTGGCGTACGGGTGGGACGGCCAGTCGGTGCGCCGGTCGGAGGCGACCGGGATCATGTACCGGCGGATCGGGTCGGCCAGCAGCGCCTCGGTGCTGGGTGGTCCGGTCGGCACCATCGTGTTCATCATCTGCGGGGGCACCAGCATCGACATGGTGGCCGTCGCGGCCTGGTCGGCGGCGAGGTCGGCGTAGAAGGTGTCGTCGACCAGGTCGCCGAGGACGGTGCGTAGCTGGCGGGCGTTCTTGACGCAGTTGGCGCGCTGCCACTGGGCGGATTCCCACTGTTCGCGGGTGACCTGTCGCCAGCCGGGGAATCGGGTCCAGTCGGGCTCGACCAGCGGGATGCGCCGGTATTCGTAGGGCTGGCCGGCGGGGGCGGTGCCGTCGCGGGCCGGGTCGAGCGCGGTGGCGCCGGGTGCCCGGGGCGGCCCGGCCGGCCCGGGCGCGGTGGGCACCGTGGGTGGTTGCTGGGTCTGGGTCACGAAACCCTCCTCGTTCCCTCGGTGTTCCTCGGTCGCCACATCTCGATCAACGGTACTGGAAATTTTCTCGCAGAGAAACTACTGTGCCGTAAATTATCCTGTGGAGGGGCGCTGAGCCGGAAGGGGAGCGGTATGACGTCACCGGTTGGTCTGCACCGGGTGCTTGAACCGGCCGGGGTGCTGCCGCAGGCGGCCACCCGGCTGGACAACGCCGCCGCCCTCGGTGCCGACGAGGTCCGGATCCGGGTGGAGCGGATCAACCTCGACGCGGCGAGTTTCCGGGAGCTGTCCGGCCGGCACGGCGGGGACGGCGACCGGGTCCGCGCGGAAGTGCTCGGGATCATCGAGCGCCGGGGCAAGATGCAGAACCCGGTGACCGGTTCGGGCGGGATGCTGATCGGCACGGTCGAGGAGGTCGGTCCGCGCTCGCCGCTGGCGGTGCGGCCCGGTGACCGGGTGGCGACCCTGGTGTCGCTGACCCTCACCCCGCTGGCGGTGTCCGACGGGCTGGCCCGCTGGGACGGCCGCGGCGAGCAGGTGCCGTGCGACGGGCACGCGATCCTGTTCGCCAGGTCGATCGTGGCGGTGCTGCCGGTGGATCTGGACGCCCGGTTGAGCCTTGCGGTGCTGGACGTCTGCGGGGCGCCGGCGCTCACCGCGCGGGTGGTGGGCCGTTACGCGGCTGCCGCGGCGGGTGGCGGTGCGGCGGCGGCCAGCTCGGTAGGCGCGGCCGGGGATCGGGCGGCCGCCGGCGACCGGGTGGTTGGCGGCGGCGCGCCGGGTGCCGGGCCGACGGTGGCGGTGATCGGTGGGGCCGGCAAGAGCGGGTGCCTGGCGCTGGCCGCCGCCCGGCGGGCCGGGGCGGCCCGTACGGTCGGGGTGGTGCCGGTGGCCGCGGAGCGGAACCGGCTGGCCGACGCCGGGCTGGCCGACGTGGTGGCGCTCGCCGACGCCCGGGACGCGGTGGCGCTGTCGACGGCGGTGACCGGCGCGCTGGGCGGCCCGGCGGACGTGACGGTGGTCTGCGTCGACGTGCCCGGCTGCGAGCACGGTGCGATCCTGGCCACCGCGGACGGCGGCACGGTGATCTTCTTCTCGATGGCGACCAGCTTCGCGGCCGCGGCGTTGGGCGCGGAGGGCCTGGCGGCCGATGTCACGATGCTGATCGGCAACGGGTACGTGCCGGGCCACGCCGAGTTGGCGTTGGCGCTGGTGCGGGAGGTCACCGGCGTGCGAGCGCTGTTCGAGGCGCGGCTTTCGGCAGACTGATCTCATGACGAACCCCTCGATCTCGACCCTGTACCGGGGCGGCGTGCTGTACTGCCCCGCCGAGCCGACCGCGACGGCGATGCTGGTCCGCGACGGGCGGATCGCCTGGCTGGGGCCGGATGCCGCGGCGCCGGAGGCGGACCGGGTGGTGGAGTTGGCCGGTGAGCTGGTGACGCCGGCGTTCGTGGACGCCCACGTGCACGCCACCGACACCGGGTTGGCGTTGGGTGGGTTGGATCTGGCCGGTGCCCGGTCGGCCGCGCAGGTGTGTGCGGCGGTGGAGCGGTTCGCGGCGGCGTTGCCGTCGGACGCGGTGGTGCTGGGGCACGGCTGGGACGAGTCGGGTTGGGCGGTGCCGCGGCCGCCGTCGGCGGCGGAGCTGGACCGGGCGGCCGGTGGGCGGGCGGTGTACCTGTCGCAGGCGTCGATCCATTCGGCGGCCTGCTCGACGGCGTTGTTGGCGGCGGCGCCGGAGGTGGCCGGGGCGGCCGGGTTCGATCCGTCCGGGTGGCTGCGCCGCGACGCCCACCACGCGGTGCGGGCGGTGGCGCGGGCGTCGGTGACCCGGTCCCAGCGGGTGGCGGCGCAGCGGCAGGCGTTGGGTCGGGCGGCGGCGTTGGGGATCGCGGCGGTGCACGAGTGCGGCGGCCCGGAGATCTCCGACGAGGGGGACTTCACCGGGCTGCTGGCCCTGTCTGGGGTGGGCGGGCCGGAGGTGTACGGCTACTGGGGTGAGTTGATGGGGGCGGCGCGGGCGCGGGAGCTGGGCGCGGTCGGTGCCGGTGGGGATCTGTTCGCCGACGGGGCGTTGGGGTCGCGGACGGCGCACCTGTCGCAGCCGTACGCGGATGATCCGGACGGTGGCCGGGGGCACGGTTACCTGACCGCGGAGCAGGTCCGTGATCATCTGGTGGATTGCGCCGGGCAGGGGATGCAGGGCGGTTTCCACGCGATCGGGGACGCGGCGATCGGCACGGTGCTGGCCGGGTTCGCGGCGGCGGCGCGGATGTTGGGGGTGGATCGGGTGCGGGCGGCCCGGCACCGCATCGAGCACGCGGAGATCGTGGACAAGCGGCTGATCGCGGGGTTCGTGGAGTTCGGGGTGGTGGCGAGCATGCAGCCGGCGTTCGACCGGTTGTGGGGCGGCGCGGACCGGATGTACGCGTCGCGGCTGGGGGTGGCGCGGTCGTTGGGGTCGAATCCGATGGGGGCGATGCACGGGGTGGGGGTGGCGTTGGCGTTCGGGTCGGATTCGCCGGTGACGCCGTTGGATCCGTGGGGGTCGGTGCGGGCTGCGGTGTCGCATGCCAGTGCGGCGTCGCGGATGAGTGTGCGGGCGGCGTTCGCGGCGCACACCCGGGGCGGCTGGCGGGCGGCGGTCCGCGACGGGGAGGGGGTGTTGGCGTTGGGGGCGCCGGCGACGTTCGCGGTGTGGTCGACCCCGGCGGGGGTGGCCGGTGGTTTGCCGGTGCTGGTGTCGGCGGATCCGGAGGAGCGCGGCCCGGACGATCCGACGCCGTTGCCGGTGTGCCGCCGGACGGTGCTGCGCGGTCAGACGATCTTCGAGGAGGGGCTTCGGGAATGAGCGGGGCGAACCGGTGAGCGGGAAGTTGGGGTTGGATCCGGCGCTGGTGGCGCGGGCGCGGGAGTTGGCCGCCCGGGCGGGTCAGCCGGTGGTGGAGCTGGCGCGTGGCCACACGACGGTGTCGGTGGAGCGGGCGGTGCTGCGGCTGGCCGGGGTGACCGGGGCGGATCCGGACGGGATTCCGTGGGTGAACCGGTTGGTCGACGCGGTGGTGGCCGACGTGGGGTTGGGGCACGGGGTGGCGCTGCCGGTGTTCGACGCGCTGGCCCGGGAGGGGTTGGGTCCGGGTACGCCGGCGGAGTTGACGTTGTTGGCGCAGAAGGCGGCGGCCGGGTCGGTGCGGTTCGGCGTACCGGTGGGGCGGTCGGCGACGGTGGCGCGGCGGGCCGCGCGGCGGGTGGTGGGTGCGGGCCTGCGGCGGGTGGACCGGCGGCGGGCGGAGCGGGAGCGGTTGGTGCGGCGGTGGGGTGATCCGCCGCGCCGGCCGTGGATCTATCTGATCGTGGCGACCGGGGACATCCATGAGGACATTCCCCAGGCGCAGGCGGCGGCGCGGGCCGGGGCGGATGTGATCGCGGTGATCCGGTCGACGGGGCAGTCGTTGTTGGACTACGTGCCGGAGGGGGCGACCCGGGAGGGGTTCGCCGGCACGTACGCGACGCAGGAGAACTTCCGGTTGATGCGGGCGGCGTTGGATGTGACGTCGCGGGAGCTGGGCCGGTACGTGCGGTTGACGAACTACGCCAGCGGGTTGTGCATGCCGGAGATGGCGGTGCTGGCCGGGTTGGAGCGGCTGGACATGATGCTCAACGATTCGATGTACGGGATCCTGTTCCGGGACATCAATCCGGTCCGGACGTTCATCGACCAGCGGTTCTCCCGGCAGGTGCACGCGCGGGCGGGGATCATCATCAACACCGGTGAGGACAACTATCTGACGACTGCGGATGCGGTGGACGACGCGCATACGGTGACGGTGTCGCAGTTGCTCAACGAGTTCTTCGCCCATGAGGCCGGGTTGGCGGACTGGCAGTTGGGGTTGGGGCACGCGTTCGAGATCGATCCGGATCTGCCGGAGTCGTTCCGGTTGGAGTTGGCGCATGCCCTGTTGGCGCGGGAGTTGTTCCCGGACGCGCCGTTGAAGTGGATGCCGCCGACCCGGCACATGACCGGGGATGTGTTCCGGGGCAATCTGCTGGACGGGTTCTTCAATCTGGCGGGGGCGTTGACCGGGCAGGGAATTCTGCTGGTGGGGATGATGACCGAGGCGGTGGTGACGCCGTGGCTCAGCGACCGGGACATCGCCCTGCGCAATGTGCGGTACGTGTTGGGGGCGGCCGGCGGGTTGGCGGAGGATTTCGCGCCGCCTGCGGGCGGGTTCATCGCCCGACGGGCGGATCAGGTGTTGCGGGAGGCGGTCGGCCTGTTGGAGCGGATCGCCGACGAGTCGTTGTTGACGGCGATCGCGGAGGGCACGTTCGGGATCATGCGGCGGCCGGCGGACCGGGGGCGGGGCCGGTCGGGGGTGGCCGCGCACGAGGCGGACTACTTCAACCCGGCGACGGATCTGCTGGAGGCGGCATGAGCACGGTTGTGCGTCCGTACGGGGACACCACCGGTGACGGGATGGTGCAGGTGTCGTTCACGTTGCCGGTGCCGCATGACAAGCGGGCCGAGGGGGCGGCGCTGCAGTTGGCGGCGAAGATGGGGATGGACCCGGCGATGCTGGTGCACGCCACCGCCATCGGCGACGGGTTCACCTTCTTCGTGGTGTACGGGCGGGTGAACCATCTGGTGGAGCTGTCGGCGGTGCGGGTGGTGGAGCGGGACTTTCCGCTGTTGACCGCAAAGGAGGTCAACGCGGCGGTGAAGCGGGGGCTGCGGCGCAAGCTGTCGGTGGTGGGGGCGTGTATCGGCACCGATGCGCACACGGTGGGCATCGACGCGATCCTGAACGTGAAGGGGATCGCCGGGGAGAAGGGTCTGGAGTACTACCGGGAGCTGCGGGTGACGAATCTCGGTGCGCAGGTCGGGGTGGCGGAGTTGGTGGCGGCGGCGCGGGCGGAGCGGGCCGACGCGGTGCTGGTGTCGCAGGTGGTCACCCAGCGGGACGCGCACCTGCACAACACCCGGGAGATGTCGGCGGCGTTCCGGGAGGCGATGCCGGCCGGCCGGCGCCCGTTGCTGATCGTCGGTGGTCCCCGCTTCGACGAGCTGATGGCCGCCGAGTTGGGGGTGGACCGGATCTTCGGGCGCGGCACCACACCGGGTGAGGTGGCCAGCTATCTGGTGCACGCGCTGGTCAACGGCGGCGGGCGGGGGAAGGTGACGGCGGCATGACGGATCTGCGGGTCGGGTTGACGGTGACGCACCGGCGGTATGTGCCGTATGGGCATGCCCACTACGCGGGGGCGCTGGTGGACGGGGCGTACGCGTTGGGGTTGTTCGGGGATGTGGCCACCGAGGTGTGTATCCGCACCGACGGTGACGAGGGGCTGTTCGCCTCGTACGCGGATGTGCAGTTCCGGGAGCCGGTGCGGGCCGGTGATGTGGTGGAGGTGACGGCGACGGTGCGGCGGGTGGGTACCCGCAGCCGGTCGTTGGATTTCGAGTGCCGGGTGGTGTGCCGGGGCCGGCCGGACCTGTCCGCGTCGGCGGCGCGGGTGCTGGATCCGCCGCTGGTGGCGGTGACCGCCACCGGGACGGTGGTGGTGCCGGGCGAGGGGCGGTGACCTCGTACGCGGTCTGCGCCGACGTGGGGTCGACGTTCACCAAGGCGTCGGTGGTGGAGTTGGCCGGTGGTGCGCTGGTCGGGTCGGCGGCGGTGCCGACCACGTCGGACAGTGACGTGTTGCGTGGGCTGGACGCGGCGGTGGGTCGGGCGGCGGCCGGTCTGGACGCGGGGGCGGTGGCGGGGGCGCCCTGGTACGTCTGTTCGTCGGCCGGGGGTGGGCTGCGGTTGGCGGTGGTGGGCTACGAGGAGTTGGTGACCGCGCGGGCCGGGCAGCGGGTCGGGTTGTCGGCGGGGGCGCGGGTGGTGCACGTGGCCGCCGGCCGGTTGGACGGGGCGGCGGTGGCGGCGCTGCGGGCGGCCCGGCCGGATGTGGTGCTGCTGGTGGGTGGCACCGACGGCGGCGACGCCGAGGTGCTGGAGTTCAACGGGGCGCGGCTGGCGCGGGCCCGGTGGCGGGTGCCGGTGGTGGTGGCCGGCAACGCCGAGGCGACGCCGGGCGTGGTGGAGGTGCTGGCCGGGCGGGGGGTGCCGGTGTGGTCGGCCGGGAATGTGCTGCCACGGATCGGGGTGCTGTCGCCGGCGTCGGCGCGGGCGGCGATCCGGGAGGTGTTCCTGCGGCATGTGATCGGCGGTAAGCGGCTGTCGCGGGGCCGGCGGTTCGGTGAGCTGGTGCGGGCGGCCACCCCGGACGCGGTGCTGGCCGGGGTGGAGGTGCTGGCCGACCGGACCGGTGGTGACCTGGTGGTGGTCGACGTGGGTGGGGCGACCACGGACGTGTACTCGGCGTTGACGCCGGACGAGCGGGACGCCGGCCCGGCCGGCGAGGCGGCCGGCAGCCTGTGGCGGGCCCGGACGGTCGAGGGTGATCTGGGGGTGCGGTGGAGTGCGCCGGGGGTGGTGCGGGCGGCGGTCGAGGAGCGGATGATCACCGACGACGAGCGGGTGGTGTTGGCGGAGCGGGCGGACCGGCTGGCGGGTTTGCCGGGCTGGCTGCCCGCCGACGAGGCGGACCGGGCGGTGGACCGGCGGATCGCGGTGCTGGCGGCCACGATCGCGGTACGCCGGCACGCCCGGCCGGGTCCGGCCGGGGACCGGACCGGCCGGGACCTGCGGGACGCGCGGCTGCTGATCGGCTCCGGAGGTGTTCTTCGCCACGCCCGCCCGGACGACGCCGCGGCGGTGCTGGCGGCGGTGCTGGCCGACCACGCGGGTGGGTGGGCGCTGCCGCGGGCGGCCCGGGCGGTGGTCGACGTCGAGTACGTGCTGGCGGCGGTGGGGTTGCTCGCGCCGCAGTGGCCGGACGCGGCGGCGGGGTTGCTGGGCCGGTGGTCGGCGGCGGGCTGATCGGCACCGTGGGTGTCGGCGGGGGAACTCGCCGGGGCGACACGCCGGGCCGCGCGGCCGACAGGCCCAGGGCGGTTGACAGGAACCGGGGGGCAGCACGTACCGTCTTTGAGTCCTACCACGGGAAGCGGCTGTTGTTCACTTCGCCCCTTCGCCCGCTGGCCGAGCGACATGATTCGTCGCGGCGGCCAGGTCCAGCGGGCGGGGGTCGGCGGGGCGACGCGAACCGGTCGCGGTTACCGGTGTATAGGCAGGGGGGTCGGCGCGGCCAGTAGACAACGGCCCGACGGGGACATCCAGTCCGCGTCTGGTCGGTCCGAAGGTCGTGCGGGTCGGTTCTGTCGCACCGGCCGGGAGGGGCCTGGGAGCATCGGGGCGCGGCCAGTGGCCGCGCCCCGATTTTCGTGCCGGTAGCCTTCGCCGGGTGGATCTCGTGCCGGTCGCCGCCGATGTGGTGACGCGGCCGCGGCGGCGGAGGGCAGCGGTGAGACGCGGGTGACGATGGTGGACAGGGCCGGGGAACCGCCGGTGCCGGAGGTGGCCGTGGTGCCGGCCGGCCGGGGCGGCGCGGCGGTGCCGCTCGTGGTGGCGGTCGGGTTGGCGGTGGCGGCCGGTGCGGCGCTGCTGGCGGCGTTCCCGCCGGTCGGGTTGTGGTGGTTGGCGCCGGTGGGGGTGGCGCTGCTGGCCGCCGCCGCGCACCGGCGGCGGGTGCGGGCCGGGTTCGGGTTGGGTGCGCTGGCCGGGTTGGTGCTGTTCCTGCCGCTGTTGAGCTGGACCAACCTGCACACCGGTGATCTGCCGTGGCTGTTGCTGTCCGGGTTGCAGGCGGCCTATCTGGGGCTGCTCGGGGCGGCCACTGCCGTGGTCGGCCCGCTGGTGGACCGGTTCCGGTGGAGTTGGCCGGTGCTGACCGGGTTGCTGTGGGTGGCGCAGGAGGCGCTGCGGGACCGGACGCCGTTCGGAGGGTTCCCGTGGGGGCGGTTGGCGTTCAGCCAGGACGACTCGCCGGTGCTGCGGTTGGCGGCGCTGGGCGGCGCCCCGCTGGTGACGTTCGCGGTGGCGCTGGTCGGCGGGTGCCTGGTCGCCGCTTTGTGGCCGGCGGTGGCGGTGGTGTGGCCGGCGGCGACGTCACGCCCGCACCAGACCAGGCCGGTCGACGAGACAGCGCCCGTCGACGAGACAGCGCCAGGTGGTGGGACGCCGGTTGGTGGGTTCCCGGGTCGGTGGTCGGTGGCGGGGCCGGCGGTCGCGGCGGTGGCGGTGGGTGCGGTGGGGCTGCTGGTGCCGGTGGGCGGCGGCGGGTCCGGGCCGGCGGTGACGGTGGCGATCGTGCAGGGCAACGTGCCCCGGATGGGGCTGGACTTCAACGCCCAGCGGCGGGCCGTGCTGGACAACCACGTCGACGCGACGATCGGGCTGGCGGCGGAGGTGGCCGCCGGTCGGGCCGACGCGCCGGACCTGGTGGTCTGGCCGGAGAACTCCAGCGACATCGACCCGCTGCGCAACGCCGACGCGGGCGCCCGGATCACCGCCGCCGCCGACGCGATCGGCGTACCGATCCTGGTCGGCACGGTGCTGCGCGGCCCGGGGGAGGGCGAGGTCCGCAACGCGGGGCTGCTGTGGCGGCCGGGCACCGGCCCGGACCAGGAGCAGTTGTACGTCAAGCGGCACCCGGTGCCGTTCGCGGAGTACGTGCCGCTGCGGGGGATCGCCCGGATGGTCAGCAAGGAGGTCGACCGGGTGCGGTCGGACTTCGTGCCCGGTGACCGCCCCGGGGTGATCCGGACCGCGGGGATCGTGGTGGGTGACGTGATCTGCTTCGAGGTCGCCTACGACGAGGTGGTCCGCGACACCGTGACCGGCGGGGCGCAGCTGCTGGTGGTGCAGACCAACAACGCCACCTTCAACGTCGCCGAGGCCCGCCAGCAGTTGGCGATGGTGCGGCTGCGGGCGGTCGAGCACGGCCGGCCGGCGTTGATGGCCTCGACGGTCGGGGTGTCCGGGTTCGTTACCCCCGATGGGCGGGTAAGCGGCGCCACCGGGTTCAACACCGCGGCGGTGGTGACCCGGCGGATCGAGCCGGGTGACGGCCGTACGGTCGCGACCCGGGTGGGGTTGTGGCCCGAGGTGGCGCTGGTGGCGTTGGCGGTGGCGGCGCTGGTCGCGGCCGGCGTGCTGCGCCGCCGCCGGGGCGCCGGCGCCGCGTCGACGCCCGCCGCGGCCGGGACACCGCCGGCCGGTGCGGCGGGTGCGGCCGCGGACACGACGTGAGGGGCAGGAGGCGTTGCGGGTGGATGACGAGGCGTTCCCGGCTGACCGCGATCCGGTCCGACCGGCGACCACCGGGCCGACCGGTCGCGTCGCCGAGCCGGTGCTGGCCGACGTCGGCCTCGACGTGGACGTCGAGGCCGCCCTGCTCGCCGACGACGAGCCGCTGCGGGTCGGTGACCTGGTCCAGACCGGCTATCCGGGCCTCGGGCGGGTGCTGGTGGTGATCCCCACCTACAACGAAGCGGACAACCTGCGTCCCATCGTCGAGCGCCTGCGGCGGGCGGTGCCGGTGGTGGAGGTGCTGGTCGCCGACGACAACTCCCCGGACGGCACCGGGGCGCTGGCCGACCTGATGGCGGCCGAGGACGGCCAGGTGCACGTGCTGCACCGGCCCGGCAAGCAGGGCCTCGGCGCGGCGTACCTGGCCGGGTTCGGGTGGGCCCGCGAGCACGGGTACGCCGCCGTGGTCGAGATGGACGCCGACGGGTCGCACGCCCCGGAGGAGCTGCCCCGGCTGCTGGACGCCGCCCGCGACGCCGACGTGGTGATCGGCTCCCGGTGGACGGCCGGCGGTCAGGTGGTGAACTGGCCCTGGCACCGGCAGTTGCTCTCCCGCGGCGGCAACCTCTACACCCGGCTGGCGCTGGGGATGCCGGTCTCGGACGCGACCGGCGGGTTCCGGGTGTTGCGGGTCGACGCCCTCGACCGGCTGGACCTCGGCTCGGTGCGGTCGCAGGGCTACTCGTTCCAGGTGGAGCTATGCTGGCGGGCGCACCGGGCGGGGCTTCGCACCGCCGAGGTGCCGATCACCTTCGCGGAGCGGGAGCGGGGCGCCAGCAAGATGAGCCCGGTGATCGTCGGTGAGGCGTTGTGGCGGGTCACCCGCTGGTGTGTGCAGGATCGGCGGCCGTCGGCGTGGTCGGGCGACGACCGGATGCGGTGGCCGTGACGGCGAACGTGTCATGCTTGATGCGCGCAGTGGTCGAAGCGGGCATCGGGAGATGAGGTGACATGCGCCGAGGCTGGAGACTGGTGCCGCTGGCACTTCTGCTCATGACGGTGCTGGAGATCAGCGCGTTCGCGCTGGTCGGCCGCGCCATCGGCTTCGGCTGGACGGTGCTGCTGATTCTGGCCGCGTCGGTGGCGGGGCTGCTGTTGCTGCGCCGGGAGGGGATGCGTGCCTGGCGGGGTTTCCGGTCGGCCGCCGAGGCCGGTCGGCCGCCCGGCGCGCAGGTCACCGATGGCCTGATCGGGCTGCTGGCGGGTCTGCTGCTGGCGATGCCGGGCCTGGTCAGCGGCGTGCTGGGCCTGCTGTTGACGGTGCCGCCGGTGCGTCGGCTGGCTCGCCGGCGGGCGCAGGTCGCCGCCGAGCGGCGGGTCTCGGCGGCGGTGGCCGGCGACCTGTTCGGTCCCCGGCGGGTCCGGGTGCGCCGCGGCGAGTCACAACCGGCGCAGCCGCCACCGACCGGGCCGGCGCAGCCGAGCGACGCCGAGCCGGGGGCTGCCATCGAAGGCGAGATCGTCGAACCGCGCCGCACCACCTGACCGCCGGGCGCCGCACCGCCGCGCCGGGCCCGACTGGCCGCAGGTCAGGTGTGACGGCCGGACATGGCAGGCCCGGAGGCCGCGTCTGGAAACGGGAGGCCGCCCCTGCCGCGCGGGGGCGGTGGGGGCGGCCGTGGTGGTCGGTTGGCTGCGGTCAGGCGCGGCCGCGCCGGGTGCGTACCTCTTCGAGCCGCTCGGCGAGAATGTCCTCCAGCTCGGCGATGGAGCGCCGCTCCAGCAGCATGTCCCAGTGGGTCCGCGGCGGCTTGGCCTTCTTCTGCTCCGGCTCGCTGCCGTCGACCAGCCGCGCGACGCTGCCGTCGAACTTGCACTCCCAGGTCATCGGCACCTCCGCGTCGACGGCGAACGGCACCTCGAACTGGTGTCCCTTGGCGCAGAGGTACTCGCGGGTCTGACGTGGGGCAAGCTCCGTGTTGCGGTCGGACTCGTAGCTGACTGCTCCCAGACGGCTGCCGCGCAGCATGCGCTCGCCCATGTTCGGCTTTCCCCTCGGTCGTGGTGCTGGTCTTGTGCTGTGGTGGTGTGGGTGGTTGCTATCGGTGGATCTCTTATTGGCGTAACGACCTGAGCCGGGTGGGCGATTCCCGCCGCCGGCCCGGAACCTACGTCCGATCAATCGCTCCGAGCGTAGCCGCCCGCGGCACCCGCCGCGGAAGGGTCACCCGGCGGATGGGCGAAAAGTGGCTGGCTGGGGGTTTTCGTCCGTGCCGGGTGGTGCGGCGGTGGGGCGGGCGCCGCCGAGGCTGGCCAGCGCGGCGGCCAGGTCGGTCACCTGGGCGGTGAGTCGACCGGCGCGTTCGGCGGCGGCCGCCCGGTCGGCGTCGGCGGCTGCCAGCCGTACCAGGAGCTCGGCGAGCCGGCCCTCGGCGGTGTCGGCCGCCGCCCGGGCGGCGGCCAGCTGGTCGCGGACCTCCCGCAGGTCGTCGTGGGCGCGGCGCAGGGCCTCGCGGTCGCGGTCCCGCTCGGCGGTAGCGGTCGCGGCCGCGGCGGTGGCGGCGTCGCGTTGCGCCTCGGCGCGGCGGGCGTCACGGGCGGACCCGGCCGCCTCGGCGCGGGCCTGATCCAGCTCGGCGCGGGCCTGATCCAGTGCCTCCCTCAGCCGCCGGGTCCGGTCGTCCAGGGTTTCCCGTAGCCGTCGGGCCTGGGCGACGGCCTCCTCGCCGGTGCGGGTGGCGCGGTGCGCGTCCTGGCGGGCGGCGTCGCGCTCACCGGTCAGGTCGACGATCTGGCGGTGGTCCACCTCGGCGCGGGCGCGCAGCGTGTCGGCCTCCCGCCGGGCCGCGTCGCGGTCGCGCTCGGCCTGCCCGCGCAGCGCGTCGGCGGTGCCGGCCGCGGCGCGGGCCTGGTCGCGGGCGGCGGTGGCGGCCTCGGCGGCCTGCCGGGCCTCGGCCGCGAGCTGCTCGGCGGCAGCCGCGTCGCGGCGGGCGGCGGCCCGCTGTTCGGTGGCGGTCTCGGCGGCCTGCCGGGCCACCCGCAGCGCGGCGGTGGCCGCCTCCGCCTCGGCGCGCGCCTCGTCCCGTTCGGCGTGGGCGGCGGCCACCTGCGCGGCGGTCTCGGCGCGGATCTGGCCGACCTGCCGTTCGACCCCGGCGGGGGACAGTTCGGCGTGCAGGGATTCGGTGAGCGACTCCACCACCTGGTCGAGCCGCTCGACCGCCTCCCAGGTCCGGGCGATCTGTCCGGGCAGGCCGGGTGCGTTGCGGTGCCGCATCCGGCTGTTGCGGGAGGCCCGCTGGCAGGCGCCGTCGTTGTCCCGGCAGTAGCGGAACGGCCGGCCGGCGCCGACCCGCTGGGGGACCGGTCGGCCGCAGTGGCCGCAGGGGCGGGTGTCGGGCGGGGGGTCGGTGACCGTTGGCTGGTTGTCCATCGCTGGCGAATTGTAGGGCGCGCGGCCCGGCGGTACGGCGGCCCAGGATCGCGTGGGCCGCGCAGAATCCCTTGACATGCGATCTGTGCTTCGTGAATACTTGGTCGTAGTTCGAGGGGGAGTACCCGACGATCCGCGCACCGCCGTCAGTACGGGCCCGGCCCATCCGGATCCCGGCGGTGCAGCCACCGGTGCGGTGGCCCGGGGAGACCTTCGTCCAGCAGCGCCGGGACAGGCCCACCGCCCTGTCCCGGCCCCGGACGAAAGGGTTCCCCCGCAGCGATGTCCGTCTCCTGGTGGATCTGGGCCGCTCTGATGCTGGCGATCGCGGCGATGCTGGCCGTCGATCTGTTCATGCACCGCGACAACCACGTCATCGACTTCCGCGAGGCCGCGATCTGGTCCGGAGTCTGGATCGCCGCCGGACTGCTGTTCGGCGTGATCCTCTGGGCGTGGCAGGGCGGTGACGTCGCCGGCACCTACTACGCCGGCTACCTGATCGAGAAGGCCCTGTCCGTCGACAACGTGTTCGTCTTCGCGATGATCTTCACCTACTTCGCCGTGCCCGCCGCCTTCCAACACAAGGTGCTGTTCTGGGGCGTGATCGGTGCGCTGGTATTCCGGCTGGTGTTCATCTTCGTCGGTGCCGAACTCCTCGAGACCTTCTTCTGGACCGCGTACCTGTTCGGCGCGTTCCTCGTCTACACCGGCTACAAGATGGCGTTCCGTCACGACGAGCAGACCCCGCCCGACCGCAACCCCGTCGTCCGCCTCGTGCGCAAGGTCATCCCGACCGACCCGGCCTACCACGGCGACAGGTTCTTCACCCGGATCAACGGCAGACGCGTCGCCACCATGCTGTTCGTGGTCCTGATCGCCGTCGAGACCACCGACCTGATCTTCGCCATCGACAGCGTCGCGGCGATCCTGGCCATCACCACCAGCACCTTCATCGTCTGGACCGCCAACGCGTTCGCCATCCTCGGCCTGCGCAGCCTGTACTTCTGCCTCGCCGGGCTGCTGCGCCGCTTCGTGCACCTGCACTACGGCCTGGCCGTCCTGCTGGCCTTCGCCGGCGTCAAGCTCATCCTCTCGGAGACCCCGGTCGGCAAACTGCCCATCCCGGTCACCCTCGGCGTGATCGTGGTGACGATCGCCGTGTCGATCGGGTGGAGCCTGCGCAGCACCCGTGGCACCACCGCTGACACCGACGCGCTCGACGCCGGGCACCCGGCCGGGACTTCGACCGACACCGCCTCCGACCTGCACCGACCTGCGCGGTAGCAGGAGATCCGGAAAGGAGCCCGGTGATGACGACGCCCCGACTGCCGCTGCCGACCGACCTAACGACCGCGGCGACCACCCTGGTCGGGGCGCCCTCTGGGGGGCGGTCATGGCTGTGGTCGCCCACGCCACCACCCGCGGCCGTCGCGACTTCGCCTCCCACCGGCGGCTCGCCGCCACCCGCTACCACCTCGGCGTCGGCGCCGAGCACGCCGCCGACGCCGACAGGTCCACGAGTACCCGACGCCCACCGCCGCCGTACACGTACTCACGAATCCTGATTCGCGGCTCACGTTTCGGGACGTGGGTGACGGATCTAGGATGTGGCTTTCGGGCCCTGCACAGGTGAAGAGTGATGGCGTCGTACCCCGAGTCCGAGCGGACGGATGTCGACAACAGCGGAGCACCGCCGACGACCGGCGGGAAGGGATGGACGTTCCTGACCAACCACGCCCACGTGCTGGTGAGCATCGCCCGCGACCCGACCGCCCGGCTGCGGGACGTGGCCATCGAGATCGGCATCACCGAACGCGCCGCGCAGGCCATCGTCGCCGACCTCGAATCGGCCGGTTATTTGCGACGCAGCCGGGTCGGACGCCGCAATCACTACACCGTCAACCCCGCTGGGCACTTCCGGCACCCCGCCGAGGCGGACCGACGCATCGGCGACCTGATCGCCCTGTTCACCGAGCGCCCGGCACCGGGCAACAGCCGTACGGGGTAGGCGCTGGGCCTACCCCGTCAAGTGCGCAACTCCTGTCAGGCGTTGATCTGGCGCTTCGCGTCGCCGGTCACGGTGACGGCCACCCGCCGCGGCTTGGCCCGCTCGGCGACCGGGATGCGCAGGGTCAGCACGCCGGCCTCGTAGCTGGCCTCCAGCTCCTCGGTGTCCAGGGTCTCGCCGAGGAAGAGTTGGCGGGAGAAGGCGCCCATCGGCCGCTCGGCCGCGACCAGTTCGACGGTGTCGCCGGTCGGGCGACGCCGCTCGGCCCGCACCGTCAGCACGTTGCGCTCCACCGTGCAGTCGATGCTGTCGGGGTCGACGCCGGGCAGGTCGAAGGCGGCGTAGAAGTAGTCGCCGTCCCGGTAGGCGTCCATGTGCATGACGGCCGGGCGGCTGGTGGTGCCGAAGAACTGCTCCGCGATGCGGTCGATCTCGCGGAACGGGTCGGTACGCATCAACATCGTCAATCCTCCCTGTGCGGGTGCCGGGTCGCGATCCTCAAGTTGAGTCTCGTCGACTCAAGTCCTAGTTCCTATTTACTACCGGACTCGGGCCGTCGTCAACTCCCCCGCCCCCGACACCCTGCGAACCGCGTCACACCCGCGCGGCACCCATCTCGCGGAAGGACAGGTAGTCGGCGAGGCGGGCGGATCCGGTCAGCATCGCCCGGCCGCGGGCCGTGATCCGCTCCCGCCAGTCATCGATCGAGTCCGCCAGCGGGCCGGGTCCACCGGCGGCGTGCACCTGCTCGATCACCGCCGCGATGTGGCGCAGCGGGTAGCCGCCGCGGCGCAGCAGATCGGCGAGTTCGGCGTCGCGCACGTCATCGGGGGAGTAGGAGCGCGCGGCGCCGGCCCGGGCCGGGGCCAGCACGCCGGCCCGTTCCCACTTGCGCAGCGTGGCCGGGGTCAGATCGAGCCGGTGGGCGAGCACCCCGATCGACACCGGCCGGTCCGGTCCCGGCGCGGCCGGGGCGGCGGCGAGCGCGAATGCGGCCGCCGCGACCCGCTCCACGGTCTGACGGTCGTGGTGCAGCCGCACGTGCGCGGCGTCGATCACCGCCAGCGCCGCCGGCAGGTCGTCGCGGAGCACCGACGTCATGACCTCACCGGCGGGGCGGTGACCGTACCCGGCGATGAGGGCGACGTAGGCGTGCAGCGCCCCCGCGTGATCATCGGTGTAGACCCGGTAACCGCTGGCCGTCCGTGCGGCGGGCGGGATCACCCCGGCCCGCTCGTAGTTGCGGACCGCCTGCGCCGACAGCCCGTGCCGCCGCGCCAGGTCGACGGGTCGGTACACCCCTGTTTGAGACTTCAAAGGTTGGTTCCGAGTCCCTCTTTGACCAAAGTTTCAACCGCTGGTTCAACGATACGGTTGAGGCCATGGCTTTTGACACCGCCCTGCGGTCCCTGATCTCCGCCCGCCGGCCGCGGCTGCTCGCGATCGGTGAGCCCTACCACGGCGAGCCGGCGTTCCCGCGCCTGCGCAACCGGATCCTGGAAACCCTGACCGGGTACGGCTTCCGGTCGATCGCGATCGAGTCGGACCGGGCCGCCGGCCTCGCGGTCGACGACTACGTGCGGGGCCGCCGCGACGAGGTGGACCTGACCACCGGCATCAGCCACGGCTGGGGCGCCCACCCCGCCACCGGCGAGCTTGTCGACTGGTTACGCGACCACAACGCGACGCTGCCGCCCGCCGACCGCGTCGCCTTCCACGGCTTCGACGCGCCCACCGAGATCACCGGCGCTCCCAGCCCCGGCCCGATCCTGCGCGAACTGCGCGACTACCTCGGCGTGCCGGCACCCGACCTGGACCACCTGGTCGGCGACGAGACCCGCTGGACCGCCCCGGAGATCATGGTCGACGCGACGCGCTCCCCGGGCCGGTCACCGGAGGCCGCCGCGCTGCGCGGCCTCGCCGAGGACCTGAAGACCCAGCTGTACGCCGACGCGCCCCGCCTGATCGCCGACACCTCCACGCACTGCTGGCACCGGGCCCGGGTGCTCGCCACCACGGCCGTCGGCCTGCTCGCCTACCACGCCGCGATGGCCGAGCCGGGCACCCGGTCGCAGCGGGTCGGCCGCCTGCTCGCGGTGCGGGACGCGCTGATGGCGCAGAACCTGCTCGACATCGTCGCCGGCGAGCGCGACCGTGGGCCGACCCTGGTCTTCGCACACAACGCGCACCTGCAGCGGCAGCCGAGCTGGTGGTCCAGCCACTGGGACGGTGAGGACCTGTCCGCCCAGTGGAACGGCGCCGGCTCGATCGTGTCGTCGCTGCTCGGGAAGCAGTACGTGTACGTGGCCGGCAGCCTCGGCGCCAGCGGCCCGGTCGGCCTCGGCCGGCCGGAACCCGGCACCTACGAGGAGCGGCTCGGCCCGGAGACCGGGATCTTCCCCCCGCCGCCCGCGGACGACGCCCGCGCCCGGGTGGTCGACCTGCTCGGGCACTTCCCGCTGGACAGCGCGACGGTCGACACCTGCGACGCGATCCTGCACATCGGCTACGAGCCGGGAGCGGCGGACGCGGCCCGGATCGCCGGGCTGCCCGGGGTGACCGAGACCCGGGTCGAGGCGGGCTCCGACCTACCGCCCTACACCTGGGGCGACCGGTTCTTCTTCGCCGGCGAGGACCGCCGGTGGCCGTTCGCCACCATCGTCCTGCACGACGTGCCGGACTTCGACGAGCGGTCCCGCCTGGCCGAGCCCGGCCGGTATCGACTCAACATCGAGGTGGGGCGGGCCGAGTTCCGCAACCTGTTCGGCTACGGCCCGGAGGAGTTCGCCGCGCACAGCGGGGGGATCGACTTCGCGGCGCCGGACCGGCTGGTGCCGCATCCGGCCTACGCGGTGCAGGGCTGGGTGAGCGTGGTCAACCCCGGTCCGGACACCGCGGCCGAGGTGGAGCGGCTGCTGACCCTGGCCCGGTCCCGCAGCGCCGCCCGGGAGCACCGCAGGCGGGAATGACCCGGCGGTGCTCCGCGGGACTGGGCTGCCGGGCGGCGTCACCCGGCGATGGCGTCGCTTGTCGAGTTCGACGCGGTCGCCGGTGTGGTGGGCCTGGTGCGCCGAGGACCCCGGGCCAGGACGTAGCCGAAGAGGATCGTCATCACGGCGACCCCTGCCCACATGGCCTGTTGCCAGCCCTCGACGAACGACTCCTGGGCGGCCCGGATGAGCGCGGGTGCCTGGCTGCCGGCAGTGTCGGCGGTGGCGATGGCGGTGGCGATCCCTTCGCGGGCGGTGTCGGCGGTGTCGGTGGGCACCGTGTCGAGGCGGGGGGTGATGGCGTTGCGGTAGCCCGCGGTCAGCACCGCTCCGAGGAGGGCGACGCCGAGTGCGGTGCCGAATTCCCGGGTGACGTCGTTGAGGGCGGACGCGACGCCTTGACGTTCGCGGGGCAGGGCGGAGGTGATGGCCTCGGTGGAGGGGGTCTGGGTGAGGCCCATGCCGAGCCCCATGGCGAGCATGCCGGGCAGGACCGTCAGGTAGCCCCCGTCGACGGAGACCAGGGTGGCCAGCAACGCCAGGCCGGCGCCACCGAGCAGGATCCCGGCTGCCATCGTCGCGCGGGCTCCCGCCTGGTCGGCCACGCGGGGGGCGAGTCCGGCGGCGAGCATCATCATCGCTGCCATCGGCATGAGCGCGAGGGTGGCGCGCGCAGTCCGGACCAGCCGAGGACCGCCTGGAAGTAGGGGAACAGCACAACGAAGATCCCGGCCTGGACACCGAACAGTGCCAGCAGCACCAGCGAGCCGCTGGCGAGGCGCCGGTCCCGGAACAGCCGCACGTCGAGCAGGGGTGCCGCCCGGCGTAGTTCCCAGGCCACGAACCCGATGCCGGCGGCGACGCCGACCAGCAGGCTGACCAGGGTGACCGGTGCGGTCCAGCCGTGGATCGGGCCTTCGTGCAGGACGTAGATGAGCGCGACCACGGCGATCACCGACGTCAGCGACCCGACCAGGTCGAACCGGTGCCGCGACTGCTCGCGGGAGTTCGGGACGGCCCGCAGAGCCAGGCCGGTGGCCGCGGCCACGAGCAGGACAGGCAGGAGGAACAGCCACCGCCAGTTCGCCCAGTCGACGAGCACCGCGGACAGGTACATGCCGAGGATGCCACCGCCGGCGGCGACGCCGGTCCAGACGCCGATGGCTTTGGAACGTTCCTCGTCGGGGAACGTCGAGGTGATGACGGCCAGGGTGACCGGCATGATCATCGCGGCGCCGACCCCCGCGAGCAGCCGGGCGGCGATCATCATCCCGGATGAGGTGGCCAGTCCCGCCGCAGCGCTCGCCACACCGAACATGGCCAGGCCGACGAGCAGGATCGGTTTGCGACCCACCCGGTCGCCGAGGGCGCCGAGGGGGAGCAGCAGCGCCGCCAGCGTCAGGGTGTAGACGTTGATCATCCAGAGGACGGTGCTCTGTGACGCGCCGAGGGCGACGGCGACCTGCGGCTGGGCGACGTTGAGGCCGGAGACCGAGGCGATGACCGCCATCAGGGCGATACACACCGCGATCAGGATCGCGCGGCGCCGGCGCGGGTCGTGGATCGTGGCGTCGGGGACGCGCACGGTCCGGAAGCTGTCTGGGGTGGGCATGTGCGGGTCCTTCCGAAGGGCGCGGTGGGGTACGGCACCGGGGAACGGACCTCGGTCCCGGCGTCGCGGAGAAGATGGGTTCAGGGCTGGCGCGTGGCGCGCACGACCACGTCGTGCAGCAGGACCGGCTGGCCGCCGGGCCCGGGGACCGGGCGTTGGTGCTCCTCGGCGGTGACGATCTTCCACGCGGCCGCGTCCAGGCCGGCGGTGATGTCGGCGCGGGTGACCGTCGCCGCTGCGGGATGCCCGTGCCCGTGGGCGTGGCCGGTGGAGGGCGGGGTAGGCAGGTGCCCGACGATCAGCAGAGTGCCGCCCGGCGCCACCCAGTCGGAGATGCGCTGGTAGAAGGCGAGTTGCGGCATCGCGGAGTGCGCGTAGTGGGCGGTGACCAGGTCGAAGCGCAGGCCCGGATCCCACGCGGTCAGGTCCGCCTCCACCCACCGGATGGACGCCGCCAGTCCGCTGGCGGTGGCCCGGGCGGCGGCCCGGGCGAGGACGTCGGCGGAGATGTCGGCGGCGGTGACCCGCCACCCGTGGGTGGCCAGCCAGATCGCCTCGGCGCCCGCGCCGCACCCGGCGTCGAGGGCGGTGCCCGGTGCCAGGCCGGCGGTTTCGGCGGCGAGGTACGGGCTGGGTGGGTTGCCGGCCGCGGAGCCGGGCCGGGCGCCGGAGGCCTGCTGCCAGTGCTGTTGCCAGTAGGCCCGGTCGAAGCTGTGCGTCATCGGACGGTCTCCGCGTTCGTCAGCCGGGCGACCGCCCGGTCGGTGTCCTCGGTCACGAGGTCGGCGTTGAGGTGGGCAGCGGCGCGGGCGCCGTCCGCGGCGGCCGCGCCGACCTGGGCGGCCAGGTCGGTGGCGTTACCGGCCACCCACACCCCGGGCACCGAGGTCCGGCCGGTCTGGTCAGCGGCGATGAAGGAACCCATCGGGTGCCGCGTCGCGGTGATCCCGATACCGGCGAACACCTCGGCACGGGCGACCATCCGCGTCGCCACCGTGACGGTCTCGACCGCTACCACCTCGTCGTCGTCGAGGCGGACCCCGGTCAACCGGTCCCCGACGACCGCCAGGCCGGCGACCCTCCCACTGATCACCGGGATGCCGAGCGCGTCGAGTTTCGACCGGTCCGGCCCGCTGAGGTCCTGGTCGTGGCTGAAGTACCGCACGTCGTCGCTCAACTGACGGAACAGCAGCGCCTGGTGGACCGACATCGCCCCGGTGGCGAGCACCCCGATCGCGCGGTCGCGGACCTCCCACCCGTGGCAGTACGGGCAGTGCAGCACGTCGCGGCCCCAGCGCTGCCGCAGTCCGGCGATGTCCGGTAGCTCGTCGACCAGGCCGGTGGCGACAAGCAGCCGGCGCGCGTGCAGAACGGCGCCGTCGCGTGTCATCACTGCGAAGCCCGCGGCGGTGCGCGACACGGCGCTCACCTCCGCGGCGATGATCTCGCCGCCGTAGCGGGTGACCTCGTCGCGGCCACGCGCCAGCAACTCCAGCGGGCTCAGCCCGTCGAGCGCCAGCAGGCCGTGCACCCCCTCCGCCGGCGCGTTGCGCGGCGTGCCGGCGTCCACGACCGTCACGCGCCGCCGGGAACGTGCCAGGATCAGCGCCGCGCTCAACCCGGCGGCGCCGCCACCGACCACCACCACGTCCCGCATGGTCTCTGCCTGTCCCACCATCTGGCCTGCCCTTTCCCTGTCGTCGGCGGTCATGGCTAGATCCTGAGCGGGACGGCCGAGATGCGCAAAGATTCTTGCCAAATGGCAAAATGGCGGGATGGACGAGAACCTGGACCGCACCCTCGACGCGGTCGGCCCGCGGTTGAAGCAGCTGCGGCTGCGCCGCAACATCACCCTCACCGAGCTGGCCGAGGAGACCGGCATCTCCGTCAGCACCCTGTCGCGCCTCGAAGCCGGCCTGCGGCGTCCCACACTCGAACAGATGCTCCCACTGGCCCGCGCCCACAGCGTGACGATCGACGAACTCGTCGACGCGCCACTGACCGGCGATCCCCGCATCAACATGCGCCCCATCGCCGCCGGCGATGGGGCGACAGTCGTGCCCCTGACCCGCAGGCCCGGAGGCATCCAGGCCTACAAGTTCGTCCTGCCGGCCGGCGACGACAACCGGGTACCCGACCTGCGCACCCATGAGGGCTACGACTGGGTCTACGTCCTCAACGGCACGTTGCGTCTGGTCCTCGGCGACGACGACCTCATCCTGCAACCCGGCGAGGCCGCCGAGTTCGACACCCGCACCCCACACTGGTTCGGCGCCACCGGCTCCGGGCCCGTCGAGTTCCTCAGCCTGATCGGCAGACAGGGCGAACGCGCCCACGTCCGCACCACCCCGAAACCAGGCACCCCCCGCTGAGCGGTACCGGGATGGCGGCGAAGGCGGGCGCGTACGAGCCGGTGATGACGTGCAGGGCAGCCACGGCCAGCGGAGCGCCGGCCGTGGCGAGGATCATCGGAACCACCAGGACCGCCGGCGAGAGGGGCGCGTCGGCGGCCGCGGTCACGAGCAGCAGCTGCCACCGGCGGACGTGGTGAGGCTGATCAGGCCGGTGACGCTGGGCGGCGCGTCGGGTTGTTCGGTGAGCGCGGCGATCTGCAGGGCGATGTCGGGGTTAAGTCCGATCTTGTCAGCGGCGGCGCGGACGGCGTCGGTGGTGCTGGCCGCGGCGGGCAGCAGGGCCATGGTCGTGGTGGCCAGTGTGATCGGTACGTCCGGGGTGAGACCGAAGCGGGCGGCGATCTCCCGGGCGGCGTTCTCGGCCACCAGGTCGACGCTGCACACGCCGGTGGCGGGCAGGTCGAGTCGCACGTCGTCGGCGGCGTCGAAGTCGCCGGCGAGCGCGGCGGCGATGGAGCGGACCTGCTCGTAGCCGGTGGCCATCAGAAACGTCGGGGCCCGGCCGTAGGACTTCATGCCGACGGCATAGTAGTTCGGTTCGGGCTGTCCGAGTTCGCGGTAGCCGTGCGGGGTGACGGTGCCGCAGGAGTGTTCGTTCGGGTCGATCAGGTCCGCCAGGGCGCGGGTGCAGCCCAGGATCGGGTCCAGGTCCAGGCGCAGCTCACCGGCGGCGCTGTGGTCCGGGCGGAAGCCGGTCGCCGAGACCACCCGGTCACCGGTCAGGGTACGACCGTCGGCGGCGACCAGGGTGACGGCGGCACCGTCGCGGCGCACCGCGTGCACGCCGAAGCCGGTCACCAGGGTCAGCTTGCCGGTGTCGACCAGGGAGTGCAGGCCGGCGCCGAGCGCGCCGCGGGCAGGCAGCTCGTCGGCGTCCTCGCCGCCGAAGGCCCGCTGCGGGGAGCCGCCGCGCACCGCCCAGGTGATCCGGGTGCCCGGCTCGGCCTCGGCGAGCCGGGCCAGGTCCAGCAGCGTGTTCGCGGCCGAGTGCCCGGAACCGACGACGATGGTGTGCCGGCCCGCGTGGTGGCCGCGGGCGGCGCCGAGCACGTCGGGCAGCGCCGGGTCGATCAGGTCGGCGGCCGCCGCCTCGCCGTGGGCGGGCAGCCCGTTGACGCCGAGCGGGTTCGGCGTACGCCAGGTGCCGGAGGCGTCGATGACCGCGCTGGCGGTGAACTCGGTGCCGTCCGCGAGGCGGACCACGAAGGGCAGGTCGGCACGGCCGGCGGTGCGGACCCGGTCGGCACCGACCCGGCTGATCGCGGTGACCCGCGCCCCGAGGCGCAGGTTCGGTGCGATGGCCGGCAGCGTCGCCAGGGGTTGCAGATACCGGTCGACCAGCTCACCGCCGGTGGGCAGGTCCTCGTCGTCCGGGGCGGCCCAGCCGGCGGCGTCGAGCAGCCGGCGGGCGGCGGCGTCGATGTCGTAGCGCCAGGGGCTGAACAGCCCGACGTGCGCCCACTGCCGGACCGACGCGCCGACCTGGTCGCCGGCCTCCAGGATCACGAACGCCACGCCCTGCTCGTGCAAATGGGCGGCGGCGGCCAGCCCGACCGGGCCGGCGCCGATCACCAGCACCGGCGGCGGACCGGGATCGGTCGGGGTGGGTCCGTCACTGTTCATCGCGGGCGCTCCCTCGTTGCGGTCGGGTCGGGCGGCGGGCGCCTGGCGACCCACCGCGCTCGGATTCGACATGCCCCGAATCCGATTCGACATCTCTCGAATCCGATGGGCATCGAAGCCAAGGTTGCACATGGCTTTGATGTCTGTCAACCTCGACACATGTCGAAACCGTCGCCGGTGTCAGCGACCGCACTCTGCTGTGTCCCGCTGGCGCAACAGCGCATCACCGCGCCCGACGCCGGCGCCCTCGCGCTCGCGTTCAAGGCACTCGGGGATCCGATCCGGCTGCAGCTGATGTCGATGATCGCGTCGGCCCCGGGCGGCGAGATCTGCGTCTGCGACCTCACCCCGGCCTTCACCATCTCCGGCACGACGATCTCGCACCACCTGAAGGTGCTGCGCGAGGCCGGCCTGGTCGATGCCGAGCGACGCGCCAGCTGGGTCTACTACCGGCCGCGCCCGCAGCTGTTGCGGCAGTTGTCCACGCTGCTCGCCGTCGGCTAGGCCGCAGTGCGCCACTCGTCGGCGAGCAGGGCGTACCCGACGCAGTCGAGCCACTGGCCGCAACGGTGCAGCGAGTCCCGCACGGTATGGAACTCGCGGCGCATCCCGACGCGTTCCATCAGCCGCCACGACGCCTCGTTGGCGGCGAAGCAGGTGGCCGTCACGCGATGCAGCCCGAGATCCTGGAAGCAGACCCGGAGCAGCTCACCAACGGCCTCGGTGGCGAATCCGTGGCCGGCGTGTGCCGGGTGCAGCACCCAGCCCAGCTCCGCCTGCACGCCGCGGGCGCGGTCGGCGATCTCCGCCTGGGCCCAGGCGTCCTCGATCTTCAGCATGAGATCGCCGATGACCTCCCCGTGGTGCTCGATCACGAGCGTCCTGGCGAGGCTGGCCGGGTCCTGGAACCACCTGCGGTGCTCCTCCAGGGTGGCGGAGGCGCGGGTGAGCCAGCGGCTGACGTCCGCGCGTTGGCGGAACCGCCAGGTGGCGTCGGCGTCGGCGGTGGTCGCCGGCCGCACCGTCAGTCGCTCGGTGTGCCGCGGCCAGGTCAACGAGGCCAATGCGGTGTTCATGATCCTGGACGCGCGTTCCGGACGGCGTACCGGTGGAGCGTGACGCCCTGGTCGAAGCGCGCCTGTTCGAGCAGGTCCAGCTCCACCGGTACGTCGGGCCCGTCGAACAGCGGCCGGCCGGCGCCGAGGATGACCGGATGGGTGAAGAGCAGCAGCTCGTCGAGGAGCCCGGCCCGTAGCAGCGCGGTGGCCAGGGTAGCCCCGCCGACGCCGATGTCGCCCTCGGTCTGCGATCGCAGGTCCGCGAGGGCGCCGACCGCGTCGGCGCCACCCAGCACCCGGGTGTCGTACCCGGCGCTGGTGCGGGTGCGCGACACCAGGACCTTGGGCATCGAGGTCCAGATCTCGCCGTACTCGCGCAGGTGGTCAGGGAGGGCGTCGTCGTCGCGCGCCGCCGGCCAGAACCGCTCCATCGTTTCGTAGATGGTGCGTCCCTGGACCATCAGCGACAGCGCCCGGGCCCGGGAGTTGAACTCGCGGTGCAGGGACTCGCCGATCCGCATCCACGATCCGCCGCCCTGCTCGCCGTGGGCGTGTTCGATCCTCAGGTCGAGGGAGACGTTCATCCAGTACACGAACCGGCCCGGCATCGGTGTCCTCACAAGTGGTAGCGGCCTGCACCTTGCTGCCGAGACCGTAGCGGGGGCGTCCGACATCCACCGGACTCGCTACGCACCATAACTGTCATTATGGTGCGCGCGTCCGAGAAACCCCCCTCGGGCAATTACCGGATTTCCATTGCCGGTAATTCGGTAATGAGCATGCCGGAACCGTGATCGAATCCGTTCGGGCGCGCCTGCGCGGCGCGTCCCCACCGAGCTGAGAACCTTTCTCGCATGCACCGTTCCACCCCCGGCGCCGTCACCCCACGCCGGCCGTCCAAGGCCGCCCTGATCAGGGGACCGGTCGACTTCACCGAGGCGTGGCTGCGCAACCGCCGGCTCTCCGAACACACCCGGGCGGCGTACCGCCGCGACATCGCCGGCTGGCTGGCCTGGTGCGCGGGCCGGGAACTGGACCCGCTACGGGCCAGCTTCCTCGACGTCAACGCCTACGGCCGGGACCTGGAGTCCACCGTCGATCCGCGCAGCGGGCGGCCGTTCACCCCGGCCACCGTGGCCCGCAAACTGTCCGCGCTGTCGAGCTGGTACGAATTCCTGGTCAAACTCGGCGCGGTGCCGGCGAACCCGGTCACCGGCGCCGACCGGCCCCGGGTCAGCCGGGACCACTCGGCCACCATCGGGCTGGCCCCCGACGAGGTCGACGCGCTGCTGGCCGCCGCCGACGCCGAAACCGGCCCGACCGCCGCCCGCAACCGGGCGGCGCTGGCCCTCCTGGCCGACCTGGGACTGCGGGTCGGGGAACTGGTATCCCTGGACCTGGCCGACCTCGGACACGAACGCGGCCACCGCAGCCTGCGGTTCACCGGCAAGGGCGGCCGGCCCCGCCGCCGGGCGCTCGCGCCCGGCACCGCACGCGCCGTCGACGCCTACCTGGCCGAGCGGGCGGCCAGCGGGCGGCTGCCGGCCGACCGGGTCAGCGGGCCGCTGCTGGTCACCGCCAGCGGCGCCCGGCTGGACCGGCACGCGGTGTTCCGGCTGGTGCGGCGGCTGGCCCGGATCGCCGGCCTGCCGGCCTGGTCGAAGCTGTCGCCGCACTCGCTGCGGCACGCCTTCGCCACCACCGCCCGCGGCGAAGGCGTGCCGCTGGAGGACGTCCAGGACGCGATGGGGCACGCCGACCCGCGTACCACCCGCCGCTACGACCGGGACCGGCACAACCTGGACCGGGACCCGTCGTACGCGATCTGGGCGGCCCGCGCCCGGCGCGGCTGACCGGTACCGGAGGATGGGCCGGTGGATCCCGTCTGGTGGCAACTGACGCTGGGGCTGGCCGCCGTGGTCGCCGTCTTCGCGGCGATGGCCGTCGGCGTGCTGCTGCTGGCCTGGACACCGGTGAGCCGGGCCGGAGCGGGTCCGCGACGGCGTCGGCGGCCGGGGCTGCCGGTGCGCCGGCTCGTCCGGGCGGTCAGGACCGCCGTACGCGGGCCGCGCCGGGTCACCGCCGCCTGGTCGTCGCGGCTGTCCGACGCCCTGCGCCACCCGGCCCGCCTGGTGGTGGTGGGCTTCGCGACCGCGGTGCTGGCCGGCACGGGACTGCTGTCGCTGCCGTTCGCCACCGCCAGCGGCACCGGCGCCGGCTGGGTGGTGGCGTTGTTCACCGCCACCTCGGCGGTCTGCGTGACCGGCCTGGTGATCGAGGACACCGGCACCTACTGGTCCGGATTCGGCGAGGTGGTGATCCTCGGCCTGATCCAGATCGGCGGGTTCGGGATCATGACGCTCGCGTCGCTGCTGGGGCTGCTGGTCGCCCGCCGGCTGCGATTCCGGCTGCAACTGGGCACCCAGGCCGAGACGAAGACCCTGGCGGTCGGCGACGTACGACGGGTGGTGCTCGGCGTCCTGCGGGTGAGCGTGCTCGTCGAACTGGCGGTGACGGCCCTGCTGACCTGGCGGTTCGCCTGGGGCTACGGCGAGACCTGGGAGCGGGCCGGCTACCTGGGGGTGTTCCACGCGGTGTCGGCCTTCAACAACGCGGGCTTCGGCCTGTACCCGGACAGCCTGGTGCGGTTCGTCGACGACCCGCTGGTCTGCCTGCCGATCGTGGCGGCGGTCATCATCGGCGGGCTCGGCTTCCCGGTGCTGTTCGAGCTGCGCCGGCAGTGGCGGGAACCCCGCCGGTGGTCCCTCCACACCAAGATCACCCTGTGGGCGTCGGCCGCGCTGATCGTGATCGGCTGGGCGGCGATCAGCCTGAGCGAGTGGTCCAACCGGGCCACCCTCGCCCCGCTGGACCCGGGCGGGAAGCTGCTGGCCGGATTCACCCAGGCCGTGATGCCCCGTACCGCCGGCTTCAACAGCATCGACGTGGCCGGCATGAACGACGTCAGCCTGCTCGTGACCGACCTGCTGATGTTCATCGGCGGCGGCAGCGCCGGCACCGCCGGCGGCATCAAGGTCACCACGTTCGTGCTGCTCGGCTTCGTGGTCCTGGCCGAGATCCGCGGCGAGCCCAGCGTGCACGCCCTGGGCCGGCGGCTGCCCTCCGGTGTCCAACGGCAGGCGCTGACCATCGTCCTGCTCTCCGCCGCCGCCGTCGCGGTGTCCACCCTGGTGCTGCTGGCACTCACCCCGTTCCGGCTGGATCAGGTGCTGTTCGAGGTGGTCTCCGCGTTCGCCACCGTCGGCCTGTCCACCGGCATCACCGCGCAGCTCGGCACCGCCGGGCATGTCATCCTCGTCGTGCTGATGTTCATCGGCCGGATCGGACCGATCACCGCCGCCGCGGCGCTGGCCCTGCGGGAGCGGACCCGCCGCTACGAACTACCCGAGGAGCGACCCATCGTTGGCTAGGAAACCGGACACCGACAAGCGCATCGCCGTACTCGGCCTCGGCCGGTTCGGCGGTTCGCTGGCCCTGGAACTGATGCGCCAGCGGTGGGAGGTCATCGGGGTGGACGCCAACCCGGCGGTGGTGCAGGGCTACGCCGACCAGCTCACCCACGCGGCCGTGGCCAACACCACCGAGGAGACCGCGCTGCGCCAGCTCGGCATAACCGACCTGACGCACGCGGTGGTCGGCATCGGCACCGACCTGGAGGCCGGCATCCTCACCACCTCGCTGCTGGCAGACCTCGGAGTGGCCAACATCTGGGCCAAGGCGGTCAGCCGCCAGCACGCCCGCATCCTGGAACGCGTCGGCGCACACAACGTGGTGCTGCCCGAACACGAGATGGGCGAACGGGTCGCGCACCTGGTCACCGGCCACATCCTCAACTTCATCGAGTTCGAGGACGACTACGCCCTGGTGAAGACCCGGGCACCGGCGGAGGCCACCGACCGCACCCTGGCGGACTCCGAACTGCGCACCCGGTACGGGGTGACCGTGGTGTCGATCAAGCGACCGGGGGAGAACTTCACCTACGCCACCGCCGGCACCACCCTCTACGCCGGGGACATCCTCATCGTCGCCGGCCGCACCCGCGACGTGGAGGCCTTCGCCAGCCTCGGCTGACCGCGCCGGGCCGCTGCGGGGCGTCAGCAGAGCAGGTCGACGTGCGCGTGCGCGGCGGCGGCGATGTCGTCGCCGCGCAGCCACCGCCGAGCCCACAGCGGTGCCGCCACGGCGGCCACCGGATCCCCGCCGGACCCGTCCGCGGCCTGCGCGGCCAGCTCGGCCAGCAGCGCCGTGGCCAACGCGTACGCCATCCGCAGCGCGAGTCCGCGGGCGCCCGCGACCACCGCCGCCGCGCCCGGGTCGGCGGCGACCGGAGCGAGCGCGGCCCGCAGCCCGGCGGCCGTGTCCGCGAGCGCGTCCGCCAGCGCAGGGTCGAGCCGTACGGCGGTGTCGGCGGCCTCCTCCAGCCGGGTCAGCAGCGGCTCCGCGGCACCGCGGGCGGCCGAACGCAGCACGTCCAGGGCGAGCACGTTCGTGGTGCCCTCCCAGATCGGCAGCACCTGGGCGTCGCGCAGCAGCCGCGGCACGCCGGTGTCCTCGACGTAGCCGGCGCCGCCGAAGCACTCCACGTACTCGGCGGCCGAGGCGACCGCCAGCCGGCCGGTGGCCAGCTTCGCCAGCGGCGCCACGATCCGCAGCTCGGCGGCGGCGGCCGGATCGGCGGCCACCTCGACCCGGCCCAGCAGCGCGAACGCGTGGCCGGCCAGCACGAACGCGCCGGCCGCGTCGACGGCCAGCGCGCCCAGGGTGGCCCGGTGCAGCGGGGAGTCGGCCAGCCGCCCACCGGCGACCTGGCGGACCTCGGCGAACGCCCGCGCGTACGCCAGGCCCCGGCGCATCCCGGCGGCGGCCGCGGCGGCGTTGTGCAGCCGGGTCACCACCACCAGCGTCATCGCCCGGGACAGGCCGGGAGAAGCCGGGTCGCCCAACGGCAGCGCGTACGCGTCCCGCAGGCCGATCTCGGCGGTCGGCAGCGCCCAGGTGCCGAGCTTGTCCTTGAGTCGGTGCACGGTGACGCCCGGGGCGGGCGCGCCGGCCGGCGCGTCGACCGGCGCCAGCGGCGAGTCGTCCGCGTAGCGGGGCACCAGGAACGGCACCAACACCCGACTGCCGGCGCCGGCGTCCGCCGGCCGGGCCAGCGCGACCGCCATCGCCGAGTCGGCGGCCGAACAGAACCACTTCTCGCCGGTGAGCCGCCACGACCCGTCCGCGGCGGGGTGGCCGACGGTGGTGGAACGGGCCAGGTCGGAGCCGCCCTGCGACTCGGTCATCCACTGCCCGCTGGTGATCGCGGTGGCCGGGTCGGTCGACAGCAGCCGGGGCAGCCACTCCTGCCGTGCCGCCGGGTCGACCTCCGGCAGGCTCAGCAGCGCCGCCGCCCCGTCGGCCATCGCCACCGGGCAGGAGAAGGTGGCCGACTCCGGGCCGTACAGGTGCAGCAGGGCGTGCTGAACGACCCGGGCCGCCGGGCCGAAGGTGGCGCGGGCACCCGGCTGGTAGGGCAGCGCCACCACCGCGTGCCGGGCGGCCGCGGCGCGTTGGGCCTGCCAGCCGGCGCTGGTGTCGATCCGGTCGATCCGCGCCCCCCACGGGTCGTAGCGCACCAGCACCGGCGGGTTCGCCTCGGCCTGGGCGTGGGCGGTACGCAGCGGGCCGGCCACGTCGGCGGCCAGGGCGGTCAGCCGGTGCGCCGCGGCGGCGTGCCCGGCCGGGCCGAGGCGCCGGTCCAGCCAGCCGCGCAGCAGCGGGTCGCCGGTGTACGGGTCGGCCGGCGCGGGCACCTGTTGCACGTAGCGGGCCATCGGTCCTCCGGCGCGGTCGGGGTGGGACCCAGCCGACGCTAGACGACCCGGCGCGGCGGTGGCCAGCTTCGCCGGTGTCGCTGCGCCGACCGGGGCGCGGTCCCTACCGTCGAGAGATGGCCGACTTCACGCATCCGACCCGGCCCCGCCGGACGGCGCGGGCCGTCCTGCTGGGCGCCGCGGTGGTGGTGCTGGTCTGCCTGGTCGGGGCGACCGGGCTCGGGCTGTGGAACTACCAGTCGGTGCGGGGCGCGCGGGAGCCGGCCCGGCAGGTCGCCGAGGCGTTCCTCGGCGACCTGGTCGTCGGGGACGCGTCCGCCGCGTACGACCGGCTCTGCGCCGGCACCCGGGACCGCTGGCAGCGGTTGGAGTTCGAGCGGTGGCTGGGCGGGCAGCCGGCGATCAGCCGGTACACCGTGCGGGAGGTGAGCGTGGTTACCCGTGACGGGCGGCCGCGGGGCACGGTCACCGCCGAGCTGACCGAGCGGTCCGGCAAGGTGCGCACCCACCCGCTGACCGTGGTCGACGAGGACGGTGACTGGCGGGTCTGCGGGGACCCGTACTGATGGCCGGGTCACCCCGTCGTCGCGGCCAGGGTGTCCGCGCGGCGCGGCGCGGCGCCCGGGCGGCGGCGTCGGCACCGGCCGGCAGCGGGCTCACCCGCCAGTGTGGGCGGTGGTTCGGGGCCGGCGCTCAGCCGGGACCGAGGTCGCCGGTGCGGTGGTGCCGGCGACACAGCACCTGGTAGCGCACCTCCGCCGCGTCGGCGGTGTCGCCGATGACCACCCGGGCGCCCTCGCGGGCGACCACCCCGTCGACCACCCGCGCGTTGAGCAGCCCGGCGCGGCCGCACCAGCACAGCACCTCGACCTGGATGCGGCACACCTCGTCGGCGAGTTCGAACAGCCGCTGCGCGGCCGGGAACAGGCAGGACCGGAAGTCGCTGGCCAGCCCGAACGCGAACACGTCGACGTCGTAGCGGTCGACCAGCTCGGCCATCTGTTCGACGTGCGCGACCCCGTAGAAGCAGGCCTCGTCGCAGATCAGGTAGTCGACCCGGAAGCCGTCGGCCCACCGGCCGCGTACCAGCGCCACCAGGTCCAGGTCGTCGGTGACCTCGATCGCCTCGTGGGCCAGGCCGATCCGGGTGGTCACCTGCGGGCCCAGGGACCGGTCTATGCGGGTCAGCACCAGCCCGTTGCGGCCCTGCCGGGCGTGGTTGTAGTTCATCTGCAGGGCCATGGTGGACTTGCCGCAGTCCATCGGACCCCAGAAGAACTTCAGCATCGCGCCGTGCCGCAGCCGGCCGTCACCGGCGGCCAGGCAGGCGGTCGCCAGCGCGGACGCCTCTCCCGGCGGGGGAGGCGATCCGGCGGGGACGTCGTCGGTCGTCACGGTCGGGCAGCCTAGGCCACCGGCGCCAGCCGGCCCGCCGCGACCTGCCGCAGTGTGCCCCAGCCCGCCCACCGGGGCGCACCGGCGTCGATATTCGGTGGAGGTCCGAGCGGTACGGCCGATACCTTCGGGGCCGGTCCACCGGAATCGAGGAGGTCGGCATGGCACGCATGGTCCGCGGTGAGGTCGCCGTTGCCGCCACGACCCGGGAGCTCCCCACCGGCTGAGCTGCCCGCCTCGTGGCGGTACCACCGGCCGTCGGGTCCGTCCCGGCGGTCCGCACCTCGGCGTCCCCGGCGCCGGGTCACCGCTTACCGCACCGACACGAGGAGACTCCGTGACATCCCCATCATCCTTCGAGCCGTTCGACGCGGCCGAGGGCGGACCCAGCCACGTCACCCGAACCGGCCAGACCGTCCGGCGAGCAGCCCGACCCTGGACCGGCACCGTCCACGCCCTGCTGCGTCACCTGGCCGACGTCGGGTTCACCGGTGCGCCCCGGGTGGTCGGCGACGGCTTCGACACCGACGGCAACGAGGTCCTCAGCCACATCGAGGGCGACATCGGCCACCCGCGCGCCTGGTCGGACCAGGGCGTCTGGCAGGCCGGTCGACTGCTGCGCGACCTGCACACCGCCACCGCCACCTTCCGGCCGCCGCCGGGCGGCGGCTGGCAGCCGTGGTGGATGCACGACCCCGACGCGCCGGATCCGGTCATCGGGCACTGCGACGCCGGCCCGTGGCACACCGTGGCCCGCGACGGCCTGCCGGTCGCGTTCATCGACTGGACCCTGGCCGGCCCGGTCGACCGCCTCGACGAGGTGGCGGCGGCGGCCTGGTGGCACGCCCAACTGCACGACGACGACGTCGCGCGCCGGCACGACCTGCCCGGTCCGGCGGCCCGCGCCCGCCAGCTCGGGCTGTTCCTCGACGGCTACCGGCTGCCCGCCGCCGCCCGCGACGGCCTCGTCACCCGGATGATCGAGGTCGCGGTCCGGGACTGCGCGGCCGAGGCGCGGCGGGCCGGGATCACCCCGGACTCGACCGACGCCGCGCCCCTGTGGTCGCTGGCCTGGCGGGCCCGCGCCGCGGACTGGATGATCCGCCACCGCACCCGGCTGGAGCACGCCGTCCGGGTGTGACCGGCACCGGTGGGCCGCCGACAGCCAGTCGGCGGCCCACCGTCACAGCAGCCGGGGCGGGGTGTTGCCGGCCGCCACGATCGCCCGCCGGATCGGCACCGCCAGCAGCAGCACGAATCCGATCACGAAGAACGCCAGCAGCGAGATGATCGCCACCCGGTAGCTCTCGGTGGCCCCGTAGGCGACGCCGAACAGCAGCGGACCCAGCCAGCTCGTGCCCTTGTCGGAGATCTCGTAGAGGCCGAAGTACTCGCCCTCCTTGCCCTTGGGGATCAGCTGGCTGAACAGCGACCGGCTCAACGCCTGGCTGCCGCCGAGCACCAGGCCGATCCCGCCGCCGAGCGCGATGAACGGCAGCGCCTGACCGGCCGGCAGCTGGTAGGCGATCACCAGCACCACCGTCCAGAGCACCAGGCTGATCAGCACGGTCTTCCAGGCGCCGATCCGCTTCGCCAGCCACCCCATGCCCAGCGCGCCGAAGAACGCCAGGAACTGCACCATCAGGATGGTCGGCACCAGCACGTCGTCGGAGAGCTGCAGCTCCTCGGTGCCGTAGACGGCGGCCAGCGCGATCACCGTCTGGATGCCGTCGTTGTAGACCAGGTAGGCGATCAGGAAGAACAACGTCAACGGGTACGCCTTGAGGCTGCGCAGGGTGTGCCACAACTGCCGGAACCCGTCGATCAGCGGGGAGCCCTGCGCCGCCCCGGCGGCGGGTGGCCGGTTGCGCAGCCGCAGCAGCGGGATGGTGGTGAACGCCGCCCACCAGAGGCCGGCCGACACGATGCTGTAGCGGGCCACCTGCCCGGTGTCCAGCCCGAGGGAGTCCTTGAACAGCACCGCCACCACGTTGAGCGCCAGCAGCGTGCCGCCGCCGAGGTAGCCGATCGCCCAGCCGACGCTGGACACCCCGTCGCGTTCGTCCGGGCCGGCCAGCTGCGGCAGGAACGAGTAGTAGACGACGATGCTGGCCCCGAAGGCGATGTTGGCCAGCAGGAACAGCCCGGCGCCGAGCAGGTACCGGTCCCCGGTCAGGAACACCATCGCGACGGTGGCCGCCGACCCCAGGTACGCGAAGACCGCCAGCAGTTCCTTCTTGTACGGCGACCGGTCGGCGATCGCCCCCACCACCGGCAGCACGAACACGGTCAGGAACACCGACAGCGACACCATGTACGGAAACAGCGAGCCGGGTGCGATGTCGAAGCCGAGCAGGTCGATGGTGCGGCCCCGGCACGGATCGTCGGAGTCGCAGCCGGCGCCGGCCTTGGCGATGACGGTCAGGTACGGCCCGAGGAAGACCGTCACCACGGTGGTCGAGAACGCCGAGTTGGCCCAGTCGTAGAAGTACCAGCCGGTGCGTTCCCGGCGGGTGCTCAACGGCTGCCCACCACCGTCGGCGGGGGTGTCGCCGCCGGGTCCGGCGCGGTCGGCGGGCGGTACGTCACGGTCGGCCATCGGTGGCGTCCTTCGGGCAGGCGGGGCGGCGCGGGTGCGGTGCGGAACGGCGGGACGGGTGGAGCGTCGGCGGCCCGGGCTACCCGACGGGGTCGGGTGGCCAGTGGCCGCGGCTGGCGTACACGTCGCGCAGCACGTCGACGTGATCGGTCATGATGCCATCCACACCCAGCTCCAGTAACTCGTGCATCTCGGTGGGTTCGTCGATCGTCCAGACATGCACCTGCAGCCCGAGCCGGTGCGCGTAGGCGACGAGCCGCCGGTCCACCACCGGCAGCCGCCCGTACCGGACGGGCACCTGGGCGGCCACCACCGACGGCGGCAGCCGCAGCGGCCGGCCGGCAAGCGACCCGATCCGCAGCCGGGCCACCCCGCGCATGCCGAGTGAGGTGGCCACCTTCGGACCGGCCAGGGCCCGCAACCGGGCCAGCCGGGCGTCGCTGAACGAGGCCAGCAGGACCCGGTCGGCCGCGCCGGTGCGCTCGAGGGTGCGGACCGTCGGTTCGGCCCCGCCGTCGGCCTTGACGTCGATGTTGAACCGCACCTGCGGCCAGCCGCCGAGCACCTCGTCCAGGCGCGGCACGGCGGCCGCCCCGCCGACCCGTACCGTGGCCAGGTCGGCCCAGGTCAGGTCGGCCAGCCGCCCCGGTTCGCCGGTGAGCCGCCGCAGCGTCGCGTCGTGGAAGACCACCGGGACACCGTCGCGGGTGGCGTGCACGTCGGTTTCGACGTACCGGTAACCGAGCGCGATCGCCCGCGCGAACGCCGCCCCGGTGTTCTCGTCGCCGTGCGCGGCCCCGCCGCGGTGCGCGAAGGCCAGCGGGGTGGCGGCGTCGAGGTAGCTGGTCGGGCGCGTCACGCTGGGCAGTATGCCCGGCGCCGGTGTCGCGCGGGTGACCGGCAGGCGGACGGCGCCGGCACCCGGGTCGATGCCGGGCCGGCCCAGTAGGGTGTCGCCATGCGTGTGCTCGCCGTCGACTTCGGCACCTCCAACACGGTGGCGATGGTCCGCGGCGCGGACGGCCGCGCCCGCCCGTTGCTGTTCGACGGCGCCCCGCTGCTGCCGTCGGCGGTCTACCTCGACCAGCAGGGGCGGCTGCTGGTCGGCCGGGACGCGGAACGGTCGGCCCGGCTGGACCCGGCCCGGTTCGAGCCCAACCCGAAGCGGCGCGTCGACGACGGCACGGTGCTGCTCGGTGATCGGGAACTGCCGGTGCCGGAGTTGGTGGCGGCGGTGCTGCGGCAGGTCGGCGCCGAGGCGTACCGGCAGCTCGGCGGGGTCGACGAGCTGCGCCTGACCCACCCGGCGCGATGGGGTGAGCAGCGCCGCCAGGTGCTGGTGACGGCGGCGCGGGCGGCCGGCCTGCCGGTGCCCCGGCTGGTCGCCGAGCCGGTCGCGGCGGCCTCCTACTACACGGCGGTGCTCGGTTCGGCGGTGCCGCCCGGACGCGCGCTCGCCGTCTACGACCTGGGCGCGGGCACCTTCGACGCGTCGGTGGTGCGGCGCACCCCCACCGGGTTCGACGTGCTGGCCGAGCAGGGGCTGGCCGAGGTGGGTGGGCTCGACTTCGACCAGGCGCTCGTCGAACATCTGGGGCGCGGCTATTCGGAGTCCCGTACCCAGATGTGGAACAGCCTGGTCGCACCGGCCGACCCGGGGCAGCGCCGGCAGCGGGCGCTGCTCTACGACGACGTACGCGGCGCGAAGGAGATGCTGTCGCGCACCACCCGCGCCGACGTGCACCTGCCGGCGTTGGACATCTCCGCGCACGTCACCCGGGACGAGTTGGAGACGCTGATCCGGCCGCTGCTGGCCCGTACCGTGGACTGCCTGGCCCGGGCGGTGGCCGCGGCCCGGCTGGCGCCGGCCGACCTGGTCGGCATCTTCCTGGTCGGCGGGTCCAGCCGGATTCCGCTGGCGGCGCATCTGATCCACACCGGGCTCGGGGTGGCGCCGACCACCCTGGAGCAGCCGGAGACGGTGGTGGCCGAGGGCGCGTTGTGCCTGGGCGCGCCGACCGGGGTGCCGCACGGCGGGCATTCGGGGGTGCCCAGGCCGGTGACGGGGGCGCATCCGACGGCCCGCGCCCGGGTCGCGGCCGCCTCGCCGGTGGTGACGGCGCTGCCGACCAGCGGGGCGCCGGTCTCCCCGGCGTTCGCGCCGCCGCCGACCCCACCGCCGCGGCCGCCGGTGATCGCCGCGCCGGTGGCGGCCCGACCACCGGCGCCGACCCGATCGTGGTACGAGGAGCCGCTGGCCGCCTGGACGGCCGCGCTCGGTGCCATGGTGGTGATCGCGCTGGTGGTGCTGCTCGTCGTGGCGCTGCGCTGAGCGGGGCGATCACCGTGCCGGTCAGCGGTTTGGGCGCTGGCACCGTCCCGGGGTCAGGGCTGCCGCCGGGGATCCCAGAACCGGGCCAGGGTGCTGGTGGCCGGGTCGTCGGAGGCGGCGAGTGCCTGCCATGGGTCGACGTCCGGGGGTAGCTCTTCGCTGGCGTACTCGGCGAGGTCGGCCGGCGGGGGCGCACCGGCCGGTGCCGCGGGCGGCTCGGCGTAGCCGGCTTCGCCGAGGGTGGCGGGGTCGGTCCAGGGGAAACCGTCGACCGGCTCCGGTAGCGGGCCGATGTCCAGCGGGTCCGGGAATCCCGGCTGGGGCCAGGTGTCCGCGTCGGCGTACGGGGCGAGATCCGGGTCCGCGCCGACCGGCGCCTCGGTGGAGCCGGCCGCTGCCGCGTCGGCGGACTCCGCCCCGTCCGGGGGCTCCGATCCGTCCGCGGGACCGGGGAAGGCTGCGGCCGGCTGGTCGGCGAATGGTTCGTCGGGGCCATCGGCGAATCCGCCGTACCCGAACGGGCCGTCGGACCCGGCGTCGTCGTCGGGTCCGGCGTCGTCAGCGGGGCCGAGGTCCGCGAAGTCCTCGACCGGGTAGTCGCCGTACCCGGGGTCGGCGGGGTCCGCCGGCCCCGACAGGTCGGCGGTGTCCCGGTCGTCGTACTCGGCGTCGTCGCCCGGCCAGTCGTCCCAGTGGTCGGTCACCCGGTTCCCTCCTGCCCGGTCCCGGCCGGCGCGGGGGAGAGCACCCGGGCCCGGATGAGAACCTCGTCGACCTGTTTGATCCTGCCCCGCAGGGTCTCCCGCTCCGCCTGCAGCGCGGCGCGCCGCCGGGCCCGGCTGGCCTTGTCCTCGGCGACCGCCTTGTCGATCTCGGCGAGGTGTTCGTCGAGTTGCCGCAGCCGCCGCTCGATCGCGTCGTCAAGCGCCAGGGTCAGGGCGTACTGCAGGTCGGTGAAGCGGTGGGTGATCTCGTCGCCGAGGGTGGCGCGTGCCTCACCGAGCACCTCCCGCAGCCAGACCCGGGCCTGCTGCCGGTCGGTCTGCACCCGGCGGCGGTGCAGGATGAAACCGCCGGCGGCCAGGCCCAGGCCGAGCCCGGCGAACGGGATCAGCAGTCCACCGCCGATCAGCGCGCCGGCGCCCAGCGCGGACGCGCCGGCCATCGCGCCCCGGCCGGCCATGAACGCCACCCCGCCGGCGGAGACGGCGATCATCATGCTGTCGGGTCCGCCGCCCTCGCGGCGGGGTCGGCTGGTCAGCGCGTGCCGCAGGGTGGCGTTGAGCCGGCCGAGCACGAACTGCAGCTCATGCGGCGGGAACACCTGCGCCAGGGTACGTTCGCCCACCTTGCGGAACCGGAACTCCAGGTCCTGGGAGAGCCGTACGGACAGCGCCTGCAGGCCCCGGTCGAGCTCCTGCGGCAGCGCCTTGAGCTCGTCGCCGCGGCCGTTGTCGATCCGGCCCAGGAAGTCCTCCTGCAGGGCGGTCAGGTAGCCGCGCAGCCGGCCGGTCGCCTCGACCCGGGCCCGCTGGGTTTCGGTGTTCAACGCCAGTGACCACTGCCGCGACTCGGTGCGCTTGCGGGCCGCCAGCGCCGCCCGGTCGGCGCGGACCCGGACCGCCTCGGCCGGGTCCGGGTCGGCGGCGGTCAGCCGCTCGCCGACGGTGAGGTCCAGCCGGACCAGTTCGCTGCGCAGCGCCCGCAGCACGTTCGCCTGCCGCAGCAGGTGCCCGCGGCCGGCCAGGTCGATCAGGGCGTGCTGCAGGTCGGCGACGCGGGACTCGCGGGCGAACTCGGCGGCGGCCGCCGGGGTGGTCAGCGCCAGCTCGGCGAGCCGGGCCGACACCGGGAACCAGGCCGCGGCGCCGAACCGGGGAGCGTGCGCCTGCAGCTGGGCCCGGTTGGCGGCGAGGATCTCCCGCCAACCCGGATAGGCGTCGATCTTGGACAGCGCGAACACCACCACGTTGACCCGCTTGCTGGCCTCGATCAGGAAGTCCAGTTCCGGGCGGGTGAACGGCGAGGAAGCGTCGACGACGAACAGCAGGGCGGCGGCGTGCCCGGCCGCGTCGAGGGCGATCTCGGTGTGCGCCGGGTCGAGGCCACCGGTGCCGGGCGTGTCGACCAGCCGCAGGTAGCGCAGCAGCGGCGCCGAATGGGTCACCTCGATGCGCCGGGGTGGGCGCTGCCCCTGCGGCAGCCGCCCCAGCCGGGTCCCCCAGTCGCGCAGGTCGGCCAGCTCCAGCGGGATCGGGTCGTCGCGGTCGGGCAGCCAGGCGCGGGCGCCGTGCGCGGCGCCGTGGCCGAACTCCAGGTAGCTGGCGGTGGTGACCGCGGTGTCCACCGGTGACAGGTCCGGCACCCCGACGAGCGCGTTGACAAGTGAACTCTTGCCGCGTTTGGTCTCGCCGACGACCACCACCGACGGCGCGGTCACCTCGCGGCGGCGGGCCGCGTCCAGCTCACCGGCGGCGTCGGGGTCGACCTTGCGCAGGAACCCCAGCGTGCTGTCCACGGCACCGGTGAGCAGCTTCGCCAGGGCCGCGTCGGAGGGCGCCCCGGCGGTCATGCCGCGGCCCCGGTGCCGTCGCCGCGCAGCCGCTGGGCCAGCAGGTAGAACCCCCGGTGGGCGACCTGCGCGACCCGGGCCTGCGACGGGCTCGCGCCGGCCACCGCGAAGACCCGCCACCGGGTGGCGGCGGCCAGTGCCGCGTCCCGCAGCTGCGGCGGTTCGCCCGCCGGCAGGCCGAGGATCCACCGGGCGTCGTCGGCCAACGCCAGCCGGATCAGCTCCTGCTCCAGCTCGGCGGGCAGCTCCACGGCGCCGGCGCTGACCTGCTGGGCGGCCTCCAGCAGCCGCAGCCGGTGGTAGTCGGGCTGTTGCAGCAGCCGCTCGATCGCGTCGCGCAGCACCTCCCGGTCCGCCGCCCGCTCGGTGTGGCCGGCGGTCTTGTCCAGGCTGGACAACGCCCAGCCGGCCTTGATGGCGTCGGTGCGCCAGCGGAACGCCTGGTCGAGGGTCTGCCGCAGGCGGGGGAAGCCGGAGGCGAGGAAGAGCAGCCGGACCAGCTCACCGCTGGACAGGTCCGGTCGGGCGGCGAACTGGGCGATGGCGAAGCCGATGCCGTACAGGTCCAGCAGCCGCAGCAGCCGCTCCCGCTGCGCGGCCGGGACCGGGCACTCCCGGGAGGTGAACAGGTCCACCGACGCCAGCAGCACCACCCGCTGCGCGTGCGGCAGCCGGGCCAGCACCCGCAGCGCCTCACAGTCGGCCGCGGTCAGCCGGCCGGCCTCGGTCGTCTCGGCGAGCAGACCCACCGTCGGCACCACCTCCGAGACCACCCGCCGCAGCACCCGGGCCTGGTCGGCGGCGAGTGGTCCCACCACCGGCCACGGGTCGGCCACCCCGCCGACCAGCTTGTCGACCTTGTTGAACAGGCCGAGCGAGTTGATCGGGTTGCCGGCCAGCCGCGCCGACACCGACCGGAACGCCTCCAACGCCTGCAGGTCGTCGTCGCGTACCGACTGGGTGAAGACGTAGATGATCGCCTCGGCGCCGGCGATCGCGTTGGCCGAGTCGTCGTCGATGTCGTCGTCGAACGGCCCGGACCCGTCCTCGAACAGGAACTGTCTGGCCCCGGCGCTGACCGAGGTGTTCGTCGAGGCCAGCCCCGGGGTGTCCAGCACCGTCAGGTCGCGCAGGTGGTCGCTGGTGAGGGTCACGTCGACGTAGGCGATCTCCGAGCGGGGCACGCCGAGCCGCTGCGGGATCATGCCGGCGGTGTCCAGCGGCAGGCTGGCCCGGCCACCGTCGCGGCGGATCACGTCGACCCGGTCGGCGGTGCCGTACCGGAACTGGGTGACGATCCGGGTGCACTCGCCGACCTCGGTCGGCGCGACCCGCCGACCGATGAGCGCGTTGACAAGTGTCGACTTTCCGGCTTTCAGCCGGCCGGCGATCGCCACCCGCAGCGGTTCGTCGAGGCGCCGCCGCACGGCGGACACCTGATTTCGCGCCTGCGGGCCGAGCCGGCCGCCGACCTCGTCGCAGAGGGCGGCCACCCGGGCACTCAGCGGACCAGGTCCCATGATTGGTCAGCCGGCGTCGACATCGGCGACAATGGCGGGGAACCGCTGCTGGTGCGCGTTCATCTGGTCGGGCGTCCCTCCGGGCGGCGGCCGGGGTGAGCGCCCCGGCCGGACTTCACACATTACGAATATCCTGCCGGCGCAGGATCCCATGTTCGTGCCACGGTCTCACGGGTCGGTGGCGGTGAGTTCAGGCGGGAGGACGGTTGCGGCATGCGACGGGCGGTGACCTGGCACCGCCTCCGGTCGACCCGGCGGTCCGGTCCGGCAGCGACCCCACGGCCGGCGGGAACGCCGTGACCGACGCCGACGCCTCAGCCGGCGGTGATGTGCTCGACCGGGTGGTGGCCGAGGCGTCGGCGCTGCTGGCCCGCCCGGGGCTGGTGGTGGTGCACGGCGGTCCCGGCTGTGGCCGCAGCACCGTGCTGCGACGCCTGGGCGCGGCGTTCCGCGGTCCGGTCTTCACCGGCGGCGGCCTGGCCAGCCTGCAGACCATGCCCGCGTTCGCGCTGACCCGCGCGGTGCGGGCGCGGCTGCCGGTGCAGGATCCGGCGCTGCTGGCCGAGGCGGTGCGGTCCCGGGTCCGCGGCGGTCTGCTGCTCCTTGACGACCTGCAGTGGGCCGACCCGGCCACCGTCGCGGCGTTGACCGCGCTGCTGCCGCACTGCCGGATCGCGGCCGCGTTGCGGACCCCGAACCGGCTGCCCACCGCGGCGGTCGCCGCGCTGCGGGCCGGCGCGGCCGGCTGGCTGCCCGTGCCGCCGCTGGACCGGGCCGGCGCCACCGCGTTGGCCGCCGCGGCGGCCCCGACGCTCGACCCGGCCACGCTGGCCGAGGTGGTGCGCCACGGCGGCGGCGTGCCGCTGGCGGTGACGGCGCTGGCCCGGCACGCCGCCGGCAGCAGGTCCGGCGCGGGCGCCGCAGCGGGCGGTCGGCACGACGTCGACCAGGTCGGGTACGCGGTGGCCGTGGCGCTGGCGGACCTGAGCCGGCCGGCCCGCACCGCGCTGGCCGCGCTCGGGCTGCTCGGCCGCCCCGCCCCGGCCGCCCTGCTCGGCGCGGGCGTCGACGAACTCGCCGCCGCGGGCCTGGTGACGAACGCGCCGGCCACCGTCGCGGTCCCGGGCGTCGCGCCGACCGGTGACGCGGCCGCCGGCGCGGCCACGGGTGTCCGGCCGGTTGACGGCACGTCCGCGCCGGACGTCGCGCCGGTCTCGCCGTACCTGGCGGAGGTGGCCGCCGGGCTGCTCGACGAGCCGGGCCGCCGGGCGCTGCACCGGCGGCTGGCCGCGCTGGTGCCGGCCGGGGAGGCGGCCCGGCACCTGGCCGCGGCGGGGGCGCCCGAGGAGGCGTACCGGCTGGCGGTGGCCGCGGCCGAACGGGCCGCAACCACCGGGGACCGCGCCGACCTGCTGCTGCTGGCCTGCGGGCTGCCGGGCGTGGACCCGCCGGAGACGGTCCGGGTGGACGCCGGCCGCGCCGCGCTGGCCTGCGGCCGGTCCGCCGCGGCGGCCCGCGCGCTGGCCGGCGTCACCGGCCCGGCCGGCACCGTGTTGCGGGCCGAGGCGTTGCTGCACGCCGGTGACCTGCCGGCGGCACGCGCCGCGGCGGAAGCGGTGCCGGCCGACGTGCCGGACGAGGTGGCCGCCGGGCGGGACCGGGTGTTGCTGCTGGCCCGGCTGGCGCAGGACCCGGCGGCGGCCGGGCGCGCCGCCGCCGAAATCACCGCCCGGCACGGCCGCACCCCGCCGCACCCGGGGCTGCGGGCCGCGCTCGCCGCGGTGGCCGCCGCCGTCCGCGAGCCGGGGTGGGAGTACGCCCTGGCGTCGGCGGCCGGGGCGGCCGGTGCCGACGACCCGCTCGCCGCCCGCTGGAGCGCCTGGTTGCTGGTGGAGACCCTGGCCGCCGACGGCCGGCTGGCCGAGGCCGAGCGCAGCGCCAGGTCCGCCGCCCAGGCGTGCGCGGCGGACCTGGCCTACAGCTGGCAGGTGCGTTTCGTGGCCGCCGGGCTGTGGTGCGCGGCCTTGCGCGGCGACCCCACCGCCGGCGGCCCCACCACCGGCGGGGAGCCGCCGGCTGACCCGCCGCCCGCCGACCCCGGCGAGGTGCTGCGTCGCGCCGGTGACCTGACCGACCGCACCCTGCCGGCGGCGGCGCGTGGCTACGCGGTGGCCGCCGTCAGCCTGGTCGAGGCCGACGGCGGGCTGCTGGGTCCGGCCCGGGCCCGGCTGTCCGGGCTGGACGCCGGCCCGGTGGCCGCCCTGCTGGACTGGGTCCGCCGGGAGGCGGCCTGGCTGGACGGCCAGCCGGACCGGGCCGCCCGCGCGGCGGTACCGGGCGGTCCGCCGCTTGTCGACGGGCTCGGCCGGATCACCGCCCGGTGGGCGCGCCACGACGGCGCCGACCCACCCGCGGACCCGGCCGGCGTCCCGGCCTGGCCGCAGCCGGTGCGCGCCACCCTCGCCGCCTGGGCCGACGCGGACGGCGCGGCGGTGCGGTTCACCGACGCGGCAGCGGCCTGGCGGCCGGTGGCGGTGCGGGAACAGGTCCGCTGCCTGCTGGCGGCGGGACTGCACGAACCGGACCGCGACCGGGCGGTGCCCGCGCTGCTGGCGGCCGAGCGGTTGGCCGAGCGGGCCGGGCTGGTGGTGCTGCTGGGCCGGGTACGGCGGGCCCTGCGCCGGCACGCGGTGCGCCGCGACGGCACGCCAACGCGCACCGGTGGCGACCTGACCGGCCGGGAACGCGACGTGCTGCGCCTGGTCGCCGGGGGTGAGCCGACCCGCCGTATCGCCGGGCGGCTGGGCATCTCCGTCGAGACGGTCGAGACCCATGTGCGGTCGGGGATGCGCAAGCTGGGGGCGCGGACCCGCACCGAGGCGGCCGCGCTCGCGCTGGCCGGACCGGGGTGACCCGGCGCCGGGTGGCGGGGCGGGCAGCCGCGGGGTGGGGGCGCGCCGGTCCGGGGTGACCGCGGGCGGGGCGCGGGAGAATGGCCGGGGGGAGTGGGGATGAACGGGGGACCGGATGAGTGACGAACCGCCCCGCTATGTGGTGCCGACGGCGGGCGACGCGACGGCGGTGCTGCGCCGGCTGACCCGGGCGGGCTGGTTGAGCCGGGAAGGGTTCGCGTTGGCCGAGAGCGGCTGGGACGTCAGCGCGGCCCGGGTGGTGCTCTTCGGCCGGGTCGCCGACGCCGACACGGTCCGGCTGGCGGTGCTCGCCTCGGTGCGGGGGGCGGGCGTGGTGGCGATCACGGATGTCACCGAGGATCACGGCCGAGCGCTGGTGGCCGACCTGGAGCGGCTCGGGGCGGTGCAGCTGGATCCGGACGCCGAGCCGGCGGTCGACCCGGTCGAGGCGGCCGGGCGGCTGGTGCCCGAGCAGCGGGCCCTGCTGGAGCGGCTGGCCAACGGGGAGACCATCGCGGCCGCCGCGGCGGCGGAGTTCCTGTCGTTGCGCACGGCCAACCGGCGGATCGCCCAGGCCCGGGCGGCGCTCGGTGTCGGCACCACCCGGGAGGCCGTGCTGGCCTACCTGCGCCAGCGTCCACCACCCCGCTGACCAGCACTCGTCGGCGCGGCGACCCGGACCGTGGACCCCGCTGTCCGCACCGGGCGGTCCTGCCGGCTGCGTCGCGGCGGATTTTTCCAGCGTGCGTCCTGTCCTGGCGGGCGCCGCGCCGGGTCCGGCGTCAGGGCAGGCTGCGGTGCGGGCGTCCGCCGTCGAGGGGGCGGCTGGGGTCGACGTGCCGGGGGCGGTCCGGCTCGTCGGGGCGCAGCGGCGCCAGGGTGGCGGTCAGCGCGTCGATCACCCGGGCGGTGGCCCGTACCGCGGCGCCCGGGGTGGCCGGGTCGACCGCGGTCAGGTCGACCGGCGGGCCGAAGCGCACCTGGATCACCGGGCGGCGGCGCAGCGACCGGGCCAGTCCGCGTAGCGCGCCCCGGGGGGCGCTGTAGGGGAGTACCTCGTGTGCGCCCCACTGGGCGACCGGGACGACGGCGGCGCCGGTGGCGAAGGCGAGCCGGGCCACTCCGGTCTTGCCGCGTTCCGGCCACATGCCGGGGTCCAGGCCGATCCGGCCCTCCGGGTAGAGCAGCACCACCGAGCCGGCCACCGCGTCGGCGGCCACCCGCAACGCCTCGCCGACGGTGGCGGTGCGTCGGTCGACGCGGATGTGGCCGCTGTGCCGCATCGCGGCGCCGATCACCGGGGCGCGGAACAGGCCGCCGGTGGCCATGATCCGGGGGGTGATGCCGCGGACCTGGCAGGCGGCGACCAGCACCACCGGGTCGAACGGGCTGATGTGGTTGGCGGCCAGGATCAGCGGGCCGTGCCGCAGCGCGTCGGGAACGTCGCCGGTGACCCGCAGCCGGGCCAGCGGGGCGACCACGGCGCGGGCGAGCAGTTGCGCGGCCCGCCACAGCAGCGGCGCCCGCCACCGGGCGCCGCCCGGTGGCGCGGTCAACGCCGCCCCGCAGAGGGGCCGTTCGGCCCGGGACCAGGGTGACGGACGACTCTGCGCCGGCCGCTACGACCCGGAGTAGTATCTACTACCGGCCGTCGTAGAAGTTGCCGTTGTCGCGGCGACCGGCCGGGAACCGGGGAGGGATCCGTGGACGCGCTCGACGTCGCCCGCTGGCAATTCGGTGTCACCACCGTCTACCACTTCCTCTTCGTACCACTGACCATCGGGCTGTCCCTGCTCGTCGCCGTCCTGCAGACCCGCTGGCACCGCACCGGCGACGAACGCTATCTCAAACTCACCAAGTTCTACGGCAAGCTCTTCCTGATCAACTTCGCGATGGGGATCGTCACCGGCATCGTGCAGGAATTCCAGTTCGGCATGAACTGGAGCGACTACTCCCGCTTCGTCGGCGACATCTTCGGCGCCCCACTGGCCATCGAAGCCCTCGTCGCGTTCTTCCTCGAATCCACCTTCCTCGGACTGTGGATCTTCGGCTGGGACCGGCTGCCCCGCCGCATCCACCTCGCCACCATCTGGGCCGCCGCGCTGGGCTCCGCCCTGAGCGCCTACTTCATCCTGGCCGCCAACTCCTGGATGCAGAACCCCGTCGGCTACCGGATCAACCCCGACAGCGGCCGGGCCGAACTCACCGACATCGGTGCCGTGCTCACCAACAAGGTCGCCCTGGTCACCTTCCCCCACACCATCGCCGGCTGCTTCCTCGTCGCCGGCTCCCTGATGGTCGCCGTCGCCCTGTGGCACCTCATCCGCCACCCCGACGGCCCCGACACCGCCGCCTTCCGCACCGCCACCCGCCTCGGCGCCTGGGTCACCCTGGTCGCCGCCGCCGCCGTCGTGATCAGCGGCGACATCCAGAGCAAGATCATGACCCAGGTGCAGCCGATGAAGATGGCCGCCGCCGAAGCCCTCTACGACACCGAGGCACCCGCCTCGTTCTCCGTGCTCACCATCGGCAGCCTCGACGGCAGCCGGGAACTGTACGCCCTCAAGATCCCCTACCTGCTGTCGTTCCTGAGCACCGGCGACCCCGAGGGCACCGTCCGCGGCATCAACGACCTGCAGACCCAGTACGCCACCCAGTACGGCCCCGGCAGCTACACCCCGATCATCCCGGTCACCTACTGGAGCTTCCGCCTCATGATCGGCCTCGGCCTGGCCGCCGCCGCCATCGCCGTCTGGGCACTGTGGGCGCAGCGCCGCGGCCGCACCCCCACCTCCCGCTGGCTGCTGCGCGCCGGCCTGCTCATGCCCCTGCTGCCACTGGCCGCCAACTGCTTCGGCTGGATCTTCACCGAGATGGGCCGGCAACCCTGGATCGTCTTCGGCGAGATGCTCACCCGCGACGGCGTCTCCCGCAGCGTCTCGCTCACCGAGGTCCTCACCAGCTTCACCGCCTTCACCCTCGTCTACGCCACCCTCGCCGTCATCGAGGTCAAACTGCTGATCCGCTACGCCCGCGCCGGCCTGCCCGACGTCACCCCCGACCCCGAACCCGACGACCACAGCGACGACGACCGCCCCCTCGCCTTCGCCTACTGACGACTACCGACCCGGAGCCTCCCCGTGGAACTGACCACCGTCTGGTTTCTGCTCATCGCCGTGCTGTTCACCGGCTACTTCATCCTCGAAGGCTTCGACTTCGGCGTCGGCATCCTGCTGCCCGTCCTCGGCCGCACCGACCGGGAACGCCGCGTCCTGATCAACACCATCGGACCCGTCTGGGACGGCAACGAGGTCTGGCTCATCACCGCCGGCGGCGCCATGTTCGCCGCCTTCCCCGAGTGGTACGCCACCCTCTTCTCCGGCTTCTACCTGCCGCTGCTGCTCATCCTCATCGCCCTGATCCTGCGCGGCGTCGCCTTCGAATACCGCCACAAGCGCCCCGAACCCGGCTGGAAGGCCCGTTGGGACGCCGCCATCGTCGCCGGCTCACTCGTGCCGGCGATCCTGTGGGGCGTCGCCTTCGCCAACATCCTGCACGGGGTGCCGCTGGCCGCCGACCACGAGTACACCGGCGGCCTGCTCGACCTGCTCAACCCGTACGCGATCCTCGGCGGCGTCACCACCGCGGCGTTGTTCGTCACCCACGGCGCCGTCTTCCTCGCCCTCAAGACCACCGGCGAGATCCGCGAACGCGCCGGCCGGCTCGCCGTGCGCACCGGCCTGGCGGCCGCCGTCGCCGCCGTCGTGTTCCTGTCCTGGACGCTCACCATCCGCAACACCCCGACCGCCGTCGCCCTCGCCGTGGTCGCGTCCGGCGCGCTGGTCGCCGGTCTGGCCGCCGCCCGGGTACGCCGGGAGGGCTGGGCCTTCGCCGGCACCGCCGCCGCCATCGGCCTGACCGTCGCCACCCTGTTCGCCGCGCTGTTCCCGAACGTGCTGCCGTCCACGGGCGACCTGGCCGGCACCCTCACCGTCACCAACGCAGCCTCCACCGGCTACACCCTCACCCTGATGACCTGGGTGGCGGCGATCTTCACGCCGATCGTCCTGGCCTACCAGGGCTGGACCTACTGGGTCTTCCGCAAACGCATCGGCACCGCCAACATCCCACCCAACTGACCGCGCCGACTCTAATGATCACGAAGGATCAGGGTGCCGGAATGCACCCTGATCCTTCGTGATCACCAACGGCACCGCGTCAGCGCGGCGCCACCCGCGGTCGGACCACCACCCGCGGCAGCGACCGACCGCCGCACGCGTCAGCCCAGGTCCACCGACGGGTACAGCGGGTGCCCCGACAGCAGCTCCGACGCCCGCCGCGACACCTCGTCGGCCACCTTCTCCTCCAGCACGTACCGCGCCTTCGACGCCGACCCGTCCGGCCCGACACCGGCGGTGGTCTGCGACAACACCGTGTGCATCAGCTCCGCGACCTCGTCCATCTCGGCCACCCCCAGCCCGCGGGTCGTCAACGCGGGCGTGCCCACCCGGATCCCCGAGGTGTACCAGGCCCCGTTCGGGTCCCGCGGCACCGCGTTGCGGTTGGTGACGATCCCCGCGTCCAGCAGCGCCGACTCCGCCTGCCGCCCGGTCAACCCGTATCCGGCCACGTCCAGCAGCACCAGGTGGTTGTCCGTCCCGCCGGTCACCAGGGTCGCGCCGCGGCGCAGCAGCCCGTCGGCGAGCGCCACCGCGTTGTCCACCACCCGCCGCGCGTAGTCGCCGAACTCCGGCCGCCGCGCCTCCGCCAACGCCACCGCCTTGGCCGCCATCACGTGCGGCAACGGCCCGCCGAGCACCATCGGACAACCCCGGTCCACCTGCTCGGCCAGCTCCGGCTGGCACAGCACCATCCCACCGCGCGGCCCGCGCAGCGACTTGTGCGTCGTGGTGGTCACGATGTGCGCGTGCGGCACCGGATCGAAGTCCCCGGTCAGCACCTTGCCCGCCACCAGCCCCGCGAAGTGCGCCATGTCCACCAGGAACGTCGCGCCCACCTCGTCGGCGATCTCCCGCATGATCCGGAAGTTCACCAACCGCGGATACGCCGAGTAGCCCGCCACCAGGATCAACGGCCGGAACTCGCGGGCTGCCTCCCGCACTGCCGCGTAGTCCAGCAGCCCCGTCGCCGGGTCCGTGCCGTAGCTGCGCTGGTCGAACATCTTGCCGGAGATGTTCGGCCGGAACCCGTGCGTCAGGTGCCCACCGGCGTCCAGCGACATCCCCAGCATCCGCTGGTCACCCAGCTCCCGCCGCAGCACCGCCCAGTCCGCCTCGGTCAGGTCGTTGACGTGCCGCGCCGACAGCCGCCGCAACGTCGGCCCCTCCACCCGGTCGGCCAGCACCGCCCAGAACGCCACCAGGTTCGCGTCGATCCCCGAATGCGGCTGCACGTACGCGTGCGCCGCCCCGAACAGCTCCCGGGCGTGCTCGGCCGCCACCGACTCCACCGTGTCCACGTTGCGGCAACCGGCGTAGAACCGCCGCCCGACCGTGCCCTCGGCGTACTTGTCGCTGAACCAGTTGCCCATCGCCAACAGCACCGCCGGCGACGCGTAGTTCTCGCTGGCGATCAGCTTGAGCGACTCCCGCTGATCGGCCAGCTCGGCGCCGATCGCGTCGGCCACCCGCGGCTCCACGGCCCGCACCACGTCCAGCGCCCGCCGAAACGCCGCCGACTCGGCGCTGAGCTGGGAATCCGACGCATCGACAGCGCCACGGAAGGAATCAGACACGGAACCTCCAGGAGAAGACACGGGGGAGGCCCAGGCGCGCGGCACCACGTCACTCGACGAGGCCGCTCCCCGATGGTTCATCCCATCCCAGCACGCCAGTCACGGCCCGCCGCCGAGCCTACCAACCCGAACCCCACCACCGACGGCACGGCGCCCCGGACCGCCGTTCACATCCGACGGTGCCGGCCGCCCGCGGGTCAGCCCGCGTCGCGCAGCTCCGCCAACCGCGCCTCGATCTCCGCCAACTCGGCCCGCAGCTTCTCCGCCTGCTGCTCGGCCTCCGACCGCTCCGCCGCCATGATCTGCTCGACCGCCTCCCGCACCCCGGGCACGTCGATCAACCCGACCATCTTCAACGCCTCCACCGGCTTGATCACGTACGGCTTCGCCAGCGCCTTGCTGCCCTGGTTCGCCGCCACCGTCCACTCGCCGTCCGCGTACGCCAGGGTCACCGTCAGCCCGGCCGGCCCCTTGGGCCGGGCTGCCTTCGCCGGCCGCCGGCCCGATTTGGCCGGCGCCTCCGCCGCCGGGGCAGGGTCCACCGAGGTCACCGTCGTCTCCTCCCGCGGCGCCGGCACCGGCGACCGAGTGATCTTGAATTCGGGCTCCGGCGGCGCCGGCGCCTCCACCTTCGGCTCCGCCGGCCGCCGCGCCGCGCCCCGCGGCGGAACGGTCAGATCGGCGGGGGAGAAGGGCAGCTCGTCGCGGCCGAACCGCACCACCACCCACTCGTCGGACACCGCCGGATCGGTCAACCCGACCACCTGCCCGATCTGCCCGGCGATCTGCCCGGCCGACTCGGTGAACATCACCTTCGGCTTACGACCCGACGCCAACGTGTCCCGGATGCTCTGCAACTCGTCGGTGGTCAACCCTCGATCGGCGGTACGCGCGGCAGCCATCAGTTCCCTCTTCCGTACACCTGTTTGATTCCGCTCTTACTACCAGCCGGGCCCGACAACGTCGAGCCGGCACCCGGCGACCACCCGCCACCACCCCGGCGCGCCACGGTAGCGTGACCCGATCAAACGCAGCCCAGGGGAGGGCCGATGGCGCCGGTGACCGTGGTGACCGGCGGCAGCCGAGGAATCGGCGCCGCCACCGTCGCGCAACTCGCGACCGCCGGACACGACGTCGCCCTCTGCTACCGCCGCGACGAGGCCGCCGCACACGCCGTCCTGCGCCAACTGGAGGCCACCGGCCGGCGCGGCCTCGCCATCCGCGCCGACACCACCGACCCCGACGACGTCGACCGGCTCTTCGACACCACCGGCGACCAGCTCGGCCCGATCACCGGCCTGGTCAACAACGCCGGCGTGACCAGCCCGATCGGCCCGTTCATCGACCTCACCGACGACGACCTGCGCCAGGTCGTCGACGTCAACCTGATCGGCTACATCCGCTGCGCCCAACGGGCCGCCCGCCGGATGCCACCCGGCTCGGCCATCGTCAACGTCTCCTCGGCCGCCGCCACCCTCGGCGCCCCCGACGAATACATCCACTACGCCGCCGTCAAGGCCGCCACCGACGCGCTCACCGTCGGCCTGGCCAAGGAGCTCGGCCCCCGCGGCATCCGGGTCAACGCCGTGTCGCCCGGCCTGATCAACACCGACATCCACGCCAGCTCCGGCATGCCCGACCGCCCCCGCCGACTGGCGCCCCAGGTCCCGCTGGGCCGCCCCGGCGAACCCGACGAGGTCGCCGCCGCGATCGTCTGGCTGCTCGGCCCCGGCGCCTCCTACACCTCCGGCGCCATCATCCGCATCGCCGGCGGCCGCTGAACCCACCCCGCGGACCCCGACCCCGCGGACCCCAACCCCGCGGAACTGGGCAACCCCCGGTCCGACGTGGCACGATCGCGCAGGTGACCAGCAGACCCGCCGCCGCGCAGCACCTGCGCGACCTCGCCCGGCTGCGCCGCATCCGCGACCGCATCGACCGCGAGTACGCCCAGCCGCTGGACGTCGAGGCGCTCGCCCGCGGCGAGAACATGTCGGCCGGCCACCTCAGCCGCCAGTTCCGCCTCGCCTACGGCGAATCGCCCTACGGCTACCTGATGACCCGGCGCATCGAACGCGCGATGGCCCTGCTGCGCCGCGGCGACCTCAGCGTCACCGACGTCTGTTTCGCCGTCGGCTGCGCCTCGCTGGGCACCTTCAGCAGCCGCTTCACCGAACTCGTCGGCGTGCCGCCGAGCGTCTACCGCCGCCAGGCCGGGCGCGCCACCGCCGGCATGCCGTCCTGCGTGGCGAAACAGGTGACCAGACCGATCAGGAATCGAGAAGCCTCCGCCGCCGGCCGCGCCTAACGTGACTGCCATGGACATCAGCATTCACTCCAGCTACCTCCCGCAGGACGATCCCGACGCCGCGCTGGCCTTCTACCGCGACCTGCTCGGCTTCGAGGTCCGCAACGACGTCGGATACGGCGGCATGCGCTGGATCACCGTCGGCCCCACCGGCCAACCCGGCACCTCCATCGTGCTGCACCCACCCGCCGCCGACCCCGGCATCACCGACGACGAGCGCCGCACCATCGCCGAGATGATGGCCAAGGGCACCTACGCCGGCATCAACCTGGCCACCCCCGACCTCGACGACACCTTCGAGCAGCTGCAGGCCGGCAAGGCCGACATCGTCCAGGAGCCCACCGAGCAGCCGTACGGGATCCGCGACTGCGCCGTGCGCGACCCCGCCGGCAACATGATCCGCATCCAGGAACTGCGCTGACCGCACCACACCGATGGAGACCCCGATGAGCAGGGCCACGAAGACCGACACCCACCCGCCCACCTCGGCGGCCGCCGACAGCCACGACCTGATCCGGGTCCAGGGCGCCCGGGTGAACAACCTCAAGGACATCAGCATCGACATCCCGAAACGCCGGCTCACGGTCTTCACCGGCGTCTCCGGCTCCGGCAAGAGCTCCCTGGTCTTCGGCACCATCGCCGCCGAGTCACAACGGCTGATCAACGAGACCTACAGCACCTTCGTCCAGGGCTTCATGCCCACCCTGGCCCGGCCCGAGGTCGACGTCCTGGAAGGGCTGACGACCGCGATCATCGTAGACCAGCAACGGATGGGCGCCGACCCCCGCTCCACCGTCGGCACCGCCACCGACGCCAACGCGATGCTGCGGATCGTCTTCAGCCGACTCGGCAAACCGCACATCGGCTCACCCAGCGCCTACTCCTTCAACGTCGCCTCGGTCCGGGCCAGCGGCGCGATCACCGTCGACCGCGGCGCCGCCGCCAAGGCCACCAAGGTCACCTTCACCCGCACCGGCGGCATGTGCCCGAACTGCGAGGGCCGCGGCACGGTCTCCGACTTCGACCTCAGCCAGCTCTACGACGACAGCCTGTCGATCAGCGAGGGCGCCATCACCGTCCCCGGCTACAAGGCGGACAACGTCTGGACCGTGCAGACCTTCGCCCAGTCCGGCTTCATCGACCCCGACAAGCCGATCCGCCGGTACACCAAGAAGGAACTGCACGACTTCCTCTACAAGGAACCCGTCAAGATCAAAGTCAACGGCATCAACCTGACGTACGAAGGGCTCATCCCCAAGATCCAGAAATCCTTCCTGGCCAAGGACCGGGAAGCGATGCAACCCCACATCCGCGCCTTCGTCGACCGCGCCATCACCTTCACCGCCTGCCCCGAATGCGGCGGCACCCGGCTCAGCGAAGCAGCCCGCTCCTCGAAGATCAACGGCATCAACATCGCCGACGCCAGCGCCATGCAGATCACCGACCTCGCCGAATGGGTCCGCGACCTCAAGGAACCATCCGTGGCGCCGCTGCTGACCGCACTCGGCCACACCCTCGACTCATTCGTCGAGATCGGCCTCGGCTACCTCTCCCTCGACCGGCCCGCCGGCACCCTCTCCGGCGGCGAGGCCCAACGCACCAAGATGATCCGCCACCTCGGCTCCTCACTCACCGACGTCACCTACGTCTTCGACGAACCCACCATCGGCCTGCACCCGCACGACATCCAACGCATGAACAACCTGCTGCTGCGGCTGCGCAACAAGGGCAACACCGTCCTCGTCGTCGAACACAAACCCGAGACCATCGTCATCGCCGACCACGTCGTCGACCTCGGCCCCGGCGCCGGAACCGCCGGCGGCACCGTCTGCTTCGAAGGCACCGTCGACGGACTCCGCGCCAGCGACACCCTCACCGGCCGCCACTTCGACGACCGCGCCACCATCAAGGCCACCCCCCGCACCCCGACCGGCGCCCTGCAGATCCGCGGCGCCGACACCCACAACCTGCGCGACGTCGACGTCGACATCCCCCTCGGCGTACTCGTCGTCGTCACCGGCGTCGCCGGCTCCGGCAAGAGCTCCCTCGTCCACGGGTCGATCCCCGCCGACGCCGGCGTCGTCTCCGTCGACCAGACCCCGATCCGCGGCTCCCGCCGCAGCAACCCCGCCACCTACACCGGCCTGCTCGACCCCATCCGCAAGGCGTTCGCCAAGGCCAACGGCGTCAAACCCGCCCTGTTCAGCGCCAACTCCGAAGGCGCCTGCCCCAACTGCAACGGCGCCGGCGTCATCTACACCGACCTGGCGGTGATGGCCGGCGTCGCCACCACCTGCGAGGAGTGCGAAGGCCGGCGGTTCGAAGCCTCCGTGCTCGACCACCACCTCGGCGGCCGCGACATCAGCCAGGTGCTCGCCATGTCGGTCACCGAGGCGCGGGAGTTCTTCGGCGCCGGCGAGGCACGCACCCCGGCCGCCCACGCCATCCTCGACCGGCTCGCCGACGTCGGACTCGGCTATCTCAGCCTCGGCCAGCCCCTCACCACGCTCTCCGGCGGCGAGCGGCAGCGGCTCAAACTCGCCACCCACATGGCCGACAAGGGCGGCATCTACGTCCTCGACGAACCCACCACCGGACTGCACCTGGCCGACGTCGAACAGCTGCTCGGACTCCTCGACCGGCTCGTCGACGCCGGCAAGTCGGTCATCGTCGTCGAGCACCACCAGGCGGTCATGGCGCACGCCGACTGGATCATCGACCTCGGCCCCGGCGCCGGCCACGACGGCGGCCGGATCGTCTTCGAGGGCACCCCCGCCGACCTGGTGTCCACCCGCTCCACCCTCACCGGCGAACACCTCGCAACCTACGTGGGTGCCTGACCCGGCACCCGGCCGCGTAGGCGCCGGACCCGACCTGTCAGCTCACCTGGCGCAGGAGAGCGGCCAGATCGGCGGCGGAGGCCGGGCGGGCGGGGGCGGCGAACATCCCGTCCGGATCGAGGTAGGCGAGCTGGGCGGGGGAGCCGGGCGCGAACCGACGGCACTCGGCGAGCGGACCCACGTCGTACGCGTCGAAGCCGAGCGAGTCGATCAGGGTGGCGACCGCTGCCCTGGCCGGACCATGGTCGCCCGCGATCGGCACGGCGCTGCGGTCCGGTGCGCCGGCCGGCCGGGCGAGCTGCGGCAGGTGCCTGAAGAACACGGTGCTGAACGCCTTGACCACGTACGCGTCCCGCAGGTGGGCCTGCAACAGCAGCTGCGGCGCAGTGTCGCCGGCCTCGATCTCGGGGACGACGCCCTGCCGGGCCGGATCGTAGTTGAGCGTGTCGATGACGACCCGCCCGCGCAGCGGCCCGACCGGCACCTGCCGGTGGGCGCGGACCGGGATGGCCACCACCACCAGGTCACCGGCGAGGGCGGCCTCGGTGGTGGTGCCCGCACTGGCCCGCGCCCCCAACCCGGCCACCGCCTCCCGCAGGCTCTGCGGTCCGCGGCTGTTGCTCAGCACCACGTCGTGTCCGGCCGCGACGGCCAGGTGCGCGAGCGCGCCACCGATCCGCCCGCTGCCGATGAAACCGATCGTTGTCATGATCCAAATCTAAGGCGACCACACCGTACCCTCTATGCTTGAAAGTCTCTGTTTTGTTCGCGATCGTCCGGGGGCGCGATGGATCCGCTGAGCGAGGTACTCGCGCTGCTGAGGCCGCACGGCTACCTCACCGCAGGCTTCGACGCCGGTGGCGACTGGGCGCTGGAACTCGACGATCTGGCCGGCCGGATCAAGTGCTACGCGGTCGTCAAGGGCTCCTGCTGGCTGACGCTCGCCGGCCACCCGCCGGTTCCCGTTGCGGAGGGCGCCTGCTTCGTGCTTCCCACCGGCCGCACGGCCGTCATCGGCAGCGCACCGGACGTCGCACCGGCGCGCGCCTCCACGGTGCTCGACCCCGACCGCAGCGGCCAGGTCATCACCTACAACGGCGGCGGTGGCGTCTACCTGGTCGGCGCCCGCTTCGAGGCCGGCAGCCCGCACGTCGGGCTGCTGCTGCGGAACCTGCCGCCGCTGATGCTGGTCAGCACCTCCGACGACCGGGCCCGGCTGCGCTGGTCGATCGAGCTGATGATGGAGGAGTTCCGCGAGCCGCGTCCGGGCTCGGACCTGATCGCGCAACAGCTCGCGCACATGATGCTGGTCCAGGCCCTGCGCCTCTACCTGGCCGCGCCCGCCCACGACGACGTCGGCTGGTTCGCCGCGCTCGCCGACCCCCGCATGCACGCCGCGCTCGCCGCCATGCACGCCGACCCGGGCCGCTCCTGGACGGTGCGCGGCCTCGCCACCGTCGCGGGCATGTCCCGCTCCGCGTTCGCCGAGTGCTTCCGGACCCGCGCCGGCGAGACCCCGATCGCCTACCTGGCCCGCTGGCGGATGATGCTCGCCGCGGAGCGGCTCCAGCACGGCGACGACACCGTCGCCCGGATCGCCGGCTCCCTGGGCTACGAGTCCGAGCCCGCGTTCAACACCGCGTTCAAACGCATCATGGGTGTGCCGCCGCGCCGGTACGCCGGCCTTGTTCGCCAGAACGGCTCCCACCTGCCTGCCGGGAGGGTGGGCGACCCCTCCGAGCAGGACCCCGTACCGGTTCGATAATTGACATTATGTCAACTAGCTCGGCCGATGGGCGCCGAGGAGCGTGCGGTGGACTACACCGCTGTCATCCTCTCCGGAAGCCGCGCGCCTCGGCCTCCTCGCTGCGACGTGTCGACGGCGCCTCCGCGCCGACGCCGGATGCACCCCGGGTACGTCCCAGGTGGCCGGCTTCCACCCGGGAAACGGTCGTCGGTTCGGCGCCGGCGCTGTCTCCGGTCGTGTCCGCCTCCGCGCGGTGAGTCGGATCGTCGGACCTTGCCGTGGTGCCGCAGGTCGACGCCGCTGACGCCCCGCCCCCGATGCAGCCACCCCGGACCCGGGCACTCTCCCCTGATCCCAGTGTCCACATGAGACAGAATCATGCATAATATCCGTTATGCATGATTCGGGTGAAATGCCCCTACTCCCCCTCATCGCCGACTTCCTCGCCTCCCGGGCCACCCGCAAGCCGTCCCCGCACACCCTGGCGGCGTACCGGCGGGATCTGGTCGCCGTCGCGGTGCTGGTCGCCGGGCGTGATCCGGCGGCACTCCCCCGGTCGGGTCCGCTCCCGGCGCCTGATCCGCTCGCCGGGGTGTGCGTCGACGCCTTCACCGGCCGGGCGCTGCGGGCCGCGTTCGCCCGGTTCGCCGCCCCGCGGGCCGCGGCGTCGGTCCAGCGGGCCTGGTCGACCTGGAACAGCTTCTTCACGTTCCTGGTCGGTGAGGGCGTGGTGGCGGGCAACCCGATGCTGGCGGTGGCCAGACCGGCGAGCCAGGTTCCGTTGCCGAAGCCGCTGCGCGGTGAGCAGACCCCGGAGCGGCTGTTGGCCGCCGTTGCGGTGCCGGACGGGCGGCAGCGGGATCCGTGGCCGGAGCGGGATCTGGCGGTGCTGGGCCTGGCGCTCTGCGCCGGGTTGCGGCTGGCGGAGTTGCTCGCGCTGCGGACGGGTTCGGTGTCGGGTCGGCCCGGTGAGCGCCGGGTGGAGGTGGCGGGCAAGGGCGGCCGGGTCCGGATGATCCCGGTCGAGCCGGAGTTGGACGCGCTGGTGGAGGCCTATCTGGATTCCCGGCGGCGCCGGTTCGGGGCGCGGTCGGTCGAGGTGGGTGGCGCGTTGCTTGTCGACCGGTGGGGTGCGCCGCTGCGCCGCGGTGGTCTGCAGTATCTGGTGGAGTCGTGTTACCGGCGGGCGGGCGTCACCGACCGGGTGCCGCGGGGGGCGCGGTTGCACGCGCTGCGGCACACGTTCGCGACGCGGCTGGCCGAGGACGGGGCGAGCGCGTCGGAGATCATGCGGTTGTTGGGGCACGCGAGTCTGGCGTCGAGCCAGAACTACATCGAGGTCACGGCGGGCCAGCAGCGGGCGGCGATCCGGGCGAACCGCACGAACCGGGTGCTGGGCACGTTGCTCGGTGTGCCGGGTGGGTAGGCCGCCGGTGGGGCCGCGTGGCTGCGGCCCCACCGGCGCTCCGGGGTCAGGCGACGGCGCAGGTCAGGGCTGGTGCGGCGTTGGTGCCGGTCCAGGAGCCGATGAATCCGAAGGTGGTGCTGGCGCCGGCGGCGATGCTGCCGTTGTAGCCGACGTTGCGGGCGGTGGCGGTCGAGCCGCTGGTGGCGATGGTCGCCCCCCAGGCCTGGCTGATGCGTTGGCCGTTGGCGAAGGGCATGGTGACGGTCCAGCCGGTGATGGGCGATGCGCCGGCGGTGACCCGGACCTCGGCCTGGAAGCCACCGGACCATTGGCTGGTGATGGTGTAGCTGGCGGCGCAGCCGCCGGTGCCGGCGGGTGGCGTGGTCGGTGCCGGCGGGGTGGTCGGGGCGGGCGGCGTGGTGGCGGGCGGGGTCGTGGGTGCCGGCGGGGTGGTGACCGGTGGGGTGGTCGGGGTGGTGCCGCCGCCGGGGAAGATCACGTCGCTGCAGAAGTAGTAGGTCTGGTCGGAGTGGCTGGCCTTCCAGATGGTGTAGACCAGGTGGCGGCCGGTGCGGCCGGGGGCGCTGACGTTGATGGAGACGTTGACGCCGTTGAGGACCGGGTCGTTGGGGACCCTGGTGCCCTGGCCGGGTGGTACGACGCCGGTCTGGCTGACCAGTTCGAGGTCGCTCCAGCGGGGCGCGGTGGTGAGCGGGTTGAAGCCCTGCCGGGTGACGTAGATGCGGTGGTAGTCGGCGCCGTGCAGGGCCTGGTCGTGGACGGTGACGGTGAAGTTGTTGTTCACCTGGGTGGCCTGCCAGGCGCCGGGGGTGTCCATGGCGGCGTAGCGGTTGCCGTCGGTGCGGCCGGCGCTGCAGAGCTGTCCGTCGGGGACGTAGGCCTGGTGGTTGCCGCCGACGCCGTCGCGGTAGAGGCCGTTCCAGTTCCACATGCCGTTCGGGTCGTTCTGCCAGGCCTGGTGGCACATGGGGTCCTGGGTGGCCATTTCGGGGGCCTGGAAGTTGCCGCCCCAGCGTTTCCAGCAGCCGTAGTTGCGCGACGGTGGGTTGATGGCGGAGCCGTGTGCGTGGGCGGCGTCGGCGTTGATCAGTGCGGTGGTGAGCACGATCAGGCTCATGGTGGCGATGGCCAGGGCGCGCAGGGCGGCCGGGCGGTGGGTGCGTGCGGTCGATGACATTGTGGGCCCCCAGTGGGTGCGGAGAGGCGGCGCCGTCGCGGGCCCGTGGCGGTGGGTGGTCGGGCGTGCGCAGGCTGGGACGGGTGGCGTGCGGAGGGCTGCCCTCGGCCACTCCGGTGCCGGCCGGTTGGCTCCCACGACCGGTCCCGCAGTCAGAGATTGACATGGCTGGATCAGTGCTGTCAATAGTTTGGGGCTTAAACTAACAGCGGGTCGCGGTGCTGGTCAGGCCAGTTCCACCACGAGCGGCCGGTGGTCGGAGATGGTGGCCGGTGGCGCGTCGACGGCCACCACGGGGGGCAACGAGCCGCCGCCGCGGGGGTCGGCCAGGACGTGGTCGAGCTGCACGCGGGGCGCCTCGGCCGGATACGTCGGGCGCCGGCCGAGCACCTGCCAGCCGGAGACCAGCCGGGCCAGACCGCCCGGCATGTTGAGGTCGCCGAGCAGGATCCGGGGCGGTGGGAGGGTACGCAGCGCGCGGACCACCTGTCGCAGCTGGCGCAGGTTCCAGCCCGGTACGAAGGACAGGTGGGTGGCGGCGGCGGTGAGGGGGCCGTGCGGGGTGTCCAGGACGGCGGCGATGACCACCCGCGGTTCGTCGCGGAGCAGGATCAGCCCTCCGCCGGGGCCGGCGACCCAGACCGGTGACCGCACCGGCGTGCAGGGCAGCCGGGTGACATGCCAGGAGCGGACGGGATACCGGCTGACCAGGCCGACTCCGTAGCAGGGTTCGCCGTGTCCGTCGTCGTCGTGGGTCAGTGGGCGGAACCGCTCCCCGGGCGTGCCGACCATGGCGGCGGCGAACCGGTGGGCGGGGGCGCCGAGCGCGCGGGCGGCGATCGCGGTCTGGTCGAGCCGGCCACTGCGGGTCTGGTCGCGGTCGACCTCCTGCATGGCCAGGATGTCGGCGTCGAGTGCGGTGACGGCCGCGGTCAGGCGGGCCTCGTCGACCAGCCCGTCGTGGGGTGAGCGGCCGTGCAGCAGGTTGAAGGTCGCCAGGCGCATCCCTGCACCCTAAGGCCCGGCGGTGTGGCACAGTTGCCGCTGTGATCTTCAAGGCCCTGGTCTGTTCGGTGTTGCTGTTCGTGGCGTTGGGTGCCGTGGGGATCTGGATCCGCCGGCTCCGCGGCCGCTGACGGGCCGGTGTGGTCGGCGCCGGGCGGGAAGTGAGATCACCGCCACCCTGCCGCGCGGGCGGTGCGGCGCGAACAATGGTGCCGTGTCCGACAGTCCTGTGCGCCGGTCCGTGCCGTCGGTGGCGGTGGTGTTGCCGGGGCCGGTGGAGGTCGGCGACGACCTGGCCCGGTGCCGTCCCGAGTTGTCGGCCGGATACGCGGCCGAGTTGCCGGCGGCCCGGGCCGCGGTGTTGGCCCGGTTGTGGGGGGCGCTGTCGCGGGAGCCGATCGCCGGCGTCGCCGGTCGGGAGGAGCGCGGCGGTCGGTTGACCGTGGTGCTGTCCGACGGGCGGCGGTTGTCGGGTCCGGTGTCCGCGGCGGCGCCGTTCGCGGTGGCGGCGGCCGGGTTGGTGGTGCGGGTGCGGCACCCGGACGGGTCGGGTGGGGCGTACGCGGATCCGGCGGAGTTGCTCGCCGGGTGTGGGCTGCCGGGTCGGGGCGGCGGGTTCGCGGCCGAGGTGGCGAACAGTGTGGCGAACCTGGCGCTGGCCCGGGCGGCCCGGCCGGCGCCGGTGGCCGGTGGCGGTGCGGGGGGCGGGTTGGTGGAGCCGCCGGCTGGCTGGGAGTCGATGGTGGTCGACGGGCATCCGCTGCATCCGGGGTGCCGGACCCGGGCCGGGATGTCGACCGGGCAGGTGTTGGCGTACGCGCCGGAGCATCGGCCGCGGGTGGCGTTGCGGTTGGTGGCGGTGCCGGCTGGCCGTTGGTTCAGCACGGGTGCGGGTCTGGCGCCGGTGCTGCCGGTGCACCCGTGGCAGTACGAGCGGCTGGTGGAGGGTCTCGGCTGGTTGCGGGACACCGGCCGGCGGTTGCCGGTGCGGCCGTTGATGTCGCTGCGGACGGTGTCGGTGGTGGGTGAGCCTGGCCGGCAGCTGAAGACGGCGGTGGACGTGCAGATGACGAGTGCGGTGCGGACGGTGTCGGAGGCGGCGGTGCGTAACGGGCCGCCGGTGACGGCGTTCCTGGCGGGGTTGGCGGCGCGGGCCGGGTCGGGGTTGACGGTGTTGGTGGAGCCGGCCGCCGGGGCGGTGCTGGTGGACGGTCGGCCGTGGCGGAGTCTGGCGGTGGTGCAGCGGCGGGTGCCGCCGGTCGGGGCGGGTGAGGTGGTGTTGCCGTTGGCGGTGCTGGCGGCGGCGGGGGTGGATGGTCGGCCGGTGTCCGCGGCGGCGGTCGACGTCGGTTGCGCCGGTGATCCGGTGCGGTGGCTGGCGGCGCTGGCGCGGGTGGTGTTGCCGGGCCCGTTGGCGCTGCTGCGGTGGGGGGTGGCGTTGGAGGCGCACGGTCAGAACCTGCTTGTGGTGTTGCGGGCCGGTCGGCCGGTCCGGTTGTGGTACCGGGACGTGGGTGGGATCCGGGTCAGTCCGGCCGGGTTGGCCCGGTACGGGTTGGCGCCGCCGCCGCTGCACGGTGACCTGGCCGCCGATGATCCGCAGGTGCTGCGCGACACCCTGTTGGGGGCGCTGGGGGTGGCGTTGGGTGAGCAGGTGGCGGTGCTGAGTCGGACCTTCGGGGTGGCGCCGGGGTCGTTGTGGCGGGCGGTGGCTGAGGTGGCGCGGGGGGTGCCGGCGGCGGCCGGGGATCGGGCGGCGTTGTTCGGCGCGACCTGGCCGGTGAAGGCGACCACGGCGATGCGGTTGGCCACCGATCCGCTCGACGTGCGGTGGGCGCGGGTGCCCGGCCCGCTCGCCGGGCTGGCGGGTCGGTGAGCGGGCGGGCGGTGGTGGCGGCCGATGGTGGCCGGCGGCCGGTGTCGGGGGGTCCGGGCGGGGTGGTGCCGGTGCGGGAGGCGGCGGCGCTGGTGGAGCGGGAGCTGGCGGTGCTGGCCCCGGAGCTGGTCGACGGGTTCCGGGCGGCGTTGCCGGCGGCGGCGGGCAGTGTGGCTGCCCGGTTGGCCGCGGCTCTGTGGCGGGAGGACGTGGCGGGGGCGCGGTCGCGGCCGGCGCCGGCGGGGCGGCGGCACGGGTTCGACCGGATCGACGTGCCGGCCGGTGGGGGCGCCGGCAGGCCGGCCGGCGGCGGCGGGCCGGTGGATCCGGTGGAGCTGTTGTCGGCGGCGGTGCCGGGCGGGGCGGGGCGGGCGTTGGCGGTGGAGTTGGCCGATGCGGTGGTGAAGCTGGCGGTGGCGTTGGCCCGGCACTCGCCCGGCGGGTATCCGGCGGCGGCGGGGGTCGGGGCGGATCTGGCGGCGCTGGGCGCGGAGCGGTTGGCGGTGCACGGGCACAATCTGCACCCGTGCGGCCGGACCCGGCTGGGGTGGGGGGTGGCCGACGTGTTGGCCCACGACCTGGAGGCGGAGCGGACCTGGGTGGGGTTCGTCGCCGTACCTCGGGAGGAGTTCGTCGGCGACGACGTGGCCGCGGCGTTGGCGGGGGCGTATCCGCAGGTTCCGGCGGCGCCGCCGGGTCACGTGTGTCAGCCGGTGCACGGCTGGCAGTTGGCGGGGGTGCTGCGCCGGTATCCGCGGCTGCGGCGGCTCGACGGTGAGTTGCCGGCGTGGCCGACGGCCGCGTTGCGGACGCTGCTGCTGCCGGCCGGGTCGGATGGGCGGCACCGGTACCTGAAGGTGTCGTTGGACATTCAGGTCACCTCGACCCGGCGGACCATCTCGGTGGCCAGCACCCGCAACGGGCCGGTGATCTCCGGTCTGCTGGGTCGGCTGCTGGCCGACGACCCGGCGGCCGGGCGGTTGCTGCTGTTGGCCGAGACGGCGGGTTCGGCGGTCGCGGCCGGGTCGGGGCGGGACGTGTCGGCGATCCTGCGGTCCGGGCTCGACGGTCGGCTGGCCGCCGGGGAGACGGTGTTGTCGGGGGCGGCGCTGCCGGCGGAGGCGGCGCTGCCGGCGGAGGCGGCTTTGCCGGCCGGGTCGGTGGCCGGCCCGGTGGTGGCCGGCCTGGTGGACCGGTACGCGGCCACCCGTGGGGTGGTCGCGGCGGCGGACGCCGCGCTGGGGTTCGTGACCGAGTACGCCCGGCTGTTGCTGCCGCCGCTGCTGCGGTTGACGACCCGGTACGGGGTGGCGTTGGAGGCGCATCTGCAGAACTGCCTGCCGACGTTCGTGGCCGGGGTGCCGCACCGGATGGTGTGGCGGGATTTCGCCGGTCTGCGGCTGCATCTGCCCCGGTTGGCGGCGGCCGGGTTGGCGCCGCCGTTGTGGCCGGGTTCGGTGACGGCGACCGCGGACCTGACCGCGGTGCGGGCGAAGGTGGGCTATTCGGCGTTGCAGGCGCATCTGGGTGAGCTGGTGCTGCGGTTGACCGGTTCGCACGGGTTGGACGAGGCGGCGGCGTGGCGGTCGGTGCGGCAGGTGGTCGACGAGACGTACGAGCCGTTGCGGAGCGACCGGAACCGGCGGATCGCGGCGGCCGCCGAAGCCGATCATGCCGCGTTGACGGCGCGGCGGGTGCCGCACAAGGCGCTGGTGCGGATGCGGCTGGCCGGCTCCGGTGACGTGTACGTCGCGGTGCGCAACCCGCTGCACGGTGCTTCCCGTGACCGGTGAGCTGGCCGGCGGTGGGTTGCCGGCGGCGGTGGTCGGGGCGCTGCGGGCCGCCGACCGGCCGGTGTGCGCGTACGTGTACGACCGGGACACGCTGCGGGAGCGGGCCGCCCGGCTGCGGGCCGCGGTGCCGCCGGGGTGTTCGCTGCTGTACGCGGTGAAGGCGAACGGGCACCCGGCGGTGGTGGGCGCCCTGGCGGCGGTCCTCGACGGGTTGGAGGTGGCCTCCGGCGGCGAGTTGGCGCTGGCGGTGTCGGCCGGGGCGGGCACGGTGGTGTTCGGTGGGCCGGCCAAGACCGACGCGGAGTTGCGGGCCGCGGTGGCGGCCGGGGCGCTGGTGCACGTGGAGAGCGGTCACGAACTGCGCCGCCTCGACCTGGTCGCGCGGGCGGCGGGGGCGCGGGTGCCGGTGGCGGTGCGGGTGAACCGGGCCGGGCGGCGGTTGGCCGGCTCGCACACCATGGCCGGCGAGGCCACCCCGTTCGGGGTGGACGAGGAGCAGTTGCCGGCGGTGGTGCGGCTGGCACGGGGGTCGCCGGGGGTGCGGCTGGTCGGCTTCCATCTGCACGCGGTGTCGAACAACCTGGACGCGGTGGCGCACGCCGGGTTCGTGGCCGAGGCGGTCCGCTGGTCGGTGGCGGTGTCGGACCGGCTCGGGGTCGCGTTGGAGTACGTCAACGTCGGCGGCGGGCTGGGCGTGGACTACACCGGCGGTGCGGTCTTCGACGTGGCCGCGTTCGGCGCCGGGCTGGTGCCGGCGGTGGCGGCGTTGCCGCCGGCGGCCCGGCTGGTGGTGGAGCCCGGCCGGTTCCTGGCCGCCGACGCCGGCTGGTACGCCGCCGAGGTGCTCGACCTCAAGCGGGTGCACGGCCGGTGGTTCGCGGTGCTGCGCGGCGGCACCCACCATTTCCGGCTGCCGGCGGCCTGGGGGTACAGCCATCCGTTCACGGTGCTGCCGGTGCCGGGGTGGGACTACCCGTTCGAGCGGCCGCGGGTGGTCGACGTGGACGTCGATGTGGTGGGTGAGCTGTGCACGCCGCGCGACGTGCTGGCGCGCGGCCGGCGGGTGGCCCGGTTGCGGGCCGGTGACGTGCTGGTGTTCGGCCGGGCCGGCGCGTACGGCTGGGACATCTCCCACCACGACTTCCTGCGGCATCCGCATCCGCAGCAGCTGGTGCTGTGAACGGGGTCAGCTCGCGCCGGGGGTGGCGAACCGGCCGGCGCGGATCTCCCGCAGGGCGCGGCGGCGGGTGTCGCCGCGCAGGGTGTCGACGTAGAGCCGGCCGTGCAGGTGGTCGGTCTCGTGTTGCAGGGCGCGGGCCAGGAATCCGCTGCCGGTGATGGTCACCGGTTCGCCGTGCTGGTCGACGCCGTGCGCGGTGACGTGCAGCGCCCGGGGGGTCGGGAAGTAGAGGCCGGGGATGGACAGGCAGCCCTCGTCGTCGTCCTGCAGCTGTTCGGACAGTTCCAGGGTCGGGTTGATCAGGTGGCCGCGGTGGCCGTCGGCGTCGTAGACGAACACCTGGGCGCTCACGCCGATCTGGTTGGCCGCCACCCCGGCCCGGCCGGGCGCCCCGAGCAGGGTGTCCATCAGGTCGCCGACCAGGGCGCGCAGGCCGGCGTCGAAGGTGGTGACCGGTTCGCATCCGGTGCGCAGCACCGGGTCACCGATGATCCTGATCGGCCGCATCGTCATGACCGTAAGGCTATCGGCTGGTTACCGCGCCCGGTCGGTGGCGGGGTCGGGCCGGCGAGCGCGGCGCGCAGCGGCGCGGCCTTCGCGGCCGCCTCGGCGACCTCGGCGTCGGGGTCGCTGCCCCAGGTGATGCCGCCGCCGGCCCACAGGTGCAGCCGGTCGTCGGCCGCGGCGGCGGTGCGGATGGTCAGTCCGAGGTCGAGGCGGCCGGCGCCGATCCAGCCGAAGGCGCCCATGGCGGGGCCGCGGCCGACCGGTTCCAGGTCGGCGATCTGGGTCAGCGCGGCCAGCTTCGGGGCGCCGGTGACCGAGCCGCCGGGGCAGACCGCGCGCAGCAGGTCGGTCAGGCCGGCGCCGTCGGCGAGCCGGGCCGTCACGGTCGACTCGGCCTGCCACAGGTCGCACCAGCGGCGGATGGTGTAGAGGTCGTCGACGCGGACCGAGCCGGTGGCGGCGACCCGGGCCAGGTCGTTGCGTTCCAGGTCGACGATCATGACGTGTTCGGCGCGTTCCTTGGCCGAGGCGAGCAGGTCCCGCCGGCCGGCGGTGGTGGCGGGGCGGGTGCCCTTGATCGGGCGGGTGGTCAGCCGGGTGCCGTCGACCGTGACGAGGGTTTCCGGGGAGGCGCAGCCGACCGCCCAGCCGGGGCCGGTGAGCACCCCGCCGTAGCGGGCGCCGGGGAGGCCGGCGAGCCTGGTCAGCGCCGGCACCGGGTCGCCGGTGTGGGCGGCGTGGGCGTGGCCGACCAGGTTGACCTGGTAGACGTCGCCGCGGCCGATGGCGGCGCGGGCCCGTTCGACGGCGGCGGCGTGCTGGTCGGTGGTCCAGCTGTCCCGCCACGGCCCGACCCGCCAGGGTCCGACCCGCCGCCGCCCGGCGACCGGCGTGCCGTCGGCCCGCGGCGGCGTGGCGGGCGGTCGCGGGTCGGGCGGTGGTACGGGGTGCGGCGGGTGGGCGTAGATGACGGCCACCAGGTCCGGCACGGCCGGTGCCGGGGTGGGCGCCGCCGCGGCGGCGCCGGTGATCCGGGCGCCGGCGGCCGCGGAGATCAGCACCGCGGCGCCGCAGACGGCGCCGGGGCGGTGGTCGTCGGCGGCAGCGGCGCGGGCCAGGTCGGCCACCGGCAGTCCGTGGCCGGTGAGGAAGTCGGCCAGCCGGGCGGCGGGGTCGCCGCCGGTGTCGGCGTACCAGTGCAGCCGGGCCCGTTCGACGAGCCCGGCGCGGCAGGCCGGCGGCGCTCCCGGGATCGACAGCCGTCCGGATGGGAGCGTTTCCAACACGAGTGGTTCAATGGGTCTCATCCGAAGGGAGGATTCTTCCGTACTACAGCCGACACCTGCTCGATATCGCACTGTCGGGCTTGGTAACGTGCATCACTGGTCATGTGAACCATGACACAGCACCCCCACAGTCCGGAGAACCCGATGTGCCAGCACCAACCCACCTGCCCCTCCGCTGAGGCGACCGACCGGGAAGCCGCCCGGGTCATCGCCTGCTTCCGCGAGCAGGGCTGGAGCCTGCTCTGCAACGGCGTCATCGTCTTCGAGGACACCGGCGAGCTGCTGCCCGACGGCAGCAGCATCGAGCCGCACCGCGGCCCCGCCCGGCACGTCCTGGTCGCCTAGCGTCCCGGGTCGCTCAGCGTCCCGGCCGCCCCGTTGGCGCCCCGCCCGGCCGCATCGCCGCCCGCCGGGCTCCCGACCCGACCCGCCCTCACCGTCGAGGCTTGCTCACACCGCCGGTTCACTGCTCGAACGCGTCCGGCGGCGGGCACGCGCAGACCAGATTCCGGTCGCCGTACGCGCCGTCGATGCGGCGCACCGGCGGCCAGTACTTGCCGCCCCGGTCGACGCCGGCCGGATACGCCGCCACCGACCGTGGGTACGGGTGCGGCCACTCGTCGGCGGTCACCATCGCCGCGGTGTGCGGCGCGTTGGCCAGCGGGTTGTCACCGGCCGGCCACCGCCCCGACCCGATGTTCTCGATCTCGGAGCGGATGGCGATCATCGCGTCGCAGAACCGGTCCAGCTCGGCCAGGTCCTCGCTCTCGGTCGGCTCCACCATCAGGGTGCCCGCCACCGGGAACGACATCGTCGGCGCGTGGAAGCCGTAGTCGATGAGGCGCTTGGCGACGTCGTCGACGCTCACCCCGTACGCCTTGGTCAACGGCCGCAGGTCGAGGATGCACTCGTGCGCGACCAGGCCCTTGTTGCCGGCGTAGAGCACCGGGTAGTGGGCGCGCAGCCGGGCCGCGACGTAGTTGGCGGCCAGCACCGCCACCCCGGTCGCCCGGGCCAGCCCGTCCGGACCCATCATCCGCAGATACGCCCACGGGATCGGCAGGATGCCCGCCGACCCGTACCGGGCGGCGGAGATCGCCGCCGGGCCGGACCCCGCGGAGTCCGGCCCGGCGAGCGGGTCGCCGGGCAGGTAACGGGCCAGGTGCGCGCGGACCGCCACCGGGCCGACCCCGGGTCCGCCGCCGCCGTGCGGAATGCAGAACGTCTTGTGCAGGTTCAGGTGGGACACGTCGGCGCCGAACTCGCCCGGCTTGGCGTAGCCGACCAGCGCGTTGAGGTTCGCGCCGTCGACGTAGACCTGACCGCCGGCGTCGTGCACCTTCGCGCACAGCGACGCGATGCCGGTCTCGTAGACGCCGTGCGTGGACGGGTAGGTCACCATGATCGCGGCGAGCCGGTCCCGGTGCGCGTCGATGCGCCGGTCCAGGTCGACCAGGTCGACGTTGCCGTCGGCGTCGCAGCCGACCACCACCACCCGCATGCCGGCCATCACCGCGCTGGCGGCGTTGGTGCCGTGCGCCGACGACGGGATCAGGCAGACGTCCCGGTGCGCCTCGCCGCGGTCGCGGTGGTAGGCGCGGATCGCCAACAACCCGGCCAGCTCCCCCTGGGACCCGGCGTTGGGTTGCACGCTCACCGCGTCGTAGCCGGTCACCTCGGCCAGCCAGCCCTCCAGGGAACCGATCAGCTCCCGGTAGCCGGCGGTCTGGTCGGCCGGCGCGAACGGGTGCACGTCGGCGAACTCCGGCCAGCTGATCGGCTCCATCTCGGTGGTGGCGTTCAGTTTCATCGTGCACGACCCGAGCGGGATCATCCCCCGGTCCAGGGCGTAGTCGGCGTCGGCCAGCCGGCGCAGGTAGCGCAGCATCGCCGTCTCGGAGCGGTGGGCGTGGAACACCGGGTGGGTCAGGTAGTCGCCGGTGCGGCGCAGCGCCGCCGGCAGCTCGGCCCCCGCCGCCGGCGCGGCGTCGGCCGCCGGCTCCGGCACCCCGAACGCCGCCCAGACCGCCCGCAGGTGCGCGGCGGTGGTGGTCTCGTCGCAGCTCACCCCCACCCGGTCGGCGTCCACCAGGCGCAGGTTCACCCCCCGGGCGGCGGCCGCGGCGACCACCTCGGCGGCCCGGCCCGGCACCACCGCGGTGACGGTGTCGAAGAACGCCTCCCCGCCGGTGGCCACCCCACCGGCCGCCAGTCCCGCGGCCAACTCCCCCGCCAGCCGGTGCACCCGCTCGGCGATCGCCCGCAGCCCGTCCGGGCCGTGGTAGACGGCGTACATGCCGGCCATCACCGCCAGCAGCACCTGGGCGGTGCAGATGTTGCTGGTCGCCTTCTCCCGGCGGATGTGCTGCTCGCGGGTCTGCAACGCCAGCCGGTAGGCCCGGTCACCGGCGGCGTCGCGGGACACCCCGACCAGCCGGCCCGGCAGCATCCGCTCCAGGCCCGCCCGCACCGCCAGGTAGCCGGCGTGCGGCCCACCGAACCCCATCGGTACGCCGAACCGCTGGGTGGTGCCGGCGGCGATGTCGGCGCCGGCCTGCCCCGGCGGCCGCAGCAGGGTCAACGCCAGCAGATCGGCGGCGACCGTGACCAGCGCCCCGACGGCGTGCGCCGCCTCCACCAGCCGGCGGTGGTCGCGGACCGCGCCGCTGGCCCCCGGGTACTGCAGGTGCAGACCGAAGAACGACTCCGGCAGCGACTCGGCGGACAGGTCGAGCACCCGCAGCTGGATGCCCAACGGTTCGGCCCGGCCGGCCAGCACCGCCACCGTCTGCGGCAACGCGTCGGCGTCGACCACGTACACTCCGCTGCTGCTCTTGGACGCCCGGCGGGCCAGCGTCATCGCCTCGGCCGCCGCGGTCGCCTCGTCGAGCATCGACGCGTTCGCGGTGGCCAGCCCGGTCAGGTCGGTGACCATGGTCTGGAAGTTCAGCAACGCCTCCAGCCGGCCCTGGCTGATCTCCGGCTGGTACGGGGTGTAGGCGGTGTACCAGGCCGGATTCTCCAGCACGTTGCGGCGGATCACCGCCGGGGTGTGGGTGCCGTGGTAGCCCAGGCCGATCATCGACACCGCCACGGTGTTGCGGGCCGCCAGCGCCCGCAGCTCCGCGCCCACCTGCGCCTCGGTGGCCGCCGGCGGCAGGTCGAGGGTGCCGTGCCAGCGGATCACCTCGGGGATGGCGGCGTCCATCAACTCGTCGACCGAACCGTACCCGACGGCCTCCAGCATCCGGCGCTGCGCGGCCGGGTCCGGGCCGATGTGACGGTCGGCGAACTGCTCTGCGGTCATCTGTGGCGCTCCCGGACGAGGTCGACGATGCGGCCTCCCCCTCTGTCGCCGCCCGCGCCGATGCGGGCCGCTCCACAGTCGCCTGCCCGCGCGGTCCTTTTGCCTGAGAGGTTCCGGGGAGGATTTGCCCCTTCGGCGCCGCTGACGCGGTCTCTCCCACGCGGGTGGTATCGGCGTGGGCAACGCTACCAGCGATCATGTTTCGGCGGGATGTCGGCACGGTCCTAGCCCCCACCATAACCAGACAAAAGCCCCCATTCCGTCCGAACGGGGCCGCCCCCCCGTCAGTACACCGTGGCCGCGCCCTGGTGCCGCATCCCCTCCTGCGGCAACGCCGACCGGTTCCCGCCGCCGGCGCCGATCGCCGGCTCCCCCTGGACGGCCAACCGGTCCATGGTGCGGGCCAGATGCTCACTGCCGTCATCCAGATGCCGGGCCGCCGCCTGCATGTGCGAGATCATCATCTCGCCGTAGATCCGCAGCGCCTCCCGGGTGGCCACCGCCCCGTCGAAGTCGGTCCCCGCCGAACTGCGGTAGTCCTGCACCGCCCGCTCGGCCTCCTGCCGCGCGTCGTCCACCGCCGCCCGCACATAGCTCTCGTACTGCACCCGCGCGTACTCGGCCACCCGGCGGGCATAGTCGTGCGCCTGCGCGATGATCTGCTCGGCCTCCCGCTGCGCCGCCGACAGCAGGTTGACCTCCTTCGGCCCCGGCAACTGCGGCTGCGCGCTCGGAATCACCCCGTGCCGGTGCAGCTCGACATGATCGTTGAGCCGCTCGTTCTCGGCCCGCAGATCAGCCACCCGCGACGCCAGATGGTCCAACTCGTCGGCCACCTGCAACCGGAACCGGTCCACGTCACGCTGGTCGTAACCACGCCGCCCGAACGACGTGTGCTCGAACTCCCACCGCCGCACCCGGTCCGCGGTGATCCTCACCTGCTGGCCGGCCGGCCGGCCAGCGGCCGAACCGTCGTACCTGCTGATCGGGACTGCGCTCACTCGGTTCCTCCGTACGCCTGCGGTGCCGACCCGTACACCGGCCCGTCACCGGCGAGCCGCCGGTCCGGGCCGTACCAGTGGTTACCCAGGCCCTCGTGGTGCACCTGGTCACTGTGAAAACCGTTACGCAGCAGCGCGCCCACCGTCGCGGCCACCATCGGGTCCGCCCCACAGACGAACACCTGCCGGCCCCGGAAATCGCCATCGGCGAACACCTGCTCGGCGATCGGCAACCCGCCGCGGGGCGCCGGCGCGCCCTGCGGCTCCGGATCCGCCCCCGCCACGTACCCGACCCGCAGCCACGGGTACGACGCCGCCAACTTCTCCACCGCCTCCCGGTCGTAGAACTCCGTCCGCGACCGGGCCGCCAGATACAGATCCACCCGCCGGCCGGCGCCACCATCGGCGGCCACCTGCTCCACCAGGGCCTTCATCGGCGCCCACCCCGTACCACCGGCCAGCAACAGCAGATCGGCCCCACCGGCCCGACGCAGCGTCAACCGGTCACCCACCGGCGACGCCAGATTCACCTGGTCGCCGACGCTCACCCCGTACACCAGCCGGGAACTGACCACCCCACCCGGCGCGGCCCGCACATGCAGCTCGATCGTGCCGTCCGACCGGGGCGCGTTCGCCGGCGAGTAGTACCGCCAGGAACGAACCGTCGGACTGGACACCCCGATCGACTGACCCGGCGTGAACGGCAACAGATACTGCGGCCGCAGTGTGATCACCGCCACGTCGAAGCCGCGCGGTTCGTGCGCGACCACCTCCGACACCCACCACGGCGGACTGACGTTCTCCGCCTCCGCCGCCGCGTCCTGCATCACCTTCGCCACCAGGCCGTACGCCGCCGCCCAGTCCTCGTGCAGCCCGTCACTCCACTCGTCACCGAGGAAATGCCGCAGCGTCGCCAACAGCGCCTCACCGACCGCCGGATAGTGCTCCGGCCGGACCGCGAACTTACGGTGGTCGACGCCGAGATCCTGCAGATAGCCGACCAGCCGGTCGACCTGGTCCACGTTGCTCACCACATGCCCCAACGCCGACACCAGGCGGTCCCGCTGACCGGCCATGTTGGTCGGAAACATCTGCCGGGTGTCCGGATGGGCCAGAAACAGCGTCGAATAGAAGTAGAGCGGAACCTGATCGCCGTGCGCGGCCACCAGGCTCCAACTCTGCTTGAGCCGGGCGACGTCCACGCCGTCAGCCACCCCGCCGATCGCCGGCCCCGACCACCTGGTCACGCACCTGCACCAGCACGTCACCCACGTGGGCCAGCACGTCAGCCGGCGCCCCCAACTCCGACAGCGTCGCCATCAGATGCTCCCCCACCAGCGCATAGTGCTCCGGCGGAATGCCCAACGGCTGGTGCGCCTCGGCCAACCCACGGCCGCTGTAGCCGTCCGGGCCACCGAGCACCACCGTCAGCATCAACGCCAGGTGGCGGCGCTGCTGCTCCATGTCCACGGCCGCGAAATAGCCGGCCAACTCCGGATCGGCCAACACCTTGTCGTAGAAGAGCCCCACCGCCGCCTTCACCGCCTCGGCACCGCCGACCCGCTGGTAGTACGAGGCCCCGGCGACCACCCCCGGATCACCTTCCTGAACGGGGGCGTTTGCAGCTTCGATGTCAGTCACGAGCGGTTCCTTCCGGCGCGGTCGAGGTCGCGCGGCGACGGGGGACGCAGCGCAGCGGCGGCACGGGCATCCTGACCGCCCATCCGCGCGCGTGTGGGACGATAGCGTGCATCCCGGACGCTGTCATGCCGTCCACCCCGGCTGGCCGCACAGTCCACCCCGCCGACCGCGCCCGACACACAACAAAGTCCAGCTAGGAACACAGATCGAAGCCCGCCAACCGGGCCGAAGAAATTGCTGATCGACAAACGTCAACGCACGTTCACCGCGGGTGGGACCGCACCCCGGGCTCAACCAGCCCGCCGCCGCGCCCGCCGCGCCGCCAACTCGTCCCGGGCCGCATCCGACGCCTCGTCACCCGCAGCCGCCGGCACCGCCACCACCGCCGGACCCGCCGCCGGCTCAGCCGGCAGATGCGACAACGAACCCTGGATCTCCTTGAACGCCCCCCCGATGGCGATGCCGAACACCCCCTGGCCGCCCTGCAGCAGATCCACGACCTCCTCCGGCGACCGGCACTCGTACACCGTCGTCCCGTCCGAGATCAGCGTGATACCCGCCAGATCGGCCACCCCACGCGACCGCAACGCCTCGATCGCCTTCCGGATGTTCTGCAGCGACACCCCCGCGTCGAGCAGCCGCTTGACCACCTTGAGCACCACCAGGTCCCGGAACGAATACAGCCGCTGGGTACCCGACCCCGACGCGTCCCGGATACTCGGCACCACCAACGCCGTACGCGCCCAGTAGTCCAACTGCCGGTAGCTGATTCCCACCGCCTGGCACGCCGTCACCCCGCGGTAACCCACCACACCGTCACCCTCGGCCGCCGCGCCATCGTCCGGACGCCGACCCCCGTCCCCCTCACCACCCGGGCCGAACTGGCGATCTGCGGTACCTTGATCAGGGTCCTGTGGCTGATTCATCGAACAACCTCCCCGCCAACGTGGCGCCGCGCCGGTTCCGGGGCGCGCACCCCTCGACACGGCAACCCTATAGCGCCGCTGGAGGGTTGCCCGGCAGGAAATGACGCGACACGCCGGACCCGGAACGCGACACGACGGATCCAGAGCGTCACCACGCCCCACGGCGACCCCGACGGGGAACTCAGCCGGCGAAGTCCTCCGGTCGAACCTGCTCCAGGAACTCCCGGAACTTCTCGACCTCATCCTCCTGCTCGTCGGGAATCACGATCCCGGCCTCCGCCAACACCTGCTCGGCACAACGGATCGGAGCACCAACCCGTAACGCCAACGCGATCGAGTCACTCGGCCGGGCCGACACCCGCAGCCCATCCCCGATCAACAGATCAGCGTAGAAGACGTTCTCCTTGAGCTCGGTGATCTCCACCGCCCGCAACGGCGCCTCCAGCGCCGCCAGCAGATCCCGCATCAGATCATGCGTCAACGGCCGGGTCGGCTTCACACCCTGCTGCTCGTAGGCGATCGCGGTGGCCTCGACCGCACCGATCCAGATCGGCAGGTAACGCTCGCCGTCGACCTCCCTGAGCAGGACGATCGGCTGGTTGCTGGGCAGCTCCACCCGAACCCCGACCACGCTCAGCTCGCGCACCGCCGCCTCCGTGTCGTTGTCGTCTTCCCCAGCACCGTGCCGCGGCCCGCACCGTCCGGTCGCCGCACCGTCCGGCCCCTTCCCTGCACGGTACACGGACCACGAGACACCCGTCCCACGCGCGCCGCCCGCACCACACCGGTGCCTGAGGGCAATACCCCGCGAAGCGTACGGCACGCCCCCCACGACGGCTCCGCCCAGCCGCCCGGCAACCCACTCACCGGCCCAGACTCTCCCGCAACCCGACCCGCACCAACGCCGCGTGCAACTGCTGCGACAACCCCACCAACTCCCGCGCCGTCTCCGCCGCCCGCGCCCGGGCCGCCGGATCACTCTGCCGCGCCAACGGGGCCACCAACTGAGCGAACAACCCCACCTCCCGATCCGCCGCCGTCCGGTAACCCCGCAGATGACGCGGCTCCAACCCGTACCGGGCCAGCCCCGCCACCGCCTGCGCGATCACCAACGCATCCGCGTCATACCAACCCGGCGGCCGGGACACCAACACCCCCAGCCGCTCCAACTCGGCCAACGTCGACGAATCGATCCCACTACGGGCCACCAACTCGGCCCGGTCCAACCGGACCTCCGTCGGCTCGGTCGGGCCACCCTCGCCCGCCCGACCCGGCACCTCACCGGTCGGCCCGACCGCCACCAACGCCGGACGCGGCCGACCCGCCGACGGATCCGACCGCTCCGCCAACTGCTCACGAATCACCCGCAACGGCAGATACTGGTCCCGCTGCGCGGTCAGCACGAAGCGCAGCCGGTCCACATCATCCCAGCTGTACTTGCGATAACCAGCCGGCGTCCGCTGCGGCTCCACCAGCCCCTCGGCCTCCAGGAACCGCAACTTCGAGATCGTCGTGTCGGGAAACTCCAGCCGCAACTGCGCCAGCACCTCGCCGATGCTCATCAACGGCTGGGACCGGCCGTCCCCCGACGCGGGAACAGCCGACGCCGCACGCTCACTCACCCCCGGACGGCCTCCTCGTCCGGACGCGGGCCCGCGATGAACACCAACCGGAACTTGCCGATCTGCACCTCGTCGCCGTTGCTCAAGGTGGCCGCCTCGACCCGCTCCCGGTTCACATAGGTGCCGTTCAGACTGCCGACATCACGCACCGTGAACGTCCCCGAGTCCCGGTGGAACTCGGCATGCCGACGGGACACCGTCACATCATCGAGGAAGATGTCGCTGTCCGGATGCCGCCCACTGGTGGTCACATCGTGGTCAAGCAGGAACCGGGCACCCGCATTAGGGCCCCGCCGCACGACGAGCAACGCCATTCCCGGCGGCAGCGAACCCGACATCCGGCTGGGCACGACATCAGCGTCCGGCCCCTCCAGAACCTCGTCGAGCGAGCCGAGATTCAGCGTTGATGTGACGTCGAGTGGGGGGAACTCGTCGTCTGGGCGCGTCATGGGACCACCTCACGGATCTGTTCGGTCGGCGTCGGGGTGTGGCGGGTCTGGCCGCCGGGCCGGCAAATGCCCAGCGGCTGGCTCCCCCGTGCCCGGGAAGGCATTCCACAACGCGCAACTATTTGGTTCTCGGTCGACTGGGCGAGCCTAGCCAGCGCCGAAAAACAGGGCAACCAGACGCGCGGACACAACCGGACTCGGCGTGCCGCGGTCAGCTTTCGGTGAGTTCGCGATACGCCGCCGCGGTCAACAGCTCCGCCACCGCCGCCGGCTGCGCCGGTGCGATCTCGACCAGCCAACCCGCACCGTACGGGTCGGTATTGATCACCTCGGGAGTGTCGCCCAGCACCGCGTTACGACCCACCACCGTGCCGGAGACCGGCGCGTAGATCTCCGACACACTCTTCGTCGACTCGATCTCGCCCAGCGACTCCCCCGCCGCCACCGTGGCACCCTCCTCGGGTAGCTGGACATAGACGATGTCACCCAGCGCGTCCTGCGCGAAGTGGGTGATCCCCACCCGCACCGGCGCGCTCCCATCGCCCGCCACCCACTCATGCTCGGCGGTGTACCGCAGATCCTCAGGAATCACCAGAACGCGTCCTTCGTCGTCGCACCGTGTCCGCCGCGCCGGTCACGAGACCGGACGCGCGTATCGCAGCTCCCCAGGCGCGCTCAGCGCCGACACGTCGACGACCTCCCGCTCCTGGACGGTCACGTTACCGCCGTCGCCACCGACCGACGCCACCACCCCGCCCGGAATGTTCAGCGCGGTCCGCATCGTCGTCGGATCACCGATCACCGAGATCGTGTACGGCGCCGTCAGCCGCCGACCATCGGCCAGCACCCCACCGTCGGCATCGAGAAAGTACGTCGAGGCCACCACCCGCACCGCCGCGCCGTCCGACCCGGCGATCTGCATCGCCTCCGCCCCCGCACCCCGCAACTCCTGCACCGCGTCCAACAACGTCGAGGCCCGGATCGGCTTGGCCACCGGCGTGAACCGCACCGTCAACCCCGGACCCGAAGCCGGCAGCGTCCCCGCCAGAATGCCCAACTCGTCGGCCCGCCGGGTGGCCTCCTCCAACGCCGCCTGACGCCCCTGCGCCCCGGAGGTCAGCTGCCGCTCACTCTCCTCCAACGCGGCGATCTCCAGCCGCAGCCGCTCCTCCTGCGCCTCCAGATCCGACAGAATCCGGACCAGGTCCTCCTGCCGCAGCGCCGCCAACGACGAATCCGTCGAGGTGCTCTTGACCTGCACCACGAAGGTGAACCCCAGCAGCGCCAACAGCACCGCGATCACCACCGCCGCGGAACTGAGCCCGGGCCGCCCACCGGCCGAACCGGACGCCGCCGAGCCGCCCGGCTCCCGCGCCGCCACCGACCCCACCGCCTGGGTCGCCGCCGTCGTCCCCTCCGGCTCCGCCGCCGGAACGTCCGTCACCGGACCCGGCCCCGCCGGAACGTCCGCCGAGCGACCCGGACGCGACGCCGGCGCCGCGTCCGGCCAGCCGGTACCGGTAGGTCTGTGCTGCGACGTCATCGAACCCGCCTATGCCCGGAACAGGTGCCGACGGATCGCCGCCACATTGCCGAAAATCCGCACCCCGAGCACCACCACCACGCCCGTGGAGAGCTGGCCACCAACGCCCAACTGGTCACCCAGATACACGATCAGCGCCGCCACCAGCACATTGGAGATGAACGAGATGACGAACTGCTTGTCGTCGAAGATGCCGTCCAACTTCGCCCGGACCCCGCCGAACACCGCGTCCAACGCCGCCACCACCGCGATCGGCAGATAGGGCAGCAACGCCGACGGCACCGTCGGATCCACCACCACGCCGAGCACCACACCCGCGATCAGGGCCAGCACGGCGATCATCGGCCACCTCCGGACGGGCTCGGGGACACACCCGGCGCCACCCGCGACACCGGCGGGCTGGACTCCGGCGAGGGACGAGCGTAGTCCAGCCGCGGTTCACCCGCCGCCGGCAGGGTGAGATCGTCGACCCGCCGGACCCCGAACGACATCCCGTACTCGTTGGCGACACTGCGCAACAACCGCGCCGCACCGCTGTCCTGGAACCGGTCCGCCATCTCGTCCGGGCCGATCGCCGACACCTCGTACGGGCCGGTCACCGGCCGGAACCCCACCAGGATCGCGCTGCCCGCCGCCCTGATCGTCGAGGTCGCCGTCAACCGCTGCCCGTTGATGGAGATCGCCTCCGCCCCCGCGCTCCACAGCGCGTTCGCGATGTCCTGCAGATCGCGGTCCAGCACCCGACCCAGATTGGTGCCGCCGGCGCCGGTGACCGCGTCCGCCCCCGTGGGGCCGTCCGCCACCGTCACCACCACCCCGTCCCCCCGAACCCGACCCAGGCCGGTACTCGCCTCCAGGTCCCGCAGTTCGGCGGCCGCGTCACCGGACAACGCCGCGTCGCGCTGCCGGGCCACCTCGGCCCGCAGCTCATCGGCCCGCCGGGTCAACTCGTCGGTCTCCTCGTCCCGGGCGTTGATCTGCGAGACCAACCCGGCCCGGGCCTGGCTGCGGCCGGGCTCGTCGGCGATCGTCTGCCGGTAGGCCACCGCCAGCAGGAACCCGAGCGCCACCAGGGTCAGCACGCTCACCGCGCGGACCGTCCCCCGACGCCAGCCGGTCACCGGACCGACCCGCTCCCGGCGGGCCGCCGCGTCCGCGTAACCCGGGTCGAGCGGATCCCGGAACAGCTGGGTCAGGAAGTCCGGCGCGTAGGTACGCCGTGGTTCGTCTCCCGCCATCGCCCCGCCTCGCTCGTCGCCGGTCCGACCCGTCGGCTCAGCCACCACCGGCCCCGTTCACCGTCCGGGCGGCGCGGACCAGCCCCACCGCCTGCACCACGTAGAGCGCCCCGGCCGCCCAGTAGAGCACCAGGCCCCACCAGGCCAACCCCCAACCGATCGCCCCCGCCACCGCTGCCGTACCCGGCACCGCACCCGCCAGCAGCAGCACCGGGAACGCGGCCAGCAGGATGAACGTCGCCGTCTTGCCGAGGTAGTGCACCGGCGGTGGACCGTACCCGTACCGGCGCAGGATCGCCAGCGACCCGAGCAGCAGCAGCTCCCGGGCCAGCAACGCGGCGGTGAACTGCCAGGGCACCAGCTCCCGGGCGGTGAACGCGACCAGGGTGGCGAGGATGTAGAGCCGGTCGGCCAGCGGGTCCAGCAGCTCCCCCAGCCGGCTCACCTGGCGGAGCCGGCGGGCGACGTAACCGTCCACCCAGTCCGTGGTACCGCCCACGGCGAGGACCACCAGCGCCGCCACGTCCGCGTGGGTGGCCAGGAACAGGTAGAGAAACAGCGGCACCCCGAGCAGCCGGGCGAAACTGATCAGGTTCGGGATGGTGATCACACGGCCCGTGCCGGGCTCCGCATCGCCCCCGGTCGGCTGGGCGCGCACCTCCGGCGTCGGCCGACGCGCCACCCGGACCTCCCTGGCACCCGACGCAGCCTGGTCGGTAGGTCGACGGTCCCCGTGGCTGCTGAGTTGCGTTGCCACTATATCCGCCGCCAGCCACTGCCAGCTGAGCCCGTGACCTGGGCGACTCCCTGTAAGGCATCCTAGGATGCTAGGTTGTGGTTGGTCCGGCGCGGTGCGTGCCCCTCACTCGGCGTCGTGATGGATCCGGCCGTCCAGGCCGGTCAGCGGAGTGCCGGTGCCGCCCCACCGGCACGCGATGATCTCCGCGGCGATGCTGACCGCCGTCTCCTCCGGCGTCCGCGCCCCCAGGTCCAGACCCAACGGCGAGGCGAGCCTGCCCAGCTCCGCCGGGCCGAGGCCCGCCTCCCGCAACCGATCCAGCCGGTCGAGGTGGGTCCGCCGGGACCCCATCGCACCGACGTAGGCCAACGGCAGCCGCAGGGCCACCGCCAGCACCGGTACGTCGAACTTCGGATCGTGGGTGAGCACGCACACCACCGTGCGCCCGTCCACCCGACCGGCCGCCGCCTCGGCCGCCAGGTAGCGGTGCGGCCAGTCCACCACCACCTCGTCGGCCGTCGGGAACCGGCGCGCGGTGGCGAACACCGCACGGGCGTCGCAGACCGTCACCCGGTAGCCGAGAAACCCGCCGATCCGGGCCACCGCCGCAGCGAAGTCGATCGCCCCGAAAACCAGCATCCGCGGCCGGGGCGCGAACGCCGAGACGAAGACGGCGAGCCCGTCGCCGCGCTGCTGACCGTGGTAGCCGTACCGCAGGATGCCGCTGCGACCCGCGGCGAGCATCCCGCGGGCGTCGTCGGTGGCCGCCGCGTCCAGGCGTGGCGTCCCGAGCGTGCCGGCGGTACGGTCCGGCCACACCACCAGCCGCCGGCCGAGCCGACCCGCCGGATCGTCCGCGCCCGCCGCCACGCAGGTCAGCACCGCGACCGGCAACCCGGCCCGAATGGCCGCCAACGCCTCCCCCAGCTCCGCCGCACCGGCCGGATCCACCCGCTCGACGAAGACGTCCAGGACCCCGCCGCAGGTCAGGCCCACCGCCGACGCGTCACCGTCGGACACCCCGTACCGCTGCAACCGGGGCGTCCCGGTCGCCAGCACCTCCCGGGCCAGCTCGTAGACCGCACCCTCCACGCAGCCACCCGAGACGCTGCCGGCGGCGGTGCCGTCCGGGCCGACAAGCATCGTCGCGCCGGCCGGCCGGGGAGCCGACTGCCAGGTCTCGACCACGGTCGCCAGCCCGACCGGCGCACCACGACGCCACCACCGGTCCAGCTCCGCCAGCACGTCCCGCACGCCCGACCTCCTCGCCGCTCGGTACCCAACCCTGGCAGCCCGGCCGGCCGAGTACCAGAGACGGGCGTTCGGCCCCGCCCGGCCGCGACGGCGGCGATACTGGGTGCTCACCCCGGTCACCGGCGGTCGGTCCGGTCGGGCGGACCGGCAGGCAGAAGGGTGCCCGCACATGAGCACAGCCAGCGGCGCGGCCGTCGTCGTCGGGGTGGACGGCTCCGCCGACGCACTGCGCGCCGTCCGGGTCGCCGCGACCGAGGCCACCGTCCGGCAACGGCCGCTGCGGGTGGTGCACGCGCTCGGCTGGCCGCGACGGAACATGCCGGCCAGTCCCGCGCCCGCGGGACCGCTCGACGGTGGACCCCGCTACGAGGCCGAGCGGATCGTGGCCAGGGCGATCGCCGAGGCCCGCGCGGCGGCTCCCGACCTGGACGTCACCGGCGGCATCGCCGAGGGCGAACCGGCCGAGGCGATGCTGGGCGAGTCACCGAAGGCCGCCCTGCTCGTCCTCGGCGACCGCGGCCTGGGCGGATTCAGCGGCCTGATCGTCGGATCGGTCGCGGTGCAGGTGTCCGGCCACGCCGCCTGCCCGGTCCTGGTGGTACGGGGCCGCGACGACCCGAGCGGCCCGGTGGTGGTCGGCGTGGACGGCTCGGAGCTGTCCGAACTCGCGGTCGGGTTCGCCGTCGAGGAGGCGGCGCTGCACGGCACCGACCTGGTGGCCGTACACGCCTTCAACCACCCGGTCTCCGCCGGCGCCGGCGACATGCTGCTGCTGGTCTACGACGTCGACGAGCTGCGGTCGGACGAGGAGCGGCTGCTGGCCGAATCCGTCGCGGGCTGGCGGGGACGGTACCCGGAGGTGGCCATCCGGCCCCGCCTCATCCGGGGCCGGCCGGCCCCGGCGCTCATCGACCAGACCGCGACCGCGCGGCTGGTGGTGGTGGGCGCGCGCGGACGCGGCGGCTTCACCGGCCTGGTCACCGGCTCGGTCAGCCAGGCCCTGCTGCACCACGCGCAGTGCCCGGTCGCGGTGGTGCACCGCCCCGACGGGCAGCGGGCCGACGCCCCGGCCCGCGACGCCGCCGGCCTGCGCTCGGGCCGCTGAGGGCGCATAGCCGCCGGTCAGGCGGGTAACCGCGCTCCGCACGGCACCGACATGACGGGAGGCGCCGACATGCCAGGACCACGACCGGGAAGCAACGCGTACGACATCGAACGGGCGCGGCTGCGCAAGCTGCTGGAGAACTCCGGCCGCGCAACGGACAAGCGGGCCAATGAGGTCGCGAACCGGATCCTGCAGGAGGATCGCGGCCAACGCGGCGTGCTGCGCGGCGAACGGGGCCGCGGCCCCAAGGGCGGCCGCGGCCGAGGTGAACCCCGATGACGCCCTGGGCGGGCCACGGCGCCGGGCCGATTCCGCCGAACCGCGGCGGGCAGCGGTGGTCGCGGTGAACCGCGGCGGTCAGGGCGGTAAGCCGGCCCGCGACCTGATGGACGGGCTGCTCGCCGGGGCGGCCGGCACGACCGCGCTGAACGCGGTGTCCTACCTGGACATGGCGGTCCGTGGGCGGCCGGCCAGCCAGACCCCGCAGGAGACGGTCCGGCGGCTCGCCGGCCTGGCCCGGGCGGGAGAGCTGGCCTCGGAACAGCCCAGCCGGATGACGGAGAACCGCCGGTCCGGCCTCGGACCACTGCTCGGCTACGCCACCGGGCTGGCCACCTCCGCGCTGTTCGCGGCGGCACTGCGACGCCGCCGGATCCCGGTGCCGGCGGCCGCCGCGCTGCTCGGGGCCGCGGCGATGCTGGCCTCCGACGCACCCATCACCGCGCTGGGCATCTCCGATCCGCGCAGCTGGAGCCGGGCAGACTGGCTGGCCGACCTGGCGCCGCACCTCGCGTACGGCGTGGTGTCGGCGTTGACCTGGCACCTGCTGGCCGGTGACCGCCGCCGCTGAACAGGTGGTCGGCCCGCCGGCCCGGTCAGCTCACCGGCTTGCCGGTGCCGGGCTTGGTGAGGAACCAGACCAGCACTCCCGCGGCCGCGGCCAGCACCAGCACCGCGTTGGTGACCCCGCCCCCGTCTTCGGGGCGACTACCGAAGAACACCACGGCGACGGCGGCGCCCACTGACAGAAATGTCCGCAATCCCTTGTTGTTCACCAGGACCACGCTAATCACTGCATAACGGGTTAATTGCGAATCGGCTACACATCCCTCGATCGAGACCCGCGGTCACCTCGTCAGCACCAGCAGGACGACCAGATAGGTGCCCAGCAGGGCGATTCCCTCGAAGCCGAGGCGGCCCCAGCCCCGGGACTGGCGGACCAGCAGGCCGGCGACGAGGAGCGCGGTCATCAGCAGGCCGGCGCCGGTGACGAAGAGCTCGTCCGGGCCGGCCGCGTGATAGAGCGACCCACCCCGGTACGCCGCATCGCCCACCACCAGGTTGAGCGCGTCGAGGCAGTTGCCGCCGAGGACCACGGCGACCGCCAGGGTCACCGCGCCCCGGCGGACCGCGGCGATGGCCGTCACCGTCTCCGGCAGGGCGTTCACCACCCCCATCAACACCGCGCCCACGAACCCGGCGGAGAGGCCGGTGGCCGCCACCAGGTCCCCGGCGGCCACCGCGATCGCCCAGCCACCCACCGCCACCACGGCACCGACCAGGGCGAACCGGCCCCACAACCAGGGCACCGCGCGCAGGTCCAGCGTGCCGTGTCCCTGCGGTACGTCGGGCCGGGTCTCCGGCGTCTGCACCGCCTCCCACAACGGCCGGGCACCGGTCGACCGGATCAGCCGGAGCCCGCCGAGGTAGCAGCCCACCAGCGCGGCGGAGACCGGGTGGATGCCGGCCAGGGTCAGCTCCGGCGCGAACGTGCCGAGCAGCGCCAACGCCAACATCGCGGTCAACAGGGACCCGAACAGCAGGTTGGCCAGCGAGGCGGAGGCGTGTTCCAGATTGACCCGGCGGTAGCAGGCGTCCGCCACCGCCACCGCCGTGGTCTGGGCGGCGATCCCGCCCACCGCGTTGCCGTAGGCGAGTTCCGGCTGGTCAGCCAGTGCCGTCACGGTGGTCATCACGATCCCCGACAACGAGGTGGCCAGACCGAAGAAGACCGCGCCGAAGAGCGCCTCCCCCCAGCCGGTCCGGTCGGCCAGCGCGTCGCCGAGCGCCACCAGCCGGGTGCTGCCGACCACGGTCACCACGGCGGCGACCGCGAAGACCGCGACCGCCACCGAGACCGACCACCCGCCCAACACATCCGGCATGGCGCGTGTTTCCCCACCTGACCGGATTCAACCGGCTGGCCGGATTCAACCGGCTGACCCGAATTGAACCGGCACGGTCGGCGGTCGCCTCAGTCGACCACTTCCAGGTCGTCGAGACCAATTTTCTGCACCATCAGCCAACGCGCCAACGCCGGCATGCCGAGCAGCCAGAGCGGCACCGACTCGGTGGTGCCGTTGGTGGCGTAGATGGCGAACCGGAGGTCGGGCGCCCGGTACGCCTCGATCCGCCAACGACGGTTCTGGTCCCGCCACACCGCCGATGGATCCACCCCACCACGCTAAGCGACCGGCCGGTCGCGGAGCGGACGTTCGCGGCCTGATCCGGCCGCCCGGATCGGCGACCCGGGCCGACAGCGGCTTCCGATGCGGCGGGCCAGTTCGATACCATCAAACAGAATTCGCGCCGGCCGCCCCCGGCCGCGCGGCCGTCGCGGGAGGTCCGGTGCGCAGGTCTGAACGGGTCGCTGCCGCGGATGGTGCCGGCCGGCCGGACCTGGTCGGTTCCCGGATGCGCCAGTTCCGCACCGAGCGCGGCCTCACCCTGCGCGGCCTGGCCAGCCGGTCCGGGTTGTCGATCGGCTTTCTCTCCCAGGTCGAACGGGGGGTCTCCTCGATCGGCCTGACCGCGCTGAACAGCGTCGCCGCCGCGCTGGACCGGCCGGTGGCGGAGTTCTTCAACGACGAGCCGGCCAGCACCGAACCGGAGACCACCCGGCTGCCGACGCATTTCACGCTCACCCGCGCCGACAACGGCGCCACCCAGTACGTCTCCGGCCAGCAGACCTACCGGATGCTCTCGGACCGGGGCCCGAACCTGGTGCTGGAGCCGATGCTGGTGCACATCGCCCCCGGCGGTCGCCGGGAGGAGGCGTACGGCCATGCCGGTGAGGAGTTCGCGTACGTGGTCCGGGGCGAGTTGCTCTACGAGGTCGACGGGGTGGAGCACCGGCTCTACCCGGGCGACAGCGTCCATCTGCGGTCGAACGTGGCGCACCGGCTCTTCAACGACACCGCCGAGGTGACCACCGTCGTGTCGGTGGTCACCCCACGGCTCTTCTGACCGGCCTGTTCACTCCCACTTCATTATCGGGCGCCAGCGGCGGATCAGCGGCCGAGCAGTTGGTCCAGCTCGCCGAGCGTGGCCTGCCAGATGTCGGCCGCCGGATCGATCACCGCGAAGTGGTCGCCCGGCTGCTCCAGCCAGACCACCTCGTCGCCGACGGCGCGGGCACGGGCCACGTACCGCCGGTTGAAGTCGATCAGGTCCAGGTCGTCGCCGGCGCCCTGAACGACGAGCTGCGGCACGCCGATCGGCAGCCGGCGCATCGGGTCGGCTTCGGCGTACACCTCGGGCCGGTCGGCGTGCCCCCCGCCGAGGGCGGCGGCGACGGCGCCGGTGCCGACGCCACGCCGGTCCCCCTCGGTCAGGTCCACCACGCCGGCCAGACTGACCGCGACCGCGACCCGGACCCCGCCGCCCGGCCCGCTGCCGCCGGTCCGGGCCGGCCGCGCGGTGTCGGCGGCCAGTCGCAGCGCGAGCTGCCCGCCGGCCGAGTGCCCGAACACCGCCACCCGGCCAAGGTCGAGCACCTCGACGTCGAGACCGGCCAGCGCGTCGAGACCGGCAGCCACATCGGCCACGGTCGCCGCCCAGCCGTGCCGGTCGGGGCGGCGGTACTCCAGGTTCCAGGCGGCGTAACCGCGGTCGGCCAGGTCGATCGCGAGCGCGTCCATCAGGTCCGCCGCCCAGACCGACCGCCAGAAGCCGCCGTGCAGCAGCACGGCCACCGGCGGCGCTGCGGCGGCCGGCGGCAGCCGCAGCTCACCCCACTGCTCGGGGCCTGGGCCGTAGCGGATCCGCCGGGCCGGCCGGCGCAGCCGGTGCACCGCGTGCCGGATCGCCCACGCCAACCCCCAGACGCCCCGCCCGGCCAGCCACCGCGAGCCCGGCGCCACCGCAACCGGTGCGGTCACGTCCGGGTCGTACCAGACGGTACGCCCCGCGTGCGGACCCGGCGCCGCCAGCAGCGACCGCGCCGTCGGGTCCGCCCCGACCAGCGCCACCACGGCCACCGCCGGGTCGGCGCCGGCCGACGCAAGCAGGTCACGCAACTCACCCAGATCACCGGCCACGACAAACCGACCGGGTACGCCGAGAGCCGCGGACTCGGTGGCGGTCAACCGGGCCAGCAGCTCCCGATCCGCGACCAGCCCCGGTCCGGCGACCACCAGCAGCCGCGATCCCGCCGCGGTGACCCCGGGCGACGACGTTCCCGGGGCGGTCACTGCCGTACCCCGGTCTCGGCGGTCGACGTCGGGCGGCGCAGCCGCGGTAGGACCTCGGTGCCGAGTAGGTCCACGCCCCGCTCGTCGGTCAGTCCGTGCGGGGTGCCGAACTCCACCCGCCGCACCCCGGCGTCGATGAGCGCCTGGGCCCGGTCGGCGACCTGCTCCGGCGTACCGCAGAAGGCGAACAGGTCGAGCAGGTCGTCGGGGATGAGCCGGCCGGCCTCCTCGTGCCGGCCGGCGTCGACGAGCGCGGTGACCCGGTCGAGCAGGTCGGCCGGCACGTCGACGGTCGGGTCGAGGTCCGCCACCACCGCAAGGTACATGGCGACCTCGGTACGGGCGCGGGCCCGGGCGGCCGCCCCGTCGCCGTCCACCACGGTCACCGCGCCCAGCACCACCCCGACGTCTTCGGCGCTCCGGCCGGCGGCTTCCGCGCCGGCGCGGACCCGGTCGCGCACCACCGGCACCATCGCCGGGTTGGCGCTGCCACCCACCTTGATCTCGGCGGCGATCCGGCCGGCCAGTTCCGCGCCGCGCGGCCCCCAGGCGCCGAGCAGCAGCGGCGGGTCCGGGCGGTGCACCGGGTAACGCAGCGCGGTCCCGGGAGCGAGCCGGAACACCCGCCCGGCGAAACCGTCCCGGTCCCCGCCGAGCAGCCGGTAGACTACCTCGGCCGCCTCGGCCAGGGCGGTCAGCGGCCGGGGCTGGTCGAGGCCGACCGCGCCGAGCCAGGTGCCCCGGGCCAGTCCCAGGTAGGCCCGCCCGTGCGAGGCGAGGTCGAGCGCCGCGACCTGGCCGGCGATCTCGTACGGCGCCATCGAGTACGGGTTGAGACAGGCCGGCCCGAGCCGGACCCGGGTGGTGGCGGCGGCCATCTCCAGCAGCGGGAAGATCGGCGGCTGGTACATCAGATCACCGAAGACGGTGAGCACGTCGAAGCCGTACTCCTCGGCCCGCCGGGCCAGCCGGGCGTAGTCGCCGGGCCGCTTGTCGCTCTGCAGCCCGAGCCCGATCTCGACGGTCGGCACGAGTGCCCCTCTCAGGTCAGGTCGGCGGAGTTCATCGACCGGCGGCCGGTGCGCTCCACCCGCATCACCAGCCGCTCCTCCGGGTCGGGGCAGGCGAACAGCGAGTCCTGGGCGAGCCAGTCGCCCGGCGGCACGTCCCGCTGCTTGGCGGCCAGGAACGGCAGCACCGCCGCGAGGGCGTACACGCAGAAGTGCCGGTCCGCCGGGATCCGCAGGTGCGCGCTGTGGGTCAGTTCGAAGTAGTCGCCGACGGCCATCCCGCAGACCGACCGGCCCTCGATCCGGTCCACGCAGACCCGCAGGTCGTACAGCTCCATGTCACCGCCCTGAGCGGCGGCCGCGTTCTCGGTCATGCCGGTTCCCTCCGCTCGGGGTCGCCCGGCCCGGCGACCCGCACCACGATCTTCCCGACGGTGCGCCGGGCCGCCAGGTCCGCCAGCGCGGCCGGGGCCTGCGCGAGCGGGACCACCCGGCTGACCGGCGGCCGCACCGCGCCGGCCGCACAGAGCTCGAACACCATCCGGTACGCCGCCCGCACCTGCGCCGGCCGCTGCCACGGGTACGCCGACCCCCAGGAGAGGCCGACCAGGGTGGCGTTGGCGGCGATCAGCCGCATCGGGTCGACCGGCGGCGGGTTCCCACCGGCCGCGCCGACGGCCACCAGCCGGCCCTCGAAGGCCAGGCAGTCCAGCGACCGGGCCAGCACGTCACCGCCGACCGGGTCGATCACCACGGTCGCCCCGGCGCCGCCGGTGGCCGCCGACACGGCCGGCACGAAGTCCTCGTTCCGGTAGTCGACCACCAGATCCGCGCCGTTGGCGCGGCAGGTGGCCGCCTTCTCCGGCCCGCCCGCGGTGCAGAGCAGCCGGGCCCCGCGCGCGACCGCGAGCTGGCTGACGGCGATCCCGACACCGCCGGCGCCGGCGTGCACGAGCACGGTGTCGCCGGCGGTCACCCCGGCCCGCTCCAGCGCCCACCAGGCGGTCTGGTAGGTGACCGGCAACGCCGCCGCGTCGACCGGATCGATCCCGGCCGGCCGGGGCACCACCAGGTCCGCGTCGATGGTGACCGACTCGCCGAGCGCGCCATGCGGCAGCGCCGGACAGGCGATCACCTCGGAACCGATCCGCAGTCCGGAGCCACCCGCCAGGTCAGCGCCAGCCCTGAGATCGGAGCCACCGTCGTTGTCGGAACCGCTGTCGCCATCGGAGCCACCCAGCGGGTGGGAGCCGGTCACGCGGTGGGAGCCGCCCCCGAGGTCGATGCCCGGGCCGGCGGCGACGATCCGGCCGGCCAGCTCGACCCCGGGCGTCATCGGCGGATCCGGCCGGACCGGGTAGTCGCCCCGGCAGAGCAGCACGTCGAGGAAGTTCAGCCCGACGGTCTCGACAGCGATCCGGACCTGGCCGGGACCGGGTGGCGGATCGGGCGGCAGCTGCGCCACCGAGAGCACGTCGGCCGGCTCCCCGGTCCGCCACGCGATCAGCCGGCGCACGGTTCCACCCCCGGTCCGTCGGCCCGCCGCTCGGAGACCGGCGGTTCGTCGGCAGGACGCTCGGAGACCGACGGTTCGTCGGTGGAACCGGACAGCAGCTCGGCGTGGTGGTGGACGATCAGCCAGCCGGCGTCGGTGCGCCGCAGCACATCGGTGACCCGGCTGTGGGTGACTGGCCCGTCGCCGGCCGGGGCAGCGACCAGCAGATACCGGGCCAGCCCGGTATCCCCCCAGACGTCGATGCGCTTGTGGTGGGCGGCCAGCGCGGTGAGGTCGGGCCGGGCCCCGGCGGCGTCCCGCCGGGTCCGGTACTCGTCCAGCTCGGCGCGCTCCCGCAGCGGCCCGGGCAGGTGGGTCTCCCAGGTGGTGACCCGGGGATGCAGGTGGGCGTCGAAGCGCACCCGGTCGCCGGCGAGAAACGCCTCGTACATGTCGTCGATCCCCGCGGCGATCTCCGCCGCCGACCCGGCGGACGCGGCGTTCCCGCTCGCCCCGGCGGTTCCGGCTGCCTGGCCGCGGTCGCGCCCGCTGCCGTCGGTGAGCCCGTGGCCGGTGAGCCGGTGGCCGGCGGGGCCGCCCGGCGCGGTCACCGGGCGCTCCAGCCGGCGCGGTCGTCGCGGACCACCCGGCCGCCGGCCATCACCCAGCGCACCCCCCGCAGCGCGGAGGTGCCGGTCAGCGGGTCGCCATCCATGGCGATCAGGTCGGCGTACTTGCCCGGTTCGACGGTGCCGAGGTCGGCCTCGGCGCCGAGCCAGCGCACCGGTCCCAGGGTGCCGGCGTAGAGGGCACGGGCCGGGCCGATACCGCCGTCGGACATGTACTCCAGCTCCCGCACCGAGGCGTTGGTCCCCTCGAAGTGCCAGAACGGCGGCATGTCGCTGCCGAGCAGCACCTCCACCCCGGCCTGCAGCGCCATCGCGTAGCTGTCCAGGTGGCGGGGTCCGGCGCCGAGCGACCGCTGCTGCATCCAGTCCGGTACGCCGAGTTCGTCGAAGAACTCCTTGCAGCGGGTGACCAGCAGCGTCGGCACCAGCGCGGTGCCCCGCTCGGCCATCCGGCTGGCCACCGCCGGGGTGAGCTGGTAGCCGTGTTCGACGCAGTCCAGGCCCAACTCGACCGCCTCGGCGATCACCGGCGCGGGGCCGGCGTGCGCGGTGACCTTGCGGCCCCAGGCGTGCGCGGTCTCGATGACGGCGGCCATCTCGTCGGCGAAGAGCTGCCGGGTGTGGATCGACTCGTGCTCGCCGGCGATGCCACCCGAGATCATCACCTTGATCAGGTCGGCGCCGGCCCGGACCTGGCGGCGGACCCCGCGCCGGAACCCGTCGACGCCGTCGCACTCCTCGGTGTCGGAACCTTCGTGGCCGTGCCCGCCGGTGCAGACCAGCGCCCGGCCGGCGGTGAAGATCCGCGGCCCGATCGCCCGGCCGGCGGTGATGGCCCGGCGCAGGGCGAAGTCGGCGTGGTCCTTCTCGGCCACGCACCGCACGGTGGTGACCCCGCACAGCAGGGTCCGGCGGGCGCCGTCGGCCATGTAGAGCGCCAGCTCGTGGGCGGTCATCTGCTTGACCCCGTCCCCGCCGGCTCCCGGCAGCGACAGCGACAGGTGGGTGTGCATGTTGGCCAGGCCCGGGGTGACGTACCCGCCGGCCAGGTCGAGTTCGGTGAAGTCGCCGCCGGCGCGGGCGGCGGCGAGCACCTGCGTCCGGGGGCCGGCGGCGGCGATCCGCTCGTCGCGTACCCAGACGGCGGCGTCCGGGACGGGGCCGACGCCGTCGAGGACCCGGCCGTCGACGATCGTGCAGTTGGTCAGGACGGTGTCGACCGGTTCGGGGTGTTCGGCGGCGCTCATCGCGGCTCTCCGATCTGGACCTGGTAGCTGTCGAGGGCGGCTTCGGGTGAGACGTACCCCTCGGCGACGTCGCGGCGCACCGCCGCCGGATCCCGCAACGCCGGATCGCCGTGCCCGCCACCACCGGCGGTCAGGATCGTCACCCGGTCGCCGGGGAGCATCGCGGTCCGCCGGGTCGACACCCGGGCCTCCCGGTCGGTGCCGGGAAACACGATCACCTGGTTCGGCTCCGGTTGGCCGCCGCCGGCCAACGCCCACGGCGCCGACCTGGTCTTCTTGATCACCGACAGGAACTCCCCCGCCGACACGAACCTGATGTCCCGCCGCAACCCCACCCCACCCCGGAACCGACCCGGACCACCCGAATCAGTCCGCATCTCCACCCGCTCGAAGAACATCCCCGTCCGCGCCTCCAACACCTCGACCGGGGTGTTGCGGGCCTGGGTCTGGCAGAGATGGTTGGCGGCGTTCATCCCGTCGTGGTCGGGGGTGCCGCCCCAGCCGACCGGGTCGTTGTTGCTCACCGCGAAGAGCTGGCCGGTCTCGGGATGCCGCCCGACCATCATGAAACCCGGCACGTCCCCACCCGACGACGCCGCCAACCGGTCCGGCATCCCCTGGGCCAGCGCCCGGTAGATCAGTTCGAGGGCGACGGTGCCGGTCCACTGGGTGAAGGTGGCCGCCGGGTAGACGGCGTGGAACAGAGTGCCGGGTTCGGCGCGTACCCGCAGGGCCGCGAAGTGGCCGGCGTTGGTCTGCTCGGCCGGGGTGGTGATCGCCTTGAACGCCACCCGGGCGGTGGCGATCGTCGCGCCGAGCGGCAGGTTCACCGGCCCGGGCACCGCCGGTGACGACCCGTCGAAGTCGACGGTGAAGGTGCCGTCGGCGACGGTGACGGTGACCCGCATCAGGATCGGCTCGTCGGTGACACCGTCGTCGTCCAGCCAGTCGGTGGCGGTCCAGGAGCCCTGCGGCAGCGCGGCGACCGCCTCGGCGGTGGACGCCTCGGCGGCGGCGACGACCGCGTCGACCACCGTCTCCACGGTGGACCGGCCGTACCGGTCGAACAGGTCGACGAGCCGCCGCTGTCCGGTCCGCAGTGCCGCCACCTGGGCGTGCAGGTCGCCGACGACCAGGTCGGGCAGTCGGGAGTTGAACCGGATCAGCTCGATGATCTCGTCGGCCGGCCGGCCGCGCCGGAACACCTTGGTGCCGGGGAAGATGATCCCCTCCTGGTGCAGGTCGGTGGAGTCCAGCACGTACCCGGGATCCTTGGCGCCCAGGTCCATCCAGTGCGCCCGTACGCAGAGAAACCCGACCAGCTCCCCGTCGGCGGCCGGGTCGGCACCGTCGGGCTGGAAGACCGGCGCGAACAGGGTCGCGTCGTAGGAGTGGGCGGCGTTCCAGTACGGGTAGTTCAGCAGCACCACGTCGCCGGGGTGCAGGTTCTCCCGGCCGACGTACTCGACGCCCCGGCCGATGGAGTAGTCGTTGGCGCCGAGGAACCGGCTCAGCCCGGTCGACTCGGCGACCAGCCGCAGCCGGGCGTCGTAGACGGAGATGCCGAAGTCGTGCACCTCGTAGATGACCGGGTTGAAGGCGGTCCGGACCAGCGCGGAGCGCATCTCCTCGGCGACGGCGGCGAGATGGCTGCGGATCACCTCGACGGTCGCGCCGTCGATGGCGGTGGGCTCAGTCATCGCCGGCCCCGTCGGCCGGGTCCACGCTGTAGACCTGCCGGGCGGCTTCGGGTGAGACGTACCCCTCGGCGACGTCGCGGCGCACCGCCGCCGGATCCCGCAACGCCGGATCACCGTGCCCGCCACCACCGGCGGTCAGGATCGTCACCCGGTCGCCGACCGCGACCGCCGTCCGCTTCGTGCTGACCCGGGCCTCCCGGTCCGTACCCGGGAACACCACCACCTGGTTCGGCTCCGGCTCGCCGCCACCGGCCAACGCCCACGGCGCCGACCGCGTCTTCTTGATCACCGACAGGAACTCCCCCGCCGACACGAACCGGATGTCCCGCCGCAACCCCACCCCACCCCGGCACCGACCCGGACCACCCGAATCAGTCCGCATCTCCACCCGCTCGAAGAACATCCCCGTGCGCGCCTCCAACACCTCGACCGGGGTGATCCGGCCGGTGCTGCCGGAGACGTGGGTGGCGGCGTTCATGCCGTCGTGGTCCACGGTGGCTCCCCAGCCCACCGGGTCGTTGTTGCTGACCGCGAACAACTGGCCGGTCTCGGGATGCCGCCCCACCATCATGAAACCCGGCACGTCCCCACCCGACGACGCCGCCAACCGGTCCGGCATCCCCTGCGCCAGCGCCTTCAGGATCAGTTCGACGGCGACGATGCCGGTCCAGAGGGTGTAGGTCGGCTGCGGATAGACGGCGTGGAACAGGCTGCCCGGCTCCGCCCGCACCACAAGCGGCGCGACGGTGCCGGCGTTGCTCGGCTGGTCCGGCGAGGTGAGCGACTTGAGGATCACCTTGCAGATCGCCTCGGTGGCGCCGAACGGCATGTTTATCGGCCCGGCGGCGGCCGGCGCCGAACCGGCGAAGTCGACGGTGAAGGTGCCGTCGGCGATGGTGACCGTCACCGCCATCTTCACCGGATCGTCGGTGATGCCGTCGTCGTCGACCCAGTCGGTGGCCGTCCACGAGCCCTGCGGCAGGGCGGCCAGCGCGGCCCGGCTGCGGGCCTCGCCGTCGGCGATGATCCGGTCCACGGCGGCGGAAACGATCGGCCGACCGAACTTGGCGATGATCTCCAGCAGCCGCCGCTCGCCGGTCCGCAGCGCCGCGATCTGGGCGTGCAGGTCGCCCAGCACCTCGTCGGGCATCCGCGAGTTGAACCGGATCAGCTCGTGGATCTCGTGGACCGGTTCGCCCCGGGCCACCACCTTCGTGCCCGGGAAGATCAGTCCTTCCTGGTGCATGTCCGTGGAGTCCAGCACGTACCCGGGGTCCTTGGCGCCCAGGTCCATCCAGTGCGCCCGTACGCAGAGAAACCCGACCAGCTCCCCGTCGGCGGCCGGGTCGGCGTCGTCGGGCTGGAAGACCGGCGCGAACAGGGTCGCGTCGGCGGCGTGCGCGGCGTTCCAGTACGGATAGTTCAGCAGCACGATGTCGCCGCGGTGCAGGTTCTCCCGGCCGACGTACTCCACGCCCTTGCGCAGCGAGAAGTCGTTGGCGCCGAGGAAGAAGGTCAATCCGGTGGCCTCGGCGATCAGCCGCAGGTCGGCGTCGTACATCGACATGCCGAAGTCGTGCACCTCGTAGATGACCGGGTTGAACGAGGTCCGGATCAGGGTGGCCCGCATCTCCTCGGCCGCCGAGATCAGATAGCTGCGCACCACCTCCGCGGTGGCGCCGTCCAGGGCGGTCACGACCCCTCCTCGATGGCGGCCGGTAGCGCATCGTCCAGGGAGACCAGCAGATGGCCGTAGTCGTCGACCTCGACCCGCTGCCCGCCGTGGACCACGGTGGTGGAGGTGCCCTCGTCCACCAGGGCCGGTCCGGCGAACCGGTCACCGGCGGCCAGCCGGGACCGGTCGTAGACGGCGAACGGCACCACCGCCCGGGTGGCGAAGTCGTAGGCGTCGCGGTGGCCGAGCAGGGCGCGACCCACGTCGCCGTCGCCGGCCGGCCGGCGGACCAGCTCCGGACGCCCGGTCAGGCCGATACCGCGTACCCGCAGGTTGAGAATCTGCAGCCGGTTGGCCATCGCGTGCCCGTACCGGGAGCGGTGCGCGGCCTCGAACGCGGCCCGGATGGCGTCCCGGTCCAGGTCGGCGCCGACCGTGACGATCAGCGAGTGTTCCTGGCCGACGTAGCGCAACTCCAGCTGTCGCTCCAGCACCGAGGCGTCGGCCGGCACACCCTGCCCGCGAAGCGACCCGAGCGCCTCGGCCTCCACCTCTTCGAACCGGGCCGCGAGCGCCGCCAGGTCGACCGCCCCGTCCGGCGCGTCCGCGTCCAGGGTGGCCAACACGGTACGGGAGAAGTCGTCCACGATGTCGGCCGACAGCATCCCCCAGGCGGAGAAGCCGGACGGCGCGAACGGCACCACCACCTCCCGGATGCCCATCTCCCGGGCCAGCAGCGGGGCCAGCAGCGGCCCGGCGCCACCGAAGGCGAGCAGCGAGAAGACCCGCGGGTCGTGGCCGCGTTCGACGGTGATCTGCCGGACCGCGCCGACGGTGCGGGCCAGCAGCACGTCGTAGACGCCGGCGGCGGCCGCCTCCGGGGTCAGCCCGAGCGGTTCGGCGAGCTGACTTTCGATCGCCTCCCGGGCGGCCTTGGCCTGCAGTCCCATCGTGCCGGCGAGGAACCGGTCCGGGTCGACGTAGCCGAGCACCACCGAGGCGTCGGTGACGGTCGGCCGGTCGCCGCCGCGGCCGTAGCAGACCGGCCCGGGGTCGGCCCCGGCGCTGTGCGGACCGACCTTGAGCAGCCCCCGGTCCAGCCAGGCGATCGAGCCGCCGCCGGCGCCGATGGTGCGGATGTCGTACGTCGGGATCAGCAGCGGGAAGTGTTCGAGCTGCGCCTCGTACGCGGCCACCGGGGTGCCGCGCTCGATCACGCAGGCGTCCAGCGAGGTGCCGCCGATGTCGAAGGTGAGCAGGTTGTCCCGGCCGATCACCCCGGCCAGGGCGGCGGCGCCGACGATCCCGCCGGCCGGGCCGGACAACACGGTGTGGGTGGGCGAGGTCTTCGCCGCCGCCGAGGTCATCGACCCGCCACCGGAACGCATGATCAGGAACCGGCCGGCGAAGCCACGGTCGGCCAGCCCGGCCTCCAGCTCGTCGACGTACCGCTCGAAGATCGGCCGGATGTACGCCTCCAGCACGGTGGTGCTGGTCCGCTCGTACTCCCGGTGCTCCCGGACGATGTCGGTGGAGACCGAGACGCTGACGCCCGGATGGGCGGCGCGGATGATCGCCGCCGCTGCCCGCTCGTGGGTCGGGTCGACGAACGAGTGCAGGAAGCAGATCGCGATCGACCGCACCCCGTCGGCGACCAGCCTGTCGGCGGCGGCCCGGACGCTGGCCGGGTCCAGCTCGTCGACGACCCGGCCCCGGTGGTCGAGGCGGCCGACCACCCCGGCGGTGTGCCGGCGACGCACCAGGCTCGGCGGCCGCTGGTACTGGAAGTCGTACATGTGGTCCGGGGGGACGTTGCCGCGGCCGAGCAGGAAGATGTCCCGGAATCCCTCGTTGGTGATGATCCCGGTGGCGTCGCCGCGCCGCTCCAGCACCGCGTTGAGGCCGAGGGTGGTGCCGTGGATGAACAGCTCCACGGTCGACAGGTCGGTGCCGAGCGCCTCGACCGCGGCCAGCACCCCCTCCCACGGCCGGGCCGGGGTGGTCGACGCCTTGCGGAACCGCACCCGGTTGGTCCTGGTGTCCAGCTCCATCGCGTCGACGAAGGTCCCGCCGATGTCGACGGCGAGCCGGATGTGCCGGTCAGGCATCACGCATGCCACCTTTCGTGTCGTCGCCGGCCGGCGCCGGTTCGGGGCTGGCCGGCGTCGGACCGGCCGGGTCGGGGTCCTCGCCCAGCAGGGCCGGGATCTCGGGGGACCGCCAGCAGGCGGCCCGGCTGCCGTCGTACGGGCGCAGGTGTTGCTCCTCGGTCCGGCACCGGTCGGTGACGAACGGGCAGCGCGCCGCGAGCGGACACCCGGCGGCGGCGTCCGCCTCCTCCAGGTCCTTGACCAGCTCAACGCGGCGGCCGGCGAATCCGGCACCGAGGCTCGGCGCGCTGGACAGCAGCGCCCGGGTGTACGGGTGCCGGGGCCGGGCGAAGACCTCGTCCACCGGCCCTTCCTCGACGATCCGGCCGAGGTAGAGCACCACCACCCGGTCGGCGAAGCCGCGTACCGTCGCCAGGTCGTGCGAGATGAAGACCGAGCCGCGCGACCGGTCGGCCGCCACCTCGCCGATCACCCGCAGGATCTGCGCCTGCACGGTGACGTCCAACGCCGAGGTCGGCTCGTCGAAGACGATCAGGTCGGGCTCGCCGACCAGGGCGCGGGCGATGCCGACCCGCTGGGCCTGGCCGCCGGAGAGCTCGTGCGGCCGGCGGGTCAGGATCGAGCGGTCCAGCTCCATCCGGTCCAGCACGGCGCCGACCCGGTCGGCCCGCTCGGCCGCCGGTACGCCGAGCGCGCGCAACGGTTCGGCGATCGCGTCGGCGACGGTACGGCGCGGGCTCAGCGACCCGACCGGGTCCTGGAAGACCAGCTGGGCCCGGCTGCGCAGCCGGCGCAGTTCCCGGCCCCGCAGCTCACCCATCCGGGCGCCGCCGACGGTGACGGTGCCCCGCTCGGCCGGGACCAGGCCGAGAATGAGCCTGGCCAGCGTGCTCTTGCCGCAGCCACTCTCGCCGACCACGCCGAGCGTCTCGCCGGCCGCCACCCGCAGGCTGACGCCACGCAGCGCCCGGTGCCCGCCCCGGCCGAACCGGCTGCGGTAGACCACGTGCGCGTCGTCGATCTCCAGTACGGTCCGGGTCGTACCGGGGTCCGCGGCCGTTGCAGGGAGCGCCGTGAGATCAGGAGGCGCGGCCGGACCAGGCATTGTCGGGCTCGGGACCGGTGGCCCGGTCTGTGGGAGCACGCACGCGACCGTCCAGGTACCGGCGCCCGTGCCGGCGGCGGTCGGGGCCGGGACGGTCGGTGGGCGGGCGGTCGTGCACTCGGCCGTGGCGTGGGGGCAGCGCGGCGCGAAGGGGCAGGCGTCCGGCGGCTCGCGCAGCAGCGGCATCGCGCCGGCGGTGGCGGTCACCGGCCGGCCGTCGACGTCCGGCACCGAGGCCAGCAGCGCCCGGGTGTACGGGTGGGCCGGCTCGCGCAGCACCCGGGCGGTCGGGCCGCTCTCCACGACCGTGCCGGCGTAGAGCACCACCACCCGGTCGCAGATCTCGGCGATCGAGGCGAGGTCGTGCGAGATGAGCAGCACCCCCCGCCGGTCGGCGTCGGCGGCGTGCCGGAACTGGCGCAGGATCTCCCGGGCCAGGGTGACGTCCAGGCCGGTGGTCGGCTCATCGGCGATCAGCAGACCCGGCCCGCAGCCGGTGGCCAGCGAGATCATCACCCGTTGCGCCATCCCGCCGGAGAGCTCGTGCGGGTACGCGTCGAGCCGCCGGCCCGGGTTGCGGATGCCGACCGCCTCGAACAGCTCGCGGGCGCTCTCCCTGGCCCGGCGCGGGCTCATCGACTGGTGGGTGATGAGCCGGTCGGTGAGTTGCCGCCCGACGGTGCGGGTCGGGCTGAGCGCCCCTCGTGGATTCTGGAAGCAGATCGCCGCACCGTGTCCCCGGTGCGCCCGCAGCGCAGCCGCGTCCATCCGCAACACGTCGGCCATCCCCGGCATCGGCGACGGCTGCCCACCCGACGCCGGTCCACCCGACGGCCACTCACCCGACGGCGGCTCACCCGCCATTGGCTGGGTCGGCGGCCGGCGGGACGTCGTTGTCCCGTCGGCCGCCGACCGCCGTGCCGGCTCCCCACCGGTGCCAGGGTGGGGAGCCGGGCTGTCGGCGGCGAAGAGCACCCGGCCGGTCGCGTGCGAACCCGCCGGTAGCAGCCCGACGATCGACCGGGCCACCATGCTCTTGCCGCCGCCGCTCTCACCGACCAGGCCGACCACCTCACCGGCGTCGACCCGCAGGTCCACCCCGCTGAGCGCGGCGACCCGCCGGCCGGGTCGGTCGATGACGACGCTGAGGTCCTCGATGGCCAGCAACGGCCGGCCCGGCCCGGCCGACACGCCGGGTCCGCTGGCGGCGCGGTCGCTGGCGGCGGGGCCGGTGGCGGCGGTCATCGCCGACCCGCCCCGGCGCGTTCCTGCAGGCCCTCGCCGAGCAGGCTGAAGCCGAGTACGCAGAGCAGCAGCACCAGGCCGGGTGGCACAGAGGTCCACCAGCGGCCCGCCACCACGTCCGGGCTGCCGAGGCTGATCATGGCGCCCCATTCGGCGGTCGGCACCGGCACGCCCAGGCCGAGGAAGGAGAGCCCGGCCAGCGTCAGCATCGCCCAGCCGCAGTTCAGCGGGGCGATCACCCGGACCGGGGTGAGGCTGTTCGGCAGCACGTGCCGCCAGAGCACGCCGACCGTGGAGGCGCCGGAGGTGACGGCCGCGTCGATGAACGGCAGTTCCCGGACAGATCGGGCCTCGGCGCGGACCAGCCGGGCGTAGCCGGGGGCGTTCACCAGCGCGATCGTGATGATCAGGTTGACCGTGCCGCCGCCGAGCAGGGCGGCCACGGCGAGCGCCAGGATGAAGGTGGGGAACGCCTGGAAGATGTCGAGCAGCCGCATCAGCACGTCGTCGAGCCAGCCGCCCAGGTAGCCGGCGACCAGCCCGAGGGTGGTGCCGGCGACCACGGCGAGCGCCACCGCGGCGACGGCGATGCCCAGGTCGAGCCGGCCGGCGTGCAGCAGCCGGCTCCAGACGTCCATCCCGTTGGAGTCGGTGCCGAGCAGGTGACTGCCGCCCGGCGGGGTACGCGAGCCCGCCGGGTCGATCTCCAGCGGCCCCCACTGGCTCAGCAGCGGAGCGAAGATCGCGGCAAGCGCGACCACGGCCAGGATCGTCGCGCCGACGCCGAGCAACACGTTGGCGAACCGCCCGGCCGCCGCGCCCCCACCGGCGACGACCGGGGAACCACCAGCCACCCCCGGCGAGCCACCAGCCACTGCCGGGAAGCCGCCAGCCACGCTCGGGGAACCACCAGCCACGGTCGACGAACCACCACTCGGGGAGCCACCCCTCGGGGAGTCACCGGACACGCCAGAGCCGGGGCCGGTGGCTGACGGGCCGGCGGACTCCCCCGCTCCGCCGGTGGCGCGCAGGTCGGCCATCAGATCTTCACTCTCGGGTCGAGGATCGCGTGCACGACGTCGGCGATCAGGAAGACGAGCACGTAGCCGGCGGCGATCAGCAGCACCGACGCCTGCACCACCGGGTAGTCGCGGTAGAGCAGCCCGCGCAGCGCCCACTGCCCGAACCCCTGCCACGAGTAGACGTACTCGACGAGCACGGTGGAGCCGATCGCGGTGCCGAAGACCAGGGCGGCCAGCGACGGCAGCCGGACCAGGGTGGCCCGCATCAGGTAGCCCCGGCGCAGCACCCGCTCCGGCAGCCCGTGCGCGGCGGCGGCCGTGTACGGCTCGGAGTGCAGCACCTCCAGCGCGGAGGCCCGGACGCTGCGCAGCAGCGGCGCCACGATGACGATCGACAGGGTCGCCACCGGCAGCACCAGGTGCGCCAGCGCCGAGCCGAACGCCGGCCCGTTCGCGGTCAGCGCCGCGTCGAGCAGGTCGGCGCCGGTCAGCGGGGTCAGGTCGGTGTCCGGGTCGACCCGGCCGCTGGGCGCCGGGAACCAGCCGAGCACGCTGTAGCCGACCAGGATCAGCACCAGCCCGAGCCAGAACTCGGGCATCGAGTTGCCGATCAGGGCGAGGATCCGGATGCCGTGGTCGCCGGCGGAGTCGGCCCGCCGGGCCGACCAGACGCCGAGGGTCACCGCCACCACGAGCGCTACCCCGACGGCGATGACGACGAGTTGCAGGGTCGGGCCGACCCGCAGCGCCAGTTCGGCGCCGACCGACGCCCCGCTCTGGATGGAGGTGCCGAAGTCGCCGGTGACCAGCCCGCCCAGGTAGTCCAGGAACTGCCGCCACAGCGGCTGGTCCAGGCCGTACCGGGCGCGGGCCGCCGCCGCGTCGGCCTCGGTGGCGTTGGGGCCGAGGATGGTCCGGATCGGGTCGCCGGGCAGCACCCGCACCAGCAGGAACGTCGCGACGACCACCCCGAGCAGCACCGGGATGAGCTGGAGCAGCCGCCGCGCGACGAACCGGGAGATCCGCATTGACAGGTCAGGCCGACGCGCTGAGGTAGCGCAGCCGGGCCAGCCCGTCCATCGGCTGGACCCAGCCGGCCACCTGTTCGCGTACCGGAAGGTTGAAGTTGGGCTGGCAGATGATCACCCACGGCACGTCGGTGGCGAGGATCTCCTGCACCCGGGTCCAGAGGGCGTTGCGTTCGGTGGCGTCGACGACGGTGTGGGACCGCTCGTAGATCTGCTCGATCTCCGGGTTGGTGTAGTTGGCGTAGTTGAGGTTGGCGCCCTGCACGAAGCTGGTGGCCAGCATGTACTCGACGTCGTTGACCCAGAGCTGGCCGGCGGTGAGCTGCAGCGGGATGTTCTTGGCGCCGCGCCGCTCGGCCAGGGTGGCCGGGTCCAGCGGGGTCAGGGTCAGCTCGATGCCGGCCTTGCGGGCCTCACTCTGCACCAGCACGGCGAGCTGCTGCTGGGTGTCGTTGTCGGTCTCGAAGACCAGCTCGGAGGTGACCGAGGTCTTGCCGGAGGCGGCCAGCGCCGACTTCGCCTGCTCGATGTCGTACGTGAACGGGTAGCCGCGCTCGTCGTAGCCGGGCATGTCCAGCGGCACGATGCTCTTGGTGGGTCGGGCGTCGCCGCCGTACACGTTGTTGATGATCTGCTCGTAGGGCACCGCGTACGCCAGGGCCTTGCGGACGTTGACGTCGTCGAAGGGTGCGGTGGTCACGGACATCTGGATGGCGACCTGCTCGTTGCTGGCCGCCGAGATGACCTTGATGCCGTCGGCCTGCTTGAGGTCGGCGATGTCGCGCTGGCCGATGCCCAGCGCCACGTCGATGTCGCCGGCCTGGAGTTGCAGGCGCTGGTTGGAGGCGTCCGGGACGACGCTGATCCGGATGGTCGGGGTCTTCGCCCCGTCCGGGCCAGGGTAGCCGGAGTTGGCGGCCAGCACGATCTCCTGGCCCTGGGTGGCCTGGCTGACGTTGAAGTAGCCGCCGGTGGGCGGGTTCTTGGCGTACCACTGCGCGGCCCACGGGTCGTCGGCGGTGACGTGCTTCTTGGCCTCGACCGAGTCGAAGACGTAGAGCGAGATGGCCTGGATCTGGCGGGTCAGCGCGCTCGGGAACGCCTGGGTGAACTCGACGGTGTAGTCGTCGACGACCCGGACCTGGTCGGGTTCGGTCAGGCCGATGGTGCGGTAGATGCCGGCGACGTTGGCCTGCGCGGCGAACGCGCGGTCCTTGGACCACTTCACGTCGGCGGCGGTCATCTCGTTGCCGCTGCCGAACTTCACGCCCTGGCGCAGCTTGAGGGTCCAGGTCTTCTGGTCCGGGCTCGGCTCGAACGACTCGGCGAAGGTCGGGATGATGTTCTCGGTGTCGAGGATCTTGCTGCCGTCGACCTCGGTGACCGCGTAGTCGATCATGTAGGGGAAGACGTTCTTGTAGAGCATCAGCGCGGTCAGGTCGAACCCGACGAAGTCCTGGTCCCAGCTCGACAGGTAGCTGGAGACGGCGATCCGCAGGGTGTCGGCGGTGGCGCCGCCGGGGGTGTCGTCGTCGCCCTCGGTGCGCGAGCCGGCCGCGCAGCCGCCGGTGGCGACCAGCAGGGCCACGCCGCCGGAGAGCTGCAGCAGTGAACGGCGGGAGAGCGCGGGTGATCCGGAGCCACCGCGACGAGATGTGCCAGCCATCAGATGTCCTCCGCTTGCACGAGGGGGTGGACCGGAGCTGCGGCCCGCTCTCCGTGTTCTATCAGGGCAAACTTCTGTGAACAAGAGCCGGGGCGTTGTTCACCGGGTTGCAACCATCTAGAGCTGGCCACCCAACCGAACGGCGGATGGCCGGCGACGCACTTTGTTCACGGAGTTTCACACAAGCGATACACAACCGTGTTCTCCGGCGGGTCCTGGCGTCGCGGTATGACGGAAGCTGTATGTATCCGCATCGATACCGCTCGACTACCGTGAGGTGATGACGCGCCGACCCGCCGCAGTCGCCCTGTCCTCCGCCGCCGTCCGACTACTCGCCGTCGTCGGGCTGCTCGCCACCTCCGGGCTGGTGGCCACGCCCACCACGGCCGCCGCCGGAGAGCCGCCGGCCAGCATCGGGTACGGCGAACGCGCGCTCGCCGCGAGCGCCGACCGGCTCGACCGCGCCGCGCGATCCGCCCCGGCCGGGGTCACCAGCTGGTACGCCGACCCCGGCACCGACCGGGTCGTGCTGACCGCCCTGCCCGGCGCCGAGGCCGCCGCCCGCGCGTTCGCGGTCCGGGCCGGCGCACCCGCCGGCGCGGTCCGGGTGGAGGTCTCCGCCGAGCGTCCGGTCGCGTACGCCGACGTCCGCGGCGGCGACCCGTTCACCACCAGCCCGTCCCCGGGCTTCCGGTGCACGGTGGGGTTCAGCGTCGTCGGCGGGTTCGTCACCAACCGGCACTGCGGCCGGGTCGGCACGGTCGTCTACAGCCTGGCCGGTCAGCGGATGGGCGTCTTCGCCGCGGTCTCGGCGGCAACGGCCGACTGGGCGCACGTCCGGCTCGACCCGGGCTGGCGTCCGGTCGGCCAGATCCGCGGGCCGGCCGGCAGCTACGTGCCGGTGCGCGGCTCGGTCGCCGCCCCGGTCGGTGCCTCGGTCTGCCGCTACGGCAACACCACCGGCTGGCGGTGCGGCGTCATCCAGGCCCGCAACGTCACCGTCGTTTACCCCGAGGGCGTGATCTACGGCCTGACCCGCACCAGCGTCTGCGCCGAGCCGGGCGACTCGGGCGGGCCGTTCATCTCCGGCAACCAGGCACAGGGCATGACCTCCGGCGGTTCGGGCAACTGCACCTCCGGCGGGGTCACCTACTTCCAGCCGGTCAACGCCCCACTCACCGCCCTGGGCCTGACCCTGGTGACCTCCCCCTGATTCCGCGATCCTCGTGGCGGCCGGTGGCCGGGTTCCGCCTCGCCTCGGCGAAGACAGCGATGGGCCGGGTCCCCGTGGTGTGGGAACCCGGCCCGTTCGGTGTGTATCGGTGGTCAGCTGTTCCAGTGTTCGGCGACCAGGTCGGCAGCCGCCTGCTCCCACTTGGCGTAGTGGTCCGGGAACGCCGACACCTGCACCGTCTGGGCGGCAGCGGTCAGCGGCAGCTCTTCCCAACCGTCAACCTGCTTCAGCGCCTTCAGGAACGCGGTCGTGGCGTACTCGGGGTCGGTGATCTGCTCGACCGAGCCCCAGCCCGAACTCGGGCGCTGCTGGAACAGGCCCTGTGAGTCGTGGTCGTTGCGGTCACCCAGGTGACCGAAGTTGTTCAGGGTGGACTCCTGCATTGCGGTAGCGACCGCGATCACGGCGGCTCGCTCGTCCATGCCGTTGGCCTTGGTGGCCTTGATGATGGCCTTCGCGTTACCGACCTGCTCGTCGTTCCAGTCGACAGACTGCTGGGCACCCTGGGTGCCGTTGGGGATCAGCTTCGCCGTGTCCGGCTTGTCAGCGGCCACTGCAGCCGTCGGCGCCATCGACCGGGCACCCTCATCCAGCGCGGCAGTCACGGCGGGGCCGGCGGTCACGCCGCCGACGAACGCCAGACCAGCGATACCAAGAGCAGCCTTGCGGAGCTTGCTGTTCTCGAAGACGTTCGTGTTCATCAAAGATCAGTCCTTCCGATCGGGGGTGCAGCACACCGACGCGCGGGGACGCGAAGATGTGCCGGCGCGCTCCAGGAAGGCAGAGCACGACTTGATAAGGGGGATGCACGACCGGGCGCCTACGCCAACCAACCCGCAGCCGGGGCGTGGTCCTGCGGTCGTACGCCGGGTGTAACGCCCCGACCCCATCCAAGATTCCGGCAAAACGGACGGCTACTAAGTTGATCAAGCCGATCCGGGTCCGCCGGATCGGACACCCGACCCATCCGCGACACCGCGGAATGATCAGGAGCTACCTGGAGGTGTACGTGACAAGGGCATCCGGTCCCACCATCGCGCGCTGGCAGCTCGGCGGACAGTTGCGACAGCTCCGCGAAGCCGTCGGCCTGACGCACCAGTCGATAGCAGCCCAACTGGGCTGCTCCTCGTCAAAGATCTACAAAATCGAGTCGGGCGATGTCGGCGCCGCACGTGCGGACGTGTTGGTGATGCTGACGGAGTACGGCGTCACGGACGCTCAGCAGCGAGATGGGCTGCTGGAGCTACAACGTCAGGGCAAGGAACGCGGCTGGCGGGCGAAGTATGGCCAACTCCCCGCCCCCTACGCGATGTACATCGGGCTGGAGTCGGCCGCCCTGGCTATACGGAACTTCGAGCTCGCTGCCGTCCCCGGCCTGCTGCCGACCGAGGCGTACGCCCGGGCGCTACTGGACCAGCAGCAGATCACCCAGGAAGAGTCGGAACGCGACCGGCGGAGGCAGGTCCGGGTCGCGAGACAGAGTTGCCTCACGGAGGAGGACCCCACCACGCTCTGGGCAATCCTCGACGAGAGCGTGCTCCACCGTCAGGTCGGCGGACCCGACGTCCTACGCGACCAACTCCAACACTTGCTCGAGATGGGACACCGTCCCAACGTTCACATTCAGATCCTCCCATTCCACGAGGGCGCCCACCCCGGCATGCTCGGGTCGATCGCGATACTCGAGTTTGACCCGGAGATCCATTCGCCCGTCGCGTACGTGGAGACACTGGCTGGCGACGTGTACCTCGAGCGGGAGACCGACCTACAACGCGTTATCATGGCGTACACGCACCTCCAGTCCAGTGCGCTCAGCCCGTCCGCGTCCCGGGAACGGATCGAGGCGGCGGTACGCGCGCTGGCTTAGGAACAGGGGAGGAACAGTGGATCTGACTGGCGCCCGGTGGCGCAAGAGCAGCAGAAGCCAGAGCAACGGCCAGTGCGTGGAGGTCGCTCACCTGCCAGGCATGACCGCAATCCGCGACAGCCAGGACCCGACCGGCCCGACCCTACGATTCGGCCGCCACTCGTTCACCGCCTTCGTGACGGCGCTAAAGAGCAACCAGTAGCAGGGACGATGCACGACGACACCAGGTGGCGGAAGAGTAGCCGCAGCAACACCAACGGCGCCTGCGTCGAGATCGCCGAACGCGCGGACGCCGTATCCGTGCGGGACAGCAAGGACCCAACCGGCCCGGCTCTACGATTCGGCCGCCACTCGTTCACCGCCTTTGTAGCGGCGCTGAAGATCAGGCAGTAGCAGAGGGCGCGTCTCCTCAGGCGGGCTCCTACGTCGGTCTCCGTTGCAGCACGCATCATCATTGGCCGTGCCTGGGAGAAGGTTTACCGGCGAGGGCGGCCCGGTCGCCCAGGCCAGCACCCGGGGTAGGCCGCGAGTTCGGTCACGGTGGGGTCGGCGGACGGACCGGGGTGGACCGGACGGGTGCGCTCAGTGCCCGGTTCCACCAGAGCGACAGCGCAACGGCGGCGGCTGTCAGCAGCGCGCCGACCAGCGCGAACCACCCGGCGAGTTCGATCTCCTCCTGCTGCACCACGATCGCGTCCGGCAGGTCCAGCAGCACGTCGACGAGTTGGTCCGCGTCCTCCGCCCGGTAGTACTCGCCGCCGGTCAGCCGGGCCATCTCCGACAGGCTCGCCTCGTCGATCCGCAGCAGGCGTCCGCCGCCGAACCGGCCGCCGCCGAACCGGCCGTCCCCGCCGAAGGCTTCGCCGGCGCCGATCTGGTCGGCGCGGCACACCATCGGCGCGGGTTCCGTGGTGCCGAAGCCGATGGTGTAGACGCGCAGTTTGCGGGCGGCGGCCTGTTCGGCGGCGGTGATCGGATCCACGCCCTGGCTGTTCGCGCCGTCGGTGAGCACCACGATGGTGTCGGGTTGGTAGTCGCCGTCGACGCCGGGCAGCGGGGCACCCGGGTCGAGGTCGACGCCGGTCGGCGGCACCGCCGGGTTGGTCTCGGCGATCGCGTCGATGGCGGTCAGCACCGCCATCCCGATCGCGGTGCCGCGGGCGGTGTCGAGGTTGTCGAGCGCGGCGAGCAGTTCGGCCTGATCGGTCGTCGGCTCCACCAGCAGGCCAGCCACCCCGGAGAAGGCGACCAACCCGATCCGGGTGCCCTCCTCCTGGGAGGTGATGAACTGCCGGGCGGCGTCCCGCGCGACGGTCAGCCGGTTCGGCTCGACGTCGGTGCTGCACATGGAAAGTGACACGTCGAGCGCCAGCAGGATCGAGGCGGAGTTGGCGGGCACCGGCACCGAGGCCAGCGGCCGGGCGGTGCCGAGGCCGACACTGATCAGGCCGGCCAGGAACAGGACCACGGGTATCCGGCGGCGCCACCCGGACCGGCCGGGCATGGCCGCCCGGATCAGCGCGAGGCTGGAGACCCGGACCGCCGTCCGGCGGCGGCGCCGGGCCAGCCACCACCGCACGGTCGGCAGCAACGGTACGGCCAGCAGCGCGGCAAGTGCCCAGGGCCAGGCGAACGACATCAGACGATCCTTCCGTGCCAGCGGATCATCAGCAGCGCGCCGACCGCCAGGAGCAGCAGCGCCACCCCGGCGAGCGGTGCGGTGAGCTCGATCGGCTCCGGTCGGGTGGTGACGCGCAGGTCGATCGCGCGGTGGATGTCGTCGAGCGCGGCGGTGTCCTGCGGCTGGTGGTAGGTCCCGCCGGTGATCTCGGCGAGGCTGGCCAGCCGGTCGTCGTCGCGGGCGGTGGCCACCTGGTAGCCGTCGACCTCGACGGTGGTGCCTTCGGTGGTGCCGATGCCCACCGTCTCGATCCGGACGCCGGCCGCGGCCGCGAGCGCCGCGGCCTCCTCCGCGCGGCCGGTGGTGTCCTCGCCGTCGGAGAAGATCACGATGGTCGCCGAGCCCCAGTAGCCGAGATCCGGCGGCTCCGCGTCCTCGTCGTCGGGCAGCGTCACCTGTTCACCGACGATCGCAGTCAGGGACGCCAGGATCGCGGCGCTGAGCGAGGTCCCACCGCCGACGCTCGGCCGGTTGATCGCGGCGATCGCCTCGTCGTGGTCGTCGGTGGGCAGTTGGGTGGTGAGCGCGCCCGGCCCGAACACGACCACGCCGATGTCGACGGTGGCGGGCTGGGCGCGTACGAATCGGGTCGCCGCCTCCTGGACGGCGGCGTACCGGGACGGTTCGACGTCGTCGGCGGCCATGCTGTTGGAGGCGTCGAAGGCCAGGATCACGGTCCCGGCGACGCGTGGCACCTCGACGACGGTCTGCGGGCCGGCGAGGGCGACCAGCAGCGGCGCGAGCGCGGCGAGGAACAGGGCGAAGGGCAGGTGCCGGCGTACGGCGGTCCGGCGGGAGGCGGCGGAGAACGCCAGCGGCGAGCCGGCCAGGGCGGCGGCGCGGCGGCGCTGCAGCACGACGTACGCCGTGACCGCCGCGACGGTGACGACCACGGCGACGAGGAGCAGCAGCGGGTACCGGGCGGTCATCCGCGCCGCCGTCCCGAGCGTCGGGCGAGGTCGACGAGGGTCCGGGTCAGGTCGTGGTCGGTGGTGATCCGGTGTGCCGCCACGCCGGCCCGACTCATCGCGGCGGCCAGGGTGGCCTCCCTGGCCCGCACCTCGGCCGTCAGCCGTTGCCGCAGGTGCGGGTCGCTGGTGTCGACGAGCAACTGCTCCCCGGTCTCGGCGTCCTCCACCAGGACCAGTCCCAGGTCGGGCAAGTCCAGCTCGGCCGGATCGACGACCCGCAGCACGATCACCTCGTGCCGGTGGGCGAGCCGGGCCAGCGGCGCCTCCCAGCCCGGCTCCCCGATGAAGTCGGAGACAACGAAAATCAGGCTGCGCCGGCGGGCCGTGCCGGCCGCCAGCCGGAGCATCGCCGCCAGGTCGGTGGTGGTGCCGCCGCCCGGTTCGACCGGCCGACCGAGTTCGTGGGCCAGCCGCAGGGTCTGGGTCCGACCGGTACGCGGCGGGATCACCTGTTGCCGCTGGTTGTCGTAGAGGATCGCGCCGACCCGGTTCCCCGATCCGGAGAGCAGCCGGGCCAGGCAGATCGCCAGGTCGGTCAGGACGTCGGCCTTCCCCGGCCCGGCGCCGCCCGGCGTCATCGAGGCGGACCGGTCGAGCACCAGCCAGCCGGTCAGGTCGCGGTCCTCGGTGTACTGCCGGACGAACGGCTCGTCCAGCCGGGCGGTGACGTTCCAGTCGATGTGCCGGACGTCGTCGGAGGGCGTGTAGGCGCGCAGGTCGGTGAAGTCGATCCCGGCGCCGCGCGACACCGTCCGGTACCCGCCCTGCAGCTGCCCGTCGAGGCGGCGCAGCACCCGTCACTCCAGTCGCCGCAGCAGCCGCTCGGGGGCGGTGGCCACCGGTCAGCGCCCCTGGCCGACGCGGTCCGGGCGGGGCACGGCGGCCAGGATCTGCCGCACCACCACGTCGGCGGTGATGTCGTCGGAGTACGCCTCGTACGACAGCACCAGGCGGTGTCGCAGCACGTCGAGCGCGAGGTCCGCGAGGTCCTCGCCGAGCGCGTAGTCCCGGCCGCGGACGAAGGCCAGGGCCCGGGCGGCGAGGACGAGATTGATCGAGGCGCGCGGGCTGGCCCCGAAGGTGACGTAGCGGGCGAGGTGCCCGAGCCCGACGGTGCCGAGGTCGCGGGTGGCGTTGGCCAGCGCCACCGCGTACTCGATGAGGGCCGGGTCGACGTAGACCTGGTCGGCCTGCCGCTGGAGCTCGACGAGCCGGGCGGGATCGATGATGCGGGCGATCGTGGCGGCGGCGCCGATCGCCCGCTCGACGATGACGAACTCCTCGGTGCGGGCCGGGTAGCCCACGACGACCTTCATCATGAACCGGTCCACCTGCGCCTCGGGCAGTGGATAGGTGCCCTCGGACTCGATCGGGTTCTGGGTGGCGAGCACCAGGAACGGCTCCGGTACGCGGTACGTCTCCCGGCCGATGGTGACCTGGTGCTCCTGCATCACCTCCAGCAGCGCGCTCTGCACCTTGGCGGGAGCCCGGTTGATCTCGTCGGCGAGCAGCAGGTTGGTGAAGACCGGGCCGAGCGAGACCTGGAACTCACCGGTCGGCTGGTGGTAGATCCGGGTACCGACGAGATCGGCCGGGACGAGGTCGGGCGTGAACTGGATCCGGTGGAACTGTCCACCGACCGCCTCGGCGAGCGACTTCACCGCGAGGGTCTTGGCCAGGCCCGGCACCCCCTCGACCAGGATGTGCCCACGGGCGAGCAGCGCGACGACCAGGCGCTCCAGCAGCACGTCCTGCCCGACGATCACCTTCTTGACCTCGTACAGCACCTGCTCCACCGGGTTGGCGCCCGGCGGGGTGGAGCCGTTGGGGTTGGGCGGGGTGTCCATGGGTCCGTCCTCGGGGTGGGGGTGCCTGCTCGGTCAGATCTGGGGTGCGTTGGCGCCGGCGCCCAGTGCGACGCCGATCGGCACGGCGAACCCGACACCGATGAAGGTGCCGGCCTCGGTCGGATTGGCCAGGGCCACCACGATGCCGACCGTGGCGCCGCTGACGTTCACCAACGGTCCGCCCGAACTGCCCGGGTTGACCGCCGCGTCGAACTGGATGAGCCCGTTGAGGTCCTCGGTGCCGTCCGAGCTGGCGGAGCGGCCGAGCCCGGAGACCACGCCGGCGGTGGTGCTGCCGGTCAGGCCGAGCTGGTTTCCGATCGCCACCACCTCGTCGCCGATCGAGACCCCGCCGCCGAGAACGGCCGGCACGACGACGGTGGGCAGGGCGGCCGGGGTGAGCGTCGCGATGTCGTTCGCCGGGTCGGTGTCGCCGACCGTGGCCGCGGCCCGGGTCCCGTCGGCGAAGGTCACCTGGATCGCGCCGGCGTCCCGCACGACGTGCAACGCGGTGAGGATCGTCCCGTCGGCGTTGATGATCACCCCGGTGCCGCCGCCCGCCCCGACGGTGCGGGTGGCCGCGATGGAGACCACCGAGGGAGCCAGGGTCGCGTACACCTCCGCCACGGTCAGCGTCCCGTCGCCGGTGTCGTCGGAGGCAGTCGGGCTGGCGGCGTCCGGACCGGGCGACGACGCGGCCGAACCCCAGCGGAACGCGACCAACGCGGTGAGCACCAGCAGCGCCACCACGGCGAGCGTGATCGGCACCGCGCGACCGCGGACGAGGGTGCTGGGTTGTCTCGGCATCAAGGAACGGTAGGCCTCCCAGCTCAGGATTCCCTCCGAGAAGGGCGTGGGCCGGAACCCCATCGTACGGGGACCCGGCCGACGCGGCCGATCTTGCTGTTCGCGCTGACACGCGGTGACGGCCGGTCCTACCGGGTGTTCGACAGCGGGTCGCTGCCGGCGTACGCCCACGGCGTCCCGGTGCCGTGCCACATGGGCTGCAGGACGGGACCGCCGTCGGGCAGCGGGACCGGCGGGCCGTGGTCGGAGAATCCGTGCCGGGCGTACAGCCTGCGGTTCGACGGGGTCGACGCCTCCAGGTAGACGGGCAGACCGAGCCCGCGCGCCCGGTCGAGGCCGTGGCGCAGCATCGCCGTACCGGCGCCCGACCCGCGCCAGCGCGGCAGGGTGCCCATGGCGGACAGGTACACGTGGGGTACGGCAGGATGCCGCGCCGCCGTGGCCGACACCACCATGGCCAGCCGTCGCGCCACCGGGTCGCCGGCCGTCGGCGGCACCGGTGCTGCCGGGGCTCCCTGCTTGTCGATCCAGACCGACGCCGCGACGGCCTCGCCGTCCGGGCCGACCGCGAGGATGACCGCCCCGGCGTCCAGGGCCGCCGCCAGCGACGCGGGCAACATCTCCCGCATACCCGCCAACCGGGCTTCCGGATCGGGCACGACCCAGGCCGTTACCGCCTCGTCCGCGAACGCCTCCAGGCAGATGGCCAGCAGGCTGCCGGACTCTGATCGGTGGGCCGGGCGGGTGGTCAGGGTGGTCATGGCGCCTCCTCGCGACGGATGTCGTACGCCTGCCACGCTGCGGCACCGGCGGCGCGCGGCGAAGTAGTTTCGTCACACGAACTGTGGGACGAAAGGAGGCGCGATGGGGTGCGCGGAGTGCGGGCGGGAACTCGGGGCGCCCGCGCGGACCGGGCGGCCGCGCCGCTACTGCTCACGGTCCTGCCAGGCCCGCGCGTACCGGCGTCGCCGCGACCGCGGACGGCTGGCGGCGGCCGTCAGACGCACGCCGCCGGAACCGCGTACGGACCGGATGATCGCGGCCGCCCTCGGCCTGGCCGACGCGGAGGGCGCCGAGGCGCTCACCCTCCGCGGGGTCGCACACCGGGCGGGGCTACCGCTCACCGCCGTGCAGCAGACCCTCGGAAGCCGCGACCGTCTGGTGGAGACATTGGTGCAGCACGTCCTGTCGAGGCGCCGTCCGCCGGCCCCGCCCACCGGTACGCCGGCCCAGGCGCTCGCCCGGCTGGCGGAACACGAGTGGGAGACCTATCGGGCCCATCCGTGGCTCGTCGGAGTCCTGGCGACCACGAGGCCGCCGCTGGTCCCGGCGGTTCTCGACCTGGCGCGGGCGAGCGTCGACGCCTTCGTGGCACTCGGCCTCGACACCGCGACGGCGCTGCGCCGTTATCTGTCGCTCAGCGGGTACGTGCAAGGCATGGCGCTGCTCATCCGGGCCGAGCAGCAGGAGTCGGCCCGCTCGGGGACGACGTACCGGTCCTGGTGGGGTCGGGAGACGCGACGGCTGGACCGCACCGGCGGCCGCCTGCGTCACCCCTGGCTGGATGAGCTGACCGGGGACGCGGCGCCCGACACCTTCGACGCCGACGCGGCGTTCCGGGACGGCCTGGGCCGCGTCCTGGCGGGCCTGACCGGGGTGGGTGACAGGTAGGCCAGCCTGCTGAGACGAGTAATGGGCCGGATCCCGGTCGGGATCCGGCCCATTACTGCTCGACTTAGCTGTTCCAGTGTTCGGCGACCAGGTCAGCAGCCGCCTGCTCCCACTTGGCGTAGTGGTCCGGGAACGCCGACACCTGGACGGTCTGCGCAGCGGCGGTCAGCGGCAACTCTTCCCAGCCGTCGACCTGCTTGAGCGCCTTCAGGAACGCGGTCGTGGCGTACTCGGGATCAGTGATCTGCTCCACCGTGCCCCAGCCACTGGACGGGCGCTGCTGGAAAAGGCCCTGCGAGTCGTGGTCGTTACGGTCACCGAGGTGACCGAAGTTGTTCAGCGTCGACTCCTGCATCGCGGTAGCAACCGCGATCACGGCGGCCCGCTCGTCCATCCCGTTGGCCTTGGTGGCCTCGATGATGGCCTTCGCGTTACCAACCTGCTCCTCGTTCCACTCCACGTCCTGCTGCACACCCTGGGTGCCGTTCGGGATCAGCTTCGCCGTGTCCGGCTTCTCCGCCGCAACGGCGGCAGTCGGCGCCATAGAGCGGGCACCCTCATCCAGAGCAGTGGTCACGGCCGGGCCGGCGGTCACGCCACCGACGAACGCCAGACCAGCAACACCCAGCGCAGCCTTACGAAGCTTGCTGTTCTCGAAGATGTTCGTGTTCATCAAAGATCAGTCCTTCCGATCGGGGGTACGGCACCACCGCGTCGGGGGGACACGAAAAGGTGCCGGCGTGCTCCAGGAAGGCAGAGCACGACTTCAGGGGATACACGACCGGGCGCCTACACCAACCGGCCCGGAGGCGGGGCGTGGTCCTGCGGTCGTACGCCGGGTGTAACGCCCCCGGCCCATCCCAGATTCCGGCAAAACGGACCGCCACTAAGTTGATCAAGCCGATCTCGGGGCCTCGGATCGGACACCCCGACGCATCCAGGTCACCGCGGACAGCCTGGTCGGTGAGCAGCTCGGCGGCCCGGTGCATCACCCGACAATCCGCCCACCCGCCTCGGCCGGCGGGCGAGGTGCCCGCGGCGGACAACTCCGCCACGGGCACCTCCATCAGCCCGACCTGATCAGTTTGGCGCGCGGACCTGGTCGGTGGCGTAGTCCCTCGTCGCACCCCGGACGTAGAGCGGTGTCGAGGAGTTGCCCGAGAAGTACTGCTGGATCGAGCCGGTGAACGGCGTGGTGGAGGCGTTCCGGCCGTACACGTCGGTGTAGACCGTGGTGGGGCCGCTGTTCTGGACCGTGAAGGTGCCCGGCCGGAACTCCCGCAGGGTGCCCTTGAACGGCGAGCGCGGGTCGTCCCAGGCGATCTGCTGCCCGGTCTGCTGGGTGATCCGGCGGACCTCCTCGCAGTAGCTGCCACCGGCGAGGTTCGTGTAGCAGAGGTCGACGATCCGGCCGAGCCGGTCCGGCTGGGCCGGGTCGTAGTAGCGCGACGGGTTGACCACGTAGAACAGCGGTGCCAGGCGGAAGCTGAGCCCGGAACCGGTCACCTGGACATCGGCGAACCAGAAGTCGTCCATGTCGGAGACGGTGAACGGCACCGGGTTCGGGTAGAGCGGGTCGTTGTGGGTGCGACCCTCGCGGATCGCCTGGACGCAGCCCGGTTCGGTGATCAGCCGACCCAGCGAACGGTTCTCCGAGGGCGAGTCCGCCGGCACCGCGGGCCCGACGTTGATGAACTGGCCGCCGAAGCCCGGGCATTCGCTGGGGCTGAATCCGCCGGCCCGGCCGAGGGGGATCATCAGGCTGAACCTCGCCTCGGTGACCGCCCCGCCGTTGCCGCGCTGGCACCGGCTGTTGTAGATCAGCTCGTGGATGTTGTTGGTGAAGGCGTCCTTGGAGTGGGTGCCCTGGTGGAACTTGAGCAGCACGTCGCAGACGGCGATGACGGTGCCCTGCGGCGGGAAGAAGCTGCTGCCGTTGTCACCCTGGATGACGTTGACGTTGTTGACCGACAGCACCTTGTGCCCGACGTGGTCCTCGTGCCGCTGGCTGGTCTCGGCCAGCGAGGTGGCCATCACCTCGCTGGTGTAGCCGAAGGCCGGCCAGCCGGCGGTGGCGAACAGGTCCGAGGTACGCGGATCGTCGCCGTGCTCGTGCCCGAAGGCGCATCCGCTGGGGTCCCGGGCCGGGTGCCAGGTGGGGTAGACCTTCCCGTCGGGTCCGTACGTCCAGTACCGCCGGTGGATGTCCACCGAGCACTCGCCGCTGCGCGGCAGGTAGTCGACCCCGGTGCGGATCCGCTCGTACGCCCGGCTGGTCGGGGCGTCCGCCGGCGGCAGCCCCTGTCCCCAACTGGGATTACCCGGCGGGTTGCTGGGCGGTGGGGTGCTGGGTGGCGGGCTGGTGGGTGGCTGGCCGGTCGGAGGTGGCGTGGTCGGGTTGCCGGTCGACGGCGCGCCGGTGCAGGCCGTGCCGTTCATGGCGAAGCTGGTCGGCACGGGGTTGCTCCCGGACCAGGCTCCGTTGAAGCCGAACGACGTGCTCGCCCCGGTGGCGAGGCTGCCGTTGTAGCTGACGTTGCGGGCGGTCACCTGGTTGCCGCTCTGCGACACGGTGGAGTTCCAGGGCTGGGTGACCCGCTGCCCGTCGGCGAATGTCCAGGTCAGGGTCCATGAGCTGACCGGGTCGCCGAGGTTTGTCAGCACCACGTTCCCGGTGAAGCCGCCCTGCCACTGGGAGGCGACCGAGTAGGTGACGCCGCATCCGGTGGCGGCATGGGCGGGGGTCAGTGAGACGACCACGGCGCCGGTGGCGGCGAGCGCGGTCACCACCGCGGCCGATAACGGCCGTGATCGATACCGGTTGATGTGCACGGCTTTCCTCCAGGCGGAGTCGATGGGGTTACTCCGGGGAGCTGCCTGACCCCGCCAGGTCGTACGCGGCGCGCACCCGGACGTCTTGACGCGCGGTCACGTACGGCGGGATCACGTCGAGGTCGCCCTCCACCCAGACCCACAGCCCTCTAATCGATGATTCTCGATTAATGCGAGCTGGCGCGACAATGACGTTTTGTCCGGTTCGACCATAGGTGTCGATTGTCTTTGTGCAGCGAAAGTTCGCTGGCGCATCCCCGTTGGAGGCGGAACGACGCGGTGCCTTGACAGCAAACGGGTTGCGTCGTCCTGCGGCTACCGCCGGTCCGCCACCAACTTTCGCAACATCGACTAAAAGTCCAATCACTTTGGCCGAAACATCTGGACAGGTTGTTAAGAATTTCCTATGGTTCGAACAGAACGATGCGCGTCACTGGACCGACATCGTCCGGCGTGGTCGGGGCACGCCCGTCCGTCCTCGTACGACACAGGAAAAGGGGCGACCGACCATGTTACGAAGATTGTCGATGGGTGCTGTCCTGCTCATGTGCCTCGTCGGCTTCACCGCCACCCCCGCGCAGGCCCAGGCAGACTTCACCGTCCTGATCTTCAGCAAGACCGCCGGCTTCCGGCACGACTCCATCCCGGCCGGCATCACCGCGATCGGTCAGCTGGCCACGCAGCACAACTTCACCGTCGAGACGACCGAGGACGCCGGCCAGTTCACCACCGCGAACCTGGCCCGCTTCGACGCCGTCGTCTGGCTCTCCACCACCGGCGACGTGCTCAACGCCAGCCAGCAGACCGCGTTCGAGGGCTACCTGCGGGCCGGCGGCGGCTACGTCGGCGTGCACGCCGCCTCCGACACCGAGTACGACTGGCCCTGGTACGGCGGCCTGGTCGGCGCCTACTTCGCCAGCCACCCCGCCAACCAGGACGCGACCGTCCGGATCGAGGACCCGACGCACCCCTCCACCGCCGGCCTGCCGACCGCCTGGCAGCGGCACGACGAGTGGTACAACTACCGCGACAACCCGCGCGGCGACGTGCACGTGCTCGCCACCCTCGACGAGTCGACCTACACCGGCGGCACGATGGGCGCCGACCACCCGATCGCCTGGTGCCACGGCTACGACGGCGGCCGGTCCTGGTACACCGGCATGGGCCACACCGCGGCCAGCTACAGCGAGGCCAACTTCCGGACCCACCTGCTCGGCGGCATCCGGTACGCGGCGCTGGGCACCGGCGGCTGCTCGGCCGGCCAGCAGCCCGGCTACGAGACCCAGACCCTGGCCAAGGGCGTCGCCGAGACCGGCGAGCCGATGGGCCTGACGGTGCTGCCGAACCGGGGCGTGCTGCACACCTCCCGGGACGGTGTCGTCCGCTACACCGACCCGGCCGGCAACACGAAGGTGGCCGGCACGATCCCGGTCTACACCCACGACGAGGAGGGCCTGCAGAGCATCAAGGCCGACCCGAACTTCGCCACCAACCGCTGGGTGTACCTGTTCTACGCCCCGCCGCTGAACACCCCGGCCGGCGGCGCGCCCGCCACCGGCACCCCCGCCGACTTCGCCCCCTTCAACGGCGTCAACCGGGTCTCCCGGTTCACCGTGAACGCCGACCACACCCTGAACCTGCAGTCGGCCGTCACGGTCATCGACATCCCCACCAGCCGGGGCATGTGCTGTCACGTCGGCGGCGACCTGGACTTCGACGCCGCCGGCAACCTGTACCTCTCCACCGGCGACGACACCAACCCGTTCGACTCCGCCGGCTACGCCCCGATCGACGAGCGGACCGACCGCAACCCCGCCTTCGACGCGCAGCGCACCTCGGCCAACAGCAACGACCTGCGCGGCAAGGTGCTGCGGATCCGGCCGTCGGCTGGCGGCGGCTACACCGTGCCGGCCGGCAACATGTTCGCACCCGGCACCGCCAACACCCGCCCGGAGATCTACGCGATGGGCTTCCGCAACCCGTTCCGGATGAGCGTCGACAAGGCCACCGGCGTGGTCTACCTCGGCGACTACGGCCCGGACGCGGGCACCGCCGACCCGAACCGCGGGCCGGCCGGTGACGTCTCCTTCGAGCGGATCACCGAGCCGGGCTTCTACGGCTGGCCGTACTGCACCAACCGCAACCTGCCCTACCACGAGTACACCTTCCCCAGCGGCCCGTCGAACGGCACCTTCGACTGCGCCGGCGGCCCGACGAACAACTCCCGCAACAACACCGGGATCGGCCGGCTGCCGGCCAGCCGGTCGGCGTGGCTGCCGTACGGCGGCGGCCAGGACCCGCCGGGAATCTGCTGCGGCAGCCTCTCCCCGATGGGCGGCACCGTCTACCGGCACGACCCGGCGCTCGTCTCGGACGTCAAGTTCCCGGCCTCGATGAGCGGCAAGGTGTTCCTCGGCGAGTTCGGCCGGCGCTGGATCCGGACGGTCACCCTCACCGGTGGCGGCGGGGTGGGCGCCATCGAGAACTTCCCGTGGAGCGGCACCCAGGTGATGGACATGGAGTTCGGCCCCGACGGCGCGCTCTACGTCCTCGACTACGGCACCGGCTGGTTCGGCGGCGACGCCAACTCGGCGCTGTACCGCATCGGCTACAACACCGGTTCCGGGCGGGCCCCGATCCCGGTGGCCGCCGCGACGCCGACCAGCGGCAACGCGCCACTGACCGTGCAGTTCAGCTCGGCCGGGACGGCCGACCCGGACGGCGACGCGATCAGCTACGCCTGGGACTTCACCACGAACGGCAGCACCGACTCGACCGCGCCGAACCCGTCGTTCACGTACTCCGCGAACGGCGAGTACACCGCGACCCTGACGGTTACCGACTCGACCGGCCGGCGGGCCACGGCCAGCGTGGTCGTCAGGGTCGGGCAGGCCACCGTCCGGCTGACCACGCCGGTCGACGGGCGGCTGTTCAGCTTCGGCGACGCGATCCCGTTCCAGGTCGCCGTCACCGACCCGAACGCGGCGACCGTCGACTGCGCCCGGGTCCGGGTCAGCTACATCCTCGGCCACGACAGCCACGGGCATCCGATCGTCAACACGACCGGCTGTTCCGGGACGATCCAGACCACCGTCGACGGCGAGCACGACCCGAACGCCAACATCTTCGGGGTGATCAGCGCCGAGTACACCCCGGCCGGTTCGACCACCGCCGTGGTGTCATCGCCGGTGGTGCTGCAGCCGAGGACCCGGCAGGCCGAGCACTTCGGCGCCCACCAGGGGGTGACCGTGGTGGCGAAGCCGTCGGCGCACGGCGGCAGCGCGGTCGGCTACATCGAGAACGGCGACTGGCTCTCGTTCACGCCGTACCACCTGGCCGGGGTCACCTCGTTCACCGCCCGGGTCGCCTCGGCGGGCGCGGGCGGCACCATCTCGCTGCGCACCGGCTCGCCCACCGGGCCGGTGGTCGGCACGGCCACCGTCGCCCCGACCGGCGGCTGGGAAACCTGGACCACCGTGACGGGCACGGTCACCCCACCATCGGGTACGCACACCCTGTACCTGGTCTTCACCGGCGGGGCGGGCTCACTGCTCGACATCGACGAGTTCACCTTCACCGGGGCGCCACCCACCTCGACGAACCTGGCGCTCAACAAGCCGGCCACCGCGTCGAGCGTCGAGTCGGCCGCGTTCCCGGCCTCGGCGGCGGTGGACGGGTCGGCGACCACCCGCTGGTCGAGCGCCTTCGCCGACCCGCAGTGGATCCAGGTCGACCTCGGCCAGTCGTACGCCCTGGACCGGGTCCGGCTGGTCTGGGAGGCGGCGTACGGATCGGCGTACCAGATCCAGACCTCGGCGAACGGTTCGGACTGGACCACGGTCCGGTCCGTGACCGCCGGCGACGGCGGCGAGGACGACCACGCCGGGCTGGGGGCGACCGGCCGCTACGTGCGGATCAACGGCACGGCCCGGGGCACCGCGTGGGGCTATTCGCTGTTCACCTTCGAGGTGTACGGCAGGTGAGCTGACGCCGCAGACACGGGTGGGCCGGGTCCCCGTGGTACGGGACCCGGCCCACGCCGGATGGTGCTTTTCGATTAGCTGTTCCAGTGTTCGGCGACCAGGTCGGCGGCCGCCTGCTCCCACTTGGCGTAGTGATCCGGGAACGCCGACACCTGCACCGTCTGGGCGGCAGCGGTCAGCGGCAGCTCTTCCCAGCCGTCGACCTGCTTCAGCGCCTTCAGGAACGCGGTGGTCGCGTACTCGGGGTCGGTGATCTGCTCGACCGAGCCCCAACCCGACGACGGACGCTGCTGGAACAGGCCCTGCGAGTCGTGGTCGTTACGGTCACCGAGGTGACCGAAGTTGTTCAGCGTCGACTCCTGCATCGCGGTAGCGACCGCGATCACGGCGGCCCGCTCGTCCATCCCGTTGGCCTTGGTGGCCTCGATGATGGCCTTCGCATTGGCGATCTGCTCGTCGTTCCACTCGACAGACTGCTGGGCACCCTGGGTGCCGTTCGGGATCAGCTTCGCCGCGTCCGGCTTCTCGGTGGTCACCGAGGCGACGGTCGTCATCGGCGCAGCAGTCTCGTCCAGCGAGGCCGTGATGGCCGGGCCGGCGGTCACGCCACCGACGAACGCCACACCGGCGACACCCAGAGCAACCTTGCGGAGCTTGCTGTTCTCGAAGATGTTCGTGTTCATCAAAGATCAGTCCTTCCGATCGGGGGTCAGCACCCACGCGTCGGGGGGACACGAAAGATGCCGGCGCGCTCCAGGAAGGCAGAGCACGACTTCATGAGGGGGATGCACGACCGGGCGCCAAACGCCAGCCAGCCCGGAGGCGGGGCGTGGTCCTGCGGTCGTACGCCGGGTGTAACGCCCCGACCCCATCCCAGATTCCGGCAAAACGGACGGCTACTAAGTTGATCAAGCCGATTCGGGGTTGCCGGATCGGACACCCGACGCATGGCCGACAGCGAGCACCTTCGCCATCCCCGGTTCCCACAACACCTCGGCGGCCGGTACGGGTAGCCGTAGGTGACCCTGCGGTACGACCTACTCGGGATCGGGTCGCCGGTCGTATCTCGCCAGCGTCGCCTTGTTCGTGCTGGCGTCCTCGAAGACCAGTTCCCACGGGCCGGTGTTGACGTCCATCTCCTTGCCGAAGCCGACCCACTTCCCAGTCAGCCGACGCCTGGTCGGCTCGGCCAGGAGCTGGATCGCGCCGTGGTAGCGGGCGCCCCGGTAGTAGCCCTGCGGCGCGGTCTGTTCGACCCATGTCCCGGTGATGACGCTGCCATCCACGGTGAGGTCCATGGTGAGCGGCGAGTCCGACGAGCCCGGCAGGCTCCGCACGGTGAGTCGGTCACCATGCTGGAGCAGGACCACGTAGTGCCGGCCGGTGAACGTATCGCCCCGGCCTGAGCTGTAGTACTCGTAGCGGGACAGCCATACGCCGGAGTAGTTGCCGCCCGGTGCGGGCTGCCGCACCTCAGCGGGTTTCTCGACCGCTGGCGGGTCCAGATCGTGACCACCCCGCCCGTCGTCTGAGATGCCCTCGGTGCGCGACACGGCGGCCAAGGTGAATCCGAGCGACCCGATCGGCAGCCCTGTGACGACCTCCAGAGCGCGGGCGTACGCCGGGCGCGGCGACACGATGAGACCCGCCTCCCAGCGCTGGACCAGCCGCTTGTTGGCGTCATTCGGCACTCCGGCGCGTGCGCCGGCTTCGCGCAGGGCACGGGCGAAGTCGTCCTGACTCATGAGTAGACCCATGCGCACCGCGCGGAGCGTCGCGTTAGACCTGGTCGTCATGGAGGCGAGCATAGATTCAATGTCGCCGAAATGTCACCCCGAATGCCGCCGGAAAGTCGCCTCGAACGCCGTCGCGTAGGACGACATTCCGGCGACATCATGGGCTGTCCGCTGTTATTGCCCATGAGTCTCGCGGTTCGCGTGAGCAGGAGGGATGTTCTATGGCACACTCCGAAGTCCTGGCGGTCGGCCCACGGTCGCTGCCGGAGCACGGGACGGTCGAGGTTCGGGTCGACGCTGGCAGTGGCGCCACCGGCCAGACGATCACGGTCCCCGTCGGCGACCTCCGGATTGCCGAACTGGACAACGGCAAGGGCAGTTCTGCCCTCTACGCCCTGCGCATCCAGTAACCCCGTCACCATCGGATCGGCCCAAGATCGCCGAGGGCCGGCTCCCCCGGCGACGCGGGGAACCGGCCCTTCGGATTCGACTCAGCTGTTCCAGTGTTCGGCGACCAAGTCGGCGGCCGCCTGCTCCCACTTGGCGTAGTGATCCGGGAACGCCGACACCTGCACCGTCTGCGCCGCAGCGGTCAGCGGCATCTCTTCCCAGCCGTCGACCTGCTTCAGCGCCTTCAGGAACGCGGTCGTCGAGTACTGCGGGTCGGTGATCTGCTCCACCGAACCCCAACCCGAACTCGGGCGCTGCTGGAACAGGCCCTGCGAGTCATGGTCGTTACGGTCACCCAGGTGACCGAAGTTGTTCAACGTCGACTCCTGCATCGCGGTAGCAACCGCGATCACGGCAGCCCGCTCGTCCATCCCGTTGGCCTTGGTGGCCTCGATGATGGCCTTCGCATTCGCCACCTGCTCATCGTTCCACTCCACGTCCTGCTGAGCACCCTGAGTGCCATTCGGCATCAGCTTCGCCGTGTCCGGCTTCTCCGCCGCCACCGCAGCCGTCGGCGCCATCGAACGCGCACCCTCATCCAGCGCGGCAGTCACCGCCGGGCCGGCGGTCACGCCACCGACAAACGCCAGACCAGCGACACCCAGCGCAGCCTTACGGAGCTTGTTCGTGTTCATCAAAGATCAGTCCTTCCGATCGGGGGTCAGCACCCACGCGTCGGGGGGACACGAAAGGATGCCGGCGCGCTCCAGGAAGGCAGAGCGCGACTTCATAAGGGGGATGCACGACCGGGCCAGCCACCAGCCCGCGAGGGCGGGGCCAGGTCCTGCGGTCGTACGCCGGGTGTAACGCCCCGACCCCATCCCAGATTCCGGCAAAACGGACGGCTACTAAGTCGATCATGATTCGGAAACCGGACACCGAGGACGAAGCCCGGCGCCTCGGCCGAGATCACCCGGTCAGCAGCCGGTCCAGTGGTTCGCGCAGGTGATCCGGTGCGTGGCCCGGGTGCCAGGTGCAGCCCAGCCCGATCGCGGCCACCCGGCCGGTCCCCAGGACCCGCCTGGCGGCCGCCCAGACGGCCGTGGCCGCCGGCCCGGCAGGCGCCGGAAACCTGAGCCCGGCCAGCTCCGCCGGATCCAGGATGTCGAGATCCAGGTGCAGGTAGAGCGGACCGTCCGGGATCACCCCGTCGGTGACGTCCGCGACGTCGTGGCGCCCGATCGCCGACCCGGCCAGGTAGTCCACCTCGGGTGGGTCCAGGTCGCGGGCGTCCACCAGCAGGATCCGCTCCGGCGGTACGGGGACCAGCCCGAGCCGCCGGCCGATCAGCTCGGGCCGGTAGCCGGCCAGGATCCGCAGCGGCATCCCACCGAGGTAACCGGACGCGCTGGTCTCCACGGTCTGCACGTCGCCGTGCGCGTCGAACCAGACGATGCCCGGGTTGATGCCAGCGCGTCCCATCCCGGCCAGCACGGCCAGCGAGGCGGTGCAGTCGCCGGAGACGACCACCGGGCGCGCCCCGCCCCGGATCCGCCCGGCGACGGTCTCCGCGACGGCGTCGTACAGCGTCGCCATCCGGTGCCAGGGGTCGCCGCCGTCGGGCAGGTCCACCCGGATCGACTCGTCCACGTCGATCGGGACCCGCAGGTCGGGAAGGTGTTCATCGAGGTGGTACGGAACCAGGATCCGACTCATCCCCCGGAGGTTACCGATGGGCGACGGTCGGCACGGTCACGACCGGAGCTTGTTGATCTGGTCGCGGACCACGGTGGCCATCGTCGCCGCCTTGTGCGGCTGGCCGCGCAGGTACGCCTCGGTGAAGTGCTTGGCCTGCTCGTAGTGGACCTTGCCGGGCATCGGCGGCTCGTTCGGGTTGACGTCGCAGTCGACGAGCGCCGGACCGGGGTACGCCAGCGCGGCCCGCACCGCACCGGCCAGGTCGCCGGCGCGGGTCACCTTGGCGCCGTACCCGCCGCAGGCCGTCGCCCAGGCGGCGAAGTCGGCCGTCGGCTGCTGATGCCGGACGGCGTACTCGGGATAGCCCAGGATGATCTGCTCCCAGAGGATCTGGCCGTACGAGTTGTTGTTGTTGATGATCACCTTGATCGGCAGCTCGTGCCGGGCGGCGGTGAGGAACTCGGCCATCAGCATCGCGAAGCCGCCGTCGCCGACGTAGGCGATCACCTGCCGGTCCGGGTACGCGTGCTGCATGGCGATCGCGTAGGGCAGACCCGGCGCCATGCTGGCCAGGGTGCCGGAGAGGTAGAACTCCCGGTCCCCACGGATCGTCCAGTGCCGGGCCGCCCAGGTCGAGATGGTGCCGGAGTCGCAGGTCAGGATCGCGTCGTCGGCGGCCAGGTCGTCCACGCAGCCGATCAGGTACTGCGGGGCTACCGGATCGCGGCGCGGGTCCTGCAGCGACGCCATCTCCGCCCGCCACCGTTCGCTGCCACGTTGGCACGCGGTCAGGAACGACCGGTCGGTACGCCACGGACCCAGCCGGGGCAGCAGCGCCCGCAGCGTCGACCGCGCGTCGCCGGTCACCGCCACGTCGACCGGCAGCCGCAGCCCGATCAGGCTCGGGTCGATGTCGATCTGCACCACCCGGGCCTGCCCCGGCGACGGCAGGTAGGACCCGTAGGGGAAGCAGGTGCCGACCATCAGCAGGGTGTCGCACTCGGCCATCAGCTCCTCGCTGGGCTTCGTGCCGAGCAGGCCGAGCCCACCGGTGGTCAGCGGGTGGTCGTCGGGTACCACCATCTTGCCGGGCAGGGTCTTCACGATCGGACTGGCCAGTGCCTCGGCGACGGCGAGGACCTCGTCGCGGGCGTCGCGGGCGCCGACCCCGACCAGCATCGCGACCTTGCGTCCGGCCCGCAGCACCTCGGCGGCCTGCACCACGTCCTCCTCCGCCGGGGGCAGCGCCGGGCGGGACAGCACGGTGCTGCTCCTCGGCGGCGCCCCGGGCGTGACGTTGCGGTACGGGTTCTGCGCCACCGGGGCGACCTGGATGTCGTTGGGGAAGGTCAGGTGCGCCACGGTCCGCTGGGCGTACGCGTGGCGGATCGCGATGTCCAGCACGCCCGGCATCTGCTGCGGGTTGGCGACCATCAGGTTGTACCCGGCGACGTCCTGGAAGAGCAGGTCGGTGTGGACCTCCTGCTGGTAGCGGGAGCCGAGCACCGAGGTCTCCTGCATGCCGGTGATGGCCAGCACGGGTACGTGGTCGAGCTTGGCGTCGTAGAGGCCGTTGAGCAGGTGGATCGCGCCGGGGCCGGAGGTGGCGACGCAGACGCCGAGCCGGCCGGTGGCCTTCGCGTAGCCGGTGGCCATGAACGCGGCCGCCTCCTCGTGGTGGACCAGCACGAACCGCAGCCGTTCGCGCTCCCGGCGGAAGCCCTCCATCAGTCCGTTGACGCCGTCGCCCGGCAGCCCGAACACGGTGTCGACGCCCCAGTCGACCAGCCGCCTGGCCAGGCTCTCTCCGACGATCTCCGGCATGACGACTCCTCGGCTGGGTCGGGTGGGCGGGCGGCGCTTCGGCTGCCGGCGGCTACCCGCTCGGTCCGCCGGCAAACCACCAGACGCGGTGTGGGCCGGGTCCCCGAACGTCCGGGGACCCGGCCCACACCGGTAAGGCGACCGCTCAGCTGTTCCAGTGCTCCTGCACCAGCTCGGCCGCGTCCTGCTCCCACTTGGCGTAGTGGTCGGGGAACGCCGAGACCTGCACCGTCTGGGCGGCCTCGGTCAGCGGCAGCTCTTCCCAGCCATCGACCTGCTTGAGCGCCTTGAGGAACGCGGTGGTTGCGTACTCGGGGTCGGTGATCTGCTCGACCGTGCCCCAACCCGACGACGGACGCTGCTGGAACAGGCCCTGCGAGTCGTGGTCGTTGCGGTCACCGAGGTGACCGAAGTTGGTGAGCGTCGACTCCTGCATTGCGGTCGCCACCGCGATCACGGCGGCCCGCTCGTCCAGGCCGTTGGCCTTGGTGGCCTCGATGATCGCCTTGGCGTTGGCCTGCTGCTCGTCGGTCCAGGCCACGTCCTGCTGGGCACCCTGGGTGCCGTGCGGGATCAGGGTCCGGGTCGACGGCTTCTCGACGGCGGCCGAGGTGACCGGCGCCGAGGTGCGGGCGGTGTCGTCCAGGGAGGCGGTGATGGCCGGGCCGGCGGTCACGCCACCGACGAACGCCACGCCCGCGATCCCGAGAGCGGCCTTGCGGACCTTGCTGTTCTGGTAGAAGGTCGTGGTGTTCATGAAGATCAAGTCCTTCCGATCGGGGGTACGGCACGCGGCGCGCGGGGGGCGCGGCCAGAACGTGCCGGCGCGCTCCAGGAAGGCGGAGCGCGACTTGGGGTACGCACGACCGGGCGCCGACACCAGCCAGCCCTGCGGGCGGGGCGTGGTCCTGCGGTCGTACGCCGGATGTAACGCCGCCGGCCCATCCCAGATTCCGGCAAAACGGACCGCCACCAAGTCGATCATGACCCGAGATCCGGACACACCCCGCGCGATGCGTCGATCCTGGCGCCAGGATGGCCCTCGGGCGGGCCCAGCCGGAGGGTCAGCCGCTGTAGGCGCGGTCGAAGGTGAACATGTGGGCACCGGGGGTCAACGGTGCCGGCTCGCGGGTCCGCCGGTGTAGGCCGACCCCGAAGTCCTCGGCCGGGTCGGAGAGCCAGCGCAGCGCGAAGCCGTGCCGGTCGAACCAGCCGCAGACCGTCGGCACCAGGTCGGGTGGCTCGCGGTGGCGGGTCCAGACCAGGAAACCGCCAGCCGCGGTCAGTGCGGCGCAGTGTCCGATGGTCCGCTCGATGTCCGCCTCGCTGATGTTGCCGAACACCCCGCACACCAGTACGAGATCGGCTGGCGCCAGGTCGGCGTAGTGATCGATGAGGGCCGCGTCGCCGACCCGTACCTCGACGCGGTCCAGCCCGGCCGCGTCGGCCAGTGCACGCGCCGCCGCCGCGTTACGCGGATCCAGCTCCACCAGGCGCGCGGTGACATCGGCACGCCGCGGGTGCGTCCGCAGGACGCCGATCAGGTCACGTCCCTGTCCGGCGCAGAGGCTCACCACCCGCAGCGGGCCGGGCGGCAACGCGTCCAACGCGTCCCGGACCCGGTCGGACACCACCGCCAGCCGGCGCGACAACACCGAGTCCGGGGCGTCATACGCCCGGTGCCAGTCCAGCCAGTCGCGATCCACCATGATGGTCGCCACGATAGGCGACGCTCAGGTACGCCGCAGCACCTGGTTGAGCTGTTGCTCCGCCTCGGCCAGCGCCTCGGCTGGGCTGGCCCGTCCGGTCAGCGCGTTGCTGATGTTCACCGAGACCACTTCGGACAGCTCCCGGTAGGCGGGCGTGATCGGGGGCACACTGGCCTGCTCGATCCCCCGGCGCAGCGCCTGGTGGTGGGGCAACGCCTCACGGACCAGGGGTTCGTCGTAGAGCGCGGCCAGGGTCGGGGTCAGTCCGCGCCCGGCGGCGAGCCGCTGCCCCTGCTCCGAGGTCAGCCAGTCCAGCGCCCGCAGCCCGCCAGCCGGGTTGTCCGAGTACGCCGGCAGCAGCAGGCTCATTCCGCCCAGCACTCCCCCACGTCCGCCACCGTCGAACGCCGGCAACGCGATGGCGTCCACGTTCGCGCCGATCGCCGGCGCGCCGCGGACCGAGGCCCAGGCGGATGCCCAGTCGCGGTGGAAGGTGGCCCGGCCGGCTTCGAACGCGCGGCGGGCCGGATCCTGGGTGTAGGTCTGCACGGCCCGGGGCGCCGCCCCGTCCCGGATTCCGTTTGTCAGCAGGCGCAGGGCGGCGAGGTTCTCCCGGGAGTCGACAAGCACCCGACGGCCGTCGTCGGAGAGGATCCGGCCGCCGCTGGCGTACGCGATCTCCAGGAAGTTGGTGGTCAGGCCCTCGCCCGGGGAGCCCTGGTAGACGATGCCGCCGGTGCGCGCCGCCTCGGCGTACACCTGTTGCCAGCTCTGTGGTCGCACCGGGACCTGATCGGTGCGGTAGTAGAGCAACCCGATGTCGGCGACGAAGGGCACCGCCCAGTCGCGGCCGTCGTAGTGCCCGCCGGCCAGCGTCGTCGGCAGATAACCCTCCCGGCGGCCGGCCAGGTAGGGACCGAGGTCGTAGACCCAGCGGTTGGCGGCGAGCTCGGCCACCCAGGTGATGTCCGCCCCGATCAGGTCGCACTCGGCCGACCTGGACCGCAGCCGGTCGACGAGCCGGTCGTGCCACAGGTCGGCGGCCCCGGGGAACTCGCGCAGTTCGAGCCGGTGCCCGGCGGCCGCCTCGGTGGTGTTGTACGAGTCCACAAGGGTCTGGAAGGCCCCCACGGTGTCCCGCCCGGTGCACCAGGTGACGGCGCCGGGTGGCGCGGTCCGCAGCGTGGACACCTCGACGGTACGGATGTTCGCGGCGCCGGCGACGGTTCGGCCGGGTAGGTCGCAGGCCGCGGTCGCCAGCAACGCCGTGACGGCGAGCAGCACCGGGCGGATTGTTTCGGAGGCCATCTTCATGGGCGGCCGGGACATGACATCCTCGCATCACGCCGCCGACCGGTGGCGAATCCAGCGACCGGCAGCGACTACAGCAAATGGATACTTCTCTCCGGAGAGGATAGTAGAAAAGCCAGAAACAATCTGTTTTTCCGCAAATCGGGCGGAATCGCCGGTCAGGCGACCGTTCCCGCCGCCAGCCGGCGGACGGCGAGTTCGGCCAGCAGGGCGGCGCCGTCGGCGAGCACCCCATCGTCGAACGCGGCCAGCGGCGAATGGTTGGGCGGCGCGGTGTCCGGGTCGTCGCCGACGCAGGCGCCGAGGAAGAAGTACGCACCCGGCACCCGATCGAGCACCCGGGAGAAATCCTCTGAGCCGGTCATCGGGTGCGGCATCTCCTGGAACCGGTCCGCGCCGAAGACCTCCTCGACGGTGGCGGCCACGAACTCGTGGTCGGCCGCGTGGTTCACCGTCGCCGGGTACTCGGTTTCGTAGCGCACCTCGACCCGCAGGCCGTACGCGGCGGCGATGCCCTCGCAGAGTTCGGTGGCCCGGACCCGGACCCGGTCGCTGACGGCGGTGGAGAAGGTGCGCACCGTCGCCTCGAAGGTCGCGTCGTCGGGGATGACGTTGCGCCGGGTCCCGGCCTGGAACACCCCGACCGTGATGACCACCGGCTCGAACGGGTCGAACCGGCGCCCGATCATGGTCTGCAGCGCGGTCACCATCTCGCACGCGGCCGGCACCGGGTCCAACGCGGTGTGCGGTCGCGAGCCGTGCCCGCCGGCGCCGACGACCCGCACGAACAGGCCGGCGGAGGCCGCCATCAGCGGCCCCGGCCGGGACGCGAACACCCCGCGCGGCACCATCGAGGAGAGCACGTGCAGCCCGTACGCGGCGTCCACCGGCCGGCCGGCGGCGGTGAGCACGCCCTCGTCGATCATGTGGCCGGCGCCGTTGTAGCCCTCCTCGCCGGGCTGGAACATGAAGACCACGTCGCCGGGCAGCTCCGCGCGGCGGGCCGACAGCAGCCGCGCCGCGCCGACCAGGCCGGCGGTGTGCAGGTCGTGCCCGCAGGCGTGCATCACTCCCGCGTGCCGGGAGGTGAACTCCAGGCCGGTGCGCTCGACGATCGGCAGCGCGTCCATGTCACCGCGCAGCAGCACCACCGGCCCGGGGCGGCCGCCCCGCAGCACCGCCGTCACCGACGAGAGCCCGGCACCGGTTGTCACCTCCAGCGGCAGCCCGGCGAGCGCGGCCAGCACCCGTTCCTGGGTGCGTGGCAGGTGCAGCCCGGTCTCCGGGATCTGGTGCAGCTCCCGCCGCAGCGCCGCCAACTCGCCCTGGATCGCCCCCGCCTCGGCCCGCAGACTCATCCGGCGATCGTAGTTCAGCCACGGCCCCGGGCCGGGCGGCCGGGCGTTGGTCCGACCGGCCCAGGGCCGTCGGAACTGGCCGGGCCCCGTTGCGGGCCCGGCCAGTTCAATGCTGCAGACGGTCAGCGGGTCCAGAGTTCCTGGACCAGCTCGGCGGCCTCCTGCTCCCACTTGGCGTAGTGGTACGGGTACGCCGACACCTGCACGGTCTGCGCCGCGCCGGTCAGCGGCATCTGCCGCCAGCCGTCGACCCGCTCCAGTGCCCGCAGGAACGCGGTGGTCGCGTACTCGGGGTCGGTGATCTGGGCGGGCGAGCCCCAGCCAGAGGAGGGGCGTTGCTGGAACAGGCCCTGCGAGTCGTGGTCGTTGCGGGCGCCCAGGTGGCCGAAGTTGTTGAGCGTGGACTCCTGCATCGCGGTGGCCACCGCCACCACCGCGGCCCGCTCGTCGAAGCCGAGCTTCTTGGTGGTGTCGACGATCGCCTCGGCGTTCGCGACCTGCTGGTCGTTCCAGTCGACCACCTGCTGCGGCCCCTGGGTGCCGTGCGGGATCAGGGCTTCCATGCTGGGCTTCTCCGCGGCGCGGGGCTGCTCCGCCTCCGGCCGCTCGGTGTCCGGGTCGGTCCGGTCGGCCGCCGACCGCGACGCCGACTGCTCGGCGGTGCGCTTTTCGGCGGGGTCGGCCGGCGCGGTCGCCGTCGGACCGGCACCGGGCTGGGCCGACTCCTGGGCGGCGTCCACCGCCGCCGGTGCCCCGATCACGAGGCCCAGCAGCACGACGGCCGCGGTGGTTCGTCCGGTGTCCTTCGCGATGGCGGGAAGCCATCGACTGAAGAGGGTGGTCTTCACGATGGTCGCCTTCCGTTGCGGGGGGCACGCTCCGGGGGCGGAGCGCGGCGCGCCCGGCAGGAGGTCCTGCTCGGGCGCACGGAAGGCATAACCTAGCCGGCCTATCGGACATTCCGTAGATGCCGGAAATCTAGTGTTCGGCGCCGGTCGCGTCAGGCGGTCATCCGCACCGCCGCGCCGGTGACGGTGATCCCCGTCTCACGACCCGGGCCGATGCCGACCAGGAGCCGGCTCGGTCTGCCCATCTCCTCGCCCTGCCGCAGCGCAACGGTGGCCGGCGGATCGACCAGGCCCAGCTCCCGCAGGTAGCCGCCGAGCGCCGCGGCCGCCGCGCCGGTGGCGGGGTCCTCGACCACCCCACCGGGCGGGAACGGGTTGCGGACGTGGAACACCGCGGCGGACTCACGCCACACCAGCTGGACGGTGGTCCAGTCGTGCCGGGCCATCAGCGCGCCGAGCGCCGCGAAGTCGTAGTCCAGCTCCGCCAGACGCCGCCGGGTCGCGGCCGCCAGCACCGGATGCCAGGCCCCGGCGTACGCGACCCTCGGCGGCAGGGCCGGGTCCAGCTCGGCCGCCGTCCAGCCCAGGGCGGCGAGCAGCGCGGCCAGGTCCGTGGCCGAGATCTCCCGGGTACGCGGGGTGACACTGACCAGCGTGGCGGTGCTCGCGCCGTCCGGCGCGGTCTCGGTGGCAACCTCGATGGTGCCCGCCTTCGTCTCGAACGTCAGCTGGCCGGCGCCGTGCCGTTCGGCGTAGGCGACGGCGGAGGCGATTGTCGCGTGCCCGCAGAACGGCACCGCCAGCGGGCTGAATTGACATCCTCTCCGCCCTAAAGGACGGAGATTCCCTCCACGCTGCGCGTGGAACACGCGGCGTCTGGGTGGGTTACCGCTTCCTTGCGCGCCGCCGGGACGAGTCCCGGTCTTACGTGCGCTCCACGGTCGTTGAAGTCCGCCTGCCCGGCGGCCTTGATGTTGATGGCGGCGTTGATGTCCCGGTCGTGGTGACTGCCGCACGGGCAGTCCCACTCCCGGACGTTCAGCGCCATCTGGTCGGTGATCCGGCCGCAGTCGCAGCACATCCGGGTGGACGGGAAGAACCGGTCCACCCGGGCGAACGCGCGCCCGTACCGCGCGGCCTTGTACTCCAGCATGCCGGTGAAACTGGCCCAGCCCGCGTCGTGCACGGACTTCGCGAGCCGGGTCCGGCCGAGACCGACCACGCACAGGTCCTCGACGTACACCGCTTGGTTCTCGCGGATGATCGCCGTGGTCAGTTTGTGCTGCCAGTCCCGCCGGGTGTCGGCTACCCGCGCGTGAGCGCGGGCCACCTCGATCACGGCTTTCTCGCGGCGGTTGCTGCCCTTCTGCTTGCGTGAGAGGGCCTGCTGCAACCGCTTGAGCTTGCGGGCCGCGCGGCGCAGGAACTTCGGTGCGGTCACCTTCGTCCCGTCGGACATGACCGCGAAGTGGGTCAGGCCCAGATCGATGCCGATCTCGGAGTCGACCGGCGGCAGCGTCTCGTCCTCGCCGATCCGCACGACGAACGAGGCGAAGTACCGGCCTGCTGTGTCCTTGATCACGGTGACCGAGGTGGGATCCGACGGCAGGCTGCGCGACCAGCGCACCGGAATGTCGCCGATCTTCGGCAGCCGCAGGCGGCCGTTGTCGCAGACCTTGAACCGGGAGTTGTTCGTGAACCGGATCGCCTGCCGGTTGTCCTTGCGGGACCGGTACCGGGGCGGGGCCACCTTGCGGCCCCGGCGTTTGCCGGACAGCGAGTTGAAGAAGTTGCGGTACGCGGTGTTCAGATCGGCGAGGGCCTGCTGCAACACCACGGCCGACACCTCGCCCAGCCAGGCCCGGTCCTCGCTGGCCTTGGCCGCTGTGATGACCAACTTCGACAGGTCGCCGTCGGAGATGTACTTCTCGCCCGCCTCGCGGGCCTGCTGACGCAGCCTGAGTCCGTCGTTGAAAACCACCCGGGCACACCCGAACGCCTGCGCCAGCGCGGTGCGCTGGGCGGCGTCCGGGGTGATCCGGTAGTTGTAACGGAGCTGCACGATCAGCACTGTATCATGTTGGTTTATGGTCGAACTTCAAGGCGTCCGCACCGGCAGGCACTGCATTTTCGCGATGCATGTCCACTTGGTTTTCGTGACGAAGTTCCGGCACAAGGTGTTCGCCGACCGACACTTGACCCGGATGGAGGCGATCATGCGAGACGTGTGCGCCGACTTCGAAGCCGAACTGGTCGAGTTCAACGGCGAGAACAACCACGTCCACCTGCTGGTCAACTTCCCGCCCAAGGTCGCCGTGGCCAGGCTGGTCAACAGCCTCAAGGGGGTCTCCTCGCGCCGCTTGAGGCAGGAATTCCCCGACCTGGTGCGCCACTACTACCGGGCCAACAAGCTCTGGTCCGGCTCGTACTTTGCCGGGTCTGTCGGCGGCGCACCGCTGAGCGTCATCAAGCAGTACATCGAGCAGCAGAACCGTCCCGGTTAAGGCACTGCTCGGGCCTAGCCGCCCTCCCAGCCCGGGCCTTCACCCCCGGCCTGAAGGCCGGAGCACTGGCCCGCATCCCGGTAGCGGACCTGGAACCGGTTGTCGCCCAGGGCGGCGAGAAAGGCCGTCTCCGAGTAACCGACCTCGGCCGCCAACCGGAGCATCTCCGCCTCCTCGAGGCCGCCCGCCGCCAGCACCACCCCCGCCGGATTGCCGCCGGCCGGATCGTCGCTGAAGGCGCTGTACCGAAGGATTTCCACGCACCGAGGGTAGAACCCGAACCTCCGCACCCCGAGGGCCACTTCCGCACCGGTGGCGCCCTCCGCAGTCGACCACGAGGTGAACCTCAGTTACCCTAAAACCGCGCCGTAGGGTACCTGTTGTTCACCTCGTGCATCCAGAAAAGGGGCCGGCTCCGGAGAGCCAGCCCCTTTCCGTGGTCTTCTTAGCTGTTCCAGTGTTCGGCGACCAGGTCGGCTGCCGCCTGCTCCCACTTGGCGTAGTGGTCCGGGAACGCCGACACCTGCACGGTCTGCGCGGCGGCGGTCAGCGGCATCTGCTCCCAGCCGTCGACCTGCTTGAGCGCCTTCAGGAACGCGGTCGTGGCGTACTCAGGATCGGTGATCTGCTCCACCGAACCCCAACCCGAACTCGGGCGCTGCTGGAACAGGCCCTGCGAGTCATGGTCGTTACGGTCACCCAGGTGACCGAAGTTGTTCAACGTCGACTCCTGCATCGCGGTAGCAACCGCGATCACGGCAGCCCGCTCGTCCATCCCGTTGGCCTTGGTGCCCTCGATGATGGCCTTCGCGTTACCAACCTGCTCGTCATTCCACTCGACAGACTGCTGAGCACCCTGCACACCGTTCGGGATCAGCTTCGCGGTGTCCGGCTTGTCCGCGGCCACCGCGGCGACCGGCGCCATCGAACGGGCACCCTCATCCAGCGCGGCCGTCACAGCCGGGCCGGCGGTCACGCCACCGACGAACGCCAGACCAGCAACACCCAGCGCAACCTTACGGACCTTGCTGTTCTCGAAGATGTTCGTGTTCATGAAGATCAAGTCCTTCCGATCGGGGGTCAGCACCCACGCGTCCGGGGGAGGACACGAAAGATGCCGGCGCGCACCAGGAAGGCGGCACACGACTTAAGGGGGACGCACGACCGGGCCAGCCACCAGCCCGCGAGGGCGGGGCCACGGTCCTGCGGTCGTACGCCGGGTGTAACGCCCCGACCCCATCCCAGATTCCGGCAAAACGGACCGCCACTAAGTCGATCATGAGCCGAAATCCGGACATTCGCGCCGGACGGGACGCGGCGTGCAAGCGACCAGCCGGCCGGGGCCGGCCAGCCGAGCCCGTCGGTCGGGAGCCGATCAGTCGTGGAGCTGGGCGACCTGGCGCATCTTGTTCACCGCGTCGAGGGCCGCGACCTTATACGCGACCGCCAGCGTCGGGAAGTTGAAGACCGCGTCGACCAGGTAGTCCACCCCGCCGCCGCAGCCCATCACGGCCTGACCGATATGCACCAGTTCGGTGGCGCCGGTGCCGAAGATGTGGACGCCGAGGAGCTGCTTGGTCTCCGGCGAGACGAGCAGCTTCAGCATGCCGTAGGAGTCGCCGATGATCTGGCCCCGGGCCAGCTCCCGGTAGCGGGAGATGCCGACCTCGAACGGGATGCTGGCCTCGGTGAGCTCGTCCTCGGTCCGGCCGACGAAGCTGATCTCGGGGATCGTGTAGATGCCGATCGGCTGGTTCTCCGGCATCGCCCGCACCGGTTCACCGCAGGCGTCGTACGCGGCCAGCCGTCCCTGCTCCATCGACGTCGACGCCAGGGCCGGAAAGCCGATCACGTCGCCGACCGCGTAGATGTGCGGAACCGCGGTCCGGAACCGGTCATCCACCTTGATCCGGCCCCGCTCGTCCGCGCTCAGCCCGGCCCGCTCCAGGTCCAGCGCGCCGCCGAGGCCCTGCCGACCCGCCGAGTACATGACGGTGTCGGCGGCGATCCGCTTCCCGCTGGCCAGCACCGCGATCGCGCCCCGGGCGTGCCGCTCCACCGACGCCACCGCCTCGCCGAACCGGAACGTCACCGCCAGGTCACGCAGGTGGTATTTCAGTGCCTCGACGATCTCCAGGTCGCAGAACTCGAGCATCCGGTCGCGCCGCTCCACCACCGTCACTTTGGTGCCCAGGGCCGCGAACATCGAGGCGTACTCGATGCCGATGACGCCCGCGCCGACCACCACCATCGAGCGCGGAACCCGCTCCAGGCTGAGGATGCCGTCCGAGTCGATGATCGTCTTCTCGTCGAAGTCGACGCTGCCGGGCCGGGCCGGGCGGGTGCCGACCGCGATCACGATCTTGTCAGCGGTCACCTTCGACTCGTGCCCGCCGGCGTCGGTGACGACCACGGTGTGCGGGTCGTCGAACCGGCCGGTACCGGTCAGCAGCTTCACCCGGTTGCGGGCGAACTGGCTGCGGATCACGTCCACCTCGCGGCCGATCACGTGCTGCGTCCGGTCGGCGAGATCGGCCACCGTGATGTCGTCCTTGAGCCGGTAGCTCTGGCCGTACATCTCCCGCTGGTTCATCCCGGTGAGGTAGAGGACGGCCTCCCGCAGCGTCTTCGAGGGAATCGTCCCCGTGTTGATGCAGACCCCGCCGACCATGTTCGCGCGCTCGACGACGGCGACCCGCCGACCGAGCTTCGCCGCCGCGAAGGCGGCCCGTTGGCCGCCGGGACCCGAACCGATGATGAGGAGGTCGTAGTCATGCACCCGCCCAGTCTCGCAGCATCGGGTTACCAACGCGCAACATGAAAGGTTCGAGCTTCCGACCCGGGTGCCGGTACCGGGCCGACGGCCGGACGTGATGCAATGAGGCCACCGGCGGGGACCGCTACCCGTTCGTCAGTGCGGGCGGTGTAAACGGGGCGTTCCCGGCCAAGTCCGGGAAGGTGCGCGATGACCTCTTCCTCCGTCCCACCGCGTCCCGCCCTTCCCGGATCCGGCTCCCCGGTCCACGACCTGACGGTGCTGGGCAGCACCGACACCCACGGCTTCGTCTACAACTGGGACTACTACCGCGACGCCGAGTACGACGACCCGGCGGGCAACGACGTCGGGCTGGCCAAGCTGGCCACCCTCATCCACCGGGTCCGCGCCGAACGAGGCGACCGGCCCACCCTGGTCCTGGACGCGGGCGACACCATCCAGGGCACTCCACTCACGACGTACTACGCCAGGCAGGAGCCGATCACCAGCACCGGGCAGACCCACCCGGTCGCCCGGGCGATGAACCTCATCGGCTACGACGCGGTGGTGCTGGGCAATCACGAGTTCAACTACGGGCTGCCCCTGCTGGAGCACTGGATCCGGCAACTCGACTGCCCGGCCCTGGCCGCCAACGCCGTCCACCACGACAGCGGCGAGCCGGCCTACCAGCCGTACCAGATGACGCGGTTCGCGCCCGGACCGGGCCTGCCGGAGCTGGTGGTCGGCATCCTCGGTCTGACCAATCCGGGCACCGCCATCTGGGACCGGGCGGTGGTCGAGGGCCGGCTGCGGTTCGAGGACATGGTCGCCTGCGCACACCGGTGGGTGCCGGTGATCCGCGCGGCCGGCGCGCACGTCGTGCTGGTCAGTGCGCACGGTGGCGACAGCGGCGCGTCCAGCTACGGACCCGAGATGCCGAACGAGAATCCGACCGCGTTCATCGCCGAGCAGGTGCCCGGCATCGACGCGATCCTGTTCGGGCACGCGCACCAGGAGGTGCCGCAGCGGTTCGTCACCAACCGGGTGACCGGTGACCGGGTGCTGCTCTGCGAGCCGTCGTACTGGGGTCAGCGGCTGGCCCGGATCGACCTGTCCCTGGTGACCGACGGCACCGGCTGGCGGGTGGCGGGCGCCCGCTCCGCGCTGCTGAACACCAACACCGTCGCCGAGGACCCGGCGGTGTTGGCGGCGGTACGCCCCCAACACGCCAGGACCGTCGACTACGTCAACCGGGTGGTCGCCACGTCGGTGGTGGAGATGTCGGCGGCCGAGTCGCGGTACCGGGACACGCCGATCCTGAGCTACGTCAACGAGGTGCAGGCCGACGCGGTCCGCACGGCGCTGGCCGGCACCGCGTACGGCGGCCTGCCGGTGCTGTCGGTGACGCCGCCGTTCCGGCGCACCGCGGTCTTTCCGGCCGGCGACGTACGGATCAAGGACGTCGCCGGGCTCTACATCTTCGACAACACCCTGGAGGCGGTGCTGCTCGACGGTCGGGAGGTGGCCGCCCACCTGGAGCGGTCCGCCCGCTACTTCCGGCGGTTCGCGCCGCAGGAGCCGGTCGACCCGGCCCGGATCAGCGACCCGCGGGTGCCGGACCACAACTACGACATCATGTCCGGCGTCGACTACGACATCGACATCAGCCGGCCGGTCGGGGACCGGATCACCCGGCTGACCCACGCCGGTACGGACCAGCCGGTCGTTGCGACCGACCGGTTCGTGGTGGCCGTGAACAGCTACCGGCGGGCCGGCGGCGGCAACTTCCCGGCCGTGGTCCGGCCGGCGATCCACCACGACCACCGGGAGATCCGGCAGCTGCTGATCGACTGGGCGCAGCGCCGCGGCAAGATCGACCCGGCCGACTTCTACCGGCAGAACTGGCGGCTGGTCCGCGCCGGGGTGCCGGTCTTCTGAACCGGCCCGGCAACACAGGCCGGCCCGGCACCACAGGCCAGCCCGGCAGCCGGAAGGTCGCCGGCAGCTCGACCACCCGGGCTCAGCGCAGGAGCGCCAGCGCCGCGCGGACCGGCATCCGCTCCACGGCGTCGGCGAAGGTGGCCCGACCCTGGCAGAAGGCGGCGAACATCCGCCAACCGGGCGGCGTGGCGAGCAGGGCGTGGAAGGCGCCCGGCCGGCGGGAGAAGACCGACAGCAGCCGCCTGCCGGCCCGCATCGACGCGCCGAACTCCCGCTCGATCGCCGCCGGGTAGCCGGCCAGGTCGCCGCCGGCCGCCGCCGCGCCCGCCAGCGCCCCGGAGCGCAGCGCGTAGCTGATCCCCTCCCGGGTCAGCGGCTCCAGCAGGCCGGCGGCGTCGCCGGCGACCAGCACCCGGCCGTGCCGCAGCGGCGAGGTCGCCGACCGGCAGCGGGTCAGGTGTCCGGAGTCGTGCACCGGCGGCAGCCCGCCGAGCCCCAGCCGGTCGACGAACGCGTCCAGGTAGCGGCGGGTCTCCTCGCCCCGGCCGCGGGCGGCGATGACCCCGACGGTGAGCACGTCCCGCTTCGGGAAGACCCAGCCGTACGAGCCGGGGATCGGCCCCCAGTCCAGCAGCACCCGCCCGCGCCACTGCCGCGACATCGGCTCGTCGACCGGGAGCTCCACCTCCAACCCGAGATCCACCTGGTCGTAGGTCACCCCGACGTGCCGGGAGCTGGGCGCTGTGGAGCCCTCGGCGCCGACAGCGACCCGGGCCACCAGCGTCGTGCCGTCGGCCAGCCGCAGGCGTACCCGATCGGGGTCCTGGTCGATCGCGCGGACGGTGACCCGCTGCCGGATCTCGGCGCCGGCGGCGACGGCCGCGGCCCGCAGCCGGTCGTCGAACTCCGCACGTCGCACCATCGCCAGCAGCGGACGGTGCCGGCGACCGCGGGTGAACTCGCGCCGCCCACCCCGACTGAAGGTGATCCGGTCCACCTGGTCCTCGGCCGGGACCTCGATCCGGCCGGCCAGCGCCTGTACCGAGGTGCCGATCAGGCCACCCCCGCAGGTCTTGTAGCGCGGGTGTTCCGCCTTCTCCAGGACGAGGGTGCGCGCCCCGGCCCGGGCCGCCGCGTAGGCGGCGGAGAGCCCGGCCGGTCCGGCTCCGACAACGACGACATCGGGGTCGGTCACCGCCACAGCGTAGGGCAGTGCCGCATCCACCAGTTGCAGGCATCATCGCGCCGGGCGCGGGTAAGCGCAGCGCGTTGGCAGCCCCGACACCGTGGTCGGAGGCCGAGGAGGTCATCATGCAGCAGTTGCAGCTGTCCGACGTCGAAGAGCTCGTCTACGTGGCGATCGGCGCGTTGGAGGCGCGCGGCCAGGTGCCGTTCCCGGACGCCATCGCGGCCGAGACCGGCCTCACCGAGGAGGAGCTGGTCGTGCCCTTGCACGAACTCGGTGAGAAGAACCTCCTGCATCGCGAGGATTCGCCGCTCGCGGGCCTCGACTTCGGCCCACGCTGGTGCACCAGCATGCTGGCTTGACCGGCCCGGGACCCCGGCCGGAAGCGGCCCGGTAACGGCCGGTGCCGGCCCGGCCCGCGCGGCCCGACCCCGACCGGCGGCGCTGGCACGCGCTGGCGGTGGGCCTGGTCGCCGCCTTCATGACACTGCTGGACGTGAGCATCGTCAACGTGGCGGTCCCGTCGATCGGGACGGCGCTGCGGGCCGGACCGGGCGACCTGCAGTGGATCCTCTCCGGATACGCGCTGACCTTCGGGCTGGTCCTCGTGCCGGCCGGCCGGTTCGGCGACGCCCGGGGCCGGCGGGCTGTCTTCATCACCGGCCTGGCGCTGTTCACCCTGACCAGCGCGGCCGCCGGGCTGGCCACCTCCGCCGGCTGGCTGATCGCCGCCCGGCTGGTCCAGGGCGCCGCCGCCGGGGTGGTCAACCCGCAGGTCGTCGGGATGATCCAGCAGCTGTTCGCGGGCCCCGAGCGGGGCCGGCCGTTCGGACTGCTGGGCGCCACCATCGGGGTCTCCACGGCGGTCGGTCCGCTGCTGGGCGGCACACTCATCCACCTCGGCGGCTCGGAAACCGGCTGGCGGTGGGTGTTCTACGTGAACGTGCCGGTCGGCCTGGCGGCGATCGCCTTCGCCTGGCGGTGGATCCCGACCGGTCGGGCCGGCGCCCCGGACGGCGGCCGGCAGGCACTCGACCCGGTCGGCGTACTGCTGCTCGGGGTCGGCGTCGTCGCGCTGCTGGTGCCGCTGGTGCAGGCCCGGCAGTGGCCGGGACCGGGCAAGTGGCTGCTGCTGCCGGCCAGCCTCGCCGCGCTGGTCGGCTTCGTCGGGTGGGAGTTGCGGTACCGGCGGCGCCGGGAGCCGCTGTTCGACCTCGGGCTGTTCCGGCACCGGTCGTACACACTCGGCTCGCTTGTCGCGCTGCTCTACTTCGCCGGCTTCACGGCAACGTTCTTCACCTTCACGCTCTTCCTGCAGAACGGCCTCGGCTACAGCGCGCTGCAGGCCGGGCTGGGGATCACCCCGTTCGCGGTCGGCTCGGCCGTCACCGCCACCCTCGGCGGCCGGCTCGTCAACCGGTACGGCCGACCGCTGGTCGCCGCCGGGCTGGCCATCGTGCTGGTCGGGCTCGCCGCGACGGTGGTGGCCCTGCATTTCGTTCCTGGCCGGGGGGCCGCGCTGGCCACGGCGGCGCCGCTGCTGCTGGCGGGGCTGGGCAGCGGCCTGGTGATCACACCGAACCAGAACCTCACCCTCGCCGAGGTACCGGTCGCGCGGGCCGGCAGCGCCGCCGGCATGCTGCAGACCGGGCAACGGATCGGCTCGGCGATCGGCATCGCGGTGGTCGGGTCGCTCTTCTTCGCGGTCCTGGCGGATACCGGAAACGGCTGGTCGAGGGCGTTCCGGGACGCCGTGCTGTTGCTGATGGGGTTCATCGCGCTGGCTCTGACCGCCGCGCTCGCCGACGGCCTGGCCAGCCGCCGGGCCGCCCGTTCCGGCAGACCGAACCGGAGGCGTTGACGGTGCTCTACTTGGAATCCCTGTCGCACGGCGAGTTGAGCCGGCCGGCCGCGTAACCACCGCCGCTCCAGGTGGTCCAGGAGCAGCAGCCGGCCACCCGGCCGCAGCACCCGGCGCATCTCGGCGATGGCCCGGGCGACCGCCTCCCGGGCGCTTGTGGACCACGCACTGGCCTGCGATTCGGAGGACTTTCTCCGGTGCCGGAACTTCCAGGACCTGGTGCACGCACTCGACCCGCCGGCCTGCGCGACGGACCCTCAGCCGGGCCGGTGATGGCGACCGGCGTAGCCGCCGTCGCGCCCCGCCGCCGCCTCGACAAGCATCCGTTCGATCTGGTCGACCCCGAGCCGCAGCGACATCCGCCGCAGGTAGCTCTCCCGGGCCCGCTGCGCCATCTGGGCGCGCGCCTCCGGCGGAATCACCGCGGCCAGCGCGAACCGGTCCGCCAGCGACCGCCAGTCGTCCGGCGGGCAGGACAGCCCGGCGCGGTCGCGCTCCACCAGGTCCGCCGTGTCACCGCCCGCCGAGGCGACCACGGGCGCGCCGGCCGACAGCGCGGCCGGCAGCTTCGCCGGCACGGTGCCACGCAGCGCGGGCAGGTCCCGCATCATCACCAACTGGTACTCCGCCGCACCGTACAGCTCGGCCATCTCCGCCGGCGGACGGCGCTCGACGAACCGCACATTGCTCGCGCCCAGTTCGGCGACGAGTTGCCGGGTCGGCCCCTCCTGGGCGCCCGTGCCGACCAGGACCAGATCGAGGTCGACCTTGCCGTTCAGCTCGGCTGCCGCCCGGACGGCGGTGTCGGCCCGCTGGAAGGGGCCGATCGTGCCCGCGTGCATGATCGTGCAGCGGCCCCGGTGCCCGATCGCCCGGCGGGCCGCGACACTCGGCCGCGCCGGGCGGAACAGCCGCTCGTCGGTCCAGTTGAGCACCACCCGGACCCGGTCCGGATCGGCACCGCGTTCGATGACCTGGTCGCGCATCGACGGGGCGATCACCGCGACTCCGGCCGCCGACTCGTAGACCCGACGCATCGCCTTCGCGATCATGGACCGTTCCATCCGGTCGGCCATCCCGCCGGCCGCCGGTCCGGTGGACGATTGACCCTCGGGTGGCGGCGGGTCATCGGAGAGGTCCTGCACGTGCACCACGGCGGGTACCTGGTTCACCAGCCGGGACAGCCCGGCCGCCGCGTACGCGCCGGCCGACGGGGCGTACACGTAGAGCGCGTCGACCTGGCGCAGGAAGGTACGCGCCGCCAGTGCCCCGCTGGCCAGGAAGGAGAGCTGGCTGGCCAGCCGCCGTCGCGCGGTGCTCTCGTCGGTCGGGTAGGACGGCACCCGGCGGACCGAGAGCCCACCGGTGGTGCTGCTGTCCCACCACCGCCGCCGGAATCCCGGATACGGCTGCCCGCCGGGGTGGCTCGGAAAGCCGGTCAGGACCCGCACCTCGTGGCCCCGGGAGACGAGTTCGTCGGCGAGTCCGCCGGGAACGAACGCCGGTTCGGGCGGGAACCAGTGCGAGATGATCCCGAATCTCACGGCGTCACCGCCCGGGTGGTCCGGTTCATCGCCGGATCCGGCTGAGTTCCTCGGTCGGGTTGTCGATCACCGGCCCGCCGATCCCGTCGCCGTGTCCCGCCGCCGGCCTGGGCAGGTCGACAGGCTCGGCGATGGCCGGCTGCGCGGTCGGCCGGGCCCGGTACGCCTCGTACTGGTAGGAGTCCGCCTTGGTCAGCTTCGTCATGTTCAGCACGCAGCCCAGCAGCCGGGCGCCGACCGCCCGCAACGCCTGCGCCGCCGCGATCGCCTGGCCCTGGGACGTCTTCGCGTGCCGGGTGACCAGCAGCGCCCCGTCGGACTGCACGGCCACCACCACACCGTCGGTGACCGCCTGCAGCGGCGGGGTGTCGATGATGACGATGTCGGTCATCCCCTTCAGTTCGAGCAGGAGATCGGCCATCGCCTTCGAACCGAGCAACTCACTCGGGTTCGGCGGCGTGGACCCGGCCGGCAGCACCAGCAGCGACTTGTCCCCCCACGGGCGGACGACGTCGTCGACCGACGTCTCGCCGATCAGCACGTCGGTCAGGCCGGCCCCGCTCTCGACGCCGAGGTAGTCGGCGACCCTCGGCCGCCGCAGGTCCGCGTCGACGAGCAGCACCTGCCAGCCCGCCTCGGCCAGCGCGATGGCCAGGTTGCAGGAGATCGTCGACTTCCCCTCGCCCTGCACCGCGCTGGTGACCGCGATCACCCGGGCCGGCTCGTTGACGTCGACGAACCGCAGGTTGGTCCGGATCTTGCGCAGCGCCTCGGCCTGCACCGAGTTCGCCGCCCGGCCCGCCATCAGCGGCACCAGGTCGGTGGTGTCGACGAGCGGAACCTCGCCGAGCAGCGGGGTGTCGGTGACCCGCCGCAGGGTGGCGCCGTCCCGTACCGTGTTGTCCGAAATGCCCCGCAGCACCGACAACGCCACCCCGAGCACCAGCCCGAGCACGCCGGCCAAGGCCAGGTTGCGCGCCGGCTGGGGCGAGACCGGCTCGGTGCCCACCCGGGGGCCGCCCACCACCTCGACCTTGATCGGCGCCTGCTGGGCGCCGGGCGGCGTCTCGATGACCTGGACCAGCGCGACGAACTGGGTCACCAGCGCCTCGGTCAGCCGCAGCGACCGGGCCGGATCGGGATCGGTCACCGAGGCGGTGAGCAGCACCTTGTCCGCGAGCATCTCGGCCGAGACCCGGGACTGCACCTCGGCCGGGGTCAGGCCGATGCCCTCCTGCCCGGCGATCCCGCGCGCCAACCGGTCACTGGTGAGCAGATCCGTGTACGACTTGACGCGCTGCTGGAGGAACAGGCCCCCCTGGTACGCGTCGGTCACCCCCTGGCTCGGAATGGTGACGAAGAACGTCACCGAGGAGGCGTACTGGGGCTCGGACCGGATCGTGACGACGCCCGCGACACCGAGCGCGACCAGGATCGTCGAGAGCACGACCCACCATCGTTGGCGCACCAGGCGCAGGTGGCTTTGCAGGTCCATCAGGCATGAACTCCTTCGAACGATGACCGGGCCATGCGGCACCACCGGCTCCGGGAGCCGATACGTTCCAGCGGTGTGATCGACGCAGCGTCTCACTGAATGTAGAGGAACCAACCCGTCTAGTTGCCGCGAATCGGCTCAACAAGGCAGATAACTAGCCACCGACCGTCGGGGTAACGCGGCAGGCCGGCAACCGACGGTGAGTGCCGGAAGCGGCGGACATCTGGCAGGGTGGGATCGGCCACTGAGCGCCTCCGACCGGTCGCCCTGGGCATCCCATCCCGATAAGATCATCGAAGGCGTGCCGGGAAGTCTGGTCGGCGAGCGATGCCTGCTGACCTTGACCGGAACCTGACGCGGAGGGTGCATCACCATGTCCGACCGCACTCCCCCACCCACCCCCACCGGACTCCGCCGGCTGTTGCAGCCGTCGTCCTGGCCGGAGGCACGGTTCGTCGGTGACATCCTGCGCACCGAGACCGTCGGCGGTGGGCTGCTCCTGTTCGGCGCCGTGGTCGCCCTCGTCTGGGCCAACTCCCCCTGGTCGGAGTCCTACTTCCGGCTCGGCGAGTTCGTCCCCTGGCCCGGCGGCGAGGCGCTGCACCTGGACCTCGACCTGTCACACTGGGCGGCCGACGGACTGCTGGCGATCTTCTTCTTCGTGGTGGGCCTGGAACTCAAACGGGAGTTCGTCGTCGGGGACCTGAGCAACCCGAGACGGGCGGCGCTGCCGATCGTCGCCGCGATCGGCGGCATGGTCGCACCGGCCCTGATCTACGTCGCCTGGACGGCCGGCGCCGGCGGCGAGGGGCTGCGCGGCTGGGCGATCCCCACCGCCACCGACATCGCCTTCGCCCTCGCCGTGCTCGCGGTGATCAGCTCCCACCTACCGCTCGGGTTGCGCGCCTTCCTGCTCACCTTGGCGGTCGTGGACGACCTGTTCGCCATCACGATCATCGCGCTCTTCTACACCGATGACCTGAACCCGCTCCCGCTGATCGCCACCATCGTGCCGATCCTCGCCTTCGCCTTCCTGGTGCAGCGGCGAAAGACCTGGTGGTGGGCGCTGATCCCACTCGCGGCGGTGGCCTGGACGCTGATGCACGCCTCCGGCGTACACGCCACGGTGGCCGGGGTGATCCTCGGCTTCACGGTTCCGGTGCTGCGCCGGGACCGGGAGGGCGTCTGCCTGGCCGAGAAGCTGGAGCACCGGTGGCGGCCGATCTCGGCCGGCTTCGCGGTGCCCGTGTTCGCGTTCTTCGCCGCCGGGGTGGCGCTGCGCGGTGCCGACTTCGGCGAGCTGGTGAGCGACCCGATCGTGCTGGGCGTGGTCACCGGCCTGGTGGTCGGCAAGACCGTCGGGATCCTCGGCTTCACCTACCTGTTCTCCCGGTTCACCCGCGCCGAACTCGACTCCGACATCACCTGGACCGATCTGCTCGGCGTCGCGCTGCTGGCCGGGATCGGCTTCACCGTGTCCCTGCTCATCGGTGAGCTGGCCTTCGGCAGCGGCAGCGAGGCCAACGACCACGTCAAGGCCGCCGTTTTGACCGGCTCGCTGACCGCGGCGGTGCTCTCGTCGATCGTGCTGATCCGCCGCAACCGCGTCTACCGGCGGCTGCGCGAGGAGGAGACCCGCGACGTCGACGCCGACGGCATCCCCGACATCTACCAGCAGCCCGCCCGCGAGACCTGACAGATCATTCGGTACGCCGGTCGCCGCCCCGCCCGACCTGACGCTGCTCCTGGTCGATCTCCCGGCCGAGGAAGTAGTTGAGGGCGGTCCGGATGGTGGCGATCGCGGCCAGCTGGCCGATCTGCTCGAAGCTCGGCGCCGCCGCCGTCCGCAGGATGTCCGCCGCGAGCTGGAACTCCAGCCCGAGGGTCAGGAACCGACCGAGCGAGAGCCGGATCGGCGTGAAGACCTCGGCGGAGCGGTGCCGGATCCCGGCGACCACGAACCGGGCCACCGCCCAGAGCGCGCCGACCGAGATCACCGTGGCGCCGGCCGCCTCGATGACGGCGACCAGCACCCCGGAGACCCGGTGCAGCACCTCTTCGGACACCCCGCGCCCCCTCCGCACCGCCGGCCACCGGATTACCCGGCATCCGGGCCGGTACGCGTCCGGCTCAGGTGAGCTGGGGTCGGGGCTCAGGTGAGCTGGCCGACGGCGTCCACGGTCAGCCAGATGCCACAGATCCCGAACAGCGCCGCCGCGCCGTACCGGATCGTGCGGTCCGGCAGCCGGCGACCGAGCATCCGCCCGGCGACGATGGCCAGCGCGTCCGCGGCGACCATGCCCACCGTCGAGCCGAGCCAGGTGCCGAACCAGCCGTACTGGGTGGCCAGCGTGATGGTGGCCAGCATGGTCTTGTCGCCGAGCTCGGCGAGGAAGAAGGCCACCGAGACCGCGACCACGGCCGACCGGTCGCTGCGCTCCGCCCGGGTCTTCTCCTGCTCGGTGAGCGAGTCCCCGCGCAGGGTCCAGATCCCGAAGCCGAAGAACGCCAGCCCGGCGACCAGGGCGATCCAGCCGGTGGGCAGGGCCGCGCCGAGACCCACGCCGATCGCCACCGAGACCAGGTGGACCAGGGCGGTCGCGCCGGTGATGCCGATCAGCACCGGCAGGGTGCGGAATCGGGTGGCGAAGGTCAACGCCATCAACTGGGACTTGTCGCCGAGTTCCGCGACGAAGATGACGCCGAAGCTGATCACGAGCGCGGCGAGAAAGCCCTCCATGTAACCCCTCCCGGTCGAGCCGGGTTCGGGGCACGACGACCTCGACCCGGCTGGTACAGCCAGAGTCGAAGGTCTCGCTCGCCCCAGCTGGTGCTGAGGCCGCGCGGCCGGGTGCCCACGGGCACCAGTGTGTCGACCACGGCGTTGGGAGCTACTCCCCTTCGCGTACCGCCAGCCTAGCCGGTTGGTCCGCGCCGACCTGGGCCAGGGTCACCGAGAAGAGCCGATCGGGGTCGGTCCAGCCGGCCCGAGGTACGAACCCGGCCGCGGTGAGCTCGGCCGGCAGGTCGGCCGGGCGGAACTTCGCCGAGATCTCGGTCCGTACCTGCTCACCATCGGTGAACGCCACGGTCAGGTCCAGGTCACGGATCCGGACCCGCATCGCGCGGCGGGCGCGCAGCCGCATCTCGATCCAGCGCCGCTCGGCGTCCCAGACCGCCACGTGGTCGAACCCGGCCGGGTCGAAGTCCCCGCCCAGCTCCCGGTTGATCACGTGGAGCACGTTGCGGTTGAACTCGGCGGTGACGCCGGCCGCGTCGTCGTAGGCCGGCACCAGCAGACCCGGGTCCTTCACCAGGTCGGCGCCGAGCAGCAGCCAGTCGCCGACCGCCAGGGCGGCCCGCATGTCGCGCAGGAAGTCGGCCCGCTCGGCCGGCACCAGGTTGCCGATGGTGCCGCCGAGGAACGCCACCAGCCGGCCACCACCGGCCGGCAGCCGATCCAGGTGCCGGCTGAAGTCGCCGACGATGCCACGGACCCGGACCCCGGGGTAGTCGGTGGCGATCAGCTCGGTGGACCGGGCCAGCGCGCTGGTCGACACGTCCAGCGGGACGAAGGTGCCCAGACCACCCCCGGCGTAAAGCGCGTCGAGCAGTAGCCGGGTCTTGTCCGACGATCCCGAGCCGAGCTCGATCAGGGTCTTGGCGTCGGTGAGTCGCGCGATCTCGGCGGCGTGCGCGGCCAGGATCGCCCGCTCGGTACGGGTCGGGTAGTACTCCGGCAACCGGGTGATCTCCTCGAACAGGGCGCTCCCCCGGGCGTCGTAGAACCACCGCGGCGGCAGCCACTTCGGCCGGGCGGTCAGCCCGAGCCGGACGTCCCGGCGCAGCTGCCGGGCCAGCTCCGGCTCGGTCAGGTGGATCTCCAACGGTTCGGCGGTCATCCAAGACTCCCATCCATCGGTCGCATCAGGACACGGCCGTCGGTGACGGTCACCAGCTGACCGTCGTCGACCGGCCGCCAGCCGGGTTCGTCATCGAGCGGTTCCGAGGCGATCAGCACGGCGCCGGCCCGTTCGCACACCGACAGGGCGTGCCCGACCGCGCTGGCGACCGCCCGGCGGCCGTCGGTGAGCAGCAGGTTCAGCCGGGAGCCGGGCGCGGCGGCGAGCACGTCGCGGACCGTGCCGGCGACCGCCTCGTCGGGGGGGTGACCGGTCCGCAGCCGGTGCCGCACCAGCGCCCAGAGCAGCGCCGAGTCGGTGGGCGCGTCGAGGGTGAGCAGGTCCCGGGTCGGCAGCCGGCTGGCGAGCGGGACCACCGACCCCGGCCAGTCCCGGACCACGCCGTTGTGGCTGAACAGCCAGGGTCCGTCGGCGAACGGCGCCGCCGCCGTCTCGACCACCGGCATCCCGACGGTGGCCGACCGGACCGCGGCGAGGACCGCACCGGAGCGGACCTGGTCGGCCAGCGCCGGCAGCCCCGGATCGGTCCAGATCGGCCGGTCGCTGCGGTAGCGCACCGGGTCGGGGCCGCTGCCGTACCAGCCGATCCCGAATCCGTCGGCGTTGATGGTGCCGCCACCGCGCATGTCGCGCGGGGCGTAGGACTGCCGGACGAGGCCGTGCGGCGGGTCGAACAGCAGGGCGCGCAGCGCGACCGGCGGGCCGAGGTGGACCAGATGCCGGCACATCAGTCGACCACCACCGCCGCCGGCCGGGCCGCCGTCAAGCGGAAACCTCGTCCGGACCCGGATCGCGGGCGCAGCGGAACCCGCTGAAGATCTGCCGGCGGATCGGCAGGTCCCAGTTGCGGAAGGTGCCCCGGCAGGCGGCGGCGTCGGTGCCGAAGGAGCCACCCCGCAACACCCGGTAGGCGTCGCCGAAGAACACCTCCGAGTACTCCCGGTACGGGAAGGCGGTGAAGCCCGGATAGCCGCGGAACGGGCTGGCGGTCCACTCCCAGACGTCCCCGATGAGCTGATGCACGCCGAGCGGCGAGGCGCCGGCCGGGTAGGCGCCCACCGGCGCCGGGGTCAGGTGCCGCTGCCCGAGGTTGGCCCGTTCGGGACCGGGGTCCGCGTCGCCCCAGGGGTACCGCCGGGACCGGCCGGTGGCCGGGTCCCACCGGGCGGCCTTCTCCCATTCGGCCTCGGTGGGCAGCCGCTTGCCGGCCCAGGCGGCGTACGCCTCGGCCTCGTGGTAGCCGACGTGCACCACCGGCTCGTCGGGGACGACCGGCGAGTACCGGCCGAACCGGCGACAGACCCAGTTCGCGCCGTCGCGGTGCCAGTGCATCGGCGCGGTCAGGTCGGCGGCCCGGCGGTGCTCCCAACCGGCGGCGCTCCACCAGCGCCGGTCGTCGTATCCCCCGGCGGCCAGGAACTCCAGGAACTGGCCGTTGGTCACCGGCGCGGCGTCGATCAGGTACGCCGGCAGGTCGACCTGGTGGGCCGGGCGTTCGTTGTCCAGCGCCCACGGGTCGGTCGAGGTGCCCATCGTGAACGGGCCAGCCGGAATCAGCACCTCCCCGGTGACCGGCCGCGCGGCGGCCGGCGGCGGGGGCGCCGCCAGTACCGGCGGGCCGGCCCGCAGCTGGTGGGTGGCGAGCATCGTCTCGTCGTGCTGCTGTTCGTGCTGGACGATCATCCCGAACGCGAACCCGCCCGCGGTGAGCGGCCGGTCGTCGAACCGCACCCGGCCCAGCAGGTCGAAGACCTTGTCCCGCACGGTGAGCAGGTAGTCGCGTGCCTCGCCCGGCGGCAGCAGGGGCAGCGACGGACGGTCCCGGCGGGGCTGTTTGAAGGCGTCATAGAGGTCGTCGATGTCGCGGCGGACCGGTTCCCGGCCGCCGACGTCGCGTACCAGCCAGAGTTCCTCCTGGTTGCCGACGTGCGCCAGGTCCCACACCAGCGGCGACATGATCGGCGAGTGCTGACGCATCAGGTCGGCGTCGTCCACCGCCTCGGTGAGCAGGGCGCTGCGCCGCCGGGTGCGGGTCAGCTCGGCGGCGATCCGGTCCCGCAGCCGCTCCGGCTGATCCGTCGTGGGCCAGGTCTCGTCGTTCACAGCGGTCTCCTCTCACCGGCGGCAAGCCGCCGGTCGACGATGTTGCCGATCTGTTCGCGGGTGGCCGGGCGCAGGTCGGTCCGGTCCAGGACACGGGTGGCGAGGTCCAGCACCCGGGCGGCGGCCCGGGCCAGGTCCGGGTCGGCCAGTCCGAGCAGGGCCGCGTCCCGCCAGCGGTCGAGCACCGGTTCGCAGGCCGCCAGGGCCTGGCCGAGCGCGGCCTCGTCGGCCAGCAGCGCGGCCAGCACCGCTACCGGGGCGACCCACTCGTCGCCGGGCTGGCCGTCCAGGTACCGGATCTCCAGGTAGCCGCGCGGGCGGACCGGCGGGAACAGGGTGGTCAGGTGGTAGTCGAGGTCGTCACGCGTCGGCGGTCGCGGCAACGCACCGCCGATCCAGTCCCGGAAACTCACCCGGTACGGGTTGAGCCAGTCCCCGCCGCGGCGGCGTACGCAGAGCAGCGGCGCCGTCAACGCGTACCGGATCCAGGAGTGCACCGGGTCGGCCGGGCCCACCGCCGGGGTCCAGACCGGTCCGGTGCGGGCCGGGTCGATGGCCAGCCAGGCGGCCATCCGGGCGGACGCCCAGCCGGTGTCCCGGCCGGCGTGCCGGCGGGCGGTGGCGAAGGCCGCCACCAACGGCGGGCCGAGGGCGTGCACCGCGTACCACCGCTGCGCGAGCCGGTCGGACTCGCCGGCGTCCAGGCAGAGCTGCAGCCCGGCGGTGCTGTACATCATGGTCCGGCCGGCCGGACCGCGGCGGTCGAACGCACGCCGCATGGCCCGGTAGCGGGCGGTGTCCAGCAGGGGTCGGGGCGGCCGGTGGGGATCGATGCCGGTGTCACCGAGGGTGAGGCCGGCGGCGTTGAGGAGTTCGCTCAGGTGGGCGATGTCCGACCGGGCGGACTGGTGGAGGTCGTCAAGGGAGCGGCGCGGGGCGGTGGAGATCTCCACCTGTCCGCCGGGCTCGACGGTGACGGTGCCGGAGTGCGGCAGCGGGACCGGGCGGCGGTGCGGATCGAGGGAGCTGGGAGCGTAACGGCCGAGTGCGGTGCGGAGGCGGGTGCGGTCGAGGTGTCGGTCGGGTTCGGCTGCGTCGTGGACGGTCCATTCCAATTCCACGCCGGTCAGCGCGGGTGGCCCCGTCTTGAAGCAGATCCTGGCCAGATAACCCTCCGCCTGGCTCTCCTCGCGCAGGACGGTGGTGCCGTCAAGATCCGGGTGGGTCGACACTGATGGCGCCCCCTCGCATCGGTGGTCGGCTCAATCCTGCCACCGCACCGCCTGTTCCAGCCATCGAATCAGCTGCCGCCACTGGGTGGCCAGCCGGGACGATTCGAAGCCGCGGAGCCGGCGGCGGGCCAGCGAGAAGGTGCCGGCGCCGGTGGCGGCCCGCAGCGCGTCGTCGAAGCGGTCGAGATACTGGCCCTCCGCCAGCGCCCCCTGGATCCGGCGCAGGTTGAGCGCGTGGGCCAGCTCCGCGGTCAGGTTCCGGGCCGGCAGCAGCAGCTCCGGGATCCACTGGTCCGGCGAACCGGCGAGGTTGGTGGGCACCAGGTCGAACTCGAACCGCTGGACCCCGTCCAGCGGTGCGTCGTCCGGGTCGGCCGCGGCCACCCCACCGTCGGTGCCCGACCCGCCGGCGGCGTCCGGCTCGGCGTCCGGGTCCGGCTCGGCGTCCGCCCCGGTGTCCGCGTCGGGCTCGGCGTCCGCGTCCACGCTGGTGTCCGCGTCGGGCTCGGCGGTTGCCTCCGGCTCCGCGGCCGCGTCGGGCGCCGGGGTCGGCCGGGCGCCGGTCTGGACCGGCACGGAGGGCTCCGGAGCCTCGGTCAGTGCCGCCGGCACCAGGTCGGTGGCCCGATCGCGCCAGCCGGGCAGCCCGGTCAGGTCGTGTTCGGCGTCGCCGGCCAGGAACCGGGCCAGCGCCGCTGGGCTCTGGAACAGCAGCAGCTTCCCGTCCCGGGTCAGGAAGGCGGCCTCACCAGGGGTCCCGACGGCATCGACATCGGGGTACGTCCGCAGGGTGTAGCCGGTGCCGGAGGGAAGTACCAGCTCGATGATCTCGACCGCGAACTCGCGTACGTCATCGCGGTAGGTCAACTCGGACGAATCCACGACCGCGAGTGTAGAGGATCGCGGACCGGCGGTCGGGATCCGATGCGGGGCGCCCGGCGGGCCGGCCTCAACCCGTGCATTCTCTTGCGGTCATATTACCGGCAAGGTATGTTGCAACGCGTGTCCGCACCCTTTGATGTGCTCGCCGAACCCGTCCGGCGCCGGATCCTGGACCTGCTCCGGGAGCGGCCGCACCTGGTCGGCGAGCTGACCGAACAACTCGGGCTGACCCAGCCCGGCACCTCCAAACACCTGCGGGTGCTGCGTCGCGCGGGCCTGGTGAAGGTCCGCGCGGACGCCCAACGCCGCTGGTACGAGCTCTGTCCGGAACCGCTGGCCGAGGTCGACGCCTGGCTGGCGCCGTACCGGTGGATGTGGGCCGACCGGTTCGACGCCCTGGAGCGCCGGCTGGACGCGATGCCGGACCAGCCACCGACCGAGCAAGCCGACCAAGGAGACGAGACATGACCGAAAACCTGAACACCGTCGACGGCCGGCAACGCCTGCGGATCGAACGACGACTCGGCCACCCGCCGGCCAAGGTCTGGCGGGCACTCACCGAACCCGACGAACTGCGCCACTGGTTCCCGGCCGAGGTCCGGCTCGAACCCCGGGCCGGCGGGCGGATCACCTTCGGAGCCGATTCCGATCAGGACTTCAGCGTCATCACCGCGTACGACCCGCCGCGGCTGCTCGCCTTCGGCTGGGGCGGCGACACGCTCCGGTTCGAGGTGACGCCCGACGGGCCGGGCAGCCTGCTCGTCTTCGAGCACACCTTCGACACCCGGTCCGCCGCCGCCAGCTACGCCTCCGGCTGGCAGGCGTGCTTCGAAGGGCTGGACCGGGTGCTGGCCGGTCGGCCGGCCGAGCTGCCCGGCGAGCCGTCCGCCGCGGCACACGAACACTTCGTCCGCGCGTTCGGGTTGGACGAGGGCGCGGCGGAGACGACGGAGGCCGGCTGGCGGGTCCGCTTCGACCGGCAGCTCACCCAGCCGGCCGAGAAGGTCTGGGCGGTCCTGCTGGCCGCCGGCCCGGACCCGGCGGCCGAGCCCGTGGTCGGCGGGCCGGTCCCGGCCGGGTTCGGCCACGAGAGCTTTCCCGCCGCCGCGGTTGCCGCCGTCGACGCGCCCAGGTTGTGCGAGTACGGCTGGCGGGCCGACGACTCCGACCCGGGCCAGCCGGTCGGCCGGATCCGCTGGGAACTCGCCGCCGGCACCGGCCACGGGGCGCGACTGCTCCTGACCGTGACCGGTCCCGAACAGCTCAGCGGGCACCGGGACGCGGCGTTGACCGGCTGGCGGAGGCGGATCAACGAACTCGCCGACCAGCTCCGGTGACCTGATGGCCCTCGGTAACCCTTGACAATCAGGTAGGCAAATATGTGCACTGGTGGCAATCCGCCACCGCCGCACCGGCGCCCGCGGAGATCATCCACGTCCCGGCCACCACCCACGGGGGACAACGATGCATGGTCCGCGTACCGCTGCCGACGCCCACCTCCGGCTCGACCGACGCACGCTGCTCGGGCTCGGCCTCACCGCCGGGATGGCGCCGCTGCTGACCGCCTGCGGCGGCGCCTCCACCAGCGGCGGTGACGGCGGCGAGGGCGCCGTCACCTTCCTCTCCACCCAGTTCACCCCGGTCGAGGAACGCCAGCGGTTCGAGGGGATCCTCGCCGCCCGGTTCACCGCCGCGCCGGTCGCCTACAACCCGGTCGAACCCGGCGTCTTCGCCGCCACCATCACCTCCCAGGTGGACGCCGGCCGGGTCGAGATCAGCCTGGCCGGCGGGCTGCACGGCGACCTCGCCCCGCACGCCGAGCGGTTCGAGGATCTGACCGACCTGGCCGGGCAGCTCGCCGACCGGGGATTCGGAGCGGACATCGCCGCGCTGGGCCGGCTGGACGGCGCCGGGACGGCGTACCTGCCGTGGATGCAGGCCTCCTATGTACTCGCCATCCACAAGCGCGCCCTGCAGTGGCTGCCGTCCGGCGCCGACGTGCAGGCGCTCACCTACGAGCAGCTGCTCGACTGGCTGACGGCCGCCCGGCAGGGCAACGGCGGCCGCCCGGTGTTCGGGCTGCCGTGCGGACCCAAGGGCCTCTACCACCGGTTCTTCCAGGGGTACCTGCTGCCGAGCTTCACCGGCGGGCAGATCACCACCTTCCGATCCCCGGAGGCGGTCGGGGCCTGGGAGTACCTGAAGCAGTTGTGGGCGCAGACCGCGCCGGCCTCGACCAACTACGACAACATGCAGGAGCCGCTGCAGCGCGGCGAGGTCCTCATCGCCTGGGACCACGTGGCGCGGCTGGTCAACGCGCCCGCCGACCGGCCGGACGACTGGCTGATGGTGCCGGCCCCCCGCGGGCCGAAGGGGCTCGGCTACATGCTCGTGGTCGCCGGTCTGGCGATCCCCCGCGGCGCCCCGGAGCCGGACCTGGCCCGGCAGGTCATCACGGCGCTGACCAGCCCCGACGCCCAGCTCGACGTGCTCCGCCAGAACGCCTTCTTCCCGGTGGTCGACGCGCCCACCGCCGCCGGTCTGCCAGCCGCGGTGGCGCTGGAGGCCGAGGCGGTACGCCGGCAGCAGGACGCCGACGGCGCCATCGTGGCGCTGCCGCCGGTGGGGGTGGGCAGTCGCGACGGCGAGGTCTCGCAGATCTTCAAGAACTGCTTCAAGGAGATCTGCCTGGACGGCCGGCCCGTCCGGCAGGTCCTCGACAACCAGGCCGAACAGCTCAACGCGATCCTGGACGAGTTGAAGGTGCCCTGCTGGCGGCCCGACCCGGTGACGGCGGGGCAGCCGTGCCGGGCGCTCTGACCGACCCGGGGCCGGCCGGCCCGGGACCGTCGGCCGCCCGGCGCCGGCGCGCCCGGCGGCCGCGGCTGCCGACGGCGGTCCTGCTCGTCGCGCCGTCCGTGCTCTTCCTGGCCGCGCTCTTTCTCTGGCCGGTGGTGGTCGGTGTCGGACAGGCGGTCACCGGCGACGACGGACCGACCCTCGCGCACCTGCGCCGGATGCTCGACGACCCGTACTTCTGGCCGGCCGCCCGCAACACGGCGTTGCTGATCGTGGTGCTGATCCCGCTGCAGTTCGCGTTCGCGCTGACGATGGCGTTGCTGCTGCGCGCCCGCCCCCGACTCGGATCGTTCTACTTCTACGTCTGGTGCGTACCGTTGGCGATCAGCGACCTGGCCGCCGGGCTGGTGTGGCTGGCCATCTTCGCCGACCGCGGCTACCTCAACTCCGTCCTGGCCCACCTCGGGCTCGGCGACGGATACGCCTGGCTGTCGTACCAGAACCAGACCACCATGTTCGTGGCCGTGCTGCTGGCCGAGCTGTGGCGGGCCACCTCGCTGGTGCTGGTGATCGTGGTCGCCGGCCTGCAGAACGTGCCGCGCGACTACGACGAGGCGGCGGCGGTGTTCGGGGCGACCTACTGGCAGCGGCTGCGGCACGTCATCCTCCCGCAGCTGCGGCCCAGCCTGCAGGTGGCGCTGATCCTGCGGACCATCCTCGGCCTGCAGACCTTCGCGGTGGCGCAGGCGCTGACCGGCCGGAACTTCCCGCTGCTGGTCGGCGAGACGTACCACTGGTACGTGACGCTGCGCAACGAGCGGGTGGCCGCCGCGATCGCCCTGGTCATCCTCGCCATGTCGCTGGCCACCGCCCTGGTCTACCTGCGGGTGCTGCGCTCGCCCGAGGCCGGGGTGTCCCGGTGACCGGGCCGTCGTCGGCGGCCCGGCGGGCGGCCCGCCGGCGCACGGCGCTGATCCAGGCGGCCTGCGTGGCGGTCACCGTCTTCATGGGGCTGCCGATCTACCTGATCGCCCTCGCCGCGTTCGCCACCCGCGAGTCACTCAACCAGTTTCCGCTCGCCCTGCTGCCGACCGACCTGTCGATCGAGACGATGCGGATCTTCCTCGACTCGACCGGCGTGACCCCCGGGTTCCGCAACTCCCTGGAGGTCGGCCTGCTCAGCCTCCTGCTGTCCCTGCTGCTCGGCGTGCCGGCCGGGTACGCGGTCGCCCGGTACGCGTTTCCCGGCCGGGACCCGTACCAGCTCTTCCTGCTGCTGACCCGGGCGCTGCCGATCGTGGTGCTCTCCGTACCGCTGGCCCGGGTCTTCCTCGCCACCGGCCTCTACGACACCACGTACGCGGTGGCCCTGCTGCACACCGCGCTCGCGTTGCCGACGACCGTGCTGATCACGTCGGCGATCTTCGTGGCGGTGCCGGTGGAGCACGAGGAGGCGGCGAAGGTCTTCGGCGCCACCGCGCCGCGCGCGTTCCTGCGGGTGGTGCTGCCCCAGGCGCTACCCGGGATCGCCGCCGCCGCCATCTTCACCTTCGTCACCTCCTGGAACGAGGTGCTCGGCGCGGCGGTGCTGACTCTCAACCGCCGCACCCTGCCGGCCCAGGTGCTCGCCACGCTGTCGGAGTCACCGATGGCCTTCCGGTTCGCCGGCGGTTTCGCGCTCGTCGTACCGGCGCTGGTCTTCATCGCGTTCATGCGGCGCTATCTGATCAACATGTGGGGGTCGACCGTCCGGTGACCGCACCGGACGGCGCGACCGCAGTGCGACGGGAGGACGGCGTTGGCCGAGATCGAGATCCGCGACCTGGTGAAGACCTATCCGGGCAACCGGAGCCGGGCCACCGACAACATCAGCCTGCGGGTGCACGAGGGTGAGTTCCTGGTGCTGGTCGGCCCGAGCGGCTGCGGCAAGACGACGCTGCTGCGCATGATCGCCGGGCTGGAGACGCCGGACGCCGGCACCGTGCACATCGGGGGACGGGAGGTCACCCACCTGCCGGCCCGGGAGCGCGGCCTGTCGATGGTCTTCCAGTCGTACGCGATCTTCCCGCACCTGCGGGTCCGGCAGAACATCGCCTTCGGCCTGACGATGCGCAAGCTCCCCCGGGCCGAGATCGACCGCCGGGTCGGCGAGGCCGCCGAACTGCTGCACCTGACCGAGTTCCTGGACCGCTACCCGGCCCAGCTCTCCGGCGGTCAGCGGCAGCGGGTCGCGGTGGCCCGCGCGATCGTGGTCGACGCCGACGTACTGTTGATGGACGAGCCGCTGTCCAACCTGGACGCGTTGCTGCGGATGGAGTTCCGCACCGAGCTGAAGAAGATCGTCGCCAAGCTCGGCACCACCACCGTCTACGTCACCCACGACCAGGCCGAGGCGCTGTCGCTGGGCGACCGGATCGCGGTCCTGCGGCAGGGCCGGATCGCCCAGATCGGCGCGCCGCTGGAGGTGTACGACGCGCCGGCCGACCGGTTCGTCGGCGGCTTCCTCGGCGCACCGCCGATGAACTTCCTGCCGGCCCTGCTCGACCGCGCGGCCGGCCGGCTGCGCGTCGGCGGCCAGTCGATCCCCGCCGGAGCGGCCGGAGCCGACCCGCCGGCCGGAATCGAACCGCCGGGCGACGGCACGGTGCCGGTCACCGTCGGGATCCGCGCGGAGAACATCGAGGTCTTCGACGCCGGCGGGGGCGACCGGCTGGCCGCCCGGGTCGAGGTCGTCGAACCGACCGGCTCGGCCGTCCTGCTCACCGTGGACCTGGACGGTCACCAGCTCAAAGTCCAGACCCCACCGACGGTACGGGTGCGCGCCGGCAACCCGGTCTGGCTGGCCGTCGACCCGGCCCGGGTCCGGCTCTACCCACCCGACGAGCGGGCCGACCAGCCGCTTCGGGATCGGCCGGGCGCCGCTGCTTGACGGCCGGCCCGGCTGGGTACGGTGGGAACCGTGTTGGAATCCGGAGTCCTGCTCAGCGACCGCTACCGCCTCGACGAACGGGTGGCCACCGGCGGCATGGGTGACGTCTGGCGGGCCACCGACCTCGTGCTCGACCGCCGCGTCGCCGTCAAGGTGCTGCTCCCGGCGTTGCTCGCGGATCCCGGTTTCATCGCCCGGTTCCGGGCCGAGGCCCGGATGATGGCGGCGCTGCACACACCGGGTGTGGTGCAGGTCTACGACTCCGGCGAGACCACCCTGCCGGGTGGCAGCAGGGCCGACTACCTGGTGATGGAGTACGTCGACGGCGAGCCGCTGTCGCGCCGGCTGGCCGCCGTCGAGCGGCTCGACGTCGCCGAGACGATGTCGATCGTCGCCCAGGCCGCGCAGGCACTGCACGCCGCGCACAAGGCCGGGATCGTGCACCGCGACGTCAAGCCGAGCAACCTGCTGGTGCAGGCGGACGGCACGGTGGTCCTGGTCGACTTCGGGGTCGCCCGGTCGACTGCGGTGACGAGCATCACGGGCACCAACGCGGTACCGGGAACGGCCCTCTACATGGCGCCCGAGCAGGCGTTGGGCAAGCCGGTCTCGGCCGCCACGGACATCTACGCGCTGGGCGCCGTCGCCTACCACTGCCTGGCCGGCCACACGCCGTTCACCGGCGACAACCCGCTCGAGGTGGCGATCAAGCACACCCAGGACGAGCCGCCGCCGCTGCCCGCCGACGTGCCGGCCCAGGTGGCGGAGCTGGTGGCCCGGACGTTGGCCAAGGACCCGGCGGCCCGATACCCGGATGCCGAGGCGTTGGCAGCCGCGGCCCGGGCGGTCGCCACCGGCGGGCCGGCCACGCCGGAGGACGAGACGGCGGCCATCGCGCCCTGGGCCGCGACGGCCCGGGTCGGTGCGCCGGCACCGGGTCCGCGCACCCTGACCGACCTGCCCGCGGTGCCGGTCGCCGCGGCCGGCGCACCGCCTCGCAACCGGGCCGCCGCGGTCGCCATCGTCGCGGTGGTGCTGGTCTTCGCGGTGGCGGGGCTGGCCACCGCGTGGAGCCTCAGCGACGACTCGGATGCGCCCACCACCGGCCCGACCCCGACGACGTCGGTGACAACGCCCGGCCCGACCTCCTCCCCGAGCGCCGAGGCGGACCCGGACCGGGCGGATTCGGGGACCGGCCAGCAGACCGAGCGGCCCGATCGGCCCGAGCCGGAGCCGTCCAGCGTGACCACCACCGCAGACCCGGAGCCGACCGCCGACGAGCCGACCGCCGACCCGGAGCCGACGACGCCGCCGGACGATCCCGAGCCGAGCCAACCGGACGAGGAGCCACCGGGCACGACCGGCCCAGGTGCGGGCGGCTCGGGTTCGGGCGGCTCGGGTTCGGGTGGCTCGGGTTCGGGTGGCTCGGGTTCGGGTGGTTCCGGGTCTGGTGGCTCGGGTTCAGGTTCGGGCGGTTCGGGCGGGAGCTCCGGCGAGGACGGGTAACGCCTGCTCGGCCATTCCGCGTGACGCTCCGTGGCGTTACTTCGCCACTTACCCGTTATATCCATCCAGGGCCTCTATCATCCCTGGAATGGACGAGAATCCTACTGAGCGTGATCATAACTCGTACCAGGAGTCAGATTCAGACGGTGCAGCCGAGGCCGGCGCCCATCGGCCACGTCGCTGGACCCGCCGGCTCCGCCGGGTGGCGATCGCGATGGCGATCCTGCTCACCGTCGGCACGGTCGGGGCAGCCGCGACCATCTACGTCCTCGGCAGCCGACTCGCCGACAACGTCCAACGGCTGGAGGGCGCCTTCGACGGGCTCGCCCCGACCCGCGACCCGGCCCCCAACCCGGCCACTCCGCGCAGCCGCACCATCCTGGCGGTCGGGTCCGACCTGCGGGCCGACGGCCAGAGCACCGGGCGGGACGCCGCGGTCCAGGCCGACGAGAGCGACCAGCGCACCGACGCGATCATGCTGCTCCGGTTCGACCCGGCGAAGGACTCGGCTGCCGTGGTCTCGATCCCCCGCGACTCCTGGGTCTCGATTCCCGGGCACGGCCGCCACAAAATCAACGCCGCGTACTCACTCGGCGGGCCGCCGCTGCTGATCAGCACGGTCGAGCGGCTGACCGGAATCCGGGTCGACAACTTCATGATCATCGACTTCGCCGGCTTCCGGTCGATAGTGGACGCCCTCGGCGGCGTCCAGGTGCAGGTCGCCCAGGCCGTCACCGGTCCGGGCAACGTGCACTTCCGGCAGGGCACGAACGACCTGGACGGCACCCAGGCCCTGGCCTACGTCCGGCAGCGTCAGGGCCTGCCCAGGGGCGACCTGGACCGGGTACGGCGGCAGCAGAACGTCCTGCGCGCGATCCTGGTCAAGGTCGCGGCCACCAAGCCCAGCGGCGATCCCCGGCGGACCTACCGGCTGCTCGACGCCGTCACCCGGTCGGTCACGGTCGACGATGGCTTCACCGGTGGCGAGCTGCGCGGGTTCGCACTCGACGCGGCGCGGCTGCGCAACGAGCGGGTCTGGTTCCTCACCGCGGCGGTCCGGGGCGGCGGATGGGAGGGCGACCAGAGCGTGATCTACCTCGACGACACCCGAAACACCGGGCTCTGGGCGGCGCTCGGGGCCGACACGATGGCCGATTATATCGAGGCCGACCCGTCCGCCCTGCTCTCCAAGGTGCCGCGCTGAACGGCGGCCCCGACGTTTCAGCTCCACCTCGAACCGGGTACGAGAGTCCGTCATGTGAGGGTCCGACCCCGCGGACCCCCGACCGAGGAGGCAACAGTGCGGAGCGGATCAATCGGAGGAATCCTCCTCGTCATCTGGCTGATCATCGGCGCGATCGCGGCCGGACAGCGTGGCTACTTCAACGACTCGAACGACAACTGCGCTGAGGCCGGCACGACGATCGTCACCGTCATCGCCGGTCCGCTGAACTACGTGGGGCTGAACCCGAAGATCGAGTGTGACGTCCCCGAACCGTCCGAGTGACCGCGTACCGATGACGACGGGTGGCGGTTCCGGCTCCGGCCGGAACCGCCATGTTCTTGACAAACCGGATGTGACCGCTAACACTGCACGGAGCCCACCTCCCCTGCGCCACCACCTGGAGGAGACCTGTGCAGCAGGCGTCCATCGCCCTCGATCCCGCCTTCACGATCGCCCCGGTCAGCCGCCGGACCTTCGGCTCGTTCGTCGAACACCTCGGGCGCTGTGTCTACACCGGCATCTACGAACCCGAGCATCCCACCGCCGATCCGGACGGGTTCCGTGGCGACGTACTCGCCCTCACCCGCGAACTCGGAGTCAGCACCGTGCGCTACCCCGGCGGCAACTTCGTGTCGGGTTACCGCTGGGAGGACGGCATCGGCCCACGCGCCGAGCGGCCGGTCCGTCGGGAGCTCGCCTGGCACACGACCGAGACCAACGAGGTCGGCATCGACGAGTTCGTCGCCTGGTGCCGGCGCGCCGGGGTGGAACCGATGATGGCCGTCAATCTGGGCACCCGCGGCGTCGCGGAGGCGCTCGACCTGCTGGAGTACGCCAACCACCCGGACGGCACCCACCTGTCGCAGCGGCGGATCGCCGGCGGCGCGGTCGAGCCGCACGACATCCGGATGTGGTGTCTCGGCAACGAGATGGACGGCTCCTGGCAGATCGGCAACAAGAACGCGGTCGAGTACGGCCGGCTGGCCGCCCAGACCGCCCGGGCGATGCGGATGAGCGATCCGGACCTGGAACTCGTCGTCTGCGGGTCCTCCGGCGCCGGCATGCCCACCTTCGGCAGCTGGGAGGCCGAGGTGCTGACCGAGACCTACGACGTGGTGGACTACATCTCGCTGCACGCCTACTACGAGGAGCACGACGGCGACCTCGGGTCCTTCCTGGCCTCCACGGTGGACATGGAACGCTTCATCCGGTCGGTCGTCGCCACCGCCGACCACGTCGGTGCCAAACTCAAGAACCACAAGCGGATCCAGCTCTCGTTCGACGAGTGGAACGTGTGGTACATGAGCCGCGAACTGAACCAGGGCCCGCGGGTGGGCTGGCCGCGGGCGCCCCGGCAACTCGAGGACATCTACCACGTCGCCGACGCCGTCGTGGTGGGCAGCATGCTGATCTGCCTGCTGCGCAACAGCGACCGGGTGACCGCCGCCTGCCAGGCGCAGCTGGTGAACGTGATCGCCCCGATCATGACCGAACCCGGCGGGCCGGCCTGGCGGCAGACCATCTTCCACCCGTTCGCCCAGGCGTCCACGCTGGCCCGCGGCGAGGTGCTGCGGGTCGAGCCCCGGGTCGCCGCGTACGAGACCGCCCGGCACGGCCCGGCACCGCTGGTGGACGCCGTCGCCACCCACGACCCGGAGTCGGGCGACGTCACGGTCTTCGCGGTCAGCCGGGCCACCACCGAGCCGGTCACCCTGCGGATCGACACCCACGCCTTCCCCGGTGGTCTGGTTCCCGGCGACTGCACGGTGCTGGCCGACCCCGACGTGTACGCGGTGAACACCGCCGCCGAGCCGGACCGGGTGCGGCCCCGCCCGCACCCGGGGGTGACCGCCGGTGACGGCGCGATCGAGGTGGTCCTACCACCGGTCTCGTGGAACGTGCTGCGGCTGCAGGCGCCACCCGCCGGCTGACCGGCCGCCCGGCGCCGGCCCACCGGCCGGCGCCGGGCACTACGGTGGATCAGTGACCGGGTACGCCTCGGAACCCGTCCCGACCGTCCAGTTCGGTGGCCGGGAGGACGTTCTCGACCTCGGCTGGGGCCACCCGCACCCGGCGGCCCTGCCGGTGCGGCAGTGGGCCGAAGCGGGCCGGGCCGCCATGGACCGGTACGGGCCGGCGGCGCTCACCTACGGCCACTCGGCCGGGCCGGGACCGCTGATCGAGTGGCTGCGCCACCGGCTGGGCCAGTGCGACGCGCTCATCCCCCGACCCGACCAGGTCTTCGTCACGGCCGGCGCCTCGCACGGCCTGGACCTGGTGTCCGCGCTGCTCTGCCGGCCCGGCGACACCGTGCTCGTCGACTCGCCCACCTACCACCTGGCGCTGCGGGTGCTGGCCGACCGGGAGGTAGGCCTGCGGGCCGCCCCGGTCGACGGCGAGGGAATCGACCCCGACGCGACCGGCGACCTGATCGGTCGGGTCCACCGCGAGGGCGGTCGGGTGCCGATGGTCTACCTCGTACCGACCTTCAACAACCCGTCCGGGCGGTCGTTGTCGGCCGCCCGCCGGGCGGCGCTGGTGGCGGTTGCCCGGCGCGCCGGGACGGTGCTGGTGGAGGACGACACCTACCGGGAGCTGGCCTACGACGGGCCGGCACCGCCCTCCCTGTTCAGCCTGGACGACAGCGGGCCGGTGGCCCGGATCGGCTCGTTCGCCAAGACGGTGGCGCCCGGTCTGCGGCTGGGCTGGGTGACCGGCAGCGCCGAGCTGGTCCGGGCCCTTCGACTGCGCGGCAGTGTCGACAGTGGGGGCGGCGTCAACCACACCACCGCGCTGGCGATGGCCGAGTTCGCCCGGGCCGGCGGCTATGAACGGCACCTGTCCGGGATCCGGGACCGCTACCGGGCGCAGCGCGACGCGCTGATCGGCGCCGTGCGGCGGGAGCTGCCCGACGTCGGGTACGACCCGCCGGCCGGCGGGTGGTTCCTGTGGCTGTGTCTCCCCCAGCCCCGCGGCGGCACCGCCCTGCTGCCGCACGCCGAGGCCCACGGAATGTCCTACCTGCCGGGCACGCCGTTCTTCGTCACCGGCGCCGGCCACCGGTTCCTGCGGCTGTCGTTCTCCCTGTTCGGCCCCGAGCTGCTCGCCGAGGCCGTGCGGCGACTCGCGGCCGCCTACCGTTCGGACGCCTTCCAGCGGGACCCGGCCGCCGGTCCGGACGGTTGATCGCGCCGGGACGGCGGGGTTGTGCGGCGCATGGACCAGGTCCGATCCTTGACCGGTGGCCACCTGCGGCGCGGAGAGGTCGGCGACGGCGGGCGGTTGTAACGTTTTAGGCCCCCCATTGACGCGACCGTAACAGCCTCCTAACCTACCTTGACAAGCGCTTACCTGTGGCCAGCGCCACTTGAGCCGGCGCCGCTGGATGGGCCATGACCGGAGGTTCGCATGGACAGAATGAAACGATTCAGGACTGTGCTGGCCGTGACCGCGGCCCTTGCCTGCGTGGCTGCGGGCACCGCGGCCTGCGGTGACGACGACGGCGGGTCCGGCCCCGTCACGTTGCGTTACTCCTGGTGGGGCAACGCCGACCGGGCCGACCTGATGCAACAGGCGATCGCCGTCTTCGAGTCGCAGAACCCGGACATCAAGGTGACCCCCAGCTTCCAGGAGTACGAGGCGTACTGGCAGAAGATGGCCACCGAGACGGCCGGCGGCAACGCCCCCGACGTGTTGCAGATGGACTTCTCCTACCTGCGCGAGTACGCCGACCGCGGCGTGCTGCTCGATCTCAAGCGGGAGAGCGACAACCTCAAGCTGGACGACCTGCTCCCCGGCTTCCAGGGCGTGGGCGAGGTCGACGGTAAGCAGTACGCGGTTCCGATCGGCGGCAACACCTGGAGCATGTTCTACGACCCGGCCAAGTTCGCCGAGGCGGGAGTCGCCGAGCCGGCGCTCGGCTGGACCTGGGACGACTACCACGCCGCGCTGCAGAAGATCACCGACGCCACCGACGTCTACGGCGGCGGGAACTACACCGGCATCATCTACAACCTGGAGATGCAGCTGCGCCAGCAGGGCGGGGCGCTGTTCACCGAGGACGGCAAGCTCGGTTTCACCAGGGAGCAGCTGACCGACTTCTGGAACGACGGTATCCGGCTCATCGAGCAGGACGTCGTCCTGCCGGTCGACAAGGCCGTCCAGATCAAGCCCGCCTCGCTCTGGGTCGACGGACTGGCCGCCTCCGAGCTGGGCTGGGACAACTTCCTGGTCCGGTACGCCGGGGAGTCCACAATCGAGATCAAACTCGGACCGGTGCCGAGCGACAACCCGCAGCAGCTCGGCCAGTACCTCAAGCCGGCCATGCTGCTGAGCGCCTCGCAGCGGACCGAGCACCCGGAGGCGGCCGCCAAGCTGATCTCGTTCATGATCAACGACCCGGAGGCCGGCCGGATCTTCGGCGGCAACCGCGGCCTGCCCGCCACCAACGCGCAGCGGGCCGCCGCCCAGTTGGAGGGTCCGCTGGCCGCGGTCGCCGCGTACGAGGAGACCATCGCCGACCAGCTCACCAAGGCGCCGCCCGCACCACCGAAGGGCGCCGGCACCATCGAGGCCGCGTTCATCCGGATCAGCGAGGAACTGCACTACCGGCGGATCTCGGTCGAGGAGGCGGTCGACCAGTTCTTCACCGAGGCCGAGGAGACGCTGCAGTCCTGAGGCGGAACGGATCAGGACGGCACCGGACCAGTCAGGGGAAGCACCGATCATGACCACGACGTCCGCGGTGACGTCAGCCGAACGCACTCCGGCCACCGGGACCGGGGCGGCGGTGTCGCGCAAGCGGCGCCGCCGCCCCGGCGACGGGGCGGCGGGATACCTCTTCCTGTCGCCGTGGATCATCGGGATGCTGCTGCTGACCATCGGGCCGATGGCCGCCTCGCTCTACCTCTCCTTCACCGACTACAACCTGTTCACCTCGCCCGAGTGGATCGGGCTGGAGAACTACCGGCGGATGCTCGGCGACGCCCGCTGGCTGCAGTCGGTCCGGGTCACCCTGCTCTACGTCCTGCTCGCGGTGCCGATCAAGCTGGCCGCCGCGCTCGGGGTCGCGATGCTGCTGAACAACCGCCGCCGGGCGCAGGGCTTCTACCGGGCGGCGTTCTACGGACCCTCCCTGATCGGCGCCAGCGTCAGCGTCGCGATCGTCTGGCGGGCGTTGTTCAGCGACGACGCGGTGGTGGACCGGCTGATGCGGTCGGTCGGGGTCAGCACCGGCGGCTGGCTCGGCAACCCCGACTACTCGCTGCTGATGCTGGTGCTCCTCGCCGTCTGGCAGTTCGGCGCCCCGATGGTCATCTTCCTGGCCGGGCTGAAGCAGGTGCCGCCCGAGCTGTACGAGGCGGCGCACGTCGACGGCGCCGGCCGGTGGCGGCGGTTCAGGTCCATCACCCTGCCGATGATCTCGCCGGTGCTCTTCTTCAACCTGCTGCTGGAGACGATCAACTCCTTCCAGATCTTCACCTCGGCGTACGTGATCGGGGGCAAGAACGGCAGCCCGGCCGGGTCCACCCTCTTCTACACCGTGCACCTCTACGGTCAGGGCTTCTCCGACTTCCGGATGGGCTACGCCTCGGCGATGGCCTGGATGCTGCTGCTCGGGATCGGGCTGGTGACGATCGTGCTGTTCCGCACCGCACGCGGCTGGGTCCACTACTCCGGGGACAACCGATGACCACACCCGGAGGTACGCCGATGACCACCGTGGACCCGCCACCCGGTCCCCCGTCGGCCGCCGCGCGGCGGCGCGGTCACCGGCTCGGCAGCATCTGGTGGCACCTCGGCGCGCTCGCCCTGCTGGCGGTGGTGCTCTATCCGGTGGTCTGGGTGGTGGCCGCCTCGTTCAAGCCGTCCCAGTCCATTCTCGGCAGCCTGGAGCTGCTACCCAGCGAGCCGACCACCGAGAACTACCGGCGGGCGGCCGACGGGGTGGCCGGCATCAGCGTGTTCCGGTTCTTCTGGAACTCGACGGTGCTCGCGGTGCTGTCGGTGGTCGGCACGGTCGCCTCCTCGGCCCTGGCCGGCTATGCCTTCGCCCGACTCCGGTTCCGCGGCCGGGGCGTGATGTTCGCCCTGATGATCTCCACCCTGCTACTGCCGTTCCACGTGTTGATCATCCCGCAGTACGCGGTCTTCCAGAACCTCGGCCTGGTGGACACCTACCTACCGCTGCTGATCGGAAAGTTCCTCGCCGCGGAGGCGTTCTTCGTCTTCCTGATGGTGCAGTTCATGCGCGGCATCCCGCACGAGCTGGACGAGTCGGCCCGCATCGACGGCGCCGGACACTGGGGCACCTTCTGGCACATCATCCTGCCGCTGTCCCGACCGGCGATGATCACCACGGCGATCTTCACCTTCATCTGGACCTGGAACGACTTCTTCGGACCGTTGATCTACGTCAGCACGCCGGAGAAGTATCCGCTGCCGCTGGCCCTGCAGCTCTACATCGACCAGACCAGCCTGTCGGACTACGGTGCGCTGATGGCGATGTCGATGCTGGCGCTGGTGCCGGTGATCGGATTTTTCCTGTTCTTCCAGCGATTCCTCGTCGAGGGCGTCTCCACCTCGGGGCTCAAGGGGTGAGCCCGCCCGCACCACCGGCGCGCGGGCAGCGCTTCGCGCTGTTCGGCGAGTGCCTGCTGACCGGGCTGCTGGTGACCCTGGCGGCGGTGCCGGTGGTCACCCTGCTGGCCGCGCTCGCCGCCGGTGCCGCCCAGATCAGCGCGCACGTCGACGGCGAGAGCACGGCCCTGCGTGCGTTCGCGGGCCGGCTGCGCTCGGCGTACCCGGGAAGTGCCGGCTGGTCGCTCGGCGCCGCCGGCGCCTTCGCGCTGCTGGCGCTCGACGCGGCGGTGCTGCGGACCCGGGTCCCCGGCGGCGGCCTGGTGGCGGTCGTCAGCGGGCTGACGGCCGTCGGGCTGGCCGTGCTGCTGCTGCGGGCCGGCGCGCTCTGGCGCCCCGGCGACCGGTGGCCCGACCTGCTGCGCCGCGCCGCTCATCGGACGGTGGTCGCCGATCGGTCCGGCTCGTTGCTGCTGGTCCTCGCCCTCGGCCTGCTCGCGCTCGTCACCTGGCAACTGCTGCCGCTGCTGGTCCCGATGATCGGCTGTGTGGTGATGGCGGCGGTGGCAACCGAACGGCGCCCGTAGGGCGTTCCTTGAGAGCGTGGTCGACCACGCCCCGATCCGGTCGCGTCGTCCAGTAACGACATCGTCACAACGCGACAGATGGTCTGGGCATCGGTTGATATTGCGCGTTTCATGTGGACACGAACGTGATCGGCCGTCCCGGAGTGGCTCCGGCGCGCCGGCCGCGACGCCGACTGGAGGGTGCCAATGTTCACTCGACACAGGAGGGCGGCGGGCCTTACCTCGCTCGCCGTCACCGCGGTGCTGATCACCACCGCCTGCACCAGCGACGGCGGCAACTCCGAGGCCGAGGGCCAGGCCGGCCTGGCCGGGTGCGCCGAACGCCCGCTGGACTGCAACAGCGGCGAGACCAGACAGGGCGGCCAGATCGTCTGGTACATGGAGCAGGACATCGCCACCTGGAACGTCAACAGCGACGACGGTGGTCACTTCTCCACCACCCAGATGCTCAACGGTCTGATCCCCGGCGCCTACTACGCCGCGCCCGACCTGCTCCCGCACTGGAACACCGACCTGCTGGTCGAGGAGCCGACCATCACCGTCGAGTCACCTCAGACCGTCGTCTACAAGATCCGTCCGGAGGCGGTCTGGAGTGACGGCACGCCGATCAGCGCCGAGGACTTCATCTACCAGTTCAAGACCCGCAACACCCGGGACTGCCCGGACTGCGCCACCGCCAGCAGCAGCGGTTACGACGTGCTGGCCAGCGTGGTCGGCTCCGACGACGGCAAGACGGTCACCGCGACCTACCAGGACGGGGTGAAGTTCCCGGACTGGCGCCAGGTCTTCGGCGAGATCTACCCGGCGCACATCGCCAAGGCAAACGGCGGGACGGACACCCCGGAGCAGCTCGCCGCCTCCTGGCAGTACTTCAAGACCACCCAGCCGACCTGGTCGGGTGGCCCCTACGTGATCGAGAGCTACGTCGAGGGACAGCAGCTCATCCAGATCCCGAACGACAAGTGGTACGGCAAGGTCAAGCCGCCGCTGGAGAAGTTCATCTTCAAGATCACCACAGATCAGTCGTCGTTCGTGCCGGCACTGCAGAACGACGAACTGCAGGGTGGCTACCCGCTGCCCAACCAGGACATGGTCTCCCAGGTCAGCCAGTTGCCCGGCTACCACACCTACATCGGACACGGGTTGAACTGGGAACACTTCGACCTCAACCTGCAGAACAAGTTCCTCAAGGACAAGGCGCTGCGGGAAGCGGTCTTCAAGGCCATCGACGTGCCGGGCATCATCGCCCGCACCGTCGGCCAGTACGACCCGAAGGCCGAGCCGCTGGGCAGCCACAACTACTTCCCCGGCAGCCCGTACTACCAGGACGTGGTCACCCCCACCGGCGCCGGCAGCGGCGACGTGGAGGCCGCCAAGCAGGTCCTGACCGCCGCCGGCTACACCGACGTCGGCACCGCCCTCAAGACGCCCGCCGGCGAGCCGGTGACCCTTCGGATCCGGCACACCGCCGGCAACCAGTCCCGGGCGACCACCTCCGAACTGGCCCAGGCCAGCCTCCGGGAACTCGGCATCGACGCCACCATCGAAACCACCGAGGACCTCAGCGGCACGCTGGCCAACGGCGACTTCGACCTGATCGTGTTCGCCTGGATCGGTACGCCGTTCGCGTTCCAGGGCGCCCAGCAGCTCTGGGGCCTGGGCAGCGGCAGCAACTTCGGCAAGTGGGAGAACCCGGCCGCCAACGACCTGATCAACCAGGCCGCGTCGCAACTGGACGAGGCGAAGGGTGCCGAACTGCTCAACCAGGCCAACGCGCTGATGGCCGCCGACTACTACGTGCTGCCGCTCTACCAGCGGCCCACCTACCTGGTGGTCAAGTCCGACTACGTGAACGTCCGCGACAACGCGACCTCCGCCGGCCCCACCTACAACCTCCAGGAATGGGGTCTCAAGGCGACCGCCGAGTAGCGCAGGCCCGGTCGGTCCCGTGCCGGGTCCCGGACGCCACCCGTCCGGAACCCGGCACGGCAGGTCGTCACTCGCGGAGGAACCATGCTCGCGTACGTCGTACGGCGGCTGCTCGCCGCCATTCCGGTGCTGATCGCCGCGTCCGCACTCGTCTACTTCCTGGTGGCGGTCTCCGGCAACCCGCTGGAGCCGCTGCTGCTGCGCAACCCGCCGCCGCCGCAGGCGACCATCGACCTGGTCACCGACCGGCTCGACCTCGACAAGCCGGTCTGGCAGCGCTACCTGGAATGGCTCTGGGGTCTGGTGACCCGGGGCGACTTCGGGGAGTCGGTGCAGGAGAACTACGACATCGGCAGCCAGCTCATCGACCGCAGCGTGGTTACCCTGCGGCTGGTCTTCGTGGCGATGCTGCTGGCGCTGATCTTCGCCGTGGTCAACGGCGTGCTCAGCGCGGTGCGGCAGTACTCCACCTTCGACTACACCGTCACCTTCACCGGCTTCATCTTCCTGGCCATGCCGTCGTTCTGGCTGGCCCTGGTGCTCAAGCACGCGGCGGTCGCGGTCAACCAGGCCAGCGGCAGCAGCACCTTCTACACCATCGGTGAGGCGTCACCGGACACCACCGGGATGACCGCCTGGGAGAAGATCACCGACATCGCCGGACACATGGTGCTGCCGACGATCGCGCTGGCGTTGATCTCCTACGCGGCGTGGAGCCGGTACCAGCGCTCCGCCATGCTCGACGTGCTCAACAGCGACTACCTGCGGCTGGCCCGGGCCAAGGGGCTGCGCTGGCGGCAGGTGCTGGTCCGGCACGGGCTGCGGACCGCGCTGATCCCGCTGACCACCGTCACCGCCCTCGACATCGCCGGTCTGCTGGGCGGAGCGGTGATCACCGAGACCGTTTTCAACTGGAACGGACTCGGCCGGATGCTGATCCGCGGCATCGACCTGCAGGACACCAACGCGGTCGCGGCCTGGCTGCTGCTGGCCGGGTTCGTGGTGGTGGTGTTCAACATCGTCGCCGACGTGCTCTACGCGGTGCTGGACCCGAGGATTCGCTATGAGTGACATCAGCGGCGCGGTCACGGCCGGCCCGCCGGCCGCCGGCCCGGACCGGGAGTTCACCGTCCGGGAACGCAGCCAGACCAGGCTGGTGCTGCGCCGGTTCTTCCGGCACCGGTTGGCCGTGGCCAGTCTGGTCACCTTCCTGCTCATCGTCGCCTTCGCGTACCTGGGCCCGCTGTTCTGGACGTACGACTTCACCACCATCACCGACGACCTGTCGCAGCCGCCGTCGGCGCGCCACCCGTTCGGCACCGACAGCATCGGCCACGACACGATGGCCCAGGTGATGCGGGGCACCCAGCAGTCCATCAAGATCGCGCTGACCGTCGCCCTGATCGGCGGCGTCGTCGGCTCGGTCTGGGGCGCGATGGCCGGCTACTACCGGGGCTGGGCGGACGCGCTGATGATGCGCTTCGTCGACGTGCTGCTCACCATCCCGGTGATCGCGATCGCCGCCGCGCTCGGCGGGATGGGCTTCGGCGGCGGCGCCTGGTGGGCGATCGCGGTCATCCTCGGCGCGCTGAGCTGGCCGTACGTGTCGCGGGTGGTCCGCGGCGTGGTGCTGTCCCTGCGCGAACAGGACTTCGTGGAGGCGGCCCGGGCACTCGGCGCCAGCGACGCCCGGATCATCCTGCGGCACCTGCTACCCAACGCGCTCGGCTCGATCATCGTGGTCTCGACCGTCTACGTCGCCGCCGCGATCCTGGCCGAGACGGCGCTGTCGTTCATCGGGTTCGGCGTCCGCTCCCCCGACACCTCGCTCGGCCTGCTGGTCACCACCTCGGCGCAGGCGATCACCACCCGGCCGTGGCTGTTCTACCTGCCCGGGATCTTCATCATCCTGATCGCGCTGACCATCAACTTCGTCGGCGACGGCCTGCGCGACGCGTTCGACCCACGGCAGACGAGGGTACGCAAATGACAGAGCGTGAGTTGCTGTTGTCGGTCGACGACCTGACCGTCGACTTCCCCACCGAGGACGGCCTCGTCCACGCGGTACGGGGGGTCAGCTACCAGCTGCGACGGGGCGAGGCACTCGGCATCGTCGGCGAGTCCGGCTCCGGCAAGTCGGTCACCTCGCTGGCCGTGATGGGGCTGCTGCCCCGCACCGCCAGGATCAGCGGCTCGGCCCGGCTCGGCGACCAGGAGCTGCTCGGCCGCACCGACGACGAGATGTCGCGGATCCGGGGCCGGCGGATCGCGATGATCTTCCAGGACCCGCTGACCTCGCTCAACCCGGTCTACCCGGTCGGCAAACAAATCGCCGAAGCGGTGCTGGCCCACCACCGGGTCGCGCGCGCCGCCGCCCTGGACCGGGCGGTCGAACTGCTCGACGCGGTCGGCATTCCGCTGCCGAAACAACGGGTGCACAGCTACCCGCACGAGCTCTCCGGCGGGATGCGGCAGCGGGTCGTGATCGCGATCGCGATGGCCAACGACCCAGACGTGATCATCGCCGACGAGCCGACCACCGCGCTCGACGTCACCGTCCAGGCGCAGGTGCTGGAGGCGCTGGAGGCGGCCCGGGAGCAGACCGGCGCCGCGCTGATCCTGATCACCCACGACCTGGGCGTGATCGCCGGCCACGCCGACCGGGTCGCCGTCATGTACGCCGGCAAACTGGTCGAATCCGGCTCCGTCGATGACATCTTCTACCAGCCGCGGATGCCGTACACGCTCGGGCTGCTGGGCAGCCTGCCCCGGCTGGACGACGACGGCCGGACCCGGCTCACCCCCATCCTCGGCGCCCCGCCATCGCTGCTCAACCTGCCGCCGGGCTGCCCGTTCACCCCGCGCTGCCCACTGGCCCGGGACCGGTGCGAACACGACGAACCGGTGCTCACCGGCACCGGCAGCGCCGGGCACCTGGCGGCCTGCCACTTCCACGCGGAGGTCGCCGGGCACGCCGCGCGGGACCTGTTCGACCCGACGGCCGCCGACGCGGACCTCGTCCTGGCCGATCCGGAGGCCCCCGAATGACCGACAGCGCCGTCGTGCCGGCACCGCGCGGTCCGCAGGCCGCCGAACCCCTGATCGCGGTCCGCGGCCTGGTCAAGCACTTCCCGGTCCGGGGCCGGGGGGTGGTCCGCCGCCAGGTCGGCGAGGTGCACGCGGTCTGCGGCGTCTCGTTCGAGCTGCGCGCGAACGAGACCCTCGGGCTGGTCGGCGAGTCCGGCTGCGGCAAGACCACCACCGGCCGCCTGCTGCTCAACCTGGTGCCGGCCACCGCCGGTGAGGTCCGCTACCGGGGCCGGGACCTGGTCGGACTGACCCGCCGCGAGATGCGGCCGCTCCGCCGCCACCTGCAGATCGTCTTCCAGGACCCGTTCGCCTCGCTCGATCCCCGGATGACCGTGCACGAGCTGATCGCCGAACCGCTGCGCATCCATGGCGCCTACGGCGTCGAGGGCCGGGCCAAGGTCCGCGAACTGCTGAAGGTGGTGGGCCTCAACCCCGAACACGGCAACCGGTACGCGCACGAGTTCTCCGGCGGGCAGCGGCAGCGCATCGGGGTGGCCCGCGCGTTGGCGCTGCGGCCGAAGGTGCTGGTGCTCGACGAGCCGGTTTCCGCGCTCGACGTCTCCATCCAGGCCGGCGTGATCAACCTGCTGGAGGATCTGCAGGGCGAGTTCGGCCTGTCGTACCTGTTCATCTCGCACGACCTGTCGGTGGTGCGGCACGTGGCGCACCGGGTGGCGGTGATGTACCTGGGCCGGATCGTGGAGACCGCGCCGACCACTGACCTGTTCGCGAGCGCCGCACACCCGTACACCCAGGCGTTGATCTCGGCGATTCCGCTGCCGGACCCGCGCAAGGAACGCGGCCGGCAGCGGATCATCCTGGCCGGCGACGTGCCGAGCCCGGCCGACCCGCCCAGCGGCTGCCGGTTCCGCACCCGCTGCCCGAAGTTCGCCGCCGAGCTGACGCCGGACCAGCGCACCCGCTGCACGGACGAGGTCCCGGCGCTTGTCGACCGCGCGGTGGGCCATCCGGTGGCCTGCCACTACGCACAACCCCTACGCCTGGTCTGACTGCACGAGTGCCCCGTCAGTGCCCTCCGCCCCGCCCAGACGGGGACACCCGGGGGGGACGCCTGACGACCCAGCGGTGCGTGCCGTCTGGGTCCGCGACGCGGTGCCGCCGATGGCGGGCGCTTCTTGATGATCTGAGCGCTACTGCTGTTAAACGGCGCCTTTAACAGCAGTAGCGCTCAGATCATCAGTCGCAGCCCACGCGAGCACGCCGGTGGAGACGGGTCGAACGATCGGGTCAGGGTTCGCGCATCCAGGTCTTCGGGTCGGTGACGTAGACGCCCTTCCCCTGGTGCCGCCGAATCACCCGCAGCGCTGCTCTCCTCGCGTGGCAACGAAATGGGTGGCTCACCCAGACGGTCGGGGTGGGGACGCCCACCTCGGCCGGTCAAGCCAGCTCCGCTGCCGTACCGCCGAACGAGGCTGCGGTGGCGGGGCGGGCGGGCCGCCCACGGCCGGCAGGTGGACGGCCCGCCCTTCCACCCGCCCAGGGTGACCGGCACTCCCCCGACCGTTCCGGAGAGGACCGCTGTGGCACAGGCGTATCGCGGCGGCCGGCCGATCGGCACCGGCTGGCCACACCGGCCGACCCCCCACGAGGTACGCAGCGAGGAGTTCGCGCCACGGCGGTGCGGCGCCGACCCCGATCAGGTACGCGACTTCCAGCACCGGATCGCCGAGGAACTGACCACCCTGCACCGCGAGATCCGCACCGTACGCGAGGAGAACGACCGCCTTCGGCGCGTGCTCCGCGACTGGCAACTCCGCCACGCCCGCCCCACCGGCCCCGCCCCGGAGCAGTACCGCAACAACACCGGCCACTGGCCGACCCGCTGAACCCGCGGACCGGTCGAGCGCCGGCCGGCTCCCGTACCGTGACCGGGTGGATCTGCTTGTGGTGGGCGGCAGCGGCCTACTCGGTCTGGAGGTCATTCGGCAGGCGCGGCTCGCCGGTCACCACACCGTGGCGACCTTCCACAGTCACCGACCGGCCGTGGCCGACGTCGACTGGCGGAACCTGGATGTCCGGCACCGCGACGACGTAGCGGACCTGGTCGGCTCCGCCCGACCCGCTGTGGTCGTCAACGCCGCCTACCGGCAGGCCGACTGGGCAACGACAGCCGACGGCGCCACGCACGTCGCGCTGGCATCGGCGGCGGCGGGCGCCCACCTGGTGCACGTCTCCAGCGATGCGGTCTTCTCCGGCGGGGCGGCCCGCTACACCGAGGCGGACCTGCCGGACCCCACGACGCCGTACGGCGCGGCGAAGGCCGCCGCCGAGACTGCGGTCAAGGGCATCACGCCGACCGCCGTCATCGCCCGGACCTCCCTGATCATCGGTGCCGGGAACTCCCCGCACGAGAAGCGTGTGCACGCGCTCGCGTCCGGCACCGTCTCCGGCGCGCTGTTCACCGACGATGTGCGTTGCCCCGTGCACGTCGCCGACCTCGCCGCGGCCCTGCTGGAACTGGCCGCATCGCGATCCGCCGGAATCTGCCATGTCGCCGGCGCGGACGCCCTCAGCCGTTACGAACTCGGAGTGCTGATCGCCGATCGGGACGGCCTGGACCCGGTCGCCCTCCCCACCGCTCTGCGCGCCGGCAGCGGTCTACCCGGACCCGTCGCCGTCCGGTTGGACAGCACCCGCACCCAGGCTCGTTTGAGAACCCGCGTCCGAGGGGCACGCGAATTCCTCACGCCCGATCCGCCGTGAGAACGAGTTGCTGTCGGTCAGCCCCTCGCTTGTTCAGACGCGCACAGCCCGCCGGGTGCGACAGACGTCCGCAGGCGTCAGCCGGCGGGGGCGGTCTGGCCCACCCGGGTCACGATGAGGTCGGCGAAGGCCGCGACGTCCACTCCCGTCGCGACCCGGGCGACCGGCCCGTCATCGGGCTGGTCGACGGTGGTGGCTCCCCGGTCCGGTCCGGACGAGGTGTCCACCTCGATCCGGGCCGGCCGCAGCTCCACCAGGTCCGGCCGGATCGCCGCCAGCACCGCGACGGCGTCGTGTACCGGGACCGCGTCCCGACCCAACACCTCCGCGTAGCTGCGCAGGTAGTGCCCCAGCGCCTGGCCGACCAGGGCGCCGACCGGGCCGGCCGCCGCCAGCCGGGTCAGGTCGTCGCGGCCGAGCGCGGCGGCGTAGGTGGTCTCCAGCCCGACCATCGTGGTCGGCACCGGCGGTTCGGTCAGTACCCGGTACGCCGCCTCCGGGTCGAACCAGATGTTGAACTCCGCCGCCGGGGTGATGTTGCCGGCCCCGGTCGCGCCGCCCATCACGATCAGCCGGCCGAGCCGGTCCGCCAGCTCTGGATAGCGGGCGTAGAAGAGGGCCACATTCGTCAGTGGTCCGATCGCCACCACGGTGACCGGCCGGTCGGAGGCCTCGACCATCGCCGCCAGCAGGTCGATCGCGTGTCGCGGGTCGGGTGCGCCGGCCGGCTCCGGTAGCCGGATACCGCCCAGCCCGTCCGGGCCGTGCGGGTGTCCGGCCCTCGGCGGCGGAACGCGCACCAGGGTCCGGGAGGCGCCGGGGGCGACCGGCAGGTCCGCGCGGCCGGCGAGCGCGAGAACCGCGCAGGCGTTGCGGGTGGTCGTGGCGAGACCCAGGTTGCCACCGACGGTCGTCACGCCGAGCAGTTCGATCTCGGGGCTGGCGCAGGCCAGCAGCAACGCGACCATGTCATCGACGCCGGGATCACAGTCAATGACGACAGGTACGGTCATCGCCGAATGGTAGGGGGTGCCGGCCGCCGGCCCGAAACCGATGTTGGCGCCGGCGCCACGAGTGACGATGGCTGCGATCCCGCTGGGGGCGCTGCCGGCGGGCCCAGGTCTGGCGCCGTTGGCGGCGATCCCGGTAGGGCCGGGTCCACTGCCAGCATGCGCAGGGCGGGTGTGCGCAGGCCGGCGAGGGCGGCGCCGGCCAGGACGGCGGCGCAGAGGGTCAGCGCGGTGGCGGCGGTGGCGGCGTCGGCCAGGTGCCCGAGGATCGGGTTGGTCGCCAGCAGCGGCAGATTCTGCGCGAGGACGACGACCGCCTGGACCCGCGCCAGGTGACTGTCCGGCGCCCGGCCGAGCAGCAGCGGCCCGATATGCGTGGCGAAGAGTCCGCTACCCACACCGATGAGGACCGCGGCCGTCAGGGCTGCCGCCCGCGGACCGGGTGTCGCCAGCGCGCCGACGCCCACCGCGGCGATCAGCAGCCCGACGGCGGCGACCCGTTCGGCGCGGGGCAGGGCGCCCCGGGCCGTCACGGCCAGCGCGACGGTCGTGGCGCCGAGCGCCACCGCGCCGAGCAACACCCCGGCGAACGGGGCCGGCCAGTACCGGTCCCGGGCGAGCAGCGGCACCAGCAGCGACGCCACCGGCAGCAGGAAGCCGGCCGCGACGGCGGTCAACAGCAGGGCGGCGCGCAGGGCAGGATCACGCCCGGCCAGCCGGACCCCGGCCGACCCGGTCGACCACCATCCCTCGTCACGTCCCGACCGCCGACCCCGGCGGTCAGAGCTCTGGCCACGGTCTGCCTGCCGCCCCCGATCCGAGAGCCGGCCAGGAGCTGAGGGCCGGCCAGGAGCTGAGGGCCGGCCAAGAGCTGAGGGCCGGCCAGGAGCTGAGGGCCGGCCAAGAGCTGAGGGCCGGCCACGGTCTGCCCGCTGAACCCGGGCTGACCGCGCGGCGGCGTGAGGGCGCAGCACCATGAGCACGAGCAGCATCGCCGCAAAGGTGACCGCGTTCGCGAGGGCCGCCGCCGCCAGCCCGGCGGCCGCCACCAACAGTCCGCCGACCGGCGGCCCGGCGAGGGTGCCGACCTGGCCGGCCACCTGCCGGGCGGACAGGGCACGGGCCAGCGACCCGGCCGGTACCAACAGCCGGGGCATCGACCCCGAGCCGGGCAGGTAGCAGGCGTCCACGACGCCGATGGCCACCGCCACCGCCAGCAGCAGCCCCGGCCGGGGGCCAAGTAACCACGCCCCGATCGCGAGTCCGGCCGTCACCGCCACCATCGTGGTATCGGCCACGATCATGACCCGCCAGGCGCCGAACCGGTCGGTGAGCCAGCCACCCACCAGCAGCAACAACACCCGGGGCGCGACGATCGCGGTCAACACGGCCCCGGCCAGCGGTCCACTGTTCTCGCTCGCGGCCCAGGCCATCGCGAACGCCATGACCTGGGTCCCCAGCAACGACATGGTGACCCCGGCCAGCCAGATCAGGTAGGGGTACGGCACGCCGGGAAGCTATGGGCTCGACCCGGTCGAGGGTCAAGGGTGCGCTCACGCAGCCCGGACGGGTGCCCCGAACCGCACCGGCACCCCGGGCGAGAAGAGCACGCTGACCGGTGGTGCGGTCGGGGCCGGCAGCCCAGCGGCCTTGACCAGTTCGTCGTCGAGTCGGGTCAGCTCCGCCCGGTGCAGGGGCCAGCGGGGGTGCACGTTCGGCAGGTACAGGGTGCGGCCGTGCGCCCGCACGTGCAGCCCCCACCGGGCGGTGAGGAAGTGCTCCAGCGGAGTTGGCTCGGTCACCGGCGGGCCGACCCGTACCGTCATCTTCCCGGCCGCCCCCCGCGGGCCGGGCCAGCGGCGCCGGCAGGTGTAGGTGTAGTGGTCGCCGTCGCGGTGCAGCCGCATCGCCGACCACTTGTACGGCAGCCGCAGGCTGGCCGTCGCCACCAGCACCGGCAGCAGCCGGGCCGCGTCCAGGGACCGGAAGACCACCCCCCGGCGGCCCGCCGCGTCGACGGAGTAGAGCCGCACGTTCGTCTCGCAGAACGTGCCCAGGTACGGCACCCCGGGCCCGGACAGCGGCCCGACCCCGACCATCCGGAACCCGATCAGGCCCACGTACGTGACGCCGTCCAGGAGGTCCGGCCGGGTCCCGGCCGGTAGCAGCGGTCCGACGGTCGCCGGATCCGCCGGCCAGTGCAGGAACGCCAGGTCGCGCCAGCTCTGCACCACGATGGAACGCCGCACCGACCGAGGGGGCAGCTCGGTCACCGGCTCGATGTCCATCAGATCATCATGCCGGCCGGTACCGCCGACGAGCGCACCGGTCCGGGCTCAGCTGCCGCCTCCGCCTCCGCCACCCCCGTCGCCGCCACCACTGAAACCGCCACCGCTGTCGCCGCCCCAGGAGTCGGTGACGCCGCCGGCGCCCGCCGCACCGTGGTAGGCGTCGTGCGTCCGCTGCGGATTGTCCGTCGGGTGCCCGCTACCCCGCCCGGTGACCAGGTTGATGAACATCATCACCACGATCACGGCGACGATCAGTCCGCCGATCCAGAATGCCGTTTCCATGTCACACGCTCCCCTCATCCGCAGTGTGCACCGGCTCGGCAACCGGCCCGGTCGACGCGGGCAGCTTGCGGAGCGCCTCGGCCAGGCCGTCGAGGCCGATCGGCCCGAGGTCCAGGGCGGCCGTGTGCCACCGTTTCAGGTCGAAGCCGGGCCGGGTCCGCGCCTCGTCGCGGGCCGCGAGCCAGGCCCGCTCACCGAGCTTGTACGAGATGGCCTGCCCCGGCCAGCCGAAGTAGCGGACCACCTCCGGGTGCACCCGGTACGCCTCGGACCGGCCCCGGGTCCGCAGGAACTCGCTGGCCACCTCGAAGCTCCACCGGGAGCCGTCGGGCAGCGGCAGGTCCAGGTGTACGCCGATGTCGATCACGACCCGGGCGGCGCGCAGCGCGGAGCCGGTGAGCATGCCGAGCCGGCTGCCCGGTTCGGTGAACCAGCCGAGTTCGTCGGCGAGCCGTTCGGCGTAGAGCGCCCAGCCCTCGGAGTGGCCGCTGACGCCGGTGAACCGGGCGAACCGCGACAGCCGCCGGTCGTCGGCCAGCCGGACCGCGCCGACCTGCAGGTGGTGTCCGGGTACGCCCTCGTGGAAGACGGTGGACAGTTCGCTCCAGGTCTCGAACCGCTGCCGGCCGCCGAGCGGCCACCAGGTGCGCCCGGCCCGGCTCAGGTCCTCGCTCGGCCCGGTGTAGTACGGCGCGCCGGAGGTGGAGTCGGGTTCCAGGGTCACGTCGATGCGGCGCAGCGGGGCGGGGATGTCGAAGTGGCGGCCGTCGAGCTGCTCGATCGCCCGGTCGTGCCACTGCCGCAGCCAGTCATGGTAGGCCTGGGTCCCGACCACGTACCGGGTCTGGTCGAGCAGGGCGATCGCCTCGTCCACACTGGCGCCGGAGCGTACGCCGTCGGCCTCCCGCCGCATCTCCTCCTCGATGCGGTGCAGCTCCTCCCACCCCCACCGGTAGGCGTCGAGCGGGTCGAGGTCCGCGCCGAGGCTGCGCCGGGCGCCGACCGCGTACCGTTCGGCCCCGACCCCGTCGGTTTCGGTGGCCCGGGGGGCGTACTCCCGGCGCAGGTAGTCGGCGGTTTCGGCGTACCCCCGGTAGGCCGCCCGGGCGGCCTGGGCGAGTTCGGCGGCGAGCGGGCCGTCGCCGTGGGCGGCGACCAGCCGGTCGTGCGACCCGACGTAGCGGTCGGCCTGGCCGGCCGACTCCAGGGCCTGCCGGCGGGCGGCCGGCAGGCCCCGGTCGAGGCCGAGCGCCAGGCTGGCCCGCCAGCCGGCCAGCATCGTCGGGATCGCGGCCAGCCGGGCGGCGACCCGCCGCCACTGGTCGTTGTCGTGGGTGGGCAGCAGTTCGGCGCTGTCGCGGACGGTGTGGAGCAGCCCGAACGGGGCCTGCAGGTAGCGCAGCGGTTCGCCGGTGTCGTGCCAGACGCGGTCTGCCGTCAGCCGTTCGCGCAGGTGGTCGGCGGCCAGCCGGTCCGACTCGGAGGTCACCTCGGTGCGGTCGAGCTCGGCGAGGGTGGTGCGGATCAGGTCGGCGCGGGCGGCGTACCCGTCGGGGCTGTGGTCGGTGGCCGGGCCGAGATCACCGGCCACCCCGCGCAGCTCGGCGGAGACCGGGTCGAGGGCGGCTGCCTCCGCGACGTATCGGGCGCAGAGGGCGAAGACGGGCGTCATCGGGTCACTGTATCCGCGGCTGGCCGGCGTGGTGTGCCCACCTTTTCAGTCCCATTGATATCTTTCAATTGTGACCAATGTGGATCGCTCCGCCCCGCCGGCCGGGATCTCGCCGAACGGCGCGGGAGCGCCGCCGGTCGCCCGCCTCGACGACACCCGGCTCGACCGGACCGCGCTGTACTTCGTCTCCTACGACGGCCTGGTGAACACGGCGTCATACCAGCAGAGCGGCATCCTCACCTGGGCCGGCCACCAGTACGCCGCCTGGTACACCGCGAGCCGGCAGGTGGTGCTGGCCCGCCGGCCGGTCGGCAGCGGGATCGCCGGCGACTGGCAGCGGCTGGCCCTGCCGCACAGCCTCAGCACGTACGACTCCCACAACACCATCTCGCTGGGGGTCTCCCCCGCCGACGGCCGGCTGCACGTCGCCATGGACACCCACGACACCCCCGTGCACTACGTCCGGTCCGAGGCCGGGCTCGTCGCCGACCCGGCCCGCCGGGACTGGCGCGCCACCCGGTTCGGTCGGGTCCACCGCGATCTGGACGGGGCGGACCTCGGCGGGATCAGCTACCCCCGGTTCCTGGCCGCCCCCGACGGCCGGCTGCAGCTGTCGTACCGGACCGGCCACTCCAGCAACGGGCGGATGGAGCTGGCCGAATACCACGACGGGCGGTGGAACCTCCTCGGCCCCTGGACCAGCGCCACCGGCACGTACGCCGCCAACGGCGCCACCAGCACGACCCGCAACCTCTACCTGCACGGGCTCACCTACGACGGCACCGGCCGGCTGCACGCGGCCTTCACCTGGCGGGAACGCACCGCCGTGCTCGGCGACCCGGGCGGCCTGGCCAACCACGACACCGGGTACGCGTACAGCGACGACACCGGCCGGACCTGGCGCAACAACGCCGGTGAACCGGTGGCCACGACCGGCGGGCCGACGCTGCTGTCGCTGACCAGCCCCGGCCACGTGGTCGACCCGCTCGGCGTCGACCACGCCCTGATCAACCAGGAGAGCCAGGCGGTCGACTCGACCGGCCAGCCACACGTGGTCATCAGCTACGTGCCCGCCCGGTTCACCCCGTGCGTGACCAGCTTCGTCGCCCAGCGGCGCTCGCACGGCCGGATCTTCCACCTGCGCCGCGAACCGGCCGGAACCTGGCACAAGACGGAGATCCCGGTGCCGCTCAACGCCTTCGGCCGGACCCGGATCGTCCTCGACGCCGCCGACAACGCCTACCTGGTGCTGCCGTACGGGCGGATCGTGGCCGCCAGCCGGGCCAGCGGCTGGACCGACTGGGCGCTGCGGTTCGACGGGGCCGGCCTGAACGCCTTCGGTGAGGTGGTGGTCGACGAGCACCGGGTCCGCAGCCAGGGGGTGCTGTCGGTGCTCTACCAGCAGCGGTCGACCGGCACCAGGCCGTCGCCGCTGCGGGTCGCCGACTTCCGGCTGGGCTGACCGGCGAAGGTCCCCTCCGCTCGGGACCTTCGCCGCTGGGCGGCCCCCACCCCGGTTGGTACGACGGAGGGAGAGCATCCGCGCGGATCCGAGTGGAGGCGGTCGAGATGCCTGTCAACAGCCCGTCCAAGTACGTCTACAACTTCACCGAGGGCGGCCGGGAGCTGGTCGATCTGCTCGGCGGCAAGGGCGCCAACCTCGCCGAGATGACCCGACTGGACCTGCCGGTACCGGCCGGCTTCACGATCACCACCGAGGCGTGCCGGGCCCACCTGGCCGGTGGTGAGCCGCCCGCCGGGCTCTTCGACGAGGTCAACGACCACCTGCGCGAGCTGGAGGCCCGGATGGGCCGGGTGCTCGGCGACCCCCGCAACCCGCTGCTGCTGTCGGTGCGTTCCGGGGCCCGCTACTCGATGCCCGGCATGATGGAGACGATCCTCGACGTCGGCCTCACCGACGCCAGCGTCGCCGGCCTGGCCGCCCTCACCGGCGACGAGCACTTCGCCTGGGACTCCTACCGCCGGCTGATCCAGATGTTCGGGCGGACCGTCTGCGGCGTACCGGCCGCCGAGTTCGATCGGGAACTCGACGCGGCCCGTACGGCGGCCGGCGTCGCGACGGACAGCGAACTCTCCCCCGCCGACCTGCGGCACCTGGTCGAGACGTACAAGAAGGTCTTCCACGCGCACACCGGCCGGGACTTCCCGCAGGCCCCGCACGAACAGCTCTACCTGGCCATCCGCGCGGTCTTCGACTCCTGGAACTCGCCGCGCGCCCGGCTCTACCGCCGGCAGGAGCAGATCCCCGACGACCTCGGCACCGCGGTGAACGTGATGTCGATGGTCTTCGGCAACCTCGGCGCCGGCTCCGGCACCGGAGTCGCGTTCACCCGCGACCCGGCCACCGGGGCGCGCGGCGTCTACGGCGACTACCTGGCCGACGCGCAGGGCGAGGACGTGGTGGCCGGCATCCGCAACACGGTCGCCCTGCAGGAGCTGGAACGACTCGACCCGACCAGCTTCGACCAGCTGATGTCGATCATGGACCGGCTGGAACACCACTACCGTGACCTGTGCGACATCGAGTTCACCATCGAGCGCGGCAAGCTGTGGATGTTGCAGACCCGGGTCGGCAAACGGACCGCCGCGGCGGCGTTCGTGATCGCCAACCAGCTCGTCGACGAGGGCATCATCGACCTGGACGAGGCGCTGCGCCGGGTCACCGGGGACCAGCTCGCCCAGCTGATGTTCCCGACCATCGACCCCGCCGCCGCGGGCGAACCGGTGGCGACCGGGGTGGCCGCCGCACCGGGCGCCGCGGCCGGCCGGGTCGTCTTCGACTCCGCCGCGGCGGCCGCGGCGGGCGGACCGGTCATCCTGGTCCGCCGCGAGACCAACCCGGACGACCTGCCGGGCATGATCGCGGCGACCGGCATCCTGACCAGCCGGGGCGGCAAGACCTCCCACGCCGCCGTCGTCGCCCGGGGCATGGGCAAGACCTGCGTCTGCGGGGTGGAGGATCTCGTCATCGCGCCGGACGGTCAGCACGCCACCCTGGCCGGTGTCGAACTGCGTGCCGGCGACCCGATCTCCATCGACGGCACGACCGGCCGGGTCTACCGGGGTACCGCGCCGGTGCACCCGTCCCCGGTCGCCAGCTACCTCGACGGCGACCCGACGTCGCAGCGGGACCCGGTGGTCGCGGCCGTGCACCGGCTGCTCGGCCACGCCGACGCCACCCGCCGGCTCGCGGTGCACGCCAACGCCGACACCCCGGCCGACGCCACCCGGGCCCGCCGGCTCGGCGCGGCCGGTATCGGGCTGTGCCGCACCGAGCACATGTTCCTCGGCGACCGGCGCGAGCTGGTGGAGCGGCTGATCGTCGCGGAGACCGACGCCGAGCGGGAGGCGGCCCTGGCCGCGCTGCTGCCGCTGCAGCGGGCCGACTTCGTCGGCATCCTCGCCGCGATGGACGGGCTGCCGGTCACCATCCGGCTGCTCGACCCGCCGCTGCACGAGTTCCTGCCGGCGCTGGAGGAGCTGACCGCCCGGGTGGTCCGCGCCGAGGCACTGGGGCGCGATCCCGGCCGGGACGCCCTGCTGCTGCGGGTGGTGCGGCGGCTGCACGAGGCCAACCCGATGCTCGGATTGCGCGGGGTCCGGCTCGGGCTCGTCCTGCCCGGCCTGCTGGCGATGCAGACCCGGGCGATCGCCGAGGCGACCGCGGAACGGATCCGGGCCGGCGGCGACCCGCGGCCGGAGATCATGGTGCCGCTGGTCGGCGCGGTCCAGGAACTGGACGCGGCGCGGGCCGAGGTGGCGGTGGCGCTGGCCGAGGTCGACGGGCTGCCACCGATCCCGATCGGCACCATGATCGAGGTGCCCCGGGCCGCGCTGACCGCCGGTGAGGTGGCCGGTGCCGCCGACTTCTTCTCGTTCGGCACGAACGACCTGACCCAGCTCGGCTGGGGATTCTCCCGCGACGACGTCGAGGCCGCGTTCTTCCCGCGCTACCTGGAGCTGGGCATCTTCGCCCGGTCGCCGTTCGAGACCCTGGACACCTCCGGGGTGGGCCGGCTGATCCGGCTGGCGATCGACGAGGGCCGCACCGCCCGCCCCGGACTGCGGATCGGCGTCTGCGGCGAACACGCCGGGGACCCCGAATCGGTCGGCTGGTTCCACGGCGCCGGGGTCGACTACGTCTCCTGCTCGCCGTACCGGCTGCCGGTGGCCCGGCTCGCCGCCGGCCACGCCGCCGTCGTCACCACCGACGACCCGTCCGCCGCCAGCCGATAAGGAGTACGACATGAGCAGCACCGCACCGCGCGTCCGCCCGTTGGCGGCGGACGCGCCGCGCGCCCCGGCGAACGGGGCGGCCGGGCAACCGTCCCGGCGGGTCCCGACGGGCGGACCTGACTCCCCGCTGGTCCCGACGGACGGGCCGGCGGCTCGGCTGGTCCCCGTGGAGCGGGGCGGGAGGCCGGTGGGTGCCTACCTGGTCACCGGCACGACAGCCCGGTTCACCCCCGTGGTGGACCTCGACCAGGTGCTGTCGGCGGCGCTGGCCGCGGTGACCGTCACGGCGGCGGCGGTGTCGCTCGTGGCGATCCGGCGGCGCCGCCCGCCGGTCATCGGAACGGTGACGATGGGACCGGGCGGCTGGGTGAGCCTCAAGGGACTCCCCGGCCCGGACCTGCGGGCCAGCCGGTCGGGCGGGACCGGTCGGCGTCCGCTGTGGGCCCGGATCCTGCGCGCCCAACGGCTGGTGGTCGAGCCGCCGGCCCGGGCGCGTCGGTGAGCCGCCGCCCCGGGGCGCGTCGGAGGGGACCAGGGCGAACCTGGTCCCCTCCGGCCTGCCGCGCCAGGCGTCGGCCCGGTCAACGGACCCCGGTGGTCGGGGGCGGGAAGGCCACCGCACCGGTCAGCAGGGTGTCGTCGAACTCGTAGTCCAGCTCGTCGATCACCTCGACGACGCCGCTCACCTGGGCCGCCAGCCGCAACGCGATCTGCACCGCGCTGCGCCGGTCCAGCCGGCCACGCAGCCGCACCACGCCGCCGTCGACGGTCACCTGGATCCGGCCCTCCTCGACCGCCAGGACCCGCCAGAGCACCTCCTGCACGACGTCGAAGCGGATCTCGGCGTCCGGACGCAGGTGCACCTTGAGCAGGTCACCGCGGGTCACGATGCCCACCAGCCGGCCGAGGTCGTCGACCACCGGCAGCCGCTTGACGTCCTCGCGTTCCATCCTGCGGGCCGCCCGGGCCAGGGCGGTGTGGCCGTGCACGGTCACCGCCGGGGCGGTCATCAGGTCCCGCGCGGTCGCCGCCTCGGCCTTCTGCTCGGCCGTGCGCCGGCGCCGGCTGGCGAAGATCCGCCGCTGGTGCGGTTGGCCGATCAGCTCGACCTTGTGCAGGAGATCAGCCTCGGAGACCACCCCCAGCACCCGACGGAAGTCGTCCACCACCGGCACCGCGCTGACCCGCCGGCCGGTGACCACGTCGATGATCTCCCGGTACGGGGTGTCCTCGCCGACCGCCGCCACGTCGGTGGTCATCACGTCGCTCACCCGCCACGTTCTCATCTCGGACCCTCCTTCCGCGCCCGGTCCCTCGTCTCCGGTCGCTCACACCAGTTCTCCACGTCCGAACTTCTGCCAATCCGACGGTATGGCGGGGTGGCCGGTCGCCGGCAGGGCCGGGTGGCCCGGGCCGGCCGGGCCCAGCGGCCCTACGCCGCTGCCACGCACGACTGCAGGATCAAGGTGTGGAGACAGCGCACGGGACGACGGATCGGGGCCGGATCGCGGTCGGCTTCGACGGATCGCCGGCGGCGCGGGCCGCACTGGCGTGGGCGCTGCGTGAGGCGGACCGCCGGCAGTCCCGGGTACTCGTCGTCACCGCCTGGCCGACCGCCGACCGGGCCACCGCCCGCCGGCGCGACGACCTGGTCACCGCGCGGTTGAGGCTGCAGCGGCGGCAACGCGACGCGGTCGCCGCGGCCGGCGCGGGCCTGGTCCCGATCCCGCCGGTCGCCACGGAGGTCGTCCTGGCCGACCCGGTCACCGCGCTGTGCCACGCGGCCGACTTCGCCGACCTGGTCGTGGTCGGTGGCGGCGGACCCGCCACCGACACCGGGGCCGTCCGCACCGGCGACGCGCTCACCGCCCGGCTCGCCCGCCGGCGCGGACCCCAACCGCCGGTGCCGGTGGTGGTCGTCGCGGCCCCCACCGAACCGGCAGCAGCAGAAGGAGGGACGGGTCGTGACCGTCAACGAACAGCGACCAGCGGCATGGCGCGGCTTCCAGGGTGACACCTGGCGGCAGCGCGTCGACGTGGCCGACTTCATCCGACACAACCACACACCGTACGAGGGGGATGCCTCGTTCCTGACCGGCGCCACCTGCCGCACCCTCCGGGTCTGGGGACGGCTGCAGGAGATGTTCGTCGAGGAGCGCAAGCGTGGCGTGTACGACGTGGACGCCGCCACCCCCGCCACCATCACCGCGCACGCCCCCGGCTACATCGACCGGTCCGACGAGCTGATCGTCGGCCTGCAGACCGACGCCCCCCTGCGCCGGGCCATCATGCCGGCCGGCGGCCTGCGGATGGTGGAAGCCAGCCTGCAGGCGTACGGCTACCAGCTCGACCCGGCGGTGCGGCGGACCTTCACCGCGCACCGCAAGACCCACAACGACGCGGTCTTCGACGCGTACCCGGCCGCCGTGCTGGCGGCCCGCCGCTCGCACATCATCACCGGGCTGCCGGACGCCTACGGGCGGGGCCGGATCATCGGCGACTACCGCCGGGTCCCGCTCTACGGCGTGCAGCGGCTCATCGCCGAACGACAGGAGCACCGGGCCGCGCTGGACGACCTGCCGTCCACCGAGGAGGTGATCCGGGACCGGGAGGAGCTCGCCGAACAGATCCGGGCGCTCACCGAGCTGACCGAGATGGCGGCCAGCTACGGCCAGGACGTGTCCCGGCCGGCGGCCACCGCCCGGGAGGCTGTCCAATGGCTCTACCTGGCGTACCTGGCGGCGACGAAGGAGCAGAACGGGGCCGCGATGTCGCTGGGCCGCACCGCCACGTTCCTCGACATCTACCTGGAACGGGACCTCGCCGAGGGCCGGTTGACCGAGATCGACGCGCAGGAACTGGTCGACGATTTCGTGATCAAGCTGCGGATCATCCGGTTCCTGCGGACCCCCGAGTACGACCAGCTCTTCTCCGGCGACCCGACCTGGGTGACCGAGGCGCTCGGCGGGATGGCCGGCGACGGGCGGACCCTGGTGACCCGTACCAGTTTCCGGTACCTGCAGACCCTCTACAACCTCGGTCCGGCGCCCGAGCCGAACCTGACGGTGCTCTGGTCGCCGGCCCTGCCGGCCGGGTTCAAGCGGTTCTGCGCCCAGGTCTCCCTGGACACCAGCGCCATCCAGTACGAGAACGACGACCTGATCCGGACCCGGTTCGACGACGACACCGCGATCGCCTGCTGCGTGTCGGCCATGCGGGTGGGCAAGGACATGCAGTTCTTCGGCGCCCGCGCGAACCTGGCCAAGGCGTTGCTCTACGGGATCAACGGCGGCCGGGACGAGATCACCGGCGAGCAGGTGGCGCCGGCGACGCCGCCGGTGGGAGGCGAGGAGCTCGACTACGACGAGGTGCTGGCGGCTTACGACCGGGTGTTGGACTGGCTCGCCGACACCTACGTCGACGCGCTGAACGTCATCCACCGGATGCACGACCGGTACGCCTACGAGCGGATCGAGATGGCGTTGCACGACTACCCGGTTCGCCGCTTCCTGGCCACCGGGATCGCCGGGCTGTCGGTGGCCGCGGACAGCCTGTCGGCCATCAAGCACGCCAAGGTCAAGGTGCTGCGCGACCAGACCGGCCTGGTCACCGACTATGTGGTCGACGGGGAGTTCCCGTGCTTCGGCAACAACGACGAGCGGGTCGACCAGATCGCGGTCTGGCTGGTGCGTACCTTCATGGCCAAGGTGCGGCGGCGGGCCACCTACCGGGCGGCCGAGCCGACGCTGTCGGTGCTGACCATCACCTCGAACGTCGTGTACGGCCGGCACACCGGCCACACTCCGGACGGCCGCCGGGCCGGTGAACCGTTCGCGCCAGGGGCGAACCCGATGAACGGGCGGGACCGGCACGGCCTGGTCGCCGCAGCGCTGTCGGTGGCGAAGCTGCCGTACGACGAGGCCCGGGACGGCATCTCGCTGACCGGCACGGTCACCCCGGACGGGCTCGGGCACGACCGGGACGAGCGGATCACCAACCTGGTCGGGGTGCTGGACGGCTACACCGACGCGGGTGGTTTCCACCTCAACGTCAACGTGCTGGATCGGGCCACTCTGCAGGACGCCATGGCGAATCCGGAGAAGTACCCGCAACTGACCATCCGGGTCTCCGGGTACGCGGTGAACTTCGTCCGGCTCACCCCCGAGCAGCAGCGCGACGTCATCGCCCGGACCTTCCACGGGCGGACGTGATGTCGGCCCAGCGGGTGGCTGGCGAGGTCACCGGAGCCGTCCACTCCTTCGACCTGTCCACCGGAGTGGATGGTCCGGGTACCCGGTTCGTGGTCTTCTTGGCCGGCTGCCCGCTGCGGTGCCAGTACTGCCACAGCCCGGACACCCGGCTGCGCCGCAACGGCACGCCGACCACTGTCGACGCGCTGGCCGCGGAGATCGACCGGTACCGCCGGTTCATCGCGGTGGCCGGGGGCGGGGTCACGGTCAGCGGTGGTGAACCGCTGATGCAGCCCCGGTTCACCACCGAGCTGCTGCGTCGCTGCCGGGACGCCGGCCTGCACACCGCGCTGGACACCTCGGGCGTGCTGGGCGCCCGGGCCGACGACGCGCTGTTGGACGTGACGGATCTGGTGCTGCTCGACATCAAGTCCGGCGATCCGCGGACCTACCGGCGGGTGACCCGGACCGGTGAGCTGGCACCGACGTTACGGTTCGGGCGCCGGCTCGCCGGCCGGGGAATCCCGATCTGGGTACGGTTCGTGCTGGTTCCGGGGCTCACCGACGAGCCGGCGAACGTGGCCGCGGTGGCCGACCACGCCGCCGCCCTGGACACCGTCGAACGGGTGGAGGTGCTGCCGTTCCACCGGCTCGGCGCGCCCCGGTACGCAGCCCTCGGCCTACCGTACCCGCTTGCCGGCACCGCGCCTCCGGACGCCGCGCTGCTGGACCGGGTCCGGTCCCAGTTCCGCGACCGCGGCCTGACCGTCTACTGAGCGCCGGTCAGGGCCACTCCCCGTGGTTGCAGTTGACCAGCCGACCGGTGGTCGCGGAGCCGCTGGAGTTGGCGACGGTCACCCCCAGTTGGGTGGGCTGACTGCAGCCGAGGGTGATCCGGTCCAGGTTGTCCCAGCCCGAGATCGGGCTTCCGCGCAGGGTCCACCGGATCTGGACCGGGGTGGATGAGCTGTAGGTGACGCCGCAGACGATCGTCCGGGCGCCGGAGTCGCAGTGCATGGCGGCCGTCGGTGGCGTCGTCGCGGCACCAGCGGCCAGGCCGGTGGCCGGCGGTGCGACGACGGCGGCCACCACCACCGCCGATGCGGCCGTCAGGACTCTTCGGAGCATTCCTCGGGGCATCTGTCGTCGCCTACGTATCCATGACTGAGCGGTAGCTCGACGATCGGTTGCCGCGGCCGGCGGGTCAACGCGCCGCCGGCGAGATGCCCGCCTTTCGAGGGATTCGGCTACGTCATATCGCAGCCGCGTTGCCGCTTGCCGCATCGGCAGCCGTCCCCGGGGAAGGGCTGCGGGATCACGCAACGATGGGCATCGAATGGGTCACGGGGATGCCGGCACCCGGGGACGGCTGATTCGATGGAGCAGGGCTTGGAGGTTCGATGCAGGAAACTTCGGACAGGCTGGTCTTCGGCGCGGCGATCCCGTCGATCACCCGGTGGGGACACACCCCGGATGCCGACCTCATCTATCGAGCACTGCTGATGCTCGGTCCGCGACCGGCCGGGGAACTGGCGCGGACGCTGGGACTCTCCCCCCGGCGGGTCTCGGTCGCGTTGCATGAGTTGTCGACGGTCGACGCGGTGAGCATCCGGGTCGACCCGGGGCGTCGCGAGACGCGCTGGGTCGCCCGGCCGCCGTCGACGCTGCTGGAATCGCTGCGGAGCACCCGGCGACCCGGCCCGGCCAGCACGGCGGCGGTCCGGCCGGCCCCCGGGACGGCCGGTCCGACCGCCGCCGTGCTGGCGGCCGACGGCCGGCTCGGGGACGGCCTGGCGCACCTACCGAGCCGCACGGCCGCCCGGCGCCGGCTGGCCGAGTTGGCCCAGGCCACCCGCCACGAGCACCTGGCGATGAACACCGAGATCGTCTTCGACGCGCCGTCGGCCCGGTCGGCCGTGCCGGTGGACCGGACGCTGCTGGACCGGGGGGTGCGGATGCGGGTACTGGGCCGGCAGAATCCCGACGAGCCGGACCCGCTCATCCACCACGGGCGACGCCCCGAGGAGCACCGTCCGGACTACCGGCAGGCGCACGTGGTGCCGATGAAGCTCATCGTCGTCGACCGGCGGATCGCGCTCTTCCCGGTCGCGCCGCACGACTTCGCCCGGGGCTATCTGGAGGTGAGTCAGGCGCCCGTGGTGGCGGCCCTGGTCGGCCTCTTCGAGCGCGAGTGGGACGCCGCCCAGCCACGGCAGGAGGGCCAGATGCCGCAGATCATCCTCGACGACCGGGAAAGGGCGCTGGTGACCCTGCTCGCCCGGGGCCACACCGACGCCACCGCGGCCCGCGAACTGCACGTCAGCCCCCGAACGGTGAGCAACATCCTGCGGTCGTTGATGGACCGGGTCGGGGTGGAGAACCGCTTCCAGCTCGGCCTGGCGCTGGGGGCCGCCCGGGCGGTACCGCCGGGAGCGCCACCCGGACGGCCCGACACCGGCACCGTCGAACCCCTGGCAGGTGCCTCATGACGTCCGTCGCCAGTCGCCTGGTCGCCGCCGCGCTCGGCCTCGTGCTGGCCGGCGGCGCGGCACCGGCGCACGCCGTGGCGGAGCCGCCCGCCCAGACCCTCTGGTCACCGGTGTCCTGCGCGACCGGTGAGTTGACCGCCCACGTCAACGGCCCCAGCGAGGTCTGGGTGTCGGGCTGGATCGAGCCGTGTCGGCGGAACGGCCCTCCGGCACTGGGCACCTTCTCGGTCGGCTACTACCTGTCCACCCGCACCGCGGCGCGGGGCCGCGAACTGGTGTACGACAGCCCAACCGGCCCTACCCCCTTCGGCGGCCGATTGCAGAACGGCTACTTCTCCCAGTTGGTCGCCGTCTGCCTCACGTTCAGCGCCACCGGGCGGGTCGCCTGCCTGGCCGTCGAACCCACGGCCGACTGGGTCACCGTCGTACCGATCGGGACCGACGACCCCAGGGTGGCGATGCCGCTCCCGCCGCCGCCATCACCAAGCCAACCCGGCCAGAACCCCACCTGCGGGAACTGCGTCTGACCCGGGGTGTGGTGGGCCGCACCGACACCTTAGGATAGCCATACCTAAGGAGTGAGGAATGACGCAGACCGCCGCACCCCAGAGCAGCACCCACCCGTTCCGTGTCTTCGCAGTGCGGGTCGGGCGGCTGCGCCGGTTGAGCCCCAGCTTCCTGCGGGTCACCTTCACCGGGCCGGAGCTGCGCGACTTCGCCGACAACGGTTTCGACCAGCGGATCAAGCTGATCGTGCCGCTGGCCGACGGTGCCCTCGACCACCTGCCCACCGGCCCGGACTGGTACGCGCTCTGGCGGGACCTGCCGGCCGACCGGCGCAACCCGATCCGCACCTACACCGTCCGCGCGGTCCGGCGCGAAGCCGCCGAGGTGGACGTGGACATCGTCCTGCACGGCGACGCCGGCCCGGCCTCCCGGTGGGCCAACCGGGTCACCGCCGGCGACCGGGCCGCCCTGGTCGGGCCGGACGCCCGGTTCCCCGGCCCGCACGGCGGGGTCGAGTTCCGCCCGCCACCGAAGGCCGACGCGGTGCTGCTGGCCGGCGACGAGACCGCCGTACCGGCGATCGCGGCGATCCTGGAGCGGCTGCCCCGCGAAACCCGGGGCGAGGCGCTGCTGGAGGTGCCGGCCACCGGCGACGCGTTGCCGGTCGACGGGCCGCCGGGGATGACCGTCCGGTGGTTGCCGCGCGACGGCGGCGCGCCCGGCAGCCGACTGGTTCCCGCGGTCGAGGAGGCCGCATCGCGGCTGCTGGCCGATGAGCCGTCCCGGCCCGAACAGCAGCTGTCCGACGTGGATGTCGACACCGACATCCTCTGGGAGGTCGCGACCGACGCGCCGGTCGTCGGCGCCGCCGGACTCTACGCCTGGCTGGCCGCCGAGGCCGGGGTGATCAGGACGCTGCGCCGGCACCTGGTGACGGAGTGCGGGGTGGACCGCCGCGCAGTGGCGTTCATGGGTTACTGGCGGCTCGGCCGGGGCGAACAGAACTGAGGGCGCACCGAGCGCCGACTGACGGGCCGACCCGAAGGAGGCCGGCTGCGCCGACGACCCCTGGCTGGACAGCCTCGATACCTCCGCCGTGCTGGTCGACGATCAGGTGGTCGGTGTCGTCGAGTTGCGCTACTCGCCGTCCTGCGGGACCGGCTGGCCACGGTTCCTTCCGGCGGCACCGGGTCAGGCCGATCTGCCGCCGGACACCCGGGTCCACGTCGGCATGGTCGACGGCGTCGACCCGCGCCGGTGGACCGACTTCGAGATGGACTACGCGGGCCTGTCGGTGTACGGGGACATGCTGATCAACGTGACGTCGTGCGTGGCGGCCACCGCGTACTTCTCCGGTCCGGGATGGCGGTCAGCCGCGGCCCGCACCGGCTGCTACCGAGGCAGGACCCGAGTCCCGGTGGCGACCGGCTCCGGCACCTCGCCGACCAACCTCACCCGGAGCCGTTCGGCCAGCCGTACACCCTGCTGACCCGCAGCCGGACGGTCAGCCGCCGGTCGGCGACCATCACCGCGCGGTAGTCGTCCCAGTCGGGGTGTTCGCCCTGGACGCCGCGGTACACCTCGACGAGTTCCTCGACGGCGTCGTCGTCGGGGTGGGCCGCCGGGCTGGACAGCTCGGCGGTGCCCTCGGCCACCGCGTAGGCCGACCCGTCGCCGGTGGTGACGTAGAAGCTGGCCCGGGGGTCGCGTCGGAGATTGTGCACCTTCGCCCGGTCGCTGGTGGTGGAGAGGCGGATGAGGTGGGTGTCCGGGTCGGCCAGGTAGTCGACGTTCGACAACTGGGGCCGGCCGTCCCGCTTGAGGGTGACGAGCACCCCGCGGCCGGTGCGGCCGACAAGGGCCCAGAGTTCGGCGCTCACCGGCGCCTCATTTGTTGACATGTCACCAAGATAGGAGCGCGATTGGTGACATGTCAACGAAGGGCTAGGATCGGTTCATGGACGAAGCCCGGTGGCTCGACGAACGCGAAGACCGCGCCTGGCGCGGCTACCGCCGGATGCGCGCCCTGCTGGATCTGCGCCTCGCCCGTGACCTCGACCGGGAATCCGGCCTCTCCGAGGCCGACTACGACGTGCTCTCCACGCTCTCCGAGACCGACGGGGACCGGCTGCGCCTCACTGAGTTGGCCGCGCGGCTACTCTGGTCGACCAGCCGGCTCTCCCACCACGTCACCCGGATGCAGAATCGCGGGCTGGTCGCCCGGCAGGAGTGCCCGGACGACGCCCGAGGCTCCACCGTCGCCCTCACCCGCGACGGCCGGCGCGCCATCGAGGACGCCGCACCCGGCCACGTCGCGTCGGTGCGGCGGAACATGATCGACCTGCTCACCCCGGCCGAGCTCACCGCCCTGGACGCGCTGAGCCACCGGGTCGTCGCCCACCTCACCGCCGCGGACCCTGGTCCGACCGGAGACCGCCGGCCGTAGCGCGGCGTCTACGGCAGCGTCGCCGGAGCGTACGGCGGCTGGGCACCCGCGGAGCGCGCGGACCGAACATGCTGCGGATCCATCGCGACGATTGGCGGGCCTGCCTGACCGACCTGACTGTCGATCGCTACCGGGGCCAGGCGGCGAAGCGCCGGCGAATCAGCGCGATCGCGCTCCGATCCGGCTGGTACGGAAGGAACGCCTCGTCCGGTAGCCGGTCGAGTCGCCGCCCGACCAGCGGTACGTCCTCGTCGGCCATTCCGGGATCGGCCCTTCTCGCCATCGCCAGAAGGTCAGCCGGCCGGTACGTGTCCAGTACAGCGGCCACATCGACGTAGTCGCGTTCCCGGGCCCGATCCACCAGGGCCACCACCTTCCAGGCGAGCAGGTCAGTCAGGTCGACCACCGGGCCAAGATCCATGGCCACCGGCCGGCGGAGCCGGGACTGACAGGCCAGGGTCAACCGGACAACACGGCCGCCCCGGTGCAGCTCCCATTCCAGAACGTGCTGATCCAGATCGGACACCAACGCGGACTCCGCGTCATCGACGACGGGGATCACGGTGAAGCCCGCCGCTTCCAGGGCCGCCGGAACCACCTCGGCCGCAGCCGCGACGCCCGACTCGATGTCCGTGAACGCATCGACATCCTCGGTCGGCCGGTCCACCACACCATGCACGACCAGGGCAAGTCCGCCGCCCAGTGCAAAGCCATGCTGTTCGGCGACGGCGAGAACGATGCGCGCGACCTCGGTGTAGAGCGGGTCGGGTTCCGCCATCAGGCAACGGTCGGCAGGCGCCGTAGCACGTGGTGACGCTCCTCCCATGCCCGGCGAACGCCCCGCGGCAGATAGAGCTCGTCCCAGACCCGGATCAGGGTCACCCGGTCCAGCCAGGCCCGCAACTCGTCCGCGCGGATCGCCTCGGTGAGCACCGTCTCGTACGTCGACCTGAGCTGCCACGACTGATCGAGATCGACCACCCGGTCGGGTCGCCACAACAGGCGATGGGGCAGCTCGATCAGACCGTGGGTCGGCCCGACCAGCTCGGCGAGGTCATCGACCACCACGGCGAGCCGCCCGGGCCTCGACCGGTATGGCGACGCTGTGCGCTGGGTGACGGTGGCCACGTTGCCAGGATACCCAGGCCGGGCCTGATGCCGGCATAGCCTCGGAGTCATGACACAGACGGACGGCACGATGCGCGCGGTCGCCTACGACAGCTACGGCAGCACCGAGGTGCTGAGCGTGACCCGCCTGCCCAGACCGAAGGTGGCGCCCGGCGAGATCCTGATCCGGGTGCGCAGCGCAGGGGTCAATCCGGTCGACTGGAAGCTGATGGCCGGCGGGCTGGATGCACTGATGCACACGGTCTTCCCGGTGGTGCCGGGCTGGGACGTGGCCGGGGTGGTCGAGGCGGTCGGCCCCGACGTGCCGGAGTTCTCCCCCGGCGACGAGGTGTTCGCCTACACCCGCCGTGACTACGTGCACGGCGGGACGTTCGCCGAGTTCGTGACCGTCGCGGCCGGCGCCGTCGCGCCGAAACCCACCTCGCTGAGCTGGGACGAGGCTGCCGGCGTACCCCTGGCTGGTTTGACCGCCCGACGGACCCTGACCCGGCTCGGGGTGGACGACAACACCGTCCTGCTCATCCACGGCGCGGCCGGCGGGGTCGGGGTGTTCGGCGCGCAGTTGGCCAGGGTCGCGGGCGCCCGGGTGATCGGCACCGCCTCGCCGGCCAACCACGAGCGGCTGGCCGGGTACGGCGTCGAGCCGGTGGCGTACGGCGACGGGCTCGCCGGCCGGGTCCGCGCGCTGGCGCCGGACGGGGTGACCGCGGTGGCCGACTTCGTCGGCGGGGTTCTCGACACCACCCTGGCGGTGCTGGCCGACGGCGGTCGACACGCCTCGATCGCGGACCCGACCGTCGGAACCGCGGGTGGCGACTGGATCTGGGTACGCCCCGACGGCGCCGGCCTGTCCGCCCTGGCCGAACTCGCCGACCAGGGCCGGTTGACCGTGCCGGTCGCCGAGGTGTTCCCGCTGGCAGAGGTCGCGGAGGCGTTCCGGCTCAGCCAGGCGGGGCACACCCACGGCAAGATCGTCATCAGGGTTTCCGAATAAGTCGTCGGCGTCGGGAGGTGTAGCCGCGGCGAACGGTGGTACCGGGCAAGCATGGAGCTGACCGCCGCCACCACCATCCGTAAACCGGTAGCCGACGTCTACACCTTCTGGCGCCGACTGGAGAACCTGCCGACCTTCATGGCGCATCTCGACGAGGTGCGTACCACCGGCGACCGCACCAGCCGGTGGACGGCGACCGCGCCGTTCGACCGGACCGTGAGCTGGGACGCGGAGATCACCGAAGACGTTCCGGACGACCGGATCACCTGGCGCTCGACCGGCGACGCGGACGTGCCGAACTCGGGCACGGTCACGTTCACTCCCGCCCCCGACCCGGCCGGCACCGAGGTACGGGTGCACCTCGCCTACGACCTGCCGGCCGGGCCGCTCGGCAAGGCGGTCGCGAAGTACTACGGCGAGGAGCCGCACCAGCAGCTCGACGACGATCTGCGCCGGCTCAAGCAGGTGCTGGAGACCGGTGAGGTGATGCGCTCCGACGGGGCGCCGGGCGGCAAGCAGGCCCGCCAGGAGTTCCCGCAGCGCCCGGCCCAGCCGTTGGCCAAGGACGAACTTCTCCAGGAGGTACGGGCATGAGGGCGAACACCTGGGCCGGGCGCAACAAGGTCGAGGTCCGGGAGGTGCCCGACCCGAGCATCCTGAACCGCCGGGACGCCATCGTCCGGGTCACCTCCACCGCCATCTGCGGCTCCGACCTGCACCTGGTGGACGGTTACGTGCCGACCATGCAGGACGGCGACGTGCTCGGGCACGAGTTCATGGGCGAGGTGGTCGAGGTGGGCGCCGACGTCGACCCCGGCCGGCTGCGGGTCGGCGACCGGGTCGTGGTGCCGTTTCCGATCGCCTGCGGCGCCTGTGCCGCCTGCGCCGCCGAGCTCTACTCCTGCTGCGAGAACAGCAACCCCAACGCCGGCATCGCGGAGAAGCTGTACGGCCACCCGGTCGCCGGGATCTTCGGCTACTCGCACCTGACCGGCGGGTTCGCCGGCGGACAGGCGCAGTACGTCCGGGTGCCGTTCGCCGACGTCGGGCCGTTGAAGATCGAATCGGACCTCACCGACGAGCAGGTGCTGTTCCTCTCCGACATCCTGCCCACCGGCTACATGGGGGCCGAGATGTGCGACATCCGGCGCACCGACGTGGTGGCGGTGTGGGGGGCCGGGCCGGTCGGCCAGTTCGCGATGGACAGTGCCCGGCTGCTCGGCGCGCACACCGTCATCGCCATCGACCGGGAGCCGTACCGGCTGGAGATGGCCGAGCGGGCCGGGCACCTGCCGATGAACTTCGAGGAGGTCGACGTCCGGTCCAGGCTGCTGGAGCTCACCGGCGGACGCGGCCCGGACAAGTGCATCGACGCGGTCGGCATGGAGGCCACCCACGGCAGCGCGCACGTCAGTGTCTACGACCGGGTGAAGCAGGCGGTGCGCTCGGAGACCGAACGCCCACACGCGCTGCGCCAGGCGATCACCTCGTGCCGCAGCGGCGGCGTGGTCTCGGTCATCGGCGTGTACGGCGGATTCCTGGACAAGTTCCCGGCCGGCTCCTGGATGAACCGGTCGTTGACGCTGCGCACCGGGCAGTGCCACGTCCAGCGGTACCTGCGGCCGCTGCTGGAACGGATCGAACGCGGCGACCTCGACCCGACCCGGATCATCACCCACACCCTGCCGCTGGACGAGGCCGCGCACGGCTTCGACATCTTCAAGAACAAGCAGGAGAACTGCCAGAAGGTGGTGCTGAAGACGTAGCGCACCCGCGCCGCGGGCCGATGGCGGCGGCTTGCCATGATGACGCCATGCCACCGGACGTCGACGAATCGTGGGATCTCATCCTGAGCTGGCTGGGCCGGCACTCCCCCGCCGAGGCCGCCCTGCTCCGGCCGCCGGCGGACCCCCGCGACATCGACGCCGCCGCCCGCGCCGTCGGCGCGGCGCTGCCCGCCGACCTGGTCGCCTGGTGGCGCCGGGCCGACGGCCAGGCCGGCAAGGGCCAACTGCTGCCGTCGCTGTACTCGCCGTACCCGGTCCGGGAGGCTCTGCACAGCCGCGACATCTGGCTGACGGCCTGGAACCCGGCCGCCGCCGGACCGGACCCGGACCGGTTCGCGGCCTGGGTGTCCGAGCTGGACCGGGCGCCGGCCGGCACGCCCTGCGCGGGCGCCTGGCTGCCGAGCTGGCTGCCGATCGCCGGGGACGGCGGCGGCGACGACCTCTTCGTCGACCTGCGACCGGGGCCGGCGCACGGCTGCGTACGCGAATTCCGGCGCGACAGTGGCGCGTCGGACGCGGTGTTGTGGCCTGGTGTGGCGGCGATGCTCGCCGAGGTCGCCACGGCGTTGCGGCGCGGCGTCCCGATCCGCGGCGACCGGCAGATCTGGGTGTACGACGACGGCAGCATCTGCTGGGACAGCGCGGTCGGCCGCTGGTCGGCCGGCGGCAGCGCGCTGGTGCTGGTGCACCGGCTACGCGAGCGGTACGCCGAGGTGGTCACGGAGGTCCGCACCGGCGGGTTCGGCGCGCCCGAGGGGACCTGGCCGGCGGAGTTCATCGCCGCGCACGTGGCCCGCAACACCGAGCTGCTGATCGCTACGACGGAGGCGCTGCTGGCCGGCGATCCGGAGCCGGTCTACGACAACTCCGACGCGATGGACCCGGCTACCCTGCACCGGTACGCCGCCGCCGGTCTCGGCGCGCTGGCCGACCAGATCTCGTTCCTGGGCTCCCGGCTGTGCGAGTTGGCCGAGCCGCTGAACCGGGGGCGGCCGGTCGCGCACGTCCGGATCGTCGACCACGGCCAGGTGATCGTGGACGGACGGCAGGGGTGGCTCGGCGTACTCAACGCGCTGTGGAACCGCCAACTGCCGATCCGCGCCCGGCAGCTGCGGGCACTGCGCCGATAACCACCTCCCGGGCAGCTCGTTGCTCCTGCCTGCGGGTCACTGGCGCGCTGCCGGCCACGACAAGGACGGCTTGCCCTATGCCGACCGGTTCTGACTTGAACCCCGCCGCCCCTCGGGTTCGATGGCGGCTAGCAACTCATGGAAGGTCGACGAGGGGTTGTCGTCGGGGAACCGAGTCTGGTTCTTGGCGTGGAGTCGGCTGAGGGCTTCCGCCCGGCGGACGGCGCCACGCCGCAGTTCAACGTAGCGGTGTCCCGAAATACGCTTGCCCGGTCGGCCATCGAGCTTCCGACTCCTCCGCTCGGCCTCGGCAGTGGTGAGGAAGGCCGTTTGGTCGGTGAAGTGCAGGATGAGCCACAGCTCAAAGCAGGGGTTGGAGATCGCCAGTTTGATCCGGTGTGCCCGCGCAAGCTGGATCGCCTCATCAAGGCGGGCGTGATTCTGCGGCCACTCAACGTCGAACACGCACCAGCACTCGTCGACCTCGTCGTCCTCGCTGCGCATAACCGCCCGCTCGACGAGGGTGATCGGTGCACCCTGTTTGGGATCGACCTCGATGCTGATCGCGGTGTTGTCGCGCACCTCAGGGAGTCGCTTGAGCGCATTGATGTAGTCGGGCTCCGACGCCTCGCCTTCACAGAAGACCACGATCGTCCTTCGCTCGGGTCGCCTGGCGACCGGGCGCCGGAGGTCCTTGGCCCGGGTTCGTCTGGGTGCCATCTGTCAGCCGATCAGGCCGAGCGCGCGCAGCACCTCGGTCCGGTCGACGTCGGGTAAGGCACCGAACCTCCCGTGGAGGTACGCCCGCTCCAGGTTCTGCGAGCGGCGCACCCGCTCACCGGCGAAGTCGGCGAGAGAGCCGAGTCGGGTGGCCCCATTCTCACCCTTCTCGGTCAGCCATACCTCGTCTCGATTGAGATGGTTGAGCAGGCTCGTGTCATGGGAGGTGAAGATCAACTGCGCACCACGTGGGTTCGTGTCGGGATCGGAGAAGAGGCCAATGACCTGGGCCGAAAGCGTCGGATGCAGACTGGCGTCCAGCTCGTCGAACAGCAGGAGGGAACCGGTCTTCAGGGCGCTCAGGACCGGGCCGATGAGCTGGAACCAGGTGCGGGTGCCCTCGGATTCGGCGGACAGGTCGAAGGGAATCCGTTCGTCCGTGCTGCGGTGGACCAGCCGGATCCGTCGCTGCCTACGGACGCGGGCGGGGTCCGCGTCGGCGCTTTGCAGGGCGACATCCTGTTCGTCGATCATCACGTCGTCGATACCGAGGTCCGCCATCCGGAGCAGGGCAAGCGCCTGGGCGCGGTCCGCCGCGAACTCAGCTCGGGGATCGTCGAAGCCGGGAAGAACCTCCTGGCCCTTGTCGTCGGGCTCCTCGAACCAGTGCCGGGTGGAGATGCCGAACACCGACGGACGTTTGACCCGCTGACCGAAGGTCTGGGCGGAGAGGACGAAGCTGGCGAAGTCGGAGACGAGGGGTTCACCGAATCTACGGGCAGCGGAGAGCACCATGGCGCGATCGGTCAGCAACTCTCTGGTCCCGGAGAGTCTTCCGAGGCCACGCTGGAGAGTTAGGTTGGCGCCCTCCCGCTCGAACACCCGCCGCCGCTTCTTCTCGGGATAGTGGAAGAGCGCCTCGTAGCGCACGGCTTCCCGGTCGACGTCCACGACGTACTCGAAGCGCACGCCACCGATGACGGCTTCGAGCGTGAAATCCGTGCCTCGGTCCCGGCCGTCCGCGAAGGCGAAGGGCTCCGTTGGGATCGCGTCGTCCCAAAATCGCAGCGAGTCCAGGACCGCGAGTCGCAACCAGGTCATCGCAGCGATGATGTTTGACTTGCCGGAGGCGTTGGGTCCGAATATCGCGGCGACCGGCAGCAGGCTCTCGTTGATGTTGGGCACGGCCCGTACGCCTGGTCGGTCCTGGTCGATCGCCACCATCGTCAGCTCGATCGGGTCGAGGACCGATCGGAAGTTTGCGACCTCGAACCGGATCAGCACAGCCTTCCCCCATCGTCGCCGCGATCATAGCCTCAGATTCGTCAAAGATCTACGAAATCGGCCACGTGTTGGCGTCGGCTGGGCGGGCAGTCACAGCCGCGGCGGACCACTGGGACAGGAATGTCGGGTGGTCCGCCGCCGGGTGGAACGCGATCAGGGGTGGGCCGGGTCCTGCGCTCCCGCGCTCAGGACTCCGATGAAGCCCGCCCAGGCCGCCGGGGCGAAGGCGAGTGCCGGGCCGTCGGGGTTCTTGGAATCGCGTACGCCGACGAGGTCGGCGGTGACGCGGACCTCGACGCAGGCGGCGTTAGTGGCGCTGCGGGAGGACTTGAACCAGTCGCGGTCGGGGGTGGGGAGGGCGGTCATGTCATCTCCTCGGCGACCTGGCGGATCAGGGCGAGCGACTCGTCGAAGCTTAGCGCCCGCTCCAGGGTCTAACCGAAGGTGACGAGGTAGTCGGCGACGCGGGTGGACTGGTCGATGATGTCGCTGGAGGTGAGGACCTCCTGCCAGACCAGTTCAGGCACTCGGGGCGAGGCGAAGGAGAGGATGACGAACGGTGCGCCGAGGGCAGGGTAGGCGCCGGCGGCGTACGGAATCGACCGGGCCCGCCTCAATGGTCACGATGCCGTTGTGCTGATGCGGGCCCGCGCCCGGCAGATCGCGCACGAGCAGGCACAGCTGCTGGCCGACATGGTCGAGGTGGCTCACTGTCCTCCCGGTGACCGCGACGCGCCCGTGGCCCGGATGCCCAGCGTCCAGGAGTTCGCCGAAGACGAGATCCGGATGGCTCTGCAGCTGACCCGGCGAGCGGCCGACACGATGCTCGCGCTCGCCGTGGACCTGCTCGAACGGCTCCCCCGGGTGCACGCGGCAGTGCTAGACGGGGAGATAGACCTGCCCAGGGCGCGGGTGTTCAGCCAGGAGACCCGGTGCGTGCCCGATCGCGTCGCTCGGCAGGTGGTTGATGAGATCATCGACGTGGCGCCGATCCTGACGACCGGGCAACTCGCCGCGCGGCTCCGCCGGCTGGTCATCAGCAGTGACCCGGACGCCGCGCGGCGACGGCAGGAGGAGTCGGTGACGCAGCGGCGGGTGGTGACCGAGCTCGACCCGGCCGGCACGGCCAGCCTGGCGGGCTGGCAGCTCCCCGCTGCCCGGGCCGCCAGGCTGCCGCCCGGATCAACGCCCTGGCCCATGCCGCCAAGCGGTCGGGCGATGCCCGGACACTGGACCAGCTTCGCGCCGACACGTTCCTCGACCTGCTGGAGGGCGAACCTGGCCTGGCATCCGCATCGACGGACGGCACCCCGAACACCAGCACGGCGACTCCGGGGGGGATCAGGCGGTGACGGCGGTGGTTCGACCCGCGCCGCGCTGGGCGGGGTCGAGCTGCGGGTTCCGATGACCACCCTGATGCGGCTGTCCGACGAACCGGGCGAACTCGCCGGTTGGGGGCCGGTCATCGCCGAGGTCGCCCGTGACGTCGCCGAGCGACAGGTCCGCTCGCCCTGGCGGGTCAGCGTCTACGACAGCACCGGCCAGCTCGTCCACCATGGCCGGGTCCGCCGGCGGCCGACGGCCGGGGACGCCGCCTTCGTCAGAGCCCGCGACGGCACCGGCCGCGCACCGGGATGTCGGGCACCGGCCAGCACCAGTGGCCGACGCCGCTAATGCGACGCCGGCCACCACATGAGACGGGCTACCTGGCCGTGGATCAGGCCGTGCCGCCGAGCGTGGCGAGGTAGTCCGGGTTGGCCTTCAGCCACTCGTCGACGGCCTTCTCCTCGTCGTCGGCGTGGACGTTGAACATCAAGTCTTCGAGTGAGCCGAGCTGGTCGTCGTCCATCTTGAACTTCTGGAGCATCTCGGTGACCGCCGGGAAGTCCGCCCCGAAGCCGCTACGGGCCAGGGTGGTGATCTCCTCGGCCTGCCCCAGGGTGCCCTCGGGGTCGGCCAGGTCCTTCAGCTCGTAGTTCGAGTAGGCCCAGTGCGGGTGCCACAGGGTCACCACGATCGGCTTCTGATCCCCGATCGCGCCGTCAAGCGCGGCCAGCATCGCTGGCGTGGAGGAGGTCTTCAGGTCGAGTTTGCCGGTCAGGCCGTAGGTCGGGATGACCTTGTCCTGGGTTGCCGAGGTGAGACCGGCACCCGGCTCGATGCCGATGATCTCGCCGCCGAACATGTCGGCGTTGGCGGCGAGATCGGCCAGCGACTCGACCCCGTTGACGTAGCTGGGTACGGCGATGCTGAGACTCGCGTTGTCGTACCAGACGCCGATCTTCTCCAGCTTGTCGCCGTACTCCTCCCAGTAGTCGGCGTGGGTCTGGGGAAGCCAACCGTCCAGGAACAGGTCAATGCTGCCGGTGGCCAGGCCCTGGTACACGACGCCCGCCTCGACGTTCTTCAGCTCGACCTCGAAGCCCTCGCGCTCCAGGATGTCGCTCCACAGGTAGGAGGCCGCGATCGCCTCGTCCCAGGCCATGTAGCCGATGGTGATCTTCTTTTCCACCCCGTCGGCCGACTCGTCGGAGTCGCCGCAGGCAGCGGCGCCGCCCAGGGCAAGAGCAGCCACGGCTCCGAGCGCCAGCCGGCGCAGCAGTTTCGTGCTTCGCATCATCGTGATTTTCCTTCCGTGTTGCCGTCCACCGGCGAACTCGCGGGTAGCGAGGCAGGGCGCCGGCACCGGTCACCTCCCTGCAAGGCGTGGGATCGGTGCGACCGGGTGTTCAGGACTCCCGCATCGCGAGCTGCGCCTTCGCCGAGGCGCTCCGGGCCCCGATGGAGTCGGTGAGGCGGTCGAGCACCACGGCCAGGATCACCACGGCGATGCCGCCCTCGAACCCGGTGCCAACCTGAACCCGGGCCAACGCCGTCATGATCACCTCGCCGAGGCCACCGGCGCCGACCATGCCGGCGATGACGACCATCGACAGCGCGAGCATGATCACCTGGTTGACGCCGGTCATGATGGTCGGCAGCGCCAGCGGCAGCTTGGTCCGTAGCAGGATCATCCGGGGCGAGGCGCCGAACGCCTCCCCCGCCTCGATCACCTCACGGTCGATCTGGCGAAGGCCCAGCTCGGTCAGGCGGACCCCGGGCGGCATGCTGAACACGACGGTGGCCAGCACGCCAGGCACGGTGCCGACGCCGAAGTAGAAGATCGCGGGGATCAGGTAAACGAACGCAGGCAGGGTCTGCATCAGGTCCAGTACCGGACGGACCGCCGCCGAGGCCCGTCGGTTCTCCGCGATGAAGATCCCTAACGGTACGGCCACCAGCAACGACAATCCGCTGGCCACCAGCACCAACGCCAGTGTGGCCATGGTCTCGTCCCAGTACGGCATGCCGGCGACGATGCCGAGGCCGACCGCCGTGCCGACGCCGAACTTCCAGCCCCGGAGCCAGCAGCCCAGGCCCGCGAAGATCAGCACGACGACGATCGCCGGCGGCCAGGTCAGCAGGTCCACCAGCGGCCCGACCAGGGACTCGACGGTGCCGGCGATGCCGTCGAAGAGCGGACCCAGGTTGTCGGTGGTCCAGTCCACGAACGTCTCGAAGGCCGATCCGATCTGGATGTACAGCAGCAGGTCGTCAGGCCCGTCCACGGTGTTCATACCCGTTCCCCCTTCTGCTGCGACGTAACAGTCCGCTGCGCGGGGATCGATGCCGCTACCGGCGCCGTGCCGTCGGCGGCGGCGGCGGTAGCGTCGCCACCGGCTTCGCCGAGGGCGGTGAGCAGGGTGATCCGGGGGATCACGCCGGCCAGCCGACCGGCAGCGTCCACCACCGCCACCGGGTGCGGGCTCTCGGCGCAGAGCGCGAAGAGTTCGGCGACCGGTGTGTCCGGTGCCACCGTCCGTACGTTGTCGGTCGAGGCGATGCCGCTGAGGTCCTGGCGTCCGTCCTTCACCGCCTGCCGGATTGCGTCGGCGGTGACCGTGCCGAGGAACCGCTTGTCGCGACCGGTGACGTAGACGGCCGAGGTCTGGGTGTCGCGCAACGTCAGACCCGCGACCCGCGGTCCGACGTTGACGTCGACGACTCCCAGGGGCCGTTCCATCACCGACGACGCGGTGAGGATCCTGGTCCGGTCGACGTGGGCGACGAACCGGGCGACGTAGTCGTCGGAGGGTTCGGTGAGGATCTGCTCGGCGGTTCCAATCTGGACGATCCGGCCGGCGCGCATGACCGCGATCCGGTCGCCGAGCCGCATCGCCTCGTTGAGGTCGTGGGTGATGAACACGATCGTCTTGCCGAGCTGGGCCTGCAGCTCCAGCAACTGGTCCTGCACCTCCCGCCGGATGAGCGGGTCGAGCGCGGAGAACGCCTCGTCCATCAGCATGATGTCGGTGCCGGCGGCCAGGGCGCGGGCCAGTCCGACCCGCTGTCGCATGCCGCCGGACAGCTCGTAGGGGAGCTTGTCCTCCCAGTCGTCCAGCCCGACCATCCGCAGCGCCTCGACCGCCCGCTCCCGGCGTTCGGCAGCTGGCCGGCCGGCGATCTCCAGGGCGTAGCCGGCGTTGTCCGCCACGGTGCGATGTGGCAGGAGCGCGAAGTGCTGGAAGACCATGCTGATCTTCTCGCGTCGCAGCTTGCGCAGTGCCGCCGGTTTCAGGTTGGTCAGGTCGACGCCGTCCACCTCGACGGTGCCCCGGGTCGGTGCCAGCAGGCCGTTGAGCATCCTGATCAGGGTGGACTTGCCCGATCCGGACAGGCCCATCACGACGAAGATCTCGCCCGGCCTGACCTCGAAGTTCACGTCGATGACCGCGGCCGTCGCGGCCATGTCGGCCAGCACATCCTCCCGGCCGCCATCGAGCAGCTCCAGGACCTTCTCGGTACGCTTCCCATAGATCTTGTACAGTGATCTTGCGACGATTCCGGACACGATCTCCAATCCAACGGACGCCTGTACGACGTTCTTCGGTCGACGCGGACCGAGCGCATCTATCGACCGGCGAGTGGCCGGCCGGGATCGCCGGTGTCGGGGTGACCGGTCCCGGAGATGACGGACGGTGACCGGCGCTTGAGCGGCCAACCCTACCTGACAGCATCCTGTAAGGAAAAGGCGCTGATCTCAGCCTTGATCGTCCGATCTCGACTCGGAGCGATTCGATCGCGCCGCTGAAGCGTTGCGCACGCACAGTGATCACGATCAAGTATCATCTGCGTCTGGCACCTTGCGGACGCCACCGACACCAGCCCAGCACCGGACCTCTTCCGCAGGCGGGCTTCCTCGTCCTTATTGACGCATATCTATCTGTTCAGCTACCGTTCAACCACAGTTCCGGTAACGGTACCGAAAGTTTCGGCGATCATCACTCGACATCGGTCGATCCATGCCACCTGCGTTGGCAGCGGGCCGATCCCCAGGAGGAAGCCACGCCATGTCGCAACTCGCACTTTTCGTGATCGACATCGTCGCGGTCAGCCTGCTCGTCTTCGGGCTGTACTTCCCCCGGCACCGCAGACGAGACCTGGTGGTGGCCTTCCTCGGCGTGAATGTCGGCGTGCTGGCGGTGGCGAGCGCGCTGAGTGCCACCTCTGCCGGCGCCGGGCTCGGGCTGGGCCTGGCACTGTTCGGCGTACTGTCGATCATCCGGCTGCGCTCCACGGAGTTGGACCAGCACGAGGTCGCCTACTACTTCTCCGCGCTGGCCATGGGCATCCTCGGCGCACTGACCAATACCCAGGTCTGGCAGGGCGCGGCGCTGATGGGGCTGATCCTGGTGGTGATGTTCGTCGGCGACCATCCTCGCCTGTTCCGGCGGTACCGACACCAGATCATGGTGCTCGACTCGGCCGTCACCGATCAGACCGGGCTCGTCGCCCAGCTCGAACAGCTGCTCGGGGCTCGCGTGCACTCGGCCACCGTGCAACGCCTCGACATGGTCAACGAGACCACCATCGTCGACGTCCGCTACGCCGCGGCGGTGCACCCCCGCACCGTCGCCGCCGTGCCCGCCACCGCCGGAGCGGGGGCAGGCCGGTGACCGCCCCGACGACAACCACCCTGATGTCCACGGCCGACATGGACTCGATCGGGCTGGTGGAGCTGACCGAACGGGCCGCGTTGCAGGCCCGCTTCGACCGCAAGTATCTGCTCCCGGTCGCGCTGGTGCCCGAGTTGCTCGTCGACATCGCCCCGCAGGCTCGGATCCTGGAGATCGACGGCATCCGGTCGTTCGCCTACGAGTCGATCTACTTCGACACCCCGGCGATGACCAGCTACCTGCTCACCGCGCACCGGCGACGTCGCCGGTTCAAGGTGCGCACCCGGACCTACCTCGACTCGGCACAGTGCTGGTTGGAGGTGAAGCTCGCCGGAGCCCGGGGCGACACGGTCAAGCACCGCTTCCCCTACCTGCCGGAGCACGGCACCACGCTGGCCCCCGGCCGGGAGTTCGTCGACGGCATCCTCGACCAGGAGTCGATCGGCCGGCGCGAACAGCGGGAGTTCGTCCCGGTCCTGCGCACCCGCTACCAGCGCAGCACCCTCTATCTGCCCGCCACCGACAGCCGGGTCACCATCGACACCGACCTGACCTGGCAGGACGACCGGGCCGGCCTGCGGCTGCCCACCCTGGCCGTGATCGAGACGAAGACCAGCTCGGTGGCCTCCCGGGTCGACCGGCTGCTGTGGCAGCGTGGACACCGGCCGGTGCGGATCTCCAAGTACGCCACCGGCCTGGCCGCGCTCCGGCCGGACCTGCCCGCCGTCCCCTGGCGCCGTACCCTACGCCGGCACTTCACCGTCCCCGCCCAACCGACCGACCTGGCGATCCTGGCCTGCGCCGAGCTGGCAACAGCGAGCTGACTCGCAGCGGCGAACTGACTGGCACCGCCGGGCTGATCGGCACCGGCTGGGCTCGACCTGATTGGAGACATCGTGCGGAACCTGGCAGTCCGGACCGCCGGCATCCTGGCGGCGGCCGCCCTCCTCGCCGGCGTGGCACCGCCCCCGCAGGTCGGCGCCGTCGAGTTGCGCGGCGGTGAGCCGGCCGGCGCGCAGAATGCCGCGTCGGCGGCTGCCCAGGCGGCGGCCGACGACCTGACCGGCGACATTACGTTCTCGGTTCCCAGCGGCACCTTCCAGAGCGCGGTGACGGTCGGGCTGAGCACCAGCGTCGCCGGTGCGCAGATCCGCTACACCACGAACGGCCAACTCCCGACCGCCAGCTCCTCCGCGTACGCCGGAACGCCGTTGCGGCTGACCAGCACCACGCAGCTGCGGGCCCAGGCGTTCGTCGGCGGGACCGCGACCGGCGCACCCGGCACCGCGCTCTACGTCGCCAACACCGTGACCACCAGCCACGACCTGCCAGTACTGCTGATCGACGACTACGGCGCCGGCAAGCCCGGACGGGAGTACGTGGACGCCGCCAGCATGCTCTTCGAGCCGTCCGGCGGCACCACCACCCTGAACGCGGCGCCGACGCTCGCCACCCGGTCCGGCATCCATCTGCGGGGCAACTCGTCGGCGATGTTCGAGAAGACGCCGTACCGGCTGGAGTTCTGGGACAACGACAGCGACGACGCCGACTACCCGGTGCTCGGCATGCCGGCCGACTCCGACTGGGTGCTGCGCGGGCCGTTCAGCGACAAGTCGCTGATCCGCGACTCGTTCGTCTACGACCTGGGCCGCGAGATGGGAATGCCGGCGCCGCGCTGGAAGTTCGTCGAGTTCTACCTGAACACCGACTCGGCACCGGTCGGCGCGAGCGACTACATGGGCGTCTACCTGATCGTCGAGACCATCAAGAACTCGAAGGACCGGTTGGACCTCAAGCAGCTCCGCGAGGAGGACACCACGCTGCCGCGCATCCAGGGCGGCTACATCTTCAAGTTCGAGTGGCTGGCCGCGGAGGAGCCGATCCTGCCGTGCTCGGGTGCCGCCGCGACCTGCTGGAACTACCTCGAACTGGTCGACCCGGACCCGCCGAACGCCCAGCAGCGGGCCTGGATCACGCAGCACATCCAGCAGTTCCACGACAACCTGCACTCAGCCGGCTACGCCGACCCGAACACCGGCTACCGGTCGTACATCGACACCCGCTCGTTCATCGACCAGATCATCATCAACGAGCTGAGCCGGGAGATGGACTCCTACATCCGCAGCGCCTACTTCTACAAGGACCGGGACACCAAGATCTTCGCCGGGCCGCTGTGGGACTACGACCTCAGCTTCGGCGTGGGCGGCTTCTTCAACAACGACCAGATCGCCGGCTGGCAGTACCAGCAGACCCGGCAGCCGGTCGCCAACGACTGGTTCACCGTCCTGCTACGCGACCCGGCGTTCGTGAACGAGCTCAAGAGCCGCTGGCAGGAGCTGCGCCGGGGACCGCTGTCCAACAGCGCCCTGGACGCCCGGATCAGCGCGCTGACCGCGCCACTGACCAACGCCGCGCAGCGCAACTTCCAACGCTGGCCGAACCTGACCACCCGGATGGTCGGCCCGTTCATCACCCCGACCGCCAACACCTGGCAGGGCCAGGTCCAGCAGATGCGCACCTGGCTGAACCAGCGGGCCACCTGGCTGGACTCCAGCACCGCCTGGGGCGGACCGTTCACCCCGACCACGCCGCCCCCGAACCCGACCACCCCACCGCCGAACCCCACGACTCCCCCGCCGAACCCGACCACCCCACCGCCGAACCCCACGACCCCGCCGCCGAACCCGACCACCCCGCCCAACCCGGGCCGGACCTGCTCGGCCACGTACGCGATCACCAGTCAGTGGACCGGTGGATTCCAGGGCGAGGTGCGGGTCACCGCCGGCTCCTCGGCGATCACCGGCTGGACCGTGACCTGGACCTTCGCCAACGGCCAGACCGTCAGCCAGTCCTGGAACTCGACCGTCACCAGCAGCGGATCGACGGTCACGGCGCGCAACGTCTCCTACAACGGCGCCCTGGGTGCCGGTGCCAGCACCGCCTTCGGATTCCTCGGCAGCTGGAACGGCACCAACACCGCTCCCACCCCGACCTGCGCGGCATCGTGACCCTCCCGGAGTGACCTGACCAGGCCCCATCCTGACCCCGCACCGCGACCGGCGGTGCGGGGTCGGGTCACGTCCTGACCAGAGACCCAGGCTCCCTGGCCGGCCCCGATGACCTGGTCCCGATTGACGCCCTACAGAGTCGTCGTGGTCGCCATGGGTGACCGACCGAACCACCGAGAGGAGCCCGTGCGGGTGGTTGTGGGCCGGCCAACCCCCTCGGGAGAATTCGCACCCGAGGAGATGGGCAGAGGATCGGATGGGAGGTGCCGCAGTTGGATCGGCTCTGGGCGGACCTGCCGATCGGACGGGTCTGCCGACTGACCGGCGCCAGCCCGGCCGCACTCGGCATCACACTGTCGCCGCTGCCCCGGTCGGCGCCGGCGACCGTGACGTTCCGCCCCCGATCGATCGGCTCGCAGGTCGACACCGTCGAGACGATCCTCCGCGAGCTGGAACGGGTAGCGCTCGACTGCTTTCCCGCCTGGCTGCCGGCCGCGACCGGCATCCCCGGGCCGGGTGGCGCCGGCGTGGCCGCCGTCCGGACGCTCGCCCGGCGGCTTGCTCCCACCGTCGGCCAGGGTGGACCATTTCTCGCCGACCTGGCCGAGCGCTCACTACGGGCGACCGGCGCCCCGGGCGGGCAGGCGACCGCGCCGGCCGGTGGTCGATACTCAACGGAGGTGCGAGCCGCCGGACTCGCGCGCGTGATCGCCGCCAGCTTCGGTCGGCCGACCGCCGGACTACTCGTCCAGGTACCCACCGGCCTCACCGCCGCCGACGAGTTGAGCCTCGTCGCTGCCGGCGAGTGGCTGGCCCACCGTGGCGACCTCGGTGTCTGGCTCGTCGGCGCGCCGCTGAGAGCTGTCGACTGGTTGCCGGTGATCGAGGTCCGGGTCCCCGACCAGGTCGCCCGACTGGAACGCGACCTGCCGCGATCGGCCACCGAACCGGTCCTGCCGACCGTGTACTACCCGCCGTTGGCCGGTCGACCGCACCCGGCCAGCAGCGCGGAACGGGCCCTGGAATCGGCACTCGCCCGACAGCCGTGGGCTACCGGCCGGGCCTGGAACCAGACCTACCAGTCCCGGACCCTGGTCAACCCCGTGCGCCTGGACCTGGTCTGGCCGGGCGAACGCTGTGCGGTGGAGATCGACGGCGCCGAACACCGGGAACCGCTGCGGTTCGCCGCTGACCGTCGGCGTGACGTCGGGCTGCAACTCGACGGGTACGCCGTGCTGCGCTTCACCAACGACCAGGTACGCGACGACCTGGCGGTCGTGATCGCCCAGATCGGACGCTTCATCTCGCAGGCCCGCCGCGGCCGCCGACCAGAAGGAAACCCCTGATGCCCCCCAGCCCCGACCTCACCCCGTCCGAGAGCGCGCTGTTGGTCGTACTGATGACCGAGGCCCGTCCGGTGTCCAACAAGGACCTCGCGGACCGGTTCGGCGGCCTGACGCTCGACGGCGCGAGCCGGCGGAAGCTCAACGCGCTGAAGTACGTGGAGAGCTGGCGAGAAGGCCGGATGTTCGTCCACCAGCTCGGCGAACAGGGCTGGGCGCGGTGCCGGGAGGGGCTCAACTTCGACAGCCCCCGAGCCCGGGCACTCGGCGCCGCGCTGACGTCACTGCTGGCCGGCGTGCACCGCTACCTGGCCCACGCCGATCGGAGCCTCGCCGAGATGTTCGCGCCGGACCTGGTAGCGATGCCGGACCCGGTAGAGACACCCCGGCCCGCCGGCGCGGACGGCACCGACCTGCCGGGACGGCTCCGAGCGCTGTACGCGGAGCTGGCGAGCGAGCCCGGTGCCTGGGTCGGGTTGGCCACCCTCCGGGCCCGACTCGGCGACCAGCCCCGGGCTGCCGTGGACGCCGCCCTGCGCCAGCTCGAACGGGCGGCCGACGTGAACATCGTTCCCCAGTCGAACCAGAAGGCGCTCACCGCCGAGGACCGGGGATCGGCGGTGCGGATCGGCGGCCAGGACAAGCACTTCCTGGCGATCGGCGTGTGATGACCGAGGACGAACGCAAGGCACTTGCCGCCCTCCGGTTCAACTGGGCGCCCGTCCCCGACGACGTGTGGCGGCGCTCGCCGTACCACGTGCCGGGCCTGCACCCGGGCACCGAACAGACCGTCCTGCAGGGCCTGACCGACGCGGTCGCCAGCGACGACGCCAGCCCGATCGGGCTGGTCATCCAGGGTCAGCGCGGCTCCGGCAAGACGCACCTGCTGGGCTGGGTCCGCGAACAGGCACACGCCCAGGACGGATACTTCTTCCTGGTCAGCCTGCTCAGCGCCAAGGGATTCTGGGACAGCGTCGTCGGATCGCTGAACGAAGGGCTGGCCCGGCCCGTGAACGGCGGCGAGAGCCAGCTCCGGACCCTGCTACGCCGGCTCGGATCGGCGGTCCGCGCACCGCGCGCGGTGCGTCGCGCCGTACTCGGTGAGACCACGCTCACCGCAGAGACGCTGGACCGCTTCGTCGAGCACCTGCGCGACCTCGACGAGCTGGTGGGGCGGGAATGCCAGGAGACCGCCCGCGCGCTCGCGCTGCTCGCGTCGCCCGTGCCGCAACTGCGGGAGATCGGCGAGACGTATCTGCAATCCGCCGACGACGACTATGGTGACCGCCCACGGTGGGGCATGCGGCGCTCGCCCCGGGTGCCCGAGCTGATCGTCCGCGACCTGTCCTGGCTGCTCGCGCTCACCGGCCCCACCGTGATCGCCGTGGACCAGATCGACGCCCTGATCGCCCAGTCGGTGAAGTCGTTGGCCGGCGGTCCGGACGACCAGGCCCCGGACGCGGTGCTGGAACGGATCGCCGGTGGGCTGATGGCGGTACGGGAGCGGACCCGACGGACACTGGCCCTGGTCGCCTGCCTGCCGGACTCCTGGCAGCTGATCAAGGATCGGGCCACCGACACCGTGCAGGACCGGTTTCGCGAGGCGAGCCAGCTCAAGACGATCCCGTCCCCTGCCGTCGGGCGGGCGTTGGTCGAACGGAGGTTCGCTCCGTACTTCGAACGGATCGGCTTCCGGCCACCGTACCCGAGCTGGCCGGTTACGCCGGCCGCGTTCGACGCGGCACCCGGGTTCACCCCGCGCCAGCTGCTGATCCTGATCGACCGACACGTGCAGGCTTGTGTCCTTGACGACCAGGTCCGCGAACTGTCCCGGTTCGACCGGACGCCGAGGGCCGAACCGGCGTCGTCGGGACCACCAGCCGAGGTCGATCAGCTCGGAATCATCGACGCCAGGTTCACCGAGTTGTCGATGGCCGACGTCGCGAACCCGCTGGCCGAGGAGACCGAGGACGCGGCGTTGCCCCCGTTGCTCTCGGCCGGGCTGACGGCGTGGATCGTCGAACGCGGGCCGGCCGGCGTGGACTTCGCCCAGGATCCGCCGCCGAGTGCCCGGCCGGCGTTGCACGCCCGGCTGCGACGCACCATCGACGAGCGGACCGAGGACGAGTCCCACTGGGCCTTCCGTGCGATCGCGTCGCGGAACGCGATCGCGGCCCTCAACCGGCTGCGCAAGGCGTCGACGGCGGCCGGTCTCGCCGACGGCGTACCGGATCGGCGGTTGATCGTCCTGCGAACGGCGGCCTGGTCCGACGGGCCGAAGACCCAGGCGGCCCTCGCCGACTTCGCCAGCCGGGGCGGTGTCGTGCGGAGCCTCGGCCACCAGGAGATACGGATCCTGGGCGCGCTGCGGGGCCTGCTGACCGAGAAGCCGCCCGGGCTGCAGGCATGGCTGTTGGACCGGCAGCCGGCGAGCGGGCTCGCGATCTTCCGCGAGACCCTCCCGCTGGTCGACGGCGACGCCGCCGGTACGAGCCACGCCGCCGGTACGAGCCGTACCGCCGATGCCGGGGCCAGCGCACCGCCCGCCGTGCGGCGGCGGATCGGACCGCCGGCCGATGCCGGCGAGCAGGTACGGATCGGGTTCCCGTTCGACGGCGGTGATCCGGTCGGGCTCGACCTGGAGGCGCTGCGGAAGCACACCGCGATCTTTGCCGGATCCGGTTCGGGCAAGACGGTGCTGATCCGCAGACTGGTTGAGGAGTGCGCGCTGCGGGGCGTCTCCGCCATCGTGCTGGACCCCAACAACGACCTGGCCCGGCTCGGTGACCCTTGGCCGGCGCCGCCGGACGGCTGGTGGCCGGGGGATGCCGGCCTGGCCGCCGATTACCTGGCCCACACCGACGTGGTCGTCTGGACTCCCCGACGCGAGGCTGGCCGGCCGCTGGTGTTTCAGCCGCTACCCGACTTCAGCGGGGTACGCGACGACCCGGACGAGTTCGGCGAGGCGGTGGAGGCGGCGGTCGCGTCGATCGCACCGCGGGCGAAGCTGGATGGACGGACCCACAAGGCACATCTCGGCTTGGCGGTGCTGCGGATGGCCGTCCGCCACTACGGCCGTCTGGGCGGGAACCGGCTCACGGGTCTGGTGGAGCTGCTCTCGGCGCTGCCTGCCGGGGTCAGCGACCTGGAGAACGCCGAGAAGATCGGCGGCGAGTTGGCCCAGACCCTGACTGCGGCGATGGTCAACGATCCGCTCTTCGGCGGTTCCGGAACGCCGGCCGATCCCGGTGTGCTGCTGACCCCGCCGCGCGGCAAGAGGGCCCGGGTCTCGGTGATCAGCTTCATCGGGCTCCCCTCCGAGGACCAGCGGCAGAGCTTCGTCAACCAGTTGCAGATGGCTCTGTTCGCCTGGATCAAGCGGCATCCCGCCGGCGACCGACCGCTCGGCGGGCTGCTCGTCATGGACGAGGCGCAGACCCTGGCGCCGTCCGGCGCGTTGACCGCCTGCACCCAGAGCACGCTGATGCTGGCCGCCCAGGCCCGCAAGTACGGACTCGGGCTGGTCTTCGCCACCCAGGCCCCGAAGAACCTGCACAACCGGATCTCCGGCAACGCCGCCACCCAGTTCTTCGGCCTGCTCAACGCCCCGGTCCAGATCGCCGCAGCTCGGGAGATGGCCGCCGCGAAGGGCGGCGACGTACCGGAAATCTCCCGGCTGCGATCGGGTCAGTTCTACGCCGCCATCGAGGGCGGCGCCTTCGAGAAGGTGCGCACCCCGCTCTGCCTCAGCCACCACCCGAGGAGTCCGCTCACCACGGAGGAGGTGCTCGACCGGTCCCGAATCGCCCCGGGGCGCTAGGCCGACGCCGGATAGCCGTACAACTCACTCAGGCGTACCCGGGTCGCCTGCAGCCGGCCCACCACGACGCCCATGAACCGGCCGGTGAGCTCATGGCCGAAGGCCGGGTCGTCGGCGAGCAGCCGGCGCACCCCGGGACCGTCGCACTCGATGGCCAGGGTCTGCTCGACCGCCACCGCCCCGAACCGCCACCGGTACGGCGGATACAGCCACGACCAGCCGAGGACGCTACCCGCCTCGACGGTGTCGATCGCGATGTCGCCCCGACCGGCGACGTGGAAGTCGAGCGAGATCCGGCCGGAGCGCAACAGCCAGAACCGGTCCGCCCGGCTGCCCTCGTGGAACAACCGCTGCCCGCCGTTGCGGACCACCGGATGCGACTGGAACGACAACCGTTCCAACCACGGCTGCGGCAGACCGGCCAGGAAGGGATGGTCGGTGAGCAGGTCGATGGTCCTGATCATGTGCCGCCTCCCGGATGGTCGGGTTCCGCGCGGCCGCCGGAACGTCACCTCCAGACAACCGCGACCCGGCCGGCCCCGGCAGGGTCGAAGGTCCCGTCCGCGACGGTTGCAAGCCTCTGGTGCCGACCGCCGCCGCGCGGTCGGATGAGGTCATGGCAAGGCTCGGCGTACGGAGGTGGATCGTGACAACGCAACTCTCCCCGCGACAGCTCACCGACGGCCCCGGGCCGGACTGGCGGGTCCACCCGGACGGGTCGCCCGGCCAGCTCCTCGCCGACTGTCTGCTGGCGGCGGTGGCCGCGCCGTCGAAGCACAACAGCCAACCATGGCGGTTCGCGCTGCATCCCGGCGGGATCGACGTGTACGCCGACCGGACCCGGCGACTGCCGCTGACCGATCCGCAGGACCGCGAACTGGTCATCAGCGTCGGTGCGGCGGTGCTCAACCTGCGGGTGGCGGTGCTGGCCCACGGCCGCCTGCCGCTGCTCACCCTGCTGCCCGATCCCGGACGCCCCGACCTGCTGGCCCGGCTGACGCTGGGCCCGCGGACCGCCGGCGACGACACCGTACGCCTGCTGCACCGGGCCATCCCGCGTCGGCGCAGCAACCGCCGCCCGTTCCGGGAGGTACCGGTACCGGGCCAGGTGGTGGACGAGTTGGCGGCCGCCGCCCGCGCCGAGGGGGCGATCCTGACGGTGCCGCCGCCGGCCGGCCGGGACCGGCTGCTGGCGATCGTCGAGCGGGGCGACCGGCGCTGCCGCGCCGAACCGGACTACTGGCTCGAGCTGGACCGCTGGACCCGGGCCTGGCCGGGCCGGCGCGACGGGGTGCCGGTGGCCGCGTTCGGGCCCTGGCCCGCCGTGCGGTCGGTGCCGGTACGCGACTTCGGCCTGCTGCAGCCGACCCCTCGTCGGGGAGTCCGGCAGTTCGAGCCGGAGCCGACGGTGGCGGTCCTGCGCACCTGCGGCGATCGGCCGAGGGACTGGCTGCGGGCCGGTCAGGCGCTGCAGCGGGTGCTGCTCACCGCGACCGTACGCGGGTTGGCCAGCACCCTGCTCACCCAACCGCTGGAGACGCCGACGCTGCGCACCCAACTCGACGGCCCGGCCGGCCAGGCGGCCCAGGCGATCATCCGTCTCGGGTACGGGCCGCCCAGCGCGGCGGCGCCCCGCCGGCCGCTGGCCGAGGTGCTGATCCCGCCGGCGTTGCCCGGCTCGGTGGCAGATCCCCGCTGGGCTGGTCATGATGGCTCATGACCAGCGGCGGCCCGGCGGCGACGAGTGACCCGACCGGCCGGCCGGTGGCGAGTCCGGCCGGCCAGGGCGCGGCCGGACTCGACCCGGTCTGGTACGCCGCCTACGGGTCGAACATGGACGACGCCCGGTTCGCCTGCTACCTGTCCGGCGGCCGGCCGTCGGGAGCGAGCCGCCACTACCCCGGCTGCCGCGACGTCAGCCCGCCCCGCCGCAGCCGGCCGCTGACCCTGCCGGGCGGGATCTACTTCGCGTTGGAGTCCCGCACCTGGACCGGCGGGATGGCCTTCTACGACCCGCTGCTACCCGGGGAGGCGGCGGCCCGGGGCTATCTGGTGACGGCGGCGCAGTTCGCCGACATCGCGGCCCAGGAGATGTATCGGCAGCCGGGCGCCCCACTGGACCTGGTCGCGACGGCCGTCGCCGTGGGAAGGGCCAGCACCGGCCCCGGCCGCTACGAGACCATCGTCTGCGGGGGATGGTCCGACGGGCATCCGGTGCTGACCTTCACCGCGCCCTGGCGGGCCGGTGAGGTGGACCCGGCCCCGCCAGCGCCGGCCTACCTGGCGACGATCGCCAGTGGACTACGCCTGGGGCACGGATGGGACGCGGGACGGATCGCCGACTACCTCGCCGGCCGCCCGGGAATCGCCGGCCGGTGGCGGCGGGCCGACCTGCTGGCGCTGGCCGAGGTCAGCGCGGCACCAGGGCCAACACCCGGCAGGGACTGCCGGAGCCGTTGACGATCGGCAGTGGGGCGACGATCAGCACCGACCCGGTCGGTGGCAGGTGCGCCAGGTTCCGCAGCTGGGTCAGCCCGTACCGGCCCCGGCCGAGCAGTTCGTGGTGACAGGGGAACGGCGGGTCGAAGCCGTGCGCCGCGCCCGCGTCGGTGCCGACGGTCTCCACCCCGACGCCGAGGATCGGGGTCTGTTCGGCGAGCCAGCGGGCGCACTCCGGTGCGATGCCCGGCGTCCGCCCGCCGTTGAGGAACTGCTCCTCGTCGCCGGACCGGGCGTCCCAGCCGGTGCGGTAGAGCAGCCAGCCGCCGGCCGGCAGCGGGCCGTGCCGGTCGATCCAGCCCTGGACATGCCCGGTCTGCAGCAGGAAATCGGGATCGGCGGCCGCCTCGGCGGAGAGGTCGAGGACCGCGGCGGGGCGGACCAGCCGGCGTACCGGGATCTCCGCGACGTCGCCGCCGGTCCGACCGGTGACCCAGTGCACCGGCGCGTCCAGGTGGGTGCCGGTGTGCTCGCTGGTCGCGATGTTGTTCCAGTACCAGGCCGGCCCGCGTTCGTCGTAGCGGCTGATCTCGGAGAGGCTGAACCGGTGCGCCTGACCGAACTGGTCGGGCAGGCGCAGAACCGGGGTGTCGGCGGAGAGCGGCGCGGTCAGGTCGACGAGTTCGAGGTCGCCGTCGGCGAGCGCCGCGACGAATCCCGCGAGCACCGACATGGACCGACGGTATGCCAGGTCCTACCGAGGGTCAACGGCCGGATGCGCGAATTCCAGCAGCAGGTAACGCACCGGCTGCGGCACGTTGCGAGTCTGCTCGGCGACAACGCGCATCCGGTAACCGAACTCGCGCCGGAGCTCATCGAGCCGATCCATGCTGCCCAGGCTGGAGAAGCCGAGCAACAGCCGGCCGCCCGGTCGCAGGTGTCGCCAGGCGGCGGCGAGGAACCGCCGGTGGGTGCGGTACCCCGGGTCGAACAACGCCCGCCGCAGCGGCTCGGTGCAGTCGATGTCGGCGGCCACCTCGATCAGGTTGGAGTTCCAGAAGACCAGGTCGTAGCGGCCGCCGGGGACCGCGTCGAAGAGGTCCCCGACGGCCGTCTCGACCCGGTCCGCCACGCCGTGCCGGCGGACGTTCAGCGCGGTGTTCTCGACCGCCCGCGGGTCGATGTCGGTGGCGGTGACGGTGGCGCATCCGGCCCGCGCGGCCCAGACGCTGACGATTCCCATCCCGCAGCCGACATCGAGGAACGAACCACCGACCGGGTACGGGATCCACTCGGCGAACAGGCCGGAAGCACCGGTGAAGACCGGCGCGAACACCCCGGGCAGCAGGTCCCATTCCACCCCGAGCAGCCGGAACGTGGTGGCGTCCCGGATGCTCTGGTGCCGGGCCAGCAGGTCACGTCCGAACGGGATCCGCCCGTCCGTCGCTCCCCCGTCCCGCATCCGTCAAGTGTGCGTCCCGACGGCGCCCAGCGGAACGTCCAGATCGACGTCGAGGCGCGGCGGTTGGCGCAGCGAGTTGGTGACCGTGCACCTGTCCACCGCCGCCAGCAGCGCGCCGTGCAGCTCGGCGGGGAGAGCCGTGGGCGGCTGGATCGCCATCCGCACCCGGCCGACCCGGGCCGGTTCGCCCGCCCGCATGGCCCACTCGCACCGCACCCGCAGCCCGTCCGCGGGCAACCCGCGGGCCCGGAGGAACCGGCCCGCGTAGTAGCCGGCGCAGGCACCGAGGCTGGCCACGAAGATCTCGACCGGCGTCGGTCCCGCCTCCGTGCCGTCCGGCGCGGGCTGGTCCACCTCGAACGAGTGGCCCCGCACATCAATCCGGAACGCGTCGGCCAGGACGTTGGTCACCGTCACCTGTGCCACCACCATCACCTCCCGACCCCGCCCCGCGGCTCGACCGTACGTCGGGACCGCTACGAGGTTCACCTCCGACGCTAGGGGCGGTGCCGCGAGGCGGGCAGTGCCGGACGGCCTACCGGTGCCGGCCGATGGACCCGTTGACGCGTGCCCGCCGCCGGCGGGTCAGCAGCACCGCGAGCGCGACGGCCAGGACGGCCACAGAGCTGGTAGCCGCCACCGGCAGCCAACGTCCGGTCGCCGAGGTGTCGTCACCGGAGCCGCTTCGATCTCCGGCGGCGACCACCTGCCCGCCCGGTTCGGCACCCACCGGGCTCGGGGCGGTACTCGCCGCGGAGCCCACCGGGGGCGCGGCCGACGTGGCCGTCGGTTCCGCGGCGGCGGCGAAGACGACGTCCGAACAGGAGTAGTAGGTGTCGGGCGTACTCGTGTTTCGCCAGATGGTGTAGATCACGTGCCGGCCGACCTTGTCGCGGGGCAGCCGGCCGGCCATCCGGTACGCCCCGTCGCGCAGCGGCGGGTCGGTGGCGCGCAGGAACGGCTCACGCTCCAGGTCCGACCAGGTCAACGGCCTGGTCGGGTTGTAGCCGTCAACCGTCACGTACCACCGGAACTCGCCCTCGTGCGCGATGGTGGTCCGGTAGGCGAAGGTGTGTGCGGTGCCCGGGGTGAGCCGGGTCGAGGGCCAGTCGGCGCGGGCCAGGTCCAGGCCCCGGTAGCGGTCCAACCCGGCGCTGCACAGGCGGCCGTCCGGGATGACCGCGCGGTCCCGGCCGGCCACGTCGGGGATTCGGATGTTGTCCCACTCGTCCCGCACGATGCCGGCCCTGGCCGCCGCCCGGCACGCCGCCGACCCGGCCGCCCGGCCGCCCTCCGGGCCGCAGGCGGCCGCCCGGCTCACCGGTTCGGTGGCCGCGCCGTGCGCGTTCGCCGGGCCGGACCCGACGACGGGACAGCACAGTGCGGTGACCGCCGCGGTGGCCACGAGCGTGCCGAGCCTTCGACCGATTGCCATCAGATGGCCTCCCGGCATTGGTACGGCCGCCGGGCGGCGAAGGTTCGATCGCCGGACCCGGGAGTTTCCGCCGGGTCCGGCGACCTGTTCGATGTGCGGGCGGCTGGCCAGCTGTTCGGTTCGCGGCCGGCGAGGTGTTCCGTCAGGGGCCGGCGAGCTTGGCCAGCAGCTCCGGGCCGCGCTCGCGCAGCCGGTCGGCGGCGGCCCGGCCGCCCAACCAGCCGCCCAGCAGCCCGGTGCCGATCCCGACCAGCAGGCCCGGCCAGGAGATCCCGCCCGGGCCGGCCCCGCCGGTCAGGGCGACCGTCGCGGCCGGCGGTACGGCGGCCACACCCATCAGTGGTACCAGGGCGTACCGGACCGGATCGGCCTGCGACTTGCCGGAGCCACCCACCGGGCCGTCCATGCCGACCGGGTACGGCGCCAGGACCGAGAAGAGCACCACCAGGCCGGACCCCGCGCCGAGCAACGCCGGCGTCAGGGCGATCACGTACGACCGCACCCCGTCCAGCTCGGCGCCGGTGAATGCCAGACAGCCCACGGTGATCGCCACGGTGATCGGGACGAAGACCACCAGCCAGGCGAGCTGGCGACCCCGTACCTCGGGGCGTTCACTGTCGGCGACGACCAGGGTGTGCCAGAGCGCGCTGCCGTCGAAGCCGAAGAGGTTGGCCGACTCGTTGGCGGCTACCAGCAGCGCCAGCAGCGCAGCGAAAGGCAACAGGAAGGGCCAGCCGGCCAACCCACTGACGACCGCGTAGATGACGCCCATGCCGACGGTGGCGACCACGATGATGTGCATGCCGGTGTCGCGGGACCAGCCCCGCAGTGCCCGCACCGTCGCCGCGCCGACGGGAGTGGCCACCAGCGGGTGGATGCCGGTGGCCCGGTTCCGGCCGGCGCGCGGCCGCCCGGCGGCTGACCGGGAGGTCATCCGCCGGCGCAGCAGCACCGCCCAGAGCCCGAGCAGCCCGGCGTTGAGCGCGGCGAGCCCGGCCGGACCGGCGACCACCACCGGCCAGTCCTGGCGTTCGACGGCGGCCACCGCGGCCACTCCCCAGCCGGACGGGAGCAGCAGCAGCCAACCGGGCAGGTCCGGCGCCTGCCGGGCGGTCAGCTGGTCCAGGTAGCCGGCGACCGGTTCGCGCAGCAGCAGGCCGCCGATGATGGCGACCGCCAGCAGGATGCTGATCAACAGCGGGACCAGGTCCATCCCGAGCCGGGTACGCAGCGCCGCGCCGAGCAGGCCGACGGTCACCCGGGACAGCAGCAGCATCAGCAGCAGATGCCCGACCACCGCGAGTACGGCCACGAAGAGGGCCACCGCGCCCAGCCGGACGCCCAGCGGCAGCAGGGCACCGAGCGCCACCACGGTGACCACCGCCGGGACCCCGACGCAGGCGCTGGCCAGCAGCCCGGTGGCGAGTTCGCGGGCGGTGACCGGGATGGTCCGGAAGTACTCCGGCCGCAGGGTCTCGTCGCTGCCGCCGAGCAGCACCGGACCGAGGAACCAGCCCACCGTCCAGCCGGCCAGCACCAGCGCCAGCAGGGCCGCCGACGCGTCCGGGTCGCCCAGGTCGATGGCGCCCAGCCAGATCGTCGCGAACGCGGCGAGCAGACCGAGCAGCCCTCCGCCGACCATCCGCCAGGCCCGCCAGCCCGTCATCTGGTTGCGCAGGATGGCGAGCTTCATCCGGATCAGGACACCAGCCATGCCAGCCCCTCGTCCCCGCTGGACCGCCCGCCGACGATGCCGACGAACGCGTCCTCCAGGCTCTGCTCCCCGCGTACCTCGTCCAGTGGGCCGGCCGCCACCACCCGGCCGGCGGCGATCACGCCGACGTGGTCGCAGATCGACTCGACCAGGGGCATCACGTGGCTGGACAGGATCACCGACCCGCCGGCCCCGACGAAGCGGCGCAGGATGTTGCGGATGGTCGCCGCGGAGATCGGGTCCACCGACTCGAACGGCTCGTCCAGCACCAGCAGCCGGGGGCCGTGCAGCAGGGCGGTGGCCAGCCCGATCTTCTTCCGCATCCCGGCGGAGTAGTCGACGATCAGGGTCCGTTCCGCGTCGGTCAGTTCGAGCACGGCGAGCAACTCCTGGGCGCGTTCGGTGACCGTGTCCCGATCGAGCCGCCACAGCAGGCCGAGGTAGTGCAGCAGCTCGCGGCCGGTCAGCCGTTCCGGCATCAGCACGCCGTCGGGCAGCACCCCGAGCAGCGACTTGGCCCGGGCCGGCTCGGCCCAGACGTCGACGCCGAACACCTCGGCGGTGCCGGCGTCGGGGCGCAGCAGGCCGACCGCCATCGACAGGGTGGTGGTCTTGCCGGCCCCGTTCGGGCCGACCAGGCCGAACATTGATCCTCGCGGGACGACCAGTCGCACGGCGTCGGCGGCGACGGTCTCGCCGAAGACCTTGCGCAGACCGTCGATCCGCAACGCCGGGGTCGTCGGATCCGTCGCGGTTTCCATGCCGGCAGTCTGCCCGGCCCGGCCGCCGGTCACCGTGGCCGGATTGAGATTTCGCGTCGACGAAAGTCGACCCGGCGCCAACCGATCCGGCGGCGCAGCGCGCGCCCGGCCGGTCGGGCCAGCAGCAGCAGCGCGGCCAGCGCCGGCAGCCCCCACGGGTACACCGAGGTCTCCGCCGCGAATCCGGCGCCGGTGTCCGTCCGGCCGGTGCCGGCGGGGACATTCGCACCGGGTCCGCCGCCGGGCGCGGTCCGGGGGCCGCCGCCGGCCGCGCCCGGCTGGCCGACCTGACCGTGTACGGCGTAGCGCCCGACCGCGGGCGCGCCGAGCGGCACGTCGATCAGGTAGGTCCGGGTCGCGCCGGCGGGGATCGCGCCGAGGCGGGGTGGCCCGACGATGGTCGTGACCCGGTCCGGGCGGCCGGTGAGCAGGGTGGTCGCCGGCACGACAACGGTGTCGCCCGCGTTGTGTACCGACAGTTCGACAGTGATCCGGGTCGGCAGGCCGAAGAGGCCGGTCAATCGGTCGCGGCCGCGGGGACCGGCGATCCGCAGCTCGGCGATCCGCAGTCCGGCCGGCACGCCGGGTTCGGCCGCCGGCGGCGCGGTGATTCCGGAGACCCGCACCGGTACGGCGGCAGCCACTGGACCGCCGACGGCGCTGGCGCGGAGCACGCAGGGGCAGCCGACCGGCGGCTCCGGGACGGTGAACTGGACGGTGGCGCTGCCCGACGGCGGGACGTAGACGTGCACGGCGGCCGCCACCGCGCAGTCCCGCACCCCCCGCCGGGCGGCGTTGCCGCAGAGTTCGAGTTGGACCGTCCCGGCCGGCCAGCCCGCCAGTCCGACCACGATCCGGTCCCGCACCCGGACCAGCCCGTCCGCCACGGTGATCTGGTTGCCGGCGGGCGACGGGGAGACTGGCGACGGGGCGGCGACCAGCGGGGCGGCGGGCGACGGCCCGGCGAGCGACACGGCCGCGAGCGTCGTGGCCAGGATCGGCACCGCCAGCAGCGACGGGTAGGCGGCCGACCGGACCGGGTTCACGAGGCGCTGATCGGCGCCGGCACCGGCGCGCCGCGAGCCGCGCCGGTGTCCTCGATTCCGGTGTCCTCGGTTCCGGTGTCCTCGGTTCCGGCCGGACGCGGGAGGCGCTGGCGCCGCCAGCGGCGCAGCAGGGCCACTCCGGTCAGCACCAGGAGGCCCGCCAGGAGGAGCCACGGCGGCGCCCAGGCGGTTCCCGACCTGATCACCGGTGGCAGGGCGGTGTCGATGGTGGTCGGTGCGATGTCCGCCTCGGCCGTCAACCGTAGCGCCGGGGGGACGCCGGTGACCCGCTCGGTGACGGTGAAGGTGCCGCCGGGCAGCAGTTCGGGCAGGTCGACCCGGTCGGTCCGGGCCAGCCGCCAGCCGAACGGACCGGCGATCGTCACCGCGCCGGTCCCGCCGACCCGGACGTTACCGGCGTTGTGCAGCCGGTAGGTGACGGTGGCGTCCCCGCCGCCGAACGGGTTCAGGGGGTTGTCGTACCACACGGTCATCGACGTCACCGCCAACGCTGGCCGGACCTCGCCGGCCACCCGCAGGTAGACCCGGGCGGCCACCCGCCGGTCGACGGTGACCCGCTGCCCCTGCGCCTCCGCCCCGGGCTGGGCCACCGCGCCGATCACCCCGCCGACGTGGTCGCCGGGGGTGGCGTTGTCGGGGACGGTGATTCGGAACGCCAGGTCCACCCACCGTCCGGGAGCCACCGTGTGGGTCCCCTCGGCGAAGCTGATCCAGGATCCGACGTCCGTGGCGGGCTGGCTGGCCGGCAGGAGTGCGAACGCCCCGTCGTCGGTGGTGAACGCGTCGGTGCCGTACACGGCGAAGGTCAACGGCTGGTCGCCGAGGTTGCTGATCCGTACCTGGTCGGTGATCTCGTCACCGGGCGCCAGGTCGTACACGAAGTAGTTCCGGCCGGTCGGACCGTCCGGGCCGGACGGCTGCACGGCCCAGGTGAAGGCCGTACCGGCGGCGGCTGGTGGGCTCGGACTCGGCGCCGGGGCGGCGCCGGCGGCCGGAACCGGCGCCAGGGTCGCCAGCGCGGTAAGCGTAACCAGCCCGGTAAGGCCGGCCAGCGTGTTGAGCCTTGCCAGCGTGTTAAGCCGTCGGGTCGGTCGGGGGTCATGGGTCATGCCGGTCTCCGGAGGGTGAGGTCACTGGCGGGCAGCCAACCGCGGGACGGAGTCCGCCGGGCGCGGCACCGGCAGGGCGCGGCGGCGCCGGCGGCGGGCCCGGTGGGGCGGGAGGTTCCCGCCCCACCGGGATTCGGCTGAATCCGTCCGCTCAGGAGAGCGTGAGGGTCAGCGTGGCGGTGTAGTCGCCGGCCGGTGCGGCCGGCGGGACACCCAGGTTGAGCTGGGCGCCGCAGGTGAAGCTTCCGGCGCTCGCGCCGGCCGCCGACGTGCACAGGGCCCGGGCGCTGCCCAACCCTGCCCCGGGTTCGGCCGCCGACCCCGGGGTCACCACTGCGGGGACGCCGGCCAGCGGGTCGGTCTCCGCGGCGGCGGTCGGCACCCAGCCGAGGTTGTCCGCGGCGATCACGTCGCCGCCGGCGGAGACGAAGTCGGTCACCTGACCGACCAGGCTCCAGCCGGCGTTGGTGCCCCGGAGGTCGGCCACGGAGGCGCTGTTGAGCGCCCCGCTGGCGACCTCACCGTTGCCGACGGCCGGCAGGGTCACCGAGTCGCCGGCCACGCCGAGGGTCAGCGGGCCGCCCCGCACCGTGGCGGTGATCCGCTGGTCGGTTCCACCGCCGGCCGGCGTGCCGAAGGTGACCGGGGTGAAGGTGTCCTGGCTGCGGTCAGCCGAGCCGCGGGCGGCGAACGTGATCACGTAGCACTGCACCGCCGTGCAGTCGACCTCGGCGCCGTTGCGGTCGGTGTAGAGGGCGCTGATCGGCAACGTGGTCTGGAAGGTGCCGTCGGTGTTGAGGGTGTCCCGCGCGTCCGTCGGCAGGTTGTCCCGGCTGACCCACTTGGTGACCTGGAGAACGCTCGCGTTGGTCCAGTGGTTGTCCACCTTCGGCCCGAACGAGACGTAGATGCCGGCCGCTCCGTTGGCTTCCGGGTCGAATCCGGAGCCGGTCACGGTGATGACCGCCCCGGCCGGCTCGACGCCGGCCGCCGGGCTGACCCCGACGGTGGGTACGGTCGGCTCCTCGCCGCCGGTGCTGAAGGTGAACGAGACCGGGTCCAGCGTCTCGCCGGCGGCGTAGAAGCCGTTGAAGGCCGAGGCGCCCTCGGCGGTCAGCACCGCCGCCAGGTCGGTGCCGACCACCGTGGCACCGTCCTGACCGGGGCTGCCGGTCAGGGTGGCGATGGTGGCCTGCTCGACCTGGACCGGTTCGGCCGCGGTGGAGACCAGTTCCACGTCGGCCTTCAGCTGGACCGCGCCATCGGCCAGCTCGACCGCCGGGTTGGCCAGCGTGATGGTGAAGAAGTGCGCCGGATACGAGAAGACGATGGTCCCGCCGTACCGGGCGGTGCCGGTGCCGGTGGTCGGGTCGTAGCTGCCTCCGGTGGCGGGGAAGGCGAAGGTGCCGTCGGCGTTGATCGAGGCGCCGTTGCTCGCCGCGATCGGCGGGCTGCCGTTGCCACCGGAGACGTAGGTCCGGAAGGACGCCTTGAACCCCCAGGTGAGGGTGCCGCCGCTGAGGTCTGCCTCGGCCGCCGAGGCGGGGCCGGCACCGGCGAGGGCTGCCATCGCGCCGAGGGCGGCGACCGCCACCCAGCGGGTGGACCGCCACCGCGGAGTTCCGGCTCTCGATCGGGTCATGCCCGGTTCCTTTCGTCGTACCGCCCGGTCCGCGAGGTGTGCGGACCGGCCCGGTTGCATCAGAAGATAGGTTAGGCATACCTAAGTCGATCTTCATCGGCCGGCCGGCCCGCAATTCCGCCATTCCGGCCCTTGCCCGGGTCAGGGCTCCTGATTTAGGTTAGGCAAACCTATGTTGACCTTGTAGCGATCCGCTCACCGCGGGTACGAGGAGCCGAGATGCGACCAGTTCGGACCGTTGCCCTGGCCGGAGTCCTCGGGCTGGTCATCGCGACACCGCTCCTGGCGGACCGGACGCCGGCCGAGGCGGGGGCGCAATCCGGGCAGCGACTGACCGTCTCCAAGAGCAGCGGCGTGAGCCGCGCCGGCGAGCGGGTCACCGTCACCGGCTCCGGATACGACGAGACAAAGGGCATCTACGTCGCGTTCTGTGTGGACAACGGCGCCGGGAGGCTGCCCACCCCGTGCGGTGGCGGTGCCGACCTGAGCGGCAGCCTCGGCGCCTCGCACTGGATCTCCTCCAACCCCCCGTCGTACGGGGAAGGACTCGCCGTGCCGTACGGGCCGGGCGGATCGTTCCGGGTCCAGCTCTCCCTGACCGCGAAGATCGGTGACGTGGACTGCACCGTGCGGACCTGCTCGGTGGTGACCCGCAACGACCACACCCGCAGCGCGGACCGGGGGCAGGACGTCCGGGTGCCGATCAGGTTCGCCGCCGCACCGGCCGGGAACGCCCCGCCGGCGGCCCGACCCACGACCACCCGCCCGGCGGCCCCCGGCGCCCAGCCACCACCACCGACGACCGGCCGACCCAGCGCCACCGCGGCGGCCGGGGCCGCGGCCGACCCGACCGGATCCACCGGCCCGGATCCGGCGGTCGGTGCCGCCAGCGCCGGACCGCCTGGGATCGGCGAACCCCAGGTCACCCGGGTCAGCAGCGCCGAGAGTCTCGGCGGCTGGTGGCTCGCCTGCCTGGCCGCCGTCGCCTTCGGCGCACTGCTGCTGTACGGCCGCCGGCTGCGCCGGGGGTCAGCGGGCAGACGTGGAGCTGGGCCGGCGTGACCTCTTCACTCGTGCACCTCCGCCGATCCGACCCACCTGGCCCGCCCGGCCGGCGCCGTCCGCCTGCCTGGCACCGTCGGACCGTCCGAGGCTGGTGGATGGCCCGGGCCGGGCTCGGTGCGGCACTGCTGCTGGCCACCGGGGTGGCCGGCTGCGCCGGGCCGACGGCTCGGTCGGCCGAGACTCCCCCGACCGGCTGCGGACCGGTCACCGCCGAAGTGGAGTCGATGGACGTCACGCCCCTGGACCCCACGCCCCGACCCGCCCTGCCGGTCACCGTGCCGTCCGCCGACGGCGTGACCAGCACCGTCACCGACGCCAGCCGCATCCTGCCGGTGAACCTCTACGGCTCCATCGCCGAGATCGTGTTCAGCCTCGGCCTGGGCGGCAGCGTGGTGGGGCGGGACACCTCCACGACGTTCGCCGCCGCGGCGCACCTGCCGGTGGTGACCCCGGCCGGACACGACCTGTCGGCCGAGGCCATCCTCGCGCTCGAACCTACGGTGGTGCTCGCCGACGACAGCATCGGTCCGCCCGAGGTGCTCGACCAGCTCCGCGCCGCGGGGATCCCGGTGGTCCTGATAGCCGACGAGCAGACCCTGGCCGCCGTACCGGAGCACATCCGCGCCATAGCCGGCGCGCTCGGCGTGGCCATCGCCGGCGAGGAGCTGGTTCGCCGGGTGGACGCCGAGATCGAGGCCGCCCGGCGGCAGCCCGGCAGCGGCCCGCCGCCCCGCGTGGCGTTCCTCTACCTGCGGGGCACCGCGGGCGTCTACCTGATGGGTGGCGACGGCGCCGGCTCCGACGCGATGATCGAGGCGATCGGTGCGGTCGACGCCGGCAGCGCGATCGGGCTCCGCCGGTTCCGGCCGTTGACCAGCGAAGGGCTCATCAACGCCGCGCCCGACATCATCCTGGTGATGAGCGAGGGGTTGGCCTCGGTGGGCGGCGTCGACGGGTTGCTCGCCCTGCCCGGGGTGGCACAGACCCCGGCCGGCGCGAACCGCCGGATCGTCGACATGGCCGACGGCGTCCTGCTCACCTTCGGCACCCGCACCGGCTCCGCCGTGCGGGCCCTGGCCCGGGCGGTGTACGAATGCCGGTGACCCGCCCCCGGGCCGACCCGGTCGACGCGCCGGTCAGTCGGCCGCCGGCCGGCCTGCGACCGGTGCCGGGGCCGCTGCTGATCGGCGGTCTGGCCGGCGCCCTGGTGCTGGTGGCCCTGGTCGCCGCCGGTCGGGGCCAGGTCCAGATCGGCCCGGCCGAGGTGATCGGCTCGGTGCTGCACCGGATCGGGCTGGAGATCGGCCCGCTGCCCGCCGCCGCCCACGGCGAGGACGCACTCTGGATCGTCCGGTTCCCCCGGGTGCTGCTCGCCGCGATCGTCGGGGCCGCGCTCGGCTGCGCCGGCGCCGTCATGCAGGGCGTCTTCGGCAACCCGCTGGCCGAACCCGGGGTGATCGGGGTCTCCGCCGGGGCGGCCGTGGGGGCGGCGCTGGCGATCGTCACCGGCGTCACCGCCGTCGGCAACTGGACCGTCGCCGCCGCCGCGTTCGCCGGCGGTCTGCTCACCACGTACGCGGTTTATCTGCTCTCCCGATCCGACGGTCGCACCGAGGTGGTGACCCTGGTGCTCACCGGGATCGCCGTGAACGCGGTTGCCGGGGCCGCGATCGGGCTGCTGATGTTCGTGGCCGACGAGGCCGGGGTGCAGGCCATCGCCTTCTGGAACCTGGGCAGCCTGGCCCAGGCCACCTGGGGGGCGGTGGCGGTGACGCTGCCCTGCCTGGCCGTCGGGCTGGTCGCCGCGCTCGCCGGTGCCCGCCGCCTCGACCTGCTCGCCCTCGGTGAACGGTCGGCGCGCCACCTCGGGGTGGACGTCGAGCGGCTGCGGGTCTCGATGATCGTGGTGACCGCCCTGCTCGGCGCGTCGGCGGTCGCCTTCACCGGCGTGATCAGCTTCATCGGCCTGGTCGTGCCGCACCTCGTCCGGATGGTCGCCGGGCCGGGTCACCGGGTGCTGCTGCCGGCCAGCGCCCTCGGCGGCGCGGTGGTGGTGATCCTGGCGGACCTGGCCGCCCGGACCCTGGTCGACTACCAGGAACTTCCGCTCGGCGTGCTGACCGCCCTGGTCGGCGGGCCGTGCTTCTTCTGGCTGCTGCGGCGTACCCGTACCCGGGCCGGAGGGTGGCGGTGACCGGCCGGCCGGCCGCCCGCGGACCGGGCGCGGCGCGGCGGCTGCGCGGCCTGCCCGGTCTGGTCCGGCCGGCGCCCCGGGTTCCGCGCCCGCCGGTTGCCGGCCACGTCGTCGCCCGGGCCACCGGAGTCCGGGTGCTGCTCGGCGGCCGGCCGGTGCTCGACGGTGTGGACCTCGCGGTCCGGTCCGGCGAGGTGCACGCCCTGGTCGGGCCGAACGGCGCCGGCAAGTCGACACTGCTGGCGGCGATCAGCGGCGACCTGCCGCTGGCCGGCGGCTCGGTGCAGATCGACGGCGCCGAGCCGGGGACCTGGACGCCGGTCGAACTCGCACTGCGCCGCGCCGTCCTCACCCAGCGCACCACGTTGAGCTTCCCGTTCACGGTGGCCGAGGTGGTCCGGATGGGGCGGGCCCCCTGGGCCGGCCTGCCACCGGCCGACCAGGACGACGTGATTGTCGAGGAGGCGCTGCGGCGTACCGACGTGACCCGGTTCGTGACCCGGGCGTACCCGTCGCTCTCCGGCGGCGAGCAGGCCCGCGCCGCCCTCGCCCGGGTGCTCTGTCAACGGGCCACCGCGCTGCTGCTCGACGAGCCGACCGCCGCGCTCGACCTGCGGCACCAGGAGCTGGTGATGGGGATCGCGCGGGAACGGGCCGGCGCCGGCGACGCGGTCCTGGTCGTCCTGCACGACCTCGGGCTGGCCGGCGCCCACGCGGACCGGATCACGCTGCTCGGGGCGGGCCGGGTGCGGGCCACCGGCCGGCCCGCCGAGGTGCTGACCCCCGGGGTGCTCAGCGACGTGTACGCGCACCCGGTCGAGGTGCTCCCCCACCCCCGCACCGGGCTGCCGATGGTGGTCCCGGAGCGGCCGGCACCGCCGGTGCCCGCCGTCGACCGGGCGGCTTCACCCGTCGTCCGTCCGCACCACACCGCGAGCGAGGAGTCACCATGAGCGAGGAGCCGGCCGTCGCGTTCTCCACCCGGCTGCGGGAGGCCACCTGGTCGGATCACCGGGCGGCCGAGGCCCCACCGGTGCTGACCGCCCTGGTCGGCGGCGAGCTGGACCGGGCCGGCTACGCCCGGCTCGCCGCCCAGCACTACTTCATCTACCGCGCCCTGGAGGAGTGCGCCGGCCCGATGCGGGACGACCCCGTCGCCGGTGGCTTCGTCGACGAGCGGCTGACCCGGCTGCCCTCCCTCGTGGCCGACCTGGAGTTCCTGGTCGGAGCCGACTGGGACGGCCGGATCTCACCCGGCGCGGCGACCCGCGCGTACGTGGCGCGCATCCGCGAGGTCTGCGACGCCGGCCCGGTCGGGTTCGTCGCGCACCACTACACCCGCTACCTCGGCGACCTGTCCGGCGGGCTGTTCATCGGACGCGGGATCACCCGCGCCTACGGCCTGACCGACGGCCGCGGCGTGGCGTTCTACCGGTTCGAGGCGATCGGTGACCCGCGCGCCTACAAGGCGGCCTACCGGCGCCGGCTGGACGACCTGCGGCTCTCCGAACCGCAGCGGGCGGCCCTGATCGAGGAGGTGGTCGTGGCGTACCGGCACAACACCGCCGTCCTGGCCGAGCTGGGGTCCGAACTGCTCGACGCGGTGACGACGGCGGCCGAGGGCAGGGCGGCATGACGCGGTCGTTGCCGGCCGGTGGGAGCGGACCGTTCACCCCCGACGTGGTGGCCGCGATCAGCCGCCACATGAACGACGACCACGCCGCCGACTCGTTGCTGATCTGCCGGGCGTTGGGCGGCCGACCGGACGCCACCGCGGCCCGGATGACCGGCATGGACGCGACCGGCATCGACTTCACCGTGACGGTGCCCGCCGGTGCGGTGCCGGTGCGGGTGCCGTTCGCCCACCGGTTGACCGAGCGGGGCGAGGTCCGCCGCGAGGTCGTCCGGCTGTACCGGCGGGCGTGCGCGCTGCTGGGGGTGCCCGCGCGGCCGGCCGGCTAGGCCGGGCGTCGCCACCCGCCGGGCCACGATCGAACGCCTCGCTTACGCTGTGCGTACCACAGGGTGTGCCGGAACGGCACGGTCGCGCCACCGGCGTGACCAGGTCCGCCGGGACCGCGGACGACCGCTCTGGCCGGTACGGCAGCGCAGCCGGCCGGCGTCGGGCACTCGCTTGAGGAGGCGATTCAATGACGGAGAAGGCGCAGATCGGGGTAACGGGTCTGGCGGTGATGGGGCGGAACCTGGCCCGCAACTTCGCCCGGCACGGCCACACCGTGGCCCTGCACAACCGCTCGTACTCCCGGACGAAGGAGCTGTTCGAGACCTTCGGCCACGAGGGGACCTTCATCCCGTCGGAGACCGCCGAGCAGTTCGTCGCCTCTCTGGAACGCCCGCGCCGGCTCATCATCATGGTCAAGGCCGGCACCCCGACCGACGCGGTCATCGACGAGTTCGCCCCGCTGCTGGACGAGGGCGACATGATCGTCGACGGCGGCAACGCCCACTTCGCCGACACCCGCCGCCGGGAGCGCACGCTGCGGGAGCGGGGGCTGCTCTTCGTCGGCGCGGGCATCTCCGGCGGCGAGGAGGGCGCTCTGAACGGCCCGAGCATCATGCCTGGTGGGCCGGCCGAGTCGTACGACGCGCTGGGTCCGCTGCTGGAGGACATCTCCGCCAAGGTGGACGGCACCCCGTGCTGCACGCACATCGGGCCGGACGGCGCCGGGCACTTCGTCAAGATGGTGCACAACGGCATCGAGTACGCCGACATGCAGCTCATCGCCGAGGCGTACGACCTGCTGCGGCACGCCGCCGGGTTGGCGCCGGGCGAGATCGCCGAGGTGTTCCGGGGGTGGAACACCGGGCGGCTCGACTCCTACCTGATCGAGATCACCGCCGAGGTGCTCGGGCACACCGACTCGGTGACCGGGCAGCCCTTCGTCGACGTGGTGCTGGACCAGGCGGAGCAGAAGGGCACCGGCCGCTGGACGGTGCAGACCGCGCTGGACCTGGGGGTTCCGGTCAGCGGCATCGCGGAGGCCGTCTTCGCCCGTTCGCTGTCCGGCAACGCGCACCTGCGGGCGGCGACGCAGGGTCTGCCGGGGCCGGTCCCGGGGCAGGCTCCGGTCCCCGCCTCCCTGGTCGACGACGTGGAGCAGGCGCTGTACGCGTCGAAGATCGTCGCCTACGCGCAGGGCTTCAACCAGATCCAGGCCGGCAGCGCGGAGTACGGCTGGCGGGTGGACCCGGGTGCGATCGCGACGATCTGGCGGGGCGGCTGCATCATCCGGGCCAAGTTCCTGGACCGGATCCGGGACGCCTACGACACCGTGCCGGCGCTGCCGTCGCTGCTGACCGACGAGTACTTCCTCGACGCCGTTCGGGGCGCGCAGGACGCCTGGCGGCGGGTGGTGACCACCGCGGTGCAGCTCGGCATCCCGGTGCCCGGCTTCGCCACCGCACTGTCCTACTACGACGGTCTGCGGGCCGAGCGGCTGCCGGCCGCGCTGGTGCAGGGTCAGCGGGACTTCTTCGGCGCGCACACCTACCGGCGGATCGACCGGGCCGGCGCCTTCCACGTCACCTGGGGCGGCGACCGGGCCGAGACCTCGGCCTGACCGGACGGCTCACCCCCGCGCCAGCGACCCGTCGACGAGGTAGTAGCTTAGCCTAAGCTAACCGCCGGTCGGCGGATTTCGTCGATGGTGCGGGGGGTCGCGTGGTGCTGCCCGATGACCGGTTGACCGCCGGTCGGATCCTCGGTGGCGCCCTGGCGCGGCACCGGGGCCGGATCGCGGTCGGCGTCGCGCTGCTCTGCCTGCACCAGGCCGCCGAGGCGCTGGTGCCGGTGGCCATCGGTGTGACGATCGACCGGGCGGTGGCGACCGGCGACCGGCTGGCGCTGCTCTGGTCCGTCCTGGGCATGGCGCTGCTGTTCACGGTGCTCGCGCTCGCCTACCGGTTCGGCTCCCGGCAGGCCGTCATCGCGATCGAACGGGAGGCCCACCTGCTGCGGGTCCGGGTGGCCGCCCGGGCGTTGGACCCCCGGGGGCAGCGGACCGGTCTGCGGTCGGGGGAACTGCTCGCCATCGCCTCCTCCGACGCCGAACGGTCCGCGCTGATCATCCGGGCCGGCTCGGTGGGGATGGCCGCCCTCACCGCCCTGGCGGTCTCGTCGGTGGCGCTGCTCACCATCGACGTGCCGCTCGGGCTCGGCGTGCTGGTCGGCGTACCGCTGCTGGTGCTCGCGCTGCAGGGGCTGGCGCCGCTGCTGACCCGGCGGGAGGATGCCCGGCAGGCCGCCGCCGCCGGCACCACCGCGCTCGCCACCGACCTGGTCAACGGCCTACGCGCGGTACGCGGCATCGGAGCGCAGGACAACGCCGTCCGACGGTACGAGACGTCCAGCCGGCAGACCCTGACGGTGACCCTGCGGGCGGCCACCATGAACGGGGTGTACCAGGGCATCACCACCGCGGCCAGCGGCCTGTTCCTGGCCGCCGTCGCCGCCGTCGCCGGCTGGCTCGCGCTGCGGGGCCGACTGAGCATCGGCGAGTTCGTGGCCGTGGTGGGGCTGGCCCAGTTCATCGCCGAACCGGTCCAGACGCTCGGCTACTGCGGGCAGGTGGCGGCGGCGGCGCGGGCCTCGGCCGGCCGGGTGGCGGGGGTGCTCGCCGCGCCCGCGGTGCTCGAATCCGGCGACCGGCCGCTGCCGGCGCCGAGCCGGACCCGGCTGGCGCTGGAGCAGGTCAGCTACCGCACCCTGACGGAGGTGGAGCTGCGGTTGGCCGCGGGCGAACTACTCGGCGTACTCGCGCTGGACCCCCGCGACGGCGACGCGTTGCTGGCCCTGCTCGCCGGGCCGGTGGCCGCCGACGAGTACACCGGTCGGCTGCTCATCGACGACGTGCCGGCCGAGAGCCTGGACCTGGCCGAACGTCGCCGCGCCGTGCTCGTCGAACAGCACGAGGTCGCGCTCTTCGAGGGGACCCTGCGGACGAACCTGGTCACCGACGGCGCGTCCGGGTCTCCCGACCGGGTGGTGGCGGCGGCCCTGCGGGCGGCGGCGGTGGAGGAGCTGGTGGCCGGCCTGCCGGCCGGGCTCGAACACCCGGTGACCGATCGGGGCGCCACCCTCTCCGGCGGGCAGCGTCAGCGGCTCGGACTGGCCCGGGCGCTGGCGGCCGGGGCGCCGGTGCTGGTGTTGCACGACCCGACCACGGCGGTCGACGCCGTGACCGAGGAGCAGGTCGCCGAAGGGCTGACCGGGCTGCGGACCGGTCAGCCGGACAGCGCCACCCTGGTGTTGAGCAGCAGCCCCGCCCTGCTGTCCCGGATGCATCGGGTGGTGGTCCTCGACTCGGGACGGGTCGCGGCGGTCGGCCACCACGACCAGCTGATCCGGACCGACAGCCGTTACCGGGAGGCGGTGCGGCGATGACCGGCTCCGGCACCACAGTGGAGCAGCCGGCCGGCTCCGCGGTCGGCGGTGGCCCGGCCACCGCCGCGGCGGTGTCCAGGCTGCCGATCGCGTCGGCAGGCCGCACCTGGGGTCTGCTCTGGGCCGAGTTCCGCCGGCTGCCCGGCCTGGTCGCCACGGCCGTGCTGGTCGTCGTCGCCGCCAGCGCCGCCGGGCTGGTCGCGCCCTGGGTGCTGGGCCAACTGGTGGACGACATCCGCGCCGATCCGGCCGGTGCGCAGCTGGCCCGACCGGTCGTGCTGATCGCGGTGGCCGCGCTGCTGGCCGGGGCGCTGACCGGGATCGGCGCCGTTCTGGTGGCCCGGGTCGGCGAGACCGTCCTGGCCCGGCTGCGGGAGCGGGTGATGGATCGGGCCCTGCACCTGCCGACCACGGCGCTGGAACGGTTCGGCACCGGTGACCTGCTCTCCCGCGTCGGCGACGACGTGTCGGTGGTCACCACCGCGATCACCACCACCGCTCCGGCGTTGCTGTCGGCCCTGCTCACCGTGCTGCTGACCGGGGTCGGGCTGTTCGCCCTCGACTGGCGGCTGGGGTTGGCCGGGCTGCTGGCGGCGCCGATGTACGCGCTCGCGCTGCGGTGGTACCTGCCCCGCTCCGGGCCGTACTACGCCCGGGAGCGGGCGGCGACCGGCGACCGGGCCCAGGCGATGATCGGGTCGCTGCGGGGGCACGCGACCGTCCGGGCGTACCGGCTGGAGGCCGACCACACGACCCGGATCGAACAGCGCTCGGCCGCCGCCCGGGACCTGTCCGTCACGGTCTTCCGGCTGTTCACCCGGTTCGGTTCGCGGATCAACCGGGCCGAGTTCGTCGGGCTCACCGCGGTGCTGGTGGTGGGCTTCGTGCTGGTCAGGGCGGATCTGTCCACTCTGGGGGCGACCACCGCTGCGGCGCTGTACTTCCACCGGCTCTTCAACCCGCTCTTCGCGCTGATGCTGAGGTTCGACGAGGTGCAGATGGCCGGCGCCAGCCTCGCCCGGCTGGCCGGGGTGGCGCTGCTGGACCCCCCGGCCGAGCCGGTCGGCGGCCGCGAGCCGGCCGACGCGTCGATCGAGATCACCGGCGTCGGTCACCGGTACGACGACGGCCCGCCGGTGCTGCACGACATCACCCTGCGGGTGGAGCCGGGAGCCCGGGTGGCGCTGGTCGGCGCCAGCGGTGCCGGCAAGACCACGCTGGCCGGCATCGTGGCCGGTCAGCTCGCACCGACCGGCGGGACGGTACGGCTGGGCGGGGTGGATCTGGCGCACCTCGGTGAGCTCCGGATCCGGCGGCAGGTCGCGCTGGTCAGTCAGGACGTGCACGTCTTCTCCGGGCCGTTGCTGGAGGACGTCCGGTTGGCCAGGGCGGACGCCAGCGACGCCGAGGTACGCGCGGCGCTGGCGACGGTCGGCGCGCTGTGCTGGGTCCAGGCCCTGCCCGACGGCGAGCGGACCGAGGTCGGCGAGGTCGGACACCGGCTGACCGCCGCCCAGGCCCAGCAGCTCGCGCTCGCCCGGCTGGTCCTGGCCGACCCGCCGGTGGCGATCCTCGACGAGGCGACGGCGGAGGCCGGCAGCGCCGGCGCCCGGGACCTCGATCGTGCCGCGGCGGCGGCCACCGCCGGGCGGACCACCCTGATCGTGGCGCACCGGCTGGTCCAGGCGGTGCGGGCCGACCGGATCGTGGTGCTGGACCAGGGCCGGATCGTGGAGACCGGCACCCATGACGAACTGCTGCGGGCCGATGGCCGCTACCGCCGGCTCTGGCGGACCTGGAGCGGAACGGCGACACCGGGGACGGCGGCGACAGCGGGTACGGCGCCGCGGCCGCCCCGGCCGCGGCCGGGCCGGCACTGACGCCGGCTGGGGCGACGCCTCAGCGGTCCAGCTCGCGCAGCATCCGTTCGAGGGTTTCCGCCGTACGGTCCGGCGGGTCGGCCTCGACGCAGAGCCGCTCCATCGCGGCGGCGTAGTGATCGACGTCGTCGCGCTTGTCGAGATAGAGGGCGCTGGTCAACTGTTCCATGTAGACGACGTCGGGCAGGTCCTGCTCCGGAAACCGCAGCATGGTGAAGGCTCCACCGGCCGCCGCGTGGCCGCCGGCCTGGAACGGGATCACCTGCAGCCGGACATTCGGCAGTTTGGTCGCCTCCAGTAGTGCGGCGATCTGGCCACGCATCACCGACCGGCCACCGATCGGCCGTCGCAGCAGCGCCTCGTCCACCACCACCCAGAGGTTCGGCGCGTCCGCGCGGGTGAGCACCTGCTGGCGGGCCATCCGCAGGTTGACCCGGCGCTCGATCTCCGCCTCCGGTGCCCGCCCGTGTCCGAGCAGGACGACAGCGCGGGCGTAGTCGCGGGTCTGCAGCAGGCCGGGGACGAACTGCACCTCGTACGTGCGGATCAGCACCGCCGCGGCTTCCAACCCCAGATAGGACTGGAACCAGTTCGGCAGCACGTCGCCGTAGCGGTGCCACCAGCCAGGGTTGTTCGCGTCCCGCGCCAGGGCCAGCAGCGCGGTGCGGTCGGCGTCGTCGGTCACGCCGTAGAGGGTGAGCAGATCGGCGACGTCGCGTTCCTTGAAGCCGACCCGGCCGAGCTCCATCCGGCTGATCTTCGACTCCGACGCCCGGATCTCCCATCCGGCGGCTTCCCGACTGACACCCTGGGCCTCCCGAAGCTTGCGCAGCTGGCTGCCGAGCAGCATGCGGAGCACCGTCGGACCCCCGGCCGACGCGCTCTCCGGTTGAGCCGTCGTCACGTGTCGACCTCCGGGCGCTTCGCGCGGGCCCATGACCGGACCCGGCTCTCTCTGCCGGGTAAGCATGCCATGACCCGTTGGTGACGTGGATAAGCCGTTAGCCTGATTCTGCTCCGGCCCCGACCGCCGGATGTCCGTCGCGTGCCGGCACCTGGCCCGCGACGGCGCACCCGGGGACGGCCGCCGTTACCCGGGTAGCAGGTGGTCGAAGTCGCCGTCCCTGGCCCCGAGGATGAACGCCGCCATCTCGTCCGGTGTGTAGATCAGCGCCGGACCGTCCGGGTCGCGGGAGTTGCGGACCGCGATCCCGGTTCCGCCAGGCAGCCGCGCCACCTCGACGCAGTTGCCGCTCGGGTTGCTCCGGCGACTCTTGCGCCAGGTGACGGCCGGCAGTTGACCGGTCGGCATCCCGTTGTACGTGTCGTCTGTTCCGCTGTGCGAGTTAGCCATCGAATCTTCCTAGGTGCCCACGGACCGCGAGCTCTGGACGGGAGTGCGTTCGACGGTCGGCCGCCCCTCATTGCACCGTCTCCTGCACGTGCATCATCCCTTGCGCCTGCAAGAGATCACGAGCATGATAGCGCCATGAAGTTGTGCCCAGTTGTTTACGTTCGGTGACTGGAGTGTGTGCAATTGCCGGCTAAACGGACACTCCGGGTTACTGGCCGTATCGCTCGGCGCCCCGGAGCCGTGCCGACAGCGGGGTCCGGTGGGAGCGTTCCCCGTCCCGCGTCGGGAACTTGTCGGCGACGCGTACCCGGCTCGTGGAAGGGATGCCCATAGTGGACGTTCTTCCTTTCGTGCTCGGACTCACCGCGGTGACCGGATTCGGCTCGGCCTGGCACGCGTTCCGCCGGCTGCGGCGGGCCGAGGCCCGGGTCACCGCACTGCGGCACGAGTTGGCGGCCGAACGACACGCGGCCAGCCACGACCCGCTCACCGGCCTGCCGAACCGGCGCGCCTTCGACCGGCTCGGCAGCGCCCTGCTGGCGGCGCCGCCCGGCCCGTACCTGGTCGCCGTCGTGCTCGACCTGGACAACTTCAAGCAGATCAACGACCAGTTCGGCCATGCCGCCGGCGACGAGGTGCTGATCGCCGTCGCCCAGCGGTTCTCCGCGTACGCCAAGGGTCGGCTGGTGGCCAGGCTGGGCGGCGACGAGTTCGCCGCACTGATCACCGGTCCGACCGACGACGAGACGTGGCTCTGCTACACCAGCCAGCGGCTGACCGAGCTGATCGCCGTGCCGATGCAGGTGGCGGGGGAACTGGTCACTGTCACCGGTTCGGTGGGCCTCGCTCCGGTGCCGGCCGGCGCTGGGCTGTCGGAGGCGCTGCGCCGGGCCGACGCGGCCATGTACCGCGCCAAGGAACGCGCCCGGGCCAGGGCCTGCGAGCGGGCCGTCCGGACCATCCGGGCAGCTGATCCGACGGTGGCCGGCGCGCCTGCCGGACCGACCGTGGCCGGCCCGGCAGGTCGGTCCGACCACGGTGTCGGGCACCAGCTGCCGGACGAGTTCAACCCCCACCAGTTCACCTGGCCGCCGGCCGCCCGACATCCGCCCGCCCCGCCAGCACCCACCCGGCAACTGGTTGACACGACACGACGCACCGACACAGGAGGGCCGTGACCATGCCCACCCCCACGATCGACCCGAACCGCCGCGATCCGTCCGAGGTCGCGCCGACGGACACCTACCGCCCCGCCGACCCGGTGTGGGTCTACCGCGGCGGTACCTGGCGCGCCGGGGTCGTCGAGGCGAGCTCCGCCCACGCGGCCATGGTGACCTACCAGCCGAACGGTGCCCGGGGCACCGGCGTCGACACCCTGACCGCCCAGTACATGCTGCCGCGCGTGGATATCGACCCGCTGGTGGATCTGCGCCGCTGACCGGGTCACCACCCGCCGCCGCTGGCCTCCCGACCGCCAGCGGCGATGACGGCCGCCCGTCCGGGCGCCGGTGCCATGCCCCCATGCCCCCATGCCCCGGTGTCCGGTCGGCCGCCCGGCGCTTCCTCGACGGATGACGACCTCCACCGGAGATGACCTCCACCGGACCCGACCATCGGCCGACCGACCGTCTGTTGATTGGCCGAACGTTCGATCCTAGACTGGTCAGCGCGCGCTGCGGTCAGCCGACGTTAACCGTCCTCCGACTGCCGATAAAGTTAGCTGCAGACGAGCCGACGGAGGTTGGCATGACCGGCGAGGGCCCGGGTGGATCCACCCTGGCGGACAAGCTCAACCTGCTGTTCGAGACGGTGCACCCGGCGCACCGGAGCCCGTACACAGCCCGGGAGGTGGCCGACGGCATCCGCAACCACGGCGGCTCCATATCGGACGTCTACATCTGGCAGCTGCGCACCGGCCGGCGGACCAACCCCACCAAGGAACACCTGCAGGCGCTCGCCGACTTCTTCGACGTCGACCCCGCCTACTTCTTCGACCGGCGTCGCGCCGAGGAGATCGAACGAGATCTCCACGCACTGCACGCCATGCGCAACCTGAAGGTACGCGCGGTAGCGACGAGACTCAGTACGCTACCGGAGGATCAACTCGACGCGGTCGGCGAGATCCTCGACCGCGTGGTCGAGGCGCTACAGGCCCAGCGGGGTGATCCGGACAGTACCCACCGATCCACGTGACCGTCTCGGAATAACGGCGGGCGGACCGAGCCCAGGAGCGCGATGACATGAACCTCGCCCGGCTACGTCAGATCTGCCTCGCCCGCCTCGCCGAACTCCGCGACCAGGGACTGCGGATTCCGACCCCGTTCGACGCCGCCGCGCTCTGTGCGCGGGTCGGCGACTGCCTGGGTCAGCCGATCAGGTTGGTCGGCGTACCGATGCCGGCCGGCGCCCCGTTCGGCCTCACGCTGTTCACCGACAACGGCCACATCATCGCCTACGAGCAGGGCACCAGCCGGGTCCACCAGGACCACATCATCGCCCACGAACTCGGGCACGTGCTGTTGGACCATCGCTCCTACGCCGTCGACGACGAGACCGCGGCCCAGTTGCTGATGCCGACGCTACGCCCGGCGATGGTGCACCAGGTCCTCAACCGCACCGGCGCGTACAGCCGGCAGGAGGAGCAGGAGGCCGAGATGATGGCGACGATCCTGCTGGAGGAGGCGAGCCGACGGGAGGAGGCCAGGCGGTCGGTGAGCACCGGCGGGGACGGCCTGTCGGAGACCGACGCCGCACTCTACGCGCGCCTGCGACACGGGCTCGAACAGCCGCACCACTAGGCTTCCGGTCGACCGTCACCGGGAGGACCGCAATGGACACCCCGCTGTATCTCTTCTGCGCGCTCAGCGGTTGGCTCGCCTTTGCCTACAAGCTGCGCGACCTGCGCCAGGATCCGGCGAACCGGGTGCTGCGGGCGATGGTCTACGCGTTCTGTTCGTTCGCGGTGGCCATCACCCTGGCCGTGCCGCCGATCGCCCGGACGGTGGACCAGCTCACCGGCCTGCCCAACCTGGCCCGGATCCTGTCGCACGGCGGGGTGATGTCGATCGCGGCGCACGCCGAACTGCTGCTGCTCTTCCTGGCCATGCCGGCCGAGCGGGCCGCCCCCCGGGCCCGGCTGCGGCTGTGGGCCTCCACCGCCGCGTTCGGCGTGCTGGCGGCGCTCTGGCTCACCACGCTGCCGATGGACCCACCGGTCGACCTGGACATCCATGACGGCGACAGCCCCACGGTCGCGGTCTACATGACCATCTACCTGGCGGTGTTCGTCGCCTACTGCGCGGACATCGCCCGCCTCTGTTGGCGGTTCGCCCGGGTGAGCCCCCGGTCGTGGCTGCGGCTGGGGCTGCGGGTCACCGCGACCGGGGCGACCTTCGCGCTGGTCTACTGCACCAGCAAGGCCTGCTATCTGGCCGCCTACCGGCTCGGCTACCAGCCGGTCGGCGAGCCGGAGATCAACTCTGTCCTGGTCACCATCAGCGCCCTGCTGATGCTGGTCGGGATGACCGTGCCGACCTGGGGACCCCGAGCGGACGCGGCCGCCGGCTGGCTGGCGCGGCTGCGCGCCTGGCGACGACTCGGACCACTCTGGCGGGCGGTGGTCGCCGTCCAGCCGCACCTGGTGCTCGACGAGCGGGCCCACCGTTGGCCGGTCGCGCTGCGCGACCTCGACTACGCCCTGCACCGGCGGATCACCGAGATCCGCGACGGCCGCCTGGCGCTGCGTCCGTACATTGATGAACGGATCGGCCCGGTCGCCGCCGGGCTGGCCGCGGCCGCCGGGCTCGCACCGGACCGGCGGATGCCCGTCGTCGAGGCGGCGCTGCTCGCCGCCGGGGTGCGCGCCGCCCGGTCGCGGACCCCGGCGGCCCGGCCGGACCGGACCCGGCCGCACAGTCCGGTCGGTGGCTACCTCGGCGAGATTCACTGGTTGACCCGGGTAGCCACCGAGTTCCGCCGCTCCCCGGTGGTGGCCGGCACCCTCGACCGGACCGTCCAGTTCGCGCCGGACACATCGACGGTGACCTCGGCGCGGTGACCGCCGATGACGGCTAGGGCGCCGACGGCCGGTCCGATGCCCCGCCCAGGTGCTGCCGGTGGTAGGCGCGGACCAGGTCCTCGACCCGTGCCCGCAACGCCAGGAAGCCGGCCGACCGTTTGACCGCCAGATCCCGATCGGCGGCCAGGTCGACGGTGAGGTCAGCGGCGATCCGGCCCGGATCGGAGGCGAGCACCACCACCCGCTGGCCCAGGAAGACCGCCTCCTCCACGTCGTGGGTGACCATCAGCACGGTGGTACCGGTGTCGCGCCAGACCCGCCGGATCAGCAGTTGCATGTCCTCCTTCGTCTGCACGTCGAGTGCCCCGAACGGCTCGTCGAGCAGCAGCACCTCCGGTTCGCCGGCCAACGCCCGGGCGATCGCCACCCGCTGGCGCTGCCCGCCGGAGAGCTGCTTCGGCAACGCCCGACGCAACTGCGTCAGGCCGGTCTCCGCGAGGTACCAGTCGACCCGGCGGGTCCGCTCGGCGCGGCTGATCGGAAGTAGCTCCAGTCCGAACGCCACGTTGCGCTCGACGGTGCGCCACGGGTACACCGCACCGGACTGGAACACCAGGCCCCGGTCCGGCCCCGGTCCGGAGATCGGGCGGCCGTCGAGGCGAACCGCACCGACTGTGGGTGGGATCAGGCCGGCCACCAGCGCCAACAGGGTCGACTTGCCGGAACCGCTGGCGCCGACGACGCAGACGAACTGGCCCCGCGGCACGACCAGGTCGATGCCGTCGAGCGCCCGCACCATGCCGTCGGGCCGGCGGAAGTCCCGGCCGACGCCGACGAGCTCCAGCACCGGGTCGGCGGCCGGTGCCGCACCGGCCCGAGCGGTCCCGGCCGCCGGCCGGGACCCGGTCGTCATGTCCACCTGCCGATCCGGTCGCGGGACAGCCGCAGCAGCAGGTCGATGGCGAGTCCGATCAGGGCGATCACCACCAGCACCGCGAAGATCCGGTCGATCTGGTTGAACCGCTGGGCCCGGATGATCCGGTAGCCGAGACCGGACTCCGACGCGATCAGTTCCGCCACCACGACGAAGTTCCAGGCCGCGGCCGCGTTCACCCGGATCGAGTCGAGCATGCCCGGCAGCGCGTGCGGCACGATCACCTTCCGGAGCACCTCGGTCCGCCGGGCGCCCAGGGTGTACGAGACGTCGATGAGCGACACCGGCACCTGGCGGACCGCGTCGGCGGTCATCAGGGTGTTGAAGAAGACGGTGCCGATGAAGAGCAGGGCCACCTTCGACGGTTCGCCCAGCCCCAGCCAGATGATCAGCAGCGGAATGAACGCGCTGGCCGGCAGGTAACGCAGCAGGCCGATCACCGGTTCGAGCGCTGCCCGGCCGGCCTGGAAGCTGCCCATCACGATGCCGAGCGGAACCGACACCACAACGGCCAGCCCGAAACCGCGCAGCACCCGCCCGACGCTGGCCCCGGCGTCGGTGAGCAGTTGGCCCGAACGGGCCAGTTCCACCCCGGCCGCCCAGGACTCCAGCGGGGACGGCAGGTAGTCGGGGCGGCCGTCGATCACCCCGCTGAGCAGCTGCCACAGCGCCAGCGGGACCAGCACCGACGCCGCCCCGAGCGACATCCGGGCGGCGGCCGGGATCGGGGTACGGATCGCCAGCACCGCGGGGAGCCGGCGCGGCGGGCGGCGGCGCGGCAGCGGCCCCCAGCCGGGGTGGGTGCCCTCGGCCACGGCGCCACCGGCGGCGGTGGCGGTCACGACCCGGCGGCCTTGACGAAGGTGTCGTCGAGCAGCCCGTCCAGCGGCGGCTCCTCGTCGACCAGACCGGTCTCGACCAGGAAGCGGGCGATGGAGCGGGCCTGGAAGTCCAGGTTCGCCGGCGTCTGGCCGGGGGTGAAGGCGGCCAGGTTCTGCTCCCGGGTGAAGATCGTCGTGCCGGCGTTGTACGACTGGTATTCGGCCACGCTCACGCCACCCTTCGCGGCCATGATCTCGACCGCGGCGTCCTGGTTCGCGGCGATCCAGGCCAGCGTGTCGAACCAGGTGTCGACGATCGCCTGCACCTCGTCCGGGTGCTCGTCGACGAAGGCCGCCTCGAAGACCAGGTGGTCGGGGATGGCGCCGGGAAAGTCGGCCGAGGTGGTGATGGCCCGGCTGCCGGGGAGCCCGAGCGCCGTCGTGGTGAACGGGGCGAACGCGCCGACGGCGTCGACCTGCCCGGCCAGGAAGGCCGCCGCGGCGGCGTCGGTCAGCAACGGCTTGAGCTCGATGTCGTCCGCGCTGAGCCCGGCCTCGGCCAGCGCGAGCAGCAGCAGGTAGTGGTCGACCGTGCCCTCCTCCACCGCCACCTTCCGGCCGCGCAGGTCCGCGACGGAGGAGATGCCGGGCCGGGCGATGATCTGGTCGTTGCCGGTTGAGTTGTCGTTGACCAGGACGATCGTCTGCTCGGCGCCGCCGCTGACCGAGGAGAGGGTGTCGTTGAGGGTCTGGCTGTTGGCGTCGAGGTTGCCGGTGGACAGCGCGGTCAGGCTGTCGGTGTAGCTGTCGAAGTAGGTCAGCTCGACGGTCACCCCGTTCGCGGCGAACAGGCCCTGGTCCTCGGCCACCTGCCAGGGGAACCAGCCGGGCCAGGCGGAGAAGCCGAGGCGCACGGTGACCGGCCCACCCTCGGCGGGTTCGTCGGTGCCGGTCGAGCAGGCGGTAAGCAGCAGCGCGGCCGCGCACGCGGCGGCGAGCGGACCGCGGACTATTCGACGGATCATTGTCACTCCATGGGGTCAGCGACGGGGCAGATGTCCGGACCGCACCAGGCAGCCGAGGGTGTCGCAGATGACGCGGGTCGCGATGAGCGAGGTGATGTCGGCGTTGTCGTAGGGCGGAGAGCACTCCACCACCTCGATCCCGGCCAGCGGCCGGGCGTCGGAGATGAGCTGGATGAACTTGAGCACCTCGCGGGGGAGGAAGCCGCCCGGCTCGGGCCAGCCGGTGCCGGGTACGAAGGCGGCGTCCAGGCAGTCGACGTCGAACGACAGCCAGACCGCCTCGGCGCCGTCCCAGGCGACCTCCAGCGCCCGCTCGGCGGCGGCCTCGATGCCCATCTCCACGCAGTCGGTGACCGTCATGATGGTGGTGCCCCGCTCCCGGCCGACCTTCACCCCGGGCCGGGGAGCCTGCCAGCCGCCGATGCCGATCTGGACCAGGTTCTTCGGGGGCACGTTCGGCAGGTCGGTGGCGTGGAACCACGGCGTGGTGTGCATCCGCTCGTCGAGGTCGGTCTCCTGGGTGTCGACGTGCCGGTCGAAGTGGATGATGCCGAGAGCGCCGGTGAGGTGCTGCGCCACCCCCCGCACGGTCGGGTAGCCGATCGAGTGGTCTCCGCCGAGCACCACCGGGAATGCGCCCGAGGCGTACACGTGGGCGACGGCCTTGGAGATCTGGTCGAAGGTCTTCTCGATGTTGGCCGGGATGGTGAAGATGTCGCCCAGGTCGGCGATGGTGATCGACTCGCGCAGGTCGACACCGAGCTCGAACGAGTACGGCCCGTAGAGCGCGGAGATCCGCCGGATGCCCTGCGGGCCGAATCGGGTGCCGGGGCGGTAGGTGGTGCCGCCGTCGTAGGGCGCGCCGAGCACCGCGACGTCGTACTCCCCGCAGCGTCGCACGTCCTCCAGGTAGGGGGCCTTCAGGAAGGTGTTGATCCCGGCGAAGTGCGGCAGTTCCCCCCGCGAGAAGGTCGGGATCCGGCGGTCCACGATGGAGTCGGCGCCGGGTAGGCCGTACTCCAGTCCCCGGGCGATCTCCTCCGCCCACCTGGTGCTGGGCAGTTCGGCCTCCCGGGCGACCGCGTAGGCGGCCTCCGGGCCGTAGCGGTCGTGGGGTCGGAAGGCGGCTCGCTCGTCGGATCCGTCGTCGGGGACCGGTCGCCGGTCGTGGGGTGGATGGTGATCGTGCACGGAGCCCATGGGCAGCCTCCAGATGAGGCCTGGCCGGAGCACAGCCAGGCTGGCTGTCTCCCGGGCTTTTGTCCCGCCGTGGAACGCCACGTCGTGGCGCCTGCGTCTCTCGGTCCAGACCCGTCGCGGCCTACCTGCGACCGTGGCGGCGGAACCCTAGACGCGCCTCACCGGTGGTGAGTCACCCCGGAGTAGAACCCCGGGCCATTACCCCCGTTTTACCTGCTCGTTGCGGGCGGGTGTCAACGAAGATCGCCGCCCGGCGGCGCCGACGATCGGCGACGAGACGTACGCCCGGGCCACCCGGACCAGTCGGGCCAGTTCACCGGCGCCGTCCACCTCGAACCCGGCCGGGTCGGCTCCCGCCGGGTCGGTTCCGTCGGGCTCGGGCGGGAACCGCCGGTCGTGGGCCTTGTTCGCCACCGCCGCCCGGATCATGGCCGCGTCGACCACCGCCCGCAGCTCCGCACCGGTCAGTCCGGACTCCCGGCCGATCCGGGTGGCCGCCCGTGCCACCGCCGGGTCGAAGTACGGCCGAAGCGCCAGCCGGCCGTCGAGGATCTCGGTCAGCCGTCGGGTCAGCCGCAGCTCAAGGTCCCACCACGGTAACCGGATCGGCGTGACGATCGACGGGGTGGACCGGCGCAGCGCTTCCCAGAGCGGATGGAGCGCCCGGTACGCGGCCGCCCGGCCGACCGGCCGGCTGAGCCGCTCCCCCACCACCGGCAGGACGAACCCGGTCGCGATGGTGATCGTGCCCAGTCCGGCCAGCGCCGGGGCGACCACGGTACTCAGCGCGTCCAGGTCGGCCCCCGCCCACCGGGCCGCGACGGCGGCCAGCTTGCAGACGTCGAACCCGACCCCGAGGCCGACCCCCACCAGGATCGCCCACAGCCCGCGGCGCAGCCACGGCCGGCCGGCGACCCGCACCCACCGCCAGCACAACAGGCCGACGCCGATCCCGGCGACGGCGTGCGCGACCAGGTACAGCACGATGAAGCCGGCGATGTAGGGGGTCCGGGCGTAGTAGGTGTCGAAGTCGACCGGCCGCTCGACCGGCGTCTCACCCAGCACGAACAGGGTGATCATCGTGGCGATGATGCCGGCGTACCCGAGGGTCCAGCGCCGGGCCGCGGCCCGGGCCGGGTCGGCGGGTCCGCGCCAGTGCACGACCAGGATCAGTGCGGCGGCGCCTTCGCAGACGACCAGGCAGTAGACGAGCAGGGCCGCCAGGTTCGCCACCCCGGTCGCCCGGTTGACCACCGTCACCACCGCCGGTGCCGCGCAGAACAGCGAGGCACCGACGAGAAACAGGGTGCCGCAGATGACCCGGTGGATCGGGTGGTCGGGCGAGCGGCGCAGGCCACCCAGTTTGAAACCCAGCGCGCCCCAGGCGATCGCCGCGCAGCCCCAGTAGGCGGCGCTGACGCTATCCACCGGGCGGTCCCAGGACACGCCGCTCGGGGTGACCGAGGGTGCTCTCCAGCCGGTCCACCACGCCGACGGCGTTCTCGGGAACCGCCCAGGTCCGTTGCGGCAGCCAGCGGCTCAGCTTCGCCACCAGCAACGAGGCGAACAGCTCCGCCTCCTGCTCGGCCACCGCCTCGCAGTGGGCCCGGGCGGCGACGACCCGGGCCACGGTCGCGCGGTCCGGCGAGTCCCCGCCCAGCCCGGCGACGTCGCCGGCCGGGACCGCGGTGGCCTGGTGCTCGGCCTCCATGTGCCAGAACTCGTGGCCGGTGATCGCCAACTGGTGCCAGCCGCTGGTGTCCTGCTCGCAGAGCAGGTAGTTCGCGGTGTCGGTGGCGATCCAGAGACCGCTGACCGTCTCCGGCGGAAATCGGACCAGCCGGTGCCGTACCGGCACGCCGAGCCGCTCCCCCATCCGGCCGCAGAGTGCGGTTATCAGCTGCGTCGGCTCGGTAGGGTCTGGTGGCTGCAGGTCGCGGACCAGGTCGGCGCAGCTGCGCCGCATCCTCCTGAGGTCCATCCCGTCATCCCTCCCGCTGGCCACCGGCGTCGGACTCCCGGTCGGCCGCCAGGACGTGCTCGACGATTCTGGTCACCGCGGCCAACCCCTCCGGGGTCAACTGCAGGGCCCGCAGCGCGAGTTGCCGTACGCCCAGGTTGTTGGCGACCTTCGCCAAATCGATCTCCGCGTCCGTCTGCGGGGCGGTCGCGTCGTCGAGGAAATACGACGGCGGTACGCCGAAGAAGCGGGCCAGGGCGACCCGCAGTTCCCACGACGGGTTCTTCTTCACTCCGGTCCGCAATGCTGACAGATAGGAGCCGGTGACCCTGATGTCGGGGTTCGTGCTCTTCACCGCCGATGCGACTTCCTCGTTGGTATAGCGTCGGCCGAGCCGGCCCTCCGGTCTGATCTCGTTGAACAGCTTGTCGAGCTTGCTCGCGGTCGTTGGCCGCTGCTGACCGTCGGGCACCCGTTCCTCCCCAGTAGCCGGTGCCAGTCCCCCGATCGCCGCGGACCGATGGCGATTCGCGCCGGGAACTGCAAGTTGCACGCCTGACGCAACTCAACCACGATCGGTCGCCGCACACCGAACCCGGGGCCGGTGACCAACCAATGCTAATTGTCCGTCGCAAAGGGACTGGCTTTATTCGACTGCTGGTTGACAGAATCGGGCCGGAGCAGTTTAGACTCACGCACCGCTGCGGCTCAACCGTTTGAGTCGAGAGGAAGTCTTCCGATTCTCGACCGGCTCGACGACCCCTCCGGGCCGGCGGGCAGCCGTGCCGACCCAGGAGGGCCGATGACAACCGCCCGGACCATGCCCCCAGCGGCGGAGACTGCCGCCGCGGTCCGGCATCCGGACCAGGCGCGGCACGGCGAGCCACCGCCCTGCCACGCCTGCGGCCGACCGCTCACCGATCCGCTCACCGGCCTGTTGGACCGCGGCACCTGGACCGCGCGGGCCGGCACCGCGTTCGAGCGGCGCGCCGTCGCCGGGGAGCCGGTGGCGCTGGTCATCGTCGACCTGGACTGCTTCAAACGGATCAACGACACCTTCGGCCATCCGGCCGGCGACGCAGTGCTACGGGCGGTGGCCGACCTGCTCCGGGACCGGGTCCCCGAGGAGGCCCTGACCGGTCGGTACGGCGGTCACGCCGACGAGTTCCTCGTCCTGCTGCCCGGTCAGGGACTCCCGCCGGCCCTGGCCGTGGCCGAGACGATCCGGCGAGGCGTCCGGGAGCTGTCGGTGCGCACGTCGGCGACCCGCGGCAGCAGCGTGACCATCACCGGTCGCACCGCCTCGCTGGGGGTGGCCGCCTGCCTGGCCGGCGACCGACCCGGGGGCCGCCTGCCCGACCTGCTGCTCGACGCGGACGTGGCGCTACGCACGGCCAAACGCGGTGGACGGGACCGGGTCTGCGCCCTGCCCACCTAGCCGACGGCGTACCGGTCCACTTCGGCCAGTTCCTCGGCACTGAAGTCGAGCCCCCGCAGGGCGACCAGATTCGCCTCCAACTGGCCGACGCTGCTGGCCCCGATGACGACGCTTGTCATCCGCGCGTCACGCAACGTCCAGGCGAGGGCGAGCTGGGCCAGTGACTGGCCACGGCGGTCGGCGATCGCGCCGAGCGCCCGGACCCGGCCCATGGTCTGGTCGCTCAGGTCGGCTTCGGACAGGAAGGCGCTGGTGCGCACCCGGGAGTCGGCCGGTACGCCGTCGAGGTAACGGTCGGTCAGCAGGCCCTGGGCGAGCGGACTGTAGGCGATGCAGCCCGCTCCCACCCGCTCCAGCGTGTCGAGCAACCGGTCGCGCTCGACCCACCGGTTGAACATCGAGTACGACGGCTGGTTGATCAGCATCGGCGTACCCAGGTCGCGCAGGATGGCCGCGGCCCGCTCGGTCTGGTCGGAGTCGTAGTTCGACACGCCCACGTAGAGGGCCTTGCCGGCCCGCACGGCGGCGTCCAGCGCACCCATCGTCTCCTCGAGCGGGGTGTGCGGATCGAACCGGTGCGAATAGAAGATGTCGACGTAGTCCAGGCCCAACCGGCGCAGCGACTGGTCCAGCGAGGCGGTCAGGTACTTGCGGGAACCCCATTCGCCGTACGGCCCGGGCCACATGTCGTAGCCGGCCTTGCTGGAGATGATCAGCTCGTCGCGGTAGGGGGCGAGGTCGCCGGCGAGCAGCCGACCGAAGTTCTCCTCGGCCGCGCCGGGCGGCGGCCCGTAGTTGTTGGCCAGGTCGAAATGCGTCACCCCGAGGTCGAAGGCGCGCCGGACGATGTGACGCTGCCCCGCCAGCGGCCGGCCGTCGCCGAAGTTGTGCCAGAGCCCGAGCGAGACCGCCGGCAGCCGTAGGCCGCTGCGGCCGCTGCGCCGGTAGCTCATCGTCTCGTACCGGTCGGGTGCGGCGAGATACGTCATGATCATCAGGGTAGTCGGCCCGGCAGTGACCGGGGACGCAACCGCCGGCACCCGAACGCCACGATCACGGATGAATGTGTACGGTTTGACACTGCGGTCGACGCGGGTACGTCGAGGGGTCGGCGCGGGTGATGGAAAGCTGCCGGCTGCGACGACGAGAGGGAGACGGCGTGACCAGCGTCACATCGGTGCCCGACCCGGGCACCGCTCCCGCCGGCGGCACCGCCACGGCCCAGGCGCGGCGGTTACCGTCGCTGACCGGCCTTCGGTGGATCGCCGCCATGCTGGTGTTCGGCTTCCACGTGGGCACCATGGGAATCATCGCCGAACCCAGCTACCAGGAGATCATCGCCTGGTTGTTCACCCTCGGCCTCTCCGGGGTGCAGTTCTTCTTCATCCTCAGCGGCTTCGTACTGGTCTGGTCGGCCCGCCCCGGCGAACGGGCCGGCGCCTTCTGGCGCCGTCGGCTCGCCAAGATCTACCCCAACCACGTGGTGCTCTGGGTGCTGGTCGTCCTCTTCGCGGTCTACTGGGCCGACCCACTGGACATCCGGGTGCTGCTGGCCAACCTGTTCCTGGTCCAGGCCTGGACCCCGGCGCCCGGCTACTTCTACAGCGTCAACACCGTGAGCTGGTCGCTCTCCTGCGAGTTGTTCTTCTACCTGTGCCTCCCGCTGGCGCTACCGCTGATCCGCCGGATGCGGGCCTGGCAGCTCTGGGCGCTCGTCGTCGCGGTCCCGCTGCTGATCCTGGCGCTGTGGCCGGCGCAGACCCTGGTGCCCGAGGCGCACCGCTGGTGGTTCACCCAGGTGTTCCCGCTGACCCGGTCGCTGGAGTTCTGGATGGGGGTGGCGGCCGCCGAACTGATGCTGCGCGGCCGGTGGCGCGGGCCCGGCCTCCGGCTGTCCAGCGCGATCTTCGTGGTCGCCTGGGTGGTCACCATCGAGTGGATCCCGGCGCAGTACTGGGCCGCCGTGCTGGCGGCCGTCTACGTACTGGTGATCACCGGCGCGGCCGACGCCGACGTCCGCGGCCGCTGGTCACCGTGGCGGTCCCGGCCGATGGTGCGACTCGGCGAGATCTCGTTCGCCTACTACCTCGTGCACGTCTTCCTGATCACCACGGTGCTGCGGCTGACCGGGCACGCCGGCGGGCTGCCCGGCTGGCAGGGGCTGGCGGCCACTGCCGGATTCCTGCTGGTCTGCCTGCTTCTCGCCTGGTTGCTCTTCCGGTTCGTCGAGACACCGATGATGCGGCTGCTGGGGCCACGCCGTAGGCCGCCCACCACTCCCGCCGACCGGCGGCCCATACCGGCACCCCGCCGGCCCGGCGACGCCCATCCGGTCGGCCAGCCCGTGCGCTGAGCCGGCACGGACCGCCTCAGCGGTGCTGTGCCGGGTTCGGGGTGTGCGGCCGGCTGCCCAGCTCGCGCCAGTCCGTCTCGGCCACCTCGACGCCGTGGTGCCGGGCGGCGGCGAGAATGTTCGCGAACGCCTGGTCCCGCTCCCGGTCACTGACGCCCTGCACCTGGTCGAAGCGGGCGAGGGCGGTGCGGACGTGGGCGGCGTCGGTGAGTGGTTCCTTCCGCTTGGCGGGGAAGGCGTAGGCGCTGTCCGGGAGCTCGCGTCGCTCCTTGCTGGAGAGCGTGCCGTGTTCGTCCACCGGCTTCCAGGTCGTGTCCATTTCCGCGAACTACCCGCCCGTCGGCGGTTCATGCCTGATCGTCGCCGTCAGGCCGAGCCCTCGAACCGCCGGCGGCCGATTCCCTGCGGGATTGCGCCACTCATCGTCATCCTCCCGGACGGACCCCTCCCCCGGGCCGAAACCCCGGGGACCTCAGGCCCGATGATCGCCCAAACCGGCGCGCTCTAGGATCAGTAGAACGACGTATGTCAGAAGCCTCCACCCTTTATGTCGGCGATCGGATTGACAGTGCCAGGCGAGAACGGCTCGGTCCCGGCGCGCGATCCCGGCGATGTCCCGCTGGTCGGCCGGGACGAGCAGCTCGCGGCGGTCCGGGCCGCGCTGGGCCGGGTCGAGGGTGGCGGCTCGGCCGCGGTCTTCGTGGAGGCCGAGATCGGCGTCGGCAAGAGCCGACTGCTCGCCGCCGCTGGTGAGCAGGCGCGCGCGGCCGGCGCCGTGGTCCTCGCCGGCGCCTGTCTGGACATCGGCGACGCCTCACCGCTGCATCCACTGCGGCAGGCACTGCGCCGGTTCGGCGCCCGCCGGTGGCCCGAGCCCGGCCCGACGACCGGCTCCGCCGCACCCGGGGAGCAGACCGCGACCGGGGAACTCGACGCCGTACGGCACCTGCTGGCGGTCCTCGACGGCGAGCCGGCGAGCCGGGACGGCAGCGGCGCCCTGCTGGAACGGCTCGCCAGCGGCCTGGCCGGCATCGCCGGGGAACGCCCCCTCGTCCTGATCATCGACGACCTGCAGTGGGCCGACCAGACCACCCGCAAGTTGCTGCTCTACCTGCTCGCCGGGCTCGGCGGCAGCCCGCTGCTGCTGCTCGGGGCGGTCCGGACCGAGTCCCTGGCGGGCGACGACCCGCTGCGGGCGATGCTCGCCGAACTGCGTCGGCTCCGCACGGTACGGGTGCTCCGGTTGCCACCGCTGAACCGGGCCGAGACCACCCTGCTGGCCGCCTCGGTGCTGGGCCGGCCGCTCGACCCGGCGACCGCCGAGCCGCTCTGGCAACGCAGCGGTGGCGTCCCGTTCGTGGTCGAGGAGCTGGCCCGGGAACTCCGCGACGGGCGGAGCGGGCCCTCCGAGACGCTGCGGGAGACCTTCCTCGCCCGGATCGACGCGCTCGCGGCCGACGCCCACCTGGTCGTCCAGGCGGTGGCCGCCGGGATCGAGCCGGTGTCGCACGCCCTGCTGTCCCGGGTGGTCCCGCTCGACGAGGAGCGCCTGCTCCAGGCGGCCCGGGACGCGGTCTCCCAGCGCATCCTGACCGCCTCCGGCGACGGCTACCGGTTCCGCTACCACCTGGTCAGGGAGGTTCTCCAGGCTCGGCTGCTACCCGGCGAGCGGATCCGGTCGCACCGCCGCCACGCCGAGGCGCTCGCCAGCGGGACCGGCGGTGAGCTCCAGCACGCCCGGCTGGCCCACCACTGGCGGCTGGCTGGTGAACCGATGCGTGCGCTACCCGCCGCGATCGCGGCGGCCCGGGAGGCCGAGCGGCTCGGCGGCCACGCGGAGGCGTTCGAACACTGGCACACCGCGCTCGACCTGCGCCGGGCGGTGCCGGATCCGGCGGCCGACGCGCCGGACCTGGTGGCGCTGGGCCGGCTGGCCGTCGCAGCCGCGCACCGGTGCGGCGAGCACGAGCGGGCGCTGGTGCTGGCGCAGCGGCTCGCCGACGACCTGACCGGTACGCCGGGCCGGGCCGACGAGCCCGCCCCGGCCTGGCTGCGCATGCTGCGCGCCCGGCTGCTCGCCGCCGTCGGCCGGTTGACCGAGGCCGAAATCGAGTACGAGGCCACCCTGGCCGCCTCCGGTGTCGGTGCCGCGGAGCGGGTCGCCGCGGCGGCGCACGCCGCGGACCTGCTCCGCCAGCTCGGCCGGTACGCCGAGGCGGGCAAGTGGGCGCAGGACGCGCTGGAGCTGGCCCGCGGGGTCGCCGGCTGCACCTCCTCCCTGGTGCTGGCCGGCGCGACGCTCGGCTACAGCCAGGCCTTCCTCGACGACCACGCCGCTGGCGTGGCGACGCTGCGGGCCGCCGGAGAGACCGCCCGCCGGTCCGGCACCCCACTCGACGTCGCCCAGGCGGACCTGCACCTGGCGGAGCTGCTCAGTGGGCCGTTGAACGAGCTCGCGGAGGGGGTCAACGTCGCCCGGCAGGGGGCCGCGGACGCCGAGCGGGCCGGGCTCGGTCGCAGCCATGGCGCCCGGCTGCGCGCGGTCGCGGCGAACGGGCTGTTCCGCCTCGGCCGGTGGGCCGAGGCGGAGCGGGAGGTGACGGCGGCACTGCGACACCGACCAACTGACGCGGACGCCGTCGAACTGCTTCTCGCGCGTTGCCGGGTACACGTCGGATACGGCCATCTCGACGACTCGGAGCGCGCTCTGGAATCGGTCGAGACGCTGCTCGCCGCCGGCGGCGGTGTCCGGCAGATGATCCCGCTGCTGACGCTGCGGGCCGGCATCGCGATGTGGCGGGACCGGCCGGGCGCGGCCCGCGCGGCGGTCCAGCACGGCCTCGACCTCGCCGAGAGCCGGTCCGACGACGTCTGGCTGCAGGCCGCCCTGGTCTGGCACGGGCTACGCGCGGAGGCCGAGGCCCGGGTCAGCCGCAACGGCACGCCGGACCAGGAGACGATCGACCGGCTGCGCGCGGTCGCGGACCGGATGGCCGAGCAGAGCGCGACCGCGCCGGTCCGGGGGGCCGTCGCCGGGTACCAGGACCTCTGCGCCGCCGAGCTGACCCGGGTGGCGGGCAGGTCGGATCCGGTCCGCTGGGCGCGTACGGCCGAAGTCTGGGACCGGCTCAACCACCCCTATCCGGCCGCGTACGCGCGGCTGCGCCAGGCCGAGGCGCTGTTCGGCATCCGGGCCCGCAACACCGAGGCCGCCGAGGTGCTGCGCGCCGCGTACCGGATCGGCCGGCGGCTCGGCGCCGGGCCGCTGGTGGCGGAGATCCAGGCGTTGGCGGTCCGCGCCCGGGTCACCCTCGCCGACCCGCCGGCCACCGCCGGACCAGAGCCGGTTCCCCGGGCCAACGACGACCTGGCGTCGTTGACCGGCCGGGAACGCCAGGTGCTGGCGCTGGTCGCGCGGGGTCACACCAACCGGGCGATCGCGGCCGAGCTGTTCATCAGCGAGCGGACCGTCGGCGTACACGTCTCGCACATCTTCGACAAGCTGCAGGTGCGGACCCGGGTCGAGGCGACGCTGATCTACGAGCGGTCCGGTCCGCCGCCGTCGGTCAGCCGGTGATCACCGCGACGACCGTCGTGCCGACCGGGAACGCGCGCTGCTCGCACCTGGCGAACAGGCCGAACATCATCTTCGCCACGTAGATCCGGTCCAGGAGCAGCCCGTGCCGGCCGGCGAAGTCGTCGATGAAGGCCGCCAGCTCGGGCGTGCCGCGGGCGAAGCCGCCGAAGTGGTGGCCGTGCTCCAGGTGCCAGTTGGTGCCCGGCGCGCCGAACGCCTCGGTCTGGAGCCGGCGGACCTCTCCGGCCAGGAACTCGCCGCCGCGCAGCGCCGAGAAGCCGACGGCCCGCTGGCCGGGCCGCAGCCCGGCCGCGATGCCGGCGAGCGTGCCGCCGGTGCCGACCGCACAGCAGATGACGTCGAACGGCTCGTCGATCTCGGCCGGCAGCTCGGCGCACCCGCGCGCCGCCAGCGCGTTGCTGCCGCCCTCGGGCAGCAGGTGGAACCGACCCCACCGCCGACCCAGGCCGGCGAGGATCGACGCTTCGTGTTTGCGCCGGTACGTCGTCCGGTCCAGGTACGTCAACCGCATCCCCTGGCCCACCGCGTACGCCAGGGACGGGTTGAGCGGCAGCCGTGGCTCCCCCCGGATCACCCCGACCGTGCCGAAGCCGAAGCGGCGGCCGGCCGCCGCGGTGGCCCGGATGTGGTTCGAGTACGCCCCGCCGAAGGTCAACAGCGTGTCGTGTCCGGCGGCGGCCGCCGCCGTGAGGTTGTGCTTCAGCTTGCGCCACTTGTTGCCGGGCAGCTCGGGGTCGATCAGGTCGTCCCGTTTGACCAGCACCCGGACGCCCGCCCGGTGCAGCCGCGGGTCGCGCAGCTCGACCAGGGGCGACGGCAGCCGCGGCGCCGGGCCGGTCAGGAGACTCCGATCGGGCCGTCCCGGGGGCCGTCCTCGTTGGCGGGCTGCACCGACAGCGACGGGAAGTCGGCCAGTTCGCCGCCCGGCTCGGCGTCCCATTCCGGGAAGACCAGGTCGCTCTGCAGGTACAGGCAGGTCAGCTGGGCGAGGTGCCGCAGCCCGTCGAGGTGGGTGCGCTCGTGGCCGTGGGTGGCGTCGACGCCGAAGCCGAGCAGCGCCACCCGGGCGTGCGCGCCGGCCTCCAGCGCGGCGGCGACGTCGGAGCGGTAGTAGTCGAAGACGTCCCGGACCAGCTCGACGCCGTGCTCGGCGGCGAGGTTCGCGAGCTTGCGGGTGAGGTGGTAGTCGAACGGCCCCACCCCGTCACCCATCGCGACGACCGCCGCGTCCTCCCGGGACTGCTGCCCGGGCGCCACCACGGCGGCGTCCACCGAGACGATCTCCGCGACGTCCGGGTCCAGCCCGTGGCTGGCGCCGTGCCCGATCTCCTCGGTGCAGGTGATCAGCAGGTGGGCGGTGACCGGGGGCTGCAGCCCGGCGTCGACCATCGCCTTGAACGCGGTGAGCACGGCCGCCACGCCGGCCTTGTCGTCCAGGTGCCGGGACCGCACGTAGCCGCTCGGGGTGATCGAGGGCTGGGGCAGGATCGCCACGAAGTCGCCGACGTCCACCCCGAGCGCGCGCAGGCCGGCGATGTCGTCCACCCGCTCGTCGACCCGCACCTCCACCTGCTCCCAGCCGACGCCCTGCAGGTCGACGTCGTCGTTGTAGCGGTGCCCGCTGGCCTTCAGCGGCAGCACCTGGCCGGTGAGCACCCGCTCCAGATCGTCGGTGAAGATCCGCACGTAGGCGCCCTCGGCGAACCGGGCGCTGTGCGTGCCGATCGGCTTGAGCTCCAGCCGGCCGTTCTCCTTCAGCCGCTTGACCATGCCGCCGATGGTGTCGGTGTGCACCACGACCGCCCGGTCCGCCCCGGTGTTGCGCGGGCCCGGCAGGGAGGCGCTGAGCGCGCCCCGGCGGGTCACCGTGAAGGGGATGCCGAGGGCGTCCAGCCGCTCCCCCACGTACTGCATGACGTGGTCGGTGCGGCCGGAGGGACTGGGAATGTCCAGCAACTCCAGGAGCACCTGCCGCAGGTATTCCAGGTCGAGCTTGAGCGGCTCGGGGGCGCGCGGAGTCACGGGCATCGGTACACCATCCTTTGCGGGCGGCCGGCTGACACGGCCGCGAGCGGGGCTCATCGCCCAACCGCCGGCAGGCCGCCGAATCCGGCGACCGTGAACGGGTGGGTGGGGGCGACCGCGCGGGTCGCCCGACCGCACCGTACCCGTCCCGCCGTCAGTCCGGTGGATTCGCCTCGCCGGGACCGGCCGGCGTCCACCGCCGCTGCTGCGCGCTGGTCCCCGGGAAGAGCAGGTCGACGAAGCGTTCGGCGGTCGGCTGCGGCTCGTGGTTGGCCAGACCCGGCCGTTCGTTGGCCTCCAGGAAGACGTAGTCCGGGTGCCGGGGCGAGGGAACCAGCAGGTCGAGCCCGGTCACCGGGATGGCCAGCGCCCGGCTCGCGGTCACGCAGGCGGCGGCGAGGTCCGGGTGCAGCTGCCCGGTGACGTCGTGGATGGTGCCGCCGGTGTGCAGGTTGGCGGTCCGGCGGACCGCGAGCACCTCCCGCTCGGGCAGGATGTCGTGCATCGCGTACCCGGCTTCCCGGACGACCTCCCGGGTCATGTCGTCGACCGGGATCCGGGACTCGCCGCCGGTGGCCGCGGCCCGGCGCCGGCTCTGCCGGTCGATCAGGGTGGCGATGTCGTGCACGCCGTCGCCGATGACCGACGCCGGCCGGCGGACCGCGGCCGCGACCACCTCGTGGTCGATCACCAGGACGCGCAGGTCCTCGCCCTCACAGAGCTCCTCGATCAGGACGTCCGGGCAGTGCCGCCGGGCCAGCTCCACGGCCGCGCGCAGCGCCTCGGCGGTGCGCACCCCGACCGTGATGCCGGCGCCCTGCTCGCCGCGGGCCGGCTTGACCACCACCGCCCCGACGTCGGTCAGGAACTCGACGTCGGCCTCGTCGCCGGTCGCCTTGCGCCCGCGCGGGATCCGCAGCCCGGCGTCGGCGAGCACCCGCCGGGTGACCCGCTTGTCATCGCAGCGGCTCATCGCGACCGCCGAGGTCAACTCGGACAGCGACTCGCGGGTGACCACGATCCGGGCGCCGTTGGTCAGCCGCAGCTCCCCCCAGGCCGGGTCGATGACCTCCACCCGGATGCCCCGCCGCATCGCCTCGTCCGCCACGATCCGGGCGTACGGGTTCAGCTCGTCGTAGCCCTCGGGCAGGCTGGCGATGAAGAGCCGTTCGTTGATCGGGTTCTTCCGCTTGACGCAGAGCATCGGGATCCGCTCGAAGCCGATCCGCTCGTAGAGCCGGATGGCCCCCTCGTTCTCGGCCAGCACCGACAGGTCGACGAAGAGGCGGCCCCGGGCGGTCAGCCGGGCGGCCAGGTCCAGCAGCAGGGTCTGCCCGGTACCCGGCGGCGCGTGGTTCGGGTCGACGGTCAGGCACCAGAGGCTGGCGCCGTTCTCCGGGTCGTCGAAGACGGCCACATGGTCGACCCCGGTGATGGTGCCGACCACCTCGCCGGTGGCCGACTCGGCGACCAGGTGCAGGAACTGGTCGGTGGCGGCGTTCTCGACCAGCACGTCCACCGGGGCGGTCACCATGCCGTTGCGGGCGTAGATCCCGTTCACCGCCTCGGCGTCCGCCTCGTCGCGCAGAGTCCGGATCCGGAGCCCGGGATCGCCGACGTCGGTCGGGCGGACCGTGCTCAGGTCGAGGCGGTAGGTCAGGGACGGGTCGATGAACAGCTCGTCCGGCAGTCGGGAGACCAGCACGTGCGGGTCCGGCAGGTAGACACAGATGTCCCGGGAACCGGCAGCCTCGGAGCGCAGCACGTCGGCCACCCCCGACGGGTACGCGAAGGTCTGCCCGAACACCAGCCGGCCCCAACCGCAGTCGAGCACCACGTCGGTGCCCGACCCGGTGCGGCGGCGGTGCTCGCCGGGCACCACCGGATCGCCGCCCGGTCCGACGTGTTCGCGCCGCTGGGCCGGGGCGGCACCGGCGGGCGGCGGTGCGTGGGCGTTGTCGATCCGCATGCCGTCAGTCGATTCCATGAGTCTGTAGCCACATCTCCAGGAGTCCGAGCTGCCACAGCTTGTTGCCCTGCAGCGGCGTGAGTTCGGCGTTCGGGTCGCGCAGCAGCGCATCGACGTACTCGCCGCGGAACAGGGCCCGGCCGCGGGCCTCGGGGGCGGACAGCGCGTCGCGTACCCGGTCGAGCAGCTTGCCTTCGAGATGGGTGAGACCGGGAACCGGGAAGTAGCCCTTGGGCCGGTCGATCACCTCGTGCGGCAGCACCCGGCGGCCGATCTCCTTGAGTACCCCCTTGCCGCCCTGGGCGAGCTTGAGCTCCGGTGGGCAGGTGGCCGCGAGTTCGACGAACTCGTGGTCGAGGAACGGCACCCGGGCCTCCAGGCCGTGCGCCATCGTCATGTTGTCGACCCGCTTGACCGGGTCGTCGATGAGCATCACGGAGGTGTCGATGCGCAGCCCGGCGTCGACGGCGGTCTGGGCGCCGGGTCGGGCCAGGTGCGCGGCCACGAACTCGCGCGCCGGGTCGCCGGGGGCGAGGTGGTCGGGGTTGAGCACCCGGGCCAGACCGGCGGCGTCGCGGTCGAAGAACGCCTTCGCGTACGTCGGCAGCGCCTGGTCGCGGTCGACCTCGGCCAACGGCGGGTACCAGTGGTAGCCGCCGAGGATCTCGTCGGCGCCCTGGCCGGACTGGACCACCTTGACGTGCCGGGACACCGTCTCGCTGAGCAGGTAGAACGCCACGCAGTCGTGGCTGACCATCGGCTCGCTCATGGCGTGCACGGCGGCTTCCAGCGGCGGCACCAGGTCACCCGCGGCGACCCGGATCTGGTGGTGGTCGGTGCCGAACCGGGCGGCCACCTGGTCGGAGTAGACGAACTCGTCGCCGCTGCGGCCGCCCACCGCGTCGAACCCGATCGAGAAGGTGGCCAGGCCGCGCTGGCCCTCGCCGGCCAGCAGGGCGACCACCAGGCTGGAGTCGAGGCCGCCGGAGAGCAGCACGCCGACCGGGACGTCGGCGACCATCCGACGCTGCACGGCGGTGGTGAGCGAGCCCAGCAGGGCGTCCTGCCAGTCCCGCTCGGTCCAGTCCGCCCGGTCCGGGTGCCGGGTGAACGGCGGGTCCCAGTAGACCCGGTCCCGCTGCCGGCCGTCCGGCTCGTAGATCCGCACGGTGGCGGGTGGCAGTTTGGTCACCCCGCGCAGGATGGTCCGGGGCGCCGGCACGACGCTGTGGAAGCTCAGGTAGTGGGCCAGCGCGACCGGATCGATGGAGGTGTCCACGCCGCCGCCGGCCAGCAGCGCCGGCAGGGTGCTGGCGAACCGCACCACGCCCGGCGTCTCGGCCAGGTAGAGCGGCTTGATCCCGAGCCGGTCGCGGGCCAGCACCAGCCGGCCGGTGTCCCGTTCGGCGATCGCCACCGCGAACATGCCGATCAGATGGTCGACGAACTCGATCCCCCACTCGGCGTACGCCTTGACGACCACCTCGCTGTCGCCCTGGGAGAAGAACCGGTGGCCCTTGGCCTGCAGCTCCGTCCGCAGCTCACGGTAGTTGTAGATGCACCCGTTGAAGACCCCGGTCAGGCCGGCCACCGAGTCGACGATGGGTTGCCCGCTCGCGGTCGACAGGTCGATGATCTTGAGACGCCGATGGCCGAGGGCCAGTCCGCCGTGCGACCACGACCCCCCGTCGTCCGGTCCCCGGTCACCCATGGTGGCCGCCATCCGCTCGACCGTCGCCACGTCGGCGCGGGAGCCATCTCGGCGGGCCTCGCCAGCCAGTCCACACATGCGTCCCGATCCTGCCAGACGCGAGGGCCGGTCGCCCACTCGACCATGATCGGCTCAGGAACCGGGTGTGTCCGAGCCCACACGGTAAGCTGCGGCGAAAAGCCCTGGCAACACGCCGGAATCACGACGTTCATGCGCGGCCGACGGGGTCAGTGGGCGCCGGCCACATTGAGGATCACCACGCCCGCGATGATCAGGACGATGCCGGTGACCTTGGCGACGGTGATCGGTTCGGCGAGGAACAGCGCGCCGATCACCGCGATCGCCGCCGTGCCGAGGCCGGACCAGATCGCGTACGCGACGCCGACCTGCAACTGCCGGAGCGCGAGGCTGAGCAGGTAGAACGACCCGGCGTAGCCGGCCAGGCAGGCCAGCGTCGGCCCGAGCCGGGTGAAGCCCGCGGTGCTCTTGAGCAGGCTGGTGGCGGCCACCTCGAAGGCGATCGCGGCGCCGAGGAAGAGCCAGGCCATGGCGGCGGCTACCCGGCGTAGAGCCGGCTAACCGTCTCCGCCACGCAGACCGGCTTGCCGCCGGCGTCGGACTCGACCGTCACCGCCAGCACGAGCTGCGCCCCGCTGTCCACCGGCTCGGCCGAGGCGATCACCGCGCCGGCCCGGATCGCCGTGCCGACCCGGACCGGGGCCGGGAAGCGCACCCGGTTGAGCCCGTAGTTCACCGCCATCCGGACCCCGTCGACCCGGTAGAGGCCGCCGACCAGCGCCGGCAGCAGCGACAGCGTCAGGAAGCCGTGCGCGATCGTGCCGCCGTACGGGCCGGCCGCGGCCCGGGCCTGGTCGAGGTGGATCCACTGGTGGTCGTCGGTGGCGTCGGCGAACCGGGCCACCCGGGCCTGGTCGATGGTGAACCAGTCGCCGGGGCCGAGCTGCTGGCCGACCGCGCCGGTCAGCTCGTCGAGCGAGGCGAAGCGTCTCATGCCAGGTGTCCTCCGATCGCGGTGTAGCCGCGCAGCAGGTCGCGGGAGATGATCAGGCGCTGCATCTCGTCGGTCCCCTCGAAGATCCGCAGCAACCGGACCTGCCGGTACCAGCGCTCGATCGGGAGTTCCCGGGTGTAGCCCATCCCGCCGTGGATCTGCATCACCCGGTCGACCACCCGGTTGACCATACCCGCGCCGTAGAGCTTCGCCATCGAGGACGCGTGTCGGGGGTCGGCGCCCTGGTCCACCGTCCAGGCCGCCCGCAGCACCAGCCAGCGGGCCGCCTCCAGCTCGGTCTCCGAGTCGGCGATCATCCACTGGATCGCCTGGTTGGTGGCGATCGGCGCGCCGAAGGTGACCCGGGTGTTGGCGTGGTCGATCGCCATCCGCAGGGCCCGCTCGGCGATCCCGAGGGCGTGCGACGGGATGATGTAGCGCCCCTTGCCGATCCACTGCATACCCAGGGCGAACCCCTGGCCGAGCTCGCCGAGGATGTTGCGGGCGGGCACCCGCACGTGGTCGAAGACCAACGAGGCCGGGCCGCCCTCGCCCATCGTGTCGATCGGGGTGGAGGTCCAGCCCATCGAGCGGTCGACGAGGAACGCGGTGCTGCCGCCGCCGCGTACCCCCTTCTCCCGGTCGGTGACGGCGACGACGATCGCGAAGTCGGCGTCGTTGCCGTTGGTGATGAAGGTCTTCTCGCCGTTGAGGATCCAGTCGTCACCGTCGCGGCGGGCGGAGAGCCTGATGTTCGCCGCGTCGGAGCCGGCGCCCGGCTCGGTGATCGCGAAACAGGAGATCCGCTCCCCCTCGATGGTCGGGAGCAGGAACTCGCGCCGCTGCGCCTCGTCGGCGTAGAACAGGATGTTGTCGGCCTCGCCGCCGAACCGGAACGGCACGAACGAGCGGCCGATCTCGGTCCAGATCAGCGACTGGACGACGGCCGGCAGGTCCATCCCGCCGTACTCCGTCGGGGTGGCCAGGCCCCAGAAGCCGAACTTGCGGGCCTTGAGCTGGAGTTCACGAAGTTCGTCGCGGCGCAGGCCGGGCTGGTGGGCGCGCTCGCGGCGCAGCACCTCCTGCTCCAGCGGGACCACCTCCCGGGTGATGAAGTCGCGGGCGGTGTCGCGGATCGCGCGCTCGGTGTCGGTGAGCGAGAAGTCCACGGTTTCCTCCGGTGGGCTCGTGGCGGCTAGCGGGCGCCGCCGTTGACGTAGAGGGTCTGCCCGGAGACGTACGAGGCGTCGTCGCTGGCCAGGAAGGCGACCACGGCGGCGATCTCCGCCGGCTGGGCGACCCGGCGCAGCGGGGTCTGCTCCGCCGCCCACTGCTGGTGTTCGGCCGGGGTGCTGCCGACCCGCTCGGCGGTGGCAGCGGTCATCGCGGTGGCCACGTAGCCGGGGGCGACGGCGTTGACGGTGATGTTGAACGGCCCCAGCTCGATGGCGAGGGTGGCGGTCAGTCCCTGTACCCCGGCCTTGGCCGCGGCGTAGTTCGCCTGGCCGCGGTTGCCGAGGGCGGACCGGCTGCTGAGGTTGACGATCCGGCCGTACCGCTGCGGCACCATCTGCTCCTGGGCCGCCTGGCAGCAGTGGAACATGCTGGTCAGGTTCGTGGTCAGCACCGCGTTCCAGTCGGCCGGCGACATCTTGTGCAGCAGGTTGTCGCGGGTGATGCCGGCGTTGTTGACGAGCACGTCGAGCCGGCCGAAGGAGTCGACGACCCGGGCGACGGCCGCCCGTACCGCGTCGCCGTCGGTCACGTCGCAGCCGAGCCCGAGGGTGGTCGCGCCGGTGGCCCCGATCTCGGCGGCGGCCACCTCGGCGCGACCGGCGTCAAGGTCGACGACCACGACGGTGGCCCCCTCGTCGGCGAGCCGGCGGGCGGTGGCCGCCCCGATACCCTGTGCCGCGCCGGTGACGACGGCGACCTTCCCGGCGAATCTGGTCACGACGGCTTCGACCTCCTGCGCTGTGGTGGCTCGGCCACTAGAGTGGCTTCGGCCACTAAACTAGCGCTGTAAGTTTTAGTAGTCCAGCGATTGTGAGGAGGTGCGATGCCCCGCCCTCGGCAGGCCCTGCTCAGCCGGGACCGGATCGTCGAGACGGCCATCACCCTGATCGACGCCGACGGGCTGGACGCGTTCTCCACCCGCCGGCTCGCCGCCGAACTCGGCGTCGCCGGGCCGTCGCTCTACAACCACTTCCCCACCAAGGACGCCATCCTGGACGCGGTCGCCGAGACGATCACCGCCCGGGTCGACGTGTCGTTCTTCGGCACCCTCGACTGGCGGGAGGCGCTGCGGCGCTGGGGACTCTCCTACCGGGCGGCGCTCGCCGACCACCCGCACATCGTGCCGTACCTGGCCCAGGGACCCGGCCGCCGGCCGGCCGCGCTGGCGATGGCGGACGCGGTCTACGGCGCGCTGGTGGCGGCCGGCTGGCCGCCGGCCCGGGCGACCCACATCGGCGCCGCGATGCGCTATTTCGTCGCCGGATCGGCGCTCGGCTCGTTCGCCCGCGGCTTCGTCGAGGACCCCACCGTGTACGCCGAGCAGTACCCACACCTGGCCCAGGCGCACCGCCTCGCCGAACACCAGCGCAGTGTCGACGAGGGCGCCTTCGTACTCGGCCTGGACGCGCTGATCGACGGGCTGTCGCGCAGCTACCAGGAGACCGTCGGCGCGAACGCCAACCGCCCGCCCGCACCCGATGGAGCCTGATGGATCTCACCCGGAACGCCATGTATGTCGACGGACGCTGGACCGCGCCGTCGTCGACCGACACCATCGCGGTGGAGAACCCCGCCACCGAAGAGGTCATCGCCACCGTCCCGGCCGGCACCCCGGTCGACGTCGACGCGGCGGTCCGCGCCGCCCGCGCCGCCTTCGACGGCTGGGCCGCCACCGACCCGGCCGACCGGGCCGCCGCCCTGGACCGGTTGCACCGGGCGTTGACCGGCCGGGCCGACGAGATCGCCCGGACCGTCGCCCTCGAACTGGGTGCGCCGCTCAAGGTCGCCACCCGGGTGCAGACCGGCCTGCCGCTGACCGTGCTGCGCAGCTTCGTCGAGCTGGCCGGTCAGCCACCGGCGGCCGAGATCATCGGCAACTCGCTCGTGGTCCGGGAGCCGGTCGGTGTGGTCGGCGCGATCACCCCCTGGAACTATCCCCTGCACCAGGTGATGGCGAAGCTGGCCGCCGCGCTGGCCGCCGGCTGCACAGTCGTGCTCAAGCCGGCCGAGCTCACCCCGCTGGTGTCGTACCTGCTCTTCGACGCGGTCGACGAGGCCGGCCTGCCGCCCGGGGTGGTCAACCTGGTCGCCGGCACCGGACAAGTCGCCGGCGAGGCGCTCGCCGGCCACCCTGACGTCGACCTGGTCTCGTTCACCGGGTCCACCGCCACCGGCCGGCGGATCGCGCACCTGGCGGCCGACCGGGTGGCCCGGGTCGCGCTGGAACTCGGCGGCAAGTCGGCGAATCTGATCCTCGACGACGCCGACCTCGCGACCGCGGTGAAGGTCGGCGTCGGCAACGCCTTCCTCAACTCCGGCCAGACCTGTACCGCGTGGACCCGGATGCTGGTCCACCGCGACCGGTACGCCGAGGCGGTCGACCTGGCGGCCGCGACCGCGGCCGGCTACCGCCTGGGTGACCCCTTCGACCCGGCGACCAGGCTCGGGCCGCTGGTCTCGGCCGAGCAGCGCGACCGGGTGCTCGCCCACGTCGAGCGGGGACTGGCCGACGGCGGCCGGCTGGTCACCGGCGGGCCGGGGGCCGCACGGCCGGACCGGGGCTGGTTCGTCGCGCCGACCGTGCTCGCCGATGTCGACCCGGACAGCGCGCTGGCGCAGGAGGAGATCTTCGGGCCGGTGCTGGCCATCCTGCCGGTCGACGACGACGACCACGCCGTCGCGGTGGCGAACAACTCCCGGTACGGGCTGGCCGGCGCGGTCTGGTCCGGCGACCAGGAGCGGGCCCTCGGGGTGGCCCGCCGGCTGCGGACCGGCGCCGTCGACATCAACGGCGCCGCCTTCAACCCGCTCGCACCGTTCGGCGGCTACCGGCAGTCCGGCTTCGGACGGGAACTCGGACCACACGGCCTCGCCGAGTTCCAGCAACTCAAGGCGATTCAGCGATGACCGGCGGCCGGGAGTCGACGGTCCGGGCGCTGGTGGTCGACGGCCCCGGGGCGCCGCCGACGGTACGGCCGGTGCGGCTGCCGGCGCCGGGCGCCGGGCAGGTCCGGGTCCGGGTCCGCGCGGCCGGCGTCTGCCACTCCGACCTGTCCATGGCCGATGGCACCATCGCCGCGCCGTACCCGCTGGTGCTGGGGCACGAGGCCGCCGGGGTCGTCGTCGAGGTCGGGCCGGCGGTGACCCGGGTGGCGCCGGGTGCGCACGTCGTCCTGAACTGGGCGCCGCCGTGCCGGGCCTGCTGGTTCTGCGGGCGCGGCGAACCCTGGCTCTGCGCGGCGATCGGCGGGCCGGCCGCCCGACGTGGGCGCACCGCCGGCGGCGATCCGTTGCACGTCGCCCTCGGGCTGGGCGCCCTGGCCGAGGAGGTGGTGGTCGAGCAGGCGGCGGTGATCCCGGTCCCGGCCGACCTGCCGTTCGAGGCGGCCGCGCTGCTCGGGTGTGCGGTGCTTACCGGGTCCGGGGCCGTGCGCCGCACGGCCGGGGTGGCCGCCGGCGAGTCGGTGCTGGTGATCGGCCTGGGCGGGGTGGGGCTGGCGGCGGTCGCCGCGGCCCGGGCGGCCGGCGCCGACCCGGTGCTGGCGGTCGACCGCGCCGCCGCGAAACGGGAGTTGGCGCTGGCGGCGGGGGCCTCGGCGTTCCTGCCCGCCGACGACACGCTGAGCCGCGCGGTACGGGAGCTGACCGGTGGCCGCGGGGTCGACCACGCGCTGGAGTGCGTCGGGCGGGCCGCGACGATCCGCGCCGCCTGGCGGGCGACCCGGCGCGGCGGGCAGGTCATCGTGGTCGGGATGGGCGCCAAGGACGACCTCGTCGGGCTGAGCGCGCTGGAGATCTTCCACTCCGCCCGGACGCTGCGCTCCTCGGTCTACGGCTCCTCCGATCCGGACCGGGACCTGCCGGAGCTGGCCGGCGCGGTGCTGTCCGGCCGGCTCGACCTCGCTCTGCTGATCTCGGCCGAGACCAGTCTCGACGGTGCGGCGGCGGCGCTGGACCGGCTGGCCGCGGGCGAGGGAGCGCGCACCGTCGTACGTCCCTGACCGGCCCCGCCGCGCAGGTCCGCAACCACCGTTGCGTAATCACGAATGGTTACATTGACGTTCTTCACCGTGTGGCCTAGCGTCCTGACCGACGTGCTTCTCCGAGCCGCAAAACGTTGTCGTGCAACGGATCTCGGCCCGCCGTCGACCGAACCCACCACCTCGGCGAAGGAGTACCCAGAGTGAAAGTCACCCTGTTCCGGCATCGACTGGCGGTCGGCCTGACGATGATCCTCGCGATGCTCGCCGGCTCGCTGCTGGCCGCCGCCCCGGCCCACGCCACCTACGGCGCGCAGCTGCCCGTGAACGTCGGGGTCTCCGCCTACAGCGCGAGCCGCGGCAGCGTCTCGGGGTGGGTCCAGTTCGACGACGGCCGGACCCAGTTCCGGTACGAGCTCACCTTCTGCCGCAACTCCAGCTTCTCCCCGCCGACGCTGGAGATCCATGTCAACAACGCGCTGTACCGGCACGTCCACCACAACGGTGGCGGGTCGAGCAGTCCCGGCTGCTCGTTCGCGCAGGGGGTGGCGATAACCGAAAGCTACGGCGCCGCGGTCTCCAGCGTGCAGTTCGTCGTGGTCGGATCGAGCTTCAACCAGAACGTGTACCGGGTACACCGCAGTTCCAGCGGCTCGTCGTACGGCAAGGTGATCAACCCGTACTACTGAGCCCGGCCGCAACCTTCGCCGGAACCGGCCCCGGACAGCGTCCCGGGGCCGGTTCCCGGCTGCGAATCCTGGCTAGGATCCCTCTCCATGGACATGCTGAAGGGCGAGCAGATCGCCGCGGCCAATCTGACCGACTGGCGCAAGCTGGCCCAGGGACTGCATGCCCGCTACCTGATTGACGACTTCAGCACCGCCGCGCGATTCGTCGCCGCGGTCGGCGAGGCCGGCGACGCGCTCGACCACCATCCGCGCGTGACGATCGGCAAGGGGCACGTCGACCTCAAGTTGGTGAGCGACGACGCCATCTACCGCGACGACGAGGGCACCGAGCACGTTGTCGAATGGGTGACCGAGCGGGACGTCGACCTCGCGCGACGGATCACCGAGATCGCCGCCGAGCACAAGGCCGTCGCCGACCCGGCCTCGGTCAGTGACATCGAACTCGGCCTCGACACGGCGCGATCCGCGACCATCGCCCCGGTGTGGGCCGCCCTGCTGACCGGAAGCGCCGCAGCGCAGGGCCGCGGAACCCCCGGCGACGAGATCCGGGACGCCACGGGTCGGGTGCCGAACCTGTGGTTCGCGGACGCCGACGAGCACCGGGCCCCGGGTCAGCGGTTCCACATCGAGGTGTACGTGGCGCCCGAGGTGGCCGAGCAACGGGTCGCCGCTGCCGTCGCCGCGGGTGGGACCGTGGTCGACGACAGCGGCGCACCGTCACTCATCGTGATCGCCGATCAGGACGGGAACAAGGGGATCGTCTGCGTCGACGCGTCCGCCGCCAGGACGGATTGAGTCAGGCGCAGAGCCGCCGGTACTCGGCGGGCCGCTGGGATCACGTCACCGCCCGCGCCGGGGTGCCGCGGGTCATGACGGCGATGTAGAGCACGGCACCGATGATCGCGCCGATCACCCAGGCGAAGCCGCTCAGGTCGGTCAGCCACGGCACCCAGACCGCCGCCACCGAGAAGACCGCCGCCGCCAGGAAGGCCGCGATCGCCCGCAGGTTCCAGCCGCTGGTGTAGTGGTACCGGCCGGTCGGCTCCATGGTGTACAGGTCGGCTACGGAGAGCGTGCGACGCTGGACGACATAGAAGTCCGCGACCAGGATTCCGTAGAGCGGCGCGAGCACCGCGCCGAGGGTGTCGACGAACTTCGGCAGTCCGATCTGGTCGATCACCGCCACCCAGAGGGCGCCGATGACGAAGCCGAACACGGCGGTCAGGTAGCCGCCCCGCTTGAAGCTGATCCGCTGCGGCGCCAGGTTGGACAGGTCGTACGCGGGTGGGATGAAGTTGGCGACCAGGTTGATCCCGATCGTCGCGACCAGGAAGGTGAGCGCCGCCACGACGGTCAGCGCCGTATTGCCGACCTGGCCGACGATGTCGGCCGGGTTGGTGAGCGGGTCACCCTGCCCGTCCTGGTAGACCACGTACGCACCGGCGGTGATGAACAGTGACAGGAAGGTGAAGAAGGCGAGGCTCAGCGGAAGACCGGTGAAGTTTCCGATCTTCATGCCCCGTTCGGTCTTCGAGAAGCGGGAGAAGTCACCGAAGTTGATGATCACCGCGGAGAAGTAGGCGACCATCGTGCCCACCACGCTGAGGAATGCCGTGACCGCGGCCCAGCCCTGGACGTCCGCGTTGCTGAAGATGCCGGTGACCGCCGGGATCAACTCGTCGCCGGCCTGCACCCAGATCGCCACCAGCAGCGCGACCATGACGAGGTAGACGCCGGGGCCGGCGACGTTGAGGAACTTCTCGATCCACGCGATGCCCCGGATGAACAACACGATCTGGATGGCGGCGACGATCAGGTACGACAGCCAGTCCACCGCGGTCATCCCGAGTAGGGTCCGGCCGCCCGGGGAGCCGAGGAGCGCGTTCAGGGCCAACGCCACCGCCGTCGAGGCGAAGTAGGTCTGCGCGCCGTACCAGAAGATGGCGACGATGCCGCGGACCAGCGCGGGGAACATCGCGCCCCGCACGCCCATCCCGCTGCGGGCCATCACCGCGTACGGGATGCCGTAGGTCACGCTCGGCCGGCCGGTGAGGTTGACCAGGTAGTTGACGAAGAGGCCAGCCAGCACGATCGCCGCGAACACCCACCAGCCGCTGATTCCGGCGGTGATGAACAGGCTCGCCGCCAGCGTGTAGCCGGCCAGGCTCTGGACGTCGTTGGTCCAGACGTTGAAGATCTCGAACCAGCCCCAGCGCCGCTTCGCCGCCGGCAGGGGCGCCAGGTCCTCGTTGTAGAGGCTCGGGTGTGGGTCGGCTCCCACCGCCAGCCGGTCGGGCGGTGGGGCGGCTTGGGTTTCGGTGGACACAGCGCCTCCTTGCAACCCGGTACGATCCCAGCGGAAGGCCCTTAAGTTATTGCTTAAGAGATGCGGCCTCGGTGTTACATAGGTAAATATCGTGTTACCGAGGTCAGGACCGGTCCGGGCGATGAGCAACCTGGCGCAGCGTGAGCCAGATCGACACACCGGCGACGTCCGGCGAGTTGTTGACCACCCGGTGCGGCCGCTCGGCGGCGAACGACAGCGACCCGCCCGCGCTCAACTCGATGGCGCCCTCGGTGAACTCGAAGGTGAGCGTGCCCGCCACCACGCTGCCGATCTCGTAGCCGTCGTGGGTCAGCATCGCACCGTCGATGCTGGACGACGAGCCCGGCGGGTAGTACGACTCGAAGATGTCGACACCCGGGATCTGCACCGGGCTCAACCGCCGATAGACGACCCCCTGCCCCAGGTCGACCCGGGCGCCCCCGTCGGGCCGGGCCACCACCACCCCCGGCAGCATCTCCACCACCGAGCCGTCCGCCACGTCGACCACCGGCGGCGCCGACGGCACGAAGAGCGCGGTGACCGGAAAGCCGATCGCGGCGACGATCTCGATCAGCCGGTTGACCGACGGCTGCATGGCGCCGGTCTCGATCTGGGAGAGCGCGCTGGACGAGATCCCGACCTGCTGGGCCACCGAGGCGAGGCTACGGCCGGAAGCCAGCCGCAGTTCCCGGATCCGGGCGCCGATGCGCAGCCCCGAGGCACCCGACTCCGGGTCGGCGCCCAGGCCCGGGTCCGCGCCGGTCACCGGCCGGCGGGCTCGGCCAGCAGCGCGCCCACGGTCCGGGTCATCACCGCGCGGGCCTCGTCGACGCCGAGGCCGAGCCCGTCGCGCAGCATCGACCACGCCGACCACGTGCTCGCCGCCACCAGGGCGTGCACCAGCTGCCGCCGGCCGTCGCCGGCCCGCTCCAGTTCGACGGCGAACAACTGCTCCACCTCGGCCCGGACCCGTTCGACGTGCTTGAGCCGGTTGCGCCGTAGCTGCGCGGAGACCGGTTCCCGCATCTGCGCGGCCCGGGCGGACGGCGCGACCAGTTGCAGCAGTCGGGCCCGCTGCCGGCAGTACGCGTCGATCCGCTCGGCGAGCGGCAACTCGACCGGGATCGGCCGGTGGGCCGCGTCCTGCTGGGCCAGCAGTCGCTCGCCGCTGGCCTCGAAGAGGGTCTCCATGTCCTTGAAGTTGGTCCAGAGCGCCCGCAGCGACACCCCGGCCCGGTCGGCGATCCGCTCGCCGGTCGGCCGCAGATCACCCTCGGCGATCAATGCCAGATGCGCCTCGACGATCGCGGCCCGGGTGCGTTCGGCCCGGGCGGTCCGGCCGTCGACCCGGCCCGGCGCCGCCGCCCTGACGCCCATCCGGTCTCCCCCCTCCCGACCACCGGCTTTCCGACCACCGGCCTTCTGACCACCGGCGGCGCGGCCACCGGGCGGCCGGTCGTCGGATGGCCGGTCGGCTGCGCGGTCACTGGTCATGGTCGCCCACCGGTGAGCGACCGCAGGCCGAGTCTAGACGGCTGGGAGCGATCCCCCGGAGCGGTGCCGGGTCGGCGCGGCCCGGACCGCGCGGCCGGCACCGGGCGGCCCGCGGTTGCGGTAACGTTGCGGTGCTACGCCGCTGCGGCCCGAGGAGGTGGGACCAATTCTCGTCATGACCGGCGGGCAGCTCCCACCGCCCGAGCCGAGGGCCGCGACCACCGTCGCGCCACGGTAGCCGCGGGAGCGCCCAGAGGCGTCCCGAAGGATCACGCATGGCTACCTCCATCTCCCGCTCTCTCCCCCGGCCGGCTGCCGGCCCGTCCCGGGCCGCCGTTACCGAGCGGCTCCGCGCCGCCGGCTGCGTCTACGCCGAGGAGGAGGCGGCGTTGCTGCTCGACACCGCCGGCAGCCCGGCCGAACTCGCCGGCATGCTCGACCGGCGGGTGGCCGGTCTGCCGCTGGAACACGTGCTCGGTTGGGTCGAGTTCTGCGGCCTGCGGATCGCGGTCGATCCCGGGGTCTTCGTGCCCCGCCGCCGCACCGAACTGCTGGCCCGCCGCGCCGCGGCGCTCACCCGACGAGGTGGGGTCGTGGTGGACCTGGGCTGCGGCTCGGGCGCGGTGGGCCGGGCGATCGCCGCGCTTGCCGGCGTGGTCCGGCTGCACGCCGCCGACATCGACCCGGCCGCCGTCGCCTGCGCCCGCCGCAACCTCGCCGGATCGGGCGGCCGGGTCCACGCCGGCGACCTGTACGAGGCGCTGCCGCAGCGGCTGCGCGGCCGGGTCGACGTGCTGGTGGCGAACGTGCCCTACGTACCCAGCGCGGCGGTCGACCTGCTGCCCCGGGAGGCCCGGATCCACGAACCGCTCGTCGCGCTCGACGGCGGGACCGACGGCCTGGACGTGATCCGCCGGGTGACCGGGGCCGCCGGGGAGTGGCTCTCCCCCGGCGGCCACCTGCTGCTGGAGGCCAGCACCGGGCAGGTCCCGGCGGTCGTCGCGGCGCTCACCGCCGCCGGGCTGGTCCCGGCGGTGGTGACCGACGAGGAGCTTGGCGCGACGATCGTGATCGGCCGGCACCGGCGACGGGCCGGTCAGGACGCGGTGGGGATGCCGTCCGCCGGCGGCGGCTCCGGCGTGGCCGGATACTCGTTCACCGGGCCGTCCGCCTCGTCGGTCTCGTAGGTCGGGCCGAAGTACTCCTGGACCCCGCCGCTGACCCGGGTCATCCGCTCGCCGCCGTACCCGGAATGGTCGTCCGGCGAGAAGCGCAACGGCGCGACGGCGGGTCCCCGGTAGCCACCCCGCCGCACCGCGTCGAGCAGCGACTCGCGGGTCAGCTCCTCGCCGGCGGCCAGGAGTACCTGCACGAACAGGTAGCCGACCGCCATTCCGTAGACGGTGTTGCCGTCGAACGGCGCGTCGCCGTTGTGCTCCCGGTTGACCCGGGTGAAGAGCTGGATCCACGGGTCGTCGGTGTCGGTGGCGATCGGCAGGTAGTTGACCGCCAGCATCCCCTCCAGCAGCGGCGCGGCCTCGCCGAGCTGCGCGGCCAGGGTCGGATGGTCGGCGCCGACGTTGGAGACCAGCCACTGCGGGGTGAAGCCCAGCCGAGCCGCGGTGCCGATCGACAGCGCGGTGAAGCCGGGTACGGTCGCCAGGATCACCACCTGGCAGCCGGCCGCCTGGAAGGCGCCGATCTGCGGCGCCACATTCGTGTTGCTGGTGACGTAGGTCTGCCGCTCGATCACGGCCTCCGCGCCCAGGACGGTCTCCACACCGACCAGGCTGTCCCGGCCGAAGCCGTCGTCCTGGCCGAGGAAGCAGACCCGCTGACCGGCGAGGTTGGTCCGCACATGGTGGGCCAGGATCTTGCCTTCGACGGTGTAGTCGGGGTTGAAGCCGAAGGTGCCCGGATACTTCTCGGGCTGATCCCAGCTGCGGCTGCCGGAGGCCACGAAGAGATCCGGCACCCGGTTGCTGGTGAGGAAGTCCAGGACGCCAGTGTGGGTGGGGGTCCCGAGCCCGTTGAGGATGGCGAACACCCGGTCCTGCAGGACGAGTTGGCGTACCACCTGCTGGGTGGTGGCCGGGTTGTAACCGTCGTCCATGATCTTGTAGGTGATCTTCCGGCCGTGCACGCCGCCCCGGGCGTTGACGTAGTCGAAGTAGGCCCGGGTCGCCGGGGCGATCTTGGAGTAACCCGCCGAGGCGGGGCCGGTCAGCGGCATGTGGGTGCCGACCACGATCTCGGTGTCGGTCACCCCCGGCACCGGGGCGGCAGAGCCGTCCCCGGCGTCGCCGCCGCAGGCGGACGCGGCGACGAGCACGGTGACGCAGGCGGCGATCGCGAGAGCGCGCCGGGTGGTGGTTCGCATGACGAGGGCACCGACCTTTCTGGATTCTGGGAGCCGGACTTGCTGGAAATCACCGGGTCGCCCCGGCACGGCGCCGCCGCGACCACCGGGCGACGGCCGCCCGGCCGGCGCGCGTCAGCGCCCCCTGCAGGCCGCCGGGAGCGGCCAGCATCACCACGATCAACACCGCGCCGAAGACCGCCAGCGGCAGGTTGCCCGCCAGCCGCTGGGTCGCCGCCGGCGACAGGTCGAGCAGCCCGGTCACCGCCCGGGCCAGATCGGGGAGCGCGACCAGGAGCAGCGCTCCCCAGACCGCGCCGGCGATCCCGCCGAGTCCGCCGATGACGATGGCCACCACCAGGAACAGCGAGAGGTTCAACGCGAAGGCACCGGGCGACACGCTCTGCGCCAGCACGGCGAGCAGGCCGCCGCCGAGCCCGGCGCCCGCGGCGCTGACCACGAACGCCAGCACTTTGGTCCGGGCGACGTGGATACCGGCCAGCCGGGCCGCGATCTCGTCATCCCGGACCGCCCGCATCGCCCGGCCGAACCTGCTGCTGATCAGGTTGGCCAGCACCAGCAGGGCCGGCAGGGTGGCCGCCCAGGCGATCCAGACCTGCCAACGCTCGGTCGGAAAGTACGGCCCGAGCGCAGCCGGTGGCGGTGGGACGGGCACGGACAACCCCTGCTCCCCGTTGAGGAACCCGTCGAAGGTGACCGCCACCGCCGGCACCACCACCGCGACCGCGAGGGTCACTCCGGCGAGGTAGGGGCCGTGCAACCGGGCCGCGGCCACCCCGATCACCGCACCGACGGCGACCGTCACCGCGACCGCCGCGAGCAGCGACACCGGCAGCGTCCAGCCGCTGGTGTACGCCCGTTCGCCGAACGCCCGCTGGCTGAGCGCCACGGTGTACGCGCCGATCGCCATCAGCGCCCCGTGCCCGAGCGACAGCTGCCCGGCCAGTCCGGTCAGGACGGTCAGCCCGGCGGTCGCGCAGAGGTATCCGGCGACGGTGGCGAGCTGGTAGTTGCGGAACGGTTCGAAAGCGCCGCTCAGGACGGCGAGCAGCAGCGCGGCGGCCGCCACGACGGCCAGGTGCCGCAGCAGGGTACGGTCGGGCGCCCTCATACCCGCCTCGCGGTGGCGGCGGAGAAGAGGCCGGCGGGCCGCATCAGCAGCACCGCGAGCAGCAGGATGAGCACGGCCAGCCCGGTGAGGTCGCCGCCGAGGTAGCCGCCGACCCAGGACAGGACCAGCCCGACCGCCAGCCCGCCCACCACCGCGCCCGCGGGGCTGTCCAGGCCGCCCACCACGGCCGCGGTGAACGCCGACACGAACACCAGATCCATCGCGTGCGGATGCAGGCCCAGCTCGGTGGGGATGACGAGCATCGCGGCCAACGCACCGACCCCGGAGGCGAGCGCCCAGCCGAGCGTGAGCATGCCGCCGACATCGACGCCGAGCAGTCGGGACACCTCCGGCGCGAACGCCGAGGCCCGCATCCGCAGACCCGTCGCGGTACGGGTGAACAGCCAACCGAGCGCGGCCACCACCAGCCCCACCGCGGCGAGGACGAACAGGTCGTACGGGGAGAGCACCGGCGTACCGCCGACGGTCAGCGGGGACCGGGAGAACGGCGCCCCGGCCGGCCGGAACTCGTTGCCGTACGCCATCCCGAGGCCGGCCTGGATGAGCAGCACCAGCCCGATCGCGACGATGACGGCGTTGAGTGGTGAGCCGGTCGGAACGAAGCGCATCACGGCGCGGTCGACAACCGCCCCGAGCAGCAGACCGGCGGCGAGCGCGGCGGCGAACCCCAGCCAGTAGGAGCCGCTGGCCGAGGTCACCGCGTAGGCGACGTAGGCGGCGGCGACCGCCATCGCACCCTGGGCGAAGTTCACCACCCGGGCGGCCCGCCAGATCAGCACCAGCGCCAGCGCGAACGCCGCGTACACCGATCCGCGGGACAGCCCGTCGACGGTGAGGAACACCAACCGGTCCAATCCGTCTCCTCCCTCCGGTGTGGATGGCAGACCGGCTACGCCGGTCAGAAGCCGAGGTGGGCGTGCCGTAGCTGGTCGTCGTCGCGAAGGTGGGCCGCCGGTGCCGCGAGGACCACCCGACCCAGTGACAGCACCGCCGCCCGGTCGGCGACCGAGAGCGCACCCCGCACGTTCTGCTCGACCAGCAGGACGGTCAGCCCGGTCCGGTCGCGCAACTGCCGAAGCAGCGTCATGAGCTGGCCGACCAGCCGGGGAGCCAGGCCGAGCGAGGGCTCGTCGAGCAGCAGCAGCCGGGGCCGGCCGACCAGTGCCCGGCCCAACGCCAGCAGTTGCCGTTCCCCGCCGGAAAGCTGGTGGCCGGCGTGCCGGCGGCGCCGGGCCAGCGGCTCGAAGAGCTGGTAGACCTCGTCGAGCGCGCGCCGGGCGTCGGCCCGGTCGCGTCGCCACAGCCCGCCGAGGCGCAGGTTCTCCTCGACGGTGAGTTCGACGACCACCCCGTGCCCCTCCGGGACGTGCGCCAGGCCGCGCCGGACCAACTGCTCCGGCGGTACGCCGCGCACCGGCTCGCCGTCGAGGAGAATCTCACCGGCCGTCGGCCGCAGCAGGCCGGAGAGGGTACGCAGCACGGTGGTCTTGCCGGCGCCGTTCGCGCCGATGAGGGCGGTGACGCTGCCGGCCGGCACGGTCAGGTCGACCGCGTGCAGCACCGGGGCGGCACCGTAGCCGGCGTGCAGGCCCCGCACCACCAGCAGGCCTTCGCCGGGGGGTCGCGGGTCGGCCGGCGGCCCGATGTGGCCGGGCGGCCCGATGTGGTCCGGCGGGCCGGTGTGGTCCGGCGGGCCGGTGGTCATGCCGGCTCCGGGGCGGCTAGGCCCAGGTAGGCGTCGGCGACGGCGGGGTCGGCGCGGATCTCGGCCGGCGTGCCGGTGGCGACGGTCCGGCCGAAGTCGAGTACGGCGATCTCGTCGCAGACCGCCATCACCACGTCCATGTGGTGCTCCACAAGCAGGACGGCGCACGGGTCGGCGGCCCGGCGGGGCAACTCGCGGATCAGCGCGGTAAGCGCCTCGACGTCCGCACCGCCGAGGCCGCCGGCCGGTTCGTCCAGCAACAGCAGCCGGGGCCGGGCGGCGAGCGCCCGGGCCAGGGCCACCCGCTTGCGAACGGCGAAGGGCAGCTCCGCCGGACTGGCGCTGGCATACCCGGCGACCTCCAACTCGGCCATGATGGAGAGTGCGTGGGCGCGCAGCCGCTCCTCCTCGCGGTCGCCGCGAGGCAGTCCGAGCAGGGCGGGCAGCAGGCCGACCCGGGCGGAGCGGGTGGCGCCGGCCATCACGTTCTGCACCGCGGTGAGCCCGGCGAAGAGACCGACGCCCTGCAGGGTGCGGGCGATGCCGACCGAGGCGAGCCGGTGTGGCCGGGGACGGAAGGGGCGTCCGTCGAGGGTCATCGCGCCGGCCTGCGGGGTGACGAACCCGCAGATCACGTTGAACAGGGTGGTCTTGCCGGCGCCGTTGGGGCCGATCACCCCGACCACCCGGCCCGGTGGCACCCGCAGCGACACGTCGTCGAGCGCGGTCAGGCCGCCGAAGCGCACTCCGATGCCGTGCAGCTCCAGCCCCTGCTCCGCCATCGCGCATCCCTCACCCGAGCCAGGTTATTACACTGGGAGTGTACATTTCTGAACCGGCTCGTCAATGCCGTCGACCTGGTGATCCGGGCAGCGGCGGGCGGCCGGCATGGCCGGCGGCGTGGTGCTGGCGTGCGACGGTGCGTGTGGGTGTGTGTGGGTGCGGCAGCGGGATGCGGTTGCCACCCAGGTCAGTCGGCGGCCCGCACCGCCAGGGTGAGGAACTCCGTCCGGCCACCGTCGAAGAGGAAGTCGGTGGTCTGGGTGAGGGCCATGGCGATCAGGCCCCGGTGCGGGTCGTTGTACCAGACCGTGCCGTATCCGCCGTCCCAGCCGTACCGGCCCGGGACCGCGGACACCTCATCCGGCCGGGTGGCGACGGCCAGGCCGTATCCCCAGCCCTTCGGGTCCAGCAGCATGCCGGCGCTGTCGATCTGCTCAGCGGTGAGATGGTTGCTGGTCATCAAGGTGACCGACTCGGCCGACAGCACCCGGCGGCCGCCGTGGTCACCCTTATTGATCATCATCCGGGCGAAGGCGAGGAGGTCGTCGGCGGTCGACAGCAGGCCGCCCGCGCCGGACGGGAAGACCGGTGGGTTGGTCCACTCGGACGGCGCCGAGAGCGGTTGCCTGGTCAGCTCGCCGGTGTCGAGGTCGGTCTGATAGTAGGTCGGAATCCGCCCGGCGTTCGCCGGAGCCGTCCAGAATCCGGTGTCGGCCATCCCGAGGGGCTCGAACAGCCGGGACGTCAGCACCTCGCCCAACGGCCCGCCGCCGGCCCGGGCCACCAGGACTCCGAGTACCAGCGCGGCGGCGTTGTAGTGCCATCGCTCGCCCGGCTGGCTCATCAGCGGAAGACCGCCGAACAGCTTCATCCACTCATCGGGCGGGTGCGGCGTGCGGGGGTCGGGCTGGGCCAGCACCAGCCGCAGGTCGTCGGCGGCGGTGACGATCGGGTACGGCGGATTGAACGACGGCTCGGTCAGGATGCCCAGCCCCAGCCGGGAGGTGAGCAGGTCCGCCACCGTGACCGGGCGGTGGGCCGGCACGGTGTCGTCGAGTGGCCCGTCGATGCGCCGGAGCACCCGCCGGTCGGCCAGTTCCGGCAGCAGCCGGTCGACCGGCTCGGCGAGGTCGAGCAGACCATCCTCGACCAGCCGCAGGGTGGCGGCCGCCACCAGCGGTTTGGTCAACGAGCCGATCCGGAACAGGGCATCCCGGCGGATCGGCTCGGCGCCGTCGAAGGAATCCGAGCCGATCGCCTCGACGTGTAGGTCGTCGTCACGGGCGAGCACGGTGACCAGGCCGGGAAGCCGACCGGCGGCCACCCGGGAAGCCATCGCCTCGCGCACCCGGCGCAGCCCGTCCGGGTCCAGCGGTCCGGCGCCGGTCACCGCCCCGTCCCGTCCACCGGCCCGGCCGCCCGTGCGATCACCGAGAACTCGGCCCCGAACGGGTCGGTGATGGTCGCCAACCGTCCGTAGACCATCTCGTCGACCTCGCCCGCCGAGCCACCGGCAGCCCGCGCCCGGTCGACCGCGACGTCGGTGTCGGCGACCTCGAACGTGGTGACCCAGCCGGACGCCGGGGCGTCGGGGCTGCCCAGGATGCCACCGATCTCGTGGCCGTCCGGACGGCGCAGGAAGGTGAAGTCGAGATCCGGCAGATCGTCGTTGCCGTCCAGCGTGAAGTCGAAGACCGCCGGATAGAACGCCCGGGCCACGCCGGGCGCCGGGGTGACCAGGTCGTTGCGGACCAACGAGCCGGGCTCGTTGACGATCTCCGCCCCGATGTGCCGGCGGCCCTGCCAGAGACCGAACTGCGCGCCCGCGGGATCCCGCACGAGCGCCATCCGGCCCTGCTCCATGACGTCCACCGGTCCTTCCACCACCGTGCCGCCGGCGTCGGTGACCCGTTGTGTCGTGCGGTCGCAGTCGGCGGTGGCGAAGTAGACGCTCCACCAGAAGGTGGTGGCCTCCGGGTCGGGGTTCGGCACGATGGCCGCGACCGGCCGGCCGCTCAGCAGGCACGTCGTGTAGTGGCCGGCCGCCGCCGGTCCGACCCGGAACTCCCAACCGAACAGCGCGCCGTAGAACTCCATGGCCCGCTCGAGATCGGGGATGCCGAGATCGACCCAGGTCGGAGTGCCGTCCGGTTGGTTCGCGGTCACATAGCTCATCGCCGGCTCCTTCGTCGCGGCCCTGACCCGTCGGGTCGGTCGCAACGACGCTACCGCCGACCACCGACATTCCCGCTGCGGGCCGGGCGGGCCGGGCCGGGCGGGCCGGGCGGGCCGGCGGCGTCAGGTAGGGACGGTCGCCGAGGCCAGCTCGCTGAGCGCGATCCGGTCCGGCTGGCCGGTCTTGGCGATCAGCCGGGCGACGTGCTTCTCCACCGTGCGCGGGGACAGGTGCAGCCGGTCGGCGATCTCGCGGTTGCCGAGCCGGTCGATGAGCAGTCGCAGGATCTCGTACTCGCGGACCGTCACCCCGGCCGAGCGCAACGTCGCGGGGATCTCGTCCGCGCCGTCGCGCCGCTGGGTCACCGGCACCCCGGCCCGGCGCAGCAGGGCCCGGCAGGCACTCGCCACCGCCGCCACGTCCGCGCCGTGGAAGTACTCCTCGGCCGTCCGCAACCAGCGCACCGGCTCACCCCAGCCGTCGGCCAGCGCAGCCTCGCCCACCAGCCGCAGGCCGAGGTGCCGGCTCATCTGGTACGGCTGGGCGGCCCGCAGCGCCTCGGCGAGTGCCGCCTCGGCCCGCGGGCGGTCGCCGGCCCGGCCGGCGATCACGGCGTCGGCGAAGAGCCCGAACTGCTGGTTCCAGCGCAGTCGAGCGGCCGGCGCGGCCACCGCCGCCCGGTGCCCGACCGGGTCCGCCGGCCCGTCCACGGCCGTCAACAGCAGCCGCAACCCGTACCGGCCGGAGAGCGGGAAGATGCTCGGGTTCTCCTCCTCGGCCGCGAGTGCCCTGGTCAGCTCCTCGTGCGCCCGCGGGCGGTTCTCCTCCAGCAGCGCGCAGAACGCCCGGGCCAGGCCGTACACCTTGGGCCCCTGCTGGGCCGGGTTGCCGCCCCGGCGGCGCACCTCGGCCAGCACCGACTCCATCTCCCGACGGCGGCCCTGGTGCCCGGCCGCGATCGCCCGGGTCAACTGCAGGTGCTCGACGGTCTCCAGCAGGTTCAGCCGGGTGGTGGCGGCCAGAGCGGGGTCGACGATCGCCGCCGCCCCGGCGAAGTCGCCGCGCAGCGCCACCTGCAGGGCGATGCTGGACTCGGCCTGGTAGCCGGCGGTCACCGCCCCACTGCCGGCGGCCACCTGCCGGGCCTGCTCAAGTCGGTCCAGGTCCCCGTCGCGGACCGCGTCGTCGTTGCCGAGCCGGACCAGTGAGTGGATCTCCCAGATCGGCAGCCGGTGTTCCACCGCGATCGACCGGGCCCGCTCCAGGCAGGCCGTCGCCTCGTCCGGGTCCCGCCCACGCGCCAACGCGCCGAGCAGCTGCCAGGCCTGGCAGGCCACGATCGGCAGTGGCGCCCGCTCGGCGACCGTCGCGGCCCGACGGGCCATCTGCTCGGCCCGGACGAGCTGCTCCGGGCCGGGCAGGTCGAGCAGGAGGTGCGCGGCGACCACGTCGACCGGGGCGCACTCCTGCGCCGGCGCGTCCGGACCGAGCAGCCGGCGGGCGATGTCGATCTGGGCCAGCCCGTCGGCCGTCCGGCCGGCGATGTTCGCGGCCCAGGCCAGCCTCGTGTGCAGCGCGGCCCGCCGGCGCCGGTCCAGTCCGGCGCCGAGGGCGTCCAGGGCGCCCACCGACGCGAGGGCACGCTCGATCAGACCCGCCTCGACCAGCGCGTAGAACAGCGATTCCAGCACCCCGGCCCGCGTCGTGTCGTCGTCGGCGACCAGGTCACGGGCCTGTTCCAGCAACCGGACCGCGGAATCGGCGGCACCGGCGTGCAGCGCCCGCTCGCCGGCCTCGGCGAGCAGCCGGCCCGCACCGCCCCGATCTCCGGCGTCCAGCCGCAGCAGGGCGGCGAGCTGGCACCACTCGCCCGGCAGTCCGGGATGGACGGTCGCCACCGCGTCGGCCGCGGCCAGCGCCAGTCGGGACCGTTCCGCCGGGGTGAGCAGGCCGAGCAGCGCCTCCACGGTCAACGGATGCCCGAAGGCGTACCAGTCGGGGGTCTGGTCGTCCGGAGCGACCAGTTCGGCGGCGAGGCCGCCGTGCAGGTGGCGCAGCAGTTGGCGGTCGTCCAGGCCGGTGACGGCCTGCAGCACGGTCAACGGGAACCGGCGACCCAGCACCGCCGCCACCGCCAGCAGCTCCCGCTCCGGCGGGTCCAGCCCGTCCAGCCGTTGGGCCAACCGGCGGGCGAACGCGGCCGGCACATTTGTCTGCAGCGTGCCGGTGACCCGCCAGCGGTCCCCGACGCGGATCAGCAGACCGGTGTCGATCATGCCGCTGATCAGCTCTTCGGCCAGGAACGGATTGCCGGCGCTGTTGGCCCACAGGTGTGCCGCCACCTCGTCGGGGACGATCTCGGGTCCACCACCCAGACAGGACCCGGCCAGCGTACGCAGCTCCGACTCGTCGAGTCGGTCCAGTTCGATCAGCAGACAGTCGCCGCGCTGTGCCGCGGCCTGGGCCAGGTCCAACGCCGGGCAGCTCTCGGCCCGGATGGTACCGACCAGCGCGGTCGGCTGGCTGGCCACGTTGTCCACCAGGTACTCGATCACCGCGAGCGTCTCGGCGTCGGCGTGCTGCAGGTCGTCCAGGACCAACAGACAGCCCTTGTCGCGACCGGCCAGTCCGGTCAGTCGCAGCACCCCCTCCGCGAGCACCACCAGGGAGACCGCCTCCGGGTCGGCCGCCGGTGCCCCCCACTCCGGAATGAGCCGACCCAGAATCGGCCGGTACGGGCCGAGTTCGTCGACCGGAACCAGGTCGGTGGCCCGGGTCAACGACAGCAGTGCCTCGCTGAGCGACCGGAACGGCACCATCGGTCCGATCGCGCTACCACGGCCCCGCAGCAGCGTCATCTCGGCGGTGGCCGCGAGCTGCGCCGCGACGGCGGCGAGCCGGGATCGACCGATCCCGGCTTCACCAACCAGAAATATCGTCGCGCCCTGCCCGGCCCGGGCCCGGCTCAACGTCCGCCGGAGAGTCTCCACCTCGCGGTCCCTGCCGACCATCGCCACAGCTCGGGTCCGCATGGTCCCAGACGGTACCGACGGGATTAGCGGGGAGTCTATGAACCGATCGCTACACAGTTTATGGCCGGTCAGTCGATGGCGGCGTGATCATCATGGCCGGGCCGGGCCGGGGCCGACGCCGTTAGCTGGGGTTGATGCAGCAGGTGCTGATCGGAAAGGCCTCGGCGCTTCCGGTGTCCACACCGCCGATCACGGCCGCGACGGCCAACCCGGTCAGCGCGGCCACGCCGACCCCGAACGCGACGAGCGTCCGCCGGTGGGATCCGTCGTCCTGAACCTGGTACGCCGGCTCGGTGGGCTGCTCGTTCCGCTCGGTGAGCTCCTGGTCGGACATGAGTTCCTCCTCGTGCATCGGTGACTTCACTTCCACGGGTCGGACCCGCTCATCTGGGTTTGCCGCCGGGCTGCAGCAGCAGGGCCGACGGCACCTGGTGGGCGAAGCCCAGCCGCAGCAGTCCATAGCCGATACCGGCCAGGCCGGTCAGCAGACCGGGGGTGGGCACCCCGTCCGGGGTGCCGCAGTCGAAGGCGCGGTTGTTCACCGCGTCGACGATCAGCGGTGCGCGCTGCCGGATCGCCCTCGCCGCGGCGGGCACCTGTCCGGACAGGAGGGTCAGCGCCTCGGTCACGCCCAACTCGCCCCGGTCGAGGCTGAGATCCCGGAGCACCGGGCGGCCGGTGAGCAGGCCGAGCCGGGGGACGGCCCGGCCGTCCTGGTCGGATCCGAGGCCGGCGGTACGGGCCGCCAGCACCCCGGCCAGTCCCCGACTCCAGCCGGTGCCGGCCACGTCGGCGAACTGACCGGACAGGTCCGCACGGTCAAGGGTGGACCGGCCGGCCTGCGCGTGCCGGCCGGTCGGATCGCCGTCGGCCGCGTACCGGATCAGCGCCCAACCGATGCCGGCCGTGCCGTCGGCGAAGCCGGCCGGCGCCGGGCCGGGGCCGGGCGCGCACCAGCCGTCGGTTCGGTCCGCCAGGTCGGCGAGCCGGTCGGCGCAGCGTGCCGCCAGCCGCGCGGCCGCCGGTGAGCCCGACTCGTGGTGTACTGCCGCCATCGCCGCCAGGCAGCCGGCGGTGCCGGCCGCCACCCCGGCCGGGCCGGGCGGGGTGGCGGCCACCGTGGCCAACTCCACCGCCACCTCGATCTGGTCCCGCAGTCCGGCGTCGTCGAGTAGGGCAGCCAACCGGGACAGCGCGTAGGCGATGCCGCCGAGGCCGTGGTACCCCCCGCAGCCGATCGCCGCGACCAGGTCGGGACGCCGGGCCAGTCCGGCCAGCAGCGGCGGGACGGCGCGCAGCGCGCCCAGCGCGGCGTCGCCGTAGCGGGACACTCCGGTCAGCTCGGCCAGCTGGGCGAGGAAGAGCGCCACGCCGCAGTACCCGCTGCCGAAGCCGGCGCCCATCGGCAGCACCAGCCACTGTGCGCCATCGACCAGCTCCAGACCCAGCCAGTTGATCCGGTCCCGGTTCGTCATGCTGCGGACGACGATCTGGTCGGCGATCGCGCAGGCGGCGGCGAGCAACCGGCTCGGATCGGCGCCCGAGCCGGCCGGCCGGACCTGGCGCCGCGCCGGCCCGCTGGTGCCGGTGGCCGGCCGCCGGCTGGCGAGCGTGGCGGCGAGCAGCCACTCCTGGTCGAGCCGGTCCGGGCCGCTCATCGCGGCGAGCCCGGCCCGGACCGCGCCGATGCCGGTCACCGGGAGCAGATCGGGCAGCGGCGAGCCGTCGGAGGCGAGCAGCTCGGTCTGCCCGGCGCGGGCCGAGAAGTACGGGACGTCGCCCGCCCAGAGGTCCCGGATCTCGTGCCCGGTCACCCGCCGGCGCACCGGGTGCCCGGCCGCGTCCGCCCAGAGCCGGGCCAGCAGCAGATCCCGGTCGAGACCGTCCCGCAGCACCTCGGGTCGCCTCGCGTCGGTCAGCAGGGTGGCGTACCGCTGGGTCGGCCGGACCACCACTCGGACGCTGTCGTCCGCGGCGGCCTCGACCAGATCCGTGAACTCCGACCGGCGTCGGTGGATGGCGTCGTAACCGCGCCGGAAGCCGTCCACCAGCGCGGCGCGGAAGTCGGCCGGCTCGACCGGCCGACCGTCCAGCCGCGGCCGGTTGGCCCCGCCGGCGAACGGCGCCGGCCGGTAGGTCAGCCGCATCCGGTCGGTGCCGGCGTCCGCCCAGCTGGCCGCCGAGACCGGGGCCGCCCACCGGCTGTCACCGCCGAGCCCGGAGATGTCGACCACGCCGTGCTCCGCGGCGACCATGTCGGGCAGCAGCCCGGTCCGGCGTACCGAGCCGGCCAGGGCCTGCGCCGCCGGGTCGTCGGGTACCGCCCCCGGCGGGGTCGGCGGGGTGAGGTCCGGTTGGAAGATCGTCTCGGCGTCGGTGATCACCGGCTGATCCCCGTGGGCCAGCAGGTTGCCGTGGTGGATGTCGGTGGCCCGTACGGCGTGCAGCAGGGCGAGCAGGGCGCCCTGCCGGCGGTAGAACCGCTCCGCGCCGTCCGCATCGGTAAGCGGCGTGGCCAGGACGAACTCCATCCAGCCGTAGCCGGACCGGGGGACGGTGGCGACGGTCGGCAGGTCGAGCCCCGGTTCCAGCCGGTCCAGCCAGCGGACCAGACCGTGGAACCGGACCTGGCCGGCCAGGCTGCGTGGCTTGTAGACCACCCGACGGTCGGCGGCGAAGAGCAGGAACGCCACGGTCCGGCCGCCCTGGTGCGGGTCACCCCGGCCGGTCTCCACCCCGAGTGCCGGACCCGGGTCGACCCCACCGAGCAGGTCCGCGACGATCTGCGGACGGTCGGTGGCGTACCGGTCGAGCAGTTCCAGGTGCGCCCGGACGGCACGCCGGCACGTCTGCGCCAACAGCCGGGCCAGCACCGGGTACCGCTGGCAGAGGCCGGCCAGGCCGGCCGGCGAGGCGACCTGGCGGACGAAGTCGGCGAACCGGTGCTGGGCGTCCGCGCCGGTCAGTCGGCCGGATCTGCGCCAGTCGTTCAGCTCCCCCACCAGCGTCGGGGCCGCCAACCGGACCAGGTCGGCGCTGAGCTGGGTGGCGAACCGCAGACCGAGCGCCCCAAGATCGGCCTCGGCCGGGGTCAGCCGCGCCGGCAGCCCGGCCAGCATCCGCTCCCGGGCGACCGCGACGAACGGGCGCACCGGCAGCGCGAACGCCGCGTCCCAGCTGGCCGGTACGTCCGGTGGCATCGGCAGGTCGACGCTGCGCCGCACCGCACATTCGGCCAGCTCCGCCCAGTCCGGGTAGGGCAGTCGGGCGGCGAGCCGGTCCGGGGCTTCGGCCAGCAGGCCGGCGAGGGTCACCTCGTCGATGCCACCGTCGAGCCAGCCGGCGAGGGGTTCGGTACCGTTGCCGGTCGGGTGGACGGACCGCCACCGGTCCAGCCGTTCCCGCACGTGGTCCCCGCCCGGCGGGACGACCGGACCGTCGGAGCCGACCCCGGCGATCCGCTCGTGCAGCGCCGTCCCCCGAGCCCACCAGCCCGTTGCGAGCCGGGTGGGCTCGGCCGCGGCGGCGGTCGGCTCCAACTCCACGCCGGTAGGTTGTCACGCCCCCGGCCGGCCGGTCATGGGTAGAGAGTACGCATATTTTCTCGGTCCCCCACCGCCGGTGACCGGTCGTACCGGCCGGGCGGTGACCAGCGGCGGATGCCAACCGGTCGGGACGGCGGCTCCCGCCGCACGGGGCCGGCCCGGACGGCGCCGGCCGGCCGGCGCGGAATGTGGGGGTCGGCGCGGCATGCGCCCGCCGCGCCGGCCAGCCACGCTGACCACCATCCGCACGGTGAGGAGACGCAGGTGGTCGAGGAACTCCCCGAAAGGGCTCCGGCCGGTTCGCCGCTGGTCGGCCGCACACGTCAGGTCGAACTGCTGGATGCCGCGGTACGCAGGGTCGCGGCCGGCCAGTTCGCCGTGGTGGAGATCTGCGGTGAACCGGGCGTCGGGAAGACCCGGATGCTCGCCGAGTTGGCGCACCGGGCGAAGGCGGCCGGCCTGCGGGTCTGCTCCGGTGCCGGGACCGAGTTCGAACAGTCGGTACCGTTCGCGGTCTACACCGAGGCGCTCGGTGGGCCCGTCGAGCACTCCGCCGGCCGACCTGGCGGCGACGGCGCGCTCGGCCAGTTGCCGGGCGGGCCGGTCTCGCCGGCCGACCGGTTGCGGGTGCACGCCGCGACCCGCCGCCAGCTCACCGGGTCCGCGCTGCTCCTCGACGACCTGCACTGGACCGACCAGGCGTCCCTGGACCTGACCGAGTACCTGATCCGCAAGCCACCGACACCGGCGCTGATCGCCGTCGCCTACCGCACCGCCCGACCACACCCGGGCGTGATCGACGCGATCGGGCACCTCGGTGCGGCGGGATTCCGGATGACCCTGCCGCCGCTGGACGCGATCGACCTCGCCGCCCTGCTGCCCAGGGTGCCGGCCCACCGGCGGGCGCTGATTCTGAAGATCAGCAACGGCAACCCGCTCTACATCGAGGCGCTGGCCCGGCTCGACGACGCGGCGTTGGCCGACCTCGCGCTGGACCCGGGACCGGCGACCCCGGACAGTACCGACGGTTCCCGGCGCCAGCTTCTCGGCTGGCTGGCCAGCGAGATCACCGCCCTGGACCCGCCGGCCCAGCTGGTCGCCCAGGCCGCGGCCGTGGTCGGCGAGCACGCCGCGATCGACCTGCTGGCCGAGGTGGCCCAACTGCCGGTGGATACCGTGGTGGAGGCGGTCGACCAGATGTACCGCGCCGGCCTGATCGCCACCGACGGTCCGTGGTTCCGGTTCCGCCATCCACTGCTTCGCGCCGCCGCGCACGGCCTCGCCGGCCCGGCCTGGCGGGTCGCGGCACACGGTCGGGCGGCGGACTACCTGCGCCGGCACGGCGGGTCCGTCCACGTCGTGGCGCACCACACCGAGCGCTCCGCCCGCCACGGTGACGAGCAGGCCACCGAGACTCTCGTCGAGGCCGGCTGCGCCCTGGTCGCGGTCGCGCCGGCCGAGGCGGCCCGCTGGCTCGGTGCCGCGCTGCGCATCCTGCCGGGCAGCCAGCGGTGGCGGGACCGGCGCCCCGACATCCTGCTGAACTACGCCCGCGCGCTCGGCCTCAGCGGGGACCTGCGTCGCAGCTGGGAGGTGCTGCAGGAACTGCGCGACGCCGACGGCCAGATCCGGGCCGAAGCGGTGGCCTTCAGCGCCATCGTGGCCCGGATGCGCGGCGACATCGAGGAGGCCGACGCCCTGCTGCACGCCCAGCAGGCCGGTGGATCGCTACGACCCGCGGCCGAGGGTCGGCGCCAGGTCGAACTCGCCGCGCTGGCCGCGCTGCGGGCCGACCCGAACGCCGCCATCGACCACGGCGACCAGGCGTTGCGGCTGCTCGCCGGCGGGCAGAACGAGCTGGCCGCCGCGGCCGGCGCGCTGCGCGCGTGGGGGACGCTCTCCCTCGGCCGGGCCGACACCGCCATCGAGTACGTCCGGGACGCCGCCCGGCTGGCCGACGCCGCGAGCGACCGGGCGCTGCTGCCCAGAATCGAGCTGTTCGGACCCCTGGCCTGGGTGGAGCTGCGGCTGGGCCGGGTGGCCGCCGCGACCCGGCACCTGGCCCGTGCCCGGGCCATCGCGGAGCGGATGGGCCGCAGCAGCGCTCTGCCGTACCTGCTGGTGGTCGAGGCCATGCTGGAGACCCGGCTGGGCCGGTTGCCGGCCGCGTTGCAGCGGGCCGAGGAGGCCGCGGTGGCGGCCCGGCAGATCGGTAGCACGGAGATGCAGGCGATGGCCGACGCGGTCCGGCTGCGGCCACTGACCTGGGTGGAGGGACCGACGGCCGCGATCGCCGTCGCGCGGCGGCTGACCGGCGCCGGCCGCCCGCGGTCGGGCACCTGGTCCCGGATCGCCCAGCTCGATCACGCGATCGCGCAGGCCGCCGCGGGTGCCACCGACCGCTGTCTGCCGCTGTTGGCCGACTCGGACGAACCCTGGCCGGTCGACCCCTACACCACCGTCTGCCGGCTGGCGACCCGGGCGATGGTCCTCGCGCGGGCCGGCGACCACCTCGCGGCGGCCGAGACGGCGACGCGGGCCGAGTCCGCCGCGGACGCTGCCGGTCTCGACTACGAGCGGGGTCTGGCGGTGTTCGCCGGCGCGTACGTGGCCACTCGGGCGGAGCGCCACGCCGACGCGATCGAACTGGCCGCCGTCGCCACCGCCCGGTTCGCCGGTGCCGGCGCGGCCTTCGACGAGGCGCGGTCCCGGCAGTTGGCGGCGCGAGCCCACAGCCGGTCCGGAGACGACCGGGCGGCCGCCCGGGAGTGGGATCGGGCCGTGGCCGGCTACCGGGACTGTGGCGCCGGTTGGCTGCTCGGCACGATGGGTGCGGCCGCCGGCACGAGCACCGTGCCGGACCGGCGCACCGGTCCGGCGGCCGCCGAGCCGCGCCAGACCGTCCCGGCGCCGGCCAACCCGATGCCGCCTGCCGCGCCAGCGGCGCCCGGACTGGCGGCGTCCGGGCCCGCTGCGTCCGGGCTGGCGGCGCCCGGGCGGGCGGCGTCCGGGTGGCCGCTCGACGGCAGGGCGTCCGCCGGCCGACTGGACAAGGTCGGGCCGCTGACCAGCCGCGAGCGGGAGATCGCCGATCTGGTGGCGACCGGACTGACCAACCAGGAGATCGCCTCCCGGCTCTTCCTGAGCCGGCGGACCGTCGAATCACACGTGGCCCGGATCTTCACCAAGCTGGACGTCAGGTCCCGGGTCAGCATGGCGAACCTGATCAACCGGTCGGGTTGACCGGCCGCCGGTAGCGCGATCCGCCCCGACCGCCGGCCGAGCCGTCAGCCCGCCAGTTCGACCGGCAGCGTCTCCAGGCCCCGCAGCATCGGGGTGTCCCGCCACCGCAGGCCGGCCGCCACGTCCGCCAGCCGGAGCTGCGGGAACCGGGCGAAGAGCCGACCGAGGGCCACCTCGCCCTCCAACCGGGCCAGCGCGGCGCCGAGGCAGCGGTGGGCGCCGTGCCCGAACGCCAGGTGCCCGGTCGCGCCCCGGGTCAGATCCGGCCGGTCGGGGTCGGCGAACCGGGCCGGGTCGCGATTCGCGGCGCCGATCGCCAACAGCACGAACTCGCCGGCCGGCAGGTCCACCCCGCCGAGCCGCACCGGCTCCCGGGTGAACCGGAGGGTGGCCATCGCCACCGGCGACTCCAGCCGGAGCAGCTCCTCGATGGTGGCCGGCAATCGGGTCGGGTCGGCCAGCACCCCGGCGCGCAGTCCAGGTTCCCGCAGCAGCTGGAGGGTGGCGTTGCCGATCAGGCTCACCGTGGTCTCGTGGCCGGCGATCAGCAGCAGGATCGCCATCGACAGCACCTCGTCGTGGTCGAGCCGGCCGGCGTCCTGGGCGCGGAGCAGGTCGGTGAGCAGGTCGTCCGCGGGTGCCACCCGACGCCGCGCAAGCTGCCCGGTCAGGTACTCCCGAAGCTGCGCGGTGGCCTTTGCCGCCACGCCGGGTTCACCGTGCGTCACCAGGGCGGTGGACCAGTCGCGGAAGGTCGACCGGTCGCCGGGGGGCACCCCGAGTAGGTCGCAGATGACCGCCAGCGGCAGCGGGAACGCGTACGTCCCGATCAGGTCGACCGGGCCGGTACCGGCGGCCATCGCGTCGAGCAGGTCGTCCGCCGCCCGGACGATCGCCGGCCGCAGCGCGGCGACCCGGCCGGCCGAGAACGTCCCGGTCATCACCCGGCGCAGCCGGGTGTGGTCGGGCGGGTCGCTGTTGAGCATGTGCACGATGCCGGCGCCGACGTCGACCCCGGTGACCCGCTGGTCGGCCAGCGCCTGCGCGCGCGGGCCGTCCTGGCCGAATCGCGGGTCGGCCAGCGCGGCGCGTACCTCGTGGTAGCCGGTGACCAGCCAGACCGGCAGGCCCTCCGCGGTGTGGATGAGGGTCACCGGTCCGGCGGCGCGCAGCGCCGCCAGGGTCGGGTACGGGTCGTCGGGGACGGCGGGCGCGGTCGGCTCGACGGCGGTGGTCATCGCGGCCTCCTAGACCAGCAGCGGTGGGAACGGCCAGCGGCGGATGCGCGCCGGCAGCCACCAGAGCTCCCCGTCGCGTTCCAGGGTCAGGCGGGCCTCGGCGAAGGCGGCCCGGGCGTCGGCCGGCACCGCTTCCGCCGGGACGCCCTCCCCCATCACCAGGACCGCGTCGATCCACTCCGGGTCGTCGACGGTGAACAGCTCCAGTGTGCCGAACCGGCGGTCGCGGATCTCGATGAAGTCCGGCCCGCATCGGTAGACGCACTTGGCCGGGAAGAACCGCTCCCGCCAACGGCGGGTGGTCTCGGCGGAGTCCGGGCCGCACCAGACCTGGGTCGGTGGCCAGAGGTGGCCGAGCAGTTCGGGATCGCGGCAGGCGGCCCGGCAGCGAGCCGTCCACTCGACCGCGATCCCCCAGCTCGTCAGCTCGCGGATCAGGGCCAGCGTGCCGCCGCTGCCGGCGGCGCAGAGGTCGACCGGTTCCTCGATCCGCGCGCCGCGGGCCCCGGTCCGGTAGAACTCGGCGGCCCGCCCGGCCCGGTCGGCGGGCACCCGGTGCCGGCCGAGCGCCATGCCCGGCCGGTCGCGCAGCGCCGGTTCGTGGTCGCGCCACAGTTGCACGGTGACCCCGGTCCGGTCGGTTGTCGTAGGCACGTCGCGTCTCCTCTCCGCCCGCGGGGCGGCTCGGCCGGCGGTGGTCACGACCGGACCGGCTGCCGGGCCGGTTCGTCGGCGGCCGGTCCGTGGGCCGGCCGGTGCCGGTGCTGGACCCGGAGCAGCATCTGATTGTTCGCCTCGGTGGCCACCTGGATCCAGGTCCCCGCGTCGGTGAAGACCAGGCCCAGGTCGGACCAGTCGGCCAGGATCGCGGCGACCCGCGCGGGGTCACCGCCGACCGCGGCGGTCCGCTCGGCGAGGACCGCTGGTGTCCGCGGCTGGTGCAGCAGCCGGAACAGCGCGAGCTCCAGGTCCGCGGTCAGCTCCAGCACCCGCCAGTCGTACGCGGCCCGCTGGCTGACCAGGACGATCCGGTCGCCGAGGTCGTGGTAGCCGAGCCGGCTGTCCGGGTACGCCTCGCGCCACTCGTCGAGTCGGGCGCGCAGGGTGCCCCCCAGCTCCTCGCCGATGCCCTGGGGCGGGGCGGAGAAGAGGTAGGCGAGTTCGGCCAGCTCCGACTCCGGCAGCAGGTACGTCTCGGCGTACTGCGGGGCCGGGCGGAGGTCGGCGAAACCGAGCTCCGGCCGGTTGAAGTACGGGCTGAAGCGTTCGATCGCTATCCGGCTCACCCCGACCGGCGGCGCCAGGTGGTGCAGCCGGGGCACCTGTTCGATGATGTCCAGGTAGTCCGCCGGGGTCTCGCCCGGGAAGCCGTAGAGGTAGTTCCAGGTCGTGGTGACGCCGGCGCTCTCGGCGTCCCGCAGCGCGCGCACGTTCTGGCAGCCGGAGACGCCCTTGTCCATCAGCTTCAACACGTGACTGTTGAGGCTCTCGATGCCGGGTTGCACGTAGACCGCGCCCGAGTCGGCGAGCCGCTGGAAGTGGTCGCGCCGCAGGTTCGACTTGACCTCGTACTGCATCCGCAGGTCGTAGCCGGATTCGACCAGCCGGGCCAACACCGAGTCGAAGTAACCCATGTCCAGGATGTTGTCGACGACGAAGAAGTCCAGCAGCCGGTGCCGGCGGGCCAGCTCGACCACCTCGGTGTAGAAGCGGTCCGGGCTCTTGCTGCGGAACTCCATGAACGACCCGTTGAGCCCGCAGAAGGTGCAGTGGTGCTTCTCCCCCCACCAGCAGCCCCGGGCGCCCTCGACCACCAGTCGGGGCTCCACCCAGCCGCTGGCCGCGGAGGCGTCCAGCCGGTCGAAGAAACCGTCGAAGGTGGGCGGCAGGATCTCGCCGGGCGGCAACGGTCGACGGGCCATCGGGTTGGCCACCGACGTCCCGTCCGGTTTCCGCCAGCACAGCCCGGGGATGGCCGCCAGCTCGGCGTCGACCCGGCCGTCCGGCGGCTGACCGGCGAGCGCGGTGAGCAGGTCCGGGAACGCAATCTCCCCCTCGCCCCGTACGACGTGGTCGAGGAACGGGAAGTTGCGGTGCAGGGCCGCGCCCTGCGGCCCGTCGCAGTTGGCCCCGCCGAAGACGGTACGCACGGCCGGCAGCCGCTGCTTGAGCAGTCGGGCCGCGGCCAGGCTGGCGGTGTTCTGCTGGAAGGTGGTGGTGAAGCCCACCAGGTCGGGGGCCAGGTCGGCGAGGTCGGCGACCAGGTGTTCGATGAACTCCGGGGCGAGCTGGTACAGCTCGGCGCTGAGCTCGATCTCGTCCTGGCCGGCACCCTCCCGGGCCAGCAGGTGGGCGAACCGCTCGGCGTGGCCGTCCCGCGGGTGGTAGAGCGCGCTGGAGAAGACCCAGTCGCCGGCGCCCTGGAAGTAGGACGACTCGGAGTAGAACTGGTAGCTCCCCAGGTCGAACGAGGTCCGCTTGGTGAGCCAGTCGACGAGGTCGAGGTTGGCGTACCGGACGTGCACCTCGTGGCCCTGTCGTTCGGCGGCCGTCCGGAGAATGCCGAGCGCGAGGGAGGGGATGTCGATGGGCGCCCACGGCATGTGGACGAGGACGATCCGCATGGTGCCGCACCTCCTGGGGGGCGTCGTTCCGGGGCGCCGGTCGGCGCCCCGGAACGGGCCGCATACGTGTGTTCCGGTCGGGGGTGGTAGTTCGGGGTCACCGACGGCCGGTACGGGGCTGGGCGCCCGGGTCGACGTCGGTGGCGCCGTCGCCGGTCGCCGGCGCGGGATCGACCGCGTTCAGGAAGATCCGGATCGGGACGACGAGTCCCCGGTCGCGCTCCGCGGTGGTGATCGGGTCGTTCTGGATGCTGCGTCGCTTCACAGTTTTCACCTCCCTCCCCTGTCGTGGCTGGCCACCGGCCGGCGCGCGCGGGTCAGCGCGCGCCGGCCGGTTGAGCCGGGCCCGGCAGCAGGCTCGTGGCCGGCTGCCGGGCCGGTGCGTCCGTTACCTCGATCCCGGCGCGGCGCGGCGCTCGTGGCCCGTCCGCTCCGGAGACGCTCGTTGTCGCACCGCCGAACACCGCGCGGGCGAAGTCACGCATCGCGATCAGGACCGCGACGTGGTCGGCCGCGTCCCGGCTCGCGTGACCGCCACCGGTGCGCAGCAGCCGGTACCGGGCGCCGCGGCGGCGCAGCGCGTCGGCGTACCGCTCGACCTGCGTCCAGGGACACTTCGGGTCGTCCGGGGCGGCGGCGATCAGCACCGGCGCCCGTACGTCGTCCACATAGGTCAGCGGGGAGGCGGTGCGGTACCGGTCGGGCACCTCGTCCGGGGTGCCGCCGAAGAGTTCGCGGTCCACCTCGCGCAGCGCGGGGGTACCGGTCCGGTAGGCGGCCGGGTAGTCCGCGACCGGTGCGCCGGCCAGCCCGACGTCCCACAGGTGCGGCGTCGCGCCGAGTCCGAGCAGGGTCAGGTAGCCACCCCACGAGTGACCCATCAGGCCGATCCGGCCGGGCTCGGCGACCCCGGCGCGGACGAGCTGGGCCCGGACGGCCACCAGGTCGTCGAGCTGGGCCAGGCCGACCCGGTCGGGGTCGATCCGGCGCCAGCCGGCGCCGTAGCCGGTGGATCCCCGGTAGTTGGTCCGCACCACCGCGAACCCGGCGTCGACCAGCAACTCGACCCGGGGGTCGTAGCAGTCCCGGTCGTGGCTGGCCGGCCCGCCGTGGACCAGGAACAGGGTCGGCCAGGGGCCGGGGCCGGGCGGGGTGGTCAGAAAGCTGTGGATCTGGCCGTAGCCGCGGCTGGTCGACAGATCCCGGTCCCGGGCGGCCCGGACGTCCGGGGCGCCGGCCGGGACCGGCCGCACCGGTTGGGTCGCCGAGCCGGTGGTGGTGGTGGGCAGGGTCAGGATCCGGGGCGGCTGGCCGATCCGGCTCCAGACGCAGCGCAGCGGACCGCCGGGAGCGGCGTACGTGTCGGTGATGGTGCCGGGTGGGGTCGGTACCGGGTCGACGGCGCCGCTGTCCAGCCGGACCGTACGCAGCCGGCTGCGGCCGGCCCAGTCCTGCTGCACCAGGACGGTCCGGTCTGGGCCGTACCACTGGGCGGAGATCTCCGACTGGAACGGCAACCAGTCGTGCACCCGCAGGCCGGCCGCCGGGCGCCAGGTGGCGAGGGTGTACCGCCCGCGGTCGGCGACGATCAGCAGCAGCTCCGGCTCGGCGTCCGGGTCGGGCCGGAACTCCATCGGCCAGATCGGTCGGCGCGGGTCGCCGGCGATCCGGGCCACCGGCCGTCCGGTCTGCGCGGCGACGACCGTGACGGCGTCCCGGCCGCCGGGTGCGCCGGCCAGCACGAGCAGGTCGGCTCGGGGTGCCAGGTCGATCAGGGCCTGGTAGCCGGGGGCGGACCAGACCAGCCGGCCGGTCCCGCCCGGTTCGCCGAGGTAGCACCGGCTCTCCCCGGCGATTCCCAGGCCGATGGCGGCGGTGGGTGCCGCGTCGGTCGGGTCGGCCAGTCCCGTGCCGTACATCCGGCCGGCCGGTAGGCCGGCCAGGACCGGGCGTACCGGCCCGCCGGAGAACGGCTGCCGCCGCCAGCGGCCGACGCCGTCGGGGTCGGCGTCGAACCACCAGAGGTACGCGCCGTCCGGCTCGATCTCGCACTGGTCCACACCGTGCGGCGCCGTTGTCGCCTGCCGCCTGTGTCCACTCACGACATCGCGGGTGAAGATCTGGCAGGTGCCGTCCGCGTCGCCGACCTCGACGGTCCGCTGTGGGCACCGCTGCGCGGCACGCGGGACGCTCAGCGGCGTCAACCGGTACCGACCGTGCTGCTGGTGCATGACGTCCTGCCTTCTTCCGTACCAGCCGCCGTGGCGCGGGCTGCAGACCCGCGCCACGGCCGGCCCGGATCAGTTGATGATGATGACGCGGAGGGTCTTCGACATGGTGTTCACCTCCTTCACCAGCTGGAGGAACGGGTCACCTGGTCGCCGGATGCCGGGGCTGTCACCCGCGATCGGCGGCGGCCAGCGGTCTCCCCTAGTTGTTGATGACAATGACGCGGAAGGCCTTCGACATGGTGTTCACCTCCTTCGCGGTGCCGACGCGGTAATCACATGCGCCGGCCCCGCGAACGGAGTGGTCGGTAACCGCCACCCCAGTCGCGAAGGTCCGCCGGTCGCAGCACGAACGCTGTCACCGGCCGTCGCCCGGCACATCCGTAGGAATACGCAACCGGAGTTACCGAATCGGTGGGGCGGCGGTCGGCGGGGCACTGGCGTACGCCTTTGCGTGTTCCTACCGATGTAGCGGGACGGCCACGGTGCGAACGTCGTCGCGGGACCGGTCTCGGGCCGGCAACCACCCGAGGTGATCGGAGTTGACACGTGACCGCCGTATCGGAGGCACCTCAGCGGGACGCCGGCGCGCCGGTCGCTGACCGGCGCGACGAGCAACCGGACGGGCCGGCGAAGTCCGACGCGCGACCGGCCGCCCGGGCCGCGTTGTTCGCGGTCTGGAGCGCCAAGGCCGTGGCCAGTACCGGCCGGACGGTGAGCGTCGTGGCGCTGCCCTGGTTCGTCCTGCAGATCACCGGCAGCGGAACCCAGACCGGTCTGGCGGTGGCGAGTTCGGGGTTGGGTATCGCGCTTGTCGGGTTCTTCGCCGGGGCGCTCATCGACCGCACCGGCGCGAAGCGCTCGTCGGTCGGCAGCCTGGTCATCGCCGGATCGGCGATCGGTCTGGTGCCGCTGCTGTTCAGGTTGGACGTGCTCGCCCTCTGGCAGCTGCTCGCGCTGGTCTTCGTCGCCAGCGCGCTGGACTCGGTGGCCAGCGTGGCGGTCGAGGCCCTGGTCCCGGACGCCGCCCGGGCGGCCCGGGTGTCGCTGGAATCGGCGAACGCGGTCCTCGCCGCGATCGACCGGTTCGCACTGTTGATCATGCCGGTGGTGGCCGGCGTCGCGCTCGCGCTGCTCGGCGCCGACACCGTGCTCTGGGTGGACACCGCCGCCTGCCTGGTCGCCGCGGTACTGCTGCTGGCCGTGGTGCCGGGCCGCCGCCGCCCGGACGCGCCCCCGGCGGCCCAGCCAGCGGCCGCCGCCGGGTCCGCGGGAGCGGCCGACACCCCGGCTGCGGCGCAGGCTGACACCGCCACGGCCCCAAGCGGGGTACGGGGGTACGGGCGGTCGCTGCGGGACGGGCTCGCGGTGCTCTGGCGGGACCGTCTGCTGGTCGCTCTGACCCTGGTCGGGACCGCGCTGAACACGCTGATCAGCAGCCTCTACTCGATCGTGCTGCTGGCCTACGCCGCGGAGGTGTTCGGCAGTGCCCTGCACTTCGCCGGCATGCTGGCTGCCGTCGGCGGCGGGGCGCTGGCGGGTGCCCTGCTGTTCGCGGTCGTCGCCCGCCGCCTGCCCCGCCGGGCCTGGCTGTTGATCTCCTGCTTCGGCACGGCCGGTACGGTCCTGGCGCTGGCGGCCATTCCGGGTCCGGTCGGCACGGCGGTCCTGATGGCCGCGTCCGGCCTGGTGATGGCGCCGCTCGGCCCGCTGGTCGCGACCGCGTTCCAGGAACGTACGCCGGCCACCGCGCTGGGACGGGTGTTGTCGGCCCGCAACGCGCTGATGCTCGCCGGCATCCCGGTCGGCGGGCTGCTGGCCGGTGTCCTGCTCGACGTCGCGGGACTCACCGGCACGATCCTGGTGATCGGTCTGCTGACCGCGGCGGTCGCGACGGTCGCCGTCGGCCTGCCGGCGCTGCGCGGACTGGACGCGCCGCGGCGGGATTCGGCGGTGCCGGCATGACCACCATGGCCCGGCCGGTATCCGTCCCGGCCAGCCGGACGGTTCCGGCGCCGGCCGGCCGGCGGCTGACCCGCTCGGCCTGCGCGCCCACCGTCGACCTGCTCGCCCGTCACCTCACCGCGATCGGCGTGGTCCCGGGCGACCGGGTGCTGCTGCTCGGCGAGAACGATCCCGGCTATCTGACCGCGATGCTCGCCCTGATCCGGCTGGACGTCTCGCTGGTGCTCGTCGACGCCCGCCAGACGGCCGCGGAGTCCGTCGGGGTGGTCGGCCGGGCCGGGGTCCGCTGGGCCCTGCTCGGCTCCACGGCGGACCTCGCCGACACCGGTCGGGCGCTGACCGCCGTGCTCGGCGTCGACCGGGTACGGGGATACGACGAGCTGATCGCCGCCGGCGAGGAGGGCGTCGACGACACCGCCGGCCCGGCTTCGGCCGGCGCGGTCGAGTGGGCCCGCTCGGGTGATCGGGCCGGCGCGGGTGAATCGGCCGGCTTGGTGGGCGGCCCGGCAGGGCCGTTCGGGGCCTGGGCGGCGCGCCGGGACGCGGCCCTGCTCTGGTCGTCGGGGACCACCGGCCGCCCCAAGGGGGTCGTCCGGTCGGCCCGCTCCCTGATCGCCAACACCCTGGTCACCATGCGGGTGATGGGTTACCGGCCGGACGACGTGCTGTTCCCGCTGCTGCCCTTCTCCCACCAGTACGGCATGTCGCTGGTGCTGATCTGGTGGTTGACCGGTTGCTCGCTGCTGGTGGCGCCGTACCGGCGACTGGCCGACGCGCTGGACTCGGTGCGGGAGCACCGGGTCACCGCGGTGGACGCGGCGCCGCCGACGTACCACGCCCTGCTCGGCCTGCTGGAGCGGCGGCCGGCCACCCGGGCCGGGCTGGCCAGCGTCCGGATGTGGTGCGTGGGCGGCGCGCCGCTGCCGCCCGCGCTCGCCGACCGGTTCGCCGCCGAGCTGGGCGCCCCGCTGCTCGACGGGTACGGCCTCTCCGAGGTGGGCAACGTCGCGCTGGCCACGGCGGACAACCCGGTCGGCTGTGGGAAGCCGCTCCCCGGCGTGTCGGTACGGATCGCCGAGCCGGCCGGGAGCACGGGCGGCGGCGCCGGCGGGAGCGCGGGCGGCGGTGGCGCGCCGCCGCCGCCCGGTAGCCCCGACCGGTCGGGTGCGGCGGGCGGGTACGGCGAGGTGCAGGTGCGCTCGGCCGGGCTGATGGAGGGCTACCTCGACGAGGAGGGACGGCTGCGGCCGGTGCCGGACGGCTGGTTCGGCACCGGCGACCTCGGCCGGCTGGACGAGGACGGCAACCTGCACGTGGTGGGCCGGCACCGCGCGGTGCACCGGATGGGCTACACCCTCTACCCGGAGAGCATCCAGCGGCAGGCCGAGGCGTGCGGCGCCCCGATCTGCCTGGTGAGCGTCGACGACGAGCGGCGCGGCTGCCAGCTCGTGCTCTTCGTCGAGGATCCCCAGGCCCGGCCCACCGGCTACTGGCGGGATCGGATCGACGCGTTGCTGGCCTCGTACGAGCGGCCGAACGCCATCGAGGTGCTGCCCCGGCTGCCGGTGGGCAGCACCGGCAAGGTCGACCGCGCCCAGCTGACCGAACTGGCCGCCCGGCGGCGCGGCACCGTGCGGCGGGATCCACCGGCCGCGACGCGACACAATCAGGAGGATTTGTGAGCAGCCCCGCACCGGCGGCGGCCGAGGCGCTGACCGACCCGCAGCTGGCCGGCCGGATCGACCGGCTACTGGCCGTCCGCAGGTTGATCGACGCCGAACGCGACACCGTCCGCGCGATCCTGACCGAGATCTCCACCTACACCGCGGCGAGCTACGAGATCGACGCCGCGCTGGCCACCCTGGACGGCGCCGCCGCCGAGGTGGCCACCCACCGCCCGGTCACGCTGCGCGAGTCGGCGGTGTTCATGCCGTCGAACGTCCTGCTCTACTCGTACGTGCTGTACCTGCTGGTGCCGAGCCTGTTCGTGCGGCGGGTCACCTTCCGCCCGGCCGGTCAGGTCCGGGCCCAGACGGTCGCCCTGCACCGGCTGCTGTCCCAGGTCCACGACCTGCCGATCGAGCTGGCCGAGGTGAGTCAGCGCGCCTTCCTCCGGGACGCCGTGGCCCCGGCCGAGCTGGTGGTCTTCACCGGCCGGTACAGCAACGGCGCGGAGATCCGCGCCCTGCTCGACCGGGAGCAGCTCTTCCTCTTCTTCGGCCAGGGCGTCAACCCGGTGATCGTCACCGACGTCGCCGACCTGGACCGGGCGCTCGCCGACATCATCGAGATCCGGCTGCTCAACTCCGGGCAGGACTGCCTCGGCCCGGACGCGATCTTCGTGCACGAGGCGGTGCTCGACCGGTTCGTCGACCGCCTGGTCGACCGGCTCGGTCGGCTGCGCTGCGGCCCGTACACGATGCCGACCGCGGACTACGGGCCGATCTGCTACGACAGCGCGCTGGAGGGCGCGGCACTGTTCCTGCACCGGCACCGCAACTGGATCCGGCACGGCGGTCGGGTCGACTTCCGGACCCGGATCGTCGAGCCGACCGTGCTGGTCAGCCGGCTCGGCGAGGAACCCGCGCTCACCGAGTTCTTCACCCCGATCTTCAACGTCATCGGCTACCACGACGAGGGTGCCCTGCGCACCACCCTGACCTCCAACGGGTACGCCGACCGGGCCCTCGGGGCGAGCGTGTACGGCGACCGGGACGGCGCGCTGAGCACCCTGCTGCGCCGGCGGCACACCGTCACCGTGGACGCGCCACTGACCTCGGTCGACGACGGCAACCAGCCGTTCGGCGGCTGGGGACACATGGCCAACCACCTCAGCCACCGGGGCGAGCGGCAGGCCGGACCGATTCTGATCTCGAAGGCGGTGGCGCAGCGATGCGGAACGATCTGACCACGCCCGACGGCCCCGCGTCGTACCCGACCGGGTGGCACGCCGTCGTCGACACCTGGCTGGCGGCCGGGGTCCGTACCGTGTTCGGGTTGCCCGACGACGAGCTGACCCTGCTGGCGGCGCTCGGTGACCAGCCGATCCAGCTGGTGCTCTGCCGCGACCAGCGCAACGCGGTCTTCATGGCCACCGGGCACGCGGTCGCCACCGGCCGGCCGGCCTACTGTGTGGTCGGGCGGGGTCCGGCGGTCGGCAACGCGGTCGCCGGCCTGGTGGAGGCGGCGACCGGCCGGGTTCCGCTGGTGCTGCTGGCCACCGGCACCGACGCCACCCGGTTCGGTACCGGGGCGTTCCAGGAACTCGACCAGCTGGCACTGGTACGCCCGGTGGTGAAGTGGGCGGTCCGGGTCGAGGATCCGCGGCTGCTGGCCGGCACGCTGGAGAAGGCCGCGCTGGTGGCCGCCGCCGGCGCCCCGGGACCGGTCTATGTGGAGATTCCCGCCACGGTCGGGACCTCGCCGGTGCCCCGCCGGCCGTCCCAGGAACCGATGCCGACCGGATCACTGCCGACCGCACCAGCCGCGCCAGTGGTGGCAACCGCGCCCGACGTGCCGGCGGTGCTGGCCCGGGCACGTCGGCCGCTGCTGCTGGTCGGCGGCGGGCTGCGCCACCGTGACGAGGGCGGTGCGGTGCAGCGACTCGCCGAGCGGCTCGGTGCCGGCCTGGTCGTGACCGCTTCCGGCCGGGGCGCGGTGGACGAGCGGCATCCGCTCTTCTGCGGGGTGGCCGGCCTCTACGCCGCGCCGGCGGTGCGGGAGCTGTGGCGGCACGCCGACGTCGTGGTCACCCTCGGGTCCCGGCTGGAGGAGACCGCCGTCGACGGCTGGGACGCCCTCGACCCGGCCGTCCAGGTGGTGCAGGTGAACATCGAGGCCGCCGACCTCTCCCCCGGCTGGCCCGGGCCGAAGGTGGTCGCCGACGCGGTGGTCACCGCCGCGGCCTGGGCCGACGCGGACCGTCCGGAGCCGGACCCGGTCTGGGTCGAGCGGGTCGGCCGGGCCCGGTCCGAGGCGCTCGCGACCGCACAGTCCCGGGGCAAGCGGCTGCGGTCCGGGCCGGCACTGAGCGTGCTCGACGTACTCGACGCCTTGGACGGCGCGGTGCCCCGCGACCGAATCCTGGTGCAGGAGAACGGGCTCGCCGACATGTGGTCGTACTTCTGGCCCTACTGGACCTGCCACACCCGGGGCGGGTCGGTGGTGCCGAGCGAGCAGACCACGCTCGGGTTCGGCGCGGCCGCGGCGGTCGGGGTGGCGCTGGCCGTCCCGGACCGGCCGGTGGTGGCGTTCGTCGGCGACGGCGCCTTCAACCTGTTCCGCGCGGACCTGGCCACCGCGGCCAACGCCGGGGTGGGCGTGCTCTACCTCGTCCTGGACAACGGCGGCTACGGCTGGCTGCAGCATCAGTTGACCGAAAACGCGGCGGAGGCCGCCGACCGGTTCCGGTTCGCCGACCCGGCCGGCGCCGACCCGACAGCCGCCGGCCCGGGTCACCACGAGCGGGTCACCCGCCGCGGGGACCTGGCCGCGGCGCTGGCCCGGGGGTGGGCGCGCTGCGCCGCCGGCCAGCTCGCCGTCGTCGAGATCGCGGTACGCCTGGACGACACCCCGCCCTGCCTCTGGCCGGCGGACCCCACGCACCCCACGGAGCCGGCCGAACCGGCGGACCTGTCAGCACGCACCACCGAGAGTGGGGAGACCAGCTCGTGACCGCCGTACAACCCTTCTCCGAGCTGCTGCCGGCCGCGTTCGACAGCCCGCTGCGGGTGCCGGTCGGCATCTGGGGCGTCGGCGTGCACGAGCCGCCGGAGGTGGTGACGAACGCCGACCTGGTGGCCACCCTGGACACCACCGACGAGTGGATCCGCAGCCGCACCGGGATCCGGGAGCGCCGGTTCCTGGGCGCCGGGCAGCAGACCTCGGACATGTGTCTGGCGGCGGCCCGGGAGGCGCTGGACCGGGCCGGCGTGACCGGCCCGGAGCTGGACGCGATCGTGCTGGCGACGTTCACCTTCGACCAGCCGCTGCCGTCCACCGCACTGATCGTCAAGGAGGCGCTCGGCGCGGACCGGGCACTGCTGCTCGATCTCAACCAGGCGGCCTGTGCCGGCGGCGTCTACGGCATCCTGACCGGGGCGCACCTGCTGCAGAGCGGGGCGTTCTCCCGCGTGCTGGTGATCGGTGCGGAGTGCCTGTCGCGGGTGACCGACCCGGCCGACCGGGGCACCCGGGTCTTCTTCGGCGACGCGGCCGGGGCGGTCGTGCTGGGCCGCACCGAGGACGGTTCCGGGCTGCTCAGCTGGGACGTCGGCTCGGCGCTCTCGTACGGCGTGCAGATCCCGGCCGGCGGCAGCCGGCAACCGACCACCGCGGCGACCGTGGCCGACCGGCAGCACTACCTGAAGATGGACGGCCGGACGGTCTGGACGGAGGCCACCCGGCATCTGCCCCGCACCATCACCCGGGCGGTCCGCCGGGCCGGCCTGGACGTCGACGCGGTCGACCACTTCTTCATCCACCAGGCGAACCTGAACATCGTCCGGGAGGTGCTGGACACGCTCGGTGTGCCACCGCAGCGGGCGGTCACCACCGTCGAGCGGCTCGGCAACACCGGTGCGGCGACCGTCTTCACCGTGCTGCACGCGGCGATGACCCGCGGCGCGGTACGCCCCGGCGACGTGCTCGTGCTGGCCGCCATCGGCGCCGGCTTCCTCTGGGGTTCGCTCTGCGTCCGGCACGGCCGGATCGCCCACCACTGACCCGCCAACCGGCGGCCGACACAACTCAGGAAAGGACGGACATCCCGTGGTCGAGCAGCAGGTACGCACCATCTTCGCCAGCGTCTACGCCATCGATCGGCCGGCCGAGGGGATCGACCTCGACGAGCCGCTGTTCGGGCCGGAGTCGGCCTTCGGGCTGGACTCCCTGGACACGCTGCGGTTCATCGCCGCCCTGCAGGACGCCTACCGGTTCGACGTGGGCGCCTGCGGCACCGACACCTTCCGCACCATCCGCAGCATCAGCGACTTCGTCGCCGCCTGACGGCGCCCACAGACCAAGGAGACGACAGCGATGCAGGGATACCTGGCCCGCCTGGTGGCGGTCGAGGACGCCGACTACGAGCTGATCACCCGCTGGGTGCAGCCGTCGCACGCCGGTGCCCTGGGAGCCGGTGGAGACACCGAGTTCTACACCCTGGAGACCATCCGGGCGGCGATGAAGAAGAACCCGATGGCGATGATCGAGTCCCGGGACGGGCGCAAGGTCGGCCTGGTGCAGTGGCACACCCAGCGGCACGCGCGCAGCTACGAGCTGGGCGCGATGGTCGGCGACCCGGAGCTGTGGGACAGCGGCTGCGGCGCGGAGGCCAGCCTGCTCGCGCTGGACTACCTGTTCCGCTGCAAGGACGCGCACCGGGTCCAGTTCATGACCGGACTCTACAACCGCCGGGTGCTCAACTTCCTGTTCAAGACCGACGTGGTGATCGAGGGCGTGCTGCGCGATTACTTCTACTTCGACGGCCGCTACCACGACGCGGTGGTGGCCTCGGTGCTGCGACCGGAGTACGACGCGCTCGTCGCGGCCGGCGACGACCTGCTGCGCGCTGCCGAGCAGGTGCCGACGGAGGAGAAGGAGCTGGCGGCCAAGGAGTTCCGCACCCAGATGCGCGAGCGCTGGGAGCGGATGTTCGCCGACCTGGTGGAACGGGACTGACCATGGAGCTCAGTGGACGGACGGCGCTGGTCACCGGCGGCTCGGGCGGCATCGGCGGGGAGATCTGCCGGCTGCTCGGCCGGGCCGGGGCCACCGTCGCGGTCGGCTACCACCGGTCCGAGGAGGCGGCCCGCGAGGTGGCCGACGAGGTGACCAAGAGCAGCGGGGTGGCCGCCGTCACCTGCCGGTTGGACATCCGGGACGCGGAGCAGGTCCGGTCGGCGGTCAACGACCTCACGGCCGCCACCGGCCGGATCGACATCCTGGTCAACAACGCGGCCGTGGGCACCGCCTCGGCGGTGCTGCCCACGGTCGGGGTGGAGGACTGGGTGGCGGCGGTGCAGACCAACCTGATCGGGTCCTTCCACTGCGTACGCGCGGTGGCGCTGCACATGCTGGTGGCCCGGCGCGGCGTCATCGTGAACGTCGCGTCGATCGCCGGGCTGACCGGGATCGAAGGGCTCAGCGGCTACTCGGCCAGCAAGGCCGGGCTGCTCGGGATGACCCGGTCGCTGGCCCGCGAGTACGCCCCGCACGGGGTACGGGTCAACGCGGTGGCCCCCGGCTACACGGCGTCGACCGGGATGATCGACCGGGTGGCCGGGCCGCGCCGGGCCCGGCTGCTCGACGACATCCCGCTCGGCCGGCTGGCCACCGGCGCCGAGATCGCCGAGGCGGTGGCCTTTCTCGCCTCCGACCGGGCCAGCTACGTCACCGGGCAGACCCTCGTGGTGGACGGTGGGCTGACCGCATGACCGCCGCGCTGCTCTCCCCCCAGATCCGGATCCGGCCCGGCGAGTACCGGGGACTGTACGACGGCAGCCCGGCGGTCCGGCGCCGGCTGGCCGAGGCCGGTGAGGTGCTCGGCCAGGACCTGGCGGCGGCGCTGCTGACCGGCACCGACGAGGAGGTGAACCGGGGCGCGGTGGCCCGGCCGGTGATCATGGCACTCAGCGTGGCCTGCTACGAGGAGTTCGTCGACCACCGGCCGGCACTGATCGCCGGGCTCAGCCTGGGGCAGATCACCGCCGCGCACCTGGCCGGCTGCCTGAGCTACGCCGACGCGCTGCGGATGGCGTACGCGATGGCGACCATCGAGGCCGAGGAGTTCGACGGGACCCGGCACGGGGTGTACTTCTACTCGCAGGTGGACGTCGGGCGGCTGCTCGCGGCGGCGGACGAGCTGGTCGAACAGGGTCACTACCTGCGGACCTGCGCCTTCCTCGCCGACGATCAGGTGATCATGAGCGGCGAGCTCGCCGGCCTCGGCCTGCTCGCCGGCACCGCGTTCCGGCTGGGCGGGGCCGGGGTGGTGATCCCGTACGGGCCGCCCGCGCACTGCGACATGATGGCCGGGGTCCGGGACCGGTTCGCCGCCGAGTTCAGCCCGCGCGACGAGGTCCGCGACCCGGTGATCCCGCTGGTCTGCAACCTCACCACCGAGCCGCTGCGCTCCCGGGAGGCGGTGCTGGCCGCGCTCGTCGACCAGTACACCAGCACGGTCCGCTGGTCGGACTCGCTGCGCCGGATGGCCGCGCTCGGCGTCCGCCGGGTGCTGGTGCCCGGGCCGGGAGCGTTCCTGAGCCGCTCACTGCGCAGCACCTCGGTGTCGCTGGCGGTCAGCGACGGACCGGGGGTGGCCGCGGTGGCGGCCCGGCCGGCCGGCGTGGGAGCCGCCCGATGAGATCCGTCGTGCTCTTCCCGGGACTCGCACCGACCAGCTTCGCGGCGATCGGCGACTTCCTCGCGCGCAGCGGCCCGGGGCGGCGCCGGATCGCCGCCGCCGACGAGGTGCTGGGCTATTCGCTGCTGGCCGCGTTCCGCGACGCCGGGGCCGGCCAGTGGGCCGTGTACGACTGCGCGTACCTGGCCTGCACGCTGGCGCTCGCGGACCACCTGCACGACCAGCTCGACGGTCCGGCGGGGTTCGCCGCCGAGCAGCTCGAACCGCCGGTGGCCTGCGCGGGGCTGAGCTTCGGTGGCTTTCCGGCGGCCGTCTACGCCGGCGGCCTCGACTACGCCGACGCCATCGGACTGGTCAGCCGCAGCGCGGCCCGGCAGGCCCGGTTCCTCGCCGAGCTGCCGGAGCCGGCCGGCTGCCACTTCTTCTACCGGCTGGACCGGGCGACGGTGGAGGAGATCGTCGCCGAGCTCCGGGAGGCCGGCCGGTGGATCGAGATCTCGGCGGACCTCGGACTCAGCGTGCACGCCGTGTCGGGCACGATGCAGACGCTCGAACTGGTCCGGCAGCGGGTCAGCGAGCGGGGCGGGTCGCCGATCTACACGATGGACCGGCCGCAGCACTGCGCCGCGATGGCCGAGCTGCGCGACGAGCTCGGCGAGCAGGTCTACCCGGACGCCAGGTTCCGCCCGCCGGCCATCCCGGTGGTCTCCGACGTCGACGGGTCGCTGGTCCGCTCCGCCACGCAGTTGAGCTGGACCCTGCTGCAGGGCTGGACCGAACCGGTGCACATCCAGATCACCCTGGACGCGCTGATCCGGCACCGGATCGAACGGGTCTACCTGGTCGGGCCGCGGACCATGTTCGGCCGGTTGCTCGGCGGCCTCTTCGACGTGGTGGTGGTCAGCCCGGAGACGGTGCTGGCGGGGGCGCTGCCGCTGCGTCGCGACGAGGTCGGGGTGCTGCGATGATCGGCCGGCTCGCGCTGGCCGCCTCCGACCCGGACCTGCTGGCCGAGGCGGTGGCCGGCTGCGACCCGGCCCGGCTGGCCGGCCCGCCCGGGTGCCACGCCGACCTGGCCGCGGTGACCGGCGCCGCGCTGGTCGACGCGTTGGGCACGGTCCACCCCCGGCACCGGGCCGCCGCGCCGGTGGTGCTGGCGGTCAGCGGTCCCGCGGTGGCGGTCGCCAGCCGCTTCGCGGCCCGGTGTCTGGAGACCACCCGGCGGCTGCGGCCGTCCGACTCGGTCCGGATGGAGATCGCCGACCTGGTCCGCGCCGCCGGTGCCGCGGTCGGCTGGCACGGACCGGCGTACCTCATCGCGTCGGTCGGGGCGGACGGGCGGCAGGCCCTGCTCGCCGCGACCGCCCTGCGCGCCCGACACCCGGCGGTGCTGGTCGGCGAGCTGCTGGCCGAGCCCGATCCGACCGGCGGTACCGCCGGTCCGTACGGCACCGCGCCCGGCGTCCTCGCCGTCGTGGCCAGTTGGGAACCGGCCGTGACCGGGCACCCGGCGGCGGACGGTGGAGGCGGTGGGGTCCGATCGGCCGCCGACGGGACCGGCGGCCGGTCGGGCCCGCGCGGCAGCGTGCTGCTGCCGCTGGCCGGACACCTGGTCGAGTCGCTGCCGATGAGCGAGGTGGGACAGTCATGAGTCCGGCGGAGACGGCCGTCGCGGTGACCGGGCTCGGCCTGGTCACCAGCTACGGGTACGGCGTGGACCGGTTCTGGAACGGGCTGCTCAGCGGCCGGCCGGCGATCGGGCCGGCCAACCGGTTCGCCGGCACCGAGGGCGAGGCGGTCGGCGAGGTACCCGATCCGCCGGGCGGGGTCGCGACCCGGCGCGCGTACACCGACGCGGTGGTCGCGCAGGCGCTGGCCGACGCCGGCTACCGCGGGGTCCCCGACGGCGCGTTGGTGCTCGTGGTGGGACAGACGCCGGACGTGGTGGGGCCGGGTCGGGTCACCAGCTCGGACATGGTCGGCCCGCCGCCGAGCGCGGTGGCCGGCGTCCGGTTGGCCGGCGGCGCCCCGTACTTCCTCACCCACGCCTGCGCCTCCGCGGCCTTCGCGGTCGGGCTGGCCCGGGAGCTGATGGCCGGCGGCGTCGCCGATGTCGCGCTGGTCGTCGGCGCGACCGTGCTGAACGCCACCGAGTACGCCAGCATGCGCGCGGTGCGGGCGGTCAGCCCGGACCGGGCCCGGCCGTTCGACCGGAGCCGGGACGGCATCACCCTCGGCGAGGGTGCCGGCGCGCTGGTGCTGGAGACCGTGGCCCGGGCCGCCGGCCGGGACGCCCGGCACGACGTCGAGGTCGCGGGGGTGGGTTGCCGGGTCAGCGGCGCCAAGGCCGCCGCCTCCGACCAGGAGGTGGTCACCGGTTGCCTGGACGAGGCGCTGGCCGACGCGGGGACCGACCGGGTGGACTACGCGCAGGCGCACGCCACCGGCACCGTGCAGGGCGACGCGGTCGAACTGGCCGCGTTGGAGACGATCGCCGGCCGGTCCGGCGACGCGGCGGTCCCGGTGAGTTCACACAAGGGCGCGACCGGGCATCTCTTGCACGCTTCCTGCTTTCCGGCGATCGTCGCCGCCACGCTGGCGCTGCGGACCCGGCTGCTGCCACCGACGCCCGGGCTGCTCGATCCCGAGCCCACCGAGAGGCTGCGGCTGATGCGCCATCCCGAGCCGGCGCCCCGGGCCCGGCACGCGCTGGTGGTCAGCGCCGGCTTCGGCGGCAACAACGCCGCGCTGGCGCTGGCCCGACGCTGACCGAACCGGCTGCCCCTTCGCCCGGTGACCGCTGGCGTACCGGCTGGTAGCTTGCCGGGATGGACGTTCGGGCCGGTCCGCTGCCGGTGGCCTGCCGGCTGGTGACCGTCGCGGCGGTGGTGGCCGGGATCGGCTGCACCGCGGCCGGCCCGCCCACCGTCACCGGCCTGCTGCCGTACTTCACCATCCAGAGCAACCTCGCGGTCGGACTGCTCGCCGGCTACGCCGGATGGCTGGCCTGGCGGGGTCGACCGGACCCGCCACCGGCGGTCAAGGGTGCGGTCACCCTCTACATCACCATCACCGCGGTGGTGTTCCACCTGGTGCTGGCGAACCCGGCGAGCCCGTTCGCGATGGCGCAGCCCGACCGCGACCTGGTCGCGGCCGCCGGCAACCAGCTCCTGCACACGATCGTGCCACTGCTCGCCCTGCTGGACTGGGCGGTGTTCGATCCGCGTGGCCGGCTGCGCCCGCGATACGCGCTCTACTGGCTGGCGTTTCCGCTCGGCTATCTCGGCTTCGCGCTGGTCCGGGGCCTGATCGTGGGGAGCTACCCGTACCCGTTCCTCGACGCCGGTGCGCTCGGCTACGGCGGGGTCGGAATCAGCACGGTGTTCTTCGCGGTCGCCTTCTGGCTGCTCGGTCTGGCCCTGGTCGGCGTCGACCGGGCGCTGCGGCCGGCCGCCGGCGGCGGTGGGCGGCAGGGCACGGCGGCCGCACCGGTCGACTGATCAGGAGCCGGGTTCTCAGTCGTCCAGATCGGGTGCGGCCGCCGGGCCACCCGGTGAGCGCCGACCGCCCCGTCGGCGGTCACCGGGCGTCTGAACTGGTCGGGTGCGGTTACACGGTGCCGCTGATCGACCACATCCCCATCTGCGGGGTGATCGGCAGGTCCGGCCCGACCGGACCCTGCCCCCAGAAGTAGTCGCCGATGTTGTTCACCCCGTCCCAGCGGTACGCCCCCATCGACCGGTACACCACGCCACCGGGCTCCTTGTCGATCGCCATCAGCGCCCAGGCGGTCTGGACCCGCTGCGCGGGCCGGATCGTCCACCACAGGAACTTCTTCGGGAACAGGTACTCGGCGAAGCTGCGTCCGGTACCGCCACCGACGCAGTAGGCGTTGGTGTGGAACCCGTTGAGGATGTGCAGCCCCTGGAAGGCCTGCCGCCACCGGCTGAAGTAGTTGTGCGTGCCGTTGGTGTCGCGCAGCACCTGGCAGGACTCCAGTTGCAGCCACTCCAGGTCGCGGTTGCCCCACCGGGAGTCCCCCGGCACGATCCAGTTGTCGTTGACGCTGCTCTTGAAGGTGAACCCGCTGGGCGAGCCGTGGCCGGTGTACCAGGTGGCGTCGACGTTGTCGACGTAGGAGTTGTCGCCACCGCCGAGGCTCGGGTCCTTGAAGTCCCACTCCCAGGCGTTGTGGCCACGCCAGTCGAACACGGTCGGTACCCCCTTCGAGGTCATCACGTTGCGGAATCCGTTGGCGCTGTCCTGAGCGCACTGCCATTCGTCGACGGTCTGTTCGATGCCGACGTCCACCGGCCCGACCGCCAGCACGCCGAAGCCGCCCCCGCCGGGCACCGTCTCGACCGAGGCGTCACCGTCGCCGTCGAGAGCGACGGTCGCGGTGGCGGTCAGCCCGTTGGCGTCGGTCACCTCGACGGTGAGCTGCTCGCCCGACGCGGCGTTCTCCCGGGCGGTGCGCAGGTAGGAGATCGAGTCGCCGCCGCGGGCGTCGTCGAGCACCGTGCTGGACGACGACCACGCGTAGGAGTACGGCTCGGTGCCGCCGCTTACCGAGATGGTGGCCTCGACCTTGTCGCCGGACCGGCTGGCGGTCAGCTTGCCGCTCGGCGCGCTGTCGGCGACGGCGGGCACCAGCCGGTGGGCGAGATTGCCGGTCTCGGCGACCGGGTTGCAGGTGTACTGCGGCACGATCGTGGCGACCCGGCCCTTGCCGTCGGCGTTCGTGGCCGCCAGCTCGGGGAACTGGTAGCCGAGGGTGGGCGTCTGCTGGCGGACCCCGGCCGGATAGAGCGCCCGGCAGGCCCGGCTGGCCTCGGCCGGGCTGATCACGGCCACCTCACCGGCCCGTTCGACCTTGCGCAGCGCGTGCGAGAGCTGGCTGACCGTGCCGTCCGGCGCGAAGGTCATCCGCAGCCGGGCGCCCTGCCCGGTCACCGGCAGGCCGGCGAGGCTGAACCGGTGGCTCACCGTGGTGTCCAGGGCCTGTACCCGGGTCGGCCGGCTGTGCTGATCGGCCAGGGTCAGCTCGGAGTGCGACACGGTCGGTTCGGCCTTCAGCTCCGGGCTCAGTCCGGCCAGTTCGACGAGTCGGCCGGCGCCGCGCAGCGCCTCCTCCGCCGGGATCGGCTTGATCCGGTCCAGGGCGGCCAGGTCGAGTGCCTGGGCGAGCACCGGCCGCCCCGACTCGTCGCGGCCCTCGCCGACCTCGGTGAGCGGCACCGCGTTGAAGCTGGCGGTGTCGACGTAGCTGAACGCGCCGGTGGTCTCCAGGGCGTTCGGCAGTCCGAACGCCTTGCCCAGGGCCGCCCCCTCCTCGACGGTGAGACCCTCCTGGACGACCGCGAAGACCGCGGCCGTCTGCTCCGCCGCGCCGGCCGTCCCGCCGACCATCAGCGTGCCGGCCAGCGCGAGGACCGAGCCCGCCGCCAGCCCGCGCGCGACCGGCCCACGGCGGTGTGCTCCTCTGGACATGGCTCTCCCTTCACCCTGCTGGGTCGGGCGCCTGCCGCGCCGCCCACACCGGACGAGAGCCGGCTGGCCGGGGTTTGATACCGACCGGCCGTCAGCAATTTCTGTCGGGCAGCGGACAACGGACGGCGCGGGCGGAGGACCAGCCGGGCGCCGGCGGAGAACGAGCCGGCCGGGACGGATGGGACCGGGAGGGTCCGGCGGGACGAGCGGGCCGGACCGGACGGGGTGTCGGGCGGGGTTGCCGGTCAGCCGGCGCCGAAGCAGGGCTTGCCGGTCAGCCGGCGCCGAAGCAGACGAAGGCAGCGGCGGTGGCCCCGGCCGGGCCGGCGCCACCTGCGGCGAAGGCCTGCTGGGCGGCGGCCAGCGCCGGCGCCGGACCGGCACCGGCGCGCATCCGCCGGTGCAGGTCGACCATCAGGGCGGTGGTGAGATCCGCCGGCACCGGCAGCACGGCGGCGATCAGGCTGCGGGTGCCGAGCGCGAGCAGCACCGCCGTGAATCCCATCACCTCGTCGCCGGGTCGGACCCCGGACAGGCCCGCGTCGCAGGCCGACAGCACCACGCAGCCGGGTGGCCGGGGCAACCGCTCCAGCTCGTACGCGGTCAGCGGCCCGTCGGCGAGTTCCAGGGTGGAGAAGAGCGGGTTGTCGGCGCGGAAGGTGCCGTGCGCGGCGATGTGCGCCAGGCCGGCACCGTCCATCGCCTTGGTCACGGCCGCCACGGAGGCCGCATCGCCGGTCAGCCGGGTGGCGGCCGGCAGCACCGCGCCGAGCTGACCCACCTCGGTCTCGGCGGCGGGCAGCCGCGGCCCGGCGGCCAGCAGCGGCGTCCCGGCCGGCGCGAGCCGGCGGGTCGCCGCCGACCAGACCGTCGCCGACGGTGCCACCGTCACCGGCCGGCCGGCGCAGGTCGGCAGGCCCGCCCACCCGACCGCGTGCAGTTCGCCGATCGGCACGAGCACCAGCGGCCGGTCGGCGAGCCGGGAGCGCAGCGGACCGAAGAGCAGTTCGTCGAGGGCGGAGGCGGCGTGGTCGGCGCCGCCCCGGGCCCGCTGCGAGTCACCGAGGGTGACCAGCCGGCGCAGGCCGAAGCGGTGCAGCCGGGCCAGCCGGGACGCCTCCGCGAGGGGGCCAAGGTCGTGCAGGCTGGCCCGGCCGTCGCGTACCAGCACCGCGCGTAGCCGTTGGTCGTGGGCAACCAGTTCGACCAGGACAGCCTCGCCGAGGGATTCGGCCAGCGCGCGTACCCCGGGTGGCGCCAGCAGCGCCCCGCCCCCGGAGACGCTGCGGGTCAACTCGCGGATGCGCTGCTCCAGCCGGGTCTGGTGGCGGCGCAGCGCGGCCACCGGCCGGGCGCCGAGCAACGCGTCCTCCAGCGCCGCGCTGACCATCCGCAGCTCGGCCAGCGCGGCCGCCAGCTCGGGGTCCTGCGGCGGAACCACGGCCCGGGTACGCAGCGCATTGGCCCGCCAGCGCTCCGCCCAGGCCAGCGCCCGGGCCGCGGAGCCGGCCCGGATCGCGATGTCCAGGCCCTCCGCGGCCAGCTCCCGGCCGTAGGCGCCGCTGTGCGCGCGCAGTTCGGTGGCGCCGAGCGCGGCCCGGTGCCCGTCCAGGACGGCCAGCCCGCGGCGCAGCGCCCGGGCCGCCGCCGGTTCGTCGCCGTCGAGACGGCGGGCCAGGGCCAACGCGTACCAGCCCTGGGCGCGGTGGGTGGCGGTACCCCGCCGGTGCGCACCGGCCGCCTGACGCAGCAGCTCGGCGGCCCGCTCCGGGCGGGCCAGCGCGACCGCGAGTTTGGCCGCCTCGATCCGGGTGGTCAGGGCGGGACCGGGCCAGCCGGTCGCGTCGAGCTGACCTGCCGTCCTGGTCATCGCGGCGAGCAGGCCGGGAGTGCGGGTGCCCCGGTCGAACTCGGCACGCAGTTCGACGTGCCGGGCGAACGCCGCCCAGGTCCGCCGCCCCTGCCGGCGGAACCTGACCCGGGCCTGCGCCGCCGCCGCGGTGGCGGTCTCCAGGTCTCCACCGAGCAGCGCGGCCCGGGCCTGGGCCAGCAGCGCCTCGGCCAGGTCGGAGGCCATCCGCCGCTGGCGCAGCTCCCGCACCGCGGCGCCGGCCACCTCGACCGCCTCGTCGACCAGCGGCACCGACAGCAGCAGCTCGAATCGGTCCAGCAGCAGGGCCGGTCGCGGCACACCGAGCCGGTGGTACTCCTCGGCGACGGTGCCGAACAGCCGCAACGCGCCGGCGATGTCGCCGCGTTGGCCGGTCGCGATCCCGATGTTCCAGCGCACGTCGGCGGCGGCCAGCTCCATGCCGAGCCGGCGGAAGATCTCGGCGGCCCGGCTGAGGTCGTCCTCGGCGCCGCGGGCGGCGCCCCGGTGGGCGTTGAGCAGCCCGCGGTTGTTCCGGGCCCGGGCCTCCAGCAGCGGGTCGGCCTCCCGGCGGGCCACCTCGACCGCGACCCCGTAGTCGCGGACCGCCTCGTCGAACCGGCCCCGGTAGTGCAGCACGACGCCCCGCTGCATCCGGGCCCGACCGGCGTCGGCGCCGGTCAGCCGGGGCAGGGCGGCGGTGACGGCCCGCAGCGCGGCGGCCGTCCGGCCGGCGTTGGCCAGCACGTAGCCGAGGCTCATCTGGGCCAGCGCCCGGACCCGCGGCGAGTCGGCGAGCCGTTCCGCCCGACGCAGGTGCCGCAGCGCCCCCGGCAGGTCGTTGAGCTCCCGCAGGGCGAGGCCGATGGCCCGCTCGGCGGCGGAGCGCTCGGCCGCCGACACCGCACGGTCGGCGAGCACCCGCCGGCCGATCGAGATCGCCTCGCGCGGGTGTCGCTGAACCTGGTCGAGGGCCGCCCTGCTGTCGACCATGGAAAGAAGAGTCCACGATGCGGGGTGCGGGGTCAAACCACCTGCTGGTCGAAAAATGTCATTTATCGGTCTCAGCCTGGTACCACTATAGACACTCAGCTATCTTCTGAAGGATTCGGTATCGCCGGTGGGGCGGCGACCGACCACTGGCTTTCCGCCGGGCCGGGCCTTCCCCGACGCGTCGAGGAGGAGACGGATGCACCCAGGACCAGCGCCGACCGAACGCCGCGTGCCGGACCGGCCAGCCACCCGGCTGTCCCGCCGCCGACTGTTGGCCGGGTCCGCACTGGCCGCGGTCGCCGCCTCGCTGACCAGCCTGCCCCGGGCGGCGCCCGGCCGGGCCGCCGAGTCGGCGGACGAGGCGTACCAGCGGGCGTTCCTGCTGGCGGTGGCCGAGGACCGCAACGTGCGCCGCCACCTGGAACCCGGCCGGGAGTTCCTGTACCGGCCCCGGCAGCTCCTGGCCGCCGACGCGGACGCCAAACGGGTGCAGGCCCGGTTACGCGAGTACGGCCACCAGGTGGAGCCGGCGGGCCGGTTCGCCGGCGTCACCCGGCTGGCCTTCGACCGGGAGGCCGACATCCCGGGCCTGGTCCAGAAGCTCCGCGACCGGCAGCAGTGGCCGGGCCAGCGACCGCCCGCCGTGCAACCGCACCACGTCCTGGTCGGCTTCGGCAACATCATGGGCAACCCGGGCGGGCCGCCGCGGCCGGCCGCCGCGCTGGCGCCCCCGGACCCGGCCCGGGCCGGCGAGGGCGCCGGCGTCACGGTGGGCGTCTGCGACACCGGCATCTGGCGCCACGCCGGCGACTACCACCCGGACTGGCTCGACGGCTGGTACCTGCCCGAATCCGACGACGAGGACGCGGTCTACCTGTACGACGACACGCTGGCGCTGCAGGGCGGGCACGGCACCTTCGTCGCCGGGGTGGTCCGGCAGGCCGCCCCCGGCGTCCGGGTCGATCCGGAGGCGGCCCTGGACGCGACCGGCATCGGTGACGAGGAGATGCTGGTCGCGGCGCTGGCCGGGCTCGGGCACGCCGATCCGAAGCGGAGCGCGGCCGAGATCGTCAACCTGTCGCTGGGCGGCTACACCGCCGACGACCTGCCGCCGCTGCCGCTGGTCAACGCGCTGGCCGCCCTCCCCAAGGAGGTCGTCGTGGTGGCGGCGGCCGGCAACTCCGGCACCGACCGGCCGGCCTGGCCGGCGGCCCTGGACCCGGTGCTCGCGGTGGGTGCGGTGACCCGTGACCAGCACGGTGTCACCCCGGCCGCCTACAGCAACTACGGACCCTGGTTGGATGTCTGCGCCATCGGGGACCGGTCCAGCACCTACGTCAAGGGTCAGCTGCTGCTGCCCGGGCTGCCCGCCACGCCCTTCGACGGGTTCGCCGACTGGGCGGGCACCTCGTTCGCCACCGGACACGTCTCGGGTCGACTCGCCGCGATGATGACCGCGGGCGGCCTGACCGCGCAGGAGGCCCGGCTCGCGCTGCTCGCCGAGCCACGCTGGCATCCCGACTACGGCGTACTCGTCGAATGAGGAGGCTGGAGGGCGGCCACCCGGCGGCGCGACCGACCGGCGGCGACCCGGTCGAGTTGGTCGGCGCCGCGGCCGGCGGTGACGAGCGGGCCTGGGCGGAGCTGGTCCGCCGCTACACCCCGCTGGTGCTGTCGGTCGTCCGCTCGCACGGCCTGACCGGAGCGGACGCCGCGGACGTCAACCAGACGGTCTGGTTGCGCCTGGTGGAGCACCTGGACCGGCTGCGGGCACCGGCCGCCCTGGCCGGATGGCTGGCCACCACCACCCGGCACGAGTGCTACCGGATGTTGCGGGTCGGCCGACGGAGCGTGCCGTTCGACCCGTACGACGATTCCGCCACCGGGCAGTTGGGTGCTTCGCTGTTGGTGGACACGACGGCACCGGACGAGGACCTGCTGCGGGCCGAACGGCGCCAGGCGCTGCGGGAGGGCTTCGCCCAGTTGTCGCCGCGGTGCCAGGAACTGCTCGCGTTGCTGACCGCGGACCCGCCGGCCAGCTACCGGATGATCGGCGACCGGCTCGGCATGCCGGTCGGCAGCGTCGGGCCGACCCAGGCCCGGTGCCTACGCAAGCTTCGCGGATGCCCGGCGCTCGCCCCGTACCTCGGGACGTGCCCGGCTCAGGAAGGGGGAGGTGAACGTGATGGGGTCGTGGCCGCCGGCCGATGACAACACGCTGCTCACGGAGTTGGGCGAGGCTTTGCGGGAGGCCGGACCGGTCCCGCAGGAGTTCGAGACGTCGGCCCGGGCGGCGTTCACCTGGCGCACGGTGGACGCCGAACTGGCGCTTGCCGAGTTGACCTTCGACTCCGCCTGTGACGCCGAGCCGGCCGGACTGACCAGGTCCGGCGGCCGGGACGCCGGTGCCGCGCGGACCCTGGCGTTCCGCAGCGGTCCGGTCGTGGTGGAGATCGAGGTGACCGAGGCCGGCATCGTCGGGCAGCTCTCGCCGGCCTCCGGTGGGCGGGTCACCGCCCGCACCGCGAACGGAGCCTACGACGAGGCCGCGGTCGACCCGGTGGGCTTCTTCTCGCTGGCGGCTCCGCCGCCCGGCCCGGTCCGGCTCTGCGCCCACACCGCCGGCTACGCGATCGCGACCAGCTGGGTGAGCCTCCGTTAGGAGGCATGGAAGCTGGGTGAGCCTCCGCTGACGCCTGGACGTTGGGTCACAGGTCGAGGTCGACGTAGGCCGGGTCGTGGTCGGTGCCGTCGCCGGTGAGTTGGGTGCGGCGCATCACGTGGGTGGCCGCCACCGGCAGGTCGTCGCTCGTCCAGATGTGGTCGTACAGTCCGAAATGCGTTACCCCCTTGGCCCGGTGCCGATGGGTCCACATCGCGGGATGCAGGTCGGCGAAACGATCGGACACCGGCTTGCCGGTCCGCGACGGTCCGGCCACCGTGCTGGCGTCGGTGACCCGTTCGATCAGACCGGCTCCGGCCAGCGCGGCAAGCGTGGGGCTCGTCGGCTCGTCGTTCATGTCGCCGACCATGACGATCCGCCGGGTCAACCGCTGGTGCCGCAGGATCGCCGCGATCGCCTCCGCCTGCGCCGTGCGGCGGCGGGCTATCGCGGCCCGCTCGGCGGCGACCTCCTCGGCCGTGAGCCGGAACTCGTTGGCGACGAAGTTGCTCTTCAGGTGGTTGACGAAGATCCGTAACGGCTTGCCGTCCGGCGCTCTGACCTCCACCTGGAGCAGGTCCCGGCCGAACACCGGCCGGCCCTGCCGGTCGGGCCAGAACCGCCAGGAGCTGGCCCGGGTGATCGGCAGCTTCGCGCAGACCGCCACGTCGATCCGGCGCGGATCGTTGCCCTCCACCACCACCCGGTACGGATACTCCGCGCCCAACGGTCGCAGGTCGTCGCGGCAGAACACGTCCACCGCGTTCTGGTCCTCGACCTCCTGGAGACAGAGCACGTCGGCGTCCACCGCGGCGACCCGGCGGGCCAGCCAGGCCCGCGCCTTCGGGTCCTTGCCCTGCACGAGCCGTCCCTGGAAGGTGCGCAGCACCCCGGTCAGCTCGCTGCCGTCGTCGAGCCGGACCTTCACCACGTCCGGGTGGCCGACCGGTTCGCCCGGGGTCGCGGCGCCGCCGGCCAGTTCGTCGGCCGCCCCCGGGTCGGTACGCAACGTGGCAAGCGCCCGGTCCGCCACCGCCCGGGGCAGGTCGAGCTGGAACGACCAGCGGGAGAAGAGATTGTTGGCGTTGAACGTGGCGACCCTGACCGCCATCCGAACCACCCCCACCCGAGGCGACCGACCCGCATCACCGACCGTACGGGTTGCCGGCCGCTGACGGTGTCGTTCTCACGACCGGGCGTGACCCGGTTGGACGGCACCGGCGGGCGCCAATCGCGCAGCAGCAGACACCCGACAGGTAGCCGTCGGCGCGAGCGGGTGGCCGCGCCGCCGGACCGGGTACGCCAGCAGCCCGATGGCGGCGACGACCACCGAGAACGTCCCGACCGCCCGGCCGAGCACGCGGGCTGACATCGGTTCTCCCTAACCTACGGTGATGACGGTCTTGCCGCGGGCCGCGCCGGCCACCAGGTGGCGCATCGCCTCCGGCGCCCGGTCCAGCGGGTAGCTCGCGCCGATGCTCGGGGTCAGCTGCCCCGCCTCGACGAAACCGAGGAGCCGACGCAGGTCGGCGGAGCGCTCGACCGAGATGGCGAGGGTCAGCCGCTGGCTGACGAACGGGGACACCAGCAGCGCCCGCAGTTGCCGGTCGAGACCGCCGGTGAGGCTGCCGTCGCCCTCGCCGCCGACGATGACGGCCGTGCCGCCGGGGGTCAGCGCGCGGCGTAGCCGGCGCACGCCGGGATTGCCGGCGATGTCGAGGATCAGGTGGTAGCGGCGGCCGGTGGCGGCGAAGTCCTCGCGGGTGTAGTCGAGGACGTGGTCGGCACCGAGCGACCGGACCAGATCGTCCTTGCCGGGACCGCAGACCGCGGTCACCTCGGCCCCGGACGCCTTGGCCAGTTGCACCGCGTAGCTGCCGACGCCACCGGACGCGCCGGTGATCAGCACCTGTTGCCCGGCGGCGACCCGGCCGACGTCGATGAGCGCCCGCAGCGCGGTGACGCCGGAGACCGGCAGCACGGCGGCCTGTTCGACGGCGAGCCCAGGCGGCCGGTGGGCCAGCTTCTCCGGCTTCGCCACGGCGTACTCGGCGAACGAGCCCCGGGCGGTCCCGAACACCTCGTGGCCGACGGCGAATCCGGTCACCGCCGGGCCGACGGCGACCACCGCGCCGGCGACGTCCAGGCCGGGTACCAGGTTGCGCGGCCGGCGCGTTCCGGTGCCGAGCCGCATCAGGTACGGCAGTCCGGTCATCTGGTGCCAGGTGCCCCGGTCCAGTCCGGCCGCCCGGACCCGGAGCAGCACCTCGCGGTCGCCGGCCACCGGCCGTTCGATGTCGGCCAGTCGCAGGACGTCGGCGGGGCCGTACCGGTCCCGGATGATCGCCCGCATGGTGGTGCCCGGGTCAGCTCCGCCGCCCGCCGCGCCCTGGCTCGCGGTGCGAGCGCCGTCAGCTTCCATCGCCGTTCCTCGTCTTCGTCAACCGGCGGGTCGAACCCCACCGTACTAAGTACGAAGGTACCGTACAAAGTACGGTGAAGCTATGGGTCAGGGGGCGGAGATGACGGAAACATCCAGCGACGGTCCGGCGGCGCGGGCGGCGCTCAGCCGGGAACGGGTGCTGCGGGGAGCCGTCGCGGTCGCCGACTCCGGTGGAATCGCAGCCCTGACGATCCGCTCGCTCGCCACCGAGCTGGGCGTCAAACCGATGGCCGTCTACCATCACGTCGCCAACAAGGAGGAGATCCTCGACGGCATCGTCGACCTCGTCTTCGCCGAGATCGAACTGCCGAGGATCGGGGGCGACTGGCGGGTGGAGCTGAGCCGGCAGGCGCACTCGGCCCGGCGGGTCCTGCGGCGACACCCGTGGGCGACCCCGCTGCTGGATTCCCGCACCTCCCCCGGCCCCGCCACCCTGCGGCACCACGACGCGATCATCGGCACGCTGCGCGCGGCCGGCTTCTCGGTACCGCTCACCGCGCACGCCTACACCGTGCTGGACAGTTACGTCTACGGCTTCGCGCTGCAGGAGGCGGCCCTGCCGTTCGAGCCGGACTCGGTGGCCGACGTCGCCGACTCGATCGTGCAACGGTTCGCCACCGGCCAGTACCCGCATCTGGTCGAGATGGCGACCGAGCACGTGATGCGACCCGGCTACGACTTCGGCGCCCAGTTCGACTTCGGGCTCGACCTGATCCTCGACGGGCTGGCCCGGCGGGCCGAGAGCGAGGCCGGCGGCGCCGGAGGACCACGGTTGCGCGGCGGGACGGATCACCGGGCGTAGGCTGTCGGCGTGGATCAAGAGGATCGCATCGCCCTGTTCCTCGACTACGAGAACCTCGCCCTGGGAGCCCGCGACCAGCTCGGCGGGATGACCTTCGACCTGCGGCCGATCGCCGACGCCCTGGCCGAGCGCGGCCGGGTGGTGGTCCGCCGGGCCTACGCCGACTGGTCCTACTTCGACGAGGACCGCCGGATGCTCACCCGCTCGCACGTGGAGCTGATCGAGATCCCGCAGCGGATGGGCGCCACCCGGAAGAACGCCGCGGACATCAAGATGGCCGTCGACGCGGTCGAGCTGGCGTTCGAGCGCGGCTACATCTCCACCTTCGTGATCTGCACCGGCGACAGCGACTTCACCCCGCTGGTCCACAAGCTCCGCGAACTGAACAAGCGGGTGATCGGCGTCGGGGTCGAGAAGTCCACCTCGGCGCTGCTGCCGCCCGCCTGCGACGAGTTCCTCTACTACGACCGGCTGGAAGGCGTCGACCTGCCGGCGGCCCGCAGTCGCCGCAACCGCCCGGTGAGCCGGACCGGCGGCGGGCATCCGCAACAGCGGGTCGAGCCGGAGCCCGAACCGCAGCCGCCGGCCGACGAGCCGGCCCGCGACGTGGACACCCTAGCGGTCCTGGTGGCCCAGACGGTGGCCGGCCTGCAGGGCAGCTCCAGCGGCGCGGTCACCGCCTCCACCCTCAAGCGCACCCTGCTCCGCAAGGACCCGACCTTCAGCGAGTCCGACTACGGGTTCCGCACCTTCGGCGAGCTGCTGCGCCACCTGGCCGACCAGAACGTGATCGAGCTGGCCGACGGGCCCGCCAAGGGCGATCCCGAGGTGTCGCTGCCCGAGCACGGCGACCGGGAGGTGGCGTTCGGCCTGCTCCGTTCGGTGGTGCAGGACCTGGCCGGCGGCCAGGGCGCGGTGGCGTTGTCCGGCCTGAAGAACCAGCTCAGGCGGGCCCGGCCGGACTTCAGCGAAAAGAAGCTCGGCTACCGCAGCTTCCTGCAGTTCTGCAAGGCCGCCGCCACCAGCGGCGTGGTCGAGCTGGCCTGGAGCCCGGAGGCGGACGACTACCTGCTCACCCTCGCGTCGGCGGACCGGGTCCGGTTCGCCGACCGGACCTGAGCCCGCCCGAGCCAGGCGCGGGTCAGCCGGGATAGGGTCGGCGCCCATGCGCACGAAAGCGGAGCTGGACGAGGCGATCCGGCTGCGGAGGCGGGCCGTCCTGGTGGTCAACGCGCGGTCCCGCCGGGGGCGTCGGCTCTACTCGGCCGCCCGGTCCCGACTGATCGCGGCCGGCTTCACCCTGCTGGGTGCGTACCCGGTGGACCGGCCGGGCGAGCTCGAGACGAGCCTGGCCAGGGCCTCGGACCTGGCTCCGGACCTGCTGATCGCCGGCGGTGGCGACGGCACGATCGGCGCCGCCGCCCGGCTGCTCGCGCACCGCGACATCGCCCTCGGTCTGCTGCCGCTCGGCACCACCAACAACTTCGCCCGCACTGTCGGCATCCCGCTCGGGCTGGACGCGGCGGTGGCGACTCTGACCGGTGGCAAGGTGGTCGACGTCGATCTGGGGCTGGCCGGCGGGATGCCGTTCGCCAATCACGTGGGCATCGGGCTGTCGGCCGAGGTGATGCTGCGGGCGCCGGCCCGGCTCAAGCGGGCCGCCGGCCGGCTCGCCTACCCGGTGACCGCCCTCGGATTGCTCCCCACCCACCAGCCGGTGCGGTTCACGGTCGAATCCGACGGGCAGACCCGGATGTTCCACACCCACCAGCTCTACGTGGCCAACGGCGGCTTCCAGGCCGGCCGCCCGATCACCGCCGACGCGAACGCCGACGACCGACTGCTCGTCGCGTATCCGGTGGGGGGCCCGGGCCGCGGGGACCTGTTGCGCGCGACGGCGCGCAACGCGGCAACCGGCCACCGCCGCACCCTTGCCGACGTACCGTTCCTCGCCACCGGGGAGCTGCTGCTGCGCACCGACCGGCCGGCGCCGGTCGAGGTCGACGGCGAGGTGCACGGTCAGACTCCGATCCGGATCGGGCTGGACGCCAACGCGCTGCGGGTGATGGCCCCGATCGACACCGTCGACCGGTAACCGGCACTCCCCCGGCGCCCGGCCATAGGATGGTGATCGACTACCGACGGAGGGAGCCACGCGTGGCAAGTGTTGAACCCGTACCCGGCGGCGAGTTCGCCGGCCTGGTGGCGGTCGTCACCGGTGGCGCATCCGGCATCGGTCTGGCGACCGCCCGGTTCCTCGCCGCCCGGGGCGCCCAGGTGGCCTGCCTGGACCGGAACCCGCCGGAGGTGCCGGCACCACTGCTCGGCGTCACGGCGGACGTCACCGACGACGCCGCGGTCCGCGCCGCCATCGAGACGGTCGTCGCGCGGCTCGGCGGCATCGACATCCTCGTGAACAACGCCGGCATCGGGGCGGTCGGCACGGTCGAGGAGAACACTGACGAGCAGTGGCACGAGGTGCTCGACGTGAACGTGGTCGGCATCGCCCGGGTCAGCCGGGCCGCCCTACCGCACCTGCGCCGCTCCCGGCACGCGGCAATCGTCAACACCGCGTCGATCTGCTCGCACACCGGCCTGCCGCAGCGGGTGCTCTACAGCGCCAGCAAGGGTGCGGTTCAGGCCCTCACCCTGGCGATGGCCGCCGACCACGTCACCGAAGGCATCCGGGTCTGCTGCGTCAACCCCGGCACGGCCGACACCCCCTGGGTACGCCGGCTGCTCGCCGCCGTCGACGACCCGGACGCGCAGCTGGCCACGCTGCAGTCCCGCCAGCCCAACGGCCGGCTGGTCAGCGCCGACGAGGTGGCCGCGGCGATCGGCTACCTGGCCAGTCCGTTGGCCGGCGCCACCACCGGCACCGTGCTCGCGGTCGACGGTGGCAGCCACGCCGTGCGGCTGCCGCCGCCGGCTGACATTCGGCGGTGAGCCCCCGGGAAGCGACCGGTGGTCAGGGTGCCGGTCGTCGGCTGTCGAGCACCTGCTCCCGCAGAATGTCCGCGTGTCCGCAGTGCTGGGCCAGCTCACGCAGCACGTGCAGGTAGACCCAGCGCAACGGTAGCGGGCCACGCCGGTTGCCCGGAAGCACGTCGTCCAGTCCCAGCGCGGCGGTCACCGCGCGGGACGCCCGGCACGCCTCGTGGTGCGCCTGCCGGACACTGTCGACAGTGTCGTCGGCGGTGAGGAGGAAGGACTCGTCGGGGGTGGCCGGGATGCCGATCTCCGAGCGCGGCCGGCCGGTCACCGCCTCGTCGAACCAGACCTTCTCCACGAAGGTCGCGTGTTTCACCAGACCCAGCAGGGTGGTACGGGAGGAGACCAGGGACCGACGCGCCTCCTGTTCGGTCAGCCCGTCCAGGCAGGCACCGAGCGCCGCCCGGTGCTCGTCGAGGAAAGCCTCGAACTGTCGCTGGGCCGGATACCCGACGGCGTTGTCGGCGGAAGCCGCCGATGGGGAGGACACGATCGCATCATGCCAACTCGGTCCGGTCGGAGCAACGACCGGCAGCGGGTCGGTCGGGCTGCCCGCGTACCGGATGGGGGGTTTGGTCGGGCGGCCCGCCGAGGCGGGCCGCCCGATGGGGTGCGGGCCCCACGCGGCCCGGCACCGGGGTCAGGTCATGGCGTGGTCAGGTCGAACCGCCGGACGGTGACGGCACCGCCCAGCGCCTGGGTCGCGTAGTTGAAGATGGCGTACCGGTAGCCCATGAAGAACTGCCAGGCGTTGTTGAGGGTGAAGGCGGGGCCGAGGGTGGTGAAGTTGACCCCGTCGGTGCTGTAGGAGAAGCGCGCCTGCCGTCCCGAGCCGGGCCGGATGTCGGCGTTGGTACGCAGCCAGATCCGCCCGCCGGAGACGTTCGCGCTGGCCACCTCAGTGCCGGTGCTGGTGGTGTTCCAGTTGCTGTCCATGGTGAGGTTGTTCGTCATCACGACCCGGGTGGTGCCGGCGTCGCGTCTGAGGCCGATCCAGGCCGACGACTGCCGCAGCATCGCCAGTCCGGCGCGGTCGCCGTCGCGCATGGCGGAGTAGTCCAACTCGATGGTGGCGGTCGAGGTGGGTCCCTGGATCCGATGGGTGACCGTGTTGCGGGCCGAGTAGAGGTCATTGGTGACGGTCGCGGTCTGCAGCCGCAGCCCGTTGTTCACCGACCACCGGCTGTTGTCCGGGTTGTGGTTCCACTCCCACTGCGGGCCGAGGGTGCTACCGGCGAAGGTGTCGGTGCCGGTCATCGGCTTGACCTGCCGAGGCGGCCGCGGCACGTTCGGGTACGGGTAGTTGGCGCCCCACCGGCCGTTGACCGTCTGCAGCACCGGCCAACCGTCCGCGGTCCACGAGACCGGAGCCAGCGCGGGCACCCGACCGCCCGGGTAGGCGTCGATGAAGCTCATGTAGTACCAGTCACCGTTCTGGGTCTGCACCAGCCCGCCCTGGTGCGGCACCCCGCCGCCGCTGATCGGGCCGGGCAGGTCGAGCAGCACCTGACGCATCTCGTACGGCCCGAAGGGGTTGTTCGCCTTCAGCACGTACTGGCCGTTCGCCGGTCGGGTGAGCCAGATGTAGTAGCTGCCGTTGCGCTTGTAGAACCGGGCACCCTCCAGGACGCCGGGGTTCGACGGCGTGCTGAAGACCTGCTGCGACCGCACCTGGGACCGACCGTCGGCGGAGAGCTGGGCGACGCTGATGGTGGTGTTGCCGTACGCGACGTACATGGTGTCGTTGTCGTCGACAAGCAGTCCGGCGTCGAAGTAGCAGTTGTCGATCGTGGCGTGCCGGGTCCACGGACCCTCGACGGAGGTCGCGGTGTAGATGTAGGTGTTGTCGAAGTCGATGCAGCCGGCCCAGTAGAACGTCCGGTTGCTCGGCCGGTAGTTCAGGGTCGACGCCCAGGTGCCGCGGACGTAGCCGCGGGCGCCGGTCAGGTCGTACTTGCTGCCGAAGTCCAGCCGGGGCACGGAGTGGCCGGCGAACTCCCAGTTGACCAGGTCATACGAGCGCAGGATCGGGGCACCCGGCGAGTAGTGCATGTTGGAGGCCGAGTAGTAGTAGGTGTCTCCGACCCGGATGATGTCCAGGTCGGCGAAGTCCTGCCAGACCACCGGGTTGGTGAAGGTGGACGAGGGCGGCCACGGGCCCGGCGGCGGCGTGGTCGGCGGCGGCGTGGTGGGGGGCGGGGTCGTCGGGGGCGGCGTGGTGGGCGGCGGTGTGGTCGTGGGGGGCACGCCGGTGGTCGGGGTGACGGTGCCGGTGCAGGTGACCCCGTTCAGGGCGAAGCTGGCGGGGACGGGGTTGGACCCGGTCCAGGCGCCGTTGAAGCCGAAGCTGGTGCTGCCGCCGCTGCCGATGGTGCCGTTGTAACTGGCGTTCGTCACCGTCACCGCCGACCCGGACTGGGCGACGGTGCCGTTCCACAGCTGGGTGATCGTCTGACCCGCGGTGAACGACCAGGTCAACCGCCAGCCGTTGATGGCGTCGCCCAGGTTGGTGACCTCGACGTTCGCGCCGAAGCCGCCCTGCCACTGGTTGGTCACGGTGTATCCGACCCGGCAACCGGCGGCCTGGGCGGAGACGGCGGTTACCGCCGTGGTGGCGCTGACGGCGGCGACCAGGGTCGCGGCGAGCCAGAGCCGGGGACGAGAGTTTCGCACGGGATTCCTCATCAATCAGCGGGACGCCGCCCGAGCGAACCTCGGACCAGCGCGAACAGACAACTGATCGGGGCGTGCCCGGCGCCCCGCCGCTCCCAGCCCGGAACAGTTGCAAGTATCGATGGAAACGCTTCCGGTCGCAAGCCCTCACAAACGCCGCTGTTCAGGGGGCAGATCCAGGGAGGTCGACCCGACGATCCCGGCAACGGCACCGGAGGCCGGACGGGGAGTCCGGCGAAACGATTTCAGTGACGCGGCGGAGCCGTGCTGCCCCGCACCACGAGCGTGGTGGCCAGCTCGATGCGGCTCTGCGGGGTCTCGCCGGCGGCGAAGGCGAGGATCAACCGCGCGGCGGCGGCCGCCATCTCCTCGAACGGCTGCCGCACCGTGGTCAGTGGCGGACCGCACCAGTTGGAGCAGTCCAGGTCGTCGAATCCGATCACGCTGAGGTCGTCGGGGATGCGCAGACCGATCTGCCGGGCCGCCTCGTAGACGCCGAGCGCCTGCAGGTCGTTGCCGCAGAGCACCGCGGTGGGCGGGTCCGGCAGGGCCAGCAACTCGCGGGCGCTGGCGAGGCCGTCCTCGAAGAAGAACCGCCCGGTCCGGACGAGCCGCTCGTCGAGCACCACGCCCTCGGCGTCCATGGCCGCCCGGCACGCCTCCAACCGGGCCCGGGCGATCAGCGACTTGGCCGGTCCGCCGATCACCGCGATGCGGCGGTGCCCGAGCTCGAGCAGGTGCTGGGCGGCGGCCACCCCACCGTTCCAGTTGGTCGCGCCGACCGAGGGCACGGTGCCCGGCGGTATCCCCGACGGATCCAGGGCGACCAGCGGAATGCCGCTGGCCATCAGCATGGCGTGCTCTTCGGGGGTGAAGTACGAGTGGGCCGCTATCACCCCGACCGGCCGGCGTGCCAGCAGCTGCTCGGCCCACGGCCGTTCCGACGCGGTCCGGCTGAGGACGTCGGTGAAGCCGACCGTCATGTCCCGGTGCCGGACCACACCCTCGACGCCTCGCATGATCGAGACGGCCAGGTACGCCTCGAGCCCGTAGAAGACGACCTCGATGCTGGGCGCCGGTTCCAGCGCGTTGGGCCGCCGGTAGCCGTGCTCGCGCAGCAGCGCCTCGACCTGGCGCCGGGTCTCCGACGCCACTCCGGACCGCCCGTTGAGCACCCGCGACACCGTCGGCGCCGAGACCCCGGCAAGGCGCGCGATCACGGCCATTGTCGGCTCGTCCCGACGTTTGGTCCGTCGCGTCTCCTTCGGGATCCTCCCCGTCACCGTCGCAGTCTACTTCCATTCATCGACCAGCATCCAATACGCGCGGGCCACGGCATCGGGGCAGGGGTGTGCGGTCAACAAGCGCGAGCCGCCACCGTGCCGTCGTGGCCGTCGACCCTCGGCGGGATGGGCGATTTCAGCGCGTTACCGGACTGTGCGGAAAGGGTCACGCCGCGGCCGGGCCAACGCCGGGCAAGTCGCGGCATTGAGGTGGCGCCGATCACAGTGATAGATGCAACTTTTTCATCATCAGTCCGGGCAGCTCGCGGCTGGTCTGTGCGACATAGTGACATTTGTCTCTCTCGACAACGTGTGGTCACACGTTCACGATATGAAACGCGGTGATCGAGACGGGCCAGAGGGTGTTCACCACGGCACCGCCGGCCGGCCCGCTGACACCGACGCAATCACGACCACCCGAGGTGCCCACGAGGACGTCGGCGCCCGACCACTCATTGCAGCCGAGGACGGGACTCGCCGCGCTGGAGGGTAAATGGATGCTTCGTCCCTTGCCGAGCGCCTGAGTGACCAGCTCCGACAGCTCTGCGAGGTGGTCGGAGCGGACTCGACGGCACCACTGGACCTGCTGGCGGATCTGCTCGGGCCGGCCGGCTCCCGGCCACTGTCCGAACCGCCGGCCTGGCCGTCCAACATCGCTGACGACCACACGCCGGTCGAGTTCTCCATCGCGTACAACGAGAACGAACCGCCGGCTCTGCGCATCCTGGCCGAGGCGCAGGGATCACCGCCCGGTGTGCTGGCCAACCTCTCCGCCGCGCACCGGTTCATGGACCGCCAGGGGCACCGCTTCAACCTGTCGAGCAGCCGGTACGAAGCGGTACGGGACATCTTCGCCTCGGGTCAGCCGCGCGGCGACTTCGCGCTCTGGCATTCGCTGGTGTTCCGCAGTGGACGGCGGCCGGAGCTGAAGGTCTACTTCAATCCCGAGGTGCAGGGCACCGAGCGGTCCCCCGCGCTGGTGGCCGAGGCCGTGCGCCGGTTGGGGCTGAGCCGGCCGTACCGGGCCGTTCTGGAACGGGGTGTCCGACCCGGCAAGCTGGGCCGCCAGGACCGGCTCACCTTCTTCTCGCTGGACCTGCACGACGGCCCACAGGCGCGGGTCAAGCTCTACCTGTCACATCACGATGCCGAGGCGCGCGACGTGGCCCGCACGGCCGGCGCCGTGGACGGCGTGGACGAGGCCGTGGTCGAGCGGTTCTGCGCGACCGCCGGAGGCGGACCCGGCCCCTTCCGCGGGCGGCCGATGGTCAGCAGCCACACCTTTGCCGGCGGGGTGGAGCGGCCGATCGGTTACAGCGTCTACGTGCCGATCCGCAGCTACGTCGCCGACGACGCCGAGGCCCGGTCCCGGGTGCTGAGTCTGCTGGCGCGGCACGGGTTCGACGGGGCCGTCCTGGATCGGGCGATCGCCGCCGTGTCCCGACGCCCGCTGCACGAAGGAGTCGGGCTGATCGCGCACGTGTCGCTGCGTCTCGGCCGGCCGCGCCCCGGAGTCACCGTCTACCTGTCGGCCGAGGCGTACCGGACCGATCCTCCCCGCCACCGGTGGGGGCCGCCCGCCGACGCGCAGCGCGAGACCTCCACCCCGCACATCGCCAGCCGGCAGCCCTGAACCGCCCGGCAGCCCTGAAACCGCAAGGAGCGAAGGATGCCCCTGCATTCCCACCCGGTGCTGCCGCCGTACCGGATCAAGGTCGTCGAACCGATTCCCTTTCTCAGCCCGGCGGAGCGCCGCCGGGCGCTCGACGAGGCGGGTTACAACCCGTTCAACCTGCGCGCCGACCAGATCACCATCGACCTGCTCTCCGACTCCGGCACCGGGGCGACCTCGGCCGCGCAGGAGGCCGGTGCCGCCGAGGGCGACGAGTCGTACGCGGGTGCCCGGTCCTGGTTCCGGTTCCACGACGAGCTGCGCGACCTCACCGGATACCCGTACCTCCTGCCGGTGCACCAGGGCCGGGCCGGTGAGCGCATCCTCTTCGCCAGCCTGCTCAAGCCCGGACAGATCTGCCTCAGCAACACCCACTTCGACACCACCCACGCCAACGTCGTCCTGGCCGGGGCCGAGGCCCGCAACCTGCCCTGTCCGGAGGCCGCCGACCTGGACAGCGCGGACCCGTTCAAGGGCAACATCGACCTGGTCGCGCTGGAACGGACCCTGGCCGGTCCGGACGGCGACCGGGTCGGGGTGGTTCTGATGACGATCACCAACAACGGGCTCGGCGCGCAGCCGGTGTCGATGGCCAACCTCGAGGCGACCCGCGAACTGTGCCGGCGACACCGGGTGCCGTTCTTCCTCGACGCCGCCCGGTTCGCCGAGAACGCCTGGTTGGTCGTTGAGCGCGATCCGGCGTACCGGGACTGGACGCCGCGGCAGGTCGCCACCCGCGCCTTCGAACTGGCCGACGGCTGCGTGGTGAGCCTGAAGAAGGACGGCCTGTCGGCCATCGGCGGCTTCATCGGCCTCCGCGACGCCGACCTGCACGCGTCCTGTGAGGCGAACCTGATCGCCACCGAGGGGTTCTCCACCTACGGCGGACTGGCCGGGCACGACCTGGAGCGGCTCGCCCAGGGGGTACGGGAGGTCGTCGAGCCGGACTACCTGCGGGCCCGGGCCGCCTCGACGGCGCGGCTGGCCCGGCTGATCAACGAAGCCGGGGTGCAGACCGTTCAGCCCGCCGGCATCCACGCCCTGTATCTCAACGCCGGCCGGCTGCTGCCCCACCTCTCCCCGGCCGAGTTTCCCGGTCACTCACTGGGCTGCCAGCTCTTCCTCGACGGCGGCATCCGCAGCGCCGAGCTGGGCTCGCTCTACCTGGGTGAGATGGACGACGAGCACCGACTGGTCGCCCCGGCGCCGTTCGAGCTGGTGCGGTTGGCGATCCCGCGCCGGGTCTACACCGACACCCATTTCGAGTACGTGGCGTCGGTGCTCGCCGACATCGCCAAGGATCCCGAGCGGGTGAGCGGGTACCGGATCGTCTCGTCACCGCCGCTGCTGCGCCACTTCAAGGTGCGACTGGCGCCGCTGGCCGGTTGACGCGACGGGCGGCCAGCGGCGGCCGGTCAGCCGGCGACCGGCAGCCGGGACATCGCGTGCCGGACCAGGTTGATCAGCGCCTGCTTGCAGGAGGCGCGGTCCCGGGCGTCGCACCACAGCAGCGGCACCGCCGGGTCGAGCTCCAGCGCCGACCGGATCTCGTCCTCGGTGTAGGGGCACTCGCCGAAGAACCTGTTGACCGCGGCGACGAACGGAATCCCCCGTCGCTCGAAGTAGTCGACGGCCGGGAAGCTGGTGCTCAGCCGCCTGGTGTCGACAAGCACGATCGCGCCGACCGCGCCCTGCGCCAGTTCGTCCCAGATGAACCAGAACCGGTCCTGGCCGGGGGTGCCGAACAGGTAGAGCACCACCTCGGAGGAGATCGTGATCCGGCCGAAGTCCAGCGCGACCGTGGTACTGGTCTTGTCCTCCACACCGGTCACGTCGTCGACGCCGATGCTGGCCTGGGTCAGGACCTCCTCCGTGGTCAGCGGCGGAATCTCGCTTACCGATCCGACCAGGGTGGTTTTACCGGTGCCGAAGCCGCCCGCGACGACGATCTTGACCGATGTGCGATCCACGTATCTCAGTCCCTCTTGTCTACAGTCTTTCGAGACCGGCGAGAACCGTCGCCAGCAGCCGATGGTCCGCGATCTTCTGCTGCGCCGGCGTTCCGATGTCCAGGTATCCCTGATCCAGCAGGACATCCACCATCACCTTGGTGATGGTGAGCGGGTGGTGCAGATAGGCGCCGATCTCCGCGATCGACATCCAACCGGCGCAGCGGTCGAGGATCTCGCGGTACTCCGGCTCCAGCCGCGACCTGTCCCCCGGCAGGGCGACGACCTGGGTCGCCAGGTCGAGGTTGGTGTTGCGCGGACTCGTCCGCCCGTTGACCAGGATGTAGAGCGGGACGAGGCGGCCGGCCTCCGCCTCGTCGTCACCGTCCCAGATGTCGTACGTCATGGTTTCGGTCCGTGCTGGCCGTTGACCGCGGGGGTCGCGGTGCGGGCGTCGGAGCCGAGGTAGTCGCCGATCCGGGTGACCAGCCGGCTCATCTCGTAGGCGACGGTCCCCATGTCGACGGTGTGTTCACAGAGGACGGCCAGTCGGGCGTTGTGCCCGGCGGCGGCGATGAACAGCGTGTGGCCGCCGTACTCGACGATGACCTGCTGCACCGCTCCGCTCTCGAACCGGCGGCCCACTCCGGCGGCCACGCTGTGCAGCGAGGACGCGCCGGCCGAGAGGAGTTCGGCCTTGTCCTGCGGGAGCGAGGTCGACTTCTGGATGATCAGCCCGTCGGTCGACAGGACCACCGCGTAGACGACGTCGGGAACCTCTACCAGACCGTCCAGCATCCAGGTCAGATCGTTGTGCGGATTCAGGTTGGTCACGCTTTCCTGCCTTGGTCATCCTTGGTTGCCGTGTCGTCGGTGTCCGCGACCCGACCTGCGTTCCATGCTCGCTGGTAGCGGGCGATGCGGTTGCGGGCCTCCTCCGGCGACCGGGCCGGTTCGGCCGTGCCGGCGGGGTCCGGGTCGGACGTGGTGTCCTCGCGGAGTTCGGGGGCGATGTGCTGCTGCGGCTGCCGGTGCGGCAACGGCGGTCGGCCCGCCGGCGGGGCCGCCGGCCGGCCCGCATCGGTCGGCGGCGGGGCCGCGACCTCCGGGGACCGGCTGGTCCGCGCGACGCCGTTCGCCTGGTGGTTTGTCATCTCGCCGCCCGCCCGGTCAGGCCGCCGACCCGCGCCGGCGTCGGGATGCTCTCGTTCCGGCGGCGCGGTGCGGGTCACCGTGGCGACCCGACCGACGGCGGGCGCCGGAGCCGGGCGGGGCAGGTGCCGGCCCGAGCCGTTGAGTGGGCTGACGGCGACCGCACCGACGGTCGCCAGGACGGGGTCGTCGGCCGGGTCGGTGTGCCCGGTGACGATCACCCGTTCCGGCAGCAGCACGATCGCCAGCAGACCGCCGTAGGCCGAGGTCCGCAGGCTGACCTGGATCCCGTCCCGCTTGGCCAGCTCCGCCACGACGTGCAGACCGACCTGCGCACCGTCCTTGAGCGCGGTGATGTCCGGGGTCGGCGCGGTCTCCAGCAGCTCGTTGGCGCGTTCCAGCGCCTCCGGCCGCATGCCCACCCCGGCGTCCTCGATCTCCACGGCGACGCCGTGCCGCACCTCGTTGCAGGTGACCCAGACGGTGGTCTCCGGTGGTGAGAAGGAGAGCGCGTTGTCCAGCAGTTCGGCGAGCAGGTGCACGGTGCCGGCGACCGCGTGTCCCTGCACCGCCACGTCCGAGGCGTGCCGCAGGGTGATCCGCTGGTAGTGCTGCGACTCCGCGAAGGCGGCCAGCAGCACCCGACGGACCGGCACCGGCTTCTTGAACCGCCGACCGATCTGGCCGCCGGCCAGGATGACGAGGTTCTCCAGGAAGCGCCGGGTCTGGGTGAGCTGGTGGTTGATGTCGAAGAGCTCCGAGAGCAGTTTCTCGTCGCCGATCCGGTTCTGCAGGTCCTCGATGACCTTCAGGCCACGCTGCAGGGGTCGCTGCGGGCGGCGCGCCACGCCCATCAGCATGGCGACACCGGCGGCCCGGGTCTTCGCCTCGTCGACCGCGGCGCCCGCCGCCACCTTCAGCGACCGGTTGATCACGTCGGCGACCTGGCCGATCTCGTCGGTGCCGTAGTCCTTGGTGTGCAACTCGGCCGCGAGGTCCACCCGCTCGTGCCGCCGCAGCCGCTCCATCAGCGCCGGAAGTCGCTGGTCCACCATCGACGCCGCGTCGGCACCCAGCTGCGCCAGCCGCAGCGAGAGGGCCTGGTCCACCAGGAGCTGCGACTGCCGGACCGCCCAGATGATCGCGGCGACCGCGACGGTCAGCGCGACCAGACTACCCAGCAGGGCGGTCAGCAGCTGGTTGTTACCGGTGCGCAGGGTCTCGGCCGAGACCGCGTCGGCCTGGACCACGGTCAGGTCGATCAGATCGTCGGAGACCTGGGTGATCAGGGTCTCCCAGGAGGCCTGGTCGACCGGCAGCGTCCGGGGCACGCCGTTGCGCCAGTAGCCGCCGGTGATGAGGGCGTTCTCGGCTCCGGTCAGCCGCTGCCAGGCTTCCCCCTCGGTGAGCTGCTGATAGCGCTGACGCGCCGTCGGCTCCAGGTGGGGCGCGACGTTGTCCAGCGCCGAGCGGTAGGCCCCCACCAGGCCGACGTAGTCGAGATAGACACGCTGGTTCAACGCCTTCGCACCGAACGCACTGTCGATCGTCGACCCGGCCCTGGACATCAGGTCACTGGCCCGGAAGACCTCGGTCGCCGCAATGCCGCCCTGGGTCGCGGACACATCGGGTACGACCCGCGCCTGGGTGTCGAAGAGGCTCGTGGCGGCGTCAAGCAGGTCGTTGTAGAAATCGTACGCTTCCTGCTCGCTGGCGGAGCGGGAATCGATTTTCGTGCGGATGCCCGGAAGCTGGTCCAGATAGTCGGTCAACGTCTGCCAGCGGGTGGTGATCGAATCGGGCGCGTTCGCCAATGCCGGTTCGGCCGCGGACCGAAGGGCGGCCAGGCGTTCGTCGGTCTGTCGCCGTTGATCGAGCATTACCTGCAGGTCGGAGGAGGGCTGCGCCAGATAGGCGACCCCCAGCCGCCGCTCCTGCTGGACGGAGGCCAACGCGGGGACCGCCGGGATCGACACGTTGCGGACGCTGTTGGCGACCTGCCGGTTGTAGAAGCCCTGGAAGACCAGGTATCCGGAAGCCGCGAACCAGAGTGCCAGCGCCGCCACACCGGGGATGAGCACCAGCCGAATGACTCGGCGTTTGATGGACTGCTGCCGGCTGCGGCCGCCGCCGGAATTCGCCGCAGAATCGGTTGTCTTTGAATCAGGTATTGCGCTCTGGCGGTCGGCCTGTTCGCGTGCCAACTTCTATCCAATCATGGGCAGCATAAAAAACCAGCGGGCGCACATTACTGGCCATCGCCGATATGTGGGGCACACACTACCGGTATGTCCACTCTCGCACCAGCCCGGCCCATCCCCGTCGGTCAAACCACTCCGAAAGCGGCTTCGACCAGCAGAAATGCGACCGCCAGGCAAAACCGGCCGCCGAGTGACGGCGGCGGCACAGATAGTACTAAATATGTTTCCGGGCCACGTCACGGGAATGACCGTCAGATGAAACGGCTGGTGGGACCGGTAGGCTCAGGTGGTGCACGTTGAGGTTGACGGGGAGCCCGCCGACGCTGCCGGCCTGAGCTTCGCCGCGCTCGCCACCTACGGTCACCTGACCACACTCCAGGTACGCGACCACACGGTCCGCGGCCTGGACCGGCACCTGCGGCGGCTCGACGCGGCCAACCGCGAGCTGTTCGACCGCCCGCTGCCGGGCGAGATCGTCCGCGGTTACCTGCGACACGCACTGGACGGGGTCGGCGACGCCGCGGTCCGGATCGTCGTGTTCCGACCCGACGACGCCACCCGACCCCGCGTCCTGGTGGCCGTCGGGCCGCCCACCGAGCCCGCCCGGCTGCCGCAGCGGCTGCGGTCCGTGGCGTACCTGCGGCCGTTCGCCCACCTGAAGCATCTCGGCGGGTTCGGCCAGGCCCATCACGCGACACTGGCCCGCCGGGCCGGGTACGACGACGCGCTGCTCACCGGCCCGGACGGGTTGATTTCGGAAGGATCGGTCGCCAACATCGGATTCTTCGACGGCGACCGGGTCGTCTGGCCCGAACCGCCCTGGCTGCACGGCGTCACGATGCAGCTCGTCGAGGACGAACTCGCCAGTCGCGGCACCCCCTCGGTCCGGCGCCCGATCCGGCTGCGCGACGTCACCGGCTACCACGGCGCGTTCCTGGCGAATTCGCGGGGAGTCGTCCCGGTGTCCGGCATCGACGATCTACCGATCCCGGTCGACGACGCCCGGATGGCCGAGCTCGCCGCCGTCTACGCCGCCGCCCCCGCCCAGCAGGTCTAGGTCGCACCCGGTTCAGGGTTCCCGGCCTGGTCGGCATGCGGCACGATCGCCACCGGGCACTCGGCGTGGTGCAGCACGGCCTGGCTGACCGAGCCGAGAACGAGTCCACTGAACGGGCCGCGCCCGCGGGCGCCGACCACGATCAGGCCCGCCCGTCGGCTGGCCTCGACGAGGGTACGCCGGGTCGGCGCGCGGACCAGCCGCGCCCGCACCGGCACCTGCGGATACTTCTCCCGCCAACCCGCCAACGCCTCGGCCAGCAGTCGTTCCTCCTCGCCCCTGGCGAGTTCCGGGTCGTGCACCGGCGGCAGCATGTCGCCGGGCTCGCGAGCGGTCGGGTGGGTCCAAGCGTGCACCGCCGCCAGCTCCACCCGGCGCGCGGCGGCGACTTCGAAGGCGAACCCGATCGCGGCCGCGCCGCCGGGCGAGCCGTCGACACCGACCACGACCGGACCGGACGGCTCGGTCCGGCCGCGGGCCACCAGCACCGGGCAGTGGGCGTGCGCGGCCAACTGCACGGTTACCGAGCCGACCAGCAGGCCGGCGAACCCGCCGAGGCCACGGTCGCCGACCACCACCGTGGCGGCCCGTTCGGACTCGGCGATCAGAACCGGGGCGGGGAACCCGGTGACCACCTCGCCGGTGACCGGCACTCCGGGAGCGGCGGCCCGGGCCCGGTCGACCGCTTCGGTGAGGAGTCGGTCCGCCTGGTTGCGCAGACCGCTGTCGGGCGGTCCGCCCACCGGCGGATCGAGCGGAACCCGGAAGTACGGCCAGACGAACGCGTGCACCAGCCGCAGCGGCCGGCCCCACGATCCGGCCTGTTCCGCGCCGAGCGTCACGGCGGCCAGACTCGGCGCGGAACCGTCCACGCCGACGACGATCGGTCCGCTGTCCATCGTCCACCTCCGGCGGGGTCAGCCTGATCCCCGCACTCCGAACATCCCACGGCTCCGGGTCGCCGACCAGGGCCGAAGGACCCCCGGTCAGCCTCGGGGGTTGTCGTCCCCGGTGGCGACCGGGCGGCCGGGCTCGTTGGACCACTGCGACCAGGAACCCGGGTAGAGGGCGGCGGGCAGGCCGGCGATCCGCAGCGCGGCGATCTGATGGCTCGCGGTGACGCCGGATCCGCAGTAGACGGCGACCGGACCGCCGCCGGCGCCGAGCCGGGCGAACCGCTCCGCCAGCTCGGCGGCCGGCCGGAACCGGCCGTCCGGAGTCAGGTTGTCGGTGGTGGGCGCGGACACCGCGCCGGGGATGTGACCGGCGCGGGGGTCGACCGGTTCCTGGTCGCCGCGGTAGCGTTCGGCCGCCCGGGCGTCCAGCAGCACACCGTGCGTCGCCGTCCGGGCCGCGCCGTCCGCGTCCACCACGGGCAGGGCGCCGGGGCGCAGGGTCACCGTACCCGGGGCGGGTTGGACGTCGCCCTGTTCGACGGCGCCGCCGCCGTCCCGCCAGGCCCGGTAGCCGCCGTCGAGCAGCCGTACCCCGGTGACCCCGGCCCAGGTCAGCAGCCACCAGGCCCGCGCGGCGGCGAGGTTGCCGGTGTCGTCGTACGCGACCACGTCGGTGCCGTCGGAGATTCCCCACCGCCGGGCCGCCGCCTGCAGTCGCGCGACGTCCGGCAGCGGGTGCCGGCCGTCCCGGGCTGTCGGCGGGTCGGACAGCTCGGTGTCGAGATCCACGTAGACCGCTCCGGGCAGGTGCCCGGCCAGGTGGTGCCGCCGCCCGTCCGGGTCGCCGAGCCGCCACCGCACGTCCAGCAGGACCGGCCGCCGGCCGGAGCCCAGGGCCGCGGCCAGCTCGTCGACGGTGATCAGGACGTCACCCGGGTGGCGGGGCATCACGCGGTCCGATCCGGCGGCACGGTCACCGGCCAACCGTACCGGGGCCGATTCAGCCGGCGTCGCAGCCCGACCGGTGCGGGTTCCGACAGTTGCCGGTAGTCCGGACCGCCGCCGCCGGCATAACCTACCCGCTCCAAGGTGGTGCGGACCGAGCGACGAGGAGTGCGGATGGCACGCATCGGCAGATCATGGGGTGCCGTGATCGCGACCCTCCCGCTGGCCGTGGTCGCCATGTTCGGCGGCACGGCCCCCGCGTACGCCGGGCCGGCGCCGTCGATCGTGGTGGCGGACGGGGTGACCCAGCCGGTCTTCGGCTACGCCGACGCGATCCGGGAGAAGCTCTTCATCGACTCGACGTTCGACAGCGACGGCGACGGGTTGCGCGACGTCATCGCGTTCGACGTCATCCGGCCGCGCGCCACCGAGGACGGGCTGCGGGTGCCGGTCATCATGGACGCCAGCCCCTACTACACGACGCTGTGCCGGGGCAACGACTCGCAGTGCAAGCAGGACCTCGACGGCGACGGCCTGCTGGAGAAGTGGCCGCTCTTCTACGACAACTACTTCGTGCCCCGCGGGTACGCGGTCATCCTGCTGGACATGGTGGGCACCGGCTCGTCGACCGGCTGCCCGACCACAAACGCCAACCAGGACAATCTCAGCGCCAAGCAGGCGATCAACTGGCTGAACGGCCGGGCGACCGCCCGCGACGCCGCCGGCACGGTGGTCCGGGCGGACTGGCACAACGGCCACACCGGCATGATCGGCAAGTCGTACGACGGTTCGCTGGCGATGGCCACCGCCGTGACCGGCGTGCCGGGGCTGACCACGATCGTGCCGATCGGCGGCCCGTCGGAGTACTACGACTACACCCGCAGCAACGGCGTGGTGACCCGCGGCAACGACTACCCGTCGTACCTGGCCAACATCGTCACCAACCCGGACCGCCGGGAGTACTGCCGGCCGGTCCGCGACGCCCTCGCTGCCGCCGACGGCGACGAGCACGGCAACTACACCGCCTTCTGGAACGAACGCAGCTACGTCAAGAAGGCCGGCAAGATCACCGCGAGCGTCTTCCTGGTGCACGGCATCAACGACGACAACGTCCGCGCCGACCACATGAGCAAATTCTGGTACGCCCTCGCGGAGCACGATGTCGACCGCAAGCTCTGGATCACCCAGACCGGGCACGTCGACCCGTTCGACTTCCGCCGGGCCGAGTGGGTGGCCACCCTGCACCGCTGGTTCGACTTCTGGCTGCACCAGGTGCCGAACGGGATCACCGACGAGCCCCGGGTCGACGTGGAGCGGGCGGCCGACGTGTGGGAGACCCACGCCGACTGGCCGGTCCCGGGGTCCACCGACACCGAGGTGTTCCTGCAGCCGGCGGCCGGCGGCGCGGGCGGGCTCGGTCTGGTGCCGGTCGCGAAGCCGTCGGCCGCGACGTTCCAGGACAACCCGACGCAGAGCCAGAACACGATGATCGGCAACCCGGACGCGGTCCAGCCGAACCGGCTGGTCTACCTCTCCGAGCCGCTGACCGCGCCGCTGCACGTCTCGGGCACCCCCCAGGTGCGGATCCGGGCGTCGGCCGATCAGACCGACACCAACTTCGGCGCGATCCTGGTCGACTACGGCACCGCCGAGCGGGTCGCGCACCGGGCCTCCGGCGAGGGCATCACCACCTTGGACACCAGGGACTGCTGGGGCGAGAGCAGCGCCACCGACAACGGCTGCTACCGGCAGACCGTCAAGCGGGTGGCGACCGCCGACACCGAACTGGTCAGCAAGGGCATCCTGGACGCGACAAACCGGCAGTCGCTGCGCGAGGACGTGCCGCTGGTGCCGGGTACGGCGTACAACTTCGGTTTTCCGCTGTTGCCGGAGGACTACGTCTTCCAGCCGGGGCACCGGATCGGGGTGATCCTGGTGGCGAGCTACCCGCAGTACTCCAGCCGGGCCGACCAGACCCGGGCCAGCATCGAGGTCGCGCTGAAGAGCAGCCGGATCGTGCTGCCGGTGGTCGGCGGCACCGCCGCCGCGCACGCCGCCGGCCTCTGATCCGGGACGGATGGCGCCGGCGGCCCGAACGGGTCAGGGTCTTCGGTGATAGTGGTTGCGGCGGGGTAGTCGGGTGGGGTCGAGCCAGGCGGGCGGGAGGAACTCGGGATGTCCGTCCGGGGCGAGCCGGACCTCCCACTGGCCCTGATGGACAACCCGGTGGTGGTGCCCGCAGAGCAGAACCGCGTTACCGAGGGCCGTCGGCCCGCCCTGGTGCCAGGCCCGGACATGGTGGCCGTCGCACCAGCGCGGCGGCCGGTCGCAACCGGGAAACGCGCAGCCACGGTCGCGTAACACCAGCGCCCGGCGGAGCGGGCCGGTGATCAGGCGGCGTTGCCGGCCCAGGTCGAGGACCTGGCCGTTGCCGCCGAGCACGGCGGGCAGAATCGCCGCGTCGCAGGCCAGCCGCCGTACCGTCGTCGGGGTCAGCCTCAGCCCGGTGTCGAGGGTGCCGGCTCCCAACTGGCGGGCGACGGCGTCGAAGCCGGTGGTGATCACCAACTGGGGCCGATCCCCACCGGAGGCGGGCAGGTCGCCGGTGCGTAACGCCAGTCGACACACCTCCCCGAGGGCATCGTGGCGGCGTTGCCCCGGGCTGCGGTCGTCCCCGACGCCTGACGGGCCGGCGAGGGGGTCGAGCGCGGCGTGCAGCAGCCCGGCGGTCTCCGCATCCAGCATGCCGGTCAACCGGACCGCACCTTCGGGGCCGGCCGAGAGAGTCACATACCGCCGCGTGCGGGTGCGCTCCTCCTGGCGGTCCAGGGACGCCAGGTCGGCTGCCTCGGCCTCGTCGGGCGCGACATGGTCCAGGACCCGCCGGCCGAGCCGCCGCAGGATCGCCGGTTCGAACTGGGTGCCGAAGCCGACCAGCAGATCGGCTGCCTTCGCCGTCACCTCGGAGCCGACCTGACCGGGCAGGTCGGTGATGCTGTGGACGATGGCCTGGCTCTGCTCCACGGTGATCCGCCCCGCGGCGAGCGCGTCGGCGACGACCGGCGGCGCGACGGCGAGGGCCGCGGCGAGGTCGACGGTGCGACGGGCCGCCGGTGCGCTGATCCGCAACCGGTCGCGTAGCCACGCCGCCGTCGACGACGCGCCCTGCGCGACCGCGATCCCCCGAGCGTCCACCTCCCGCACGCAGGCCAGCCGGATCGCCGCCGCTCGCTGCTCCAGCGCGTGGGCGGCCGCCGCGGCCTCGATCAGGTCCGCGTCGGACAGCGGCCACGTGGGCCGCTCGACGGCCTGGTCCACCAAGCCGTCAATCCGTCGCAGCAACTCCAACACGCCACCAATTTAGAACATACGTGCGACACTTTCCGCGGACGAATCCGGACGACGACACGGTGTGCGGCCGGGTCCGCATCGCACTCGACGGTTGCCGGTCCGGGCACGGTGGCGACGCCCGATCATGCTCGGTCGGTCGGTCGGGTCGATCCCGTAGCCTGGTCAGGTGGACCTGGAGTTCAGTGGCGAGGTGTGGTTCTGGCGGGGACCCTCGCCGTTTCACTTCGTCACCGTCCCCGAGCGGGAGTGTGCCGAGTTGGCGGCGGCCTCCCCGGTCGTGTCGTACGGCTGGGGCATGATCCCGGTGCGGGCGCGGATCGGGGCGAGTGAGTGGCCCACGTCGCTGTTCCCGAAAGACGGGCGCTACCTGGTCCCACTCCGAGCCCGGGTGCGCCAGGCAGAGCGGATCGACGTGGGTGACACGGTGCAGATCCGGCTGACCGTCGGCCGTTGACCGCGCCCGATCATTGCGTGGCCGCGCCGTCCGGGTAGATGGTGACCATCCCGTCCAGGTACCGGTGGTAGGTGCCGGCCAGCCGGACCCGGTCGCCGTCGACCTCGCAGACGACCGTGCCCCCACGCGCCGACAACTGCCTGGCGGTCAGGCGGCGGCGTCCGAGACGTGCCGCCCAGTAGGGCGCGAGCTGGCTGTGCGCCGAGCCGGTGACCGGGTCCTCCCCAACCCCCGAGTTGCCACCGAACCAGCGGGACACGAAGTCGAACCCGTCACCGCCGGAGCCGCCCCCGTCTCCGCCGCCGGTGCCGTCACCAGGGGCGGCGACCGCCACGCCCCGGATCGGAAGCCGCGCCAGCGCCGAGAAGTCCGGCGTCACCGCCCGGACCGCCGCCGGCTCGGGGAGCACGAGGAACAGGTCGGTCCCGCGCAGAGCGTGCGGCGTCGTAACGCCGAGCGCGGTCGACGCCGCCGACAGCAGCGGGTCGCCGGCCGGCACCGGGGTCAACGGCTCGGCCGGAAAGTCCAGCACCAGCAGTCCGTCCCGGTCGCCCCGGCGCACATGCAGCCAGCCGCTGCGGGTCCAGAACGACAGCCGCCCGCCGTCGGGGTGGCGGTCGTCGAAGAGCTGCCCGGCGGCCGCGAGGGTCGCGTGCCCGCAGAGGTCGACCTCGACCGCGGGGGTGAACCAGCGCAGATGGTAGGCGCCGTCGCTGCCGTCCGGCCGGTCGACCCCAGCTGGCAGTGCGTCGGTGTAGAACGCGGTCTCGGAAAGGTTGTTCTCCGCCGCGATCCGGTGCAGCAGGGCATCCGGCAGCCACCACGGCAGCGGCATCACCGCGGCCGGGTTGCCCTCGAACGGCCGGTCGGCGAAGGCGTCGATCTGGACCAGGCGTATCCGCATGGGGTCAAGGCATACCAGGTCCGCCGGGTACGGATCGTCGAGGGCTGACGGCCTGGCACGATGATCGGGTGCCGGAACCTCAGCCCGCCCTCCGCCCGCACTACCCGGTCCGCACCCCACGGCTGTCGCTGCGTCCGCTGACCACGGGCGACGTGGACGCCCTGGTCGCGTACCGCAGCCTGCCCCACGTCTGTCGGTACGTCCCGTTCGAACCGATGACGGAACAGGTCGTCCGCGACCGGCTCCGCACCATCTGGGCCAATTCCGACCTGACCGACGAGGGCCAGGCCCTCACGCTCGGGGTGACCATCACCCGAAGTGGCCGGCTGATCGGCGACGTGGTGCTCTTCTGGCACAGCCGGACCCACGGTGGGGGCGAGATCGGGTACGTCCTGCATCCGGACGTGCAGGGCCTGGGCTACGCCACCGAGGCTGCTCGGGCGCTGCTGGGCCTCGGCTTCGACGGGCTCGGCCTGCACCGCATCGTCGCCCGGATCGACGAACGCAACACCGCGTCGGCGCAGGTTGCCCGCCGGCTCGGGATGCGACAGGAGGCCCGGCTGGTGCGCAACGAGTTCTTCAAGGGCGAGTGGAGCACGGAGCTGGACTTCGCGATGCTCGCCGACGAGTGGCCCGCGCACCGCGAACGCGACGGTGGGCGGCGCGGGTGACACCGGCGGACCGCCCATGACCGCCACCGAGCCGGGGAGGAACAGCCTGATGTCGGGGCAGAATAGCGCAATGCGCCTGCACGTCGGCTGCGCGATGTGGACCCACCGGGCGTGGCAGGGACGCTTCCTCCCCCACCCGCTGCCCGCCCACGAACGGTTGCGCTCCTACGCCAGCTGGTGCAACGCGGTGGAGGGCAACACCACCTTCTACGCGACCCCGGCCGGGGAAACTGTGGCGTCGTGGGCGCGGCAGACCGCTCCCGATTTCCGATTCGTGGTCAAGCTGCCGAAGGTGATCACCCACGAACGGCGACTGACCGACGTTGACGAGCCGTTACGCGCCTTCCTGACCGCCATCGAGCCGCTCGGACCCCGGGCGCACGCCCTCTGGATCCAACTCCCCGGCTCCTTCGCCCCGGCCGACGTACCGGCGCTGGCACACTTCCTGCGCCGGCTGCCCGACACCCACCGCTACGCGGTGGAGGTCCGCCATCCCGACTTCTTCACCGACCCGGCCGCAACCCGCCTGCTGGAGCGGGCGCTGGCCGGCGCCGAGTGGACTCCGTTCGACACCACCGCCTTCTTCCGGGCCGCGCCGAGCAGCGACGCGGAGCGGGAGGCGTGGACGAAGAAGCCGCGCCTGCCACCGCGCTCGCGGGCGTTGACCGATCGGCCCATCGTCCGCTATCTGGGCCGAGACGACACTGCGCGGACGGTTGAGGGGTGGCGACCGTGGGTCGAGGTCGTCGCCGGCTGGCTACGCGAGGGGCGGACGCCGACGATGTTCATCCACACCCCGGACAATGCGGACGCGCCGGCCCTCGCCCGCCGCTTCCACGACGAGGTACGGACGCAGCTGCCCGGCCTCGCGGCACTGCCCGAGCCCGTGCCGGCCGAGCCGCTGACCCTGTTCTGACGGTTAATGTGGCAGCCGCCGCTCGTGAGGTCGCCGGCAAGCTGATATCCCAAGCACTTGCTTGACAAGCGTCTGCTGACATTCGAGACTCCAAACATGTCCTTGGAAAACGATCCCGAACGGCGGGTCGTCAGTGATCCGCTCGCCCTGCGGGCGCTCGCCCATCCCTTACGCCTCAAGCTCTGCGGCCTCGTCGGTCGCGAGGGATCGCTCACCGCAGCGCAGGCCGCCCGGCAACTTGGGATCAGTCAGGCGCTCGCGTCCCATCACCTGCGTCAGCTGGCCAAGTACGGCTTCGTAGAACCCGCCGACGCTGGCGACAACCGCGAGCGGCCCTGGCGGATCACAGCCGCCTCGCACCAGTTCGAGGCGGCAGACGGGTCGTCCGAGTCCTGGGAACCGGTCGAACTACTCAACCGCTACCTCGTCGAACAGGCCGCTGCTCAACTGGAGGACTGGCAACAGCGCCGGGCTGACGAGGACCCTCGCTGGGCTGAGCACGTTGGCGTCTCGCAGAGTCTGCTCTACCTCACGATCGAGGAGTTCGTCGAGGTGAAGCGGCGCTGGGACGAACTCGTGGCGCCGCTCGCGCACCAACGGCCGCTCGGCGACCCGAGTCAACGGCCCGTCGACGCAGTCCCGGTGAATCTGACGCTCGTGGCCGCGCCGCTGCGGCCGACACCGTCGGGAGGATGACGTGCGACGGCTCTGGCGGATCCTCGCCAGAAATGGGGACCTACGTCTGTTGCTCGGCGCGAACCTGATCTCACTTACGGGTGACTGGATTTTGCGAACCGGGCTGGCCTATCAGGTCTATGTTCTGACGGGTTCGACGCTCGCCTCGGCAGGCTCTGTACTGGCCTCGCTTCTCCCGCAGATCGCACTCGGCTCGGTCGCGGGCGTCTACGTCGATCGGTGGGACCGCCGCCGTACCATGATCGTCGCCAACCTGCTGATGGCCGTCGCCCTGCTCCCACTGCTCGCCGTCCAGCACCCTGGTCAGGTCTGGCTGGTCTACCTGGTGATCGCGGCGCAGAGCTGCCTCGCGCCGTTCTTCACCTCGGCCGAGGCAGCGCTCGTGCCGTCCTTGGTCGCGGACGACCACCTCATCACCGTCAACTCGCTCAACGGTCAGGCCCGCGACGTCGCCCGGCTGGTCGGCGCCGCATTGGGCGGGGCGATCGCGGCAGTCGGTGGCGTCGCTCTGCTGGGCCTCGCGGACATGATGACCTTCGCGCTCGCGGCCGGGCTGCTATGGCGGATCCGCACCCGACCTCGATCCGGCTCGGCGGCACGTCCACCTGTGCTGCGCGAGTGGTATGAAGGCATGCGGATCGGGCTTTCCAGCCGCGTCCTGCAGGTATTCCTAGCGTTCACCATCATCACCGGTACCGGCGAGGCGATCATGAGTGTGCTAATTGCACCGTTCGTTCGCGATGTGCTGGGTGGTGACGCACGCGCGTTTGGAGCAATAATGGCAGCCCAGGCGGTCGGCGGCATCGTGGGAGGCATCGCCGCAACGCTGATCGGGCACCACTTCGCGCCCCGGGCGATGTTCGGTTGGGGAACGCTAGCATTCGGCGCACTGGACCTGGTCCTGTTCCTGTATCCGCTGGCTACGCACGTGCTTTGGCCCGCCCCGGTACTCATCGCGCTCGTGGGGCTGCCCGCCGCTTTCCTGACCGCCGGCGGCATGACCATCTTCCAGAACGCGACAACCGACATTCACCGCGGACGGATCTTCGGAGCGATGGCGGCCATGAACAGCGCGGCGATGCTGTTCGGCACGGTTGCGGCGGGCACCCTCGGCGAACGTGTCGGCATCCTGCCTGTTCTGGCCGCCCAAGGCGCCGCGTACTGCCTGGCTGGTGTAATCGTGCTGCGCGCCCTCCCAGTATCGCCGCCGATGCAGCGTTCGCCCCGTGGACGCCAGGCGGCCACCGCGTGATCCTCTGTGCCCGGTGGTCACCGACATCGAATCCGTCGATGGATGCATGACAATGTAGACACCGTGTGGTGGCGACGGGTCCAAGCCGCGGAAAGTCAGATGGGCTTGGACCACATCAGGTCCGCCACCTGATCGACATCCTCGTCATCAACCCGAACGCGACACCCGGCGGGTTCAGGGGGCGAGGACCAGGTCGGCCAGGAGCCGGTCGAGGGTCGGCGCGTCCACACCACCGGGAAAGCCGCGCAGTAGCGCGCCGCCCCGGGCCACCAGCACCACGGCCGGCGGCTCGCGGACCGCGTACGACCGCCAGAAGCGCTGCTCCGTGTCGACCAGGACGGGGTAGCCGACCCGATGTGTACGCAGGTAGTCCTGCACGTCCTCGGCGGTGTCCTCGCCGACCACCCCGACGAAGGCGACCCGGCCGGCGTGGTTGCGGGCCAGGTCACTCAACGCGTCCTGGCGCTGCGCGCAGGTGGTGCACCAGGAGCTGAAGAAGCTGAGCACCACCGGCCGGTCGGCCCACAGGTCGGCGACCGCCAACGGGGTGCCGTCAGTGAGCGGGCCGGTGATGGCCGGCGCCGGTGGGGAGTCGGCCGGGGCCGGGCGCAGCGCGAGGTCGCTCGGGGTCGGGCCGGGCAGCGCGGCGGCTCCCCCGGCCACCGGCGGCGCCGCGACCGGCTCGTCACTACACGCGGCGACCGGAAGGATGGTGACGACCGCCAGCACGGCGGCCACCGACCCCCGTGCCACGCGTCCGAACCGGGCCGGGTGTGCCGACCCGCCCGCCGGGTTCGACCCGGCCGTGTCGACGGTGGACGGTGCGGGCGCGGTCACGAGGGCACCACCGCGACAAGTGCCGGGCCCTCGCTGTCGTCGCGGGTCAGTTCGATCGGGGTGCGGTCGTCCACCACCAGCCGGTAGCCGTCCCGGGTGGCCACCTCGACCGGCACGGCGAACTCGCAGTAGGTCGGGATCCGCTCCACCTCAAGGTCCTCCTCGAAGGTCCGCACCGAGGTCCCCGGCGGCAGTTCACCCTCGGCCAGCACCTCGCCGGCCGGGTCCAGCAGCCGGAACGGGGCGCGGTTGTGGAAGTGGGTGTAGGGGCCGGTGCCGGCGCAGTCCACCCCCTCGGGACGGATGTTGATGTCGCGCACCAGCACCCGCACCGTCAGCGCCGACCGGGTCTCCTCGTCACCTGCGCAGCCGGCCAGTGCCGGCACACCGGCGAGCAGCGCGCAGAGCAGCAGGTGGCGCGGGTGTGGCATCGGACCTCCCGGGAAGCCTGCGCACGCTGGCATGGATCATCCGGCTCGTCGGCGGCGGGCACCACCCCGGGCGGTGCGACGCGCACCGGCCCGGGGCGGGTCCGCCGGGTCAGGACTTCTCGACGCGGCACTGCCGGGTGACGGTCTTCGTCGGGTCGCTCTCCGAGGTGGCGGTGAGCTTGACGAAGCCGGTGTCCGCCGCGGCGGCGGTGGCCCCGACCGACACCTTCACGGTGGTGCGGCCCTGGAACGTGGCGGTCGCCAGCTCGTTCGGCAGCTCGGCCCGCCAGCCGCGGCCGGCGACGGTCGCCGACAGCCGGTAGACGTCGGACTTGAGGTAGCCGGTGACGTCCTCCGGGTGCTGCTGGCCGCCGGCCGACCAGGTGCCGGTGTTGGTGAGGTCGAAGGAGCAGGTCACGCCCCGGTTGGTCGGCCTGCTGTTGGGGGTGGTCACGGTGCCGGCCGACAGCGCCACGCCTTGGGTGCTGGGACCGCCGGCGCCGTCCAGCGACCGCACCGCCACCGTGTACGACAGCACGCCGTCGCGGTCCCGCCTGAGGTCGAGGACGTAGAAGTGCAGCCGGTTGGCCTCGTCGACGTACTCGTACTCGCTGCCGGAGCCGGTGCCGGCGTGGAACAACGCGTCCGAGAGCTGCCGGTAGTCGCCCATGGTGATCTTCTGCGGGGTGCCGTCCGGCCGATAGAAGTCGATCATGTCGATGTCCTGCGGGTTGGCGTCGACCACCCACACGAACGGCGCGCTGTCGGCGTTCTTGGTCTTGCTGAGCAGTACGCCGCTGTCCGGGGTGAACGAGTCGGCGCCCATCCGGTCGACGACCTCGAGGGTGTAGTTGTTGAAGTTGCCGCCGTCGCAGAGCGGGTCGGTGCCGGTGTTGCAGGCCGGCGAGAGATCCTCGTTCAGCGCGATGTTGATGCCGGTCAGGCCGTTCGGGCCGGCGTCGACCGCTCGGGAGGTGACCGGGGCGACCACCATCCCGGAGGAGGCCAGCGCCTCGCGGGAGAGCCGCAGCAGGTGCTCCTCACCGAGCAGACCGATCTTGATCTTGTCGCGGACCATGTGCAGGGACCCCATCGATCCGCCGTTCACCGGCGGGATCTGCCATCGGGTGTGCGGGCCACCCGGCCCGTTGAACGAGCCGCGCGACATCATTCCCCAGATCCCGGTGTACGAGCGGCGCAACGGCGTGCCGTACGGGTTGTTGTAGTTGTCCCCGATCGACAGCAGGTGGCTCAACTCGTGGGCGTAGACGCCCATCCCGGAGCTCTCCGCCTGGGTGGACGAGCCGCCGCCGGCGTTCGGCCAGATCGTCGCCGCGGCCTTCCAGGACGTCCACTCGACGTACCGGGTCCGGGCGTAGTTGGGCAGGTTGGGGTCGGGCGGTCCCCAGGCATCCGGCACGTCCTCCTTGTTCTGGAACATCATCTGGCCGAACTCCTGCCAGGTGGATGACTCGTCCTGGCCGGCGGAGAGGATGAAGACCAGCTCGTACGAGTCGGCCACCTCGTCGCCGACCGCCGCCCGCCAGGCGCCCAGCCCGTCGGTGCGGATGTTGCGGGCGCACTGCTCGCCGGCGGGGCAGGCGCCGGGGTTGAAGCCGTTGTCGATGCCGTACTGGTAGGACTTCGCCGGCATCTCGTACGGGCCGAAGCCGGTCAGGTCCACCCCGTACCGGCCGTTCGAGTCCTGCATCCAGTATTCGTGCAGCGTGTGGCCCCTGTTCAGGTCGTTCGGGGTGTTCAGGAAGTCGGTGTAGAACTGGGCCACCTGGGCGCGCGGGATGTTGGCCGCGGTCGCCTGCGGGTTGCCGAACACCGTGGACCGGGCCCGTTGGGTGACCACGAACGGTTGGTCCGGGTAGTCGAGGGTGACAAGGGCGATGTCGAAGTTGCGTTCCGAGCCGGTCACCGCCGGGTCGGCCCAGTTCCGGTTCGGCACCGGCACGTAGTCGTCCCAGGTCATCGTGTCCGGGTTCTGCCAGTACTGCGGGTCCAGGACCTGGAACGGCCCGCCCCCGCCGGCCGGGTTGCCGGGCGCGGCGGCGGCCGGCGCGGCGGCCAGCGAGGCGATCAGCGCGGTCGCGACGGCGGCGCCCAGCGCCGCGCGCCGCACCGGATGTCTGGCGGTCAGCAGGTGCATCGAGTCACCTCTCGTGGGGGTGGGTGCGGTCACGCCGGTCGTCGTGATCACGCGGTGCTGAATCTATGAGCCGGGTGAGGGGCCGGTCACCGTGCAGATGTCGGCAGGTCGTCCGGTGCCTTCCGACACCTGCAGGACCCCCCGCAGCGCCCGTGCCAGCCCGGCCCGCAGGGCAGCCTGACCGGCCGGCGGCAGCGGCCCGCGCGGCGGCCGGCACGGTCCGCCGTACCGCCCGGACAGTTCCATCGCGAGCTTGGTGAGCTGGCTGGACTCGGGCCGCGAATCCCAGTCCAGCACCGGATGCAGCGCCGCGTAGAGCGGCAACGCGGCGGCCAGGTCCCGGCCGGCGCAGAGTCGGTAGAGCCGCAGGGCCGCGCCGGGCAGCGCGTTCGGCAGCGCGCCGATCCAGCCGGTGGCACCGCAGACCAGCAGTTCCAGCAGCAGGTCACCGGCGCCGGCGAGCACGTCGACGTGCGGGCTCAGGTCGCGGATGCGGTGCAGGCGGCGGACGTCGCCGCTGAGTTCCCGGACCGCCACCAGGCCGTCGGTCTCGGCGACCACGGCCAGCAGCTCCGGGGTGAGGTCGGTCCGCCCGCCGGCCGGACTGTTGTCGGCCACCACCGGCAGCCCGACGGCGGCCACCTCGCGGTAGTGCGCGACCACCTCGGCGGCCCCGGCCGGGTAACCGGTCGGCGGGGGTGCGAGCACCGCCGGGGCGCCACTGGCCGCCGCCTGCTCGGCCCGGTGCCGGGCCTGCCTGGCGCCGTACCCGCCGATGCCCGGCACCACCGCGAACCCGGTGGGGGCGGCGGCCGTGGCGGCGCGCACCACGTCGGCCCGTTCGCCGTCGGTCAGGCTCTGGTATTCGCCCAGGTCGGCGCCGGGTACGACGCCGTCGCAGCCGGCGTCGGCCAGCCACCGGACCTGCTCCTGCAGCCGGTCGAGGTCGACGCCGAGGTCGGACCGGAACGGGGTGGGGAGCGCGACCAGGACGCCCTGCCAGGGCCGGCGGACGGTCACCCGGGAAATCCCTTCCATCGTCGCGTGGGGATACTCGGCCACGGTAGGCACCGCGGACCGCCCGGTCATCGGACAACTGCAGCAAGCCCGCCCGCCGGATCGGAACGTCTGTCGGTAGCTCGGCCCCGCCCCTTGCGCGCCGGCCGCCGACATCGCAGGGTAATAGCGGGACGACCTGGGGGGACATGCACGCGGAGCTGCAACGCATCGTCGACACGGTGGCGGCGCGGGTCGGCCGGCCGGCGCTGATCGAGGACCGGCGGCAGCGGGTGGTGGTCTACAGCGAGCACACCGGACTGATGGACGACGTGCGACGCACCTCCATCCTGCGCCGACAGACCACTCCGGAGGTCATCGCCTGGTTCCGGTCCGTCGGCATCATGAAGGCCCGGGAGCCGGTACGCACCCAGGCGTGCCCGGAGTTGGACCTGCTCCCCCGGGTCTGCGTGCCGGTCTGGCATCAGGACCTGCTGCTCGGCTTCGTCTGGTTCATCGACGCGGACGGTGCGATGACCGACGCGGACCTGGCCACCGTCACCGAGGCGACCGCCGACCTGTCACTGGCGCTGTACCGGGAGAACCTGCTCGGCGAGTTGGCCTCGCAGCGGGAGGCAGAGGCGGCCCGTACCCTGCTCGCGGAGAACGCCGAGGCGCGCGACCAGGCGGTACGGTCGCTGCTCGCCGACGGCGCGGTCGCCGCCGACGGGCCGAGCACGGCGCTCGTCGCGCAGCTGGTGCCCGCCCGCGGCCAGGTCCTCGACGAGGTGGCCCGGATCGCCCTGGAACACTCCCTGGTGGCCACCCGGCGGTGGATCGGCGCCCGGGAGGCGCTGCACCTGGTCCGGCACGACCACGGTGTGCTGCTGCTGCGGTCCGGCGGGTTGGCGGGCCGGGCCACACCCGACGCTGTCGCCGGCCGGCTCAGTCAGGCCCTGCAGGACGCCACCCGAGGGCTGGCCACGGTGCTGCGGACCGTGGTGGGGGTGGGCGCCGCCCGGCCGCGGCTGGCCGATGCCGTGCACTCCTGCGAGGAGGCGGTGCGGTCGGCCCGGGTGGGGGTCCAGCTTCCGGCGCTCGGCCGGGTGATCAGCTGGGCCAACCTCGGCATCTACCGGGTGCTGTCCAGCATGGACGGCCGGCATCTGGATCTCGCCGGGGTCCATCCCGGGCTGGAACGGCTGCTGCGCGACGACACCAACCAGGTGCTGTTGGAGACGCTTGAGGCGTACCTCGACCTGGCCGGCAACGCGCACGCCACCGCCGAGCAGCTCCGCCTGCACCGGACCACGCTCTACTACCGGCTGCAACGCGTCGAGCAGCTCGCCGACACCGACCTCAAGGACGGCAACGAACGCCTCTGCCTACACCTGGCTCTGAAACTCGCCCGCCTGACCGGCCACTACCGCCCGGACAGCTGACTCAGCAGTGGCGCTACCGCTTGACGGACCGGAGGAAGCCGCGCCATCGGGCGGGGGCGAAGGTGAGCGTGGGGCCGCTCTGGTCCTTGGAGTCCCGGACGAGCACCCGGTCGGGGAGGTTGTCGGCGACCTCGACGCAGGCTCCCGCGTTGCTACCGCTGCGCGTGCTCTTGCGCCAGTTTGGCTTGCTGCTCATGCTCATCGATCATCCTCAGCATCAGATTTCTGGACGCCTCACAGGGTAGCGCCCGCGCGCAGACGTCCTCCCAGGCGATCATCGCGTGCCGCACCTCGCGGATCCGGATGCCAATCTTCCCCTCGACTAGGTCGTCGAGATAGACGACCGGGGTTCCATTGGGCATCGACGCGATCACGAACGCCCCGGTGAGGCCCGCGTGGAGCCCGGCTCCGAACGGGACCACCCGGATCCGCACGTTCGGCCGGTGGCCGATGTCCACCAGGTGTTCGAGTTGGTCTTTCATGATCGTCGGATCGCCGTGCCGCAACGCGGCCTCGCCGAGGATCGCGGTCATTTCGACCGGATCGGACCGCTCCAGTGTGACGGCCTGCCGCTTCATCCGGATCTGCACGGCCTCCTCTATCTGGTCAGGAGTGTGCGGGCCAGCCTCGATGACGGCCCGGGCGTACGCCTCGGTCTGGAGCAGGCCGGGCACCAGCGAGTGCTCGAACCAACGGAGAAGGTGCGCGCGTTCCTCGTTCTCGCGCCACGGACGTAGCCAGGGGGCGACGGCTTCACCTCGGGCGTCCTTCGCGGTGCGGGTCAATTCGCCGTCGGCGCCGAGAAGCGCGTCGATCGCGTCGGCGACGGGTTCCGGGGGGACCGAGCGACCGGTTTCGTAATGGCCGATCTGAGAGCCGCTCATGTGCACCGCCGCGCCGACGGCATCCTGCGAGAGGCCCCGCTGCATCCGCAGCGCGCGAAGTAGATGGCGGAATTCATTCTGGTCACCCAACTCGATCCCTCCCAAGGACGTGGGACGCCAGTACCACCGGTCCATCCTCCGGGAGTTGTTTCGTCGAATCCAGGGTGGAGGGAGCTATTAGTGTCGCTAATCCAATGGCGGAAACGAGTGTTCCCCGGACGACTCCTCAGTCGACCAGGCGGCGACCGCCCAGCGTGCTCTCCCGGGCCACCAGGCGGAACGGCGGCGCCACGTCGGCCGGCGGGCTGATAGGCCGGCCCTCGATCCGGGCCACCAGCGAACGCACCGCCAGCCGGCCGATCTGCTCCTTGTCCGGCGCGATGGTGGTGAGCGTGGGGTTGCTGAACCGGCCCTCCTCGATGTCGTCGATGCCGATCACCGCTATCTGCTCGGGCACCCGCAGGCCGGCCTCGGCGATCGCCCGCAGGGCGCCGATCGCGACCAGGTCGTTGTAGCCGAAGACCGCGTCCGGCGGCCGGTCCCGGGCGAGCAGGTCACGCAGGGCCAACAGACCGTCGCGCCGGCCGAACTGGGCGGTGGTGGCGACAAGCGCCGGGTCGAACGGCAGCCCGGCGGCCTCCAACGCCTCGCGGTAGCCGCGCAGCCGCAGATGCGCCGACTGCCGGTGATCGCCGGCCTGGACGCCCTCCCGGGCGCCGGCATGAACACCATCCCGGTCGCCGGACCGGGCGCCCTCTGGGTCGCCGAACTGCGCACCGACGAAGGCGATCCGGCGGCGGCCGAGGGAGACCAGATGCCGTACCGCGACGTGGCTGGCGGCGATGTTGTCGATGGCGATGTGGTCGTACGGGACGTCGTAGACGCCCTCGCCGATCAGCACCAGGGGCGTGTCGCTGGTGCGGGCCAGCACGTCCTCGCGGCTGAGCCGGACCGGACTGAAGATCAGGCCGTCGATGGTCCGCCGGTGTGACCCGCCGGCGAGCGCCAGCTCCGCCGCCCGGTCGGCGGCGGTGTCCTCCATGACCAGGGTGTAGCCGAGCCGGGTGGCCTCCCGCATCGCGGCCCCGGCCAGCTCGGCGAAGTACGGGTTGTTCAGCTCGGGGATGGCCAGCGCGATAATGCCGGTGCGGCCCCGGCGCAGGTGCCGGGCGCTGAGGTTCGGGGCGTAGCCCAGCTCGTCGATGGCCTGCTGGACCCGCCGCCGGGTCTGCTCGCCGACCGGCCGGTAGCCGTTCACCACATTGGAGACGGTGGCCAGCGAGACGCCGGCCCGCTCGGCGATCTCCTTCAGGTTGACGCCCACCCGCGCCGCCCTCCTCGCCTCGATCCAGCCCCGGTCGCGCCTCGTCGGACCCGGCGACCAGTATCCCGCACCGGCTGCGGCACATCGACGATCAACCATTGACGCGCGCTCGCCGGGCGCTCTATAACGTTATACATCCGGTCGACCCCGGACTCCGCCCCGTCCCCGACGGAGGACGAAACATGACCCCACCCCACCACCGCCCGCCGGTCACCACCGCCGCCCGCGCTCTGACCCGCGCCGCCACCTCGAACCGCACCGCCGTGTCCCCGCTGCGCACCGCGACCGCCTACCTCGCGGCCGCCGTGATGCTCGCCGCCACCGCCCTCGCCGCCGTGCTCGTCGGCCCGCTGGCGCGTCCACAACCCGCACAGGCCGCGCCCGCCAAGACGCCGCCGCTGACCACCCCGTGGACCGCGCAGGCGCTGGCCGGCACCCCCCTGCCCGAATACCCGCGTCCACAGATGACCCGACCCGACTGGCGCAACCTCAACGGCGAATGGCAGCTGCGCCAGTCGGCCACCGACGACCCGCCGCAGTTCGGCGTCAACCTGCCCGAACGGATCAACGTGCCGTTCCCGGTCGAGTCCGCCCTGTCCGGCGTCATGCGGGCCGCCAACGACAACCGCCACTACCTGACCTACCGGCGTACCTTCACCGTCCCGGCGGGCTGGGCCGGACGCCGGGTGCAGCTGCACTTCGGCGCCGTCGACTGGCGCACCACGGTCTGGGTCAACGGCCGCCAGGTCGGCGCGCACACCGGCGGCTACGACGCCTTCACCTTCGACATCACCGGCCAGCTCAACGGTGCGACGAACGAGCTGGTCGTGCAGGTGTGGGACCCGACCGACAGCCGGCAGCACGGCAGCCTGCCGCCGATCGGCAAGCAGACCAAGACCCCGGGCGGCATCTTCTACACCCCCAGCTCCGGCATCTGGCAGACGGTCTGGCTGGAGCCCACCCCGGCCGCCTCGATCAGCAGCGTGGACGTCTACCCGAACCTGGCCACCAACACCCTGCGGGTCCGGGTCTTCACCCGCGGTGCCGTCGCCGGGCACAGCGTCCGCGCCGAGGCGCTCAACGGCAGCACCGTGGTCGGCTCGGCCACCGGCGGCTTCACCGACTTCTCCGTACCCGTGCCGAACGCCCGCCGGTGGTCGCCGGACGACCCCTTCCTCTACAACTTACGAATCACGCTGCGCAACGCCGCTGGCGCGCAGGTGGACCGGACCACCCACTACTTCGGGATGCGGGAGATCAGCACCGGAATCATCAACGGGGTACGGCGTCCGATGCTCAACGGGCAGTTCGTCTTCCAGGTCGGCACCCTGGACCAAGGCTACTGGCCGGACGGCCTCTACACCGCCCCCACCGACGCGGCGCTCGCCTTCGACCTGCAGAAACACAAGGACCTCGGGTTCAACATGGTGCGCAAGCACATCAAGGTCGAACCGCAGCGCTGGTTCTACCACGCCGACCGGCTCGGCCTGCTCGTCTGGCAGGACATCCCGTCGATGACCGCGCAGGAGATCGACGCCACCGACGCCCAGCAGGCGCAGTTCGAGGCGGAGGCGCGGGAGATCGTCGACGAGCACCGCAGCTCACCGGCGGTGGTCGCCTACGTGGTCTACAACGAGGGCTGGGGCGAGCGGGCGCTGGCCGACACCCGGCGGGTCGGCCAGAACGTCAAGAACCAGGACCCGACCCGGCTGGTGAACACGCACAGCGGCCACAACTGCTGCCAGTCCCTGGGCGACCCCGGCAACGGCGACATCGACGACTGGCACCGCTACGTCGGGCCGGACTCACCGGCACCGTCGAGCAACCGGATCGCGGTGCTCGGCGAGTACGGCGGCCTCGGCCTGCGCTCACCCGGACACGAGTACAGCCCGAACGGCGCCTTCAACGCCTACGAGTGGCAGCCGAACTCCGCCGCCCTCACCGACCGGTACGTCGGGCTCGTCCAGGGCAGCCAGAACCTGATGCTCGGGCACGGACTGAGCGCCTCGGTCTACACCGAGATCACCGACCTGGAGGGCGAACTGAACGGCTTCCTCACCTACGACCGGCAGGTGGTCAAGATGGACCAGGCCCGGGTCCGGGCCGCCAACCAGGCGCTGATCGCCGCGTCGCGGTCGCTCGGACCGGCGAACCCGGTGGCCCTGCCGGTCGGCGCCCGCCAGTCGCTGCGGGTCACCACGCCCGGCTACACCGACCGCTACCTGCGACACCGGGAGAGCCTCGCCTACACCGACGTGGTCACCTCGGCCAGCCCGGCGCTGCTGCGCGAGGACGCGACCTACACCATCCGGCCCGGCCTGGCCGACGCCGGCTGCTACTCGTTCGAGTCGGTGAACTTCCCCGGGCAGTACCTGCGGCACTACGAGTCCCGGGTCCGCAACTCCCCGCTGGACGGCTCGGCGCTGACCCGCGCCGACGCGACCTGGTGCGCCCGGACCGGGCTGACCGGTTCCGGGGTGTCGCTGGAGTCGTACAACTTCCGGGGTTCCTTCCTGCGGCACTACGCCGCGGAGGTCTGGCTCAGCGACGGCGCGGGCGGGGCGGCGTACAACGCGCCGACGTCCTGGACCGCGGACAGCACCTGGGCGACAACCGCGCCCTTGGCGCCGTGAAAAGCGGTGCCGGCGCCGCTGGACGGCGCCGGCACCGCTTTCTCATCACGATCGAACAAGATCTTCGTAGCTGGTCGGTTTACTCCCCCGAAATGCGGTTGGACGACCATGGGAGCGATCGACTGATGTTCGACTACGACGGACGAACCGGCTATGAGCCGATCAACGACACCGACCGGAAGGAGTTCCACGAGCAGGGCTACCTACTGCTGCGGCGGGTCCTCACCGAGCCGCACCGGGCGGCGCTGGAGGCCGCCGTGGACCGGATCCACGACCGGATGGCCGCCACCGGCAACACCGCCGCGGACGGCACCCTGCACCTGCTGGGCTTCCTGGGACGCGACGACCTCTTCGGTGACCTGCTCACCCACCCGATCGCGTTCCCGTACGTCTGGGGACTGGCCGGCTGGAACGTCTACAGCCACCACAACCACCTGGACGTGACGCCACCGGCAGCCGAGCCGGAGCGACCCTACTGGGGCTGGCACCAGGACGGCTACCGGCAGAACTCCGACCCGGAGACGATGGATCCCGACCTGCCCCGCCCGATGTTCTCACTGAAGGTCGCCTACGTGCTGTCGGATCTGTCGGTGACCGGGCGCGGAGCGACGAAGGTCATCCCCGGCAGCCACCTGCGCAACAGCCTTCCCCGGCCGGCCGACGTGACGGTGCCCCAGCCGGACCCGGAGGGCACGGTGGAGATCACCGCGGAGCCCGGGGACGCGTTCGTCTTCGACCGGCGGCTGTGGCACTCCCGGTCCACCAACCTCTCCACGGTCACCCGCAAGATGCTCTTCGTGGGCTACACCTACCGGTGGATCCGACCGCTCGACGAACCGCACATCGACCGGACCGGAGCCTGGTGGGCCAACCGCACACCGGTGCAACGGCAACTGCTGGGCGACGGCACGCACACCGCCAACTACTGGGGGGTCAACTGGGACGGATACGTCGACGACGACATCCCGCTGCGGGCCGCACTCAAGCGCCGCGGGCTGCTCGACCGAGGCATTCCGTGGCTGCGCTGAGGCGGCCCCGGCGGCTACCCTCTGCCACGTGGCGAAGGGACTGACCGCCACAAGACGGCACTGCGGTATCACTGTCGGTGAGCGATTGGCGGGCTATGAACGGACGGATACTGGTCGCTGAGGACAACCCCAAGCAGGCCAACCTGGTGCGCCTCTACCTCGAACGCGAGGGGCACGACGTGCTGGTGGTAGACAACGGACGGGCCGCGCTCGACCAGTGCCGCGCCCGTCGACCCGATCTGGTGATCCTCGACGTGATGATGCCGGTGCTCAACGGTCTGGACGTGTGTCGGATCCTGCGGGCCGAGTCCGATGTCCCACTGCTGCTGCTCACCGCCCGTACCACCGAGGACGACGTCCTCCTCGGCCTCGACACCGGGGCCGACGACTACATCACCAAGCCGTACAGCCCCCGGGAACTGGCCGCGCGGGTCCGGTCGCTGCTGCGCCGGTCCGGGGTGCTGGCCGCCGGCGGCCAGGCCGTGCTGCGGGCCGGCGACCTGGAGGTCGACCCCGGTCGGTTCGAGGTGCGGGTGGCCGGCCGCCCGGTGGTCCTGACGGCCAAAGAATTCGGCATCCTGGAAGTACTGGCCGGTGAGCCTGGCCGGGTCTTCACCAGGGCGCAGATCATCGACCGGGCGTTCGGCTTCGACCATCTCGTCCTGGAACGCACGGTCGACGCCCATGTCATGAACCTCCGCCGCAAGATCGAGACTGACCCCGGCTCGCCGGGCCGGGTCCAGACGGTGTTCGGCCGCGGCTATCGGCTCGTCGCGGTCGGGCCGTCGGACCCGACGCCGCCCGCAGTCGCCGCGCCGACCCCGCCGCCGCCGCGGCCGCCGGCGTGAGCTTCCGGCTGCGGGTCCTGCTGCTGGTCGTCGCCGTCGCGGTGACCGCGACCGGGGCGACCGCCTGGCTGACGCTCAGTCAGGCGTCCCGGCAGTTCGCCGCATCGGCGACGGTCGACGAGGCACAGATCGAGATGGTCGGCTCCCGGCTCCGCGAATACGGCGAACGGCACGGCACCTGGGAGGGCGTCCCGGCCGTAGTGAACGAACTGTACGAACAGACCGGTCAGCGCCTGCACCTGGTCTCCGAGTCCGGGGTCGTGATCGTGGACACCGACACCCTGCAGCAACGCGACACCCGGCCGCTCGGCAGCGCGACCACCTTCGTCGATCCGCGCCCGCAGCTCGCCCTGCCCGGCGGGCTGGCCGACGCCGCCGCGATCACCACGAAGGCGATAGTCGACTACCGGGTCGAGGTCCGACTCGCCGCCTGCCTGACCCGCCACGGGCTTGACGTCACCGTCTCGCCGGGCCCGTTCGGCGTACCGCGTTTCTCTCCCGGCGTCGGGTCCGACATTTCCGTCGACGCAGATCCGGTGGACCGCTGCCGACAGGAGTCGGGCACCTCGGGCGATGAGGTCGAGTCGGCCGTAGCCCGGGTCGACCGGTGCGCCGCGGCGATCAGGGCGGGACCGGTCATCGCCACTCCGCCCGAGCTGGGGCGGACCGACCTCGGAGCCGCCGAGGTCCTGAACCAATGCCTGTCCCAGGCGTTCACCGACGAGATCGGCGACGTCGCGCCCGTACCGGCGCAGGTCTTCCTCGGCACCCGGGGCGAGCCGGCGTTCAGCCTCTCCACCGGTCCCCTGTTGGCCGCGGCCAGCGGGGTGGCGGCCGTGGTCATCGTCGGCACCGTGCTGCTCAGCCATCGGGTGCTGCGGCCGATCGGCACCCTGACCGCTGCCGCCCACCGGCTCGGCCGAGGCGACCTGGCCAGCCGGGTCCCCGTCCGGGGCACCGACGAGCTCGCCGAGCTCGGCCGCTCCTTCAACCGGATGGCCGACTCGCTGCGGCGCGGCGAGGAGCGGCAACGGCGGATGGTCGCCGACGTCGCACACGAGTTGCGGACCCCCCTGGCCAACCTGCGCGGATATCTGGAGGCGCTCGCCGACGGCGTGGTCGCCCCCACCCCCGAGCTGTTCGCCTCGCTGCACGAGGAGGCGGTCCTGCAGCAACGGATCGTCGACGACCTGCAGGAGCTCGCCCTGGCCGAGTCCGGGCGGCTCGCCTACCACCGGGGCCGGGTGGATCTGGCCGACCTGCTGGAGAACTGCCGGACCGCGCACCAGGCGATGGCGGCGACCGCCGGCGTGACCCTGACCGTGGTCGCCGACCGGCCGGGCCCATCCGGGTACGCCGACCCGGACCGGCTCCGCCAGGTGCTCGGCAACCTGATCACCAATGCGCTGCGGGCCACACCGCCGGGCGGCACGGTGTCGCTGGCCACCGAACCGGCCGGCGACGGCGCCGTGATCCGGGTGACCGACACCGGGGTGGGCATCGACGAGGCGGCCCTCCCGTACATCTTCGACCGGTTCTGGCGGGCGGACGGGGCGCGCGGACGGCGGACCGGTGGCGGCGGGCTGGGGCTGGCCATCGCCCGGCAGATCATCACCGACCACGGCGGCACGATCACCGCGACCAGCCGGCCCGGAGCCGGCACGGCCTTCACCATCACCCTGCCGGCAGCCGGCGGACCCGACCATCCTCCGGTGCCCGGGTCATAACCCCGGCCGACCGATCCGCGTTGCACAATGGTCGGGTATCGCGACCACGGAAGCGCAGGCGGCGAAATGGCCACCCAGGACACCGAACGGTTCACGAGCACGACACCGCCGGCCACCGCCACGGTGGCCGAGCAGTTCACGCCCCTGCTGCGGGCGACGCTGGGCGACCGGCCGCCGGTCCAGTTCGCCTTCTGGGACGGCAGTTCCGTCGGCCCGCCGGACGGTCCGGGCGCCGTCGTGGTCCGGTCGGCCCGGGCGCTGCGGCGGATGTTCTGGTCCCCCGGTGAACTCGGCCTCGGCCGGGCCTACGTCGCCGGCGACCTCGACCTGACCGGCGATGCGTTCGAGGTGCTCCGCGCACTGCAGACCGCCGCGCCGCGTGACGCCCGGCTCGGGCTCGGCGCGGCCTGGACCGCGCTGCGGGTGGCCGGCCGGCTCGGGGCGCTCGGTCCGCCGCTGCCGCCCCCGGCAGAGGAGGCCCGGCGGCACGGCCGGCTGCACTCCCTGCGCCGCGACGCCCGGGCGATCAGCCACCACTACGACGTCGGCAACGACTTCTACCGGCTGCTGCTCGGCCCGAGCCTGACCTACTCCTGCGCCCGGTTCCCCGACGACGACGTCGGCCTGGCCGAGGCGCAGCGGTCCAAACACGAGCTGATCTGCCACAAGCTCGGGCTCGACGAGCGTGGCGGCGCCCGGCTGCTCGATGTCGGCTGCGGCTGGGGATCGCTTGCCCTGCACGCGGCGGCGGCGCACGGCGTCGAGGTGGTCGGCGTCACGATCAGCCGGCAGCAGGCCGAGCTGGCCCGGGAGCGGGTCCGCGCGGCCGGGCTGGCCGACCGGGTGGAGATCCGGTTGCAGGACTACCGCGAGCTGGCCGGCGAGACCTTCGACGCGATCAGCTCGGTCGGCATGTTCGAACACGTCGGCGCCCGACGGATCGGCGCCTACTTCGAGATCCTGCGTGGGCTGCTGCGGCCAACCGGTCGGCTGCTCAACCACGCCATCTCCTCGGTCGGCGGCTCCCGGGTCGGATCGCGCACCTTCATCGGACGGTACGTCTTCCCGGACGGGGAGCTGATCGACGTCGGGGAGGTGGTGCTGGCGATGCAGCGCGCCGGCTTCGAGGTACGCGACGTGGAGGCGCTGCGCGAGCACTACGCCCGGACGCTGCGCGAGTGGTCGGCGAACCTGGCGGGCGGTTGGGACCGCGCCGTCGAGCTGGTCGGCGAGACGCGGGCCCGGATCTGGCGGCTGTATCTGGCCGCCTCCCGGGTCGGCTTCACCGACGGCGGTATCTCCGTGCACCAGGTGCTGGGTGTGGTGCCCCGTCCGGACGGCTCGGCCGCGATGCCGGCCACCCGACGGTCCTGGCCCTGACCCGGCCGCGCCGAACCGGCTTGACCTACAGCGCACTCCAGGTTCTACCGTCTCGCCGGGAGGTAGACGATGAGCATGGAGGTCACCGCGTGGGTATCCCTGCACCACGCGATGAACGCCCGGGACGAGCGACCACTGTCCCGCCAGACATTCAAACGGATCGCCCGGTTCACCCGGCCGCACCGTACGCCGATCATGCTGTTCCTGGGGCTGAGTGTGGTGACGGCGGTGTTGACCGTCGCCGCGCCGGTGCTCGCCGGCCGGGTCGTCGACGCGATCGGGTCCGGGGCCGACCCCGGGGTGGTGGTCCGGCTGGCGGTGCTGATCGCGGTGATCGCACTCGCCGAGGCCGGACTCGGCCTGGTCACCCGCTATCTGTCGGCAAGCATCGGGGAAGGGCTTATCGTCGCCCTGCGGACGGCGGTCTTCGACCACGTGCAACGGATGCCGGTCGCGTTCTTCACCCGGACCCGCACGGGGGCGCTTGTCAGCCGGCTCAACAACGACGTCATCGGGGCGCAGCGGGCGTTCAGTGACACCCTGTCCGGAGTGGTCGGCAACGTCGTCACGCTGCTGCTGACCCTCGCGGTGATGCTCAGCATCTCGTGGCAGATCACCCTGCTGACCCTGTTGCTGTTGCCGGTCTTCGTGCTCCCGGCCCGCCGGATGGGCTCCCGGCTGGCCCGGCTGCAACGGGAGGCGGCCGAACACAACGCGGCGATGAGCAACCGGATGACCGAGCGGTTCTCGGCACCCGGCGCCACCCTGGTCAAGCTCTACGGTCGGCCGGCCGAGGAGTCCGCCGAGTTCGCCGCCCGGGCGCGCCGGGTCCGCGACATCGGCATCCGCACCGCGATGCTGCAGTGGGTCTTCATCACCGCGCTCACCGTCGTCGGCTCGCTGGCGCTGGCGCTGGTGTACGGGCTGGGCGGCTTCTACGCCCTGACCGGCCGGCTCGACGCCGGGGCGGTCGTCGCTCTGGCCCTGCTGCTGTCCCGCCTCTACGCGCCGCTGACCGCGCTGGCCAGCGCCCGGGTCGAGGTGATGAGTGCCCTGGTGAGCTTCGACCGGGTCTTCGAGATCCTCGACCTGGAGCCGCTGATCACCGACCGGGCCGGCGCCGGAGCACTGCCGGACGGACCGGTGGCGGTCGAGTTCGACGACGTCCGGTTCGGCTACCCGGCCGCCGACCGGGTGTCGCTGGCGTCGCTGGAGGACGTCGCGAAGCTCGACGACCGGGGCGGCGAGGAGGTTCTGCACGGCGTGTCGTTCCGGGCCGAGCCCGGCGAGATGGTCGCGCTGGTCGGCTCCTCCGGCGCCGGCAAGTCCACGATCGCGCAACTCCTGCCCCGGCTCTACGACGTGGACAGCGGTGCGGTCCGGCTCTCCGGTCGGGACGTACGCGAGCTGTCGGCCGAGTCGATCCGGTCCGCCCTCGGCGTGGTGACCCAGGACGGCCACCTGTTCCACGAGTCGATCCGGGCGAACCTGCTCTTCGCCCGGCCGGCGGCCACCGAACCGGAACTGTGGGAGGTGCTGCGCCGGGCCCGACTGGACGACCTGGTGGCCAGCCTGCCCGACGGCCTCGACACGGTGGTGGGCGAGCGGGGCTACCGGCTCTCCGGCGGGGAGCGGCAGCGACTCACCATCGCCCGGCTGCTGCTGGCCCGGCCCCGGGTGGTCATCCTGGACGAGGCAACCGCCCATCTCGACGCCACCTCCGAGGCCGCCGTGCAGGCCGCCCTCGGCGCGGCCCTGGCCGGCCGGACCAGCGTGGTCATCGCCCACCGGTTGTCCACCATCCGGGCCGCCGATCAGATCCTGGTGGTGGAGGACGGCCGCATCGTCGAGCGGGGGCGGCACGCCGAACTGCTCGCTGCCGGCGGTCGATACCGGGAGCTCTACCGCACCCAGTTCGCCCAGGAGGGACCAGGCCGGGAGGCGCCCGACCAGGCCGGACCCGACCGGGGCGGACCCGATCTGGTCGGATCCGCCCCGGGCGGCCGGTGAGTCGCCCCGGATCAGGTCAGGGGCCGACGTGTAGCAGCAGGTTGACGGTGTCGGAGGTGACCCAGTTCAGGGTGTCGGGGGTGGCCTCGGCGACGATCTCGTCCCGGACCTGTTGCGGGGTCCGGGACGGGTCGGCGCCCAGAATCAACGCGGCGGCGCCGGCCACGTGCGGCGCGGCCATCGAGGTGCCGCTGCGGTAGACCTGGTGGGTGTCGGAGCTGTGTCCGGCGGAGACCACGTTCAGACCCGGCGCGAAGAGGTCCACGCAGGGGCCTTCGTTCGAGCTCGGCCAGGTGCCGTCGTTGCTCTGCGAGGCGGCCACCGTGATCGCGGCCGGCGTCCGGGACGGGGTCTTCGCGCAGGCGTCGCCGTTGTCGTTGCCCGCCGAGAGAGCGTAGGTGATGCCCGAGGCGATCGAGTTGTTCACGGCGGTCTCCAGCGTGCCGGCCGGATCGGAGGAGACCTGGTAGCCGAGGCTGAGGTTGGCGACCGCCGGGTGCACGGCGTTGGCGGTGATCCAGTCGACGGCGGCCACCACCCGGTCCAGGCCGCCGGTGCCGATGCAGTCGAAGACCCGCACCGCGACCAGGGTGGCGAGCTTGGCCACCCCGTAGCTGGTGCCGCCGGCGGTGCCGGCGACGTGTGAACCGTGGCCGTGGCAGTCGTCGGCGGCGCCGCCGTCGACCAGGTCGACACCGTTCACCGCCCGGCCGCCGAAGTCCTGGTGGGTCATCCGGATGCCGGTGTCCACGATGTAGATGTGCACACCTTGGCCGGCGCTGCCCGGGTAGGTGTAGGAGCTGTCCAGCGGGAGGTCGAGCTGGTCGATCCGGTCGAGCCCCCAGGACGGCGGGTTGGGCTGGGTGTCGTCGAGCTGGACGGTCCGGTTCTGCTCGACGAGTTCGACCGCCGGGTCGGCCGCGATCCGGCGGGCCACGGCGGCGCTGGCCCGGACCGAGAAGCCGCGCAGGGCGGCGGTGTAGCGGTGGCCGATCGTGCCGCCGTAGCGGGCGGTCAGTGCGGTGGCGGCCCGGCCGACGTCGGCGCGGGCCGGGCCGGTGTCGCGCAGCACCACCAGGTAGCTGTCCGGGATCGCGGCGTCGGCCGGCGCGAGCCGCAGGCGCGCGGCGGCGGCGGTGGACCCGGTGTCGGGTCCGGACCGGGTCTCGGGTTCGGAGGTGGCGATGGCCGTCGACCCGGTGCTGGCGACCAGCACGGTCACGGCGGTGGCGAGTGTGGCGATTCGGCGCAGGACGGTGCGCGCAGGACGCATCCCCGTGTCTCCCCTCGGACCGGCGCCGCTGTGGTCCCCCGTGGACCCCGTTCCCGTGGGCGGAACCGATCGGTGAAAGGCTATGCGTTCCGCCTCGGGGGCGGCACCCGGAGCAGACCACGAATAGTGAGGCCGGCGACACACCGGTAAGGGCTTGCGTCCGGCGACGGCGGGCACCGGACATCGACAAGGATGGCTTGACAAAGCCATGGCGGGCCTTAACACTTCGACACATCCTCGAAACATCCTCATGAGCCGACCCCACCAGGTCGCGCGATGTGAGCGATAACATGGGAGTTCGCCGATGCGAAGCCGGACCGCGCTGGGGATGTCCATCCTGCTGGCGGCAGTTGCGGTGATCGTCACCGGCGGGCCGGCCCGGGCGGCCGCGCTGCCGACCGGCGCCCGATCGCTGGAATCGGTCAACTACCCGGGCCGGTACGTGCGACATCTCGACTTCGTCGGCCGGCTCGACGCGATCAGCTCGGCCAGCGGCGCGCAGGCCGCCCAGGACGCCACCTTCACGGTGGTGAACGGGCTGGCCTCGCCGACCTGCTATTCGCTGCAGACCCGGTCCGGACTCTTCCTGCGGCACCGGGACTGGCTGCTGCGGGTCGACGCCAACACCGGCGACCCGGGCTTCCGGGCCGACGCCACCTTCTGCCCGGTGGCCGGCTCGGTCGCCGGTTCGGTGTCACTCGTCTCGTACAACTATCCGCAGCACCGGATCCGGCACCGCGACTTCACCCTCCGGCTCGACCCGTACGCCGACACGGCGGCCTTCCGCGCGGACAGTTCGTTCCGGATCACCGCGCCGTGGGCGCCGAGCACGAACGTCGGGCCGGTGGTGCCGGGGCTGTTCGCCGACCCGCACCTGACCACCTTCGACGGCCGGTACTACCTCTACCCCACCACCGACGGGTACGCGGGCTGGAGCGGCACCTACTACAAGGCGTTCTCCTCCCCCGACCTGGTGAACTGGACCGACCACGGCGTGATCCTCGACCACGGACCGGACGTGTCGTGGGCCGACAATTCCGCGTGGGCGCCGGCGGTGACGACGCGGAACAACCGCTACTACCTCTACTTCAGCGGCGGATCGGCCACCGGTAACACCGCCAAGCAGCTCGGCGTGGCGGTGGCCGACTCGCCCACCGGACCGTTCCGGGATGCGCTCGGCCGGCCGCTGGTCAGCAGCGGCCAGTTCCCCGGCGGCCAGGCCATCGACCCGATGGTCTTCACCGACGACGACGGCCGGTCCTACCTCTACTGGGGGCAGGGGGTGGCCCGGATGGTCCCGCTGAACGCGGACCTGGTCTCGTACGACCCCGCACAGGTACGCACCATCACCCCGGCCGGCTACAACGAGGCCCCGTTCGTGTTCAAGCGGGCCGGCCGGTACTACCTGATGTGGTCGGAGAACGACACCCGCAGCGAGGACTACCGGGTCGCCTACGGGATCGCGACGTCACCGGCCGGCCCGTGGACGCGGCGCGGCGTCGTCCTGCAGAAGAACCTGGCGGCGGGTGTCCGCGGGCCGGGCCATCACTCCGTGGTGCGGGCGCCCGGCACCGACACCTGGTACATCGCCTACCACCGCTTCGCCATCCCGGCCGGCGACGGAACCAACCGCGAGCTCGCCATCGACCGGATGGAGTTCAACCCCGACGGCACCATCCGGGCGGTCGTCCCCACCCGGTGACCCGCGCCGTCGCACCGACCCGCCCGTCGCCCCGACCCGCCCGTCGCCCCGATCGCTGTCGCCCGAAGGAGAACCGTTCATGTCGAGAGCCCTCACCAGGACCGGCGCCCTGCTGATGCTGGTCTGTCTGGCCTTCACCTCGCTGACCGTGACCACCCGCCGGGAGGCGGCCGCCCTGGAACCGTTCACCGGCTACCTGATGGCCCACTTCACCGGTGAGTCGGCGAACGGCGAACAGATCTACCTCGCCCACAGCCGGGACGGGCTGAACTGGAGCGACCTGAACAGCGGGGGTCCGGTCCTGCTCTCCACGGTCGGTACCCGGGGGGTCCGGGACCCCGCGCTGGTCCGGTCCCCGGCCGGGGACCGTTACTGGATCGTCGCCACCGACCTGCGGATCGCCAGCGGCACCTCGTGGAACGACGCGGCGAACCGGGGCAGCACCTCACTCGTCGTCTGGGAGTCGACCGACCTGGTGAACTGGTCCGCGCCCCGGCTGGTGAACGTCGCCGCCGGCATCCCCGGCGCCGGCAACGCCTGGGCCCCGGAGGCGATCTACAACCCCGCCACCGGCGACTACGTGGTCTACTGGGCGACCAACTCGGCCCGCAACGGCGTGACAAAACACCGCATCTGGTACGCACGCACCAGCGACTTCCGCAGCTTCACCGCACCGCAGCTCTACATCGAGCGGCCCGGTAGCCAGGGCATCATCGACACCCAGCTGGTCGAGGTGCCGAACAGTGTCGGCGGTTACCGCTACTACCGGGCGTCGGCCGACGGCCACATCACCATCGAGGCCAGCAACTCGGTCCTCGGCTCCTGGACGACACTGGGCAACCTGTCGCACCTGGGCATCTCCAACGGCACCGGCGGCGGCAACGTCGTCGAGGGTCCGATGTGGGCACAGTTCAACGGGCGCAACGAGTGGGCCCTCTGGCTCGACCAGTACGCCACCGGCCGGGGCTACCTTCCCGTCACCTCGACGAACCTGGGCGCCACCGGCAACTTCCAGCACCGGTCCGGATACAGCATGGGCGGCAACCGCAAGCGGCACGGTTCGATCCTGAACCTGACCGCCGCCGAGGAGAGCCGGGTGCTGGGCCGGTGGGGGGCCAGCACCCCGGTCAACCGCCTCCAGTCGTACAACTACCAGGACCGGTACGTGCGGCACGCGAATCTCGACGTGCGCATCGACCCGAACGTCAGCCCCGCCCAGGACGCCCAGTTCCGGCTGGTCCCCGGGCTGGCGAACAGCTCCGGATACCTGTCGTTCGAGTCGGTCAACTACCCGGGCTACTACCTGCGGCACTACGGGTACGACTTCGTGCTGGCCGCCAACGACGGCTCGGCCACCTTCGCCGCCGACGCCACCTTCCGCCGGGTCGCCGGGCTGGCCGACTCCGGCTGGTCGTCGTTCCAGTCGTACAACTTCCCGGACCGGTACCTCAGGCACTACGGGTACCTGCTGCGACTGGATCCGATCACCGACGCGCAGGGCCGCAGCGACGCCACCTTCCGCGTCACCTCCTGACCGCCGCGCCGGGCCGCCACCCGCGCGGCCCGGCGGGACCGGCGCCCGGTTCAGTCGCGGGGTGCCGGGCCGGCGCTGGCGAGGACGTTGCCCACCATCCGGCGCACGGCGTCGGTCGGCGGCCGGGCGCCCCGCCGGTCGGCGTAGAGGAGATGCCCGGTGCCGATCAGCATGGCGGCGAGCGTCTCCACGTCGGCGTCGACCGCCAGCCGGCCCACCGCCTGCTCCGCGGCGAGGTAGTCGGCGATCATCGTGGCCGCCTCGGTCAGGACCGGCACCCCGGCCGGCCAGGTCTGCCGCAGCCGGCTGCGCAGCTCGTCGCGGAAGCTGACCAGCGCGACAACCGCCACCGCGACCGATTCGAAGAGCGCCGTCAGCGCGCCGGTGAGGTTGTCGGCGACCGTGCCGGTCCCGGCTGACTCGCGCAGCGCGGCGGTTCGGGCGTTCATCCGACCGCTGCGATCCAGCACGAAGGCGGCAAGAAAGTCGTCGAAGTCGGCGAAGTGCCGGTGCAGGACCCCCTTGGCACAACCCGCCTCCGCCGTGACCGACCGGCTCGTCAGGGCGCTCGGACCGGCCCGGAGCAGGACCTTCTCGGCGGCGTCGAAGAGTTGTTCGCGCACGTCCCGGATGGCCACCCCTGTCGGCACCGGCACTCCTCTCGATTCCTGCCCGCCCTGCGTCGCCCTTCGGAGCTTGCCAGAGTGGGCATCTGCCCACTACTGTGGGCGCATGCCCACTCTGGCTGGTGATCCGTCCCGTCCCGCCCCGCCCCGACCCGGTTCCGACGGCCACCGCCAGGTGGCGGAGTCGTTCGGCATCGACCCCGAACGCTACGACCGGACCCGACCGCGCTATCCCGACGCCCTGGTCGAACGGCTCACCGCCGACAGTCCCGGCGGCCGGGTCCTCGACGTCGGCTGCGGCACCGGCATCGCAGCCCGGCAGTTCCAGGCGACCGGCTGCCGGGTGCTCGGGGTCGAACCCGACCCACGGATGGCGGAATTCGCCCGCCGCCGGGGACTCGACGTCGAGGTGGCGACCTTCGAGGACTGGGAGCCGGCCGCCCGGCGGTTCGACCTGGTGACCGCCGGCACGGCCTGGCACTGGATCGACCCGGTCGCCGGCGCCGCCAAGGCGGCGCGCATCCTGCGGCCCGGCGGTCTGCTGGCCCCGTTCTGGTGCGTGTCCGACCTGCCCGCCGAGGCGGCGGGCGCCTTCGCCGCGGTCTACCGGCGGGAGGTTCCCGACGCGCCCTTCGATTTCGCCGGTGCGTCGGCGCAGTCGGGGCCGGCCGGCTATCAGCCGCTGTTCACCCGCGCCGCCGAGGGCATCCGGGCGGCCGGTGGATTCGCCGAACCCCGGCAGTGGCAGGTCGACTTCCAGCGCGCCTACACCCGCGACGAGTGGCTGGACCTGCTGCCCACGTCCGGGGCCCTCACCATGCTCCCGCCGGACCGACGGGCGGCGGTGCTGTCGGGGGTGGGGGACGCGATCGACGCACTCGGCGGCGGTTTCACTGTGCCCTACAGCGCGGTTGCCGTCACGGCGGTACGAACCGGCGCCGACGGGGCGGCCGCCGACCCGGCCGACCGGCGCCGACCCCGCTGACCCCGTCCGGTCAAGAGGTGATCTCCAGGAACCGGTCGATCATCGCGTTGACCTGCGTCGGCACCTCGAGCTGGACGAAGTGGCCCGAGCCGACGGTCTGCCCGATGCTGGCCTGCGGCGCCAACTCGGCCAGCCGGGCGTAGTCGGCGAACGGGGCGTTCGAGCCGACGTAGAGCAGTGGCCGGTCCCAGGCGGTCAGGGCGGCCGCGTCCGCCTCGTTGGCGATGTACTCGGCGAGCCCGGCGATGGGCTCGTAGGCGACCTGGGTGCTGGGCTGGGACATCTGGGCCACCACCCACTCGACCAGGCGGGGATCGGACTGCGGGAGGAAGTACGACCGCACGATCGACTCCCGGACCTCGCCGGAGGTGTCGTCGCGCAGGCTCTCGGCCACCTGGGCGATCCCCTCCGCGGCGCCCGGCGGACCCGCCACCGCGGAGTCGAGCATGATCAGCCCACGGAAGCGGTCCCGGTCCCCGGCGGCGGCGGCCAGCGACCAGACCCCACCGAGGCTGTGCCCGATCACCACGATCCGGCGCAGGTCGAGCTCGGCGGCGAACGCCTGGAGCCGGGCGGCCATCTCGGGCACGCCGTAGCCGTCCGGCGGCGGTGGGCTCTGGCCGTGCCCGGGCATGTCCACCGCGATGACCCGCGCGCGCCGGCGGGCCAGATGCCAGGCGATCGGGGTCATGAACTGGTGGTTGCAGCACCAGCCGTGCACCAGCAGGAAGGGGTCACCCCGGCCGCGTCCGTAGGTCCAGTACCGGATGCCGGCCGCGGTACGCCCGTCCGGCGCCGGTCGCGCCTCGGCACCGGGGTACCAGCGCGTCGCGGTGGGGTCCATCGCCACGTCGACTTCCTCGGACATCGGAACCTCCTGGCGAGCGAGACGTCGACGGGCCGGATGACCGGACGCACCACAAGCGTAATTGACGATACGTGACTCGTACGCCACCGATCGTGAATCCTTCGGGCGGTTCTCGTTGACGGCCGAGTAAGCCATTTCACCTATCCGCCCCCGCTTGCCAACGCAATCATTTCAATCGATACTTGGAAGGCTTGCGGAGCCGGGCCGGCGAGGATCACGGGCAGTCCTCGGGTCGTACCGTCGGCGCCCCGCCCGTCCCAGTAGACGGGCATCCAGAGCTCGACCGCGGGATCGCCGGCGGTTCGCGCTCCTCCCCCACCTCACCAGGCCGTTCGGTGACCAGCTGACCCCACGGGCGATCCGAACGGTCCTCCCCGCGAGCCCGCGGGCGCCCTTCCGGGCGCCGCGCCGAGCCCGTAACCACCACAGAAAAGGATTCGACATGATTGGCAAGAGAGCGTTGCTGGCCACGGTGACGGTTGCCGTCGCCGGTGCACTCGCCGCCGGGACGGCGGTGTCGATGGCACCGTCGGCCAGTGCGGGTACGACCCTGCGGGCGGCCGCGGCGGAGAAGGGTCGTTACTTCGGTGCGGCGGTGGCGACCGGGAAGTTCTCCAACAGCACCTACCTGACCATCCTGAACCGCGAGTTCAACAGTCTCGTGGCCGAGAACGAGATGAAATGGGACGCGACCGAACCCCAACGCGGGGTGTTCAACTACAGCGGCGGTGACCGCATCGTCAACCACGCCCGCGCCAACGGCATGACCGTCCGCGGCCACGCCCTGCTCTGGCACGCCCAACAACCCCGCTGGGCCGAAGGACTGTCCGGCACCGACCTACGCAACGCCGCCATCAACCACGTCACCCAGGTCGCCACCCACTTCCGCGGCCAGATCCACTCCTGGGACGTGGTCAACGAAGCCTTCGCCGACGGCGGCAGCGGCGGCCGACGCGACTCCAACCTGCAACGCACCGGCAACGACTGGATCGAAGCCGCGTTCCGCGCCGCCCGCAACGCCGACCCCGCCGCCAAACTGTGTTACAACGACTACAACACCGACGGCATCAACGCCAAGTCCACCGGCATCTACAACATGGTCCGCGACTTCAAAGCCCGCGGCGTGCCGATCGACTGCGTCGGCTTCCAGTCCCACCTCGGCACCACCCTGGCCAGCGACTACCAGGCCAACCTGCAACGCTTCGCCGACCTCGGCGTCGACGTCCAGATCACCGAACTCGACGTCATGCAGGGCGGCAACCAGGCCAACATCTACGCCGCCGTCACCCGCGCCTGCATGAACGTCACCCGCTGCACCGGCATCACCGTCTGGGGCGTGCGCGACTGCGACTCCTGGCGCGGCTCCGACAACGCCCTGCTCTTCGACTGCAACGGCAACAAGAAACCCGCCTACGACACCACCCTCAACGCCCTCAACGCGGGGCCCGGCATCACTCCCCCGCCGAACCCGACGACCCCGCCGCCGAACCCCACCACGCCACCGCCGAACCCGACCACCCCACCGCCCGGAACCGGCGGCTGCACCGCCACCGTCACCCTCAACTCCTGGACCGGCGGCTTCGTCGCCGCCATCCGCGTCACCGCCGGCACCAACGGCACCACCGGATGGACCGTCACCACCACCCTGCCCAACGGCGCCACCGTCACCAACACCTGGAGCGCCACCGCCAGCGCCAACACCGGAACCATCCGATTCACGAACGTCAGCTACAACGGCCGACTCAACCCCGGCCAGACCACCGAATTCGGCTTCCAGGGCAACGGCACCGCCACCGGCATGACCCCCACCTGCACCGCCAACTGACCCACCGAACCGGCGCGCCGGCGGTGCGGGAACCCTTACCGGTTCCCCGCACCGCCGGCGCGTTCCGCGCTCGGCGGAGGACCACCGGGCGGGTGGTGCCGATCGGCACCACCCGCCGGGTCGGGGAAGTACCGCGGGGGACGTCAGAAAGCGGCCACCGGCCGGCGGTTCGGCGTACCGCCGGCCGGTGGCCTTCAACCCGGCTCCGGGAGCCACGACCGGACCGGGTGGCTGGGGTTCAGGCGTCGATCAGGAGGTCGTGGTGCAGGTGAGGTTCGTCGGCGGGTTGTTGGCGCCGGTCACCGCGGCGATGAAGCCGAACGTGGTGGAGCCGCCGGCGGGCAGGGCACCGTTGTACGCGGCGTTCGTGACCGTGACGTTCGCCCCGCTCTGGGTGTGCGTACCGCCCCACACCTGGTTGAGGCGCTGACCATCGGTGAACGTCCAGGCGACCGTCCACCCCCGGATCGGAGCCGAACCCGCGGTGACGGTGACCTCGCCCTGGTAGCCGCCCGGCCAGGAGTTCGTCACCCGGTAGACCGCCCGGGCGCCGGACGGCGCGGGCGGGCTGGTTGTGGTCGGGATCGCGGTCGGGGTCGGCGTCGGGGTCGGGGTCGGGGTCGGGGATTCGGATGGCGTCGGGGTGGGGGTCAGCGTCGGGGTGGGGGTCACCCCGGGGCGGGCCGCCCGGTACGTGTGGCCGGCGCGGACGTCGAGGGCGACAACGTCCGTCTCGGGGCGGGTGGTGGCCGGCGTGCTGCCGTCGGCGGTGTCGACGAGGGTGAAGGCTCCGGTGAAGAGTCGGGAGCGCAGCCGCACCGAGCCGTCGCGGTCGGCCCGGACGACGAACTCGTCGGTCTGGCCGCCGGTCCAGGCGATGCCGACGGTGTAGCCGCCCCGGCCGCGTAGTCCCGCCACCTGGCCGGTGGGCCAGGCACTCGGCAGCGCGGGCAGCAGATGCAGCTCCCCGTTGTGGCTGTGCAGCAGCATCTCCGCGATGCCGGCGGTGGCGCCGAAGTTCCCGTCGATCTGGAACGGCGGGTGCAGGTCGAACATGTTCGGGGCGAGCCGATCGGTGCGTACCAGGTCCCGCAGCAGCTTGTGGGCGCGGGCGGCGTCCTCCAACCGGGCCCAGAAGTTTATCTTCCAGGCGAGTGACCAGCCGGTTCCGTCGTCGCCGCGCAGCTCCAGGGTCCGGCGGGCGGCCTCGTAGAGCTGTGGGGTTCCTCGCCTGGTGATCTGGTTGCTGGGATGCAGCCCGTAGAGGTGGGAGACGTGCCGGTGGTTGCGCTCGGGCTCGATCCAGTCGGCGAGCCACTCCTGGATGTTGCCGCGGGAACCGACGCGCATCGGTGGCAGCCGGTCCCGCGCGGTGCGGGTCTGGGAGCGGAAGGTGGCGTCGACGCCGAGCACCTCGCTGGCCCGGGCGGCGGCGTCGAACAGGTCGCGCAGGATCTGGTTGTCCATGGTGGGTCCTGCGCAGACGCTAACGTCGGCGTGATGCGCCAGCTCCGGCGAGTTCGACGGGTTCGTGACCAGGTAGCCAAGGGTCGGATGGGCGACCAGGGTGTCGAGGAAGAACTGGGCGGCGCCCTTGAGGGCCGGGTAGTTGGCCCGGAGGAGCTCGATGTCGCCGGTGAACAGGTAGTGCTCCCAGATCAGCGACGCCAGCCAGGCGCCGCCCGTCTGCCACATGCCCCAGAACGCGCCGTCGACAACCGAGGCGCCGCGCCAGGCGTCGGTGTTGTGGTGGGTGACCCACCCGCCGGCTCCGTACTGCGCCTGGGCGACCCGGGCTCCGGTCACCGCGAGATCCCGGACCATGTCCAGCACCGGCCGGAAGCACTCGGAGAGATTCGTGGTGTCGGCGGGCCAGTAGTTCATCGGCAGGTTGGCGTTGATCGTGTACTTCGAGTCCCAGGGCGGGGTCATCGAGTCGTTCCAGATGCCCTGCAGGTTCGCCGGCTGGGTGCCCGGCCGGGAGGAGGAGATGAGCAGGTACCGCCCGAACTGGAACAGCAGCGCCGAGAACTGCGGGTCGTTGGTGCTGGCGTGCTGGGCGATCCGGACGTCGGTGGGCTGGTCCGCGGCGGCGGTCCGACCCAGGTCGATGGTCACCCGGTTGAACAGTGCCTGGTAGTCGGCGAGGTGGCGGCTGCGCAACTGGTCGAGGCCGACCTGGCGGGCCGCGCTGAGCCGGTTGCGCGCCATCGCCTGGTAGTCGCCGTTGACGATCCGGTAGTTGACGTAGCTGGAACCGATCGACACCAGGACCGTCACGCTGGTGGCGCCGGACACCCGCAGGGTGCCGCCGGAGCTGCTGACCGTGCCACCGGTCACGGTCGCGTTGGCCAGGGCCAGGAAGCGCACCGAGCCGGTGACCCCCTCCATGTTGCCGGAGATGCCGTCCAGCGCGATGGTGGCGCCGTCCGGACTGGACACCGTGGTCCGCTGCGGGCTGTCGAAGGTGGCGTTGAACGAGATCGAGTTGGCGCGGTCGGCGGTCAACCGGATCACGATCACCTGGTCGGGCGCGCTGGCGTACATCTCGCGCTGGTACCGGACCCCGTTGAGCACGTAGGTCGTGGTGACGGTGGCGGTGGTGAGGTCGAGGGTCCGGTTGTACTGCGACGCCCCGCTGGCCGACCCGAGGGCCAGCCGGAGGTTGCCCACCGGCTGGTAGGCGAGCTGGCCGCCGGGGCTCCCCATCATCGTCTGGTTGATCAGATCCTGCGCCTGGCCCCACTGGTCGGCGAAGACCCGCCGCCGGATCTCGGCGAGGTTCGCCGCACCCCGGGGGTTGGCCGAGTCGTATGGGCCGCCGGCCCAGACGGTGTCCTCGTTGAGCTGGAGCCGTTCGGTGTCGACGTTGCCGAACACCATCGCGCCGAGTCGGCCGTTCCCGATCGGCAGCGCACGGAGCCAGTCGGTCCCCGCCGGCTCGTCGTACCACAGCGCCATGTCCCCCGCGGCCAGCACCTCCGGCGGCGCCACCGCGCCGGCTCGGGCGACGGCGCTCCACGCGACCGGCAGCAGCGCCGCGCCGGCGCCCGCCGCCCCGGCCATGAGTACGTTCCTTCGTGTCACGTCGGGCATGTTCTCTCCAAGCCGCGCAGATCGGATGGTGGTGCGGTCGCGGGGGGTGGCGCCGGTTCCCCCGGTCAGGACGCGGTGCAGGTGGGCGTCGGGGTCGATGCCGTGCCGCTGCCAAGGAAGCCGAACGTTGCCGATCCCGCCGCCGCAAGGGCACCGTTGTAGCTGACGTTCGTCACCGAGGCGGTCGAGCCGCTGATGCTCAGGTTGCCGTTCCAGACCTGGGCGATGCTCTGGCCGCCGGCCAGGTTCCAGCGCACGGTCCATCCCCTGATCGCCGAGGCGCCGGCGGTGACGGTGACCTCGCCCTGGAAGCCACCGCTCCACGTGCTCGTGGTGCGGTAGGTGGCGGTGCACCCGCCACCGCTGGGCGGCGGCGTGGTCGTGGGCGGCGGGGTGGTCGGCGGCGCGGTGGTCGGCGGCGGAGTCGTGGGTGGCGGCGTGGTGGGTGGCGGCGTGGTCGGCCCGGAGCCCTGGCTGAACTGCCACCAGTTGACGTTGAACAGGTTGCCGCTGCCGCCGGCGAACCGCAGGAACACGTCCTGGGTGCCGGTGGCGCCGCTTACCGGACAGGTGACGGTGGTCCAGGTCTGCCAGCCGCCGGTGCCCGCGACGGTGCAGGTGCCCACGGTGGTGCCGCTGGCGCTGCCGAGCCGCACCTCGATCCGTCCGCCGCTTGTCGCCGAGGCCACCCGGGCGGTGAACGAGGTGGCGCCGGAACCGAACGCGACCCCCTTGACCTTGATGTAGTCGCCGTTCTCGAGCCAGCCGACGTTCATGCCGCCCTCGCTGGCCGGCTCGGTCTCCACGCCGGAGGACCAGGCGATCGTCTCGGCCTCCTGACGCAGATACGGGTTGAGCGTGCCGATCTGAGGCGCCCCGGTGGTGGTCATGTTCATCGTCGGGATGGTGCCGTCGGACCGGTAACTGAACTGCTCCACCGCGACCGAGCGGGCGTAGCCGCCCCCGCCGGGCAACGCGCCGTTGTGGTAGAAGAAGTACGAGCCGCCCTTGTAGTCGATGACGCCGGGGTGGTTCGTGAACGAGCTGCCCTGCCTCGGCATGACCGTGCCCCGGTAGGTCCACGGCCCGGTCGGGCCGGGGGCGGTCGAGTAGGCGATGAACTCCGAGCAGCATTCGGCCGCGAAGACGTTGTAGTACGTGCCGTTGCGCTTGTAGACCCAGGGACCCTCCTCGTAGAGGGTCGGGCGGCTCGTGTTGCCGCTCCGGGTGCCGAAGCCGGCGGTGGTGAGCGGGATCTGGGTGGCGCTACCCGAGTACGAGATCATGTCGGAGTTCAGGCGCACGTACCACAGGTTCGGGTTGCCCCAGTAGAGGTACGCCTGCCCGTTGTCGTCGATGAACGCGTGCGGATCGATCTCGCCGTTCTCCACCAGCGGACGGCCAATGGCGTCGCGGAACGGACCGGTGGGGCTCTCGGAGACGCCCACGCCGATCGCCATCCGTCCGGTGGCCCGGTTCTTGACCGGCACGTACCAGTAGAAGCGCCCGTTGCGTTCGATGGTGTGGCCGGCCCACGCGTCGGCGCTGGCCCAGCTGAACGTGGCCAGGCTCATCGGCGAGCCGTGGTCGGTCCAGTTGACCATGTCCACCGAGGAGAAGACGCGCCAGTCCCGCATGGTGAAGTAGGTGGACCCGTCCTCGTCGTGACCGGTGTAGAGGTAGACCCGTCCGTCGTGGACGAGCGGCGCCGGGTCGGCGGTGTAGATCGTCTGCACGATCGGGTTGTCGGCGCGGGCCGCGCCCGGAACCGCGGCGAGCACGCAGAGCAGGCTAGCGAGCAAGGCGACACCGCGCCTCCGGGCAGATCTGTTCACGGTCGCCCTCCTTGGGCCGGGACGGAATCTGAAGCCATGGTGGAACGTCGATGTGAGCGCTAACAGGCGCTGCCACTCGCACCTGACATCGATATGTACGATTGTTGAGCTGATGCACCGGGCCCCCGGCGACCCGCACCACCGCTCATATGGACTCTTGTCGATGACGATCCGGTCGTCAAGATGTGTGGTGAAGGTTTCGCGAAAGGTTTCACGCTCAGCGCCACCGGCCAGCCGGTGGCCGCAACCGCCCCAGCCTGGGCTAACAGGCCGGTCCTGTCGGTCGGGCGGACCGTCCACGCGCGGTTGCCAACGAAATGTTGACGCTAACATTTCGGCCCAGCCAAGCATCGTTTGCTGCTGGGCGCCATGATCAGGCGTTCACCGTAGACTTTCGGTCGTGATCGAAAGCGGCAGGCGGTACCGCGCCCGCAAGCCCCGGCGCGGTGACCTGCCCATCGCGACGATCGCCGAGCTGGCCGGAGTCTCCCCACCCACGGTCTCGAAGGTCCTCAACGGCCGCAGCGGGGTGGGTGAGCAGACCCGGCAACGGGTCGAGGCGCTGCTGCGCGACCACGGCTACCGCCGCCGCCCGGACGGCGGGCTGATGCACTCGATCGAGGTCGTCTTCCATCAGATGCTGCCGGCGATAGCGATGGAGATCCTGCGCGGTGTCCAGGAGGTCGCCAGCACGGACGACTGCGCGGTCGGCTTCACCGATGTCCGGCCCCGGATGCGGGCCGGGCTGCCCTGGGTGGAGCCGCTGCTGCTGCGGCAGCCGACCGCCGTCATCACCGTCTGTTCCCTGGTCACCGCCGAGCACAGCGAGAAGTTCGCCGCCAGCGGCATCCCGTTCGTCGTCATCGACCCGGTCGGGGACCTGTTCCCCACGCCCACCGTCGGGTCCAACAACTGGAGCGGCGCCCTCGCCGCCACCCGGCATCTGCTAGACCTCGGTCACCGGCGGATCGGCGTGCTGACCGGCCCGGTCAAGGATCTGTCCGCGCGGGCCCGGCTGGACGGATTCCGGGCCGCGCTCGACTACGCCGGCGTGCCGTTCGACCGGAAGCTCGAACGTTGCGGCTTCTTCACCTTCGAGGACGGCCAGGACCTCGGCGGCGACCTGCTCGCTCTGTCCGAGCCACCCACCGCCGTCGTCTGCGGCAACGACCTGCAGGCCCTCGGCCTCTACGCCGCGGCGCACCAGGCCGGCCTGCGGATCCCGCACGACCTGAGCGTGGTCGGCTTCGACGACATCGACCAGGCGGCCTGGCTGGCGCCGCCGCTGACCACGGTGCGGCAGCCGTTCGCCGAGATGGGCGCCACCGCCGCCCGGCTGGCGCTGACGCTGGCCGACGGGCGTCCGTTGCCCCAGGAGAGGTACGAACTCGGCACCGCACTTGTCGTCCGTGGCAGCACCGCACCGCCCCGATGACCAAAGACTTTTGTTCGGTTCCTACAACTGATGCGCCGAGGGCTTCGGAGCTCGCGCTATGGCGCCGCCCGCCGCCAGCCGGCAGGGTGACCACTGTCGGGGCAACGTCCCGACGGGCGGTCGTGGGTCTACCGGAGGGGTCGATCGGGTGTTCAGCCGTATTGCCATCGTCAACCGTGGTGAGGCCGCGATGCGGCTCATCCACGCGGTCCGGGAGCTGGCAGCGGAGACCGGGAGGCGGATCGAGACAGTCGCCCTCTACACCGACGTCGACCGGACCGCCACCTTCGTCCGGGAGGCGGACATCGCCTACGAGCTCGGCCCGGCCGCGGCCCGCCCGTACCTCGACCTCGCCGTGCTGGAACGCGCACTGGTGCAGACCGGCGCCGACGCCGCCTGGGTCGGGTGGGGCTTCGTCGCCGAATCCCCCGCATTCGCCGAGCTGTGCGAGAAGGTCGGCGTCACGTTCGTCGGCCCCAACGCGGACGCCATGCGCCAGCTCGGCGACAAGATCGGCGCGAAGCTGATCGCCGAGGAGGTCGGCGTACCGGTCGCGCCGTGGAGCCGGGGCGCGGTCGAGACCCTGGACGCCGCCCTCGCCGCGGCCGCCGGCATCGGCTATCCGCTGATGTTGAAGGCGACCGCGGGCGGCGGCGGACGCGGCATCCGGGTGGTCACCAACGAGGCCGACCTCGCCGACGCGTACGAGCGCACCAGCCAGGAGGCGGCGCGGGCGTTCGGCAGCGGCGTGGTCTTCCTGGAGCGCCTGGTCACCGGCGCCCGCCACGTCGAGGTCCAGGTGATCGCCGACGGTCAGGGCACCGCCTGGGCGCTCGGGGTGCGCGACTGCTCGGTGCAGCGGCGCAACCAGAAGGTCATCGAGGAGTCCGCGTCGCCGGTGCTCAGCCCGGCGCAGGCCGAAGAGCTCAAGGCGTCGGCCGAGCGGCTGGCCGTGGCGGTCGGCTATCGGGGCGCCGCCACGGTGGAGTTCCTCTACCACCCCGGCGACCGCCTCTTCGCCTTCCTGGAGGTCAACACCAGGCTGCAGGTCGAACACCCGATCACCGAGTCGACCACCGGTTTCGACCTGGTCAAGGCGCAGCTGCACGTGGCCGCCGGCGGTCGACTCGAAGGCCGGCCGCCGGTGGAGCGTGGGCACGCCATCGAGGCCCGGTTGAACGCCGAGGACCCCGACCGCGACTTCGCCCCCTCCCCCGGCCGGATCGCCCGGCTGGACCTGCCCGCCGGGCCGGGCATCCGGGTGGACACCGGGGTCAGCGAGGGAGACACGATTCCGGCCGACTTCGACTCGATGATCGCGAAGATCATCGCGTACGGGCGGGACCGCGACGAGGCGCTCGGCCGGCTGCGCCGGGCGATGGCGGACACCACGGTGATCATCGAGGGCGGGGCGACGAACAAGAGCTTCGTGCTCGACCTGCTGGACCAGCCCGAGGTGATCGACGCCAGCGCGGACACCGGCTGGATCGACCGGGTCCGGGGCGCGGGCCGGCTCGTCGCGCACCGGCACTTCGGGGTCGCGCTCGCCGCCGCCGCCATCGAGGCGTACGAGGAACAGGAGCGCGCCGAACGGCAGCGGCTGCTGGCGACGGCGGCCGGCGGTCGCCCCCAGGTGCAGCACTCCGGCGGTCGGCCGCTGGACCTCAAGCTGCGCGGCGTCAGCTACCGGATGCGGGTGGCGCGCACCGGGGCGTACCGGTTCCGGGTGGGCATCGAGGCCGGCGGTGCCGTGCACGGCGCCGACGTGCAGCTCGACCGCTTCGACCGGCACACCGGTCAGATCGTCGTCAACGGCGCCCGCCACCGGTTGGTGACCGGAACCCACGGGCCGGTGCACCTGATCGAGGTGGACGGCGTGACCCACCGGGTCAGCCGCGACGAGGGCGGGGTGCTCCGCGCCCCGATGCCCGCGCTTGTCGTCGCCACCCCGGTGCCGGTCGGCGCCGAGGTGGAGCAGGGCGACCCGGTGCTGGTGCTGGAGGCCATGAAGATGGAGACGGTGCTCCGGGCGCCGTTCCGGGCCCGGCTGAAGGAGTCGTCGGTCGCGGTGGGCAACCAGGTGGAGACCGGTGCGCCGCTGCTGCGGCTGGAGCCGCTCGCCGACGACGACGCCGAGGCCGCGGACGACCCGGCGGCCGGCGCCGTCGAGCTGGACCTGCCGGCCGCCCCGGCACAGCTCCCGGCGCAGGCGCGCGCCGCCCGCGGTCAGGAGGACCTGCGCGGCCTGCTGCTCGGTTTCGACGTCGACCCGCACGACGACCGCCGGGTGCTCGACGACTACCTCGCCGCCCGGCGCGCCACGATCGAGGACGGCCATCGGCCACTGGCCGCGGAGCTCGACCTCGTCGAGCTCTTCGCGGACCTCGCCGAGCTGAGCCGCAACCGGCCGACGGGCGAGGAGAGCGGCGACGGCCACCTGCACAGCGACCGCGAGTACTTCCACACCTACCTGCAGAGCCTCGACGTCGAACGGGCCGGGCTGCCGGCCGGCTTCCAGGCCAAGCTCGCCAAGGCGCTCGGCCACTACGGCGTCACCGAGCTGGAGCGCTCCCCGAACCTGGAAGCCGCCGTGTTCCGGATCTTCCTCGCCCTGCAGCGGGGATCCGCCGACGCCCTGGTCGTCACGGCGCTGCTGCGGGCCTGGCTGCGGGAGCCGCCGCCGGAGCAGAACCTGCACGAGCCCGCCGGTCTCGTACTGGAGCGGCTGGTGGCCGCCACCCAGGTCCGGTTCCCCGTGATCGCCGACCTCGCCCGCGGCGTGGTGTTCGCCTGGTTCGCCCAGCCGCTGCTGCGCCGCAACCGGGCCCGGGTCTACGCCGAGGTACGCCGGCATCTGCGGCATCTGGACGCGCACCCGGACGCGCCGGACCGCGCCGAGCGGATCGCGGCGATGGTACGCAGCACCGAACCACTGGTACGGCTGCTCGGCCAGCGGCTGGTCCGCGACCATCTCGACAACGCGGTGATGCTGGAGGTGCTGACCCGCCGCTACTACGGCAACAAGGGGCTGGCCGCCGTCCGCTCCCGTACCGTCGCGGGCTGCACCTTCGTGGTGGCCGAGCGCGCGGACTCCAGCGTGGTCTCGGCGGCCGTACGCTTCGACGCGCTGGGCGCCGCGCTGCGCGGGCTCGCGGAGCTGGCCGGCGCGGCCGACTCCATCGACGCCGACATCTACCTCGCCTGGGAGAACCAACCGGCCGACTTCGACGCGATGGCGGCGGCGCTGCTGGAGGTCATCGCCGCCCATCCGCTGCCGCCCCAGGTCCGCCGGGTCACCACCACCGTCGCGGGTCGCGCCGGGGCGGTGATGCACCACCACTTCACGTTCCGCCCCGCCAGCACCGGCCTGGCCGAGGAGCGGCTGATCCGCGGCCTGCACCCGTACATCGCGCAGCGGATGCAGCTGGAGCGGCTGCGCAAGTTCGACCTCACCCGGCTGCCGTCGCTGGACGAGGAGGTCTACCTGTTCCAGTGCGTGGCCCGGGAGAACTCGTCGGACGAGAGGCTGGTCGCGTTCGCACAGGTGCGCGACCTGACCCAGCTGCGCGAGCAGGACGGCCGGCTGGTGGCGTTGCCGACCACCGAGGACACCGTCGCGGCGTGCCTGGACTCGATTCGTCGGGCGCAGTCGCAGCGCCCGGCGAGGACCCGCTTCAACACCAACCGGATCGTGATCTACGTCTGGCCGCCGAGCGAGCTGACCCGCGCGGAGATGGAGATGATCGCCGGGCGGGTCCGTCCGACGACCGCGGGCGCCGGGCTGGAGGAGATCCTGTTCATCGCCCGGCAGCGGGATCGCACGACCGGCGCGCTGACCCGGGTGGCTGTCCGGATCTCCTTCGACGCGACGGGCGGGGCGGCGCTGACCGTCGGCGAGCCGCCGGTCGAGCCGCTCGAACCGCTCGACGACTACCGACTGAAGGTGCTCCGCGCGAGCAGCCGCAACACGGTGTACCCGTATGAGCTGACCGCACTGCTCGGCGACTTCGTCGAGCACGACCTCGACGAGAACCACACGCTGGTGCCGGTCGATCGGCCGCGCGGTCGCAACCGCGCGGCGATCGTCGCCGGCCTGGTCACCGCCGCGACGCCCCGGCACCCGCAGGGCGTCACCCGGGTGGTGCTGCTCGGCGACCCGACCAAGGCGCTGGGTGCCCTGTCGGAGCCGGAGTGCCGCCGGGTGATCGCGGCGCTGGACCTGGCCGAGCGGATGCGCGTTCCGCTGGAGTGGTACGCGCTGTCGGCCGGCGCCCGGATCTCGATGGACTCGGGCACCGAGAACATGGACTGGGTGGCCGCCGCGCTCAAGCGGATCGTCGAGTTCACCCAGGCCGGTGGTGAGATCAACATCGTGGTCGCGGGGATCAACGTCGGCGCCCAGCCGTACTGGAACGCCGAGGCGACGATGCTCATGCACACCAGGGGAATCCTGGTGATGACGCCCGACTCGGCGATGGTGCTGACCGGGAAGCAGTCGCTGGACTTCTCCGGTGGGGTCTCCGCCGAGGACAACTTCGGCATCGGCGGCTACGACCGGGTGATGGGGCCGAACGGGCAGGCGCAGTACTGGGCGCCGAACCTGGCCGCGGCGCGGGACGTGCTGATGGCGCACTACGACCACACGTACGTCGTACCGGGTGAGAACTCGCCGCGACGGGCGGTCACCGCCGACCCGGTGGACCGGGACATTCGGGCCTTTCCGCACCTGCTGGCCGGCAGCGACTTCAGCACCGTCGGCGAGATCTTCTCCGCCGAGTCCAATCCGGACCGGAAGAAGCCGTTCGACATCCGGATCGTGATGCGGGCGCTGGCCGACCAGGACCACCCGGTGCTGGAGCGCTGGGCGGGGATGGCCGACGCGGAGACGGCGGTGGTGCAGGAGGCACACCTCGGCGGCATCCCGGTCTGCCTGCTCGGGATCGAGTCGCGGACCGTGCCGCGGCGGGGCTTCCCGCCCACCGACGGTCCGGACACCTACACGGCGGGGACGCTGTTCCCGCAGTCCTCGAAGAAGGCCGCCCGGTCGATCAACGCGGCCAGCGGGAACCGGCCGCTGGTGGTGCTGGCGAACCTGTCCGGCTTCGACGGCTCGCCGGAGTCGATGCGCAAGCTGCAGCTGGAGTACGGCGCCGAGATCGGCCGGGCGATCGTGAACTTCCGTGGCCCCATCGTGTTCTGCGTGATCTCCCGGTACCACGGCGGCGCGTTCGTGGTCTTCTCCAAGGCGCTGAACCCGAACATGACCGTGCTCGCGCTGGAGGGCTCGTTCGCCTCGGTGCTGGGCGGCGCTCCCGCCGCCGCGGTGGTCTTCTCCCGCGACGTCGACGCGCGGACCGCGGCCGACCCGCGGGTGCGGGACCTGGAGGCCCGCGCGGCGGCCGCGTCCGGTACCGACCGCGCCGCGTTGGCCGCGGAACTCGACGAGCTCCGTTCGTCGGTGCGGGCGGAGAAGCTCGGCGAGGTGGCCACCGAGTTCGACCGGCGGCACAACATCCAGCGTGCCGTGCAGGTCGGCTCCGTGGACGCTGTGGTCCGGGTCGCCGAACTGCGCCCGCGGATCATCGACGCGATCGAGTCCCGGATGACCTGACCGGTCGGCGCCACCCGTCGCGGCGGCGGCCGGGTCAGCTGGGGAAGGCGAGCAACCGCAGCAGCTCGGCCAGCCGTTCGTGGTCCTTCGGCGTCACCGCCGCCAGCAGGCCCAGCTCCACCGCGTGCGCGGACTGGCGTGCGCGGGCGAAGAGGGCCCGGCCCGCGTCGGTCGCGACCAGCACGTTGGCGCGCCGGTCGGCCGGGTCGGTACGGCGCTCGACGAGCTGCCGTTCCTCCAGCTCGTCGACGAGGGCGACGACCTGGCTCGGGTCGAGGCGCAGGAAGTCGGCGAGTTCCCGCTGCGTCGGGCGGACACCGTCGGCGGCCAGCGCGAGGATGGAGTACGACCGCGCCTTGAGCCCGTGCTGGGAGAGGGCGGCGTTCGCGGCGGCGAGGGTGAGCGCGTTGGCGCGGGCCAGCAGGAAGCTCAGGTCCCCGCCGAGCACGCTGTCGCGCAGACCGGCGGTTCCGGTCGGCCTCGTCCTGCCGGTGGGGGGCATGGCGCGGATGGTAGCAAGTTCTCGGATAATTGACATTTTCAACGGTCCGTGCTCAGATCGGCTTCGACGCGAAGGAGTTTTCCCATGTCTCTGGCCGGCAAGGTCGCCATCGTCACCGGGTCCGGCCGTGGTCTCGGCCTCGCGTACGCGCGAGAACTGGCCCGGCAGGGCGCATCCGTCGTCGTCAACGACGTGGATGCCCAGACGGCGACGGACGCCGTCAAGACGATCGAGGAACTCGGCGGTCGGGCGGTCGCGGTGGCGGCGCCGGTCGGGCCCACCGAGACCGCGAAGGAGCTCGTCCAGACCGCGGTCGACAGCTTCGGGCGGCTCGACATTCTGGTCACCAACGCCGGGGTGCTGCGCGACACCGTGCTGTGGAAGATGACCGACGACGACTTCGACACCGTCATCAACGTGCACCTGCGGGGCACCTTCACGACCGTGCGGGAGGCCGTGCTGCACATGCGCGCGGCCGGCGAGGGTGGGCGGATCATTTGCATCGGGTCCCCGACCGGCCAACGGGGCAACTTCGGCCAGACCAACTACTCCGCCGCCAAGGCGGGCATCGTCGGCATGGTGCGCACCTGGGCCCTGGAGCTCAAGCGCGCCGGTATCACCGCCAATGCCGTCATCCCCGTCGCCGCGACCGCCATGACGGCCACCGTTCCCTACTTCGCCGCGGCGATGGCGGCCGAGGCCAACGGCGAGCCGATGCCGCCGTTCTTCCGGCACGATCTCGGCTTCGGCACCTCGGACGACGTGGCCGGCCTGATCGCCTTCCTCGGCTCCGACGCGGCGGCGACGGTGACCGGGCAGGCGATCGGGGTGGGCGGCGACCGGCTCCAGATCTGGACCCACCCGGAAGCGGCGCTGACCGCCTACCGGGAGGGCGGATGGAGCTACCAGGCGCTGGTCGAGGCGTGGCCGGCGCAGTTCGCCGGGGCGCTGCAGAGCGTCGGGGAGAGCTTCCCCGAGCTGCCCGAGGAGTTCAGGTCCGCCGACGCTCGTCCGGCCTGACCGGGGGTCACCAGCCGTGTATCAGCCCGCCATCGACCTCGACGCCGTCACGGCGATCGACATGCACGTGCACATCGAGGTCGACGACCATGGGCACCCCGCGCTGCCCGACCCGCTGGCGGCGGCCGCGTCGAAGTACTTCCGGGCGGACGGTCCCCGGCCCGCCGTCGACGCGGTGGCCGACTACTACCGGGAACGCGGGATGGCCGCGGTCGTCTTCACCGTTGACGCGCGTACCCAGCTGAACCATCAACCGGTGTCGAGCGTCGAGATCGCCCGGGCGGCGACCCGGCACGCCGACGTGCTGATCCCGTTCGGGTCGGTCGACCCCCGGACCGGGCCGGCAGCGCTCGACCTGGCCGCCCGGCTGATCTCCGACGAGGGGGTACGCGGCTTCAAGTTCCACCCGACCGTGCAGGGCTTCGACCCCAGCCACCAGGAGTACGCCCCGCTGTGGGGGCTGCTCGAGCGGGCCGGCGTGCCCGCGCTCTTCCACACCGGCCAGACCGGCATCGGGGCGGGACTGCCGGGCGGTTACGGCCTGCGGCTCGGGCTGTCGAACCCGATGCTGCTCGACCCCGTCGCGGCGGACTTTCCCGAGCTGCAGATCATCATGGCCCACCCGTCGGTGCCCTGGCAGGACGAGGCGTTGTCGGTGGCCACCCACAAGCCCAACACCTGGATCGACCTGTCGGGGTGGAGCCCCAAGTACTTCCCGGCGGCACTGGTACGGCACGCGAACTCGCTCCTGAAGCGCCGGGTACTCTTCGGCACCGACTATCCGCTGCTCACCCCCGACCGCTGGCTGCGCGACGTGGCGGCCACGGAGCTCAAGCCGGAGGTGCTTCCGGACATCCTGAAGCACAACGCCGCCCGGCTGCTGGGGCTGGCGCCGGCGGACGGGGAAACGACGACGAGAGGGAACCCATGACGACGACGATCACCTACGATCAGCTCGCCGACATCGCCGGCACCGACCTCGGTTACACCGAGTACCGGACGGTCACCCAGGAGCAGGTAAACCTGTTCGCGGACGCCACGGATGACCACCAGTGGATCCACGTCGATCCCGAGCGGGCGAAGAACGGTCCGTTCGGTGCGCCGATCGCCCACGGCTTCCTTACCCTCTCGCTCGCCGTGCCGTTCTGGACCGAGCTGATCGAGGTCAAGGGCGTGTCGACGAAGGTGAACTACGGCCTCGACAAGGTGCGCTTCCCGGCCCCGGTCACGGTCGGCTCGCGGGTACGCATGCAGGCGACGATCGCCGAGGTGGTCGAGGTGTCCGGCGGCTACCAGCTCACCGTGGACCAGACGATCGAGATCGAGGGCATGGCCAAGCCCGCGGTCGTCGCGCGGGGCCTGTACCGGTTCTACGCGTAGCTCCCACCCCTGGCCAGCACCTCCCAGGAGACTGACGATGAACCCACCCGGACTCGGCAGCTGGCTGGACAAGCGCCGGCTCAGGTCGCCCGACAAGGTCGTGCTCATCTACGGCGAGCAGGCGACGATGACCTACCGGCAGCTCGCCGACGGCGCGGACCGGGTCGCCGCCCTGCTCGCGGGCCTGGGCCTGCGGCGCGGCGCGACCGTGGCGTACCTGGGTGAGAACAGCCCGGAGTTCCTGCAGGTGATGTTCGGGGCGGCGCGGCTGGGTGCCGTCTTCGTGCCGGTGAACACCCGGCTCGCCCCGCCCGAGATCGCGCACGTGTTGACGGATTCCACGGCGCACCTGCTGATCCACGACCCGGAGTTCGCCGAGCGGGTGGCGCCCGCCGTGGCCGCCGCGCGGACTCCGCACGTCATCGTCACCGGGACCGGAACCGCGGACGCCCCGGGGTTCACCCGGCTGCTGGACTCGGTGGCGACGACCGCGCTACCGCCCATCGCCGGCACCCCCCAAGATCCCGCCGCGATCGTCTACACCTCCGGGACGACCGGCCGGGCCAAGGGTGCCGTGCTGACCCACGAGAACCTCACCTGGGTCGCGCTCAACTGCATCGTCGACTACGACATCGTCTCGACCGACGTGGCGCTGATGATCTCGCCCCTGTTCCACGTCGCCTCGCTGGGCATGGGGGCGCTCCCGGTCATTCTCAAGGGCGCCACGGTCGTACTCGAGAAGGGGTTCGAGCCGGGGCGGGCGCTCGCCCAGATCGAACGGCACGGCGTCACGATGCTCTCCGGCGTGCCGACGACGTACCAGCTGATGGCCGACCATCCGGCCTGGGACTCGACCGACCTCTCGACGCTGACGAAGCTGACCTGCGGCGGTTCGGCGGTGCCCGCCCGCATCCTCAACGCTTACGAGGAGCGCGGGTTGTCGTTCTCGCAGGGTTACGGCATGACCGAGACCTCGCCGGGGGCGACCTCCCTGCCCGCCGCGATGACCCGCGCCAAGCAGGGCAGCGTCGGTCTACCGCACTTCTTCACCGAGGTGCGGATCGCCGACGGAACCGGTGCGGTCGCACCGCCGGGCACCGTCGGTGAGATCGAGGTGGCCGGTCCGAACGTCTTCCCCGGCTATCACGGCCTGCCCGCCGCGACGGCCGCCGCCTTCACGGCCGACGGCTGGTTCCGCTCGGGCGACCTCGGCCGGCTGGACACCGACGGCTTCCTCTACATCTCCGGGCGGATCAAGGACATGATCATCTCCGGCGGAGAGAACATCTATCCGCCCGAGGTCGAACTCCTCATCAGCGAGATCGATGGGGTGACCGGGGTGGCCGTCATCGGCGTGCCGGACGAGCGGTGGGGCGAGGTGCCGTGGGCGATCCTGACCGTCCGGGACGGGTACCGGCTCGACGCGGAGACGGTCCGGGCGCGCCTCGACGGCAGGCTCGCCCGCTACAAGCTGCCGAGGAACGTCATCATCGTCGATGAGCTGCCGCGGACCGCTTCGGGGAAGGTGCGAAAGGCGGACCTGCGCGACCGGTTCGTGGCGCCGGCGCGGCCCGGGGATTGACGAGCGCGGCGAACTCCGCCTCGGACGCCTCGATGAGGCTGTCGTGCATCCGCCGGTAGACCTCGGCGGAGAGGGCGGCCGGCCACTGCGCGTCCATGAACTCGCGGGGCAGTCTGGGATCGGCGCGCAGCAGCGCGAGCCAGTCGGCCACCAGCATCGTCCGGACGGTGAGCGCGCTGGGCGCCAGCTCCGCCGCGGTCGGCTCGCCCCAGATCTCGATGAAGGCGAGATGTTCCCGCCGTATCGCCTCGACGTCCCACGCGGAGCGGACGCTGTCGCCGATCGGGAAGCCGGCCAGTTCCCGGGCGTGGAAGGCGACCACGGCGTTGGGCGGCAGGTCCTGCTGCAGCGGCTCGAGGGAACCGGCGAGGTCGACCTCGCCCGGCGCGAGCCAGAGTCCGTCCCGGATGGGCGCGAAGCCCTCCCAGGTGAGGGTCGAGCGCAGCCGGTGGCGCAGCGTCCGCTGTCCTTCGGGGATGGAGAAGGTGACAAGAGTCCAGCCCTCCCCCTGCGGATCGAACGGCCGTGGACCGCGCACCCGGTGCGTCGCCTCCCGCAGCACCGCCACGCCGTGCTCGGTGAGCGAGAACCGGATCTCCCGCCCGCTCCTGCTGCGCACGAGAATTCCACTGTGTACGAGACGGTCCAGGGTCGCCCGGGTGGCCGGGGCGCCGATGCCCGCCCCCTCCAGGACGCCGATCAGGGCGCTGGCGCGGATCGGTCCGGTAGCGTCGTCGACGACGTGCTCACCGAAGAACGCGAGCAGCAGCTGCTTCGGCTGACGACTGCGCACAGCCCTCCCTCCCGGCTGGTCCGTCTTCACCGGCTGGTCCGTCGTCGACGGGGGTCACCGGGCCGGATGCGGGGCGACAGCCTCTCCGCGCTTGGCTCGCTGGATCTGATCGTAGACATGCGTGCGCAGCTCCGTGAAGCGCCGCAGGGCCCGGGTCGCGAGCTGGTCGCGCTCCGGCGGGAGGTCGACCGCGAGGTCCTCCTGGATCCAGGTCGGTGAATTCGACAGCACCAGGACACGCTCCCCCAGGTACACCGCCTCGTCAATGTCGTGCGTCACGAAGAGCGTCGATATCTTGCGGGTCGTGTGCAGCTCGCGGACGAGGTCCTCCAGGTCCGCCCGGGTCTGCGCGTCGACCGCGGCGAACGGCTCGTCCATGATCAGAACCTCGGGCTGGTACGCGATGGCGCGGGCGATCGCCACCCGCTGCTGCATTCCGCCGGAGAGCTGCCACGGGTGGCTGCGGGCCGCGTGCGGGAGGCCGACCGCCTCGATCGCGTCGGTGACCAGCCGGTCCCGCTCGGCCCGGGAGAGCTTCTTGTGGCGCAGCGGGAGTTCGACGTTTCCGCGCACCGTCAACCACGGGTAGAGGCTGCGGCCGTACTCCTGGAACACCACGGCCATCGCCGGGCTCGGACCGGTGACCGGCGCGCCGTCCATCTCGACCAGCCCGCTGGTGGGCCGCAGCAACCCGGCGAGGCATTTCAGCAGGGTGGTCTTGCCGCAGCCGGAGGGACCGACGATGCAGACGAGTTCGCCGGCGTTCATCGCGAAGCTGATGTCGCCGATCGCCTCGACGTCACCCGCCGCGGACTGGTAGACCTTCCGCAGGTGTTCCACCCGCAGCAGGGCGCTCCGATCAGACACGGTTGACCTCTCTCATTCCGTGGTACCAGCGTAGGACGCGCCGCTCGACGAAACCGAAGACGACGGCGAGCACGACGCCGATGAGGCCGAGCAGGAGGATGCCGCTCCACATCTCGGCGATGAGGTAGTTGCGCTGGAAATAGGCGATCCGGTAGCCGAGCCCGGACGACGACGCGAACATCTCCGAGATGACCATCAGGATGAGGGCGACCGAGAGTCCCTGCCGGACCCCGGTCATGATCCGCGGACTCGCCGCCGGTAGGACGAGGAACCACAGTCGTTCCCAGCGGGTGAGCTGGAACGAGTCGGCGGTGTCGGTCATCACGCTGTCGGTCGACCGGACGCCGTCGATGGTGTTCAGCAGGATCGGCCACACCGCGCCGGAGATGATGACGACGACCTTCATCGTGTCGGTGATGCCGAGCAGCAGCATCGCGACCGGGATCAGCACCGGCGGCGGGATGGCCCGGAAGAACTCCAGCAGCGGCTCGAGGAGTTCCCGCAGCCAGTGCACGAGTCCGATCACGGCACCGGCGGCGACGCCGATGACGATCGAGGCGAGGATGCCGAGGGCGAGCCGGTACAGGCTGGGCAGCACGTCGTCGATGAACGCCCGGCCGACCCAGGTGTCCACGAACGCCTCGGAGATGGTGAGCGGGCCGGGGAAGAACCGGTTCGTCGACCTCGTCGCCCAGACGCCCCAGAGCACCACGCATCCGAACGGCAGCCCGAACGCGAAGAGGAGGCTGGCGGTGATGCGGGCGCCGGCGCGGCGCAGCAGCGGACCGGGCGCGGTCCGGGTCGGGTACGGGGTCACCGGGGCTCCTCTCCGCGTACCGACTGGTGCCAGGCCAACGAACGGCGCTCGATGAAGCGGAAGACCAGGTTCACCAGCAGGCCGAGCAGCCCGGTGACCACGACGAGGGCGTACAGGCCGACCGCGTCTCCGGCGGAACGGGAGAGTTCGATCATGCGCCCGAGGCCGGGATTGCCGATCACCATCTCCGCGGTCACCGCGAGGATCAGGGCGACCGCCGCGGCGAGCCGCACGCCGGTCATGAGGTACGGCAGGGCGGTCGGCAGCACCAGGTAGGCGAGGCGTTCGCGGCGGGTGAGTCCGAAGCTGCGGGCGGTGTCGCGGGCTACCGCGTCGACATCGGCGACGCCGTAGATCACCTGCACGAAGACCTGCCAGAACGACGCGTAGATGATGATCACGAGGGCGGCCCGCATCTGCAGTCCGAACATCAGCACGGCGAGCGGAATGAGGGCGACCGACGGGATCGGCCGCAGGAACTCCACGAGGGTGTGCGTCGCCCGGCGCAGGAACGGCACCAGGCCGACGATCGTTCCCAGCGCGACGGCGGCGAGCGTCGCGATCGTCAGCCCGATCGCCCACGACCTCATGGTCAGCCCCAGCCGGCGCCAGAAGGCGAGATCGCGGAACTCCTCAAGCAGCCGCCCGGCCACGTCGGTGACGTACGGCAGGTACTGCGAGCTGATCAGTCCGAGGGTCGGGATCAGTTGCCAGACGAGGAGAAATCCCAGCAGGCCGACGGTGCCCAGCAGCGCCTTGCGCAGCGAACGCAGGCGTCGGGTGGGTGGTGCTCGCATATCACTCCCGGGGTCGGTCGACGGGTGCGCACCCCCTCCCCGGGTCCCCGTACGCCTGGGAAGGGGGTGCGCCCGCCGCCTACTTACTGCTGCTGGACGAAACCGTTACTGCTGCTGGGCGGAACCGTTACTGCTGCTGGGCGGAACCGTTACTGCTGCTGGATGAACCGGTCGAAGTTCGGCTGCTTGTCGAGCACGCCGTACTTCTGGGCGAGCGAGGCCAGCGTCTCCATGCTCGCCCGGTCGAGTTCCCAACCGAACTCCGGCAGCCGCACGGAGTCCGCGACGGCGTCCGGCAGTTCGAGGTTGTCCTTGATGGCCTGCCGGACCACCGTCTCGTTGGCGGAGTCCTGCGCCCACTCGAGCGTCTCCTTCATGGCGGCCGAGAAGTCGGCCACCAGGTCGGCGTCGGACTCCTGGAGCTTGGTGGTGGTGATGGCGGTGAGGGTGGCCAGACCCGGCACGACCGCCTGGTACGGCTCGACCACGAGGGCGTCACCGCGGCTCTTCAGCTGGGTGACGAACGGCTCCGGAACCCAGGCGGCCTCGATGTTGCCGGCTTCGAGTTGGGCCGGCACGTCCGGGAACGCGACCTCGACGAACTCGATGGCCTTCGGGTCGCCACCGTCCTGCTCGACCGCCGCCATGATGGTGACGTCGCCAGCGGCGCCGAGGCTGTTGACGGCCACCTTGCGCCCGGCCAGCTGGGCCGGCCGGGTGATGCCCGACTTGGCCGACGCGACCACGGCGTTGATGTCGTCGCCGTCGGCGTAGGACGACGCGTAGTTGCCGACGATCACCACGCCCAGGTCCTGCACGTCGGCCCGGAACACGCCGAACGGCTGACCGATCGCGAAGTCGATGTCACCGTTGATCAGGGCCGGGATGGCCTGCGCGCCACCCTGGGCCGGCAGCACCTCCACCTGGAGTCCATGCTTCTCGAAGACGCCCGCCTTGATCCCGCCCCACAACGCGGCGGTCTCGGTGATGGGTAGCGCCGCGACGCGGACCTGGCGAAGCTCGCCGCTGGTCTCGTCGGACGGCGTGGCGTCCGAATCCGTACATCCGGTGAGGGCGATCGCGACGGCGGCGATCAGCCCGACGGTGGTGACCTTCTTCATAGAGACAGGCCCTTCCTGGGCGGGGATGGGTGGAGTGCAGCTAAACCGGGCAGATGGGGCGAGAAACTGCAGGTGTGGTGCGCTTCACGTTTGGGCGGGCGCGCCGCCGTGTTGGCCATGCTCAGCCACCGCGCCAGGAATGTCAAGAAAAATCTGACGACCGTCATGGATTAGTTGAATGATTGTGCCCGGACAGCGATGCACACGGGCGCGACCCGTCCCGGCCACCACGGCCGGAGACGGGTCGCGCCCGGTCGGACCAGCGGTCAGCTCCGCAGGCTCCACTGCTGGTTCGCGCCACCGTGACAGGTCCACAGGTGCAGCTTGGAGCCGTTGCCAGTCGCGGCGCCGCTGACGTCGAGGCAGAGCCCGGACTGGGCGCCGGTGATCGTACCGTTGGCGTTCAGGTTCCACTGCTGGTTGGCTTGGCCGTTGCAGTCCCAGATTACCGCCAGGGTTCCGTTGCTGGTGCCCTGCCCCGAGGCGTCCAGGCACTTGTTGCCGTACACCATGAGCTGCCTGCCGGCGGTGTGGGTCCACCGCTGGTTGGTCCCGCCGTGGCAGTCCCAGATCTGGGCCTGGGTGCCGTTGGTGGTGCTCCAGTTCCCGATCTCCGCGCAGCGGCCCGACTGCCCACCCACGAGCTGGACGTTCTGCCGGACCTGCTGGTCACCGTTGCGAACGCCGGCGGCGGCCATCACCGCCTGCGCGCCCGCCGGCCAGTTGCCGCCGGAGACGGTGACGTTGTTGTTGACGACGTTGCCGCGGTCACCGTTCGTCACGTTCGTACTGTTGTTGGTGGACCAGTTGTTCGTGACGGTGAAGTTGCCCATGTTCTCGGCGAACCAGTAGTTGGCGGTGGCCCAGGTCCCGGTCGCGGAGAAGACGTTGCTGCGGGCGGTCCAGTAGCGCGAGCCCTCGTCGAAGTAGACGCCGAAATAGCCGTTGGTACGCAGGCAGTAGTTGTCGCTGATCAACCCGCCCTGGTTGGCCGAGAGGGTGTAGATGCAGCCGCCGTCGTTCATCTGCTGCATGACGTCGTGCACGTAGTTGCCGATGAGCCGGTTGTTCGACGCGGTCGTCGGCGTCGAGTAGCGCGGCTGGTAGTTGTAGAGGCCCCGCCCGGCGTAGTGCTCGCTGCCGCCGGCGTCGTTCGCGCCCCAGCCGTACCCCATGGACATGCCCGTGTACGGCATGTTGTAGACCTCGTTGTGGGAGATGGTGGCGTTCGTGACGTAGGTGGTCAGCACCGAGACGATGCCCCGGTGGTCGACCCCCAGGTCGTGCAGGCGGTTGTCGCTGATGGTGATGTCGCGGTTCACCATGCGCTGGTCGCTCGGGTGATGGGCGTCCGCCCGGACCCCACCGATGACGATGCCGTTCGACGAGTTGCGGGCGATCTCGGAGCGGCTGACGGTGATGTTGCTGGCCCCCAGACCGACGCCGCTGGCGTGGGCGTTCGCGTCGTTGCCGATGCCGATGGCCGTCTGTCCGAGGTTGACGAACCGGGAATCGGTGAAGGTGATGTTGTTGGCTGCCGAGACCTGCACCGCGGCGGGCGACTGGTTCCAGTGCGGTCGGGCCGCCTCGAACTGCGGGCAGCCGTTGTGGCAGGACGAGAAGGCCGGCCAGCTCCAGTTGCCGGTGATGTAGGCGCCGGTCTGCTGGTCGACGTAGCCCTGGTTGCTGCTGGGCCCGAGCCAGCTCGTGCCGGTGAAGGTGATGCCGCTGAAGGTGAGGTGGTGTGCCGGGGCGTCGTAGCTGCCTCCGACGTTCACCAGCGACTGCAGCGTCGGCAGCTCGACGCTGACGCTGCTCATGTTCTGCCCGGGCAGTGGGATGTAGGACAGGGCGCCGGTGGTGGGATTCAGATGCCACTCCCCCGCGGCGTCGAGGAACTCGTACGCGTTCGACAGGTAGAGCGGTCCCGCCCGGTGCGGGCTGGTGAAGGTGTCGTACCCGAAGTTGTTGTTGTTCCAGGCCGGCTGTTGCATCGTGATCAGGTTGCCGCTGATGCTCTGCACCGGGGAGTAACGGTCGGTGAACGATCCGACGCTCTCCATCTCGATCCGGTTCTGGTCCGCCAGGTTGTTGAGGTAGGACAGCGCCCCGTTGCTGAACCGCATGCCGGTGCTGCTGGCCGTGAAGTCGGCCCGGTTCACCTGGGTACGCGCCCGGGTGGCGAGGGCGCCGTCGACGTAGAGCTGGCGGGTGTTCGTCCCGGCGCCGACGTTGGCGCGCCAGATGTTGCGCGCGGCGTCGACGAGCGACCAGCCGGTGACCGCGCGCGCCCCGCTGATGACCGGAGTCGCCGACGCGGCATTCCGCCACACCACCCGGTGGCCGTTGGTGCCGGAGTCGGCCGCGGTCAGCCGCAGCGGCGCGGAGAGCCGGTACACGCCCCCGGCGAGTTCGACGACGATGTCGTCGGACATGCCGCTGGTGCGGGGCCGCACCGCAGCCTGGGCGGCGGTGAGTGAACACGGCTGGGCCGCCGAGCAGTCGGCGCCGGTGCCGGTGGGCGATGCGTAGAGGGTGGTGACGGCGGCGCGGGCTGGGGCGGCGGGAGCCACCAGGGCGGCGGCAGCGGCCACCGCCGCGGCAGCCGCGGTGGCCAACGCCTGCCGGCGCCCCGAGGACGGTACGGACACGGACGGTCTCCTCACGTGACGGTGTGGGCGGGAAGGGCTCCGAGGCGGTGGGAACCTCCCCGGCCGCGCCAGGTGGGATGGGCGCGGGCCGGACGGACGGTGGCAGCGGCGGTCGGCTACGGCCCGTACGTCGCGACGGACCGCCTCCGTTGCCCGGATCGCTGCCCTCCGGCGGGTGGCGCGCGGGTCGACCCGAGAACCCGGTCATCATACGTCATACATCTGTAGGGGTCAATTGTCCGCCCGGCGTCCGGAGGCCTTGACGAACGGGATGTTATCGCTCACAGTCGATGCACCGCGGGACCAGTTCAACGGCTTACCGGGCAGGCCGGGTCAGCGGTCACCGTTCGCTGCCTGGGGAACCACCATGCGAGTCCGCCAGTTGCCAGCCGTCCGGGCGTCCACAGGCGAGCAGCGACCACCACCGCACCCAGGGACCAGGTATGAAGCCCAAGAGCGCACTGCTGGCCGTCGCGCTGGCAACGATCCTGGCGACGGCGACCACCGCTGCCACCATCCCCGCCCCGGCGGCTGCCGCGTCGCTGACGCAGGTGACCAACTTCGGCGCCAACCCGACAAACCTGCAGATGCACCTCTACGTGCCGGACAGCTGAGCAGGCTGGTGATGCGGCAGACGGCGCGGCTACCGCCGCAGGCGGACCGGATCGCCCACTCCGGCGCGGCGCACCAACCATGCCTCGGTGATGTGGGTGAACACCGCCTCGGCGGCGCCCTCCGGGTCACGGGCCGCGATGCGCTCGTAGACCCGCCGGTGTCCACGGTTGGATGCCACGCAGAGTGCCCGTTCGGTCCGGCCCATGTACCGGGCGGTGTTGACGACCTGGCTCTCCAGCGCCCGGACCACACCGCGGGCGATCCGGTTCCCGGAGGCCTGCATGATCACGTCGTGGAAGGCCCGGTCGTGCTCGTGGTAGGCGACGTGGTCGTCCACGAGCTCGTCCATCCGGTCGACGAGCGCCCGCAGCCGGTCGAGTGTCTCCTGATCGGCCAGTCGGGCGGCGACGTTCGCCATGTCGGACTCCAGGACCCGGCGGGTGACGACGAGATCGTCGAGGATCGCCAGGCTGTCGTCCTCGACGATGGTCGCCGCCAGCACGAGCTCGTCGAGCATGTCCCACCGCGAGGGCGGGTTGACCAGGGTGCCGGTGCCCTGGCGGACCTGCACCAGACCCTTTTCCTGGAGGATCTTCACCGCCTCCCGGACGACGGTCCGGCTCACCGAGAAGGTCCCGCACAGAATCGGCTCGGGCGGCAGGGGGGTGCCGGGCGGATGCACTCCGCGCACGATGCGTTCCACCAGCTCCGCGGTGACCGCTCTGGCCAGATTCGCCGGCCGCTGCGTCCAGGCCGGAGGCACGGAGGTCTCCTGTGATGCCGCCATTCTTCCCTCCGGATGACCGCGAAGTGGTGCCACGACGCCCGCCAAGTGTACGCGGCATGTTATTGACGTCACACGTCATACGAGTTACGTTCTCGTTCGCGCGAGCATCGTCCGGCCGGTTCGACCCGGCCACGCCCAACCGGAGGTGAGCACCGATGAAGCAGCGGGTAGCGTGGTCCGTCGTCCTGGTCGCGGGACTGGCCCTGACTGGCTGTGGGAGCGCCACAGGATCTGATCCGTCGGACCAGGGTTCCGACGGCAAGCTGGTGGTCTGGGACTGGAAGTCCGGAGAGCCCACCGCGGCGCGGTATATCGAGAAGGCGAAGGCCGACTTCGCCGAGAAGCACCCGAACGTGACGGTCGAGTTCGTGGCGCAGCCGTTCGACCAGTACTACACCCTGCTGGGCACCGCCATCCAGGCCGGCAAGGGACCCGACGTCATCCTCTTCAACGGCGGCGGCCAGATCCGCGACCGGGTGGACTCACTCGTCCCGCTGGACGAGTACCTGGCCGCCGACCGGGACCGGCTGGCCGGCTGGGACGCCTTCACCAAGGAGGACAAGATCTACGCCGGCCCGGTGACCCTGCAGGGCCATCCGATCTACTACAACCGGACGATCTACGAACAGGCCGGCCTGGATCCGACCAGCCCGGCCACCACCTGGGACGAGTTCCTCGCCGACTGTGCCGCCATCGCCGAGAAGACCGACGCGAACTGCATCGCACTGGGCAACAAGGAGGGCATCGGCATTGAGTTCTGGCTCTCCGGCCTCGCGTCGGGAATCCTCACCACCGCCGAGTACGACGACTGGATCGCCGGGAAGCGGGACTGGACCTCACCGAACGTCAAACGGATCTTCCAGTTGTGGAAGGAGGCCGGGGACGCGGGCCTGAACAACGACGGGGCGAACTCGACCGCCATGTTCAACGACGCCTTCGCGCTCTTCCAGTCCGGGAAGGCCGCGCACATCATCGGTCTGATGTCCGACGTCGGCCACTGGAAGGACTTCGGCGAGTTCCTGCCCGCCGAGCAGCTCGGCGTGATGAACGCCCCGGTGGTCACCGCCGGTACCACGCCGAGCCTGCCGTACGACGGCGGAATCGGGTACGGGGTCGCCAACTGGACGAAGGACCCGAAGGTGGCCGCCGACCTGGTGCGCTCGCTGACCTCCACCGAGGCGCTCACCGCGTTCTACGCCGACGCCGGCGCGATCGCCGCCGACACCACGATCGACGTGTCGCAGGGCGGTCCGGCGGTGGCCACGCTTGTCGCCGGGCTCAGGACCGGTCGACCCGCACTGCACGTCGCGCTCCCCTCGGCCGCGGTGGATCTGATGCGCCGGCTCTCCCAGCAGCTGCTCAGCGGCTCCATCACGGTCGACGAGGTCGTCAAGCAGATGGCCGCCGCCGACCAGCCGGGCTGACCGATGCCGATCCGAGCATCGACCTCCCCGGTCGGCCCGGCCGCAGCCGGCCGGGCCGACCGGGTGGCGCCCGTCCGGCGCGGCGGCACCCAACCCCGGCCCCGGCGGCGGTCCCGGGGGTCACGGTCGGAGCGGCTCGCGCCCTTCGTGCTGGTGGCCCCGGCAATCCTGATCATCGTGGGGTTGCGGCTGTGGCCGCTCCTGCTCGGGATCAACTTCTCCTTCACCGGTGACGGCGACCGCAACGGCATCGCCGTCGGCCTCGACAACTACCGCCACCTCTTCGACGACCCGCTGTTTCTGCAGGCGCTACGGAACGTGGGGCTGCTCGTCCTGCTGCTTCCGGTGGCGGTGGCGATCCCCGGGCTGCTCGCGACCTTCATCTACCTGCGGGTGCCCGGCAACCGGATCTACCGCAGCGTCTACTTCTTCCCGGCGGTGCTCTCCCCGGTCATCGTCGGGGCGATCTTCAACCTGCTGCTGGCCTTCGACGGTCCGGTCAACACCGTGCTCGGCACGGTCGGACTGGGCCCGGTCGACTGGCTCGGCGACCCGGACGTGGCGATGTTCGCGGTGGTCGGCGTACACATCTGGGCCACCTTCGGGATGGCGCTGGTGGTGTTCCTCGCCGGCTTCGCGACGCTGGACGCCGGGCTGCTCGACGCCGCCCGGGTGGACGGGGCGTCACTGCCCCGGACCATTTGGCACGTGATCGTGCCCGGCCTCACCCGGACCATCCAGTTCGTCTTCGTGACCACCATGATCGGGATGCTGACCTCGATGTTCGGTCTGCTCTACGTGATGACGAGCGGCGGCCCGGAGGGCTCGACGTACCTGCCGGAGTACTACGTCTGGATCCAACAGGGGCAGATGAACCGGCCGGCGCTCGCCTCGGCCGCGTCGACGGTGCTCTTCCTCATCATGCTGGTCGTCGGCCTGCTGCAGATCAGTCTGCTCCGCCGGTCGGGAAGGGTGGACTGATGTCGGGCGTACGGGTGGGCAGGTGGCTGGTCGCGGTCCCGATGGCGCTGCTCGCGCTGGCGACGGTCTATCCGCTCCTGTTCACCGCCAACGTCGCCATGAAGACCCGGCGGGAGTACATCCTGGACCGGTTCTCCCTCGCGGACGCCTTCCGGTGGGAGAACATCGCCACCGCCTGGACCAGCGTGGGGATGGGGCGGTACTTCGCCAACTCGCTGATCGTGGTGACCTCGGCGGTGCTGCTGCTGCTCCTGCTCGGCTCGATGGCGGGCTTCGCGCTGAGCCAGCTCCGGTTCCGGGGCTCCTCGGTGCTCTTCCTGGCCTGCCTCGCGGGGCTCTTCGTCCCGTTCCAGGTGATCATGGTGCCGCTGACCCGGATCATGGCCGACACGTCCCTCATCGACACCTACCCGGGCCTGGTCCTGGCCTACGTCGCGCAGTTCCTGCCCTTCACCGTCTTCCTGATGACGAGCTACTACCGGACCATCCCGGTGGAGATCGTCGACGCGGCCAGGATCGACGGCAACAGCGTGTACGGCGTCTACCGGCGGATCATGTTGCCGCTGGGCGCTCCGGCGCTGCTGTCGGTCGGCATCCTCAACGCCCTGTTCTGCTGGAACGACGTGCTCATCGCGCTGCTCATGATGCCGTCTGCCGAACACCGCACGCTGATGGTCGGGGTCACCTCGTTGCGCGGCCAGTACTCGGCGGACATCCCGACCTTCGCCTCCGGGGTGCTGATCGCCGCGGTTCCCGTTCTGCTGGTCTACCTGTTTCTCCAGCGGCAGATCGCCGACGGCGTCGCCGCCGGTTCCACGAAGGGCTGACATGCGGATCACCGGATACCGAACGTTCGACACGATCCAGGAGTGGGGGCGGCCGGTCGGCGACGCCAACGGGGTGTTCGCCGACGGGGTGACCTCCGTCCCGATCGTCATCGTCGACACCGACGAGGGGATCAGTGGGATCGGGTTGGGATCGCACGTGGAGATCGAAAGGATCTTTCCGGCCATCGACGGGGAGGATCCGCGGGCGGTGCCGGCCCTCTACGACCGGATGCTGCGGCAGACCTTCAAGACCGGGCACGCCGGCCCGGTGTTCGGGACCATCGGCGCGCTCGACACCGCGCTCTGGGACATCAAGGCCAAGCTCGCGGGTGAGCCGCTCTGGCGGCTGCTCGGCGGACGGGACCGGCGGGTGGCGGCGTACGCCTCCGGGCTGGACATCCGCCTGACCGACGACGAACTGGTCTCGGAGTACGAGGTCTATGCCCGGCACGGGCTGCGGGCCGCGAAGCTCAAGGGCGGGCTGGACATCGAGCGGGACCGGCACCGGTTGTGCCTGGTTCGGGACGTGCTCGCCGCCGCGCACGGCCCGCGGCCCGGCCTGATGCTCGACGTGAACGAGGCCTGGACCCGCAAGCAGGCCGTCCGGCACGTCTGCGAACTGGAGCGCACCCTCGACCTGACCTGGATCGAGGAACCCGTCCGGCGGTGGGACGCCGAAGGGCTGGCCGCTGTCGGCCGGGGGGTGCGGACCTCCGTCGCCACCGGGGAGAACCTGACCGGTCTGGAGCAGTACCGCCCGCTGATCGCCGCGGGCGCGGTCGACGTCGTGCAGATGGCCGCCGTCTGGGGCGTCACCCACTTCCTGCGGGTGGCCGCCCTGGCGCACGCCCACGACCTGCCGGTCAGCCCGGTCGGCAACAGTCCGGTCGGTCTACTGCACGCCGCGACCTCCGTGCCGAACCATCTGGTCAGTGAGCTGCAGGACCTGATCCCGCCGGCCGGCATCCGGGTCGACCACCGGGTCGAGGAGGGCGCCTTCGTGCTCGGTGACGCACCGGGCCTGGGGGTCAGCATCGACGAGAGCGCGATCCGGTCGCCCGCCGACCGGTCTCGGATGGCGACCGCCGAGAGCCCCAACGTGCGTCCCGAGTGGGCCGGCCGACGGCTGTTGACCACGACCGACGGCGCCCCGCTGGACCCGCGACCCGGCGTCGACGGCCGGCCCGCGCTGCGGATCGAGTCCCGGAACGAGGTGTCGCCGATCGCCCCGCGCTGACCCCGGCCGGCAGGCCACCACCATCCATCGAAGTTTGGCATTATGTTGACGGTCGTCACTGACCTGTCTAAGGTGATTGATAAATGCCTATCGATGGAGGGTGCTCGTGAGAAGAACCAGAGCGGTGCTGGCCGGGTTGGTCAGTGCCCTGTTCCTCGCGGTCGGCGGCATTGCCCTGTCGTCGCCGGCGTCGGCGGCGTCGTTGGTCGAGGTGACGAACTTCGGTAACAATCCGGGTGGCATGCGGATGCACATCTACGTGCCGGACAACCGGCCCGCCAGCCCGGCGATCGTGGTGGCGATGCACGGCTGCGGCGGTTCGGGTCCCGGTTTCTACTCCGGTAGTGAGTTCGCGTCGCTGTCCAACCAGTACGGGTTCATCGTCATCTACCCGTCCGCGATGCAGGAGGCCGGTTTCGGTAGGTGCTTCGACACCTGGTCGGCCGCGTCGAAGCGTCGGGGTGGGGGTAGTGACCCGGTCTCGATCGAATCCATGATCAACTACGCGCGGCAGCAACACAACGGCGACATCAACCGCGTCTACGCCACCGGCAGCTCATCCGGCGGCATGATGACCCAACACATGCTCGCCGTCTACCCCGACCTGTTCCAGGCCGGCGCCTCCTTCATGGGCGTGCCGTTCAACTGCTTCGCCAGCGCCGCCGACTACCCGCCCGGCGGCTCCTGCACCAACGGCAGCATGAACCGCACCCCCCAGCAGTGGGGCGACCTCGTCCGCCAGGCCTACCCCGGCTACACCGGCCGCCGGCCACCCATCCAACTCTGGCACGGCACCAACGACACCCTCGTCCCGTACTCCCTGCTGCAGGAATCCGTCGAGCAGTGGACCAACGTCCACGGCCTGAGCCAGACCCCCACCTCCACCGACACACCCCAGGCCAACTGGAACCGCCGCCGCTTCGGCACCCAGGTCGAGGCATACGCCATCCAAGGCGCCGGACACAGCCTGCCCTCCACCGGCATGGCCCGCGCCGCCATCGGGTTCTTCGGCCTCGACCGCACCCAGCCCACCACCCCACCACCCACCACCCCACCACCCACCACACCGCCGCCCACCACCCCACCGCCGACCACACCGCCGCCGACGACCCCACCGCCGACCACGCCGCCGCCGGGCACGTCCACCTGTCGCGTCGCGTACACGGCCAACAGCTGGGGCAACGGCTTCACCGCCAGCGTGACGGTCACCAACACCGGTAGCAGCACGATCAACGGCTGGACGGTCCAGTGGAGCTGGCCGGGCAACCAGCAGGTCACCAACGCCTGGAACGCGACGATCAGTCAGAGCGGCAACCAGGCGACCGCCCGCAACGTCAGCTACAACCCCACCATCGGTGCGAACCAGAGCATCAACTTCGGTTTCCAGGGCACCTACAGCGGAACCAACAGCACTCCAGCACAGTTCAGCCTCAACGGCGCAACCTGCAGCTGAGGCGATGCCGCCGGCAACCGGGAGCCACCGGCCGCATCCGGAGCCCGGACCAGTGTCCGCACTGGTCCGGGCTCCGCAGTGCGTGGGCTCCGCAGTGCGCGGCCCCCACCAGGCGGGCCGGGCCGGTGCCCGGTGGCGCCGCGAATCCGGTCAGACTTTCATCCAGTGCAAGCCCCGGTCCCCACCGCGGGCGTACACCGGGATCATTCGAACCGACGCCAGTCCACCCGATGAGGAGGTTCGCCGGCATGGTGTTCGCGCGTAACCAGTGGTATGTCGCGGCGTACGGCAACGAGGTCGGGCGGGACCTGCTCGCCCGGACCGTGCTGGGCGAGCCGCTGGTCCTGTACCGCACCGAGTCGGGGGCTGCGGTGGCACTGGCCGACCGGTGCGTGCACCGGCGCTACCCGCTCTCCGAGAGCCAACTGGTCGGCGACGCGATCGTCTGTGGCTACCACGGATTCACCTACGACCCGACCGGCGCGTGCATCGCCGTACCCGGTCAGCAGCGCATCCCGCGCACCGCGCGGGTCGCCTCCTACCCGGTCGTCGAACAGGATTCCTTCGTCTGGGTGTGGATCGGCGAGCGCGACCGGGCCGATCCGGCCACCATCCCCCGGGCACCGTGGCTGACCGACCCGCGCTACGCGGTCGTCCGCGGCATGGCTCCCCTCAACGCCCGGTACGGCCTGCTGGTGGACAACCTGATGGACCTGTCCCACGAGACCTACCTGCACGGCGGCTACATCGGCACCCCCGAGGTGGCGGAGACCCCGATCGTCACCGAGGTGGACGACGAGAAGGGCATCGTCTACGTCAGCCGACACATCGACGATGCCGAGTGCCCCCCGTTCTACGCGAGGTCGACCGGCATCCAGGGCCGCATCACCCGCTGGCAGGACATCGAGTACCACCCGCCCTGCCTGTACCTGCTGCACAGCCGGATCGCCCCGCAGGGCCACTACCCGCCGGCGGAGGGTCCGGACGACGGGGCCTTCCACGCCGAGATCGTGTACGCCATCACGCCGGCGACCGAGAACACCACGTACGACTTCTGGGCGGTGGCGCGCGACTTCGCGATCGAGGACGAGTCGGTGAGCGAGTACCTGCACCAGAGCAACCACACCGTGGTGATGCAGGACGTCACGGCGTTGGACATCCTGGAGAAGGTGATCGCCGCCGAACCGGAGCGGTACCAGGAGCTGAGCATCAACATCGACACCGGGGGGTTGGCCGCCAGACGCCTGCTCGGCCGGCTGGTGGGTACCGGGACGGTGGAGGCGACCCGGTGAACCCGCGGGCCGGCGATCCAACCGGCAGCCGGCTCTACCGGATCCAGTGGGTGCCGGGCACGGACACCCTGCGCGGCGTCTGTCACTGCGGCGCCGAACGCACCGCGGAGGAGCCGGTGGAGCTCTGGGAGTGGCTGCTCGCCCACCCGCGCGACCACCGGACGCCCGAGCGGCTCCGCGAGGTCCCCGACCCACCGGCCCGGATCGAGGTGCCGGTGTGACCGGCGACGACCCGACCGGTAGGCAGCTGGTGGTCGCCGACCGGGCGGAGGTGGCCGACGGCGTCGTGGTGTTGACGCTGCGCCCGGCCGACGGTGCGGCGGCCCCCGCCTGGACCCCCGGCGCCCACGTCGACCTGGAGCTCGGCGCCGGCCTGGTGCGTCAGTACTCGCTCTGCGGTGACCCGGCCGACCGGTCCGGGCTGCAGGTGGCGGTCCGGCACGACCCGGTCGGTCGCGGCGGCTCCCGGTTCGTGCACGAGCGGCTCACCCGCGGCGCCACGGTCCGGATACGGGGTCCCCGGAACAACTTCGAGCTGCTCCCCGCGCGGCGGTACCTCTTCATCGCCGGCGGCATCGGCATCACCCCGATCAAACCGATGATCGCGGCCGCCGACGCCGCCGGCGCCGACTGGCGGCTGGTGTACGGGGCCCGCACCCGCGCCGCGATGGCGTTCGCGACCGCGCTGCGGGCCAGCCACGGTGACCGGGTGAGCCTGCACCCGCAGGACGAGACCGGGCTGCTCGACCTGGCCCCGCTGTTGTCCGGGCCGCCGGACGGGCTCGTCTACTGCTGCGGCCCCGAGCAACTGATCAAGGCGGTGGAGGAGCACTGCCTGCAGTGGCCACCCGGTGTGCTGCACGTCGAGCGCTTCACCCCGGTGGCTGGGGACGCCGACGCCGGGAGCGCCATCGAGGTGGAACTCGCGCTCTCCGGTCGGACCCTTACCGTGCCGCCGGGCACCCCGATCCTCACCGCCGTCGAGGAGGCCGGCGTCCAGGTGCTCTCCTCCTGCCGGGAGGGCACCTGCGGCACCTGCGAGACGACCGTGCTCGACGGGGTGCCGGACCACCGCGACAGCCTGCTCACCGAGGAGGAACGGGCCGCGGGCGACACGATGATGATCTGCGTCTCCCGGTCTCGCACTCCCCGGCTCGTGCTGGACCTGTAGCCGGCGGAGGCGACGGCGATGATGATGGCAGGGTGCGTACGCCATCCGGCCGATCGGTCACCAGCAAGGTGCTGGCGCTGCTCGACGCCTTCACCCCGACCGAGCCGACGCTGACCCTCACCGAGCTGGCGCGGCGGGCCGGGCTGTCGCTGCCCACCGCCTACCGTCGAGCGGCCGAGCTGGTCGCGTGGGGTGCGCTGGAACGCGGTGCCGACGGGCGGTACCGCGTCGGCCTGCGGCTGTGGGAGGTGGGTTCGCTCGCCCCCCGCGGACTGGGGCTGCGGGAACTCGCGCTGCCGATCATGGAGGACCTCTACGAGGTGACCCATGAGAACGTCCAGCTCGCCGTCCGGGAGAACCTGGAACTGGTCTTCATCGAACGCATCGCCGGCCGGCACGCGGTGCCGGTGCTCACCCGGGTCGGTGGCCGCTTCGCGCTGCACGCCACCGGGGTCGGCCTGGTGCTGCTCGCCTTCGCGCCGGCCGAGGTTCAGGAACAGGTGCTGGCGGCGCCGCTGGAGCGGTACACCGAGCGGACCGTCGTCGATCCCCGACGGTTGCGCCGGATCCTCGCCGACGTCCGCCGTGTCGGCTACGCGACGAGCGACCGGCAGGTGACGATGGACGCCCTCTCGGTCGCGGCGCCGATCCGTGGCCCGAGCGACACCGTGCTGGCGGCGATCTCGCTCGTCGTCGCCCACGACCGGGCGGACCCGGTGGCACTGGCGCCGCTGGTGCAGGCCGCCGGCCGGGCGATCTCCCGGGCCCTGGGCCCCTCGTTCGGGCCGGCTGGTTGAGCCGATGGCAGCCGGCCGACCGGCTGTCGGCACCGTCCGGCGGGCGGCGGACCGCCGCCGGCGCTGCCGCCCCGCCCCCACCCGCCGGCTCATCGCCTGGGGCGGAGTCCCAGCTCGGGTCGGTAACGCACCGGGATCGGGTCGGTGAGTTCGCCGACGAACGTCCCGCCGGCGTCGTGGTCGATGAACCCGATCATGCTCCAGCCGCCGTCCAGGTCGCGGAGCAGGCGCGGGGCGTACAGAGCGGGGTGCGGGAACGGCCGGGCATCGGCGACGTCCCAGGGGCCGGTGACACCCTTCCCGGGCGCCGTCCAGACCCGGTGGTCGCCCCGGCCGTTCTCTCCGGCCACCGCGTTGGTGCAGAAGAGCAGGAGCGGCTGGTCGTCGATGACGACCACCTGCGGCACCTCGAGATGGCCGAAGTCGGCCGGCGTGGACAGCGGGGGGCGCACCCGCCAGTTGACCAGATCGTCGGAGGTGGCGTGGCCGACGACCCCGCGCCGGTCGGCGGCACCGTGGTTGGCCCGGGCCGTGAGGAGCATGTGCCAGCCGTCGCCGGCCGGGTCGGGGAAGACCCACGGATCGCGCCAGGCCTGCTCGTACCAGGCGTCCGGGTCGAGCAGTTCGTACCAGGTGGGGTCCGCCTCGACCAGCGGTCGGGTGCCGTGCCGGTGCCAGCTGACCAGGTCGTCGGAGACGGCCAGCCCGACGCGCTGGACCAGCCCTCGCTCGGCGCGGCTGACGCCGGTGTAGAACAGGTACCACCGGCCGTCCGGTCCTCGTACCGTGCTGCCGGTCCAGGTGGCGAGGTCGTCCCAGGCCGGGCCGTCGGCGGGGACCAGCGCGTCGGCCACCAGTCGCCAGGATCGCAGGTCGGTGGAGACCGCGTGGCCGATCGCGGCGCGGTGGTGGCGTCGGTGCGGGTCGAGCAGCGCCCGGGAGGCACGCAGGAAGAACGCGTGCCAGAGGTCGTCGTCGTCCCGTACGTACCAGCTGTCCCACACCCAGTGGTCCGGTAGCCGCAGCATGCGGTGAAACCTAGCAGTGAATCGGTTTAGCGCAAAGCTCGGGAAAACTCGGCTCAGGTGGCCGGCGGCCCGATCGACCGGCGCCGGCGCAGCGGCATCGGGACCCGGTGCGCCGCGGTGGGCTGCCCGTCGAGCAGGATCTCCACCGCTCGCTGCCCCATCTGCTCGTGCGGGAGGGCCGCGGTGAACAGGCCGGGCCGCAGCCAGCTGGCGATCGGATCGTCGTCGAACGAGACGACCGACATGTCCGTCGGGATGGCCAGCCCGGCGTCGGCGAGCGCCTGGTAGGCACCGAATGCCAGCCGGTCGTTCATGCAGATCACCGCGGTCGGCGGCGCGGGCCGGCGCAGGATGGTCCGCATCGCGGTGTAGCCGTACTCCGGCAGCCACTCCGCGCAGAACGCCTCGGCGTACAGCTTCACCCCGGCGCCGGCCAGCGCCTGCCGGATGCCCCGCAGCCGCGCCTCGGCCGCCAGCGAGACCTCCGGGTCGCGCTCCTTGAGGCGGTTGCGGCCGATCAGCGCGATCCGCTCCCGGTGCCCCTGCTTGAGCAGCGCCTCGGTCACCGCCCGGCCGGCCAGCTCGTCGTCCGGCAGCACGCACGGCAGGCTGTCCTGGCTGGTGGCGTTGAGCAGCACCACCGGGCCGCCCAGCAGCGCCGTCGGCACGGTCAGCCGGCGGGTGGCCATGGCGGCGTAGATGACCCCGTCGACCCGGCGGTCGAGGATGGCCTCGATCGCGTACCGTTCGAACGCCGCGTCGCCCTGGGTCTCGGTGATGAGCAGCACGTGGTCCCGTTCCCGGGCGGCGTCGAGCGCGCCCCGGATCAGCCCACCGGCGAACCGGGTGGTCGCCACGATGTCAGACACGAAGGCGATGGTCGCGGTCTTGCGGGTACGCAGGCTCCGGGCCGCGACGTTGGGCCGGTAGCCCAGCTCCTCGGCGGCGGCGAAGACCCGCTGGTGGGCCTCGACCGAGAGCCGGGTGCCCTCCCGGCCGTTGAGCACCATCGAGGCGGCGGTCTTGGACAGGCCGGCGCGCCGGGCGACGTCCGCGAGGGTCGCCCGTCGCACCTCTGGTCCCGTCGATGCCGTGTCGCTGTCCAAGGATTCCTCCGCCGGTCAGGTTGTCATCATGATGCGACGCCCGCGCGAGCCGGCCGGCAGCGGGCTACCCGGCCCGGCGTGAACAAGCCGTTTCCGGGTCGTTGCCAACTGGTCCTTGACACCGACGAGCCCTGCGCATCATGCTCTGCTAAATCAGTTTAGCTAGGTTCCCGCTCAAGCCAGCCGGCCGCCACGAGGACCCCCGTCGCGGCCGGGCCGGCCCTCGACCGGCGACGGCCGGGGGCGCGGACTACGGGCGTAGTCGCTGACTATCGACTGCCAGGTACCGTTTTTTCAGGTGAAGAATCGAGGAGTCCGGAAAAATGCGGAGAAACGTACGGAGAAGCCACTCTAGCCGACCGCTGGCGATGGCGGCACCACTGCTGGCAGCCGCCCTCGCGATCGGCGCCTGCCAGGCCCCGGGCTCCGACCCGGCGACCTCCACCGACAACGACACCGACGTCAGCACCGAACTCGGCACCGACCCCATCACGCTCGAGATGTACGCGGAGACCGGTTTCCCCCTCGCCAAGGCGCTCGCCGACGAGTTCACCAAGCAGCACCCGAACGTCACGTTCAACGTGCGCGAGGACCAGTTCACGGTCATCGTGGAGAACGCCCCCCGGGTCCTGGCCAGCGACAACTCGCCCGACATCATCCGGCTCCCCACCATGGTCGACCTGGTCAAGGACGGCCTGCTGAAGAACCTCGACCCCTACTACGAGGCGCACGGCTGGGACGCCTTCCCCGCCTCCCAGCTCGAACAGCTGCGGATCGCCGAGGGCGGCCGGCCGCGCGGCACCGGATCGCTGTACGGGCTCGGGCTCGGTTACAGCGTCACCGGCGTGTTCTACAACAAGACCCTGGCGTCTCGGGTCGGGATGACCGAGCCACCGGCGACCGTCGCCGAGTTCGAGGAGCTGCTCGCGGCGGCCAAGACGGCCGGCGTGCCCCCGATCATGCAGTTCAACAAGGACACGGCCGGCATCAACTTCCCGCTGCAGGCCCTGCAGAACCAGTTCGGGGACCCGCAGCAGATCGCGGACTGGATCTTCCAGAAGGAAGGTGCCACCTTCGACACCCCGGCCGCGCTGAAGGCCGCGGAGACCATCGAGCGGTGGGCCAAGGCGGGTTACTTCCCGGCCGACGCCAACGCGATCGACTACACCACGATGATGGGCAAGTTCCAGGACGACGGCGGGCTGTTCATGTTCAACGGGGACTGGGAGTCCGGCAACCTGGGCAAGTCGATGGCGGACGAGGTGGGCTTCTTCCTCTTCCCGCCGGAGACCGCGGGCGGCAAGCACGTCGCGATGTCCGCGCCCAACACCTTCGGCATCGGTGCCAAGGCCAAGAACCCCGACGCCGCGGCCTTCTTCCTGAACTGGGCACACACCAACGAGAAGGCGCGGGAGATCGCGGTCCAGATCGGCGGCTCCAGCCCCGGCGGTCCGTCCGACCTCAACGTCCCCGTCCCCGCCGAGGGGACGGTGCTGGCCGAGACGCTCGCCGCGAGCCAGCAACTGGCGGCGGAGAACGGCGCGGTGGACTTCACCGCGAACGCCACCGGCTCGATCTTCGCCTCGGCCATCACACCGGAGCTGCAGAAGCTGATCGCCGGCCAGCAGACCCCGCAGGGTTACGTACAGGCGGTCCAGGCCGAGTACGAGAAGGAACTGTCTCGATGACCCGAAGCACCACCGGCGGCGCCTCCTCCGCGTCACCCGGGCGGGTCCACCGGAACCGGTGGGCCCGCCCGGGCCGGTGGGGCGGCTGGCTCTACGTGCTGCCCGCGCTGGCGATGTACGCCGTCTTCGTGGTGCGCCCCCTGACCCTGACGTTCCAGTACTCGCTCTACGACTGGAACGGCATCGGCGTGGCCCGCTGGGCGGGCTTCGACAACTACGTCACGGTGGTCACCGATCCCGACCTGCTGAAGATCATCTCGAACGCCTTCGTGCTGATCGTCTTCTTCAGCTTCATTCCGGTCGGGATCGGGCTGCTGGTCGCGAGCCTGGTGCGGCGGATGGCCGGCGGACCCTTCGGCACCGTCGTCCGTACCATTCTCTTCCTGCCCCAGGTCATCCCGCTGGTGGCCGCCGGCATCGCGTGGAGCTGGCTGCTCTCCTCGACCGGGCTGGTCAACCAGACACTCGACGTGATCGGCCTCGGCGGGCTCGCCCGGCCCTGGCTGGGCGACTTCGGCACCGCCCTGCCGGCGGTCGGGGTGATCGGCGCCTGGGTCTCGCTCGGGCTCTGCACCATCCTGCTGATCACCGGCATGAGCAAGATCGATCCGAGCCTCTACGAGGCGGCCCGGATCGACGGCGCCGGGCCGGTCCGGGAGTTTCTCGCGGTCACCCTGCCCGGCCTGCGCCGGGAGATCGGGGTCTGCCTCACGGTGACCGTGATCGCCGCACTGGCGAGCTTCGACATCGTCTACATCTCGACGAGTGGCGGTCCCGGGCTGCAGACCACCGTTCCAGGACTGGAGATCTACCGGCTCGCCTTCGCCCAGCGTCAGGTCGGGCTCGCCTCGGCGCTGGCCGTGGTCCTGATGCTGCTGGTGCTGATCTGCGTACTGCCGATCCAGCGGCTGACCCGGGAGGAGAAGGCATGAGGCTCGGCCGCAACGAGCAGCTGACCGGGCAGATCTTCCTGGTCGCCCTCATTCTCGTCACCCTGCTGCCGTTCGTGAGCATGCTCTCGGCCGCGCTGCAGCCCCGGGGCACGGTCCCCACCGGGCTGACCTGGCCGTCGGATCCACAGTGGGGGAACTTCGCCGACGCCTTCACCGTGGCCAACATGGGGGCGCTGCTGCGGTCCAGCGTGCTGATCGTCGCCGGCGTGGTGCCGTTCGCCGTGGTCATCGCGACGATGGCCGGCTTCGGCCTGGGCCACCTCAAGGTCCCCGGCCACCGGATCGCCTTCCTGCTCTTCCTGCTCGGCCTGACCATGCCCTTCGAGGCGGTGATCACCCCGATCTACTACCAGATCCAGGGCATGGGCCTGCTCAACACCCGGTGGGCGATCATCCTGCCGCTGATCGGGCTCTACATGCCGTTCGGCGTGTTCTGGATGCGCACCCACTTCGTCAACGTGCCGCCGGAGCTCTCCGAGGCCGCCCGGGTCGACGGCAGCAGCACCTGGCAGCTCTTCTGCCGGATCCACCTGCCGCTGGCCCGCCCCGCGATCGCGTCGTTGACGATCCTGCTCTTCCTCTGGACCTGGAACCAGTTCCTGCTCGCCATCGTGCTCGTGGACGACGGCACCAAGCGGACCATGGCCGGCGCCCTCGGCGCCTTCCAGGGGCAGTGGGGCACCGATCAGGTGCTGCTCTGTGCCGGCGCACTGCTTATCCTGACGCCCAGCCTGCTCGTGTTCCTCATCTTCCAGCGCCAGTTCATCAAGGCCCTGCTGCAGGGGTCCGTGAAGGGATAGCCGTGCCAACCGAGACAACGGTCCAGGGCGACGTCGACGAGGGCTTCGGACCGGTCGCCGACATCTTCCGGGACAACTTCGCGTCCCGTGGCGAGGTCGGCGCCGCCGTCGTCGTCTACCACGACGGCCGCCGGGTGGTGGACCTGTACGGCGGGGTGGCGGACCCGCGTAGCGGCCGGCCCTGGACCCGGCAGACCCCCGCCGTCGTCTTCTCGTGCACCAAGGGTCTGCTGGCGATCTGCGGGTACCTGCTGGTCCAGCAGGGTCGGCTCGACCTCGACGCGCCGGTCACCCGGTACTGGCCGGAGTTCGGGCGGGCGGGCAAGGACGGCATCCCGGTGCGCGCGCTGTTCACCCACCGCGCCGGTCTGCCGGCCCTGGACCGGCCCTTCACCCGGGCCGAGGTGATCGCCTGGGACCCGGTCATCGAGGCGATCGAGGCGCAGGCCCCGCTCTGGGAACCGGGGACGGCCCACAGCTACCACGCGCTCACCTACGGCTGGCTCGTCGGTGAGCTGATCCGCCGGGTCACCGGGGTGCCGCCGGGCGAGTTCTTCCGCACCGCGCTCGGTGATCCGCTCGGTCTGCGTACCTGGATCGGGTTGCCGGCCGCGGAGCGGGACGGCGTCGCCTGGACGCTGGCACCGCCCGGCACGGCGCAGCCGTACCCCGACTCGGTGAGCGAGAGATCGCTGACGATGGGCGGTGCCTTCGACTTCCCGGCCGACAGCGACGGCCTGGTCAGCTTCAACGATCCCGCCATCCAGGCGGCCGGGGTGCCCGGCGCCGGCGGGGTCAGCTCGGCGGACGGGCTCGCCCGCGGGTACGCGGCCTGCGTGTCGGAAACGGTCGGCCCGCGGCTGCTCACCGCCGCCTCGGTGGACGACGCGGTGGTGATCAGGTCCCAGGGCCAGCAGCGGTTCGGATGGCCCGACGCCGGCCAGCGGTGGGGCACCGGCTTCCTGCTCGGCTCGCCGCGGGTGCGGCCGATGCTGGGCGAGCGCAGTTTCGGCCACGACGGCGCCGGTGGCCATCTCGCCTTCGCCGACGACAGCTACCGGGTCGGCTTCGGCTACGTGATCAACCAGATGGGCGGGCCCGAGGACGACCGGGCGAACCGGCTCACCGCCGCGCTGCGCGGCTGCCTGGACTGACCGCGAACGGCCTGAACCAAACCCGGGCGGCCGCCGTCAGCTCCGGGCGGCCGCGGCCGCCCGGGTTTCGCGATCATTTCCAGTCTGTGTCTTGACATAGGTGATCATGCCGCGCATGCTCCCTGCTAAATCAGTTTAGCGCCGTCTCGGGATGACACCGGCAGCGACTGTCCGGGCCAGGACGGCATGCCTGCGCGGAAGGAAAGCTTGGATGGCTCCTCGTAAGAGAACGGTCGCGTTGATCGCGGCGGCCCTGGTGCTGGTCTCGTCCAGCACGGCGTACGGGGCACACGAACGGGCCGGTGGACCCGGTGCCGGCGGCGGCGTACGGAGCATCACGCCGATCACCGAGGTCTACACCTACGGGCAGAAGGTCGCCGCGGTCGCGGTCGAGTACGCCGACACCGTCAACCCGCACACCCTCGACCGGCGGACGTTCACCGTCTCCGACACCATCTACAACTTCCGCTTCAACCCCATCGAGGACCTGCCCAAGATGGCGGAGCGGACCGTCACCCGGGTCTACACCAACAGCGGACCGACCACCCGGGCCGACCACCGATCGGTACGCGGCCGGTTCGTCATCGTCGAACTCGACCCGGCCGACACCGGCGGCTGGACGGTCATCGTCTCGAAGTGCCCCACCTTCCTCTGCACCGTCAAGGTGAACCCGGACCTGCCGACCACCATCGTGCAGCGCAAGGACGTGCACGCCCAGCCGGGACGGGGCAAGGGGAAGGGACCGGTGCTCGCCAAGGCGGCGCCCCACCGCACCCTCCGGATGACCGAGGAACCGGTCAACCTGATGGTCGACCAGTTCACCTACGGTTCCTTCCTGAGCGGCGGGATGGTGCTGCCCTACCACTACCACCTGCCCAAGAACTACGACCCGCGCCGGAAGTACCCGCTGATGGTCGTCCTGCCCGGCCACGGCATGGGCTGGGACGGCGACAACACCGGCGTCCAGATCGCCGCCGACATCCCCGCCACGGCCTGGCTGCAGCCGCAGTGGACCGGCAGCCGCGAGGACGTCATCGTGCTGGCCCCGCAGAACCAGCGGGTCGGCGCCGTCGCCGAGACGGACCTGCTGGTCAAGATGATGGACCAGTTCGTCAAGGACTTCGCGGTCGACACCGACCGGGTCTACGGGACCACCGTCTCCTACGGGTCGCAGCTGCTGTGGCAGGCGTTCGCCGCGCGGCCGGGCCTGTTCACCGCCGGGTTGGTGACCGGCGGCTTCCAGGTCGGCGCCGCGCAGGCCACCGCGATCGCCGCGGCCGGGACCCCGGTCTGGATCACCCACGGCGTCAACGACCACCTGCTCAACATCTCGCTGGCCCGCAACTCCCGGCAGGCGCTGCAGGACGCCCACCGGGCGGCCGGCAGGACCCCGGAGCAGATCGCCGACCTGGTCCGCTACACCGAGTACGGCAACGAGGCGTTCACCCTCCCCGACTACCACGCCGCCTACGGCCCGACCTACGCCGACCGCGACATCCTGCGCTGGCTGCTGGGCCAGCGCTGATCCGCACGGGCCCCGCGCATTGCGATGCGCGGGGCCCGGTGGCTGTCAACACCACCCCGAAAAGGTAAGGCTTACCTTCGCCATAGGCCACAACAAAGTGCAGCCTTACCTTTCTTTCGAACCTCCAGCCGCGAATTCACAGTTCTTCCGCCACCCCGGAAATCCGCTCTGAGCAGCCATAACTCCGCTGAGGTGAGGGTGCGACCTCGCAGAGAAAGGTGTAGGCGGACGGTTTTGTGGATATTCTTGGACCCGATCGCGCTTCGGTCGATCCGGGTAGGGAAACAGCGAGTGGAGGAACCATGAAGACTCTTTTGCAGATGCCCGCCGTCCGTGAATGCGCCGCCGTGGCGTGCAGCTTCAACGACGGTGGCTGCCACGCCCCGGCCGTGACCGTCGCGGCGGCCGGCGAGGCCGCCTCCTGCGCCACGTTCGTCGAGTCGTCGGTGCGCGGGGGCATCGCGGAGATCACCGGCAGCGTCGGCGCGTGCGCCCGCACCGACTGCACCTACAACACGAACCTGGCCTGTACGGCGCAGTCCGTCCAGGTCGGCCCGGGCGCCACGGTCAGCGACTGCCTGACCTACCAGCCGGCCTGATCAAGCGTCATACCCTACCTCCGGCCTCCCTCCGGCCCGGTCCGCTTGAATAAGGCAAGCCTTACCTATTAGGCTCGCCTCAACCGGACCGCGCTGGAAGGAGGCCGGGTGGCATTCGACAGCACACCACCGTCGGCGTTGACCGACGACCGGCCGTCGACCGCGGCGGTCGAGGTGCGTTCCGCCCTCGTGACCTGCACCTCGCTGCGGCTGGGGGTGGCCGACACGGCCACCGACCTGATCGACGCCCACGCCGTACTCCCCGACGGCACGGTCGTTCTCGCCATCGACGCGATGAGCCCGCTCGGCGGGCTGCTCGTCGCCGCCCGGGGCGCCGACGGCGCCGTCCGGCTCGACCTCACCCACCTGGTGCCGGTGCCGGTGCGCGCCCGGGTCCGGGCCCGGGTCCAGGTGACCGGCGGGGTCCGCCGGTTCGACCCGGCGATGCTCGACTCGTGCGACGACGACGCGATCATGGCGCTGCTCGCCCTGCCGCCGGTGGCGCTCTGGGCGGTCGAGCCCGCCGACGTCCGCGTCGAGCGGGACGCAGTCGTCACCGAGATCCCGGTCGCGGCCTACCACGCGGCCCGGCCCGATCCGGTCGCCGCGGTCGAGGCCGCCCAACTGGCCCGCCTGCTCCGGCACGACCGCCACGTCGGAGACCGGTTCGCGGCGCTTGTCGACCCGGACCTGACCGCCACCGGCGCCCGGCTGGTGCCGGTCGCCGTCGACGCGGGCGGACTGACCCTGCGGGCGGAGACGGCGCACCGGCACCACGACATCCGGGTGCCGTTCCGCGTCCGGGTGACCGACGAGGCCACGCTCGACCGGGAGCTGCGGCTGCTGCTGCCCGGCGTCCAGGCCCGCCGGCACGGCGAGAGCTGAAACCGCGGCGACCCGACCGCCGACCACCATCCGTCGAACGCCGACCCGGCCGCGCCGGACCGGTTTTCCGGTCCGGCGCGGCCGGCGAGCGGGTCAGCTCAGCGGCTCGACCCAGATGTTGCGGTACTGCACGGCGTTCTGGTGATCCTGCAGCCGGATCGACCCGGTCGCCGGCCCCTCGGGGATGTTGCCGCCGGTCGGCCCGGTGATGGCGACATCGTCGTGGACCGTCACCCCGTTCCAGACCACCGTCACCCGGGCGTCCTCGGTCTTGGTGCCGGCGGCGTCGTATCGGGCCGCGCGGTAGGTGATGTCGTACGTCTGCCAGGTCTCCGGCGGCCGCGCGGCATTGACGTCCGGCGGCTTCTGCAGGTAGATCGCGCCGGCCTCGTTGTTGTCGAGGGTCGGATCGCCGTACGAGTCGAGCACCTGGATCTCGTAGCGCTCCTGCAGATAGACGCCGCTGTTGCCCCGGTTCTGCCCGGTGACATCCGGCGGCAGCGCCGGCACCTTGAACTCGACGTGCAACCGGAAGTCACCGAACGCCTGCCTGGTGCGCAGGTCGCCGCAGCAGACCTCCATCGCCCCACCGGCCACCCTCGGCCAGCTCGCCGAACGCCCGTCGGTGTGCTGCCACTCCGCCAGGTCGCCGCCGTCGAAGAGCACGATCCGCTCACCGGGCTTGCGCACCGTGACCAGGTCCAGGTTGACGTGACCGGTGTCGCCGGTGTCCACCCGGTACTCGATCCGGTTGACCCCCCGGCGCAGCGTCAACAGCTCGGTCTTGGTGGCCCACTCCTTCCAGGTGACGGTGCTGGGCAGGACCGTCTGCCGCACCTTGTCACCGTTCACGTACACGCTGACGGTCTTGTCGCCCGCGAACGGGTTGGGGCCGTTGCTGTAACGCAGGCCCACCTCGTACTCGCCGTTGCGCTTGACCTCGACGTGCACGGCGGTGGCGGCGTTGAGCGAGCCGAATCCGTCCACGAAGCCGACGCCGGAGAAGCCGGCGTGCTCGGTGTCGATGCCGGCACCGCCCTGCCGGTGGCCCTCCTCGGCCTCGTAGAAGACCCGGTCCGGCTGCACTCCCGGGATGGCGTTGAGGGTGTACCAGGCCTCGGTGCTCCACAGCTCCTCGCCGTTGGAGGCGGTGAACGACCGGGGCGAGCGCAGGTGCACCACCCGACCCTGCTGGCGGCCGTCGACGGTCAGCCAGACCGTCCTGCGGTCGTTGGAGACCTTCACCGCGCTGACGCTGAGGGTCTCCTCGTCCACCTTCGGCCCGCCGTAGGTCGGGGTCGGCGCGTAGCGCCACTGCTCGACCTGGTAGCGCCCGGCGATGTCCTGAATGGTGGCGGTGGAGAGCGGCCGGGTGTATTCGATCTTGAAGCCGTCCGGGGTGGCGCTCATCGACTTCATGTCGAACGTCCGGTTGCCGTTCGGCGTGAGCTTCTGCAGCCCGTACCGGAGCTTGCCGGGTTGGCCCCAGTTGCCGTCGGCGCCGAGCCCGCCGACGTAGACCGCCCCGTCCGGACCGACGGAGACCTCGTTGACGCCGGCCTCCAGTCCCTGGGTGTGCCGGAACACCGCGCCCTGGTACTCGCCGTGCACCTGCTCCAGGTACGCCCGCTGCAGCCCGCCGTAGGTGACGTCGCCGATCAGCAGCTGGCCGCGGTACGGGCCCTTCGTCAGCAGCACCGGGGTGCTCGGCGAGTTGGCGATCTCGTTCTGCGGCAGCCAGAGCACCGGTTGGGTCACCGGGTTGGCGTCGAAGGCGCCGGCCGGGTTGGTGTAGTGGTTGAAGAACCGGTCCTGCTCGATCCGCACCAGCTTGGAGGCGGGCAGGTAGCCGCCCTGGTTGTCGGTGACGAAGAGTTCCTTCTCCGGCCCCCAGCCGATGCCGTTCGGGGTACGCAGACCACCGGCGACGTAGCTGACCTTGCCGGTGCGACGGTTCACCACGACGCTGGTGCCACGGTTGGCGACCGGCTGCGGGTCGGTGGTGGCACCGCCGTAGTCAATCGCCACCGAGAGGTTCAGGTAGAAGTTGCCGCCCCGGTAGAGCAGGCCGAAGGCGAACTCGTGGAAGTTCCCGCCGTACGGCCAGCGCGCCACCGTCCGCAGCTCGTCGGCGACCTCGTCGCCGTCGGTGTCGCGCAGCTCGGTGAGCTCGTGCTTCTGCGAGACGTAGATGATGTCGTCGACGACCGCCACGCCCATCGGCTCGTTCAGGCCGCCGGCGACCTTCTTGTAGGTGACCTGATCCGGACCGGTCTGGCCGGTCACGTTCGAGACGATGAACACCTCGCCGCCGAACTGCTCGCTGCCGCCCCAGGTGGCGATGACCAGCCGGCCGTCGGCGGTCCAGTCCATTCCCGAGACCGCCGGCTGGAAGCCGTCCGGCCGCAGGTCGGTGAGGGTGTAGTCGGGGTGCACACCGGCCAGCGGCAGGCCGTCGCCGGGTACGTCGGTGCCGCCCTGGCACTCCTTGCGGCCGGGTGCGGTCACCCGGACCACGCCGGCGTCGGTGCTGAGCACGGAGTTGGGCACCACGACGAACTCCGAGGAGCCGGGCGGCTGCCAGGAGAGGGTGAGCTGCTGGCCGCCGCCGGCCTCGAAGAACTCCACCCGCAGGGCGTGGTACCCCTCGGTCAGGGTGACCGTGCCGTCCTTTGTCTCCGCGCCGTGCAGTCCGTCGTGGTCGACCACCACGGCGTCGTCGAGGTAGAGCCGGGAGCCGTCGTCGCTTGTCAACCGGAACGTGTACGTCCCGGCGGTGGTGATGTGCAGGTTGCCGAGCGCGTGCGTGACGAAGTTGTCCTCCTGGCCGAAGTCGGCGGCGCTGGACCAGTCGACGACCGGCATCAGCTTGTCGACGTTCGGCGTCTGTCCCGGCTTGAGGGTGCAGATCTCGGTCAGCGGCACCCCCACGTCGTAGGTGCGGAGCGTGACGCCCGGTTCCTGGGGCGGCAGGTCCTGGGCTCGGGCGACGGTCGGCGCACCGACGATCGACGCACCGAGCAGGGTCGCGACAAGGAAGGCGAGTGGACGGCGGGTTCGTGGCGGGCGTGGAGACATCTGCTCCCCCTTCGACGGTGCTGGTGGGAGCCGTAATCGGGAGCACCGCCGAGGGAACGGCCGGTTGCGCGATGATCCTCGATCACGACTGCGGCAAATCATCAACCACATTCGTCGAAATGGCAAGATCTTCCGAGTGGGACGATCGAACTTTTGTACTTGAGGACAAAAGATCGGGGTCGTTCCTCCGCCGGAGCGGCAGTCGGCCGCTAGAACACCTGGCGCCGGAACCGCCGGTAGGTCACCGCGAGCACGGCCAGGTGGTAAGCGACGGCGACCCCGGCCACGACCAGCAGCGCCGCCGGCCGGTCCGCGTCGAAGGCGGCGTAGATCCAGTAGGTGGGGATCAACGCCGTGAGCCAGGTCCACCAGCCGGGTACCGCCACGCCGAGGGCCGCGAACACGACCACGAAGAAGATCGCCTTGAACAGGGTCAGACCCTCGATCTTGTTGCTCGCGGTGGCCACCACGAAGAGCGTGGCCACCGGCGAGCCCAACGCGCAGAGCAACGCCAGCACCAGCACCACCGGCAGCGTCCGATCGGCCAGCCCCGAACCCAGCATCAGCAGCAGCGGATAGACCAGGCTGAGCACCGCCACCACCAGCAGCCGGTAGCCGAGCAGCCGGGCGGGTGCGACCGGCAGCACCCGCTGGGCCGCGAACAGCCCCTGATCCTTCTCGTCCAGCATGATGAACGAGGTCATGAAGGCCGGGAACGTGCCGGCGATGAGGCAGCACGCCGCCAACGCCAGCACCCGGTAGTCGGCGACCTCCGGCACCTGCCGCTCGATGCGCGGAAACCCGAACCGGAGCAGCACCAGAAAGATCACCGGTACGACCAGCAGCACCCCCGCCGTACGGTCCCGCACGATGTTGCGCAGGTCGTTGCCCCAGACCGCCCGCGCCGCGCTCATCGCGCACCGGCCTGTCGGATCCGGCCTTCGAAGGACCGTTTCGCCCAGCCGAAGGCACCGGCGACCGCGGCCGACAGGTACAGCACCCCGTAGAGCTGCTCCCACCCGGGCCGGGTGGTGACGGCCGCCGCCAGCAGGACCAGCGAGGCGTGGGTGGGGAAGAGATAGAACAGTGGCGACTCGACCAGACCCACGGTGTCCAGGATCGGCAGCACCGCCGGGACCAGGAAGACGGGGACGATCAGCAGATACTCGTTGACCGACCGGACCCGGGCCACCGCCACGAAGCCGACGAACACGAACAGCACCGACGAGAGCGCGACACCGGCGACGAGCAGCGCCGGGTTCACGGCGGCCCCGTGGCTCGCGACGGCCATCGCCAGGCCGCAGGGCACCGCCACCGTGGTCAGCGCGATCGCCTTCGACCACAGGTACTGCCCGCTGGACAGCGGCGTCACCACCACCGCCTGCAGCGTGTTCGCCCCCCGCTCGAACAGCACCAGCACCCCGATGAACAGGAAACCGATCATCGTGGGGTCGGAGAAGACGAGCAGCACGGCCACCGCGTCGGTGCGGGCGGCCGGAATCGCGCGGAACACCAGGACGTACGCCGCAGTGACGGCGACCGCCACCGTGGCGACCTGGTACCGCGTCAGCAGCCGCAGATCCCACCAGACCGCGCGGCGCAGGATCCGCGCCGGTCGGCGTCGCCGGTCCGGCACCGCCGGGCCGGTGCCGACGACGCTGTCCGGCAGCGCCGCGCGGGCGCCGGTCACGTCAGCCTCCGGCCGGTCGTCTCCACGAAGACGTCCTCCAGGGTGGGCTCCTGCGAATGCAGCGAGACCACCTCATGGTCGCGCAGGATGTCGAGGAAGGCGGCCTCGTGACCGAGCCGGTCGAGCGGGAACTGCGCCGACCGGGTCTGACCGTCCTGCCGGTACTCCACCAGCACGCCACGCGGGCCGCCCGCGGTGCGCAACTCCCCCGGCGCGCCGATCCTGCGGATCTCGCCGTCGACCAGGAACGCCACCCGGTCGCAGAGCTCCTCCGCGTCGTGCATGTTGTGGGTGGTCAGGAAGACGCACTTCCCCCGCCGCCGCTGCTCGATGATGATGTCCTTGAGCAGCCGGGCGTTGACCGGATCCAGCCCACTGGTCGGCTCGTCCAGGAAGAGCACGTCCGGATCGTGCAGCAGGGCGCGCACGAAACTCAACCGCATCTTCATTCCCTTGGAGTACTGCTCCACCCGCTGGTCGGCCGCGTCGGCGAGCCCGACCATGGCGAGCAGTTCCCGAGGGTCGGCGGTCTCGGCGTAGAAGGAGGCGAAGAACCGCAGGTTCTCCAGGCCGGTCAGCTTCATGAAGTGGTTCGGCAGTTCGAAACCCACCCCGATCTGCTGGTAGTACTCCGGACCCTGACCGCGCAGGTCCCGGCCGAGCACCCTGACCTCGCCCTGGTACGGGGAGAGCAGCCCGGTCAGCACCTTCTGGGTGGTGCTCTTGCCGGCGCCGCTCGGGCCGAGGAACCCGAGGATCTCCCCCGCCCCGACGGTGAAGCTGACGTCGCGAACCGCCGCCTCGCGGTCGGGCCGGTAGCCGTACGACAGGTTCTCGACCTCGATCACCGTCCCATCCTGCCGTATGACGGCGGGTCGTCCGCGGCTCGCCGTCACCGATGACCCGCGAGCCCGTGGTTATGCTGCTCGGGGCATGGTGCGCCGGCTGTGCCGGGGTCGAGTCGAGTGGCGGTGCGATGAACATCGGGGAGATCGCCCAGCGGGCGGGCGTGTCCCGGAGCACCGTCTCCTATGTGCTCAGCGGCAAGCGGGCCGTGTCGGAGGCGACGCGCCGGCGGATCCAGGCGGTCATCGACGAACTGGACTACCGGCCGAACGCCAGTGCCCGGGCACTCAAGGAGGGGCGGACCCGAACCCTGGGGCTGGTGATCCCGCCGGCGAGTCAACGGTTGACCGACATGCAGTTGGGATTCGTGGCCAGCGTCGTCGAGGCGGCCGCCCGCCACGACCTGGACGTCCTGCTGTCGCCGTCCGGGGGCGACCACGACCGGTCCTTCGAACGGATCGTCACCGGCCGGCGGGTGGACGGTGTGGTCCTGATGGAGATCCGGTTGACCGACGAGCGGGTGACCCGGCTCGCCCGGGCCGGTCTGCCGTTCGTCACGATCGGCCGGACCGCCGAGCCGCACGGCATGAGCTGGATCGACGTCGACTACGCCGGCCTGACCGCACGCTGCGTGCACCACCTGGCCGATCTGGGACACCGGCACGTCGCCCTGGTGAACCGGTCCGCCGAACTGGTCGCGGCGGGTTACGGCCCCAGCCACCGGGCGCTTGCCGGTTTCCAGGCGGCGGTGGCCGAACGGGGCCTGACCGGAGTCGAGGTCTGCTGCGGCGACGACGCCGCGTCCGGCGAAACGGTCACGGCACAGCTGCTCGCGCGGCATCCGGACGTCACGGCGGTGGTCACCATCAACGAGGCCGCGCTGCCCGGGGTGCAGCGCGCCCTCGCCAGCGCCGGGCTCGGGGTGCCGGGCGACTTCTCGGTGACCGGCGTCGCCGCCCGACACTGGGCCGAGGACTTCCACCCACCGTTGACCGCCGCCGACGTTCCGACGGTCGACATGGGAGCGGAGGCGGTGGCGCTGCTGCTGGAGAGCATCGCCGCGCCCGGGGGCGCGCCCCGACACCTGCTGCACAGCCCGCCCATCTCGTTGCGATCGAGCACCGGTCCGGTCCGCGACCGCCGACCCGGCTAACCGTCGGCTGCACGCCGCCGGTGGGCCGCGGCGAGGATGAGATAGCCACTGGCGGTCCAGGTGTACGCGCGGTCCCGGAGCCCGACACCGGTCTCGGCGTCGAAGTTCTCCGCGAAGCCGGACTTCTCGCAGAGGGCGCGGAAGCGCCGGGCGATCTGGTCCGCGAGGCCGGTGTGCCCGGCCCGCCGCAGGCCGTCCTCGACCAGCACGGTGGCCGGCGCCCAGATCGGGCCGCGCCAGTAGCCGTCGGCCAGGTAGTGCGCGGAGTCGGTCGGCTCGGTGGCGAGTCCGTGCGGGGTCAGGTGGCCCTGGACGCCCCGGGCCAGCGCGGCGGCGACCGGGGCGGGCAGGTCGGCGCCGAGCGCCACGGGCATCAGGTCGAGCAGGCTGCGGCTCGCCCGCCGTTGCCCGGTGCCCGGGTGGCGGGCGGTGAAGCGTTCGCCGGTCCACAGGTCCCGGAGCATGGCCGTGTGGATCCGGTCGGCCTCCCGGCGCCACCGGTCGGCGGGTTCGCCCAGCTCACCGGCGAGGTCGGCCAGACAGCGCAGCTGCGAAACCAGGAAGGCGGCCAGGTCGGCGGTCTGCAGGATCCGGTCGTCGTCGAAGATGCTGGCGTTGTCCCAGCCGCTGTCGTTGCCGTGCTGGTAATGGGGCAGCGGTTGCCCCGGGGCGCGGCGGGCGTCGAGCCAGAACCCGGTCCAGCGGGCCAGTCGCTCGTACGTCTCGGCCAGCATCGCCCGGTCCGGCGGCCGGGGCAGGCGGCGGCGCAGCTGCCGCAGCGCCCAGCCGTGGATGGGCGGCTTGACGTAGTTGTGCAGCACCTCCGAGTGGGTGATCGAGTCGGGCAGCGCGCCGGATTCGTCCTGGTGGTCGAAGGGCAGCTGGAACTGGTGCCAGGCCAGTTCCGGCTCGCCGGCGGCCAGGGCGATCGCGTTGAAGCAGTGGTCCCAGCTCCACACCTTGTCCATCCAGTGCTTGGACATCAGCACCGCCGGCCGGGTGACGAAGCCGGCCGGGGCGACAGTGGCCGACCACAGGACGTACGCGGCCAGCTCGGCGGCCGGGGTGTCCGCGCCACGCCACGGCGCGACCGCGTCGACGAACGCGCCGAACTCGGCGCCGCGGGCCGCCCGCACCTGGTCGAAGGTGGCGGATCCGCGGTACGGCCGACGGGCGGTGGCGTACTCCTCGATGGCGATCTCCCAGGGCTGGTCACCGGCGAGGTCCAGGAACCGGTCCGCCTCGCCGAGCGCCGCCGCCCCGGCGGACCGGTGGAGCAGTCCGGTCAGCACCGTGACCCGGTAGCGGCGGCCGGTCTCGTAGGAGGTGAACACGTGGGACCCGTCGACCGGGTCGAGGTACAGGTAGGTGCCGCTGAACGGGGTGAGCGTCCGTTCGGACGCGGCTATCCGCAGTCCGAGCCGCCGACCGCGGATCCGCAGCGTCTGCGGGCCGTCGTAGACGGCCTCGATCCGGTCGCGGCCGGCGCGCCAGGTCAGCACCGAGGGGGTGGCGGTGACCGCGGGGCCGGCGACCGCGGGGGTGAGTCGCAGCACCGGGTGCATCCCGGTCTGGTGGGAGACCAGGTGCAAATCGTCGGCGTACGTCCGCTCGCCCACCACCGGCGAGAGGTTGAACCAGGATCCGCGGCAGCTGAACGGAATGTCCTGGATGGGGAACTCCGGACCGGGTGCGGGGGCGGTCATGGGTGGCGGGCACCTCTTTCTCGTCCGCAGGCGCAGTGGGATGCCGCCGACAACGCTCGAATCGATTCGGCCAACCGGCTCGCACGACGATAGGTCGACCCGCGACGACCGGTCAAGGGAGCGGCCGTCGAGCGCCGAGTCCTTTCTCGGGCCGGCCTGGTCACCAGTCGTTCCATTGACACAGTTCGCTGGCCGGTCCTAGCATCCGTTCGAATCGATTCGCAAGCGCAGTCTCCGAAGCGCGTCGCCCGTCCCGACCCAGGAGCCGCCATGAACCCCCCGTCCGGCCGCAGCACCCGACGGTCCCGCCTGCTCACCGCCCATCTCCTCGCCACCGGCCTGCTCGTCGTCGCCGCCGGCACCGTCGCCGCCACCCCGGCCCGGGCCGCGGACGAGTCGCTCACCGTCGACTTCGCCACCACCAGCGGAACCCCGACCTACCGCGCGTCGGGCTGGATCTACGGCATGACCGAGAACGGCAGCGGTCCGGCCGACCACTTCTACCGGGACGTCAGGTTCCGGTACATGCGCGCCGGCGGCGCCCAGCTGCCCGGCAGCGGCTGGGTCGGCGGAAACTACGACCGGCGATGGAACTCCACCCTCGCCCAGGCCCGCCGGACCGCCGCCCTCGGCGGTGAGTTCATCCTGCTGCCGCACGACCTGTGGGGGGCCGACGGCGCCGCGATCTCCCGATTCCCCGGCGACAACGGCAACTGGACGGACTACGACACCTTCCTGACCCGGCTCATCAACGACGTCCGGGCAGCCGGGCTGACCGTGCAGTGGGACATCTGGAACGAGCCCAACATCACCCTGTTCTGGAACCGCCCGATCTCCCAGTACCTCGAACTGTGGCGCCGCACCCACCAGCGCCTCCGGGCGGCGTTCCCGGACCAGCTCATCGTCGGGCCGAGCTGTGCCTGCGTGCCGTCGACAAACCACACCTTCTGGAACCAGTATCTGGACTTCGTCCGCTCGACCGACACCGTGCCGGACATCGTCAGCTGGCACTCGCTGCCGGGCGACCCGGTGGCCAACGTCGCCGCCGCCAACGCCACCCTCGACCAGCGCGGCATCCCCCACCCCCGCCCTTACCAGATCAACGAGTACGGCGCGACCGACGAGCAGAACCCGGCCGACGGCGCCTGGTACATCGCCCGGCTGGAACGGGCCCGGGCGGACGGCCTCCGCGCGAACTGGGCCGGCGGCGGCAACCTCCACAACGACCTGGGTAACCTGCTGGTCCGCAACCCGGCCGGCCAGCACCAGCCGAAGGGCGAGTGGTGGGCCTACCGCTACTACGGCTCCCAGACCGGGCAGGTGGTGTCGGTGACCGCCAGCCGGTCGTACGACGCGTTCGCCACCAAGGCGACCGGCGTGGCGAAGATCCTGGTCGGCGGCGGCCGAACCACCGGAAACCTCACCGTCGACCTGCAACGCCTCGACACCACCAGCGGCATCGTGCAGAACAACCAGGTACGAATCCTCACCCAACGCATCCCGCACAACGGCGGCGGCCCGGTGCAGGCGCCGATCACCGTCGCCAACACCGTGGCCATCCTGGCCGACGACCGCGTCGCGGTGGTCCTGCCATACGCCAACCAGACCGACACCTACACGGTCACCCTGCTGCCGCCCTCGGACGGCACCTTCCAGTCGGTGGCGGTGGCCCAGCACTCCCAGCAGTGCCTGGACAATCCCGGCCGCGGCACCGCCGACGGCAACGTCGCGCAGCAGTACCACTGCGACGGCGGCGACCAGCAACTGTGGACCTTCCAACCGGTGACCGGCGTGGCCGCCACCTACACGGTGGTCAACCAGCAGAGCGGCAAGTGTCTGGACGTCAGCGGCGTCTCCACCGCGGACGGTGCGGCCGTCCACCAGTGGACCTGCCACAACGGGCCCAACCAGCAGTTCAGCCTCCGCCGGGTGACCTACGGCGGCAACGACCCGCACGACTACCAGCTGGTGGCCCGGCACAGTGGCAAGTGTGTGGACGTGAGCGGCATCTCCACGGCGGCCCGGGCGCCGGTCCATCAATGGACCTGCAACGGCGCCGGCCAGGCCAGTCCGCTCAACCAGACGTGGCGGATCTGGGGGCGGTGAGCCGCGTCAACCGTCGCCCGCGCGCAGGATCTCGCTGAGCCGCAGCCGTCGCCGCAGCGCCGACTCGATCGGCACCGCGGCGGCGGCTGCCGCCACGAACGCGACGCCGAGCAGCCCGACCGCCCACCAGGCGACCGTCACCGCCGGATCCCGGTCCGACGCGGCGAGCAGCCGCAGCGCCAACGGACCGACGGTCAGGTGGCCGACGGCCACCCCGAGCAGCGGCCCGCCGACCGCGGCGAGCAGCACCGGCGGGACCAGCTCCACCGCGGTGACCCGGCGCGCCTCCCCCGCGCGCAGGCCGATGGTCCGCAGCCGGCTCAGGGTGAGCCAGCGCTGGGGTGCGCTGGTCGCGACGCCGAGCGCCAGCCCGAGCAGACCCAACGCCGCCAGGGTGAGCGCCGAGGCGCGGGCCAGCAGCAGCAGCCCGGCGGTCAGCGGGGCGGTGCGGCGTTCGCGCAGGACCTCGGCGCGCAGCACGGCGTCCGCTCCGGCGGCGTGCGCGGCGACGGCCGCCGCCGTCGCGGGACCGCGTACCCAGATGGTGTTCGGGTCGGCCGGGACCCCGGCGGCGGCCAGGACCGCGGAGTCCACGATGACGACGTCGTCGGCCTCGCCGACGGTGGGGGCCGCGCCCACCGCGACGAGTTCGATGTCCGGCCGGTCCTGGCCGGACAGGCCCAGTCGCATGCCGGGCCGCAGGCTGCCGTCACCGGAGTGCACCAGCGCCGGGACGGCGCCCTCGGTGGGCGTCCGGAGCCGGGCCAGCTCGGGGGCGTCCGGCAGCGCGGTGGCGGCCAGCATCCGTTCGAACTCCCCGGTCTCGACGACCACCAGCCGTCCGGTGACGGTCGCCGACTCGGTGGTGATGCGGACACCATCGACGATCTGGGCGGCGACGGCCTGCTCGACTCCCGCCGAGGCCGCGATGCGTCCGGCGAGCGCCGGCACGTCCATCTCCGCGGCGGGGTCGACGTCGAGCCGGACGTCCGCGCCGACGGTCCGCCAGGCTCCGTCGGTCAGCCCCTGCCTCGTGGTGGCGTCGACCGTGAACGCGAACGACGCCAGGCCGGCGCAGGTGACCATGGCCAGCAGCGGCAGCGTACGGGCGGCGGTGGCGGCCGCGCGGGCGGCGCCGAACGCGACCAGCGGGTGCCGGGACCGCAGGCCCTGCCGCAACGCGGCGCGCAGCGCCCATGGCAGCGGCCAGAGCAGGACGAACGTGGCGGCGAGCACGCCGAGCGCCGGGGCACTCGACGGCAGGACGGCACCGCTGTCCGGGCGCGACCAGGCGCCCAGGGCGCCGCCGGGAACGGTCTGCAGGATCCCGCGCTGGTGCAGCGCGACAAGCGCGGCGGCCGCCACCAGCAGCAGCGCCGCCTGCGCGGTGCCGGCGCGCAGGCGCGCGGTCCGGCGTAGCCAGCGACGCGCGCCCGGGTTGGCCGGTGCGCGGCGGTCCCGGGTGCCGCGGGCCGCGACCAACGAGCCGAACGCCGGACCGGCCAGCGCCGCGGCGACGATCACCGGGATCGCCCACCACCAGGAGACCCCCGGGGTGATCATCCGGGCCGCGACGAGCGCGACTCCGGCGGCGGCCACGGCGACCGTGGCGGATTCGATCAGGAGTTCCGCGCCCAACCCGGGCAGCCCCACCCCGCGTTGACGCACCGCGGTCAGCGCGCGGCTCCGGCGCCGGACCAGCATGTCGGCGGCGAGGATCAGGATCAGGACCGCACCGAGCAGCACGCCGATGAGCAGCACCGACGCCTGCGCGGCGGCCGCGTTGACACGGACCTGGACGTCCCGCAGCAGCGAGTCGAGCTGCGATTCCCACCGCAGCGTGGCGTCGCGGACGGCCGAGGAACCCGAGTTCGCCTTGATCGAGATCAACGTCGCCGTGATCGACTCGGCGCTGTCCGCGCCCAACGCGGCCGGTTCGGGCGAGAACCTGATGGTACGGACGAGTTCGTCGGGGTCGAATGCCAGCCGGGCGTCGGGCAGCGATTCGGGCGACAGCAGCCCGCCGAGCCGGGTGCTGGTCACGCCCCGCCCGCCGGTCACCGGTCCCAGTAGCTCGGGTGCCAGCCGCCAGTCGGGGTCGGTCTCGTCCACCGGCCGGAAGATCCCACTGATCTGTACGTTCTTGATGTTGCGCTGCTGGTCGGCGAGGGGAATCCGATCCCCCGGGCGAAGTCCGAGCGCGGTTGCGGTCGCCTCCGCGAGACCGACCTGGACCGGCCAGGGCGGGCCGCTGTTGGGGACGGTGACGCCGCTGTCCGCGGGCGGCACCGAGGCCGCCGGCGCGGCTCCCGCCAGCCAGGACACCGCGGCGGCGCTGTGCGGGCCGTCCTCGTCGGCGAGGTAGGTCAGTCGGAAGGTGCGCAGCAGGCTGCCGTCGGTGACGTTGAGCGCGGGGCTGGTGACCACGGCGGCGGGCGGGCGCAGCACGTCGCGCAGCCGCGGATCGAGGACCTCGGTGGCCCGGACCCGCAGGTCGTCGACGTCGTCGGCGAGGCGGGGGTCGCGGACCCGGCCGCCGTACCCGTAGTCGTGCAGCCAGTTGGCGTGGGCCAGCACGTCGGCTTCGCCGGCGGCGTCCCGGACGGCGGCGCGGACCGCCTCGTCGGCCACGGCCCGAAGCAGCGGCGGCGCCGTACCGGCCAGCAGGGTGACCACCGCGACGACGACCGCGACCAGCAACAGCGAGCCCGCGTCGGCGCGGGCCCGGCCCCGCACGCTGGGCCAGTGGACGGTCACGACGCCACCCGCAGTTGGGCGGCGTCGGCGCGGCGGGCCTGGGCGAGCACCACGGCGGTCGCCGCGACCGCGCACCCCAGCAGTAGGAGGGCGACCAGGACGGTCTCGGCGACCCACGGCCAGGTCGGCGCGACGGCGGGGACCGGCGTCCCGCCGAGGTCGGAGCGGATCATCAGGGGAGCCACGACCCGGGTGGCGAGCGCGCCGACCACCACGCCGGCGGCCAGCAGGGAGAGCACCACTCCGGCGTGCTGGCCGAGCAGCACGGCCTGGATCTCGCGCCGGAACATGCCCAACGCCCGCAGCCGCGCCACCTCGACGGCGCGGACCCGCAGGTCGAACGAGACGTGCAGGATCACCCCGGCCAGGAGCAACGCCGCCGCGGCGGGAACGAGCAGCCGCAACGCGGCCGGCAGGCCCGCGCGCGGCGGGCTGCCGACCAGTCGGGCGGCCTCGCCCGCCCGGGTGGTGACCGGGCCGAGGTGCAGGTCGGCCGCCCGGGCCGCCGCGTCGGCGCGGGCCGGTTCCCCGACCCACCAGGCGTCCACCACCGGCTCCAGGTTCCCGTTGAGGACCAGGGCCCGGGAGAGGGCGTCCCAGTCGGCGAGGATCGCGGCGGCACCGGGGGCGGCGGGGATGGCGGGCAGCACCTCCACGACGGTGACCGGGACCGCGATGGTGCCGACCGAGAGGCTGAGCGGGGTGCCCGGCCCGGCGTCGAGTTCGTCGGCGAACCGGTCGGAGACGGCGACGGGTACCGGACCCGGATCGGGGAAGGCCGTGGCCACCAGGGTCCGGGCGGCGATCTCCGGGCTGGTCAGCTGCACCCGGGCCGTCATCCGCAGCTCGGCGCCCCGGGCGGTGCCGGTGACCGTGACCGCCGCCCCGGAAAGCTGGCCCGGGTTGGGCGGGGCGGAGGTCGCCGCCCACCCCGCCTCGGGCCGGGAGTCCGGCACGGCCAGCGTGACCGCGATGTCGGTGCTGGTGCCGTCCGCGGCGGGGGTGGCGGCCAGCGAGACGGCGACCAGGCGCAGCTCGTCGTCGGGGGCACAGTTCGTGAGCGGCCGGGTGGCACCGTCCAGGGGAACCGCCTCGCCCGTGCAGGCGGTACGCATCCCGGTGCCGTCCTGCCACAGCAGGCGGGGGGTCACCACCGTCGGCGACGCGCTCGTCGACGTCCCGGCGATCGTGGGCACCGCGCCGGCCGGCACGACGATGCCGGCGACCGGGGTCGCCGGCGCGAGTCCAGGCCCCAGCTCCGCCCAGCTGCCGCCGTCGTCGTCGAGGCGGCCGCGCAGCAGCTCAGCGGCGCGGGTGCTGTCCGTGGCGACCAGCCGGGGCGGTTCTCCCCCGCTGCCCACCCACTGGCCGACCGCGACGCCGCGGTCGGCGGCGGGGCGCACCGTGCCCCCGGTCGCCGCGGCGATCGCGGCCCCGTCGCCGGCGTCCGGTGTCCCGGTGACGGCGACCACGAGGTCGGTGCCGACCGACAGGTCGGCCTGGTCGCGCTGCGCGCGGTCCCAGGTGGCGTTGAGCCCGACGCCGAACGTGGCGGCGGCGCACGCCAACCCGATCAGCAGGCCCGCCGCCATCGCGTGCGGCCGCCGGGCCGCCTCGAAGACCGCCACGGTGAACGCCAGCCCGCGGGACCGGCGGGCCAGCCGGTCGAGGCGGCGCAGCGCGGGCGGGACCACCCGCAGGGCCAGCGCCACGCCGGCGGTGAGAATGAGCGCGGGTGCGATCACCCGGACCGCGTCGGTCCGGATGCCGTCGGGCCGGCCGTGCAGCTGCCACCAACCGATCACGGCGAACGCCACCAGCAGCAGGTCCGCGCCGGAGCGGGCGAGCAGTTCCCGGGTCTGGTGCCGGTCACCGGGCGCGGCGACGCGGCGGATCCCCGAGACGACGAGGACCGTGGTGAGGGTCAGCGCGGTCCCGGCGACGGTGAGCAGCTGCGCGAGGTTGACGGCCGGGCCGGCGGCGAGTCCGGCGTCGGCCAGTGGCGACAGCTGGGTGAGGCCGGCGTGCAGGGCGGACGAGGCGGGCACCGCGAGCGCGGCCGCGACGAGCGCGAGCACGCCGCCCTCCACCGTGGCGGCGGCGGCGAACTGACCGCGGCTGACCCCGAGCGCGGAGACCAGGGTGGTCTCGTCGGTCCGGACGCCGGCGGTGAGGCGACCGGCCAGGGTGAGGGTGGTCGCGGCCAGCACGCAGCAGATCACCGCGACGGCGAGCACCGCGGCGGCGGTCACCTGTTGCTGCTGGCGCGCCTTGCGCATGGTCGGCGGCAGGCCGGACTGCAGGTTGAGGATCTGGACCCGGTCACCGAGTACGCGCTCCAGCCGCCGGTCGGCATCGGCGAGGTTCCCGGTGACGGTCCGCAGCTCGCCGCGGGTGGCCCCGGACAGGTCGGGTCGGGCGGTGACCTCCAGCCGGGCCAGCAGGGAACCGCTGTCGAAGAGGGTGTCGAGGTCGAGCAGGAACGGCCCGTAGGCGTGCACCGGCTGGACGGTCCGGCCGTCCTGGTAGGCCAGGTCGTAACCGGTGCCGCGCAGCGGGTCGCGCTCCCAGCCCCGGCCGGCGAGCGGGCGCACCACACCGACGACGGTGACGTCGAGGGCGGGCGCCGGGTCGATGGCGAGTTCCGCGCCGATGCGGACCCGGCTGCCGGGGGCCAGCCCGAGCAGCCGCGCGGTGTTCTCCAGGACCACGGCCTCCGGCCCGGCCGACGGGTCGGGGGCGGAGCCCGGCCACCGGCCGGCGGTCAACGCGGCGCGGGAGGGCAGGTCCTGCACCGCGGAGAGGTAGGTCTGCGCCGCCGTGCCGTCCGCCGCCGTCGCCGACGGCAGTTCCCGCGAGACGGATGAGGCCCGCGCGTTCGTGGTCGTCGGGAACGGGGCCAGGGCCGCGGTGAGCAGGGCACGGGTGTCCGCCGTGACGGACCGGCCCGCGGCGCCGGGAACCTGGACGGTGTAGGCGGTGGACTCCACCTCCTCGGCAGCGGTGGTCGCCGCGACGACCTCCAGTGCGCGGTCGGCCGTGCGGGTCACCAGCAGGGCGCAGACGCCGAGCGAGGTGACACCGATCGTCACCACCGCCAGCAGCCCGGCCAGCAGCGGCCACTGTGCGCGGGCTCGGCGGGCGAGCAGTCTCAGCACGGGCGTGCCCGACCGACCCTCACGGGTCGACCTGTCCGTCGTGGATCGGCAGCACCCGGTCGGCCAGGGCCATCATCACCGGGTCGTGGGTGGCCACCAGGGCGGTGACCCCCTCCGATTCGACGACCCCGCGCAGCAGGGCCAGCACCGACCGGCCGGTCTCCGCGTCGAGCTGCCCGGTCGGCTCGTCGGCGATCAGCAGCCGGGGCGAGGCGGCCAGCGCCCGGGCGATCGCCACCCGCTGCTGCTGGCCGCCGGAGAGCTCATCCGGACGCTGCTCGCCGTGGTCGGCCAGTCCGACCAGCTCCAGCAGGAGGGCGACGCGACGCTCGCGCTCCGGCGCCGGGGTACGCGCCATCCGCAGCGGAACGCCGATGTTCTCGGCCGCCGACATCACCGGGATCAGTCCGAAGGTCTGGAAGACGTAGGCGACCGTCCGGCGCCGCAGCAGCGAGAGTCCGTCGTCGTCCAGGGCGGTGACCTCGGTGCCGTCGACGACGATCGTGCCGGCATCGGGTCGGTCCAGGCCGCCGACGACGTTGAGCAGGGTCGTCTTGCCGGAGCCCGAGCGCCCCACGAGGGCGACCATCGTCGCGGGCGCGACGTCGAACGACACGTCCCGCAGCGCCTGCACGGCGGTCGGTCCGGAGCCGAAGCGCCGGTGGACGCCGCGCACGGTCAACAGTGGTTCCGCCACCGGGACGCCACTCACCCGCCGTCGCCCGCGACGTCGGGGCGGATCTCCACCCGGTCGGCCGCCAGCGTCAGCCGGACCCGCCTGGTCAGCGCCAGCGCCTCCCGGTAGTCCCGCGGCACCTGGACCCGGCCCGCGCGATCCATCACGGCGTACTCCTGGGCGACCAGGTGGGTGCCGCCGTCGGCCGCGGTGGCGGTGTGGCGCAGCACCTCGCTGCTGGTGCGCCCGTCGCGGATCGCGACGGTCCGTTCCACCTGGCCGCTGACCTCCGGGTCGTGAGTGACGATCACGATGGTGACCCCGAACTGCTGGTTGACCGTCCGCAGCGCGGCCAGCACCTCGGCCGAGGTCGCGGCGTCCAGCTCGCCGGTCGGTTCGTCGGCGAGCAGGACCCGCGGCTCGTTGGCGAGCGCGACGGCGATGGCGACCCGCATCTGCTCGCCGCCGGAGAGCGCCGCGGGTCGCCGATCGGCGCAGTCGGCGACCCCGAGGGCGGCCAGCAGCTCGCCGACCCGGGCGCGGCGGGTACGGACCGGCACCCGGGCCGCTGTCATTGGCAGGTCGACCATCTCGCCCGCGGTCAGGTACGGCACCAGGTTGCTCGCCGTCTGCTGCCGGACGAAGCCGACCGTGCGCCGCCGGTAGTGCACCCGGTCGGCCCGGCTCATCGTCAGCAGGTTCCACCGGTCGACGTGGGCCCGACCGGCGGTGGGGGCGTCGATGCCGGCGAGGATGGCGAGCAGCGTCGACTTGCCGGAGCCGGACGCCCCGACGACGGCGACCATCTCGCCGCGCTCCACCACCAGGTCGAGGCCCTGTAGTGCCTGCACCTCGACCGACCCGGTCTGGTAGATCCGCACCAGACTCTCACAGACGATCATGGTCTCCGGTCCGGCGTCCGGCGCCGCCCGCTGCGCACGGGGCCGGGAGGACAGCCTGATCATCCCCCGCTCCTTCGTCCGGCGCCGCCCCAAGGTCGAGTCAGATCGTCGACCGTGGCGGCGCCGACGTCAACCCGCGTCGGCACCACCGGTCGCCACCGTGCGCCAGGCGGCGCGAGCCCGGCGGCGCACGGCCAGGCGGCGCACGGCCAGGCGGCGCACGGCCAGGCGGCGGGCCGGCTCAGGCGGCCGGCGTCGCGACCTGGACGGCGAGCATCCGGGCCTCGCGCGCCGCGGTCCGGGCCTGTTCGTGGAAGTCCGGCGCGGCGCAGGCGAAGAGGGTGGTGCCGGCGGCGCCGCCCAGCGCGCAGGCGTACACCGGGCTGCCCGGCCGGATCTCGTCGGTGATCTCTCCACCCTCGACCACCCGCACCAGCCGTTCGCCGATGGCGTCGGCGATCCACAGTCCGCCGGCGGCGTCCAGGCAGGCGCCGTCGCCGGCGATCCGCAGCTGGGTGAGCGCCCGCTCGACGTCCCGCTCGGTGGGCAGCGGGCCGAACTCGGCCCAGATCCGGCGGTCGGTCAGCGCGCCGTCCGCGCCGACGGTGAACGCGGTGACCCGGTTGCCGAACGTCTCCACCACCAGCAGGACGCCGTCGCCGGTGATCACGGAGCCGTTGGGGAACCACAGGTCGTCAGCCACCTCGGTGACCCCGCCGTCCGGGTCCACCCGGTGCAGCGCGGCCGGCTCCAGCGGCTCGCCGGCCATCAGGTCGAAGCCGAAGTTTCCCACGTACGCCCGACCCCGGTCGTCCACCACCATGTCGTTCGCGTGGCCGGTCGCGTGCCCGGCCAGCTCGGCGTGGACGACGAGCGACCCGTCCGGCTCGCGGCGCAGCACCCGGCGGTCGCGCATGGAGACGATCAGCAACCGGCCGTCGGGAAGCCAGCCGAGGCCGGACGGTTGGCCCGGCACGTGGGCCTGGACCGTCAGGTCCGATCCGTCCTCGGCCACGGAGTGGACCCGGTGACCGTAGAAGTCGGAGAACCAGAGCCGCCCGGCGCGCCAGCGCGGCGCCTCCAGGAAGTGGAAGCCCTCGGCCACCGTCCTCGTTTCCACTGTCATGTCGTCCTCCCTGTCATCTGATGAACGCATCTGACCTGGCCGGGGCGGCAGGCTAGATCGACATGCCGCCGTCGACGGGCAGCACCACCCCGGTGATGTACGAGGCCTCGTCCGAGGCCAGGAACGCGACCGCCGCGGCCATCTCCGCCGCCGCGGCGAAGCGGCCCATCGGAATGGCGCCGGTGAACTCGGCCAGCTTCTCCTCGGGGATGGACGAGATCATGCGGGTCTGGGCGTTCGGCGAGATCGCGTTCACGGTGATGCCGAAGCGCGCCAGCTCCTTGGCGGTGGTCTTGGTGAAGCCGATGATCCCCGCCTTGGCCATCGCGTAGTTCGCCTGACCGGGGTTGCCCCGCAGACCGGTGTAGGAGGTGACGTTGATGATCCGGCCGGTACCCTGGCGCCGCAACTGCGGTACGACCGCCCGGGTGAACCGGAACGTGCCACCGGCGTGAACCGCCATCACCGCCTCGTAGTCGTCGTCGGTCAGCTTCCACACGACGCCGTCCCGGAGGTTTCCGGCGTTGTTCACCAGCACGTCCAGCCGGCCGGTCTCCGCGACCACCCGGTCCACGGCCTCGGTGACCTGCCCGGTGTCGGAGACGTCGGCGGCGATGCCGATCGCCCCGATCCGCTCGGCCGCCTCCTTGACCGGCTCCGCCTCGAGGTCGACCAGACAGACGGTCGCGCCGGCATCCCGGAAGTGCCGGCCGACGGCGAGCCCCACGCCGCGGGCGGCCCCGGTGACCACGACCGTCCGGCCGGTGAAGTCGAAGGTGAGATTGCCCATCAGGAAGTCCTCTCGAGAGTCATTGCGTCGGCCATCGGGCACTCCTGATCCGGTCCACCAGCTGGTGCAGGCCGGGGCTCTCGATCGCGACGATCACGGCGAGCAGCGCCGCGTAGAGCAGCTGGGTGGAGAAGTCGGGCAGGGCGGTGGTCACCACGATCTGGGCGAGCAGCGCCACCGACAGGGCTCCGGCCAGCAGCCCCACCGCGTTTCCCCGGCCGCCGGTCAGGGAGACGCCGCCGAGCAGCGCGGCCACCGCGGCGAGAATCAGCGGCTGCAGCCCCGGATCCGGGTTGGCCGAGGCGTAGCTGTAGCTGAGCAGGGCACCACCCAGCGCCGACAGCGTCCCCGAGACGGTGAAGATCCCGACCAGCCGCCGGTCCACCCGGACGCCGGCGACCCGGCTGGCCCGCCGGTCCCCGCCGATGGCGCGGAGCTCCCGGCCCAGTTTCGTGCCGCCCAGCACGAGCCCGGCGACCAGGAACGCGGCCAGGGTGAGCAGGCTGCGCGGGGAGAAGATCCCGGCGATCGTCTGGTCCACCCAGAGCGTCGCGGCGCTGTTGGGGTAGGTGACGCTCAGTCCGCCGGAGAGCACGCTGGTCAGCCCGAGCAGCGCGAGGTAGGTCGCCAACGTGACCGGCATCGACGGGATGCGCAGCCCGGCGATCAGGCCGCCCTGCACCGCTCCCACCGCGGCGCCCGCACTGACCGCGGCCGCGATGCCCAGCACGGGTGACGACGCGCCGGCGCTCACCGCGACCATGCCGCCGAGCGCGTACGTCCCGACGACCGAGAGGTCGAACTCGCCGGCGATCATCGTGATCCCGATGGCGAGGGCGAGCAGCCCCAGTTGGGCGAAGCCCTGCAACGCGTTGTACCCGTCGAACAGCGCCAGGGGGCGGCCGCTGACCAGCGGGGAGGCGGTGAAGGCGACCAGGACCACCGCCAGCGAGACCGCGGGCATCAACCGGTCCGGCCGGGACCAGCCGCGGATCACCGCCAACCCCTGGTGGTACGCAGGTGCACGGTGACAACGACGGCGAGCACGAGGAGGCCCTTCACGAGAATCTGCAGTCCGGTGGAGAACCCGCGCAGCAGCAGTACGTCGGAGATGACGGAGAGCAGGACCACGCCGCCCAGGGTCCGCAGGGCGGAGCCGCGCCCACCGGCGATCGCGGTCCCGCCCACCAGGACGGCCGCGATGGTGTCGAGGGTGAGGGTGCCGCCGAGGGTGACCGTGGCCGACGTGTTGAACGAGGCGAGGAAGACGCCGGTGATGGCGATGCACCCGCCGAAGAAGGCCCAGGCGAGCACCGTCACCCGGCCGACCGGCAGGCCGGCGGCGCGGGCCGCGGCCCGGTTCTCCCCGATCAGGTACATCTGCCGGCCGGCGGTCGTGCCGCTCAGGATCCAGTGCGCCAGCGCGGTCACCGCGAGCAGGACGTAGACGGCGACCGGGAGGCCCAGCAGGGTGGAGTTGAGCAGCTCGTACCCACTGGCCCGGGGGTAGACCGGGGTCCCGCCGCTGAACCAGAGGGCGGCCCCGCCGATGGCGAACCCGGCGGCGATGGTCAGCACGATCGGGTTGGCATTCCAGTAGCCGACCACCGCGCCCTGCACCGAGGTGAGCACGATCCCGCAGGCCAGCGCGACAAGTACGGCCGTCGGCAGGCCGGCGTGCTGGGTGGCCAGGTAGACCATCGCCACCACGGTGGCGGTCTGCGCGGTGGCCAGCGACACCGCGGACCCGACGATCATCACCAGCGTCGCGCCGATCGCGGTGATGCCGACGAAAGCGGCCGAGGCGACGATCGCGCGGGCGTTGTCGAGGGTGAGGAAGCGTTCCGTCGTCACCGCCAGGACCACCAGCGGCAGGACCAGAAGCAGCGGGATCACCGTCCGCGCGTCCGTGAGCCGCCGCGCGGTGGCGTCGATCGCGGCCGTCATGTCCGGCCCACCTCCGCCGGATGGGTCATGTCACGCATCAGCGCCGAGCCGTCGACGTCGCCGTCGTAGTGGCCGACGATCCGGCCGTCCTTCATCGTGACGATCTCGTCGCCGAGTTCGAGCAGTTCCTCCAGTTCGGTGGATGCGAAGACCACGACGAGTCCGGCGTCGGCGGCCTGGCGCAGCATCCGGTGGATCGCGGCCCGCCCGCCGATGTCGACGCCCCGGGTGGGTTCGTCCAGCAGCAGCGCCCGCACGTCGGCGCGGCCCAGGCACCGTCCGACGAACGCCTTCTGCTGGTTTCCGCCGCTGAGCGCCCGGACGGGTTCCCGGAGCCGGTCCGCCGGCAGACCGGACCCCCGGGCAAGTGACCGGACGGCGTCGTGCTCCCGGCGCCGCCGCAGCAGGCCGCCGCGGGCCAGGCTCGGCAGCCGGGTGGCGACCAGATTCCAGGCGATCGACTTGTCGAGGAAGAGGCCCTCGGATTTGCGGTCGTTGGAGACGAAGGCGATGCCGGCGCGGGCGGTCGCCACCGGGTCACGCAACGGCACCGCCCGGTCCCGCAGTTCGACCCGGCCGGTCGCCTTCGGCGACAGCCCGGCGGCGGCCCGCAGCACCTCGGAGGCGCCGCTGCCGAGCTGGCCGGCGAGCGCGTAGACCCGACCTGACCGGACGGTGAGGCTGAAGTCCGAGAGCCGACCGGGTACCCGCAGGCGCGTCATCCGCAGCGCGTACCCGGGGTCCTGGTCGGACCGTCGCCCGGCGGCGAGCCGGCGGGGCGCCTCGCCCAGCATCTGCACGATCAGCCCGTCGACCGTCAGCTCATCGGCCGCCGTGGTGGCGACGGTGCGGCCGTCGCGCAGCACGGTCACCCGGTCGCAGAGTTCGAGCACCTCCGGCAGGCGGTGCGAGACGAAGATGATCGAGCAGCCGGTGGCCGCGACCCGACGGATCGCCGCGAAGACGAGCGCGCTCTCCACGTCGCTGAGGGTCGCGGTGGGCTCGTCGAGAATCACCAGCCGGGCGTTCTGGCTCAGCGCCTTGGCGATCTCCACCAGTTGCCGCTCGCCGAGGCTGAGCGTGGCGACCGGCTGGTCCGGGTCGAGGTGGGCAAGACCCATGCCGGCCAGGATCTGCCGGCACCGGGCCGTCGCCCGGCGCGGGCGGTTGACGAACGGCGCGTCGATGTCGCCGAGGAGCAGGTTCTCCGCGACGGTCAGGGCGGGCACGACGCTCAGCTCCTGGTCGACCAGGGCCACCCCGGACCGCTGCGCGGCCTGCCGGGTGGGCAGGTCGACCGCCGTACCGTCGAGGACGATGCGCCCGCTGTCCGGTGCCAGCTGCCCGGAGAGCATCCGGACGACGGTGCTCTTGCCGGCGCCGTTGTGGCCGCAGAGGCCGTGGATCTCGCCGGCGCCGATCGTGAACGACGCGTCCCGGACGGCGGGGACGCCGCCGAAGGCGCGGGCCAGGCCCTCGACCCGCAGCACGGCGCGGTCGAGGGCCGGTCCGGTCAGACGTTGCTGCATTGCTCGGCAAACTGGTCGAGCGTCGCGGCGGTGACGCGTCCCTCCTCGACGATCTCGCGCTGCGGCGGGTTCTGCCCGGTCAGGAACCGTAGGGCGTAGTCCGCGGTCTGTTTGGCGATCGTGCCGGGGTCTTCGGTGGCGGTGCCGTAGAGCTCACCGGCCCGGATGGATTCGATGCCCGCCTTGAAGCAGTTGCTGCCGGTGACGATCAGGCCGTCCTCGCCGCCGACCGGAATACCGGCCTGCTTGGCGGCCTGGATGATCGGCAGGGCCATGTAGTCGGCCATGCCGTACGCCGCCTGCACGCCATCGCGGCCGTGCTTGGCGAGCAGTTGCTGGGCGATGGTGCCGGAGAGCTGCGGGTCCCAGTTGGCGTCCTGCTCGTCGACGACCCGGTACTGCGGTGCGGTGGCCAGCACCCGGTTGAATCCGGTCATCCGGTCCTGGGTGACCAGCATCGACTTGGTGCCGGTGAGGACGATGATGTTGCCGGACTCGCGTCCCTGGGCCTGCAGGCCCTCGATGATGTTCTGGGCGGCGTACTCGCCGAGCTTCTCGTTGTCCGACAGCACGGACATCACGTCGTCGGCCACCGCCGGGTCGGGCGGGCCGTCGAAGGCGAGCACCGGAACGCCGGCGGCCTTGGCCTTCTGGATCGGCACCACCATCGCCTGGGTGTCGAGGATCGACAGCGCGATCAGGTCCGGCCGCTGGGCGACCGCCTGGTTGAACTTCTGGACCTGGGTACCCGGATCCATCGTGGTCAGGTCGGTGATCTCGACGCCGGTCGAGGCCAACTGCTCGGCGAAGACCTCGTTGAAGTAGGCGCCCCACGGGTTGGTGTCGCCGTAGCCGACGAGCGCGATGGTCTTGCCCGCGAGCGGGGTCGCGCTGTCGGGGTCGGCTCCGGACGACGAGTTGCCGGCGTCGCCACCGCAGGCCGTGATCAGCAGGGTCAGGGCGGCCGTGCCGGCGGTGAGACCGACACGGGGTGATCCGGTGCGGAACATGCGCTCTCCCTTGGGTGGTCGGGGTGAGAAGCGGCCGCCCGGCCGGGTCGGCGGCCGGCGGAAATTTTTGCGGTGATGTTGCTCAGATGTTTCAGTGGTTGGTCTAGGTGACTAAGCGCATAGTCACCTAGTAGGCTGCCGGTGTCAAGGCTCACAGCGACCGCCACCTGCGGGGACAGGGCCGGTGCGGTCCCGGCGGACGGCATCGGGCAGTCTCGACCGGACGGCGCGACGGAGGCGAGGATCACGGATGGCCAAACGGCAGGCCAGGTTCACCGCGCAGGATCTGGCGGACGACCCACGGCTGCAGGACGACTCCCCCGCGCTGTGGAGCGCGGACCAGGGCGAGGTCCGTCGCGGCCTGCTCACCTCGGCGGTGCGCTGCTTCGCCTCGAACGGCTTCCACGCCACCACCACCCGCGACATCAGCGAGGGGATGGGACTCAGCCCGGCCGCGCTCTACGTCCACTTCCCCTCGAAGGAACTGGTGCTGTTCGAGATCATCCGAGTCGGCCATCAGCGGGTGCTGGAACACATCCAGGACCCGTCGGTGCTGGCCCGGACGCATCCTCCCGACCGGCTCCGGGCGATCGTCTCCCGGTACACCTCCTGGCACGCCCGGCACCACGTGGCCGCCCGGGTCAGCCAGTACGAGCTCTCCGGCCTCACCGCCGAGCACTACGGCGAGATCCTCGAACTGCGGCACCAGACGAACGAGTTCTTCCGGGACGCGGTGGCCCGCGGCGTCGCCGACGGGTCGTTCGCGCCGGTCGACGTCAAGCGGTTCACCCGGGCGATGCTCTCGCTGAGCATCGACCTCGTCCGCTGGTACCGGCTCGAAGGCTCGGACTCACCCGAACAGCTCGGTGAGTTCTACGCCGATCTCGCACTCAAGCTCGTCGCCCATCCCGGTGCCACCCCGGCACCCCGGGGCGACACGTTCCCTGACGGGCAGTCCCGGTAGTCCCAGGCAGTGCGGAGGCGCCATGCGTGGTCTGATGCAGGATCGGCCGTTGGACATCTCGACGCTGATGCGCCGGGCCGGACAGGTCTTCGGTCACAAGCGGGTGGTCACCGCGACCACCACCGGCGAACAGGTCACCACCTGGCGGGCGGTGGTCGACCGGGCGCAGCGCCTCGCCGCGGCCCTCGATCTGCTCGACGTGCCGCACCAGGCCAGGGTGGGCAGCCTCGGTTGGAACTCCCAGCGACATGTCGAGCTCTACCTCGGCGTACCGAGCAGCGGCCGGATCCTGCACACCCTCAACCACCGGCTGTTCGCCGCCGACCTCGCCTACATCGTCAACGACGCCGCCGACGACGTCCTGTTCGTCGACCGCTCGCTCCTGCCGGTCCTCTGGCCGCTGGTCGACCAGCTGCCGACCGTACGCCAGATCGTGGTCATGGACGACGGCGGCGGCCAACCGATTCCCGACGATCCCCGGATCCGGGACTACGAGGCGCTCCTCGCCGCCGCCCCCGCCGCTCCCGAGCTACCCGCGGTCGACGAGCGGGACGCGGCGGGGCTCTGCTACACCTCGGGGACCACCGGCCGGCCCAAGGGCGTGTTGTACAGCCACCGCTCGATGGTCCTGCACGCGATGCTGCTGCTGGCCGCGGACAGCTTCGCGATCAGCGAGCGCGACGTGGTGCTGCCCGTCGTGCCGATGTTCCATGTCAACGCGTGGGGCCTGCCGCACGCCGCGATGCTGGCCGGCGCCGACCTCGTCCTGCCCGGTCCGGCGATGAGCCCGGCCGCGCTCGCGGGGCAGCTGGCGCGGCACCGGGTGACCTTCGCGGCGGGCGTACCGGCGATCTGGCGCAGCCTGCTCCCGCACGTCGCTGCGGCCGACCTCTCCGCGCTGCGGATGGTGGTCTCCGGCGGCAGCCCGCTGCCCGAGTCACTCGCGCGGGCCTGGCAGGAGGCCACCGGCGTCATGATCACCAGTTCCTGGGGGATGACCGAGGCGAGCCCGCTGGTGGCCTGCTCCCGACTCGCGACCGTGCACGACGGGCTCGACCCGGACGCCCGGCGGGCGCTGCTCGGCACCCCCGGTCCCCCCGTGCCCCTGACCGAACTACGGTTGGTCGGCGAGTCCGGCCAGCCGGTCGAACACGACGGCGCCACGGCCGGTGAGCTCCAGGTCCGCGGCCCCACCATCGCCGCCGGCTACTTCGGCGCCGACGCCGGCACCGACGGATTCACCGCGGACGGCTGGCTGCGCACCGGCGACGTCGCCACCATCGACCGGTACGGCTACCTGCGCATCGTGGACCGGATGAAGGACCTGGTGAAATCCGGCGGCGAGTGGATCTCCTCGGTGGAGCTGGAGAACGAGATCATGACCCACCCGGACGTGCTGGAGGCGGCCGTCGTCGGCGTGGCCGACGACCGGTGGGGCGAGCGCCCGCTGGCCTGCGTCGTCACCGTACCCGGATCGCGCCTCGACGTGGCCGACCTGCGCGCCCACCTGAGCGGACGGCTCGCCGCCTGGTGGATTCCGGACCGGATCTGGGTACTGCCCGAGATCCCCCGGACCGCCACCGGCAAGGTCGCCAAGGTCGTGCTCCGCGAGCGGTACGCGGCCCGCCGGCCGACCGACGGATGAGGAACAGGGCGCGGACCCGGGGCCGACCACCGTGCGGCAAGCTGGCGGGATGCGTGCGCGTGTCAGGGCCGGCGAGGTCGATCTCCCCCGGTCCCAGGTCGGCCCCAACCCGCAGCACCTGCTCACCACGATCCTCGGGGAGTACCTCGACTCGTCCGAGGCCGACCTGCCGTCCGCGGCGGTGGTCGCCGTGCTGCGGGAGTTCGACATCACCGAGGCCAGTGCGCGGGCGGCACTGTCCCGGCTGACCAGGCGCGGCCTGGTCGCCGCCCGTCGGCCCGGACGACCGACGGTGTACCACCTGACCCCGCAGGCGATCGCCATGCACCGCTCCCGGATGAACCAGTTCCTGACCTTCGGTGCGCGTCCGCGCGCGTGGAGCGGCGACTGGACGGTGGTGACCTTCTCCCTCGCGGAGTCCCACCAGGCCCGGCAGGCCGGTCAGGCGCAGCGGCACGACATCCGCCGGACCCTCGGCGCGCTGGGCTTCGTACGGCTCTACGACAGCATGTGGATCAAGCCCGGGCGCGACCTCGCCGACGCCGCTCGGGCGATGCGCGAGGTCCTTGGCGACGCGGCCCAGGGGCGGTGGTCGGTGATGTCCGCCCGGTTCCACGAGGAGGACGGTCCGCACGGGCCGGCCGCCGCCTACGATCTGGCGGGGCTGGCAGAGGCCTACACGGACTTCATCGACCGGTACTCCCCGCTACTGGCGTCCGTGCGCGGCCGGACCATCGGCGGCGCCGAGGCGCTTATCGCCCGCACCTCCGTGATGGACTCGTGGCGCGTCTTCGCGGTCACCGACCCGGACCTGCCCGAACACCTGCTGCCCGCGCGGTGGCCCCGGCGGGCCGCCCGGGAGCTCTTTCTGGAGATCCACACCGCGCTGGGGCCGCTCGCCGAGGCCCGCCTGATCGAGATCGTCGCGCCGTTCTGGCCGGACGCCGCGGCCTGGATCACCCACTTCCAGGCGGGCGACGACGCCACCTTCGATTGATGCACATCGCTTGACTGTTACTGTCGCGATCGCGATGATAACTGTCATACCAATGGTCGGGGTGCCGACGACCCCCGCGCCGACACCCTGACCGCACTGGAGGACCGATGCGCCGCACCCACCATCCGTACCGGCAGGTGATCGCCGTGACGGTCGGACTCGCCCTGGCGGTCGGGGCCGGCCTGCTGGCCACCGCCGCCCACGCGGCCGCCGGCTGTCGCGTCGCCTACACCGTCTCCAGCTCCTGGCCCGGCGGCTTCGGCGCCAACGTGGCCATCACCAACCTCGGCGACCCGGTGACCAGTTGGCGGCTGACCTGGTCGTTCGCCGCCGGGCAGACGATCACCCAGCTGTGGAACGGCACGCACACCCAGTCCGGCGCACAGGTCACCGTCAACAATGTCGGCTACAACGGGTCGATCGGCACCGGTGCCACCACCTCGTTCGGGTTCAACGGCTCCTGGACCGGGTCCAACCCGACCCCCACCAGCTTCGCCCTGAACGGCACCGCGTGCACCGGCGACGTCAGCCAGACGCCCACCCCGACCACGCCGGCCCCGACCACGCCGGCCCCGACCACGCCGGCCCCGACCACGCCGGCGCCGACCACGCCCGGGCCGACCACCGGCCCCGACGTCCCGGTCCCGGCCGGTTACGAGACCTCACCCTCGCTGCCGAACCACACCATCTACCGCCCCGACAGCCTTCCGTCGTACCGGATGCCGATCGTCGTGTGGGGCCAGGGCGCCTGCAGCGCCAACGGAACGGCCATCCTGCCGTTCCTCCGGCACATCGCGTCGTACGGCTTCCTGGTGCTGGCCAACGGCAGCCCGAACGGTTCCGGCACCACCACCTCCGCCATGCTCACCGAGTCGATGAACTGGGCGGACACCGAGAACGCCCGGCAGGGCAGCAAGTACTACGGCAAGCTCGACACCGGCAAGATCGCCGTCGCCGGCTTCTCCTGCGGTGGCCTGGAGGCGTACGACGTCTCCACCGACCCCCGCGTCACCACGACCGGGATCTTCAGCAGCGGCTACCTGAACGCCTCCGACCGGGCCAGGCTGCGGCAACTGACCAAGCCCATCGCCTACTTCATCGGCGGCCCCAGCGACATCGCCTACAACAACGCGATGGCCGACTGGGCGCAGCTCCCGGCCGGACTGCCCGCCTTCATGGGCAACCTCAATGTGGGACACGGCGGAACCTACAACCAGACCAACGGCGGCGAGTTCGGCCGGGTCGCGGTGCTCTACTTCCAGTGGCGACTGAAGGGCAACCAGACCGCCGGCACCACCTTCGTCGGCCCGAACTGCGGCCTGTGCAATACCCAGTGGACCGTCCAGCAGAAGAACCTGACACTCTGAGCCCACTCCACAGCCACCGCAACGCCTGCCCGTCCCGGCAGGCGTTGCGGTGGCGCATCAGCCGGCGCCGTGAGCCGGCAGATCCACCACCCGGGTGGTCCAACGGGCCAGCAGGGCCGGGTCGTGGGTGATGACGAGTACCCCGGCGGCGTGCTGGCGCTGGTAGTCGCTGACGACCGCGGCGACGTGGGCCTGGGTGGAGGCGTCGAGCATCGCGGTGGCCTCGTCGCAGAGCAGGTAGCCGGGCCGATGGGCGAGGGCCCGGGCGAGGCAGGCGCGTTGCAGCTGGCCGTCACTTACCGCGTGCGGACGACGGGCCAGCAGGTCGGGGGTGAGGCCGACAAGATCGGCCAGTTCGGCCGTCCGGTCCGCCGTCGGCTCCCTGGGAGTACCGGTGGCCCGCAGCGGCTCGGCGATGATGTCGGCGAGGCTCAGCCGGGGGTCGGTGGCGGCACGAGGGCTCTGGAACAGAATGGCGACCCGGGTCCGCACCGCGGCGGGGAGCCGGTGCCGGGCGCCGGCGACGGGCTGCCCGTCGAGGACGACGTGCCCGGTGTCCGGGGCGTGCAGGAGCGCGAGAACCCGGGCCAGGGTGGACTTGCCGCTGCCCGACGGGCCACGCAGTCCGACCGTCTCGCCCGGAGCGAGGTGCAGGTCGACCCGGTCGAGGACGGGCCGCCGGCCGTAGGAGACGGTGACCTGGTGCGCGCCGAGTCCGGCCGGTGCGCCCACCCCGGCGTCCGGTACGCCTACCCCGGCGAGCGGTACGCCCGCCGCGTCGTCGACCGTGGATGTCATGCCGACGCCCCCGGGCTGACCGGGTGGTGGCAGCTGACCCGGCCCGCCCCGCTGGCGACGGGGTGCGGTGGGGTGCGGCAGATGTCGGTGGCGCGGGGGCAGCGCGGAGCGAAGGCGCAGCCGTCAGGCAGGTTGGTGAGCATGGGCGGATGACCCGGTACCGGGGTGAAGGACCGGTCCGGCAGGGCGTCGAGCAGACCGGCGGTGTAGGGATGCGCGGGATCGTCGAACAGGTCCGCGGTGGGGCGGTGTTCGACCGTGCGGCTGGCGTACATGACCGCCACGGTGTCGGCGACCCGCCGGGCGGCGGCCAGGTCGTGGGTGATGAGCAGGACGGCGGCGCCGCTGTCGCAGCGGCGGCGCAGCAGGTCCAGGGTCTGCTCGACCAGCGGCCGGTCGAGGCCGCTTGTCGGTTCGTCGGCGAGCAGCAGCGGCGGGTCCGGCGCGAGGGCCAGGGCGGTGGCCAGTCGCTGGGCCATCCCGCCGGAGAGCTCGTGGGGGTAGCGGTCCAGCTCGACCGGGTCCAGTCCGACATCGGCGGCCAACCGGTCGGCGGCGGCGGGCGCGGCGCGGCGCGGGTGGCCGTGGGCGCGCAGGGTCTCCGCCAGCAGGCGCCGCCCGGTGCGCACCGGGGTGAGGGCGGTGGCCGGGCTCTGCGGGACCAGCCCGATCACCCGGCCACGTACCTGCCGGGCGAGCTGCCGTTCCCCGACCCCGATCAGGTCGACCGACTCGCCGGCGACCAGTTGCAGGCGGGCGCGTCCGGTGACGGTGGCGTTGCGGGGCAGCAGGCCGAGCAGGGCGTGGGCCAGGACGGACTTGCCACAGCCCGACTCGCCGACCACCGCCAGCAACTCACCCGGGTGCAGGTCGAGACTCAGATCGGTGACGGCGTGTACGACGGCGTCGCGGAGCCGGAAGCGGACGGTCAACCCGTCGACCTCCAGCAGGGCAGGCCGCCGGGCGACCTGTTCGACGGGGGTGGCCGACGGCGCGGTGGTGGTCACAGGTTCAACTCCGCTCGGACGCGGGGATCGAGGCGGTCCCGCCACCGGCCGACGAGCACGGCGAGGGCGAGGGTGACGGCGACGAGGAGCAGGCCGGGCACGATGCTGGCCCACCAGGCGCCGGTGAGCAGGGACCGCTGACCGTCGTTGATCATATTGCCGACCGAGGCGAGATGCGGGGGGAGGCCGAGGCCGAGAAAGGATAGTGCGGTCTCGTGCCAGACGGCGTGCGGCACCATCAGCGTGAGCGCCAACGCCAGGCGGGGAAACACGTGCGGCAGCAGGTGCCGGGTCAGCACCCGGGCGCGGCCGGCACCGCCGGAGACGGCGGCGTCCACGAACGGCCGGGTACGCAGGCTGAGCAGTTCGGAGCGGACGATACGGGCGGTGGACAACCAGTGCGTCAGCGCGATGGAGGCGATCACCGCGCCGAGGCTGGGCCGCAGCATCGCCACGATGAAGATGCCGAGCAGCAGGTGCGGCAGGGCGGCGATGGTGTCGACGACGCGCATCAAAATCCGGTCGACCCGGCCGCCGATCCCGCCGGCGACGGCGCCGACGACGCCACCGATGACGGTGGCGACCAGCGCGGCGACCACGCCCACGAGCAGGGAGACGCGCAGACCGTAGACGCTGCGCAGCGCCACGTCCCGGCCCAGGTCGTCGGTGCCGGCGAGGTGATCCCAGGAGGGAGCGAGCCGGGTGCGGTCCAGGTCTACCGCGCTCTGGTCGAGCGGCCAGACGACCGGGGCGAGCAGGGCGGCGGCGACCGCACCGGCGAGCATGGCGGCGGGGACGGCGACGCCGACGGCGGGCGGCCGCCACCTCCGTCGGTCGCGGACGGGCAGGGCGAGGTCAGCCATCGAGTCGCACTCTCGGGTCGGCGGCGGCGTAGGCGAGGTCGGTGGCGAGGTTCGCGGCCAGCACCGCGACGGTGGTGATCAGAGTCGTCGCGGCCAGCAGCGGGAAGTCGGCGCCCAGCGCGGCCTGCACGGTGACCGCGCCCAGACCGGGCAGGGAGAACACGGTCTCCACCAGGACCGCGCCGCCGACCAGTTCGGGCAGGTGGGTGCCGATCAGGGTGAGAAACGGCAGCAGCGCGGTGCGCAGCGCGTGTCCGAACAGGACGGTGCGCCCCGACAGGCCACGGGCGCGGGCGGCCAGGACGTGGTCGTCGCGCAGGCTCTCGGCGACGGCGTCCCGCACGAACAGCACGAACCACGGGGCCTGGGAGATCGCCAGCACCGTCACCGGCAGGACCAGGTGTCGGGTCACGTCGGCCACGCCGGTCCCGGTGGCGGTGATGTCGGTGAGCCCGCCGGCGGGCAACCAGCCCAGGGCGAGCGCGAAGACGGCGATCGCCGCCAGGCCGATCCAGAACACCGGCATCGACTGCACCGCGTACGCGGTGGACCGCAGGGTCCGGTCGAACCAGCCGCCGCGGCGGTACGCGGCGAGGGTGCCGAGCAGCACGCTGGCCACCAGCACCAGGGCCAGGGCGGCGCCGACGAGCAGCAGGGTCCAGCCGGCCCGGGCGGCCAGCACGGAGGTGACCGGCTCGTGCCTGCTGGTCGACCAGCCCAGGTCGCCGCGGAGCAGGTTCGCGACCCAGCGGGCGTACTGCACCGGCAGGGGGTCGTCGACTCCCCAGTTCGCGCGGATCTGCGCGAGGTTCTCCTCGCTGGTGGTGAACGCCGCCGCGCCCGCGTACTGCTGGGCCGGGTCGATCGGCGAGGCGGCGCCGAGGGCGAACATGCCGGCGCTCGTCGCGACCAGCACCGGTACGGCCACCAGCAGCCGACGCCGGACCACGGCACCCGCGCCGGCCAGCCGCCGCCGGCCGGCCGGGGCCGGGGCGGGAGCGGGAGCAGGGGCCGGCGAGTCGGCCGGTGGGGCGGCGGTCATGGTGTCTTCGTCCAGCTGTCGACGTTCCACCAGAGGCTGTTGGCGATGTCGTGCTCGTGGGGCTCCACCCTCGGCGTCACCCCCGCCACGGTCTCCTTCGTGACGTAGGTGTGCTGCAGGTAGGTGAGGAACACCCACGGCACGTCGATGGCGAGTTGCCGCTGGAACGCGGCGTAGGCGGTCTTGCGGGTGGCCGGATCGGCACTCTCCCGGCCGTCCCGCAGCGCCTGGTCCGTGACGGCGGATCGGTAGGAGCCCGGGTTGAAGAAGCCCTGCCCGGCGAAGGCGGAGCCGAACAGCTTGTAGGAGACGAAGTCCGGGTCGTACGGGGTGCCGTAGCCCATGATCAGCGCGTCGGTCTTCATCCGTGGGGTGATCGCGTCCCAGGTCAGGCCCTCCGGCGTGACCTTGATCCCGACCTTCTTGGCGTCCGCGGTGACGGCGAGCGCCAGTTCCTTGCGGAGGCTGTCGGCGGCCGGGTACATCAGCGTCAGCGCCGCCTGCCGGCCGTCCCGGACCCGGATGCCGTCCGGTCCCGGTGTCCAGCCGGCGGCGTCCAGCACCGCCGTCGCGGCGGCCGGATCGGCGGCGGGGTTGCCGGCGATCGACGGTTCCGCGAACTCCGACGTCGGTGGCACCGGCCCGAATGCCGGCTCGCCCGCGCCGCCGAGCACACCGGTCACCATGGCCTGCCGGTCCACGGCCGCGTTGAGTGCCCGCCGGATCGCCAGGTCGCCGGTGACCGGGTGGTCCATCGGCAGCATCACGCCGCGGTAGTCGGCGGTCGGCACCCGCTGCACCCGGTAGCCGTCCTGCTCCGCGAAGCCGGCAGCGAGCTTCGGGGGCAGCTCGGCGGCGTCGAACTCCCCGGCCAGCGTCCGCTGGGCGCGTACGTTGTCGTCGGCGACGAACGCCACCACCAGACCGGAATTCTTCGGCTTGCCGTCCCAGTACCTGTCGTTGGCCGCCAGCACCAGCCGGTCGCCGGGTGTCCACGACTCCACCCGGTACGGCCCGGTGCCCACCGGCCTGCGGTTGAACTCGGCCTTGTTGATGTCCTGCCCGGCGAAGGCCTTGGCCGGGACGATGCCCAGCGCCAGCCGCTGCAGGAACGGCGCGTAGGCGTACTTGAGGGTGAACACCACGGTCGCCGGGTCGGATGCGGTGACCGAGGCGAGCATGTCCAGATCCGACCGGAGGGTGGAGTCGACCTTGGGGTCCAGCACCGCCTGGTACGTGAAGACCACGTCCTGCGCCGACAGCGGGCTGCCGTCGTGGAACAGCACCCCGTCGCGGAGCTTCGCGGTCACGGTCCGCCCGTCCGGCGACACCTGCGGCAGTTCCCGGGCAAGGGCCGGTACCAGTTCGTTGCGGGCGTCACGGGCGACCAGTCCGTCGAATATCAACGACGCGCCGTCGACGCCGTAGTTCAGCACCGGGTTGAGGGCCTCGGGTTCACCGGCCGTCGCCACCACCACGGTGCCCGAGTCGATCGGGCCGCCCGGCGAGGTCGCCGGCGCGGCGCAACCGGCGGTGGCGAAGAGGGCGGCGGCGGCCACCGCCGTGCCGCGCACCCACGGGGCCTTGAGCATGTCGTTCTCCTGAGCTGGCGGACGCATTAGCACCAGCATCATGTAGTTGCCAGTATTTGGCAACAAGTGTGATCATCTGTTGGCGTGATCGTCACGGCGGGGGCACCGCCTGACCGGGTCAGCGGGCGCCGGGACGGCCGGCCAGTGAGCCACCACACGTTCCCGCGCCGAACGGGGCGTTCTGTCGGCCGGGCCTGTGATTCTTGTCGGGATTCCGGCGGCCTGGACCACCCCGGCCGGCGGGGAGCCTGAGGTGGAGAATCACATGTCCAATCAACCCATCGCCGCGGCGCCCGAGAAACTCGACGCCAACGTCCTCAAGATCGCCGGGGTGGTCGTCCTCGGCGCGATCATGTCGATTCTCGACGTGACGGTCGTCAGCGTGGCGCTGCCGACCTTCCAGACCGAGTTCGACGCCAGCTACGCCCAGGTCGCCTGGACCATGACCGGCTACACCCTGGCGCTGGCCACGGTGATCCCGCTCAGCGGCTGGGCCGCCGACCGGTTCGGCACCAAACGGCTGTACATGCTCGCGCTGCTGCTGTTCACGCTCGGCTCGGCGCTCTGCGCCACCGCCGACTCGATCGGCCAGCTCATCGCGTACCGGGTGTTGCAGGGCCTGGGCGGAGGCATGCTCATGCCGCTCGGTATGACGATCATGACGCGGGCCGCCGGGCCGGCCCGGATCGGCCGGCTGATGGCCGTGCTCGGCATCCCGATGCTGCTCGGCCCGATCGGCGGGCCGATCCTCGGGGGCTGGCTGATCGAGGCGGCGAGCTGGCACTGGATCTTCCTGATCAACGTCCCGATCGGCGCGATCGGGCTGGTCTACGCGGCTGTCGCGCTGCCGAAGGACAGCCCCGAGCCATCCGAGTCGTTCGACTTCATCGGCATGCTGATGCTCTCCCCCGGTCTGGCTCTGTTCCTCTACGGCGTCTCGTCGCTGCCCGAGACCGGCACGGTCACCGCCACCCGGGTCTGGTCCACGATGCTGGTCGGCGCGCTGCTGGTGGTCGGCTTCGTCCGCTACTCCTTCAAGCCGCGACACCCACTGCTCGATCTGCGGCTGTTCCGCAACCGCAACCTGGCGATCGCGTCGGTCTCACTGTTCGTCTTCATCATCGCGTTCATGGGCGCCGGGCTGCTCTTCCCCAGCTACTTCCTGCAGGTGCGGGGCGAGTCGACGCTGAACGCCGGGCTGCTGATGGCGCCGCAGGGCCTCGGCGCGATGCTCACCATGCCGATCGCCGGCATGCTGGCCGACAGGATTCCGGTCGGCCGGACCGTGCCGTTCGCGATGGCGCTGATCGCCGCCGGCTTCTTCACCTTCACCCAGGTCGGCACGGACACCTCGTACCTGCTGCTCTGCGGTTCGCTGTTCGTGATGGGGCTGGGCATGGGCGGCACCATGATGCCGATCATGACCTCGGCGCTGCGGACGCTGACCAACCACGAGACGGCCCGCGGCTCCACGCTGGTGAACATCCTCCAGCAGATCGGCGGCTCGATCGGGGCGGCGGTCATGTCGGTCATCCTGACCAGCAGGCTGAACGGCTCGGCGCCGATCCCGGGCCTGACCGATCCCCGCACCGGCGACCCGGTCACCGAGGCCGAGGCGGCCATCGCCAGCCAGCACGGCACGCAGTTGCCGGTGGACCCGACGGTCATCCAACGCGGCCTGGAGTTCGTCGCCGACTCGTTCGGCACGACGTTCTGGGTGGGCTTCGCGCTGGTGCTGGCGACCTTCATCCCGCTCGCCTTCCTGCCCCGCCGGCGGCAGGCCTCGCCGCTCAAGGCGGAGCAGGACATCAGCGGTGGCGAGCAGCCGGGCACCCCGGTGCTGACGCACTGACGCCAATCCTCACGCGGCGCCTGGCCCGCCCCGCCAGTCGGGCGGCCAGGTCCGCCGAGTATGCAGCTGCCCTGGCCCGGACATCTGGCCGATGGACGTCCCACGCCCGGCTTCCTAGCGTCGGCTCATGGATGACTGGTTCTGGTCCGACGCCGAGCGGCACCTGGTCCGCTACTCCGGACGGGGTCGCTTCGTCCCCGAGATCATCGAACGCGCCGAGGGCAGCTTCGTCTACACCGCCGACGGGCGGCGGCTGCTCGACTTCACGTCGGGGCAGATGAGCGCCATCCTGGGCCACTCCCACCCGGCCGTCGTCGCCACCGTGCATCGCCAGGTCGCCACCCTGGACCACCTCTTCAGCGGAATGCTCAGCCGCCCGGTGGTCGACCTGGCCCGGCGGCTGGCGGAGTCGCTCCCCGAGCCGCTGAGCAAGGTGCTGCTCCTGACCACCGGCGCCGAGTCGAACGAGGCGGCGATCCGGATGGCGAAGCTGGTCACCGGCGGGCACGAGATCGTCTCCTTCGCCCGCTCCTGGCACGGCATGACCCAGGCGGCGGCCAGCGCCACGTACAGTTCCGGCCGCAAGGGGTACGGGCCGGCGGCGCCCGGCAACTTCGCCATCCCCACCCCGAACGCGTACCGGCCGGACTTCGTCACCGCCGACGGCGACCTGGACTGGCGGCGGCAGCTCGACTTCGCGTTCGACCTCTTCGACGCCCAGTCGGTGGGCAGCCTCGCCGCCTGCGTCGTGGAGCCGATCCTGAGCTCCGGCGGGGTGATCGACCTGCCGCCGGGCTACCTGGCCGCGCTGCGCGACAAGTGCCATGAGCGTGGCGGGCTGCTGATCCTCGACGAGGCGCAGACCGGGTTGTGCCGCACCGGGGACTGGTACGCGTTCCAGCGCGACGGGGTCGTACCGGATCTGCTCACCCTCTCCAAGACCCTCGGCGCCGGCCTGCCGCTGGCGGCCGTGGTGACCAGCCCGCAGATCGAGCAGACCGCCCATGAGCGGGGATTCCTCTTCTTCACCACGCACGTCTCCGACCCGCTGGTCGCCGCGGTCGGCAACACCGTGCTGGACGTGCTGGCCGCGGAGCGGCTCGATTCCCGGGCGGCGGAGCTCGGCGCTTACCTCAGGAAGGGTCTGCTGGAGCTGGCCGACCGGCACCCGGCGATCGGCGACGTACGCGGCCGCGGTCTGCTGGTCGGCCTGGAGCTGGTCCTGGACCGGGCGACCCGGCAACCCGCCGACGACCTCGGCGCGGCGGTCACCGACCGCTGCCGCGAACTCGGGCTGCACATGAACGTGGTCCAGCTGCCCGGCATGGGCGGGGTCTTCCGGATCGCGCCCGCACTGACCTCGACCGAGGCTGAGCTCGACCTCGGGGTGGAGATCCTGGACCGGGCGATCGGCGAGACGGCGCCCCGGTTCATGGGCTGAGGACCCGACGTCGCCATGCCTGCGATCCGGACCGCCGGGTCCCGATCCCGGCCGCCGACTACGGCTTGCGAGCCAGGATGAGCCGCAGTCGGGGACTGCCGTCCCGGTGCCGGCCCAGGTCGGTCAGTGCGACCGATGTCGTGGTGAAGCCGGCCGTGGTCAGCTCGTCGTGCACCGCGGCGAGCGGGCCGGTGCGGTAGTACATGACGAACGGCGGTCGCCACACGGCGTTGCGGACCCGCATCGTCAGGTCGAACCCGAGCGCGGCCCAGTGCCCGACCGAGGCGAGCGGCGGTGGCGTGCCGATCGGGAGGGCGAGCAGCCCGCCGGGGCGCAGGGCACGGTGCACCCCCGCGAAGAGTGCCGGTCGTTCGGCGGGCAGGAAGTGCCCGAACGCCCCGAAGGTGACCGCCAGGTCGAACCCCGCCGTGAACGGCAGAGCCCGGGCGTCGGCCCGCACCCAGGTGGCGTCGGGGTGGGCGCCGCGGGCCCGCGCGAGCATGCCGGCGCTGAAGTCGACGCCGGTGATCCGCCGCCGGCACAGCGGCCGGAGAACCAGGGCACCGGCGCCGGTGCCGCAGCACACGTCCAGCCCGTCGTCGAACGGCCCGAGTTGCGACAGCGCGCGGGTGGTCGCACCGAGAATGCTCTGCGGGGTGCGGAACGGCGTGTGGTCGAACTTCGGCGCCAGCAGGTCGTAGCCGCGCTCGACCGAGGAGAGCGCCTGGACGCACAGCTCGCGCAGCGTCGGGCCGTCGGGCGAGAACACCGGTCGAGGGTACCCGTCCCGACCAGGCAGGTGATCCTCACAGAACGAACACTTCTCGCTTACCCGACAAGTTACCCTGAGTGACGTGACGGACGAGGTCGACCGGTTTCTGGAGACCCTCGGCGAGACGTCGCCCGGGCGGCTGCCGCCGCCGCTACGCGGAAGTCTGCGACTCGAACTCGTCCGGCCCGGGGGGAACAGCCACTGGCTGGCGACCTTCGCCGGGGGCAGGGCGACCGCGGTACGCGAGCCGGGGCCGCAGACCGGGCCGCCGGCCGACTGCACGGTGTGCGTCTCCGCGCAGGCATTCGACCGGCTCCTCGCCGGCGAGGACCAGGTCATCGCCATGCTGTTCCGCAACTGCGTCGCGGTCGAGGGTGACCTGTCGTTCTTCCTGCACCTGCGGCGCCTGCTGCCGCCGCTCCCGGAATCCCGCTTCCAGGCACCGCCCATCCGGACGCCGCGGCGTTCGGAGCACCACCGGACCGCGAGCCCGCCGATGACCCCGGTCAGCATCTTCCACGGCAACCTGTTCATGATCAGCGACCGCGCCGGGGACATCGAGTCCGCGCCGGCGTCGCCGCTGGGCCTGTTCTTCTACGACACCCGCTTCCTGTCGACCTGGCGGCTGCGCGTCAACGGCGAGCGGGTCCAGCCGCTCTCCGTCGACGATCTGCAGTTCTTCGAGGCGAGGTTCTTCCTCACTCCGGGCGAACCGACGCACTATGTGGACTCGTCGCTCTCGATCTTCCGCCACCGCTGGGCCGGCGACGCGCTCCAGGAGAACCTGACGATCATCAACCACGCCAACGAGGCGACCGAGCTTTCCGTACGCCTCGATGTCGACGCGGACTTCGCCGAGGTGCTGGAGATCAAGGCCAATCTGCCGCGCGAACGCACCACGACCGTCTCGATAGCAGACCGGGTGCTCCGGCTGCGGTACCAGCGGAAAGCCTTCGTGCGCGAGACGGTCATCAGCGCCAACGTGCCGGCGGCCGTCGACGAACGCGGCATGACCTTCACGGTCCGGATCGAGGCGCACGGCGCCTGGTCCGCCGAACTCCGGGTCGACCCGCTGGCGCCCAGAGCCAGCAGCGGAGACATCCGCAAGATGCTGCGCAGCTATCAGGTACGGACCCGGAGCCAGATCGACGAGGAGCTGCGCACCTGGGTGAGCGGTGCGCCGAGCCTGCGGACCGATCACGAGCCCCTGGACCGGGCGTACCGGCGCGGCCTGGTCGACCTCGCCGCGCTGGAGTACCGCGGCCTCAATCTGGAGCAGTCGCTGCCCGCCGCCGGCATGCCCTGGTTCATGACGCTCTTCGGCCGGGACGGTCTGATCAGCTCCCTGCAGGCGCTGCCCTTCCTGCCGGAGCGCAGCATCCCTACGCTGCGGGTCCTGGCCCTGGCCCAGGGCGCCCGGTGGGACCCGTTCCGGGGTGAGGAGCCCGGCAAGATGCTGCAGGAGGTGCGGTACAGCGAGTCGGTGGCCTTCAACGAACTGCCACACGCGGCCGACTTCTCCGCCGCCGACACCACCCCCCTGTTCATCGTGCTGCTCGACGAGTACGAGCGGTGGACCGGCGACAGCACCGTTGCGCGGGACATGGAGTTCGAGGCCAGGGCGGCGCTGGACTGGATCGACGGCGCCGACCTGCGGGGCGACGGCTATCTCTGGTACGAGGCGCGCCCGACCGGCGAGGGACCGGTGAGCCAGAGCTGGAAGGGATCACCGGAGGCGATCTCGTTCCACGACGGCCGACTCGCCAGCTACCCGCAGGCGAGCTGCGAGATCCAGGGCTACGTGTACGACGCCAAGCGCCGGGCCGCCCGGCTGGCGCGCCGGGTCTGGAACGATCCCGGGTACGCCGACCGGCTCGACCGTGAGGCCACCGAGCTGCGGGAACGCTTCAACCGCGACTTCTGGATCGCCGACCGCGGCTACTACGCCCTGGCGTTGCAGGGCGACGGCGAACAGGTCGACGCCCTCGCTTCGAACATGGGGCACCTGCTCTGGAGCGGGATCGTCGACCCCGACCGCGCCGGCGCGGTCGTCGAGCGACTACTCGGCCCGGCCCTCTTCTCCGGTTGGGGCATCCGCACCCTGGCCACCACCGAGAGCCGCTACAACCCGGTGGGCTACCACACCGGTACGGTCTGGCCCTGCGACAACTCGATCATCGCCTGGGGACTGCGCCGGTACGGATTCAACGCCGAATCGGGACGGATCGCGCATGCGATCATCGACGCCGCGCGCTACTTCGACGGGCGGCTGCCGGAGGCGTTCGCCGGCTACGAGCGGACCCTGACGAAGTATCCGGTGCTCTACTCCTCGGCGAGCATTCCGCACGCCACCTCCGCCGGCACGCCGCTGTTGTTGCTGCGGACGATGCTCGGCCTGGAACCGGTCGACGAACGGCTCATCGTCGACCCGGCGGTGCCACCCGGCCTGGGGCAGATCGAGCTGCACGACATCCCCGGGCGCTGGGGCCTGCTCGACGCCCTCGGTCGCGCTACCCCCGATCCGGATCGGGGGTAGCGCACCCCTTCAGGACGAGATGGTTCAGAAATGCGGATCGAGACCGCTTCCCCAGGTGTATTCACCGTCCGAGCTCAGCCCGAAGTAGCACCGGATGTGGTATCCCCAACCGCCGGACGTCTCGGTGAGATAGCTGTCGTGCCGGTAGACTCCGGCGCCGGGGCTCCCCGGCCAGAGCTGGTCCGTCCAGGAGTACGTGCCCGCGAGGATGTGCCCGGTGTAGGTTTCGCAGGAGTCGTTGAACGGGAAGTTCCACCAGCCGTAGGTGCCGGCCGCCAGGGTGATCTCCCGGCTCACCTGCGACAGCGGCATCGAACTTGTCGGCGCGGCCGTCAACCACTGCCGCCTCTGATTGAACGAGGTCTCGGCCGCGTGTGCCGGGCCGGCCGTGATCGGCAACAGGACCGCCACGATGGCCACCGCGGTGATCAGACGAAGCTTTCCCAGCCAGGTGCGCATGGATCCTCTCTCTCCGGTCCACTCTGTCGTTGGGCGAATCCGACCTGCGACCACGTCGCGTCGCCGCGGTCCTGGCTCCAGGATGTCCGTACCGCCCGAGCCGGTCGTTACTGGTGCGCGCACACCTGTTGTGTCTGCGCGCACTGCTGCCGGAACTGGCGCGGGGAGAGGCCGTAGGCGCCGCGGAACGCCTGGCTGAAGTGCGCCGGGCTGCTGAATCCCCAGCGGGCCGCGACGGCGTGGATCGGACGGGTGACGAACAGCGGATCGGCGAGGTCCCGCCGGCACTGCTCCAGGCGGCGCTCGCGGACCCACCCGGCGACCGTCCGCCCGTCCTGCTGGAACAGCTTGTGCAGGTAACGCAGTGAGATGTGATGGGCGGCCGCGATCGCGTCGGGGGTCAGCCGCGGATCGCCCAGGTTCTCCCGCACGAAGGCGTGGATCTGGGCCATCAGCGCCCGCCGCCTGGTCTGTGCCGGCACGACCCGCTGGGCGTCCAGGGCATCGGCCAGCGCCACGGTCAGCACGTCGAGGATCAGCACGGAGAGCCGGGCGGCGTCGGGCGGGCTGAGCTCGTCCAGGTGCCGGGCCAGTTGCAGCAGGAACTGGGAGGACAACGCGCCGACACCGGCGGCTCCGGAAATGCGGACACCGCTCAGCGCCCGCAGATCCCGGGCCGGCAACGGCAGCAGCGATCGGGGAAACCGCAGGAGCAGCAGCTGGTTAGCCTGGAACTCCGTGGTGAAGCCGGACAGGTACGGACGCGAGGTGTCATACAACATCAGGTCCCCCGGTCCGAAGTCCGCCCGCCGGCCGCCCTGCATCATCACCGCGGCACCGCGGACCAGGCAGGCCAGCTTGAACACCTCCGGGTCGGCCTGACGAATCAGCCGGGACGTGCGCCGGACCGAGTGCGGCATGGCGGTCATGAGCGCCGCCTGCACGGAGCCGAACTCGCTGACCCCGACCCGGGCCCGGAAACCCGGTTCGAGCCGGCGACGGCAGCGCAGGTCGTAGGGCACCCAGAGCTTCGAACTCACCTCACGCCAGTAGCCGAACCGATCCGCCGGATCCACCCCGGCGGTGCTGATCACGTCCATGACTCACCAGAGTGTCGTTAGGGAACCGGACCATCCACCGCGCCCACGCTACCGAGGGGGCCCGGACCCAAGAAGTCTCTCCGGTGGTCAGTTCGGTCCGGACGGTGCCAACTCGCCGAACCATCGGCCGGCGTCGCGAAACACCTCGCGGACCGCCAACCCGGCGGTGGCCGCGGTGTCCCGCACCGCCGTCACCCCCAGCCGCGCCCAGCGGAACGCCGGGCTCAACCGGGCCGGGCCGGACGCGGTGGTGGTGACCACGTGCGCGTACCCGAGCCACAGGCCCGTTCCGGGCGGCTCCAGCTCGACCAGCACGGTGCCCTGTGGATGCAGGAGCGAGCGGCAGCGGCGCAGCAGCGCCACCGGGTCGCCGCCGATGCCGATGTTGCCGTCCAGCAGGACGGCGTGCCGCCACCGGCCCTCGCCGGGCAGCGGGTCGAAGAGATCCCGATGCACCGCGACCGCACCGCGCGCGCGGGTCAACGCCACCGCCCGCGCCGACACGTCCACCCCGACCGCCGTCACCCCGGCGCTGGCGAGCGCGACCGTGAGCCGACCCGGCCCGCACCCGAGATCCAACGTCGGCCCGCCGCACCGGGCCACCACCGCGGCGGTGGCCGGCTCCACCGGCCCGTGCCACCGCTCCACCGGCAGCCGCCACCGGACTCCGTCGCCCTGCACCAGCCAGTGCCCGCCCGCCACCGGGGCGTGCAGCGCGGCCGCGAAACCGCCGTCTGGAGCCGGTCGGCCCGCGACGGTGGTCACCGGCCGGCCCCGGCGGCCATCGGTCGTCCGGCCGACCGCACCGCCGCCACCTGGCCGGCGAACCTGCTCCCCGGGACGGCCCGCGACACCAGCAGCGCGTCCGGCCACTCGTCGACGTCGCGCAGCAGCGGCAGCGCCGCCACCGACAGGCCCTGGGCGTGCAGCGCCGCCCAGGTGTCCCACCCGGTGTGCGGCGTCGACATCGGCACCCCGCGCAGCACCTCGGCGTGGCGGGGCTCGCCAAGGCCCAACGCCCACCAGCCGCCGTCCACCGCCCGACCGAGGACGGTACCGGCAGCGGCCAGGCTGGCAGCGGCCGATGCCAGCCGCGCCCCGGTCAGCTGCGGGGTGTCCATGCCGATCTGCAGCACCGGCCGACCGGGGTGACAGGCCACCGCGTCGGCGTACGCGTTGGCCAGCCGGTCGGCGAACCCGTCACCCCGCTGCGGCAACACCGACCAGCCGTCGGCGGCCGCGGCCAACTCGTCGCCGACCCCCGGGTACGCGTCGGCGTCGGCCAGCCGGCCGGCCAGCGCCAGCACCGGCGTCACCCCGGGAGTGGCCCGAACCGCGGCCATGGTGTCCAGCAGCGCGGCGGCGGCGATCCGGGCCGCCTGCACCGGACTGGCCGGCGGGCAGAGCCGGGTCTTCACCCGCCCGGCGACCGGCGACTTCGCCACCACCAGCAGGACGGTCACCGCGAGCCGTCCACGGTCCGCAGCACGCCGACGAAGTCACGGGTCGCCCGCAACGTACCGCGCACCGAGCCGGAGACCTTCGACCTGGTGCCGGCCGCCCGGGGCGCGTACCGCACGTCCAGCTCGACGATCCGCCACCCGGCGGCGGCCGCCCGGATCATCAACTCCAGCGGGTAGCCGAACGCCCGGTCGCCGACGCCCAGGTCGAGCAGGGCCTGCCGGCGGGCCACCCGGATCGGGCTCAGATCCCGCAGCGGCACGCCCCGGTGCCGCAGCAGCGCCGCGACCAGCGCCGTACCCGCCCGGGCATGCCAGGGCCAGACCCGCGCCGACACCGGCCGGCGGCGGCCGACCGACAGCTCCGCCCGCCCCGCCGCCACCGGCTCGACCAGCGCCGGCAGCTCCGCCGGATCGAACGACCCGTCGGCGTCGAGCACGCAGACCAGCTCCGTCTCGGCCGACATGATTCCGGTGTGGACGGCGGCCCCGTACCCGCGGCGCGGCTCGTGCACCACCCGGGCACCGTGCCGGGCAGCCACCTGCGGCGAACCGTCCCGGGAACCGTTGTCCACCACGATGGCCCGGTACCCCGGCGGCAGGGCGGCGAGCACCCCCGGCAGGGCGGCGGCCTCGTCGAGGCAGGGCAGCACCACGTCGATCGGCATCGGCATATCGGCGACGCTAGGGCGTGCCACCGGCCCCCGACGACGGATCCGCGGTTACGGAAGTCTTACGGCGGCACGAGTTCTTACCGAAGGGTTACGGCCGGCCCGGCGCGCCGCCCGGCCCGCCCGACAGGCCGTACCGTCCGCTGGTCATGACAGCTGATCCCGACCGGCCGCGCGACCGTCGGCCCGGCCGCGCCGACGCCGTCACGCTCGGCGTCGAGCTGGTGCTGATCGCCGCCGCCGTGGTCGTGGGGGTGGTCCTCAACCAGCGCGGCGTACGGCTCCACGCCGACACCGCGCCGATCTACGCCAGCTGGCGTCCGCACGTCGGCTGGGGCACCCCGGTCGCCGTCGCGGTCGCCGCCGCGGTGGTCGGCTGGGGTCCGCGGTGGGCCCGTACCGCCCGGTGGGGGCCGCTGCTCGCCGTCGGCTACCTGGGCGCGGTGGCCTGGACCCTGTCGCTGGCCATGATCGACGGGTGGTCGGCCGGGGTCGCCGAGCGCCTCACCGCGCAGGCGGAGTACCTGCACGAGGTGCCACGGATCACCGACATCGCGGCGATGGTGGCCGGCTTCAGCGATCGGATCATCGACTTCCGGCCCGGGTCCTGGTCCACCCACACCGCCGGTCATCCACCGGGCGCGCTGCTGGTCTTCGTCTGGCTGGACCGGCTCGGCCTCGGCGGCGGCGCGGCGGCCGGCCTGGCCTGCATCCTGACCGGCGCGAGCGCGGCGGTCACCGTGCCGACCGCGCTGCGCTGGCTCGGTGCCGCCGAGGCCGCCCGCACCGTGCTGCCGTTCCTGGTCCTGCTGCCCGGCGCGGTCTGGATCGGCGCGTCCGGCGACGGTGTCTTCACCGGGGTCGTCGCCGCCGGGCTCGCCCTGCTCGCCGCCCGCCATCCGGCCGCGCTGCTCACCGGCGGGGTACTGCTCGGCTTCGCGCTCTACCTGTCGTACGGCTTCGTGCTCGTCGGACCGCTCGCCCTCGCCGTGCTGGCGCTGCGCCGGGGGCGGTTCCTACCGGCGCTGTTGATCGCCGGGGTCGGCGTCGCGGCCGTGGTCGTCGCGTTCACCGTGGCCGGCTTCTGGTGGTGGGACGGTTACCAACTGGTGGTGGAGCGCTACTACCAGGGCTGGGCCGCCGAACGGCCGTACGCCTACTGGGTCTGGGCCAACCTGGCGGCGTTGCTGCTCTCCGCCGGTCTGGTCGTCGGCCCGGCGCTGCGGCGTACCGTGGTCGCGGCCTGGCACGCCGGTCGCCGGGAGGGCCAGGCCGGCGTCGCCCGCCCCACCATCGTGCTCCCGATCGCCGCCGCGGTCTCGATCGTCGCGGCGGACCTGTCCGGACTCAGCAAGGCCGAGGTGGAGCGGATCTGGCTGCCGTTCGTGGTCTGGCTGCTGGTCGCCACCGCGCACCTGCCGGCCGGCGGTCGCCGCTGGTGGCTGGCCGGGCAGGCGGCCACCGCGCTGGCGGTCAACCACCTGCTCTTCACCGTCTCCTGATCCGGCGCTCGCCCGGCCGGGGCGGCTCAGGCCGGGGCGGCTCAGGCCGGGGCCGACAGCGCCGCCGGGTCACGCAGCGGGTCGGTGGCGAACGCGGCCACCCCGGCGGCGAAACGCACCCGGGCGGTGAAGCCGAGCAGCCGCGCCGCCCGGCCCGGATCGGCCACCACGTGCCGCACGTCCGCCGCGCGGGCCCCACCGGCGACCACCGGCGCCGGCCCGCCCATCGCGGCGGCGAGGGTGCGCGCCAGCTCGCCGACCGGGTGTGGCTCACCGGAGCAGATGTTCACCGGCACCATGCCGGCCGGCTGCTCGGCGGTCACCGCCAGCAGGTTGGCCCGCGCCACATCGGTGACGTGGACGAAGTCGCGCTGCTGCCGACCGTCCTCCAGCACCAGCGGCGCCCGCCCGGCGGCCAGCGCCGACCGGAACAGCGACGCGACCCCCGCGTACGGCGTGTCCCGGGGCATCCGGGGGCCGTACACGTTGTGGTAGCGCAGCGACCAGCCGCCACCACCGGTCTGCCGGGCCCAGGCCGCCGCCAGGTGCTCCTGGGCGAGCTTGCTCGCCGCGTATGTGCTGCGCGGCTCCACTGGCGCGTCCTCGGGCACCAGCGCCCAGCCCAGCGCGGCGCCGCAGGTCGGGCAGCGCGGATCGTACCGGCCGGCGGCCAGATCCTCGGCCCGGCGCGGCGCCGGCCGGACGACGCCGTGCCCCGCGCAGGTGTACCGACCCTCGCCGTAGACCACCATCGAACTGGCGAGCACCAGCCGGGTCACACCGGCCCGGTGCATCGCGGCGAGCAGCACCGCGGTGCCGTAGTCGTTGTGTCCGGCGTAGGCGGGCGCGTCCGACGGGTCCAGTCCGTGACCGACCATCGCGGCCTGGTGGCAGACCGCGTCCACCCCGGGCAGCAACCGGTCCAGCAGATCGGCGTCGCGGACGTCGCCGCGGATCAGGTCGTGCCGCCCGACCCACTCGGGCGGCTCGCCGCCGTGCGCCTGCGGCAGCAGCGCGTCCAGCGCCACCACCTCGTGGCCACAGTCGACGAGCAGGTCGGCGATGTGTGAGCCGATGAATCCGGCCGCACCGGTGAGCAGGATCCGCATCCGCCCACGGTAGGGCCGGTATCCCCACGACCGGTCCGGATCCGGGCCGCCGTCAGACTTCCGTAAGATCCGCCCGGCGACCCGGCGGGCCCGGTAAGAAATCCGTAACCGCCGCGTCCGGTCCCGGCCGGCACGGCCCCGACTAGCGTGCCGAAACATGCCCGCCACCACCGATCCGGACCGGACACCGGGTGACTCCGGCATCGCCCACCGTTGGCGCAGCCCGCTGCGCGGCCCCTGGCTGACGTCGATCCTCGGCGCCGTCCTGCTGGTCGGTCTGCCGCTGGTGATCGTCACCGGACTGCTGGACTACCTCGCCTACGGCCCGCGGTACGGCCAGGCGTTCCCGGAGAACGTCGGCTGGCTGCGGCCGCCGCACGTCGACTGGCCGACCCGCCCCTCCTGGCTGTTCCGGGTCAGCCAGGGTCTGCACGTCACCCTCGGCATCGCGCTGATCCCGGTGGTGCTGGCCAAGCTGTGGTCGGTGATCCCGAAACTGTTCAGCTGGCCGCCGGTACGGTCCGCGGCGCAGGCGCTGGAGCGGTTCTCCCTGCTGCTGCTGGTCGGCGGGATTCTCTTCCAGACGGTCACCGGCGTCCTGAACATGCAGTACGCGTACCTGTTCGGGTTCGACTTCTACACCGCGCACTACTTCGGGGCCTGGGTCTTCACCGCGGCGCTCGTCGTACACGTCGCGCTGAAGCTGCCCCGGATGGTCACCGCCCTGCGGTCCCGGTCGCTCCGCGCCGAGCTGCGGACCTCCCGGGCCGACACCCGTCCCGAGCCACCGGACCCGGACGGGCTGGTGGCGCCGCGCCCCGGCCCGCCGACGATGAGTCGGCGTGGGCTGCTCGCACTGACCGGAGGTGGGACCGCGCTGCTCGCCGTGCTGACCGTCGGGCAGAGCCTGGACGGCCCGTGGCGGCGGCTCGCCGTGCTGCTGCCCCGGGGCCGGACCGCCGGGTCCGGGCCGAACGGTTTCCCGGTCAACCGGACGGCCGTCGCCGCCGGCATCCGGCCGGCCGACACCGGCGCCGACTGGCGGCTGGAGCTACGCGGCGGCGCCGGCACGGTGCGCCTGAGCCGGGACCAGCTGCTCGGCCTGCCGCAGCACACCGCCCGGCTGCCGATCGCCTGCGTGGAAGGCTGGTCGACGTTGCAGACCTGGACCGGGGTACGGCTGCACGAGCTGGCCGCCCTGGCCGGGGTGCCCGAACCGGCCTCGGCGCGGGTCGACTCGATCCAGCGCGGTGGGCTGTTCAGCAGGGCGATCCTGCAGGCCAACCAGGTGCGCGATGGCGATTCACTGCTCGCGTTGCGGGTCAACGGGGTGGACCTCTCCCCCGACCACGGCTACCCGGCCCGGATCATCGCGCCCGCGCTGCCCGGCGTGCACTGCACCAAGTGGGTGGCGAGCATCGAGTTCCGCCGGGCCGGTGCCGGCGATGGGTGACCGCACCGCACGGGCGGCCGGGGTGGCCCACCGGTTCCGGGTCGCCTACGGCGCGCCGCTGTGGCATCTGCCGCTGCTGGCCGGCTGCTGTACGGTCGCCGGCTGGGTCGCGCTGCGGCTCGCCGGGGAGGCCACCGCCGGCCGGATGCTCGGCTGGTTCGTGGCCGCGGTGGTCGTCCACGACCTGGTGGTGTTCCCGATCTACGCCGCCGCCGACCGGGCTCTGCTGGCAGCCGCCAGCCGGATCGGCCGGCCGGCGGCCGGGGCGGTCCGGCTGGCGGCGGTGAACCACATCCGGGTGCCGGCACTCGGCTCCGCGCTGCTGTTGCTGGTCTACCTGCCGGGCATCCTGCGGCTCGGCGGCGACACCTTCACCGCCGCGACCGGCCTGACCCAGCAGCCCTACCTGGTCCGGTGGCTGCTGATCACCGCGGCGATGTTCGCGGTCAGCGGACTGTGGTTCGCCGCCCGCCTGCGTCGGGTGCGGTCGCCGGTCCGTCGGCCGCCACCGGACCGGCGCTGACCCGGCGGCGCGGTCAGCCCAGCTCCAGCGTGTACTCGGCGGTGTGGACCTCGCCGCCGACCTGGAAGTCGAAGTACGCCCGGTACCGACCCGCGCTCGGCGCGGTCAGCCAGAACTTGACCGCCCCGTCCACCAGCTCCGGCTCGGGATGCACGTGCACGTAGCCGAGGTCGCCCTCCCGGATGACGACCAGGTGGCCGTAGGCCCCCAGGTACCGCTCAAGCGGTGCGGGCTCGGGCGCGTCGGGGCGGCTCACCCGGAGGAACATCGGCGCCGTCACGCCGATGGTGGGCGTACCCTCCAGCGACACCGCGAACGGCCCCGCGGTTGCCTGCGGTCGGGGCGGCGGCAGCTCCGCGGGCGTGTGCGCGCCGGGTACGACGTGGTCGACACCGAGGACCAGGGGCTGCCCGGTGGTGCCGTCGGCGCCGATCACGGTGAAGTCGGCGTAGATCCGGTAGCCGCCTGGCCGGACCAGCTTCAGCGGTACGGTCCACGTGCCGTCCGGCGCCATCGTCGGGTGCAGGTGCTGGTATCCCGAGAGGTCCCGGCCCACCACGATCATGTGTAGCGGCTTGTCGTGCACGATCGCGAACCGGGTCGCGGGCTGCCGATCGGTGCCCAGGATCCGGAAGGCGTAGTCCACCGTCTCGCCAGCCGGCTGGGTACGCCGCACCGGCTGGAGCAGGTAGCCGCCCCCGTTCACCGCCGTACCCATGGCCAACGCCGTATCGGCATCGCCGGGATGGGTGTGCGGACCGGTACCCGGTCCGTGCTGGTGGCCGTCGGTCGCCGACTGCGGGTTGCCCGTCGCGGCCTGGACACCCACCGGCGCCGACCCGCCCGGGGTGCGCTCGGTGCCCCCCAACCGGCCGAGCCCGAAGCCCGCCAGAAGCGCCACCACCAGACCGCCGGTCAGCAGCGCGAGTCGCGTGTTGCTCGGTCCGGCCGCGGTCGCCGGCGGGGAGGTGTCCGCCACCTCCGATTCGACCGTCGACGCGCCGGGCGGCGGCGGAGCCGTCGCCTGGACGGTGCCGACCGCCCCGCCCTTCCGCGTGGACGGGACCGCTGCCCGCCGGCCCGATCCCGTCGGTTCCTTGACCCGGGTAGCGGTGGCCCGTCTGCGCTCGCCGCTCGGGCGGCCGGATGGGCCACGTTTCGCCGCCGGCACCCCTTTGGCGCCGGGCCGGCCGGAGCGGGTCCTGGTGGATCCGCGCCACTCACCACGACGCCAGAGCGCGAGTCCGGCGAGCACCGTCACCAGCGCGACGACCCAGCCGGTCCACCCGATCCACCCCGGCGGGCCCGGGTCCTGCGCCGTCGCGGGCGGCGCGGCCAACGGCGTCGCGGGCGCCGGTCCCGGTGGGGTGGCTGCCGCCGATGGTGGTGCCTGGCCGGAGCCGTGGCCCTCCGCCGCCGCCAGCAGCGCCGGATCCGGCTGGTTGGTCGGTGGGCTCCAGTCCTGCGGGGCGGGTGTCGGGCGGCCGGTGTATCGGAACGTCAGTGTCCCTCGCACCGGGTCCCCGTCGGAGGCCACCGAGAGGTAACTGACGGAGTACTGTCCGGCGGCGGGCAGGTGCGCCACCGTCACCAGCGCGGGGTAGCCGACGGTGTACTCCCGTGGCTCGAACTTCCCCTCCACCAGGAAGTATTCGCGCACCGGCTGGTCCAGGGGCTTGGCTGATCCGTAGGCCCAACCGTTGTCGACCCGGCCGCCGCCCGGAGCCGTGACGGTGAAGTACGCGTTCGAGGCGACCTGCTCCGTGAAGTACAGCTCCACGATGGTCAACGGCTCGGTTACGGTGCTGCCCTCGGCCGGCGTGGCCATCCCGAGGGTGCCGTGCGCGGCTGCGGGTGGCGCAGCTCCGAGCGCGGCGACCGCGGTGACGAGTCCGACGGCGGAAAGCGTCGCGAGGACGCGGCGGGGCCAGGTGGAGATTGGGCGCATCGAACCATGCTCTCGACATTGATCATTTAGTCAAGAGTCGACCAACTTTTTGCGCAGATGGCACAAGTTCCGTCCGGGCTTTCCGTTCGGAATTGCGATCGACACGAAAGTACCCCCGGTGGCCACCTGCCGGTCCTGGACGGGCGCAGCCGCCCGTCCAGGACCGGTGGCGGTCAGGATGCGCTGCAGACCGGGGTCATGCCAGTGGCGGTCCCGGTGCCCTGGAACCCGAACTCGGTGGTCTGGCCGGCGTTCACCGAGCCGTTGTAACTGACGTTGCTGAACTGGACCGTGCCGCTTGAACCGGAGCGGCTGGCGTTCCAGGCGTTGGTCACGGTCGCCCCGGACGGCAGGGTGAGCTGCACACTCCAGCCGTTGATCCGGGCGGCACCGGCGGTGACCCGGACGGTGGCGACGAAGCCACCGGTCCACGAGTTCAGCGAGACCGTCGCCGAGCAGCCGGTGCTCGGGTTCGGCGGCGTGGTCGGCGGCGTCGTCGTCGGCGGCGGCGGCGTCGTCACCGGCGGGGTGGTCGGCGGCGGCGTGGTCGGGTCGACCGGTGGGGTGGTCGGCGGCGGGGTCGTCACCGGCGGCGTGGTCGGCGGCGGGGTGGTGATGTTGCGGCCCTTGTTCAGCTCGTCGAGGACCGCGTGGTAGGCGGCCTTCTTCTGGTAGCTGCCATTGCCACCGGTGAAGAGCAGGCCCCGCTCCGAGGAGCGCCACGACTCGCTGTCGGCGATGCCCCAGACGGTGATGCCGGTGCACCTCGCGACGTTCAGGCAGGCCCGCACGACCTTGCGGTAGTTCTCCGCCTGGCCCGCACCGATGTCGTTGTTGCTCAGGTCGTCGTCGATGTCCACCTCGGAGAGGTGCACCTCCACGCCGAGGTCGGCGAAGCGCTGGATGTTCGCCTGCAGGTCGTCGGTGATGATGCTGTTCGGGTTGTCGTTGAAGTGCGCCTGGAACCCGACGCAGTCGATGTACTGCCGGTAGTTGCGGACGATGTCGTACAGCGCGTTGGACTTGCGGTTCGGGGTGCCGCCCCGGACCGTCAGCCCTTCGACGTCGTAGTCGTTGATGCAGAGCTTGGTGTTGTATCCGCCGGCCTGTACGACCTGCCTGGCCCGGATGAACGAGTCCCGGATGACGTCGGTGTCACCGGCGTCGAAGAAGTCGCCGTCGCCGTTGGCGTCCCGGTTCATGGTGTGCGGCCACTGGTTGCGGCGCCGGCCGGTGTTGTTGTCCTCCAGTGCCTCGTTGACCACGTCCCAGTAGGCGATCCGGCTGCCCCACCGGTTGATGGCGTTGCCGATGAAGTTGTTGAGCGTCGCCTGGCTGGCCCCCTGCAGCGCGCCGGCCTGCGAGTGCCACACCAGGGTGTGACCACGGACCAGCATGTTGTTGCTCTGGGCGTGGTTGACCAGGCTGTCCGCGCCGCCGGTGTTCTGCAGTCCGCCGCTCGAGGTGGCGATCCGGTCCGGCTTCATGTCGTTCTCGCCGGTCAGTTGGTTGAACTCCTGCCCGACGATCGGGTAGAGCCGGTTGGGTGAGGCGGCCACGCCGAAGAACAGTCCGGCGTTGGCGGCCGCCGCCCGCAGGGTGGTCTCGGCCGCCGCGGCCGGCGGGATGGACTGCACCGCCACCGCGCCGCCGACCAGCATCAACACCGCCGTCGGCACAGCTATCCTGGTAATTCTCTTGCGCTGTCTGAGGCTGTTGTTCACGGGCCCTCCTTGCTGCTGGACGCCGGTGATCGAAGTCCATGTATGCCTTTCGAACCGTCAGTATCGATACCAGCCGGCAGCACTGTCAACAACTTCCGGAAATGCTCCGGAAACTCAATAGACACCGTGAGTGATGGTTCGCACCCTTTCCGTACCCGGCCTGTCCGGTGCCGTCCGGCGGACCCGGCGGCCGGCAGCGGCACCAACCGGTCACGGAGCCGGCACTGTCCGGAGGCGTCCGGGTTCGCGGACTAGCCGGCTCCGGAAACAAAAAGATTGACCTTGGTCTTTCCGTTGACCGGTCCGGGACCCGGCGGGAGCGGCAGACGACGCTACGCCGCCACGACATCCGACGGTGGCGGCACATCGACGCAACGACTTCCTGAACTGGAGTGCGGCATGGGAAAGGTAGCCGGCAGTGACCGATCGGGCGCGGTCCCGACACTCCCCCGCGAACTGCGCGTCCTGGCTGCGCCGGACCGGCCGCAGCCGCCGACCCGTCCGGTCCACGTCCCGCTGGACCAGCTCGTACCGGCCGACTCACCCCGGCTCGCCGGCGCGGACCCCGCGTACGTCCGGCTGCTGGCCGAGATCGAGACCCGCCTGCCCCCGATCCTCGTGCACCGGACCCACATGCGGGTCATCGACGGCGTGCACCGCCTGCACGCCGCCATGCTGCGCGGTCAGCGGACGATCGACGTGCACTTCTTCGACGGCACCGAGGAACAGGCGTTCGTGGAGTCCGTCCGCGCCAACACCGGACACGGCCTGCCGCTCTCGCTGGCCGACCGCACCGCGGCGGCGCGCCGGATCATCAGGTCGTTCAGCTCCTGGTCCGACCGCACCATCGCCGAGATCACCGGCCTGGCACCGGTGACCGTCGGCACCATCCGCCGATCACTGCCCACCGTACCGGCGCCCGCGTCGCGGATCGGCCGCGACGGCCGGGCGCGTCCGGTCGACCGCAACCAGGGCCGCCGGATCGCCGCCGAGATCATCCGACGCGATCCGCAGGCGTCGCTGCGGGAGACCGCACGCCGCGCGGGCATCTCCCCGGCCACGGTCCGCGACGTCCGCGCCCGCCTCGACCGCGGCGAGGATCCCACCCTCGACGTCCGACGACCGGCGGCGGTGGACGGCCAGGTGACGCGGACCATCGGACGGGTCGGCGCGAACATCGACGACCTGCTACGCAGCCTGCAGCAGGATCCGTCGCTGCGCTTCACCGACTCGGGCCGGCAGTTCCTGCGCTGGCTCAGCCTCCGGGTGGTCAACGCCCCGGAGTGGCACCAGGTGCCGGCCGCCCTGCCACCACACTGCACGTACGCCGTGGCCCGGCTGGCGCGCCAGTGCTCCGAGGGATGGCTCGCCTTCGCCGAACTGCTGGAGCAGGAAGCGGAGGACACGGCCTAGCTGACCGGCCGACCAGCCCCCGCAGACCGCGACCAGACACCAGGAGGTGCCGGATTGTCCACGGCTGACGGTGCCGCAGGCACCTACCCGCTGAGCTGGGGTCAGGCCTGGCCCTGGCTCGACCAGTACCGCTTCCCCGACCGCCGCACCTTCGACCCGGTCGGCTTCCGCGTCGCCCTCGCCGAACCCGGAGATCGCCGAGGGCCGCGACACCGGCCGGCACAGCGTGCACGTCGCCCGCCTGCGGTCACCGGCCGCCGCGTTGGCCGTCGAGTGGTTGACCGAGCGGTACCGGATCCCCGCCTCCGCGGTACTGCCGAGGCGGGCCGGGCCACGCTCCACGCCGACGTGCTGACCCGCCCGGCCGGACCCGACGCCGTCGGGGTGCACCGCTGGCTGATGGCGCGCCTCGATCCGCACCCCGCCGCGACCGCCCCCGCAGCTACGCGGTGACCACGGATCCAGCGGCCTTCGGCGCGTCCGGCCCGGCTGCCGACGGGCGCGGCCGGCCGGCCCGGCCCCGGCCGCCCCGGACCGAGGGCGAGTGGGCACTGCTGGCCGCGGTGCACGCCGACGCGGCGCCGCGGGCGCTGCTGGAGGACCCCTACGCGCTGACCGGCGGACGGCTGGACCGGGTTCCGGCGGTGCTGCGCCGGCTCACTCCCGGCCGATGCCCAGCGCCGCCGCCGGCTCGGCCGGCGCCGCGTGTGCGCAGTCCTCCTCGTCGACACAGCGCACCCGGTGGGTGGTCGTCGCGCAGCGGTGCATCGCCTCGTCGATCGCCGCGGTCCGCAGCGCGTTGCCGCCGACCCGCATGTGTTCGCTGCCGTTGGTGAGATACAAGACGACCGGACGGTCGCCGGTGCTGACCGAGCCCATCAGGGTCAGGTCCTTTCCAGACGTGTCGATCCGGTCCCGTGGTGGGGTTGCGTCACGTTCGTGGGGGCATCCGCAGCAGCGCGCATCCGACCCGGCCCTCGGCATCGGTCGCCGTGACCGCCGCGATCCGCCCGGCCAGCGCCGGATCGGTCAGCAGCCCGACGATCTGGAAGGCCGCCGCGACCGCGTCGGTGTCCCCCAGCGCGTCGTGCAGGGCCGACACCACGGGCACCTCGCCGAGGACCACCTTGATCGCGAGCGCCTCCTCGCCGCCGCGCGCGTCCACCGCCGGTGACGGGACCACCGCGCTGATCCGGTCCGCCGGCACGCCGGTCCGGGCCAGCGCCCGGGACAGGCAACCCGCGAGTGCGGCCCGGACCGCACCGGCACTCGGTGCGAACCCGAACTCCACCGTCAGCAGCTCGGCGAGCGCCGGCCGTTCGGGGACGATCCGATCGGCCGACTCGACCAGGAAGATGACGCAGCCCTCGCCCGGCGGCCGGCGTGGGCCGGGCACCGCCCGGGCCGCCGCGTACGCCGCCCGGGTCTCGCTGTCCTCCTCCACCGCACCGCAGAGCACCACCCGGGCGTGCCCGCGGCGCAGCAGGCGGCCCGTGTAGCGGAGCGCCAGCAACGAGCCGAGGTGACTGCCGCTGATCGTGGAGTTGGGCCCCCGCAGCCGGTGCCAGATCGCACACTGTCCGGCGTGTACGTTCATCAGTGTCACCGGCAGCCGCGCCGGGTCCACCCCGTAGGGGCGCGACGCGGTCCAGCTGTCGCGGTTGAAGTCGACCACGGTCTGCACGTTGTCGCTGGTGGCCAGCACCAGGCCTAGATCGTCGTCGGCGTGGTCGGTACGGTGCTGCCGGTCCAGGGCGAACCGGGTGAGCAGCCGGCCCGCGGTGGCGACCGCGAGGCCGCTCGCCCGGCACATGGAACGGGTCCCCTTGGCGCCGAGTACCCGCCGTACCTCGAAGTCGGGCACCCGGCGGGGAGCGTCGTCCCGGCCCGCCACCAGCGCCGCGGCGCTGGTGTGGGCGTCGGTGCCGTGTCCCAGGGGTGAGTGGGTCTCCCAGCCGGTGATGACGGTGCGCGTCGCGGTCATGAGTAGGCTCCGAGCAGGAGGACGGCGTTGTTCCCGCCGAACGCGAGTGCGTTGTTCTGCACCCGGCGCAGCGACGCCGGTCGCGCCTGGTTCGGCACGCAGTCGATGGCTATCTCCGGGTCCGGTTGTCGATAGTTGATCGTCGGCGGGATGAATCCCTCGGTGAGCGACAGCACGCACGCGATCGCGGCCAGCGCGCTCGCGGCGCCCATCGTGTGTCCCAACATCGACTTGATGGAGATGGTCGGCGGGAGCCGGTCGCCGAAGACCTGGCGGATGGCGGCCACCTCGGTGACGTCGTTGGTCTTCGTTCCGGTGCCGTGGGCGGATATCAGGTCCAGGTCGTCGGGTCCGACGCCGGCGTTGGCGTGGGCGCGGGCGATGCAGTCGGCCACCCCGTCGCGGTCCGGCGACACCGCGTGGTGCGCGTCGCAGCTCAATCCGTACCCGAGGACCTCGGCGTAGATCCGGGCTCCACGCGCCAGACTCGCGTCGAGGCGCTCCAGCACCAGGATCCCGCTTCCTTCGCCGGTGAGGATGCCCCGCCGGTCGCCGTCGAACGGCGCGCACACGGTGGGTGCGATGGTGCCCAGCCGATGGAATCCGATGAAGTTGGTACGCACCATGGCGTCCACTCCGCCGCAGAGCGCCAGTTCCGCGTCGCCGTCGACGATCGCGTCGTAGCCGTAGCCGATCGCGTAGTTGCCCGCGGCGCAGGCGGTCGGCACGGTCACCGCCTCGACCTCGGTGAGGTCGAGCTCCCGGGCGATGTCCGCGGAGAGCCGTCCCGACCGGGCCCGGCGGGCGGCGGCCGGCTCGATGTCCGTCGCGCCGGTGGTCAGTTGCCGCTGCAGCGCCAACTCCACCTCCCGGGTCTCGCCGCTGGTGGTGCCGACCGCCACCACCGCCGGCCGGGCGCGCAGGTACGCCGGGCTGAGCCGGGCGTCCGCGAGGGCCAGGTTGGCGCCGGAGACGGCGAGTTGGGTGGCTCGGCCCAGCTCCCGGGGATCGAGCCGGTCGATCCACGCCGTCGGGTCGAAATCGGTCACCTCGCACCCGTTGGTGTGCTCGAACCCCTCGGTGTCGAACGCCCGGATCGGCCCCGCCCCGGACCGGCCCGCGCGCAGCGCACGCGCGAACTCCTCGGCCCCGGTGCCGATGCTGCTGATGACGCCGAGGCCGGTAATCACCACGCGCGGGCGCGTCGACTCGACCGGCATGCCAGTTCCCTCCGCTCCGCTACCGGTTCGCCACGATCTCGGCGACGACGGCGTAGGTGCTCGACAGGTCGGTCATCGTGGGCAGCAGGGACTCGTCGATCGTGATGCCGAACCGGCGTTCCAGGGCGGTGAGCAGTTCGATGCGCTGCAACGAGTCGGCCTCGTGGTCGTGCTGGAAGCTGCTGGTCCAGGTGATCTCATCGGGCTCGATCTCCAGGATTTCGGCGACGGCTTCCCGGATGTCGTCGCGCAGTGATGTGTCGAGGTCTGCGATGGACATGTCCACCTCCGTGTTGACTGTCGGTAGGTCGGGGAGTCCCGGGGTCATGCGGTCACGCCCGCGTCCTCCGGCTGCGCGGCCCGCAGGCGGTTGAGCCCCTCCCACAGGGTCGCGGGGGTCTCGAACATGTCCAGGACCAGCCGCCCGCCGGGGATGCTGACGTCGTAGAGGTGCTCCAGCGAGATGAGCAGCTCCACCGTGGAGAGCGAGTTCAGGCCCAGGACGGCCAGCTCGGCGTCCGCGGTGAGCTCCGCGTCGTCGGGCAGGGCCGGAAGCACGGCCCGCAACAGTCTCTCGAACTCGTCGTCCCACGGCTGGTGACCGCCGGTCGAGGCGTCCGGGGCGGGCAGCTCCGGCAGCGCGTCGGGGTCGACCTGCCCGCTGGCGGTCAGCGGCCAGGACTCGACCGGGATCAGGATGTCCGGCACGAGCCGGCGGGGCAGCCGGCCGGCCAGGGTCCGGCGGATCTCGACCGGTTCGACCGCCGCGCCGGGGACCGGCCGCAGGTACGCCACCAGCTGGTGGCCGTCGCCCGCCGCCGGCCGCAACCGGACGTACGCCTCGCGTACCGCCGGGTGGGCAGCCAGCGCCGCGCGGATCGCGCCCAGGTCGACCAGCCCCGAGTCCGGGGTGCGGTACCACCGCCGGGGGCCGAGGAGTTCCAGCCGGCCGTCGTCGTGGAACCGGGCGAGGTGCCCGGTCCGCAGGAGCCGCTGATCACCGTCGGGGGCGGGGACGAAGTGCTCAGCGGTCGCCACCGGGTCCCCGTGGTACCCGTCGGCGAGCGCCGGCCCGCCCACGTACAGCTCGCCGAGCACGCCGATCGGCACCGCCCGCCGCTGCGGATCAAGCACGTACGGCGTCCGGCCGGGTAGCGGCCGACCGGCGAGGGTCAGCCAACCCGGTGCCGTGTCGCAGCCGCCCACCTCGACCACCCGGGCGCCCTCGCCGGTCGCGGCCGGACGCGCCACCCCGAGCAGGGGGTCGCCGCCGGCGAGGACGACGACCGGGCCAGCTCCGACCCGACCGGCGGAATCGGACCCGACCTCCCCGGCGGTGGCGTACCGGTGGGTGACGGCGGGCGCCGGCCCGAGGACGAGCTGCCCACCCGTGACGATCGGCAGCAGCAGTTCGGTGAGCGCCGGCCAGGACGGGAACGAGCTGGCGAAGAGCCAGACCGACTCCTCGGTCGACGGCGACCCGAGCTCGGCGAGGCCGGCCCGCTGGCCCGCCAACGCGTACGCCAGCGCGCGGTGCGAGAGGACCGCGCCGCCACCGGGCGCGGTCCGCGGGTCGGGCAGCACGGCCGCGACCGGACCGGCCGGCCAACCGGCCCGCGACCCGTCGGACGTCACCGGCCGCAGGTCCGTCACGGTGGTCGCCTCGACGAGGGCGTCCGCTCCGGCGGCGCGGGCCGCCGCGGGCCGCTGCTCCGGCGGGAGCCGGCCGTCCAGGGCCAGCCAGGCGGCGCCCGCCTGCCAGATCCCGAGCAGCGTCGCCGGCAGCGAGACGTCGTGCCGCGGCGCCACCGCGACCAGCCCGCCCGGGCGTACGCCGACCTGCCGCAGGCGGTCCGCCACCTGCCGCGCCGCCGCGTCGAGCTGCGCGTAGCTGAGCTGGACGTCGGCGGAGCGGACCGCGACCGCGTCCGGACGGCTCCGGACCCACCCGGCGAAGGCGGCCGGCACGGATTCCGGCTCGGTCGCGAGGGCCGTCGCGTCCCGGACGGCCGCTAGCCGGCGCGCGTCGGCCGGCGGCAGGCACGCTGCCGTGGCGTCTCCCCCCGGGCCGCGGGCCATGTCCTGAAGCACCGCCCGGTACATCTCGCCGAGCCGCCGCGTCGCATCGCGGGTCAGCACGTGGTTCGTGGTGTTGAGCCGCAACACCCCGGAGCGATCCCCGGCGAGGGTGAAGACGTGCAGGGCGAACTCGTTCTCCGACTCGTCGACCGTCGCCTCCCAGTGCACCAGGTCCTTGTCCACCTGGTGGAAGTCGAGGTAGTTGAACATCACCTCGACCAGCCGGGTGCCGGGGGCGAACTCCTGCTGGACGATCGGCATGGGGAACCGGCGGTGCGGCCACATCTCGGTCAGCCCCTGGTAGACCAGTCCGACCAGCTCTCCCCAGGTACGCGCGCCGGTGGGCATCGCGAACGGCACGGTGTTGATGTAGAAGCCGGGGATCCGCTCGGCGCCGACCAGCTCCGGGCGGGCGTCGGTCACCAGGCCGGTGCAGAAGTCCTCCGCCTCGGTCACCGCGCCCATCACCGTCAGGTGCGCGGCCAGCAGCACCGCCTTCAGCGAGGTTCTGGTGTCGGCGGCGAGCCGGCGCAGGGCGTCCTGGAGGTCGTCGAACCAGACGCTGTGCTGGTAGCGGTCCCGGGCGGCGTCGGGGTCGTCCCGCCAGGCCGTCGGAAGCTTGCCCGGTGACCGTCCCTCGATGACCCCCCGCCAGTAGGCGCGATCACTCTCCGACCGCAGCGAGGCGAGTTCGGCCGCGATGTAGTCCGCGTACCGGAACGGCACCGGCTCCGGGGTGGCCGGCACCTGACCGGACCGGAAGTCCCGGTAGGCGGTGAGGATCTCCATCATCAACGTGTGGAAGCTCCAGCCCTCCAACACCGGGTGGCATTCGGTGACCGAGAAGCACCAGTCGTCGGTGCCGGCCGCCTGGTGGGCGTGGAACCGGACCAGCGGCGCCTCGGTCAGGGACATCGGGTTGCGCCGTCGCTCGTCGAAGTACGCGCGCAGCCGGGGCTCCCAGCCCTCGGGCCCCAGTCGTTCACCGCGGGTGACGCCCGGTCGGTAGCTGACCTCGCGGTGCACCAGTTGCAGGGGAACCGAGTAGCTGCTCAGGTCGAAGGTGGTGCGCAGCACCTCGTGCCGGTCCACGACAAGCTGCACCGCCCGCTCGAAGGCCGACGCCGAGAACGGGCCGTCGCCGCGGATCAGGAAGGAGGTGGAGTCCTGGTAGAGGTTCAGGTCCGGTCGGGCCAGCATCTCGATGATCATGCCGAGCTGCCCGGCGCCGACCGGGTAGGCATCCGCCAGGTCGGTCGGCAACGCGTCCCGGTCCGCGGGGCTCACCATCGCGAACGGGGGGATGCCGGTGGGCACCTCGGCGCGGCTGCGCAGCGCGACCGCCCGGCCCAGTTCCTCGACCGTCTGGTGGGCGAAGAGGTCGGCCGCGGTCACGTCCAGGCCCCGCGTCTTCAACCGGCCGGCCAGCGCGACCGCCCGGACCGAGTCCCCACCGATGTCGAAGAAGTTGTCGTCCGGCTCGATGCGGTCCACCCGCAGCACGTCCCGCCACACCTCATCGAGCGTGGCCAGCAGCTCCGCGTCGGGTTCGGCGCCGGCGGTTCCGGACGCCGACGGCTGCGCCGCGGCGGCCGGCGTCGGACCCGGCAGGGGCGGCTGCGGCAGCAGCTCCAGCCGCAGCTCCGGCTCCCGGATTACCGTGTCGAGCAGCCGGCCGTAGTGGGCGGCGAGGCGCTGCGCCGTCTCCTCGTCGAACAGCGCCCGTGCGAATTCGAGGTAGGCCGACAACCGCCCGTCCGGCGCCTCCTCGACGTGCACCGTGAGGTCGAACTTGGCCACCGTCCGCTCCGGCGCCCCGACCGGCGTCACCTCGACACCGGGCAGGTCGAACACGCCGTCCTCGGTCGGGTTCAGATCGAAGGCGACCTGGAACAGCGGGTTGCCGCCCGGGTCCCGCGCCGGCCGCAGCTCGTCCACGAGCAGCCGGAACGGCACCTCCCGATGGTCGAGCGCGGCCAGGGCGGCCGTCCGGACCTCGGCCAGGACGGCGGCGAACGTCGCGTCCCGCGGGCATCGCGCGCGGACCACGACCGTGTTGATGGTATACCCGATGAGCTGGTCGAGCTCGGGCAGCGCGTGCATTGTCACCGGCGTGCCCACCGCCACGTCCTCGTGCCCGGACAGCTGCGCGAGCATCGTCTGGAACGCCGCGAGCAGCACCAGGTAGGGCGTGGCCTGCCGGGCGCTCGCCAACCGCCGGATCTGCTCGGTCAGCTCCGGGCCGACCGGAACCTCGACGGTGCCGCCGCGCCAGTCCGGTCGCGCCGGCCGCGGCCGGTCGGTGGGCAGCGCCAGCTCCGAGAGGCCGTCCAGGTGACGGCGCCAGTACTCCAGCTGGGTGCGCAGGCCGTCGCCGGCCACGCGCCGGCGTTCCCAGCCGGCGTAGTCGGCGTACTGGACCGGAAGGTCCGGCAGCGCGGCCGGCCGGCCGGCGGCGCGCTCCGCGTAGTACGCGCTCACCTCGGCGCCGATCCGCCGGTACGACGCCCCGTCGCAGGCGATGTGGTGGGTGACCACCACCAGGAGGTGCCGCGCCGGCGCCACCCGAATCAGCGTGACCCGCAGCGGATGCTCGGTCTCGAGGTCGAACGGCTGCTGCCGACGCGCCGCCGCGATCCGCACCGCGTGTTCCTCCCGCCCGGCCGCCGGCTCGCCAAGCAGGTCGACCACCGGCAGCTCGAAGCGGGCCGGCGGGTCGAGGTAACCGACCGGCTCGTCGCCCGGTTGGCCGTAGCGGGTCCGCAGGATCTCGTGCCGGTGCACGAGCCGCTCCCAGGCCCACCGCAGGGCCTCGACGTCCACCTCGCCCACCAGCCGCAACGTCCAGGCCATGAGGTACGCGGGGCTCGCCGGATCGAGCCGGTGCAGCACCCACATCTGCTGCTGCCCGGCCGACAGCGGCAGCGGACCGCCCCGGTCGACCCGGTCGATCACCACGGTACGGCGGGTGGAGCCGAGCAGCCGCTGCCGGATCTGCTCCGCCCGCTGCGCCGCGTCGAGGTCACCCGTACGGCTGCCGGCCTTTTCCACGGTCACGATAGGTCCTCCTCTGTCCGGCCCGCGGTCCTACGACCCGCCGGCGCGGACGCTCAACGGACGCAGATCGGTCCAGACCTCGGTGATGTGGGCAAGGCAGTCCGCCTTGGTGCCGACGGTGCCCTCGCCCCGCCAGCCCGCCGGCGGCTCGCGGTCAGCGGGCCAGATCGAGTACTGCTCCTCGTGGTTGACGACCACCTGGTAGGTGTCGCCCCCGGTTTCGCTCACCGCGGCTCTCCTTCCGCCAGGGGCCGACCGGGACGGGTCGGGCGCCCGGTCATCAGCGCACCCCGGCCTGGTCGCCGGCGAGCTCGGCCCGGTGCGAGTCGCGCAGCGCCGCCGGCCAGTTCTCGGGATCGGGGCCGTGCTGGCAGAGCAACGCGTAGACCAGGCGTTCCAGGCCGAACCCGGCACACCCGCTGACCTGGGGGACCCCATCCGGCCGGGTGATGTCGAAACCGCGGCCGAAGAAGTCGCCGTGAAAGTTGAACGAACCGACGGCGACGTCCCGCTCCGGTCCCAGTCGCAACCGCAGCTCGTACTTGAGTTCCAGCTGCCGCTGCGACCAGGCCCGGGCCGCCCGGTCGGCGCCCATGAAGAACGGGTCGCTGGCGACCTCACAGTGCCCGTCCAACCCCAGCTCGTCGACGAGCGCGAAGACCAGCTCCATGAGCCGCTCGCGGGCGTCCAGGACCGCGCCCCGGCCGCCGAAGAAGACGGTCTCCCGGATGGTGAAGTCCCAGAGCCGCTCCAGGGTCGTGGCGTACCGCGACTCGTACCGGAACGACTTGCCGCGGGAGGTCACCACCTGCACTCCGTCGGCCGGCAGGACCCGGCCGCGGTACTGGGCGAAGGTGTGGTAGCACATGGTCGGAGGCAGGCAGTAGTCCACGTTGGAGCACTGCCGCAACGCCTCGCCGTCCAGCCTCCCCGAGGCGTCGTAGGAGCGCTGGAAGTCGCGGTACACGTCCAGGTCCTCGTGCAGCCGGGTCACCAGCATCAGGTACTGGGGGAAGGCGCCCGGATAGCCGGCCGTGTCGAGTACCCGGGTGGGGATCAGGGTCGGGTACCGGTACTCGGTCGCCCCGAACGTCTCCACCACCAGGTCGCGCAGGCGCCGGTCCAGGGCGGCCAACAGCGAGATCAGGGGTTCCCCGACCGCGATCTGGCCCTCGCCGGCCTCGCTGATCACGCCGGCGGCCAGCAGCGGCGCGTACACCTCATGGGTCGTCCGCAGGTTGGCCGACCGCCAGACCACCTTGGTCGGCTGCTCCGGCTGGCTGCCCAGGTCGTTCTCGACCAGGGAGTCGAGCTTCGCCGCCAGGGCCTGCCGGTCCAGTGCCGCGGTACTGAACAACCGGACCGCGCGGACCGTTCCGTCGTCGACCACGAGTCGGAACGACTCGATCTGCGCGGAGACGTAGAACATCCGCCGCTCGAGTTCCGCGACCCGGGCCCGCGGCACCGGCGTACGCAGCACCACCTCAGTCTCGATCATCGTCCCTCCTGGATTGCCAGTAACGCACGGCCGACCTGCGCTTCACAGGCAACGGCGACGGCAACTCCCGGCGCCGGACTTGCCGGCCAAATTCCTGGTACGCCCGCCGCCCGCTGATGACGATCGGGATGCACCCGAGGGCGGGAGATGGGGATGACGGCGGTCGACGCACCCGGTTCCCGGCTGGACGAGTCTCTGCTCACCTGCCGGACGATCGAGGAGACGGTCTGCGAGGTCTGGCGGGGTGTCCTGCGGACCCCGGTGGGGCCGTACGACGACTTCTTCGATCTGGGCGGGGACTCGCTCTCCATCATCGACACGGTGGACGAACTCCGGGCGCGCGGGATCGCCGTGCGGACGTCGGTGGCGCTGCGCAACCCGACCCCGGCCCGGCTGGCGGAACACCTGACCGTCGGCAACGAGCGCGCCCCGGCGCCGGGACGGGCCGTGTTCCCGGAACTGCTCGCCGACACCGCCACCGGCGCCGGGTCCCGCTGGCGGGCCCGGTCCTGGGCCGAGGTGCGCTGCCACCCGACCCCGGTCGGGACGGGCGGCGCCGACCCGCCGCTGTTCCTGCTGCACTCGGAGAGCCACGCCCGGCCCGAACGCGAGGCGGCCGCGACCTGGCCGGCCGGCCGGCGGATCATCGGCCTGCCGGCGCCGGGCGTACGCGATCCGCTGCCGCCGGACGCCGGGCTCGCCGGTCTCGTCGAGCGCTACCTCGACGCGGTGCTGGCCGCCGCGCCGCACGGGCCGTACCTGCTGGCCGGCTTCGGATACCGCGCCGTCGTCGCGTACGAGGTGGCCCGCGCGCTGCGCGGCCGGGGTCACCAGGTCGCGCTGGTGGCGATGATCCTGCCGCCCGCCCCCGGACCGGCCACCGGACTGCCGACCGAGGTCGGACAGCTGCTCGATCTGCGCTGCACGGCGCTGGCCCGCCGGATGGCGCTCGGCGGCCCACAGGACGCCGGTCAGGTGCTCACCCGGCTGCGCGAGGCGGACTGGTACGACGACGGGATGTCCCGGCTCGACGTGGCCCGGGCGCAGCTCGCCTGGGCCGAGCTGGCCAGCGAGGTGCACCGCCATCGGCCCGGCGGGTACGACGGTCCGGTGGTGCTCTGTCTCGACGGGCCGGCGGCTCCGGCCGTCGCCGAGGCCTGGGGTGCCCACCTCTCCGACGCCCGCGTCCACCTCTTCGAGTACGGCCTCGAGTCGCCCGCCGGGGTGCTCGCCGACGCCCGGCTCGGCGCCATCCTGCACCAGGAGCTGGCCCGTTGAGGCCCGGTCCCGCGCCCACCCGCTGGCTCGCCCGTCCACGCCGGCTGGCCGATCCCCGGCTCCGGCTGATCTGCGTACCGCACATCGGCGCCGGCGGGGCGGCCTTCAACTCCTGGGTCGAGCGGCTGCCCGCCGAGGTCGAGCTCTGCGCCGTCCGGTTTCCCGGCCGCGAGAACCGGCTCGGCGAACCGCTCATCGACGAGCTGGGCGCCCTGGTCGACGGCCTGCTGCCGGCGCTCACCCCGCTGCTGGACCGACCGTTCGTGCTGCTGGGCCACTGTTCCGGCAGCGTCATCGCCTTCGAGTTGGCGCGGCGGCTGCGGGCGGACGGCGGGGCCGCGCCCGCCCTGCTCGTCGTCTCGTCGTCGGAGGCGCCGCGGTTGCGTCCCCGCAGCGAGCTGCACCTGCTGGGCCGGGACGAGCTGCTGCGGCGGGTGGTCGAGTTCGGCGGGATGCCCAAGGAGGTGCTCGACGATCCGGACCTGCTGCCGATGCTCGAACGGATCATCCGGGCCGACTACCGGGTGGTCGAACGGGTGCGGTACGCCCCGGCACCTCCGCTGGACGTGCCGATCACCGTCATCGGCGGCCGCCGCGACGGGTTCGTACGCGACGCCGACATGGCCGCCTGGTCGGCGGAGACGACCCGGGAATTCACGTTCCACCTGATCGACGCCGAACACTTCATCCTGCCCGAGGCGGGCGAGTTGGTCGGCCGGCTGGTCCGGACCCTGATGGGACAGACATGACCACCACCTCCCCCACCGTCGGCGGCGCGGACCCCGGCACCGACCACGACCTCGCGCGGGTCGCGGTCGGGTACGCCGACCTGGTGGACGGGCTGCGGACCCGGTTCGGCGACGCGCCGCTCACCGCCGTACTGCTCGCCGCCCACGTCAAGGTGCTCGGCATGCTGGCCGAGGAGCGGGGGTGCCGGGCCGACCTGCTGCTGGCGGCCGGTGACCGCGGGCCGCGCCGGGTCGAGCTGGAGCTGACCGACCCGACCTGGCGAGGGCTGGTCGAGCGGGTGTGGCGGATGGCGCACGCCGCCACCCCGCTGGCCGCGGACGCCGGTCCCGCCGGCGACACCGACGCGATCCTCGTCGCCCCGGGGGCCGCCGCGGCACCGGCCGGGTACCGACTGCGGGTCGAGATCCACAACGGTCATCTCCTGCTCCGCGCGATGTCGGACGCGGTCTCCGTGGCCCGGTTGGAGTGGCTGGCGGCGCTGTACCGGGCCGTGCTGGCCGCCATGGCCGCGGGGCCCGACGACGCCCGCCGCGCCTGCCTCCCACCCGAGCAACGACGCGCCCTGCTCGGCGACTGGGCCGCCGGCCCCCGCGTCGACCGGGACGGTCCGACCGTGGTGGAGCTGATCGCCGCCCAGGCGGAACGCCGTCCGGACGCCACCGCCGTGCGGTACGCCGACGCGACGATGACCTATCGGGAGCTGCAACGGCGGTCCAACCAGATCGCCCACCACCTCATCGGTCTCGGCGCCGGGCCGGACAACCCGGTGGGGGTGTGCCTGCGTCGGCAGGTCGACCTGCTCGCGGTCCTGCTCGGGATCTGGAAGGCGGGCGCCGCCTACGTCCCGCTCGATCCGGACCATCCGGTGGAGCGCCTCCGCCACATGATCGGCACCGCCGGCTGCCGGCTGGTGGTCAGCCGGACCGGCCAGCTGCCCGCGCTGGGCTCCACCCCGGGCTGCCGGTTCCTGCTGCTGGACCAGGAACGGGCGGATCTGGCCGGGTCGCCGGCCACCCCACCGGCGACCCGGCTCGAAGCCGCCCACCTGGCGTACGTCATCTACACGTCGGGGTCGACCGGCGCGCCCAAGGGGGTGCTGGTCCAGCACGGCGGGTTGCGCAACTATCTGCTCTGGACAGTGGAGGCGTACGCGTCCCGCGGTCGGGGCGGTGCGCCGTTCTTCGCCTCGCTCGCCTTCGACCTCGGCATCCCGAGCCTCTACACGCCGCTGCTGACCGGCGAGCCGGTGCACCTGCTGCCCGATCCGCTGCCGGCCGCCGACCTCGGCGACGCACTGGTCGCCGGCGCACCGTACAGCTTCATCAAGCTGACTCCCGGGCAGCTCAACCTGCTCAGCTTCGATCTCGACCCGGAGCAGGCCCACCGGCTGGCCGGGATCGTGATCGCCGCGGGTGACGCGTTTCCCGCGGCGCTGGCCCGCCGCTGGCGCGACCTCGCCGGCCCCGGCGGGACGCTCGTCGCCACCGAGTACGGACCCACCGAGATCACCATCGGCAACTCCGGGCAGCCGATCATCGACGACCCGGCCACCGAGTTGGTCCCGCTCGGCACGCCCATCCCGAACACCACGATGTACGTCCTGACCGACCGGTTGGAGCCGACCCCCGTCGGGGTGGCCGGCGAGATCCACATCGGCGGGCTCGGGGTGGCCCGCGGCTACCTCGGCGACCCGGCGTTGACCGCCGACCGGTTCCGACCCGATCCGTTCGGGGCCCCGGGCGTCCGGCTCTACCGCAGCGGTGACCTCGGCCGCTGGCTGCCCGACGGCACGCTGGAGTTTCTGGGCCGGGTCGACCACCAGGTCAAGATCCGCGGGTACCGCGTCGAGCTGGGCGAGATCCGGGCGATCCTGCGGGACGACCCCCAGGTACGCGACGCCGTGGTCCTCGCGACGGGTCCGTCGTCGCGGCCCCGCGGGCTCGCCGCGTTCGTCATCGCCGCCGACGGCGAGCCGGTGGACGTCCGCCGGCTCCGCGCCGGGCTGGCCGCCCGGCTGCCCGAGTACATGATTCCGGCCGACTTCGTCGCGGTCCGCGAGATTCCGCTGACCGCCAACGGAAAGGTCGACACCAGGGCGCTGCTCACCCTGCTCTGACGGCTCCCGGACGGTCAGGCGGATGACCGGGCGGGGTGATCGCAGGCGGGGCGGGTCAGACGGGCACCGGGGACGCGTCGAGGTCGGCGCCGACCACCTCGCCGACGTACGGCATCAACCGGTACCGGTAGAGATGGTCGCGGCAGGCGGTGATGAGACCATGGTCGACCAGGTCGGAGAAGTGGCACAGCACGCTCTCCTGATCCGCACCCGCCGCCGCCAGCACCTGTTCGTGGTCGAACTCGGCGTGCGGCAGTCCGGCGATGTGCCGCAGCAGCCAGCGGTGCCCGTCCGAGAGCAGATCGATGCTCCACCGGATGCTGCCGGCCACCGACCGCTGGTGCGGGGCGAGCGAGTGGTCACTTGTGCTCAGCATGCTCAGGGCCGGTCCGGCCGCCAGCAGCGACCGGATGGGAATGGTCCGCAGGCGCTCCGCGGCGAATTCCAACGCCCGGGGGATGCCCGCCAGCCGTCGGCACAGCTCCACCACCTGGGGCAGGTCCCGGGCCAGGTCGGCGGCGGCCGGCAGGCCGACGCTCGCCCGCCGCAGGACGAGTTCGACGGCGGGCGCCAGCGAGCCGCCCTCCTGGTGCTCCGGCTCCACCGGTAGCGGGCGGATCTCCCGGCTCAGCCCCCACCGGTCGGTGACCGGGCGGCGCGAGGTGATGAGGATGTGCGCCCGGGGATAGGCGTTGAGCAGTTCCTTACCGGCGGCGGCGACCGCCGACGGCAGGTGTTCCGCGTTGTCGAGCAGAATCAGCAGGCCGGCGTCGGCACCGGGGGCGTCGCCCCCGGTCCGTCTGTCGGTCCAGGTCGACTCGGGATCGATCAGCCGCGTGACGCGTTCCAGGATCACCGCGGTCGGGGGCGGCGCCACGGGTTCCTCGGCCGGGATGTCACCCAGCTCGACGACGATGACGCCGTGCCGGAACGTCGAGGCGATCTCGGCCGCCACCCCCAGCGCGATCCGGGTCTTGCCCACTCCCCCGGGCCCCACCACCGCCGTCAGGCGGCTGGCCAGCACGGTCCGCGCCAGTTCGTGCAGCTCGGCGCGCATGCCCACGATGGGGTGCCGCGGCGGGGGCAGACCGCGCCAGCGGTCCGGGGCGGTCGGGAGGCCACGGGGGCCTTCGGTCACCTCGCCGGCGTCGAGCGCGCGCAGGATCAGCTTGACCGATGAGCGACGGGGGTCGACCGATCCGAGCTCGACGTTGCGGATCGTCCGCACGCTGAGGCCACATCGCTCAGCGAGTTCCTCCTGCGTCCAGCCGCGCAGCCGACGCAGCAAAGCGACATTGTTTCTCAGGCCCATATCTCTCCGCTCAACGCCGAAAGCGCGCGGCTTTCCTTATTGCGTCGCGAGCGCGACAGTCACCCCTAATCACCCGAGGTACCCGACCGGGGGGTCTTCGATCAAGCACCATGCGGAGATTATCAGCCCCCTTCCCACAGACAAAGAGGAGTGACGGCGATCAAATGATCAAAGCTCGACCTTGACCCTTAGCCGCGGACCCGATATTAAACTGGCGTGACATTTCCCCGCCCGTCGGCAGCCGTCACCGGACTCCTGGCACTGCTTCGGCTACTGCCCAGGGTGAGCCGGCTCAAAGCGGTTCTCGGCGCTCTCGGAATCCTGTTCGCCTCGGTGCTGCCGGTCGCGGTCGGCATCGCGACCGGCGCCCTCATCGGCGCCATCCCGGACGCCGTACGCGGCGGTGCGGACTCCCCCCAACGACGGACAATGCTCGTGCTGCTGGCGGTGGTCGGCGTCCTGGTGATGCTGGAACGCATCATCTCGCCGCTGCTGCGCACCCTGGCCGAGACCCTCGGCCGGCAGATCGACCGCTACCTGCAGGAGCGGGTGATGGCCGCGGTCGGCCGGCCGGCCACCATCGCGCACCTGGAGGACTCCGAGGTGCTGGCCCGGCTGCGGGTGGTCCGCGGTCTCGGCATGTCCGACTCGGACCGGCCCGGCCTCGCCGTCGAGGCGTTGGCCGCGGTGCTCCCCTCCTGGCTGCGGGCGCTCGGCGCGGCCGCCGTGCTGCTGGCGTTCCACCCGGCGCTGGGTCTGCTGTGGTTGGTGGTCTGGCCGATCGTCGTCTACGTCATGCAACGCGAGTACCTCCGGGTGGGACAGGTCGGGTTCGGGCAGAGCGACGCCCTGCGCCGCGCCGAGTACCTGCGGGACCTCGCCATCACCGCACCGGCCGCGAAGGAGATCCGGATCTGGGGGATGCTGGACTGGCTGCTCGGGCGGTACCGGTCCACCTGGCGTGCGGCGATCGAGCCGATCTGGCGCCAGCGGCGGCCCCGGCGCGGCGCGGTCTTCGGCACCACCGGCACGATCGTCGCGGTCAACGCCCTCTCCTACGGCCTGCTGGTCTGGGCCGCGATCCGGGGGGATCTGGGCCTGGCCGCCCTCGCCGTCTACACCCAGGCGCTGGCCATGGCCAACAGCTACACCGCGTTCGACGACCACAACGCGATCCTGTCGTTCGCCGCGATCACCGTGCCGAAGGTGCTCGACCTGGACGACCGCCTCACCCCCGCGCCCGCCGCCGACCCGGATCCGGTGCGGACCGTGCCGGCGGAGTTCCCCGCCCGCGAGATCCGCGCGAGCGGCGTCCGGTTCCGCTACCCGGGCGCGACCGAGGAGGCGGTACGCGACCTCGACCTCACCATCGACGTGGGCCGGTCGCTCGCCATCGTCGGTGAGAACGGGGCCGGCAAGACCTCGTTGGTGAAGCTCCTCTGCGGGCTCTACCGGCCCACCGCGGGCACGATCAGCGCCGACGGTCACGACCTGGCCGACCTCGCCCCGGCGGCGTGGCGCAGCCGGGTCTCCGTCCTCTTCCAGGACTTCACCCGGTATCACCTCAGCGCCGCCGACAACATCGGCATGGGCGCACCCGAGCTGGCCGCCGACCGCGCCCGGCTGCGCGCGGCCGCCGAGCGGGCGGGCGCGCTGCCGCTGATCGAGGGACTTCCGCAGGGCTGGGACACCATCCTGTCGCCGGAGTACTCCGGCGGCGTCGACCTGTCCGGCGGGCAGTGGCAGCGGATCGCGATGGCCCGGGCGTTCTTCGCGGTCGAGGCCGGCGCCCGGGTGCTGATCCTGGACGAGCCGACGGCCGCGCTGGACGTGCGGGCCGAGGCCGAACTCTACGAGCGCTTCCTCGAACTCACCGCCGGGCTGACCACGATCCTGGTCTCGCACCGGTTCTCCACCGTGCGCCGGGCGGACCGCATCATCGTGCTCGACCGGGGCACGGTCGTCGAGGACGGCACGCATTCCGACCTGCTGGCCCTGGACGGGCGGTACGCGACCATGTTCCGGCTGCAGGCAGCCCGGTTCGTCGACGACCCGGCGCCGGGCCGGCCGGACGAGCGGTCGGCCGCGCTCAGTACAGCGGGACCGAAGATGAGTGACACCGGAGCGGGGAGCGGACATGCGTGAGACGATTCGGGCCTACGCGTCCCTGATGGGCATCGGGTTCCGAGCTGCCCCCTGGCACGCCACCGGGCAGCTCCTCACCGGCGTGGTGTTCGCGGTCGCGGTGCCGGTCGCCGCCTGGAGCGTCAAGCTGATCGTGGACGCTGCGATCGCCCGCGACCTGGAGCGCGGCCTGATCGCGGCCGGGCTGCTGGCGCTGATCTCCGGCGGCGCCCTGACCTGCGTCTTCTACTACGTGGACTGCCTGTTCACGGTGATGGAACGCGCCGGCGCGCTGGCCAGCCAGCGGCTGATGACGCTGATGGGCGGCACCGACGGGCTGGCGCACCACGAGCGTCCCGAGTACCTGGACCAGGCCCACCGGGTCCGCGAGGAGCAGGGCCGGCTGGCCGGGATGGTGAACGCGACGGCCGGCCTGCTGCGGGTCGGCGCGGCTCTCACCGTCAGCGCCGCGCTGCTCCTGACCATCCATCCGCTGCTCCTGCTGCTGCCGGTGCTCTCGGTGCTCTCGTTCTGGCTGGGCAAGGTGAGCCGCGACCTCAAGGTGGCTGCCCAGGAGGCCACCAGCGAACCGGAACGCCTCCGCCGACACCTGTTCGAGCTGGGTACCTCCGCCGCGACCGGCAAGGAGCTGCGGGTATTCGACCTGGTCGAGGTCGTCCGCACCCGCCACCACCGCAGCGCGGCGGCCGTGTTGCGGCAACGCAACCGCGCGGACTGGCGCGGCGCCGGCCTGCAGACCGTCGACGGCGTGGTCACCGCCCTGGGGTACCTGGGAGCGATCGGGCTGGTGCTGTTCCTCGCGACCAGCGGGCGCGCCACGCCCGGCGATGTGGCGCTGGTGGTCGGCCTGGCCGCGCAGCTGTCCGGCACGGTCGGGTTGGCGGTGCAGTACGGCACGGAGTTCCTCTTCGTCCTGGCGGTGGCCCGCCGGTTCCGGTGGCTGGAGGCGGAGGCGGTCCGGGCGCGGCGTCCGATCAGCTCGCCCGCCCCGGTGCCGGCAGCCGTGCGGGACGCCATCGAGCTGCGCGGGGTCAGCTTCGCGTACCCCCGGGCCGAGGGGGGCCGCGAGGTACTCTCCGACATCTCGCTGCGGCTGCCCGCCGGCACGGTCGTCGCGCTCGTCGGCGACAACGGCGCCGGCAAGACCACCCTGGTCAAGCTCCTGTGCGGCTTCTACTCGCCGACCCGCGGCGAGATCGCCGTCGACGACGTCGATGTCGCCCGCTTCCCCGGCGACCAGTGGCGGGCCCGGGTGTCGGCCGCGTTCCAGGACTTCGCGTCGTTCGAGTTTCTGGCCGCCGAGACGGTCGGGGTCGGCGACCTGTCCAGGCTGGCGGATCCGGCCGCCGTCCGGGCGGCGGTGGAGCGCGGCGGGGCGACGGGTGTCATCACCGCGCTCCCCGCCGAGCTGGAGACCCAGCTGGGCGCCCGGTGGCCGGACGGCGTCGATCTGTCCGGCGGGCAGTGGCAGAAGCTGGCGCTGGCCCGCGGCCTGATGGACACCGATCCGCTGCTCGTCGTCTTCGACGAGCCCACCGCGGCGCTCGACGCGCACACCGAGCACGCCCTGTTCGAGCGGTTCGCCGAGACCGCCCGCGCCGGGCGGGACTCGGGAGCGGTCACCGTGCTCGTGTCGCACCGGTTCTCCACCGTCCGGATGGCGGACCTGATCGTGGTGCTGGACAAGGGACGAATCCGCGAGCAGGGCAGCCACGAGGAGCTCATCGCCGCCGGCGGACTCTATGCCGAGCTGTACGGACTCCAGTCCCGCGCCTACCGGTGAACCAGCCGGACCGGTCCGGACCGGGCGGTGTGCAACCGTCCGGTCCGGACGGTTGCCCGGGCGGCGTCAGATGTCGATCTGGTCCAGTCGCGACGGAAGCGTCCCGTCGGCGGCGGCCCGCAGCAACCGCAGGTAACCGTCGGCCAGCCGGCGGGCGGTGTCGGCGGTGAACAACGAGGTGTTGTACTTGAGTTTCAGCTCGGCCCGGCCGATCGGGGCGTGCCGGAGCACCTGCAACGTCAGGTCGAACTGACCCAGCTGCTGCGGCACGTCGAACTGCGACACGGTCAGACCGGCCCGCTCGACGCGGTGGCCCGGCACCACGATGCCGAAGAACGGATCCGCCGGATCGTCCGCTCCCATCACGAACAACGTCGAGATCAGCCCGGCCCGGCTGGGGTCGCGTCGCACCTCGACCAGGCGTGGCATCAGGGCGAACGGGTAGTCGCGGTGGATCAGTCCGGGCCACAGCCGCTCCTTCGTGCGGCGCAGCAGCGCGCCGAACGACCCCTGCGGCTCCACCCGGGCGGGCATCGGCAGCGTGTTGACGAAGTAGCCGACGGCCTCCCGGAACCGCCGGCCCGGCCGGACCGACACGTTGTAACCGACCACGAAGTCGGTCTCCCCACTGACCGTGTGGAGCAGCAGCTGGAACACCGACAGCAGGTAGGCGAAGGGGGTGACGTTCCGGGCCGCGCAGGCTGCCTCCACGCGCGCCAGCAGGTCCGCCGGGAACGCGCCCCCGATCTCGGCGCCGACGAAGCGGTACACCGCGGGCCTCGGCAGGTCGACCGGGACACCGATGCCCCGCCCCACACCGGTCAGTTCGCGGCGCCAGTGGGCGCTGGCCGCGGCCGCCCGCGCCGAGCCGAGAAACTCCCGCTCCCGCCGCACGAACAGGTCGAAGTCCGCGCCGGTGTCCACGACGGGGCGGTCGGTTCCCGCGACCCGGGCCGCGTACTGGTCGAGGATCTCGCGCATGATCAACAGCTGGGAGGCGTTGTCCATCGCGATGTGGTGGCCGGCCATCAGCAACAGGTCGGGGGTGGCGCCGTCGCGGCGCAGCAGCGCGACCCGGATCGGTGGTTGCCGGTCGAGCTGGAACGGCCGCTGCGCCCAGGACCGGGCGAAGTCCCGCACCGCGCCGTCGTCGCCGGGCAGCTCATGGACCTGCAGCGTGGTCCCGGCACCGCCGGGGCAGCGGCGCGGGTCCCCGGCGACGGTCCGGATCACGGAGTTCAACAGGCTGTTTCCGGCCACCGTGCGGGACACCGCCGCGCTGAGCGCGGCCAGGTCGACCGGAAAATGCAGATTCGCCGCCGCTGACACGTTGTAGGCGCTGCTCTCCGGTGCCAGCTGGTAGAGGAACCACAGCGCCTCCTGCCCGACGCTGAGCTCGCGGCCGTCCACTGCCGAAACGGCGGCTGCCGCCGATGAAGGACGCATGATTCCGTCTCACACCCTCCCGTCGGCTACAGATCCGCATCCAGTAGGGCACGTCGGAGCGCCGCGTACCAGGTTGTCCGGGCGGCAATTCCGCTGCCGGTCAATTGCCGGTTCGTGGAGTTCGCGGCAACCGGCGAAGCTGCCGCCTTCTTGCCTGTCGCGGCTCGCCGGCCCCGCCTATGCTTGCCTACATTGATCACGGAACGAAGATCGCCGGTTGGAATCACTGGCGGGGATCGCCATGAGTCGTGCGGCCTTGAATCGACATTTATCGGGGTTGACATCGGTGATATATGAGCATGCGTACGAGATAATCCTGGACGATGTCTTCCTGCATCTCACCGGAGTGGCGGAGCACCTCGACCTGTATCTCAAGGTCGAGGGCCTGAACCCGGCCGGGTCGATAAAACTGAAGACGGCCCTGAACATGGTGACCGACGCCGAGCAGCGGGGAATTCTGCGGCCCGGTGGCCGGCTGGTGGAATCGTCCTCCGGCAGCCTGGGCGTGGCGCTGGCCCAGGTGTCGGCCGAGAAGGGGTACCGGTTCCTCTGCGTCACCGACCCGAACACGTCCGCGCAGTGCGTGGCGGTGATGCGCGCCCTGGGCGCCGACGTCGTCGGGGTGGACCGGCTGGACGCGAGTGGCGGCTACCTCGGCAGTCGCATCTCCTACATCGAGCAACTGCTCACCGAGGACCCGGACCTGGTGTGGCTCAACCAGTACGCCAACCCCGCGAACTGGTTCGTGCACGACCAGTGCACGGCAGCCGCGATCACGGCCCAGTTCCCCGACCTCGACTTCCTCTTCGTCGGCGCCGGCACCTCCGGCACGCTGATGGGCTGCGTCAGCCACTTCCGCACCGCCTCGCCGGGCACCCGGATCGTCGCGGTGGACGCGGTCGGTTCGGTCAACTTCGGATTCCCGGCGGGTCCGCGGTACATCCCGGGGATCGGTGCCAGCCGCCGGCCGGAGATCTTCCGCCCGGAGGTGGTGGACGATCTGGTACTGGTGTCCGAGCCGGACACCGTCCGGACCTGCCGCTGGCTCGCGCGCCAGCACGGACTCTTCGTCGGCGGCTCGACGGGTTCGGTCGTCTCGGCGATCCTGCAACGTGCACCCGACCTGCCGGCGGGCTCGCGCGTGGTGGGCATCTCCCCCGACCTCGGCGACCGGTACGTACGCACGATCTACGACGACGCCTGGGTGACCGAGCGGTTCGGCGAGGCCTGCCTGGTGCCGGTCACCGACGACCAGCCGGCGTTGTCGCCGCTGAGGAGCTGACCGCCGTGTTCCCCTTCCACCTGATGGGCGGCGCCCACATCCGCGCCGTCGTCGAGGAGTCCCGACCGCAGATCGTCGACCGGGTACGTGAGACGTACCTGGCGCATCACCGGGGCGAGACGGTCAATCCGAACAGCTACTTCCTGCGGTTCCCGGAGAAGCCGAACGCCCGGATCATCGCCCTGCCCGCGTTTCTACGCGGCGAACCCGGCGTGGCGGGCATCAAGTGGATCGCCAGCTTCCCCGACAACGTCGCCCGCAACGTCCCGCGCGCCTCGGCCGTGTTGGTCCTCAACGACTTCGCGACCGGCTACCCCTTCGCCTGTCTCGAGGCGGCGCAGATCAGCGCCGCCCGGACGGCGGCCTCGGCCGCCCTGGCCGCGGAGCGGATCCACGGCTCCCGCACGGCGGCCCGGGTCGCCGTGATCGGCGCCGGGATCATCGCCCGCAACATCCTGGAGTTCCTGGCTGCGCTGCACTGGTCGATCGGGCACGTCGTGGTCCACGACACCGTCGCGGCCTACGCCCGGCGGTACGCCGACCACGCCGAGTCCCTGGGCTACCCGGCGACGGTGGCCGAGCCGTTGGCCGACGCGGTGACGGCCGCCGACATCGTCCTGCTGGCCACCACCGCGACCGAGCCGTACCTGCTCGACGCGGGACTCTTCGGCGCGGGACAGACGGTCCTCAACATCTCCCTGCGCGACCTCGGCCCCGACGTCGTCGCCGCCGCGCACAACGTCGTCGACGACGTGGACCACTGCCTGACCGCCGGCACCTCGCCGCACCTGGCGGAGCAGCAGCTCGGCCACCGCGACTTCATCGACGCGACGCTGGCCCAGCTCCTGCTCGACGAGGTGACGCTGGGGCGCGACAAACCCCGCGTCTTCTCGCCGTTCGGGCTCGGCGTACTCGATCTCGCGGTGGGCCTGGAGATCTTCACCACCGGTCGCGACCGCGGCCAGGTCACGGCGGTGCCGGACTTCTTCGGGGAGGTCGAGCGATGGTAGGACGCACCTGGTCAGCCGGTTCGGAAGGCGGTGAGCCCGATGGCGAACGGCGGTGACCGGCGGCACCTGATCTCTCTGGACGACCTGACCGACGGGGCGCTGCGGGACATCGTCGCGCGGGGCGCCGAGATCGCCCGGCGGTCCGGCGATCCGGCGGGCACCGCGGGCGCCACCCTCGCCGGTGCGGTCGTGGGCATCTACTTCCGCCGGACCTCGACGCGTACCCGAACCGCCTTCACCTCCGGGGCGCTCCGGCTCGGCGCCGGGGTGATCTCGTACGGGCCGGGCGACCTCCAGCTCAACACCGGCGAGAGCAGCGAGGACACCGGACGGGTCCTCGCCGGGATGCTGGACGTGCTGGTGGCCCGGACCGCCGACGATCCGGCCGAGATGCGAACCTGGGCCACGCAGCACCGGATGGCGGTGGTCAACGCGATGAGCGCCGACGAACACCCGACCCAGGCACTCGCCGACCTGACCACCCTCACCCTGCGGTTCGGCTCCGTCGACGGTCTGCGCGTGCTGTACCTCGGCGAGGGCAACAACACGGCGGCGGCGCTCGCCCGCGGGCTCAGCCGCTACCCGGGGGTGCGGCTGGAGCTGCGCACCCCGCCGGGGTACGGCCTCACCCCCGAGGTCCACCACCGCGCGGCCACCACGGCGGCCCGGGGTGCCGTCGTGCACGAACGCCACGACCTGGCCGAACTGCCACGCGACGTCGACGTGGTCTACACCACCCGTTGGCAGACGACCGGCACCAGCAAACCCGACGCCGACTGGCGCGCGGTGTTCGCGCCGTTCCAGGTCACCTCGGAGCTGATGGCGGTCGCCCCGAAGGCGGTGTTCATGCATGACCTGCCGGCCCACCGGGGCGAGGAGGTGACCGCCGAGGTCCTCGACGGCCCGGCCGCCATCGCCTTCGACCAGGCCGAGAACAAGATGTACAGCGCGATGGCGGTCCTGGAGTGGTGCCGTGGCAGTTACTGACGCGGCCGGACTGCACCTGCGCACCGTGGTGCCGTACGTCTCCGGCGAAAGCATCGCCGTCACCGACCTCGGCGACCGGATCGGGCTCAGCCGGGGCGAAGTCGTCCTGCTCACCCGGTTCCTGGGACTCGACCGGGTAGCCACCGCCGGCCAGCTGACCACGCCGGACATGCTGCTCGACTGCGGCGAACGGGCGCTGGCCGGAGTGGACCGGTCCCGGGTCCGCTACCTCATCCACGGGCACACCATGAGCCATGTCGTGCCGGCCGGGCTACGCCCGGTCGACCAGCTGCGCCGCAAGCTTGGCCTGGATCAGGCCCGCGCGTTCACCATGTCCCACCTGGACTGTGTGACCGGCCTGTTCGCGCTGCGGGTGGTGGAACGCCTGCTGCGGGCCGAGCCGGCGGACGCCACGGCACTCATCCTGCTCGGCGAGAAGGTGCTGACCGGGTCGTTTCAGCACCTGCCCGGGACCACCCTGCTCGGCGACGCCGCTGCGGCCGCCCTGGTCGGACTGGGCGGCCCCGGCGACGCGTTGGTGGGGCTGGCCCGGCGCACCCTGGGCGGGTATCACCAGGGCTCCGACATGCCGGCCGAGCTGCGCCACCGCTACCACCGGAGCTACGTACCCACCCTGGCCGCGGTGATGCGCGACGCCCTCGACGACGCGGGCCTGCGCCTCGACGACGTCTCCCTCGTGCTGCCGCACAACGTCAACCGGTTCTCCTGGCACACCACCGCGAAGGACCTCGGATTGCCCACCGACCGCATCTTCCTGGCGAACGTGCCGAAGCTGGCGCACTGCTTCGGCGCCGATCCGTTCCTGAACCTGGCCACCGCCCGCGCCGCCGGCGCGGTCCGTCCCGGTGACACCCTGCTGCTGGTCTCCGCCGGTCAGAGCGGCATGTTCTGCGCGGTCGTCGTCCGCGCCGGAGAGGACGGCTGACGTGGCCGCGGACACCTTCACCACCAGGCTCAAGACGGCGCTGGTCGGCGATGCCGGCGCCCGCTTCGTCTACCTGAACAACTTCGAGGTGGAACGGGCCTGGGCGCGGGGCGAGCCACGGCTGCCCGGCACCGGCCTCTCCTTCGCGCTGGCCACGGTGAACCGGATGGAGGAGGTGGGCGTCCTGCTCGCCGAGGACGTCGACGCCGTCGTACTCAAGGCCCCGGTGGACCCGGGGTACGCGGCGTACCTGGAATCGCTCGGGCTGGCGGCGGGGGCCCGGCTGGTGGCCGACCAGCCCGATCCGGACCGGTGCGTGACGGCCGACGCGTTGGCCTCGCCCCGGTTGCTGGCGCAGCTGCGCGCGCTGGCCGACGGGCGCACCTACCTGCTGCCGCTGGGGGTCTCCCCCGACGAGGAGCGGCTGGCCGAGGCGGTGGGCCTCCCACTGGCCGCGCCGAGCGCGGCCGTCTGCAAGCGGGTCAACGGAAAGATCTTCAGTCGGGAACTCGTCGACGCGGCGGGCCTGACCCCGGTGCCCGGCGCGGTGTGCCGCACCCTGGACGAGTTGGCGGCCGCCCTCGACACGCACCTCACCCGGGGGAACCGGGTCGTGGTCAAGGAGTCGCTCGGCGTCTCCGGCCGCGGCATGGTGGTGCTGGACGACCCCGGCCGGGGCGAGCGGTTGCTGCGCATGCTGACTCGACGCGGTGGCACCGGCGCCGTCTCGGTGGTGGTGGAACGGTGGCTGGAGAAGGAGGCCGACCTCAACTACCAGTTCATCCTCGACCGGAGCGGGCAGGTGCGGTTCGAGACCGTGAAGACCGCCCTCACCGCCAACGGCGTGCACCGCGGCCACCTCTTCCCCCCACCGCTGCGTCCCGACCAGATCACCCGACTGGCGGAGGCGGCCGAGGTGATCGGCAAGGCGCTGGCCGGCGAGGGGTATTTCGGGCTGGTCGGCGTCGACGCGATCCTGGCCGTCGACGGCACGCTCTACCCCTGCCTGGAGATCAACGCCAGATTCAACATGGCGACCTACCAGAACCGGGTCGCCGAGCGCTACGTCACCGCCGGCCGGTACGCGCTCGCCACCGCCTTCGAGCTGCGGCCCGGCCGCGCCCACAGCTTCGACGAGGTGCGCACCGCCCTCGGCGGCCTGCTGTACGAGTCCGGCCCGGCCGCCCGCGGTACCGGCGTACTCATCAACAACTTCGCGACGCTGAACGCCGCGCTGCTGGCCGGCCGGGAGCCGTACGGGCGGATCTACGCGATCTGCATCGGTGCCGACGCCGAGGACGTGCAACGGTTGCGCACGGCGGCGGAGTCGGCGTTGCAGAGGATGGTGGCCCAGCCGTGACGCCGCAGATCGACTGGACCGACCTCGCCGAACGGTACGGCACTCCGACATACGTCTACGACGGTGACCAACTCGCGGCGCGAGTGGCCACGCTGCGTACGGTGCTGCACCCCCGGCTGGAGGTCTTCTACTCGCTCAAGTCGAACCCGAACCGGGGGGTCTACGACGTCCTGCACACCGCCGGCGCCCGCGCCGAGGTCTCCTCCCTCGCCGAGCTGCGGACCGTCCTCGCGGCCGGCACCGACCCCGCGGACGTCATCTTCCTCGGACCGGGCAAGAGCCCGGCGGAGATCACCGCGTGCGTCGAGGCCGGCGTGTACGCGGTGGTCTGCGAGTCGCTTGCCGAACTCGCGGAGCTCGACCGGACCGCGGCGCGGCTGGGCGTCCGGCAACGTGTGCTGATCCGGGTCAATCCGGCGTTCTCGGTCGCCGGGTCGCGGTTGACAATGGGCGGCAAACCGCGCCAGTTCGGCATCGACGAGGCCACGGTGCTCGCGGCCGGCGCGGAGCTGACCCGCTGGCGGCACGCCGACGTGGCGGGCATCCACGTGTACCTCGGCACCCGCATCCTCGACCCGCAGGTGGTGGTCAGCAACACCGCCTACGTCCTGGACCTCGCCGAGCGCGTCGCGCGGGCGACCGGGATCCGCCTCGACGCGGTGGACATCGGCGGCGGCCTCGGCGTCGCCTACTTCGACGGCGAGGACGACCTGGACGACGCCGCGCTCGCCAAGGAACTCAACCCGATGCTGGACCGGTTCGCGGCGGCACATCCGCAGACCCGGCTCATCCTGGAGTCCGGGCGCTATCTGACCGCCCACAGTGGCACGTACCTGATGCGCGTCCGCTACGTCAAAGAGTCGATGGGCGAGCGGTTCGCGGTCACCGACGGCGGTACGCACCACCACATGGCGGCGGTCGGGATCGGCTCGTTCGTCAAACGCAACTTCCCCATCGAGCTGCTGTCCCGACCCGGCACCGGGGCCGAGGGAGGCGAGCCGGCCGGCCGCTGGACCATCGCCGGGCCGCTCTGCACCCCGAACGACACCGTCGCTAAGGCCGTCCTGCTGCCGGACCTGGCACCGGGGGACCTGCTCGGCGTACGCCGCTCCGGGGCGTACGGGCCGTCGGCCTCGCCGGGGCTGTTCCTCAGCCACGGCTACCCGGCCGAGGTGCTGCTGCTGCGCGGCCGCTCCTACCTGGTCCGCGGCCGCGACACCGTCGACGACGTGCTGGCCAAGCAGTCGACCCATCCCGACCTGAGCCGTCCCCTGTCGCCTGAGCCGCCGGCCGGGGCTCCGGGCGGGTCCGCGTAGTCACGAAGGAGTTCCCACCATGTCCGACGCCGACGAAGCCGAGATCCGTACCGCGCTGAGGACGGCCCTCGGCGATGTCCTGGACCGCGACCTTCCCGAGTTCACCGACGACACCAGGCTCTTCGGCGACCTCGGCCTCGACTCCACGAGCGTCATCGAGTTGTTGATGGCGCTGGAGGACTCGGTGGGCGTGCAGCTCGACCCGGACGAGTTGACCGCGGAGGTGTTCGACACGGTCGGCTCGCTGACCAGCTACCTGAGCGCCTGCCGGGCGACGCCCGAGCCGGCGAACTGACGATGCCGACGTCGACGCTGGCGGGCGCGCTGCGTACGCCCGGCACCGACGCGCAGCGGGCTCCGGGGGTCGATGGCCCGCTGCGGCTGGGCCGCCCGGCGGTGCGCACCTTCGGGCGCCGCCGGCGGCCGGAGCCGACCGCGAAGGAGCTGGTGTTCCTCTCCGATCTCCTGGCCGAGTTCGGCATGGAGGTCGACCTGGAGCGGTACGCCCGCGGCGGCGGGAACACGTTCATCGACATGTGCGCGGAGCTGCTGGACGGCCTCGACCGGGCGCTGCCGCCGCTGGAGACCGTGCTGCTCGCCTTCCACCTACCCGACCTGAGTGTCGTCGAGGTCGCCGGGAGCTACCTCGCCGGCCGCTGCTCCGGCGACCCCGCGGTCTTCTCGGTCGCCGGGCAGGGGGCCGGCGCGCCCTTCACCGCGCTGCGGATCCTCGACTGCATGCGGCCGGCGGGCGACGCGGCCGGGGCGGTGCTGACGCTGGACCAGTCGACGGTGCCGTACCGGGATCCCGACCCGGAGTGCGACCCGGTCCAGGACTGCGCGGTCCTGCTCTGCACGGACCCGGCGGGCGGGCCGGACGCGGTGACGCTCGACGTCCTGGACGAGCGGCGGGTGGCGGATCCGGCCGACCTCGCCGACGCGCTCGCGATCCGGACCGCGCCCGCCCGGCTCGTGGTCGGTCCGGCACTCGCCCGCCGGCTCGATCCCGCCACCCGCGCCCGGTACGACGTCGTCGCGGGTCCACCCGGGCAGCTCTGCACCAGCGCCTGGGCGGCGTTGGCCACGCACTGGCCACCCGACCGGTACACTGTCGTCGCCGACTACGACCCGCACGCCGAGCGCCTCTTCCAGGCCGGCCTCCGCCCCGGGGCTGTCAGCGGGCGCAGCGCAGCGGAGCCCGCGATCAAACAGCCCCGCCAAACCAACACAGGCGCTGTCAGCGGGCGCAGCGCAGCGGAGCCCGCGCGGTGACCGGCGGGCTGGCCGGTTACCGGGACCTCGGCCGTGATCACGGGCTGGCCGCGGGGCTGGCCGCCGTACTCGATGGGCTTGATCCGGTGGTGGTTGCGCCGCAGCGGGTCGCGGTGCTCCCGGCGGACGAGCTGCCCGCCGGCGCCCAGGTGTTGCCTCATCCGCTCGCGGCCCGCGACGGTCTGGCCCTGGTCCGGTTCCCGGCGGCCGCCGGCCGCGACCGGACGTCCGGGACGGGGTTGCGCGGCCGGCCCGCCCTCGCGCTCGCCGCGGTGCGGATCGGCGTGCTCAGCGGACTGCTGCACCTGGCGGTGCAGCGGCTGGCCGGACGCGCCTTCCGCGGGGTGCCCCTGATCGACCAGCAGCTGGTCGTCGGTGCGGTCGCCGACGTGGTGGCCGAGCTGGAGTTCTCCGCCGCGGCCCTCGACGACAGCGCTGGCCCGAGCGCCGGCGAAGGTGGTGACCCGCGACCGTCGGTGGAGGTCGCGGCCGGTTGGCACGAACGCCTGACCGAGGCGGGCTGGAACGTGTCCCGGCTCCTCGGTGCCGAGGGGTACCTCGCCACCCATCCGGCCCGGAGCCTGTTCGTCTCCGCGCTGGTCGCGGATGTCTGGCTGCCCCGGCCGACGGTGGCCGGCGGATGACCGGCTTCGAGCTTGACGATCGGCTCCGCGCGCTGCGCGGCGCCGGCGCCGACCTGGCCGGGCAACTGCGCGCGCACGCGATGGCGGTCGATGCGGACCCGTACCGGATGGCGCCGTACCTGGATCTCGCCGCCTACCGGATGATGCGCCGGTCGGTGACGCCGCTGCGGTACACCGACGGTCCGCTGCGGGTGGGCCGCTTCCGCTACCCGCCCGGATCCTGCCTGGACCAGGCGGTGTGGGGGGTTGAGCTCGGGTACGGCGATGCCGGCATGGTGCTGGCCTGCCCAGGGCCGAGCCTCGCCGGCGTCCTGGTCGACGAGCTGGCCGACGACGCTCAGCGGGACCGCTTCTACGAGGCGTTGGCCGACGGGACGACCTGGTCCTTCTTCGCCCTGACCGAGCCGGCGCACGGCAGCGACGCCGGGGCGCTGGAGACCGCACTGCGCCGCGATTCCCCGGAGCACTACCGGATGTACGGCACGAAACGCTACATCGGCAACGGTTCGCGGGGCCGCGTCGGCGTGGTCTTCGCGCGGACCGGCGACGGTCCGTTGGCCATCCGGGCCGCGCTCGTCACCGCTGGTCCACCGGGCTTTCGCGCGACCGCCCTCGACATGGTCGGCCTGCGGGGCGCCGCCCTGGGCGAGATCCGGCTCGACGGGGTGCCGGTGGCGGCCGAGTCTCTGCTCGGCCGGCACCTCTCCCCCACCCGGCAGGGCCTCTGGGGCGCGGTGCGGGTCTTCAACATGATGCGGGTGCAGGTGGCCGCCCTCGCGGTCGGCACCGGACTGGCGCTTGTCGACCTGGTGCGCGCCGATCGCCCGGCCGCGCCGGGCGCCCAGACGATGGCGGCCCGGCTGGCGGCCTGCCGGCGGATGGTCTACGCCGCAGCGGCGGAGGTGGACCGCGACCGCGGCGCCGGTCAGCCGTCGAGTCTGGCGAAGCTCACCGCCACCCGGCTCGCCCGCGAGGCCGCCCGCTGGGCGGTCGGGTCGCTCGGTCCGGCGGCGCTGGTCGAGCGCCCACTGCTGGAGAAGTGGAGCCGGGACGTCTGCGCCTTCGAGTTCATGGAGGGTACGAGCGACATCCAACGCCAACACGTCGTCAGGTCCTACCTGAAGGGCCTGGTCCGACGCGGGGCCACCGCCGGACCGCAGGAGGCGTCCTGACCGGCCGGTTCCGCGGGACGGAGGGGGTGGCCAACCTCAGAACAGCACGGCGCCGTTGCCGGTGCGGCGGCTTCGGGTGCGGCGGTTGTCCAGATGCACGAAGACCCGGTGCAGCCACCGGTCGTTGCCGTCGTAGCGGGGCCGGAACGCGACCCGCCCGTGCACGACCAGCCGGTTGTCCAGGAAGACCATGTCACCGGGGCGGAGCACCAGGTCGCAGCGGACCTCGGTGAGCGCCGCGCGGAGCGCGGCCAGGGCCTGGTCGGCCTTGTCGTCGAGCGCCGAGGTGGCGTGGAAGTCGACGCAGATGTCCGGGTCGTCCTCGCCGCCGAGCAGCACCGGATGCGGCTCGGACTCGCTCGCCGACCGGAACGACGGCGGCGTGGCGGTAACGAACCGCGCCTCGCGGAGCACCGTCCGGCTTCCCTCGTCGAGCAGTGGGTAGGCCCGCCGTACGGAGGCGACCTGGGTCCCGACCCGGTCCTCGTGGGCGGGGCGCAGGCAGAGCAGCCCGACATAGTGCGGGCGGTCGGGGTGGAAGGCGTTCTCGGTGTGGAACTCCAGCTGCACCGAGCCGCCGTTGCTCTGCGAGGTCGCCAACGACGGCACCGGAACCACGTTCTGCACCATCGCCCCGTGCTTCTCCTCGCGGTACGCGATGACCTCGCCGAGCTGCAGCCCGACGAGCATCGCGAGCGTCGCGGGGGTGGTGGCCGTCCGTTCGACCGACTCCGGCACGGTCGGGGTGGGCGGCAGCGTCTCGGCCCCGATGGGCAGGTTGGTGATGGTCAGCCGTCCGTCGACACCGGCGTCGTGCCGGAAGGCGCGGATCGCCTCCTGCAGCCGGGTCGGCAGGTGGCAGCTGCGCAGGCGGGCACTCGCCTGCCAGGCCGCGTCGTCGACGGCGGCCGACGCGGTACGCGCCAGACCAGCCACCACCTCCGACAGCGCGGACCGCTCGTCCTCGGTGAGCGCCAGATCGCGCAGCTCGGCGAATTCATCTGTCCTGGAAGTCAATGTGATTCTCCATTCCCTCGGACCGGCGAGGGCGCACCTCAGGGAGGGGTCGCGGAAGAAGCAGGGAAATCACGCCGCCGCGACAGCACGACAATTCTGGCAACCGCCGACCGGCTCCTTCCAGGCATCCGACCGGCAATTCGCTGGCCGGAACTTGCCGGCCGGATGCCTGGTACCGCCGCGGCGCGCGGACCAGTCTTCCCCTGTGGGCCGAGGTGAACAATCAACCGAGTTGATTCCCGAGTCCTTTCTGGAACAGGTCCGGCAGCGTCCGCTGGCGCCCGCCGTCCGCCAGGACGGCACCGTGGTCACGTACCAGGAACTGGCCGGCGCGGCGTGGGGGGTCGCCCGCGGGCTCGCGGCCCGGGGGGTGCGGGCCGAGTCGCCGGTCGGGGTGCTGGTCTCCCCCGGTCCGCACCTGGTCGCCGCGTTGTTGGGGATCTGGCTGGCCGGTGGTGCCTACGTGCCGCTGGATCCGCTCGCGCCGGCCCGGCGCCGGCGCGAGGTGCTCGCCCAGGCCGGTGCCCGGATCGTCCTCACCGACGGATCCGACGAGCCCGATGAACCCCCCGCTACCGAGGCGGCGCAGTTCCCGCCGGGCACCCGCAGCTGTGGCGTCGGGCGCCTGATCGGCGCGGGCGATGGCATCGAGCTGCCGGGGCGGGTGACCGGGCCCCGCCAGGCCGCGTACCTGATTTTCACCTCGGGTTCGACGGGCACGCCCAAGGGCGTCGTCGTCGAGCACGCGGCGATCGCCAACCGGGTGCACTGGGGCATCCGGGCCCTGAAACTCTCCCCGGACGACCGGGTGCTGCAGAAGACCCCGCTGACCTTCGACGCGGCCGGCTGGGAGATCTTCGCGCCGCTGCTCTGCGGCGCCGCGGTGACGTTCGGCCGGCCCGAGGCCGGCCGGGACGCCCGGGAGCTGGTCCGGTCCGTCCGGGAGCAGCGGGCCACCGTCCTGCAGGTCGTGCCCTCCCTGCTGAGGCTACTCGCGGTCGAACCGGACCTGGGCCGCTGCGACAGCCTGCGGCTGGTCTGCTGCGCCGGGGAGGCCCTGCACGCGGAGCTGTGCCAGCGGGTCCGGGACCGGATCGACGTCGAGATCGTCAACACCTACGGACCCACCGAGTGCGCCATCGACGCCCTGGCCGGCCCCTTCGACCCCGCCCAGGAACACGGACCGGTGCCGATCGGGCGCCCGATCGACAACCTGCGCCAGCTGCTGCTGCCGCCCCCGGCCGGGACCGGTGCCGACGAGTCGGTACGGGAGCTCTACCTCTGCGGCGCCGGCGTCGGCCGCGGCTATCACGGCGACGCCGCGCAGACCGCGGAGCGGTTCCTGCCGGATCCCGACGGTCCGCCCGGGTCGCGGATGTACCGGACCGGAGACCTGGTGCGGGTACGCCCGGACGGCGCCCTCGAATTCGTCGGCCGGATCGACGCCCAGGTGAAGATCAACGGCGTACGGATCGAGCCGGGCGAGGTCGAGGCGGTCCTCGAAACGCACCCCGACGTGATCGAGGCCGCGGTCCGCGCGGTCACCGACCCGCACGGCACCCGCCGGCTGGCCGCCTGGGTGGTCACCTCCCACGAGGTCGCGGTCGACGGGCTCCTCGACCAGCTGCGCGACCGGCTGCCGCCCAGCGCGGTACCGGCGTACCTGAGCCGGCTCGCCACCCTGCCCCGCACGGCGAGCGGCAAGACGGACCGGTCCCGACTGCCCGATCCGGACTGGGCGGGCCCGGCGCCACGGTCGGCGGACCCGCCGAAGCCCGACGGCGCGGCGGAGCAGATCGTCGTCGCGGCGTGGCGACGCCTGCTCGACGTGGACGAGGTCGGCCCGGCCGACGACTTCTACCGCCTCGGCGGACATTCGCTGCTGATGACCCGGCTGCTGGCGACGCTGCGTGACCTCTCCGGGCTGGACCTGGACTTCCGGGAGCTGAACCTCGCCACCACCGTGCGGGAGCAGGCGGACCTGCTGCGCCGGGCGCAGCGGGCGCAGCCCATCGAGCGGCTGCCGGCGAACGCGCGCCTACCGCTGTCGTACGCACAGGAGCGCTTCTGGGTGCTCGACCGGATGCACCCCGGCAGCCCGGAGTACCTGCATCCGATGCTGGTCCGGCTGGCCGGCGACACCGGCCCGGCGGTGGTGCGGGCGGCGCTGGCCCACCTGATGGCCCGCCACGACGTGCTGCGCACCGGCTACCGGATGGACGCCGACGGGCTGCGGGCGGTCATCGAACCCGCGCCGGAGGTGCCGCTGCGGACCGTCCAGACCACCCCCGCCGAGATCGGTGCGGTCGTCGCCACGGAACTGGGCACCGGCTTCGACCTGACGACGGCGCCGCTGTTCCGGGCGACCCTGGTCCGCGACGGCGGGACGCAGCAGCTGCTCCTGCTGGTCTACCACCACATCGTCTGCGACGGCTGGTCGACCCGGATCCTCGCCGACGAGCTGCGCGAGACGATCGCCGCGCTCGGGCAGGGGCGGCCCGCGGACCTGCCCGAGCTGCCGATCCGCTACTGCGACGCCGTTGGCTGGCTCCGGTCGCGGCTGACCGAGGAGACGCTCGCCGAGCAGATCGGATACTGGCGGCGGACGCTCGCCGGCCTGCCCCCGCTCGACCTGCCCATCAGCGGCGAGCGCCCCCGGCAGCGCAGCATCTCCGGCGGCGCGGTGCGCCTCGAGATCCCGGCCACCGACGTCCGCGCGTTGCTGGAGATCGGCCGGCAGGCCGGGGCCACCCCGTACGTCGTCTGCCTGACCCTGTGGATCGTCCTGCTCGGCAACGCCGGCGGCGGATGGGATTTCGGCGTGGGCGCCCCGCACTCCGGACGGACCCGACCGGAGCTGCACGACCTGGTCGGGTTGTTCATCGATGTGGTGGTGATCCGCGCCCGGCTGACCCCCGAGCTGAGCTTCGTCGAGGCGCTGACCCGGGTCGAGCGGACCTGCCGGGAAGGGCTGGCCCACCAGGCGGCACCGTTCGAGGCCGTCGCCGACGCCCTGGTCCAGCCTCGGGATCCGGGGCGTACACCACTGTTCCAGACCATGGTCTCCATGGCCGGGGACGGCCTGGTGGGGCAGCGCTGGCAGCCGGCGGATCTCGACCTGCTGGCGCAGGCGTGGACGGTTGCCCGCACCGATCTGGCGCTCACCGTCTGGCCCCAGCCCGACGGGCGCTACCTGGGCGCCATCGAGTACGCCTCGGCGCTCTACGACCGGGCGACGGCCGCCACGCTGGCCGACCGGCTGGGCGAGCTCGCCGGCCGGTTCGCCGCCGACCCGGCGCTCCCGGTGGGTGCGGCGGGCCCCGTCGCGGCGGCGCCGGCGGCGTCCGCCGGCCACCCTGACCGGGCCGCCGTCGCGGCCCCGGCACCGCCGCTGGCGCCGCACCAGGAGAAGATCCTCGGGTTCATCCGGGAACTACTCGGACGCGACGACATCGGCGCCGACGACGACATCCTGCGGCACGGCGGCAACTCCCTGCTGGCCGCCCGGCTGCTCTGGAACATTCAGAGCGTCTTCGGGGTCGAGCTGCCCATGCGGGCGTTCTTCGACCGGCCGACGGCCGCCGGTCTCGGCGCCGAGGTCGAACGCCTGATCCACGCCGAATTCGACAGCACCGGGTACGACAGCGAGGGCTGAATATCACACTTCCGAAGTCGAGTGCCGCATCGACCGACTGACAACGTACGACATTATCGTCTTTTCTGGATGTACGGGCGGTCCGGTACGTCGCATTTTCCCTGTGCCCTTTAGCTGAATGGCTTCTCAGCTGCCCGCGGCATGCTTGTCGGTCCACAACACACCTTCTAGTCTCCAAGCTGGATGCCTCCGGGCGGGCGGCACCGGACATCTGGGAGACGTGAATGACCATGGGCGCCGCGGATGAGCTGCTGCGCCAGTACTGTCAGGACCTGCACACGCTCTGGCGACAGGCGGGCGGGCCGAGCCTGCGGACCCTGGGTGGATCGGTCCGGCTGAGCAAGAGCCAGGTCGGCGCCATCCTCAGCGGCCAGATCCGTCGCCCACCCGACTGGGACGTGGTGAAGTCCCTGGTCAGCGCATTCCACCAGTACGCCATGGAGCACGACCGGCTGCGGCACGTCTCGCTGCGGATGGGGGTCGAGGAGTTCTGGCGACCCCGGCACGCCATCATCGAGCAGGCGTTTCGACATCGCCGACCGGCGGTTCCGGCGGTGGCCACCGTCGACGTGGGCGGTCCGCGGCCGGAACGGTCGGCCGTTGCCGGGTCGACCGCGACCGCGGTGCCGACCGCGGTCCCGGCGCCGACCGCAGCCCGGCGGCAGGTGCCGCGGCAGCTGCCGCCGGCGGTTCGCTACTTCACCGGCCGGGAGACCGAGTTGCGCGCCCTGGCCGGGCTGCTGGAGCAGCCCGCCGACGACGTCAACGCCGTGGTGATCACGTCCATCAGCGGCACGGCCGGCGTCGGCAAGACCGCTCTCGCGGTGCACTGGGCACACCAGGTCGCCGACCGGTTCCCGGACGGACAGCTCTACGTGAACCTGCGCGGGTACCATCCCGAGCAGCCGATGGACGCCGACGAGGCGTTGACCGGCTTCCTGACGGCGCTGGGGGTGCCCGACCAGGAACTGCCCCGGGACCTCGAAGGGCGTTCCGCCCGCTTCCGGACCGAGCTCGCCGGGCGGCGGACGCTCATCGTGCTGGACAACGCCTCCTCGGTCGAGCAGGTTCGCCCGCTGCTTCCCGGCACCGGCCAGTGCCTGGTCGTGATCACCAGCCGGGACAGCCTGGGCGGTCTGGTGGCCGTGGACGGGGCGCAGCGCCTCGACCTCGCGACCCTCCCGCTCACCGACGCGGCCGCGCTGTTGCGCCGCCTGATCGGCCGGCGGGCCGAGGTCGAGATCGACGCGGTGCAGGCCCTCGCCCGGCGCTGCGCGCACCTGCCGCTGGCGTTGCGGGTCGCCGCCGAACTGGCCGGCCGCCGGGCAGAGGCGCCGCTGGCCGAGCTGGTCGCGGAGCTCGCCGACGGGCAGCGGCGGCTCGACCTGCTGGCCGCCGGAGGCGACCCGCACGCCGCCGTCACGGCCGTCTTCTCCTGGTCGATGCAGCACCTGCCGACCGCGGCGGCCCGCACCTTCCGCCTGCTCGGCCTGCACCCCGGTGCCGACGTCGACAGCTACGCGGTCGCCGCACTCACCGGCACCGGCCTGACCGCCGCCCGGGACGCGCTCGACCTGCTCGCCCGTGCCCATCTGGTGCACCACACCGGGACCGGGCGGTACGGACTGCACGACCTGCTGCGCGCGTACGCGGCCAGTCTGACGACCGCGTTGGACGACGACCGCGACCAGCGGGCGGCCCGGGACCGATTGTTCGACTACTACCTCGCGGCCACCGCCGAGGCCGTCGCTGGCCTGTATCCGGCTGAGGTCACCGCCCGGCCCAGCGTGGCCCCGGCCACGACGCCCAGCCCGGAGCTCGCCGAGCCGCACGCGGCCAAACAGTGGCTGAACACCGAGCGGTCCACCCTGGCCGCGGTCGCCCGGTACACCGCGTCGCACGGCTGGCCCAACCACACGATCCGGCTCTCGGTGCTGCTCTACCGGTACCTCGACTGCGGGCACTACATCGACGGGCTGGTCGTCCACCAGCACGCGCTGCGCGCCGCCCGGCAGGCCGGTGACCTCGTCGGGCAGGCCCACGCGTTGGCCGGGATCGGCAACACCGAGCAACGGGTGGGCCGGCACGAGTCGGCCACCGAGCACCTGCGGCAGGCGATCGAGCTGTTCCGCCGCTCAGGGGACGTGGCCGGCGAAGCCAACGCCCAGAACAGCCTCGGCTTCCTCCACTTCGAGCTCGCCCGGTACGACGCCGCCGAGGACTGCTTCGCGCGGGCGCTGAACCTGTTCCGACAGACCGCCAACCTGACCGGGGAAGCCCTGGTCCGCAACAATTTCGGCCTCCTGTACCGGCGGTTGGGTCGGCACGAGGCCGCCGCCGATGACCACCGGCGGGCCCTGGAGCTGGCCCGACGGACCGAGGACTGGACCGCGGAGGCCCTGGCGCTGGACTGTCTCGGCCTCGTCGAACAGCAGTTGGACCGGCACCGCGCCGCCGCCGACCACCACCACCAGGCGCTGGTCCTGACCCGGCGGTACGGCAGCCGGCGCGGTGAGGCACACGTACTCGACAATCTCGGCACCGCCCACATCGGACTCGGCGACCCGGGGCTGGCCCAGCGGTACTTTGAGCAGTCCCTCGCGATCTTCACCGAGATCGGCGAGCACGGTGGCCGGGCCTCGGCGCTCAACGGCCTCGGCGAGGCCGCGCACGCCGCCGGCCGCACCACCACCGCCCTGGCCCACTTCGCCGCCGCCCTCAACGCCGCCACCGTCGCCGGTGCCCGCTACCAGCAGGCCCGCGCGCACACCGGACTCGGGCACGCCCACCACACCCGCGGCGAACCCGGCCGGGCCCGGTACCACTACGAGTACGTCGTCACCCACGCCACCGACCTCGACCTCGCCGAGGCGGAGCGCATCCGCTCCCACGTCGCCGCGCTCGCCGACCACGGACCGGTCAACCGGACGGCCTGACGCTCGACCGGCGGCCCGGTCTCACCGGCTCGGGAGCAGGCCACGCCTGACCAGATGGGCCCGCAACGTCTCGACATCGTCGGCGGACATCAACCGGCGAGGGATGACGGTCGCCGGCATCCGGCCGACGTACACGATCCAGAACTCGGGGGTGTCGCGTACCTGGGAGACCCCGTCCCAGGCGATGCCGCTGGACTCCGTGCCGCTGCGCATCATGATGTTGTCATCGGTGATCTCGTAGGCGCCGTCGACGGCGAACCGGCCGGAGCGGCGCCGGGCGCGCAACCGCACCCACGGCCCGAACAGCATCGACAGCACACCAGCGGTGACCATCGACATCCACACCGGCGCCAGCTGTTCGCCCCACCCGGACCCTCGCGAGGCGACGTAACCGATCACCCCGGTCCCCGCCAGCACCGCCCCGACATAGCCGAATCCACGCAGCCGCTCGCGGCTGAGCGCGGCCGCGACCCGGCCCGGGTAGGCCGGATCGGCGGGGACGTCGAAACGGATGCGCACGCCGAAACGATAGTCGGCCCCGTGAGGACCGACGGCCGCGGCGGCTCCGTTTCCCGGGCCGGGTCAGCTCAGCGCGGGCGACCACTCCCCTTGGCCCGGGAAATCAGCCGCCGGAGCTTCTCCTGGTTGCCCGGCTTCGCCAGCTCCCGCCGGCCCCGGTCGACGACCTGGCGGCCCTGCGGGCTGTTCAGGAAGGACTTGATTCGCTGCACGAGGGATGCCATCTGCACAGCCTACGCCGGGTAGCGGCGACCGGCCCGGAATCGTCCGGATGTGCGCCGGTCCCGGCCACCCGGTCCGCGACCTGACGCCGGCGGTCGGCTACCCCGGCCCCAACGCCCGGAGACCGGCGGCGAGCAGCGCCGGGACGGCCTGCTCGGCGCGGGTCGCGGTCGGGTCGGCCGCGGCGCCCTGCCGGGCCCGGTAGCTGATCCCCTGGGCGATGACGGCCAGCTTGAAGTTGGCGAGCGCCAGGTAGAAGGGCCAGTGGTCGAGGTCCACGCCGCGCCGCCGGGCGTACGCCTCGGCGATGGCGTCGCCGTCCGGCAGCCGGTCACTCGCCCACGCCGCGTCGAGCCCGAGGATGGGGTCCAGCTGCGGCTGACGGTAGACGCACATCAGCGCGACGTCGGTGAACACGTCGCCGACCGTGGCCAGCTCCCAGTCGACCACGGCGAGCACCTTGCTGATGTCGGCGCTGTCGAGAAGCGTGTTGTCGATCCGGTAGTCACCGTGCACCACACCGATCTGCGCCGAGCCCGTCGGCAGGGTGGCGACCAGGCGCAGGTGCAGATCCGTCGCGTCGGCGAGGTCGTGCGTCTTGACCTCGTTCCACTGCCGCCACCAGAGCCGGACCTGGCGCTCCAGGAACCCGTCCGGCCGGCCCAGGCCGCTCAGGCCGACCTCGCGGACGTCGACGGTGTGCAGGTCGGCCAGCACCCGGACCAGCTCCCCGACGCAGGACTCCAGCTCCCGTGCGGAGTAGCCGTCGAGCTGCGCGCGGGTGCGGACCACCTGGCCGGCGATGAAGGCGGTCACCGCGAACGGTGCGCCGATGACGGCCGGGTCCTCGCAGAGGGCCACGGCTGGCGGTACGGGTACCGCGCTGAACTGGAGGGCCTGGATGACCCGCCATTCCCGCGCCACGTCGTGCGCGGACGGGGTGAGGCCGGACAGCGGTGGGCGCCGCACCACCCAGCGGTGGGTGCCGTCGGTGACGACGTACGTGAGGTTGGACTTTCCGCCGCTCACCAGTTCGCTGGTGAGCGGCCCGGTCACCGGGACGCGGCGGCTTTCGAGGAAGGTCCGCACCCCCCGCACGTCGAGCACCGGTGGAACGGCCGTCATGCCTGATATCCCCTGGTCCCGGCGCGGCTGATCACGATCTCGTTGATCACGCTGCGCGGTGACATGTCGACGAGTGCGGTCACCGCCGTGACGACGTCGTCGATCGGGATCATCGTCTCCGGCGGTACCGCGTCGCGGACCCACGCGGTCATGTCGGTGTCGACATACCCGGGAGCGATCGCCGTCGCGGTCACACCCTCCGCCGATTCCTCGGCGTTGAGCCCCCGGCACAGGGCCAGCAGCGCGGCCTTGGTGGCACCGTAGACGGCGAGGGACGGCTCGGTGTAGACCCCGACGATCGAGGCCAGGGCGATCACCCGCGCTCCCCGGGACGGGCGCCGCCGGGCCGCGGCCCGCAGCAGCGGCAGGGCCTGGCTGACAAGTACGAACGGGGCGCGGGTGTTGATCGCGAACAGCTTGTCGTACCGCGCGGTCGGGTAGCCGTGCAGCGACCCGGCCGAGCCCACCCCCGCCGCCAGGACGAGGGCGTCCATGCCGTCGTGTCCGGCGGCGTGTGCCGCGACGGCGGCGGCCGGCGCGTCGGGCGCGGCCAGGTCGACCGCGACCGTCTCGACCTGCGCCGCCCCGGCCGCCGACAGCTCGGCCGCCGCGGCGGCCAGCCGGGCCGGGTCGCGGGCCACCAGGGTCAGGCGCCAGCCCCGCTCGGCCAGTGCGAGCGCGATACCGCGCCCGATGCCGCGGGACGCGCCGGTGACCAGGGCGGACCGGGTCGGCTCGTGGTCGCTCGCCGGCGACCGCCCGGCCCGGCTGGCGGGCTCCGTGGTCATCGCGGCGTTCCAGGGGTGGTCTGGTCGCTGATGCCGACGATCGAACGCGCGATGGTCAGGTAGCGGTCGAGGAGGGCGTCGACCGGGAGCGTTCCGTCCGGCCGGTACCACGACGCGACCCCCACGCAGAGCGAGGCGATGGCCCGGCTCGCGTCCTTCGGGTAGGCCGTGGTGAAGACCCCGTCCCGTACGCCGTCGAGGATCACCCGGTCGAGCATGCGCTGCTGCTCGTCGCGTTTGGCCACGTAGCGTTCCCGGTTGCCGGTCTCCAGGCTGCGCAGCTCCGCCGTCGACACCATGGCGCCGGTGCGCCGGTACATGTGGAACCGCAGCAGCGATTCGACCAACGCGTCGAACTGCGAGCGGGGATCGGGGGGTGCGGTCGCCAGCGCCTGCCGGCTGCGGATCAGCAGCTCATCGATGATGGACGTCATCAGGTCGAAGAGGATGTCCTGCTTGGACGGGTAGTAGTGGTAGACGCCGGGCACGGAGAAGCCGGACCGGCGGGCCAGGTCGCGGGTCGTCGTGCCGTGGTATCCGTGCTCGTAGAAGGCGTGCAGGGCGGCGTCGAGGATGCGGGAGAATTCGAGCGGCCCGTACTCCCGCCAGTCGGACTCGGCAGACATCGGCTGGGTCGTCACCTCTCTCGTCGTGGGCCCGGCGGGGTGGCGCGGGGTTGGTCGGCTCACGGCGCACCCCGCCTGGTGCGGACCGCCAGGATCAGCGCGTCGAGGGCCGCCGGGTCGTCGATGGCTCCCCGGTCGATCACCCGGCCGGGATCGGCGCCCTGCAGGATGCGTTTGACCGGGACCTCGAGCCGCTTGCCGGTCTTCGTGTGGGGCAGCCGAGCAACGACTATCACGTCGTCCGGCACGTGTCGGGGCGACGTCCGCTCGGCGATGCGCCGCCGGACCAGGGCGCCCAGGTCAGCCGGTCTCCCGGCCCCGTTCGGGACCACGAACAGCGGCAGCCAGTATCCGCCGTCCGGCTCCTCGACGCCGACCACGAGGGCGTCCGCCACCTGTGGCAGGTCGCTGAGGGCCGCGTAGATCTCCGCGGAGCCCAGCCGGACACCGTGCCGGTTGATTGTCGCGTCCGAACGCCCGAGGATCACGAGGGTGCCACGCTCCGTCATCATGGTCAGATCCCCGTGTCGCCACACGCCGGGAAACATATCGAAGTAGGTCTCCCGAAGTTTCCGGCTGTCGGGGTCGTCCCAGAAGCGCAGCGGCATCGACGGCATCGGCTCGGTGATCACCATCTCCCCCGGCACGCCGACCGGCGCCGCCGACCCGTCAGCGTTCCAGACCCCGACCGCCGCGCCCAACGCGGGGGCGCTGATCTCACCGTCGTACACCGGGGTGGTGGGGGCGCTGCCGACGAAGATCCCGACGATGTCGGTACCCCCGCTCATCGAGCCGAGTTGGACCCGGGCGCTGACCCGCTCCCGGAACCATTCGTTCGTGCTGGCCGGCAGCACCGATCCGGTCACGCCGACCAGCCGCAGCGCCGACAGGTCCAGGTCCCGGCCCGGTTCCAGGCCGGCCCGCTGGGAGGCTTCGAGATACCCCGGGCTGGTGCCGAACACCCCGACCCCGAGTTCGGCGACCAGCCGCCACAGCGCGTCGGTCCCCGGCGATGTCGGCCGGCCGTCGTAGAGGACGATGGTCGCGCCGTGCAGCAGCCCGCAGACCTGGGCGTTCCACATCATCCAGTTCGGGGTGGTGAACCAGAAGAAAACCTCCCCGGTACGCAGGTCCAGATGCAGGCCCGGGGAGACCAACTGCTCCAGCAGCGCTCCCCCGTGCCCGTGGACGATGCCCTTGGGCTTGCCCGTCGTACCGGAGGTGAACAGCACCCAGAGCGGGTGGTCGAAGCTCACGGCGGCACCGTCCGGGTGGGGTTCGGCGGCGAGCGCGTCCGCCCAGGTGCTGGTGTCCGGTCCGGTCGCCGGATTGGCCAGCCCCGCGGTCTCGACGGTGATGGTGTGACGCAGCCCGGGCAGCAGGTCGCGCAGCTCCCGCGCCGCGGCCCGGCGGTCGTGCACCTTCCCGCCGAACCGGTAGCCCGAACCGGCGATCAGCACCCGGGGTGACAGCTGCGCCATCCGGTCCGCGGCCGAGGGCGCCGCGTAGTCGAGGCCGGTCTGCGCCCACACCGCGCCGACCAGGGCGGTCGCCGCGAAGGCCACCACCCCTTCGACGCAGTTGGGCAGATAGGCGGCGACCCGGTCACCGGGTTCGACCCCGAGTGCCCGCAGTCGCCCGGCGACGGCGGCAGCCCGGGCACGCAGCGCGGCGTAGCTGAGCGACGACCGTTCGCCCGTCTCCGCGACCAGGATCACCGCGTCCTGGTCGTCGTCGCCGGCGCGCAGCAGGTGCCGGCCGAAGTTGAGGGTGCCGCCCGGGAACCAGACCGCGCCGGGCATCCGGCGTTCGGGGAGCGCGCCGCGCGGCGGGGTGTCCCAGTCCACCTCGAAGAAGTCGGCGACCGCGGCCCAGAATTCCCCGGGCGACGCCACGGACCAGGCGTGCAGGGCGCGGTAGTCGGTCACGTCGTCGAGCCGCGCCCGGCCCTGCGCGACGAGCCACGCCGCGAACCGGACGATCCGGCTCTGCCGGACGTGGGCCGGATCCGGCCGCCAGCTCGGCTCGACGGTGGTCATCGCCGCCCCGGCAGGAGGGAGCCGCGGGTGAGGACCACGTCGACGGCGACGGCGATGATGAGTACCGCCCCGGTAGCGAAGAACTGCACCTCCGTCGAGAGCCCCAGCAGCTGCACGCCGTTGCTGATCGAGCCAATGACCAGTGCGCCGAGCAACGCCGACCAGATCGAACCGCGGCCGCCGAAGAGGCTGGTGCCGCCGACGACGGCCGCCGCGATCGCGTTCAACATCAGCGGACCGGAGCCGGAGGTGACCGAGACGCCGAGTTGGCGGGAGGCGTCGACCATGCCCGCGACCGCCGCGCACGCGCCGAGGATGAGGAAGGAGTAGAGCACCATCCGCCGGACCGGGATGCCGGCCCGCTGGGCCGCCTCGCGATCGCCGCCGACCGCGTACAGGTGGATGCCGTAGCGGGTCTGGGTGGTGACGTACCAGGCGACCAGCAGCATGACCGCGAGGATCAGCACCGGCATCGGCAGGCCCCGCTGCCGGGTCAGCGTGTAGACCCCGCCGAACAGCACGACGGCGACCAGCCCGGCGGGTACGGCGACCGTGGCCAGCGAGGTGAGCGAGCCCGTCGACAGCCGCTCCCGGTGCTGGAACAGCCGGTACGCCGCGAACGCCAGGGTCGCCACCGCCGCCAGCGCGTAGCTCGTGCCCGCCGGGACCGCCGTGCTCGCGATCTTCGCGAACGGGGTGCCCGCCACGCTGATCGTGAACTCCGGCGGGAGCACGACGAGGATAAGGCCCTGGAGGATCACCATGCCGCCCAGCGTGACGATCAGCGAGGGTACGCCGAACATGATCACCTGGGCCTCGACGAACGTCACGGCCATCCCCGCCACCACCGCCGCCGCGATGCCGACGGGCAGCGGCAGACCGCTGTTGACGGTCAGCCCGGCGGCCACCGCCGCGCAGACCCCGGACAGCACGGCCGAGGAGAGGTCGATCTCGCCGACCAGCAGCACGAAGACCACCCCCAGGGCGAGGATCGCCGTCGTCACGATCTGCAGCGTGAGATTCGTGATGTTCTGGAAGCTGAGGTACGCCGAGCTCTGGCTGTAGAAGAAGGTCCAGATGACCGCCAGCACGACCAGCACGGGGATGCTCCGGTGTCCCCGCGCCGCCGTCTCGATCGCCCGGCTGGCCCGGGTACGGTGCACGGTCGGCGCGCCGGCCGGCGGTGATGTCGAGATGCTCACAGCTCTTCCGTCCTCAATCGTCGCCGGACTCGTGCGCACCGGTCATCGCGCTGACCAGGTCCGACGGCGTGTAGCCGCCGCGGTGGAACTCGGCGACCCTGGTGCCGAGCCGCAGCACCACGACCCGGTCGGCGATCTGCCGCACGTCCCGCATGTCGTGTGAGATCACCACCACGCCCCGCCCCTGCTCGCGGAGCCGGCGGATCAGGTCCAGTACCTCGCCGCGCTGGGAGACGCCGAGGGCCGCGGTCGGTTCGTCGAGGATCACCACCGCCGGGTCGCTGATCAGCGCGCGGCAGATCGCGATGCCCTGCCGCTGGCCGCCGGAGAGGGTGACCACCGGAGCGGTGAGCGAGCGGAGCTTCACCGACAGCGAATCCAGCACCCGGCGGGCCTGCTCCTCCATCAGGTGGCGGCGAACCCGGCGGCCGGACCAGGCCGAGCCGCACCGCTCCTGCCCCAGGAAGAGGTTCTGCACGGCGTCGAGGTTGTCGCAGAGTGACAGGTCCTGGAAGACGGTCCGGATACCCGCCTCGGCGGCGGCCCGCGGTGAGTCCAGCCGGGCGGCCGTGCCGCGTACCCGGATCTCGCCGGTGTCCGGCGACTCCACCCCGGACACGATCTTGACAAGGGTGGACTTGCCCGCGCCGTTGTCGCCGATGAGCGCGACCACCTCACCCTGGTCCACCGAGAGGTCGACCTCGTGCAACGCCCGCACCCCGCCGAAGTGCTTCGAGATGCTCGTGAGCGCGAGCAGGGGGGTGGGTCCCGGCCCGCCGGGCGGATCGGGAAGCTGCGGTTCACTGTCCACGGTCATGGCGTCCTCCGCGCGGGCGGTCGGCGACTGCCGACCGCCCGCCGCCGTTGGGTCGGGTCACTTGTTCCTGGTCTGGCAGGGTTACTTGTTCCTGGTCTGGCAGGTTTCGGTGTCCGCTGCCGGACCCGTGCAGATCTGCGCCCAGGTGAACATGCCGAGGTCGACGGCCTGCTGGACCGCGTCGCCGGGGTCCTTGCCTTCTTCGAGGTGGATGAGCGTCGCGTCGAGCTTGGCCGTGGGCACCTGCATCGCCCCGTTGTCGATCGTGTCCTTGACCAGGTCGGCCGGGGGCTGCTGGCCGCCGATCGCGGCGACCGCGATCTTCGCCGCCGCCTCCGCCTGCACCGAGAACGCCTTGAGCACGTTGTCCTGCTGGTCACCGGTGAGCATGTACTGCAGGCCGGTCAGCTCGGGGTTCTGGCCGCCGTACACCGGGATGTCAAGGTTCTTGCCCTTGAGCGCCGCAATGATGCCCGCCGTGATGCCGTCGTAGAACCCGAGGAACCCGGCGACGCCGTTCTGCGTCCTGGTGAGACACTGCTCGGTTGCTCTGGTCGCGTTGTCCGGTGCCCAGTCCTTGATGTAGTCCTCACAGACCACCTCGATGTCGCCGCTGCGGATGAGCGGGTCGAGCACCTTGTTCTGCCCGGCGAGCATCTGGGTGGTGTAGACGTCGCCCTTGTTGCCGTACTGCCGGGCGATCTTGACCGGCTTGGCGCCGAGCGCCCCGCTGGCCACCTGCTCGGCGAAGTAGGTGGCCTGTTGGGTACCGACCTTCTCCGGATCGAAGATCACCTGAGCGTAGAGGGTGCCCTGCACCGGCGGGTTCTCGTACCCGATCACGGGAACCTCCGCCTGCTCGGCGGCCTGGAGCAGACCCGCGCTGGTGTTCGGATCGGCCGCGACCACGACAAGCGCGTCGGCACCGGCGGCGATCGCGGCGTTGGCCTGCGCGAGCTGCTGGTTGGAGTCGCCGCCGGCGTTGACGAACTTGACCTCGACGCTCGGGTCCAGCGCCTTGATCGCCTTCTCGAACGCCGGGCCGTCCTGCTGGATGTACCGGGTGGGGGTCGTGTTGGGGGCCATGAAGTAGACGAGCTTCGCATCGGCACCGGTACCGGCGTCCGGGTCGTCGCCGCCACAGGCCGAGATCAGAAGAACACTGGCGGAGGCGCCGGCGACGAGCGCGCGACGGACGGCGCCATGGGGATGACGTTTCACTTGGAGACTCCTCTGCTGGACTTTCCACGCCTGACGGGGGAAGGAGGCGCTACTCCGGCGCCGCACCCGGCCGGGGCAGCGCGATGCCCGCCTGCTTCGCGGTGATCTGTAGGGCCAGGTGCTTGGAGTAGATGCGGACCCACGCCAGCGGCCCGCCCATGTACCAGAACGCCGGATGCCCGGTACGCCGGTACAGTCCACCGAGTTCGCCGTCCTCGCCGACGCCGAGGACGAGCGGAAGCCGGTCGGCGACCACGTCGCCGAAGAGCCGGCGAGCCGTCTCGCGCATGTTCCGGTATCCGGTCGCGAGCACGACGAGGTCGGCCGCCAGGGTCCGGCCGTCCTCCAGACGGATGCCGTCGGGGGTGAACTCCGCCAGCCCGGATCCCTGGGCGAGCTTGATCTTCCCGTCGGCGATGAGCCGCGAACAGCCCACGTCGATGTAGTAGCCGCCGCCGTACGCCAACGCGTAGCCCATCAGTCCCGTACCGTCGGGGCCGTCGTTGCGCTTGAACCCGACCGCGTCGAGCGCGGCGAGCAGGTCGGCGTCCTTCCTGGCGGTCTCCCGCACGCCCTCCTTGGCCAGCTCGAGCACCAGCGGCCACGGCGTACCGCTGGCCAGCAGGTCGGCGTAGCTGGTCGGCGGGCCGCCCTCGACGAAGTTGCTGCCGAAGATGGCCGGGATGCCGTGCTCCTGGCTGATGATGTGCGTCGACGAGCGTTGGACGAGCGTGACGTCCGCGCCCGCCTCGTAGAGGTCCTGGGCGATGTCGTGGCCGCTGTTGCAGGCGCCGACCACGACGGCCTTCCGGCCGGCCCAGCGGGTGGCCGAGCCGTGCTGGCTGGAGTGGTAGCTGGTGCCGGTGAAGCGCTCGCGCCCCGGCACGGCCGGAATGTTCGGCTCCCCGGCGGCGCCGGTGGCGAGGATGACGTCGCGCGGACGCAGTTCCCGCTCGCCGTCGGGCGTGCGCACCCGCAGGGTCCACCGCCCGCTCGCCTCGTCGTAGTCGCTGGCGGTCAGCTCCGCCGACGTCCAGACGTTGAGCTCCATCGCCGAGGCGTACGACTCGAACCAGTCGGCGATCTTGTCCTTCGGGCAGTAGACCGGCCACGACTCGGGGTAGGGCAGGTACGGAAGGTGATCGGCCCAGACCGGGTCGTGCAGGACCAGTGAGTGGTAGCGCTTGCGCCACCCGTCGCCGACCCGCTCGCTCTTCTCCAGGATCAGCGTGTCGACGCCCATCAGGCCGAGATTGGCGGCGACCGACAGACCGCCCTGCCCGGCGCCGATGACGACCACGTCCGGATCGGTGTCGGCGTACCGCAGCTTCTCCTGCCGCTCGTCCCGCCAGTTGCGGCCGCCGGCGGCCGGGGTGTGCCGGGGCCCCTTCGACCGGTGGGGTCCGATCGCCCGCTCGTGCCCGCGCAGGTCGTCGAGTTCGGTGAGCACGGTCCAGGCGACCCAGTCGCCGTCCTGCCGGCGGAGCCGGACGGCGCCCCGCCCGTATCCGGTCGGGGTCTGGAAGGTGACGAAGCCTTCGATCAGCTCGTCGGCGTCGCCCTGGAACCGCGGCCCGAACTCGGTGACCATCCGGATGCCGGTGCAGGATCCGGGCGCCAGGTGCTCGCCCAGCATCGCCGCGACCCGGTCCCGGCCGTGGTAGGTGCCGAGGTCCCCGGTGAGCGCGAGCAGGTCGCGCCACCAGCAGTCGGTGGCCAGCAGCGCGGCGGTTGCCGCCGCGTCGGCGGCCTCGATCGCCGGCGCGAGCCGATCCAGCCAGGCGGCGAAGGTGGCCGCCGCCGTGGCCTCGGCCGCGATGGCCTGATGCGTCTGGGTCGCCATTGACGCGCCCTCCCGTCCGTACCATCCTGTGACAGTCCGAGCGCTCGCTCGGTAGCCAAGAGTGTGGACCTCGAACCGGGTGACGAGCAACACTCCCGCGAAACTTTTTCGCAACGAGATCGTCACAAGCTCGCCGACCCGATTCGCCGGAAGCGAGGGGCCATGACCAGCCAGATCGACGACCTGGTGGCGCGTACGCGCGCCTTCATCGAGACACATGTGAACCCGGTCGAGGACGAGTTCGACGGGGACGTCGCCGCCGCCGGCGGCGAGCGGCTGCGCATCGACCTCCAGGAGAAGGCGCGCGCGGCGGGCGTCTTCGCGCCGCACGCGCCACCCGGGTACGGCGGCCTCGGCCTCGGCATGGAGCAGCGCGCCCCGGTCTTCGAGGCGGCCGGACGTTCCCTGTTCGGCCCGCTGGCGCTCAACATCAACGCACCCGACGAGGGCAACCTCCATCTGCTCGACCGGGTGGCATCCGAACGGCAGCGGGAGCGCTACCTCGCGCCCCTGGCCCGCGGGGACCAGCGCTCGGCCTTCGCGATGACCGAGCCGCCACCCGGCGCCGGCTCGGATCCCGGCGCACTGCGCACGACCGCCCGCCGCGACGGCGACGGGTGGTTGGTCAACGGTCGCAAGAAGTTCATCACCGGCGCCGACGGCGCCGGCTTCCTCATCGTGATGGCCCGGACCAGCGGCGAGCCGGACTCCACCGGCGGCGCCACCATGTTCCTGGTGCCGGCGGACCGGCCCGGGATCCGGGTGGTCCGACATGTGGCCACAATGGACAGGTCAATGCTGGGCGGTCACTGTGAACTCGACCTTGTCGACGTCAGGGTCGGGCCGGACGACGTACTCGGTGCCGTCGACAGGGGATTCCAGCACGCCCAGGTCCGGCTCGGGCCGGCCCGCCTGACCCACGTGATGCGGTGGCTCGGCGCGGCCCAGCGGGCCCACGAGACCGCGGTGCTCTACGCCAGCGAGCGGTCCATCTTCGGCGGACCGCTCGCCCGGCAGGGGATGGTCGAGCTCATGATCGCGGACAACGAGATCGACCTCGCCGCGACCCGCTCCCTGCTGCTCACCGCGTGCCGGGTCCTGGACGCCGGCGGTGCCGGTCGCGAGGAGACCTCGCTGGCCAAGGTCTTCGGGGCCGAGGCGCTGCACCGCGTCGCCGACCGCGCCGTCCAGATCTGCGGCGGAGCCGGTGTCTCAGCCGATCTGCCGGTCGCCCGGATCGCCCGCGAGATCAGGCCGTTCCGGATCTATGACGGCCCGTCGGAGGTCCACCGCATGTCACTGGCCCGGCGGGCCGTGCGCCGGTACGGCCGGCCGGACAGGCGGCCGCCGGCATCCGCGCCGGGTTGAGCAGCGGAACTCCCGGCCCGCCTCGGCGAGTGGGCGGGCCCGGCGTCCTGCCGGGCCCGCCCGTTTCGTCCGGTCGGTCTCAGGTGGGTCGGATCTCGCCTGTGGTGCTCGGATCCGTACACCCTCGATCGAGGTTGGGCATCAGCTGCGCATGATCATCGTGCGGCGAGGTTGAATCGCTGATTGGTCTGTCCATGGCAGTCGTAGAGCTGGACCTGCGCCCCGTTGGAGGTGCTCCAGACATCCAGGCAGCGCCCGGACTGCACGTTGCTGATCGTGCCGTTGGAGTTGACGTTCCACTGCTGGTTGGTCTGGCCGTGACAGCTGTAGATCTGGACTGCCGCGCCGTTGCCCGAACCGGCCGCGTCCAGACACATGTTGCCGTACACCTGCAGTTGTCTGTTCGAGGTATACGTCCAGGACTGGTTGGTCTGCCCGTGGCAGTCGTAGAGCTGCACCCGGGTGCCGTTGTTGCGCGACGAGTTGGGCACGTCGATGCACCGGTTCGACTGCGTGTGGACGATCTGACCGGCCGAGCCCGGAGGACTCGTCGGCGGAGGTGTCGTCGGCGGCGGCGTGGTGGGCGGGGTCGTCGGAGTGGCCGTGGGCGTCGGCGTCGGCGGGGTGGGCGGTGTGGTTGGGGTGGTGCGGTCGAGGCCGAAGAACCCGATGGCGGCGCGGGCCATGCCGGTGGAGGGCAGGCTGTGTCCGGCGCCTTGGATGGCGTATGCCTCGACCTGGGTGCCGAAGCGGCGGCGGTTCCAGTTGGCCTGGGGTGTGTCGGTGGAGGTGGGGGTCTGGCTCAGGCCGTGGACGTTGGTCCACTGCTCGACGGATTCCTGCAGCAGGGAGTACGGGACGAGGGTGTCGTTGGTGCCGTGCCAGAGTTGGATGGGTGGCCGGCGGCCGGTGTAGCCGGGGTAGGCCTGGCGGACGAGGTCGCCCCACTGCTGGGGGGTGCGGTTCATGCTGCCGTTGGTGCAGGAGCCGCCGGGTGGGTAGTCGGCGGCGCTGGCGAAGCAGTTGAACGGCACGCCCATGAAGGAGGCGCCGGCCTGGAACAGGTCGGGGTAGACGGCGAGCATGTGTTGGGTCATCATGCCGCCGGATGAGCTGCCGGTGGCGTAGACGCGGTTGATGTCGCCGTTGTGTTGCTGCCGCGCGTAGTTGATCATGGATTCGATCGAGACCGGGTCACTACCCCCACCCCGACGCTTCGACGCGGCCGACCAGGTGTCGAAGCACCTGCCGAAACCGGCCTCCTGCATCGCGGACGGGTAGATGACGATGAACCCGTACTGGTTGGACAGCGACGCGAACTCACTACCGGAGTAGAAACCGGGACCCGAACCGCCGCAGCCGTGCATCGCCACCACGATCGCCGGGCTGGCGGGGCGGTTGTCCGGCACGTAGATGTGCATCCGCATGCCGCCCGGATTGTTACCGAAGTTCGTCACCTCGACCAGCGACGCCGCCGACGCCGGCGACGACAGGGCAATGCCGCCGACCGCGAGGAACAGGGCACTGACCAACCCGGCCAGCACCGCTCTGGTTCTTCTCACGAGCACCCTCCATCGATAGTTGTTTATTTTTACACTAGACACTCCCCTGACGACCGTCAATCCGATGTCGAATGTTCGCGCGCCGCGAGAAGCGGCTCAGGCAGGACGAGCCCGGTCCGGCTCGGGGCTGCCGAGCCGGACCGGGCGGAGCCTCATCGCGCGACGAGGTTGAACCGTTGGTTGGGCTGACCGTGGCAGTCGTAGAGCTGGACCTGCGCCCCGTTCGACGTGCTCCAGACATCCAGGCAGCGCCCGGACTGCACACCACTGATCGTCCCGTTGGAGTTCAGGTTCCACTGCTGGTTGGTCTGGCTGTGGCAGCTGTAGATCTGCACCGCCGCGCCGTTACCCGAACCCGCCGCGTCCAGACACATGTTGCCGTACACCTGCAGTTGCCTGTTCGCGGTGTACGTCCAGGACTGGTTCGCCTGCCCGTGGCAGTCATACAGCTGCACCCGGGTCCCGTTGCTACTGGACGAGTTCGGCACGTCGACGCACCGGTTCGACTGCGCGTTCACGAGCTGACCAGCCGAACCGGGCGGACTCGTCGGCGGCGGAGTCGTCGGCGGTGGGGTCGTCGGCGGTGGGGTGGTCGGCGGCGTGGTCGGAGTGGCGGTGGGGCCGGGCGTCGTGGTCGGCGGCGTGGTGGGCAGCAGGGGGCAGGTGCTGCGGTAGGTGACCACGCCGGAGTTGTCGAGCAGGGGGCAGAGGAACTGGCTGTAGCGGGTGTCGTTGTCGATGAACATCTTGACGAACGGGAGCATGGTGCGGATCAGGACGGGGTTGGAGCGGCCGACCATGAAGCCGTGGTCGCCACCGGCTACTTCGAGGTAGGCGCTTTCGGTGGTGGCCGGGAGGCTGTTGTAGAGGTTGAGGGCGTAGGAGGGGGTGACGACGGTGTCGGCCTGCCCGGAGATGATCATGGTGGGTACGCGGTCGTTGGCGAGGTTCTGCGACGGGGAGTAGGGGGTGATGCCGACGGCCGCCTTGAGGGAGGTGCGGCGGATGGCGGCGCTGAGTGCGCCGCCGCCGCCCATGGAGTGGCCGGAGACGGCCAGGCGGGTGGGGTCGACGCGGTCGCGGACGGGGCTCTGTTGGGTGAGGTAGTCCAGGGCGGCGAGGAGTTGGGTGCCGCGGGCGGTGTCGAAGTCGTTGCGGCTGTTGGTTTCGATGCCGATGACGACGAAGCCGTGGGAGGCCAGCCAGGGTCCCATCCAGGCCAGTTCGGCGGAGAACAGGGCGGTGTAGCCGGGTGAGATGGCGATGGCGCCGAAGGTGCCCTGGCTGGTGTCGGTGGGGTAGTAGATCCGGCCGCCGTTGAAGCCGTACCCGGTCGGGACGCTGACCGAGGTGTTGGCGAACGGGCCCCGTTCGGCGGCGACGCTGGTCCGGGTGGGGTCCGGACCCCGCTGGTACGGGTTGTCCGCGGCCGATGCCGACCCGGTGGTGGTGACCACCAGGGCGAACAGCCCGACGGCGGTCGCCATCCCGGCCGCGGCGAGCTTGATCAGCCGTCCCCGAGCGCCCGCGGGCGCTCGGTCGGCAGGGGCACCCCCCGAGGGTGGTGGTTGGTGTGGGTGTTCTCGCACTGTCGGTACCTCCTGGTGGTGGTGGTGGCGTGTGAGGAGCGGACGGGCTCCCGCGTTGTGCCGACCCGGCCCGTCCCGGCCTTGGTCGATCGTCAGTGCCGATGAGCAGCCCCACCCGTGACCCGTCCGCCACGAGATCGTGTTACCGCTCACACTCATCGATGGATCTCAGGCTACAGAAACCTGCCGGTATGGCAAGCGGTAGTTTCGGTGAATGACCGATAGTTTCGGTCTCGGCGGCCGAGAGCGTTTCGGGTACAGGTTCGGCGGGTGGATGTGGCCGCCGCCTGCCGGGCCTTCCTCGCCGTCAGCGGCCACGGCAGCTTCACCTCCGGGGCGGCCGCGGCGGGCATCCCCGAGTCGGTGGCCCGTCGCCGGGTCGCCGGCAGGACGCCCGGGAGCAACTGCGCATCGCGTACGATCCGGTGACCGGCATGGGTGCCGATGCCTTCGCCGCGCGGGCCGCCCGAGAGCTGCGCGCCACCGGCGAGCACCCGTGCAGCCGGACCGCGCAACCGACCGATGCGCTCACCGCCCAGGAACTCCCCATCGCGCGCCTGACTGGCCGTCCCGCCCCGGGGGACCAGATGGCCCGAAAGGCTGGCCCGAGACCTCGGGCCAGCCTTTCGATCTGCGGCTCTGCCGGCTGGACCGCTCGATCAGCCGGCGACGATGATGGCGTACCTCTTGGTCGTCATGCTCTTGCCCACCGCTGGTTGGCGGCGCCGTGACAGCTCCACACGATCACGGCGGAACCGTTGGCGGTGCCGGCACCGTTGACGTCCAGGCACAAGCCGGTCTGGGCGTTGCTGATCGTGCCGTTGCCGTTGAAGACCCATTGCTGGTTCGCGCCGCCACTGCAGTCCCAGATCTGCAGCTGGGTACCCGCGGCGGCATTGGGGGGAGCGTCCAGGCACTTGCCCAGCACCTGCAGCGCCCGTCCGTTCTGGACGAACTGCTGGTTGGCGTTGCTGTGGCAGTCCCAGATGATCATCTGTCCGCCATTTGTTGAGCTGGCACCATTGACGTCCAGGCACCGGCCGGACCCCTCGTTGCGCAGCCGGTTCCCGGTCGGGCTCGGGGTCGACCCGCCGTTGAGGGCGTTGAGGGTGGTGTCGTAGGCGGGTTTCTTGTTGCCGTTGCAGTCGAAGAGCAGGGCGTTGTCGGAGCCGCGCCAGGAGTCGCAGTCGCGTACGCCCCAGACGGTGATGCCGGTGCAGCGGGTGACGTTCATGCAGGCGCGGGTGACGGCGGCGTAGATGTTGGCCTGGTTGCCGCCCTGCATGACGTCGAGTTCGGTGATCTGGACGTCGACGCCGAGGTCGGCGAAGCGTTGCAGGTTGGCCTGGTAGTCGCTGGCCAGGGTGGTGCCGAGGTGGGACTGGAAGCCGACGCAGTCGATCGGCACGCCGCGGGCTTTGAAGTCGCGGACCATGTTGTAGATGCCGGTGGACTTGGCGTTGATGCCGTCGGTGTTGTAGTCGTTGTAACACAGTTTGGCGGCGGGGTCGGCGGTGCGGGCGGCGCGGAACGCGGCTTCGATCCAGTCGTTGCCGGTGCGTTGCAGGTTGGAGTCGCGTCGGCCGCCGCTGCCGCCGTCGGCGAAGGCTTCGTTGACCACGTCCCAGGAGTGGATCTGGCCGCGGAAGTGGGTGGCGACCTGGGTGACGTGGTTGATGGCGGCGTTGCGTAGGTCGGTGCCGGACAGTCCTTCGGCCCAGCGGGGTTGTTGGGCGTGCCAGAGCAGGGCGTGGCCGCGGACGGTCATGCCGTTGGCGCGGGCGTGGTTGACGATGCGGTCACCGCCGCTGTAGTTGAACACCCCGCGTTGGGGTTCGGTCGCGTCCCATTTCATCTCGTTCTCGGCCACGAGACTGTTGAACTCGCGGTTCAGGATGGTCAGGTAGGTGCTGTTGGAGAACTTCCCGGTCGCCACCGCCGCACCGAAGTAACGACCCTTCTCCGCCGCGGCCGCCCGCAGGGTCGTACCCGCACTGGCCGTACCGGGGAACGCCAGCGACGTGGCGACCACCAGCATTCCGGCAACGACCACGGTCCGCATTGCTCTGGTCCGCGGCCACCCCCGGGAAGAACCGCTCAATTGGGTGAAGACTTTCATGGATGCACACCTCTCGAAGTCGAGCCGACTCGCTGCGTTAGCGCTAACATCACCAGCCGCATGGGATGTCCGCCCGCACGAGCCCGGGACGGAGAACGCTGAACATTGACCCACATGACATTGCCATATCGTTACCGCGTTCTCAAGCGAGAAACATCGATACCGAGCCCGGCCGCCGCATGATCTCTGGCCCGCATGACTATCAATGCCCGCACTTCTCCATCGCATTCCCGGCAGCTGACCAGAAACGCGGAAGAGGCCCGACAGATTCTATTGTCGACCATGACCAGGCACCGTGTTAAACCACCACCTCCATCATTTTCGGCGCAAGCGTTGCCAACGGGATCGGAGTTCGACACGGAGAGCGGGCCATACCGCGGGGTATCGGACGCCACCCGCGGTTCGGACTCCGCCGGTGCGGGGCGCCGGGCGATCGGCGCACCAACCGAGGTTGAACCGGAGCCCATCCCCCTCGACTCGGAGGCGTCAGTACATATGACGTATCATGTCTATCTGAGGAACTCTAGAGCGAGTTCGGTCTTCCCGTCAAGCGAGGATCGTCGATCTATGCTGGTTCGACTCACAGCTCGATCGCATGCTCACGCCGATGACGACGCCCGTCTCGGACGACGGGGACGCGCAGACAGAGGACCTGGAGCAGGTCGACACTCCGGCGGGCCCGCGGACGAGGACACCACCGGTCAGACGCTCATCGACGCCGTGGCTCCACCTACACCTTCGCGCGGATCGACGTGCTCACCCCGGCCCGCAGGCACTGAGACGGACTTCGACGCAGGCCCTAACCCGCATAATCAAGGCGCGAGCTGCGCAGGGCGTCCGTGATGACGCCGGCAACCTCCGCGCGGCAATCGTCGATGAAGAAGTGTCCGCCGGGGAACACCCTCAGCGTGAACCCACCGGTGGTGAACGCCGCCCACTCCTGTGCCTCCGACACGGTCACCTTGGGGTCGTCCTTCCCGGTGAGCACCGTCATCGGGCAGGTCAGCGGCGGCCCGGCGGTGATGGAGTAGGTCTCCACGGCGCGGTAGTCACTGCGCACGGCGGACAGCATCAGGGTGAGCAGGTCAGGATCCTCGATCAGGCGCCGGTCGGTGCCGCCGACGGTGAGCATCTCCCGCACCAGCCCGGCGTCGTCCTCCAGGTGAATCCACTCGTCCCGGTGTGTGGACGGGGCGCGACGGCCGGACACGCACACCCAGGACGGCCGCGCGTTGCCATCCGACTCGCAGCGCCGCGCGACCTCGAAGGCAAGCAACCCTCCCATGCTGTGGCCGAACAGGGCGAAGGGACGGTCCAGGAGGGGCAACAGCGCCTCGTGAATGCGATCGGCGAGCAGCGGGATGCTCTCGATACACGGTTCGCGGTACCGGTCCTGCCGACCCGGATACTGAACCCCGAGCACCCCGATCTCGGACGGCAGGATTCGGGCCAGGGGGAAGAAGCAGCTCGCCCCGGCTCCGGCGTGCGGGAAGCAGACGAGCCGGACGGCATCCCGCTCGCCGCGTGGGTCCTCCTGCCGGTAGCGTCGCACCCAGCCGCCGAAGTCCATCGGGCCCCTCACACGCGTCTCCCTTCCATCCCTACCCTCAGCCAGCCTGAAACAGATTGATCTGGTCGAGCTTGCGGGCCCTCAGCTCGTGGTCGCGCACGCCCATCCCGGTCTGACCGGCGAGGCACAGCACGCCGACCTTGCCGTGGTGCAGATTGCGGGACACGTCGTGGGTGGCATCGCCGGTGGCGTCGAGGGGATAGGTCCGTGAGAGCACAGGGTGGACGTTGCCGCGTACGACCAGATCATTGGCGGCCCATGCCTCCCGGTAGTTCGCCATGTGCGACCCGATGATGCGCTTGACATGCATCCACAGGAAGCGGTTGTCGTAGGTGTGCTCGTAACCGGTGGTGGAGGCACAGGTGACAACGCGTCCGCCGCGGGCGACCACCATGACGCTGACGCCGAAGGTGTCCCGGCCGGGGTGCTCGATGACAATGTCCGGGTCGTCCCCGACCAGGTTGCGGATGGCGCTGCGGAAGCGACCCCATTCGCCGAGGCGCGGACGGTTCTGGTCGTCCCAGAAGGTGTAGTTGTCCGCGGAGCGGTCGATGACGAACTCCGCCCCCATCCGCCGGCACAGCTCGGCCTTGGCCGCGGATGACACGACGCAGATGGGAATCGCCCCGCCGTTGACCGCCAGCTGGGTCACGAACGCTCCCAGGCCACCGGCGGCGCCCCAGATCAGGACACGCTCACCCTGCTTCATGTTCGCACCGTGGTGCGACACCAACTGACGGTACGCGGTGGACAGGCACACTCCCAGGCAGGCCGCCTCCTCCCAGGTGAGGTGGGCCGGTTTCGGCATCAGCTGATTCGCCTTGACCAGCGATATCTCGGCCAGGCCGCCGAAGTTCGTCTCATACCCCCACACCCGCTGGCCGGGGTCGAGCAGGGTGTCGTCATGTCCGCCCGGGGTCTGCAGGTCCGGCTGCAGGCAGTGCACGACCACCTCGTCACCGGGCTTCCACTCCCGTACGCCCGGTCCGGTGCGCAGCACCACTCCGGACAGGTCGGAGCCGAGCACATGGTACGGCAGGTCGTGCCGCGCCCCTTCCGGCGAGAGCCGGCCGAGCGTACGCAGGAACCGAAACGTGGGGACGGGCTCGAACAGCGCCGACCACACGGTGTTGTAGTTGATCGAGCTGGCCATTACCGCGATGAGGACTTCGCCGTGCTCCAGCGCCGGCGTCGGCACCTCCTGCACGTGCACCGTCTTGCGGGGGTCACGCTGGTCGACCGGCGTGCCGGCCAGGGCCCGCTGTTCCTCCGCGAGGGTGACCGCGGCGCGGAAGGTCTCCGGAACCTCGCACCCGGCGATGGCCTTCGGGTCGTCGGTGGTCGCGGCGTCGCGCAGTTGGCTCATCGGCTGTTCCTTGTCGTCGGATGACCCTTGGCGGTGGGAGAGAGCGTGATGACCGGTCCTGCCTCGTCGGATTTCGGACCCACCACGGCGTGGTCACCTCCGGCGTACACCGCACGGAGCACGGCGAGGACGCCGTCGGCACCGAGGAAGGTCATCCCCTGCAGGCCGCTTCCGATCGGGGAGGTGTGCGGCGGGTGGGGCGTGGTGGACCAGGTCGAGGTGAGGCGGGCCAGGGGGTCGAGACCGTGTGCCAGCGCCACGGACTCCCGGCTCAGCGCCATCAGGAAGGCGCCCTCCGCGACTCGCTCCGGGTCGACGCCGATCAGGCTGGCGAAATCAGGTCTGCTCGTGGGGCTGACGCCGAGCACCAGCGCCATGTCCAGCTCCTGCCACGCCAGTAACCGCACAGCGGTGTGCACGGCGGTGAGTCCGCTGGTGCTGCCGGTGTCCGTCAGCATCGTGCCGCCACCCAGGTCGTGCCGATTGGCGATCCGGGCCGCGATGATGTTCGGCAGCAGTCCGGGCAGCGTGTCCTTGGTGGTCGGCGGGGTGGTGGACCGCAACTCGTTGAGGAATTCGTCGAACGCCGTGCGGTCGGCGCCGTCGAGCAGGTCGGCGACCTCGGCGGCGTAGCACCGTACGAGGTTGTCCGCTCCGGACACCGGCGGCCCGGAGGTGGCGGCGACGACTCCGGTCGAGGCACGCATTGAGGACCACAGCTCGCCGTGCTCGGCGATGAAGAGCGCCATCGTGCGCAGTGCCATCAACTGCGCCGGGTCGGTGGCGCGCACCGTGGGCGGGGGAAGCCGCATGTCCTCGAACGGCGGGGCGGGATAACTTGCGCCGAAAGTACGTGGGCCCGGAACCGGACCACCGCGGACGAACCGTGCCAGTTCCTCGGTGTCCGGGTCTCCGGGCAGATGAGCGGTCCAGGCGAGGAGCACCACCGGGTCGCTGTCCCCGATCACGGCAGACCGGGCGGAGCCGGCCGGGGCCCGGTCGCCAATCAACAGGTGGGCGTTGGTTCCACCGAAGCCGAACGCGGAAACACCCCCTATCCTGGACCGCCGGTCGTCGCGGGGCCAGGGGGTTTCGACCACGGGCACGCACACGCCCCTGCCGGACTCCGCGGCGGGGGCGGGCTCGGCGAAACGGTGCTGCGCGGGGATTTTCTCCTGCCGGAGCGCCATCAGCAGCTCGATCACCGACACGGCTCCCGAACTCCACGCGCTGTGGCCGAACAGGGATTTGTGGGAGCTGCACCGGAGAGTCACCGGCCGCGACGCGTCCGCGAGCGTCCGCAACTCCACCGCATCGCCGACCGTGGTGCCCGTCCCGTGCGCGACCACCCAGTCGATGTCGTCCGCGGTCACACCGGCGTCCCGCCAGGCGAGGTCGAGACAGCGACGCTGGCCGTTCGGATTGGGGGCGTAGATCGCGGTGCCCCGTCCGTCCGCCGAGCCGCCGAAGCCCAGCAGGACGCCGAGCACCGGGTCCGCGTCAGCGAGGGCCCGGTCCAGACGCTTGAGCGCCACAACGGCGGCTCCGTCGGAGAACAGGGTCCCGTCCGCGTCCCGGTCGAAAACACGGACGTCGCCGCTGCGGGTCAGCCCGCGCAGCTTGGCGAAGGTGATGTTGTAGCGCGGCGAGACGCCCGACACCCCGCCGCAGTAGGCGATGTCGCAGTCGCCGGCGAGAAGGCTCCTGGCGCCGAGCGCGATCGTGTACAGCGAGGAGGAGCAGGCCGCGTCGACGACGGCGAACTCGCAGTCGTCGGGCAGGAGCCCGGTCGCCGCGGTACGGGCGACGCGGTGCGGCAGGGTGTCCATCGGGGTCGCGCCGCCGTGCCCGTAGTGCCGTTGCAGCAGACCGCGCAGCCTCTCCCGGTCCGTCCCGTTCTGGCCGGCGGGGCCGACGCCAGGCCGGTGCTCGGCGGTATGCAGGGCGACGGACTCGATCAGGGCCGCCTCGTCGGTGCGTTGTCCGGCAAGGGTGCTGCTGCCCACGTAGTACGCGTACCGGTCGGTCCCCCGGGCGGTGCAGGTGTCACCCGCCTGCAAGAGGCAGTGGCGCAGCCAGACGGGGTTCTGCTCCCCGGTGTCGAAGGTGCCGGCAGCGATCTCCCGCGCCAGCCGCGGATGCGGCCGGAAGTTGTGCAGGAACCCCGAGACCCGGCTGTAGCTGCGGTCCTGGGCATCCGCATCGGCCGACCAGAAATTCTCCAGCGCATAACGTTGTCGCGGTTCGTCGAACACCGGACTGCCGCCGCACACCAGCTTCCAGAACTCTTCCGGGTCGCTCGCCCCCGGCACGGCGATGCCCATTCCGACCACGGCCACGCCGTCACCGTGTGCTGGGATGGCTGCCGGACCCGGAGAACTCATGCCGGAGTCACCGTTGTCCCGCCGTGGTGGCGACGCGCTCCCGGACCAGACCAGCGACGAACGCGGCGAGTTCGGCGACCGTGGAGTATCCTGCCGGATCGCCCTCGTGGAATCGGTCCTCCAGGCCGTACCGTTGAAGCGAACGTTCGAGCAACTCGCTCAGGGTCAGGGAGTCGGCGCCGAGGTCGGCAGTGAAGTCCGCGGTGTCGGTGATCACCTCCACCGGATACTCGAGGAGTTCGGCGCAGACGGTCCGTACCGTTTCGAGGATCTCCGCATCGGTGTGGGTTACGGACCTCGTGTCGGCCTTCTCCTGGGCGGGGCCGGCGTCGCCGGCGGCCTGCGGCAGCAGGGGCCCGAGCAGGGAGGTCAGCTCGGCCGCGGTCAGCACCTGGCGCAGCGGTGCCACGGTGATCGCTGTCGGCAGGATCACGGGCACGATTCTGTTCAGAATATCCAGCGGACCGCACTCCACGAACGTCGTCACGCCGTCGTCGTGCAGAGCACGCACGGCCTCGTGGAAGCGCACCGGCCGGATCATGTCCCGCACCATGAGGTCGACGATGTCGTCCGCCGCGGTCAGGTAACGGCCCAGACCGTGTGAGAAGAAGACGCGCTCGCGGGGTGCGGACCTCGGTATGGTGCGTAGTGCCGCAGCATACAATTCGCTCGCGTCGGTCAATTGCGGGACGTGGAAGGAACTCGCGACGCGCAGCCGGGATCTGCGAATACCCGCCTTTTCCGCCGCGTTCTGCACCTTTGCCAGGTCAATTTCGTCGCCGCTGACCACCGTCTGTTCCGGCGAGTTGTGTGCCGAGACGGCAACTGCCCGTGCACCCGCGGAGGCGATCAGTTCCTTGGCCTGCACGGGACCGACGTTGACGGCCAACATGCCACCCGGCGGCGGCGGCGCCTTGCGCAGTGCGGCGTGGCGCTCGCAGACAGCCCTGGTCGCGGCGGCCGGCGTGAGGACTCCGGCGACGGCGAGTGCCGCGAACTCGCCGAGGCTGTGTCCCATGACGTGGTCGGGCCGGATCTCCCACTTCTCCTCGAGAAGCTGCGCGAAGGCGATCGAGGTCGCGAGCGTCGCCACGTCGAGGCGCTCGTGGTCGGAGCGCAACAGCGACCCCAGCGCGGGCGCGTCAGACGAGAAGAGCAGGGGTTCGACGGGCTTGTACCCGAAGTCTTCGGCGGCGGCGTCTATCTCGGCCACACAGTTCATGATCCGTCCGGAGTCCACCCCCAGGCGAGCGAAGACCCCCGGCAGATATGCCCCTTGGCCGGGGAAAAGGAACACCACCCGATCGCTCATGTCATCGCCCTTTCACTGGGATGCCAGGCCGTTCTACCACAAAGCGATTCGAGTCTATGAGCGCGGCACTCATCGCGTCAGCCCCTAGCAAATGGGCGCGCGCCCCTAATCGCCGGCGTGTTGATTTAGGGGGCGGCTCAGCCGTTGTCGATGATGGCGAATATCTCCTCGTCCGATGCCGATTCGATCGCTGGAGCTGCGGAGGCCGCCTCGGGCCGCGCCACTTCCACCGGCTCGGGCGGGGACATCGTCTTGCCGCCGGCCAGCCGCCCCCTGAGGTAGCGGGACAGGGCGAGCGGGGTCGGATGGTCGAAGATGATGGTCGTGGTGAGATGCAGGCCGGTGGCGGTGCTCAGCCGGTTCTTGAGTTCGAGCCCGGCGACGGATTCGAGCCCCGCCTCGCGGAAGGACCGGTCCGGGTCGACGGCTCCGTCGTCGGCGTGGCGGAGCACAGCGGCCACCTCGGCGCGTACCAGTTCGAGAAGCGCCGCCTCCTGGCGCGGCGCAGGTAGCTCCGCGAGCCGTCGAAGCAGCTCCGGTCGTCGGTCGGCGGACTCGTCCGGGTCGTCACCCGGGATCGCCGGCCGCGCCACCTCACTGATCAGCGGCCGCGGCCGGGCTGCAACGTAGACCTCCCCGAACCGGGCCCAGTCCATGTCAGCAACCACGGTAACGGTCTCGTCCCGGTCGATCGTGCGCTGCATTGCGGCGACAGCCTGCCCTGGCTCCATCAGTCGCATTCCGCTGCCGCCCAGCCAGGCGATGCCCTCCTCGTCGTCGAGCATCCCGCCACCTCCCCATGCGCCCCAGGCGATCGACGTGGCGGGCAGGGAACGCGCCCGGCGGTGCTGGGCGAGCGCGTCGAGGTAGGCGTTGGCCGCCGCGTAGGCGGCCTGCCCGGCGCTGCCCCACACCCCGGCAGCGGAGGAGAACAGCAGGAACATTTCGATCGGCCGGTGCTCGATGATCTCATGCAGATGCCGCGCACCGCTCGCCTTGGCCGCCATGACCCTGGCGAGCCGCGGCAGCGGGTCTGTCGCGGTCTCCATCGGCACGCCGTCGTCGAGGACGCCTGCCGTGTGTACGACGGTGGTCAGTGGCTGGTCGGCCGGGATCCGGTCGATCACGGCGGCCAGCGCGTCGCGGTCGGTGACGTCACAGGCGGCGAAGACGACCTCGGCCCCCGTCCCCTCCAGTTCGGCACGCAGTTCATCGGCATTCGCCGCCTCGGGGCCCTGGCGGGACAGCAGGACGAGCCGGGAGACGCCGTTGCCGGCGAGCCAACGTGCCGTGTGCGCCGCCAGGGCGCCGCTGCCGCCGGTGATCAGCGCGGTGCCCGACGGTTCCCATTTCCGGCTCGGGGCGCCGGACACCCGAGGGATACGCACCAGCCTGGGAACCATGACGCCGGCCGAACGGACCGCGAACTGGGTCTCGCCGCCGGGGCTCGCGATCGCAGCGGCGAGCCGGGCGCGGTCGCGGGAGGAGAGCGACTCGGGGATGTCGACGTGGTACAGCGGACGGGCCCGCTCCAGGTCGACGACGCGCAGGAGGCCGGCGAGCGCGCCCTGATGAGGGCTGGTCAGGATGTCGCCCGGCCCGGTGTCGACCGCGCCCGAGGTGACGCACCACACGGGGGCCTCCGCCTCGGCCGCGTGCAAGGCTTGCAGAAGCAGCACCGTAGCGGCGACTCCGGCGGTGAGTTCCGGGTGATCAGGCTGTGGCATCTCGTCGAGCGCCAGCAGCGACACGATTCCGGCCACGTTCCGGATCTGCGCGCCGAGCTGTTCGGCCATCCCCTGGACGTCAGGGACAGTGGTGTTGACGGACAGGACCCGGACGTTCGCGCCGACCTTGCTGAGGGCCGGCTCCAGGTCGGCGGCGGTGGATCCGGTGTGGCCCGCCGGAACCAGGAGGAGCCAGGTGCCCGCGAGTACGGGAGCGTCGCCGATCGTGGCCCTGGTCCAGGAGACCCGGTAGCGCCAGTCGTCGACCATGTTCTGACGGCGTCGCCGGTCCCGCCACGCGCGGAGGGCGGGCAGCATCGAGATCATGGACTCCTTGTCGTCTGTGTCCCGCAACTCCAGACGAACGGCGAGTTCGTCTGGGTCTCCGCGCTCCACGACGCTCCAGAAGTCGGCGTCCTCGGTGTCGTGCGGACCGTCGCTTCCGGGATGCGGGGTGAACCAGTAGCGCTTGTGGTCGAAGGCGTAGGTGGGCAGCTCCGCGGCCGGAGTCTCGTCGCCGTGCACGGCGGTCCAGTCGACGGCCGTGCCGTGGGTCCACGCCTCGGCGACAGAGGTGTGGAAGCGGTGGAGGTCACCCTGGTCGCGATGCAGGGTCGGTACGGTGTAAGCGCGCACACCGCTGGTCTGGATCCGGTCCTCGACAGCCGGGGTCAACACGGGATGCCCGCTGATCTCGACGAACGTCTGGAACCCCTCATCCAGGAGCCCGGAGATGGCCTCGTCGAACCGGACCGGGCTGCGCAGATTCGTGTACCAGTACTCGGCGTCCATCAACCGCCCATCCGCCAACTGAGACCCGGTCACGGTCGACCACAACGGCACCCGACCCCCACCAGGACGCAACCCCACCAACCGATCCAGAATCGACTCCCGAACCTCCTCCACATGCGGCGAATGAGACGCATAATCCACATCAATACGCCGCGCCCGCACACCACGCCCCACACAAAACTCCACCAACCGCCCCACCACATCCGGATCCCCCGCCACCACCGTCGCCAACGGCCCATTCACCGCCGCCACCCACAACCGACCCTCACCCACCTCCTGCAACCAACCCTCAACATCCCCCACCCCCGCACCCACCGACGCCATCGCCCCCCGACCCGCCAACGCCGAAATCGCCGCCGACCGACCCACCACCACCCGCACCGCATCCTCCAACGACAACACCCCCGCCACACACGCCGCCGCGATCTCACCCTGCGAATGACCCACCACCGCCGCCGGCGACACCCCCACCGACTCCCACAACCGCGCCAACCCCACCATCACCGCAAAACACACCGGCTGCACCACATCCACCCGCTCCCATCCCGGAGCACCCACCACCCCACCCAACACATCAACAACCGACCACCCCGCCTCCCGCTCCACCAACCCCGACACCTCACCCACCACCCCCGCGAACACCGCCGACTGCCCAAGCAACTCCCGCCCCATCCCCACCCAATGCCAACCCTGACCCGGAAACACCCACACCACACCACCACCGGCACCAACCGACCCCCGCACCACCTCAGCCATCGGCCGACCCACCGAAAACGCCTCCAGACCGGTCAGCAGCTCCTCCCGACCAGCACCCACCACCGCCAACCGATGCCGCAACCCCGCACGCCCCGCCAAACCCCGCGCCACCCCCACCACATCCACATCCACCCCACCCACCAACCACGACCGCAACCGCTCCACCTGACCCCGCAAACCCCCCACCGACTCACCCGACACCACCCACACCACCGGACCACCCGACACCGACACCGAACCCGCAACCCCCACCCCATCACCCTCCTCCAACACCACATGCGCATTCGTCCCACTCACCCCGAACGACGACACCCCCGCCCGCCGCACCCGACCCTCCACCCGAGGCCACTCCACCGCCTCCGTCAACAACCGCACCCGACCCGCCGACCAATCCACCAACCCCGACGGCCGATCCACATGCAACGTCCGCGGCAACACACCCCCACCCAACGCCAACACCATCTTGATCACACCAGCCACCCCCGCAGCCGCCTGCGCATGACCAATATTCGACTTCACCGACCCCAACCACACCGGCCGCTCACGACCCTGCCCATACGTCGCCAACAACGCCTGCGCCTCAATCGGATCCCCCAACCGCGTCCCCGTCCCATGCGCCTCCACCACATCCACATCACCCGCCACCAAACCCGCACCCGCCAACGCCGCCTGAATCACCCGCTGCTGCGAAGGCCCATTCGGCGCCGTCAAACCAGAACTCGCCCCATCCTGATTAACCGCCGAACCCCGCAACACCGCCAACACCCGACGACCACTCCGCCGCGCATCCGACAACCGCTCCAACAACACCAAACCCACACCCTCAGCAATACCGAAACCATCCGCCGCATCAGAAAACGCCTTGCACCGACCATCCGCCGACAGAGCCCGCTGCCGGGCGAACTCCAACAGGCCCGCGGGGTTGGTGACCACCTGCACGCCGCCGGCCAGGGCCAGCGAGCACTCCCCCTGCCGCAACGCCTGCGCCGCCAGATGCAACGCCACCAACGAGGACGAACACGCGGTGTCGATGGTGACCGTCGGGCCCTCCAGGCCGAAGGTGTAAGCCAGACGGCCGGACAGGACACTGCTGAGGTTGCCGGTCATGGCAAATCCGCTGAGTTCCTCCGGAGTCCGGGCGAGATCCGGTACGTAGCCCGACACCCCGCCGCCGACGAAAACGCCGGTCGCACTGCCCCGCAACGACCGCGGATCACCCACCCCCCGCTCCAACAACTCCCACGACGTCTCCAACAACAACCGCTGCTGCGGATCCATCGCCAACGCCTCACGCGGCGAAATCCCAAACAACTCAGCATCAAATCCCGCCACATCATCCAGAAACCCACCACCCCGCACATACGTCTTCCCCGACCGGTCCGGATCCGGATCATAAAGATCCTCCTCCCACCCCCGATCCGTCGGAAAACCCGAAACCGCATCCCCCTCCGCCAACACCAAATCCCACAAATCCTCCGGACACGACACACCACCCGGATAACGACACGCCATCGCCACGATCGCGACGGGCTCGCGCGCCGCGGCGAGCAGTTCCCGGTTCTGCCGCTTCAGCCTCGCGTTATCCTTGAGTGCGGTACGCAGGGCGGCGACGACATCCTCATTGTGCGTGGTCATTTCGTCCTGCTCCCGGCCTCGTGGGGTCATGATTCCTCGTCCTGCACCAGCTGGAGCAGTTCGGCGACGTCCATGTCGTCGATCGCCTGCTCCTCGGTCTGCTCAACCTTCCCGTTCGCGGGTTCCGGGCCGAGCCCGGCAAGTTCCAGCAGCCGGTCCATGAGACCGGCGTTCCGCAACCTGGGCAACGGAATCGCCGCCAGGGCGCGGCGCACCTCGTCCTCCGGCAGGTCACTCGCGGAGCTCGTGCCGCCGCCGATCTTCGTGGCGAGTTGCTGCCTGAGGTTTTCGGCGAGTCGGTGCGGAGTGGGGTGGTCGAAGATGGTGGTAGGTGCCAGCTGGAGGCCCACCGCCGTGGAGAGACGATTGCGGAGTTCGACGGCGGTCAGGGAGTCCACGCCCATGTCGGTGAACCCGCGGTGGGGTCCGATGTCCTGAGGGCTGGTCGCCAGCACGGTGGCAGCCTGCGAACGGACGAGTTGCAGCAGTGTGCGGTGCCGCTCGTCGTCGCCCTGCGACGTCAGAGCACGGATGAGTGACGACTCACTGGGTACGTCGGCAACGGTGCGGCGCCGGAACCCGATCAGCTGGGTCCAGATGGGCATCGGCGGAAGCGCCTGGGTGTCGAGCCCGCTCGCCAGCACCAGCGAATCGGGCGTGGCGACAGCGGTGTCCAGCAGACGCAGGGCGTCCGACGTCGCCAAAGGCAGGAGGCCGCCGCGGTTGCGCTGACTCTCACGCAGGTGACCGGTCATGCCGCTCGCTTCGGCCCACAGGCCCCAGGCGATGCTGGTTGCGGGCCCGGCGGTGGACCGGCGGTACGCCGCCAGGGCGTCCAGGAAGGTGTTTGCCGCCGCGTAGTTGGCCTGACCGGGTCCGCCCAGCAGGCCGCTGGCCGAGGAGAACAACACGAAGGCGCCGAGTTCCAGCTCGCGGGTCAGGTCGTACAGGTGGGCGGCACTGTCCACCTTGGTGTGCAGCACCCGGTGCAGTTGGTCCGGGGTGAGCGTGGTCAACGTGGCATCGTCGAGGGCTCCCGTCGCGTGCACGACGGCGGTGAGCCGATGCTCGTCGGGGATTCCGGCGAGCGCGGCGGCCAACGCGGCGCGGTCGGCGACGTCGCAGGCCTCGATGGTGACGCGGGCACCCAGCTGCTCAAGGTCGACCCGCAACTCTTCGGCGCCTGCCGCTTCCGGCCCGGACCGGGAGAGCAGGAGCAGGTGCTTCAGCCCGTGGGCCGACGTCAGGTGCCGGGCCACCTGCCCGCCGAGGGTGCCCGTGCCACCGGTGATGAGCACCGTGCCCTCGGTGTCCACCGGGGGCGGAATGCGCAGCACGTTCTTGCCGATGTGGCGGGCCTGGCTCATGTGCCGCAGCGCCTGGCCGATGTCGGCCAAGTCCCAGTCCGTACGCGGCGGCGGCCGCAGTCGCCCGTCGGCGAACAGGTCCATCAGTTCGGCGAAGATCTGCTCCACACGCTCTGCCGTCGCTTCGCCGACGTCGAATGCCCGGTATCGCACACCCGGATGCGCGGCAGCCACCTTTCCGGCGTCGCGTACGTCGGTCTTGCCCATCTCCAGGTACCGGCCGCCGCGCGGCAACAGCCCGAGGGTCGCGTCGACGATGTCGCCAGCGAGTGAGCCGAGCGTCACGTCCATACCCGCGCCCTCCGTCACGGCCAGGAACTTCGTGGCGAAGTCGGTGGAGCGTGAGGAGGCGACGTGCGAGGCGTCGATGCCCCAGTCGCGGAGCACCTGCTGCTTGGCCGGTGAAGCGGTCGCGAAGACCTCCGCTCCCAGTAGGCGGGCCAGTTGGACAGCGGCCAGGCCGACGCCACCGGTGGCGGCGTGGATCAGCACCCGGTCTCCCGGCGCTACTTCCGCGAGGTCGACCAGCGCGTAATAGGCCGTCAGGAACACCGCGGGCACCGTAGCGGCCTCTTCGAACGACCAGTCGTCGGGGATTCGGACGAGCTGCCGGTGATCGGCGACCGCGGTGGGTCCGAAGGCACCCATGATCGAGCCGGCCACGCGGTCGCCGGACCGCAGCCCGGTCACCCCGGCGCCGACCTCCAGGACGACGCCGGCGCCCTCCGTACCGAAGCCGTCGTTGTCAATCATGCCGAGCGCCACCACGACGTCGTGGAAGTTGAGCCCGGCGGCCCGCACCCGCACCCGCACCTGGCCCGGTTCGAGGGCGTCGAGCGCCTCGGGGCAGGCGACGACTCCGATGTCGTCCAACGACCCGTTGCCGAGCGGGTTCATCCGCCATGCGGCGCCCCCGCTCCAGCCGCCCAGGCGCTGCGGGGTGCCACGTTTGGCGTCGGCACGGCGCAGTCGTGCCGCAAGCAGCTGGCTGTCCCGGACCACCAGCTGTGGTTCGACGCCCGCGGTGGCCAGCAGGGTCGGCCAGTCATGGTCCGACGGTCTGTCGCCGGTGGCGGGATCGAGGTCGAGCAGGGTGAACCGACCCGGGTTTTCCGACTGGGCGCTACGGACCATCCCCCACAGCACCGACGCCGGCAGGTCCGTGACGGGGCCCGCCGTCGCCGCGCCCCGGGTCGTCACGATGAGTCGGGTGCCGGCGAGCCGTTCGTCCGCGAGCCATCCCTGAAGGGTGAGCAGCAGATCCTCGGCCATCCGGTGGGCGGCTGCGGCCGGGTCCGGCGCCGCGTCGTCCGGAGTACGGCACAGCAGCATCGCCACCGACGGCGGTTCCTCGGGTCGGTCCAGCGCGGCGCGGAACTCCGCGACGTCGGCATAGCGGCGAGCGTCGACGCCGGCCGACGTCAGCGCGTCGGCGAGGACGGCACCGCTGGACCCGATCACGGCGGTCCCAGCCCGCCCGCGCTCCGGCTCAGCGGCCGGCGCGGGCACCCATTCCAGGCGGTAGAGGCCCTCGAGATCACTGCTTCCGGGGGGTGCGATCAGGGCGGCCAGGCTGTCCGGGGTGAGTTCGCGCATGACGAGTGCGTCGATCGCCGCCACGGGCTCACCTGCGGCATCGGCCACCAGGACACTGACCGCGTCGGAACCGGTCCAGCCGATACGGACCCGCAGCCGGCTAGCACCGGTCGCGTAAACGGACACCCCTCGCCACACGAACGGCAGCCAGATCCCGTCGGTGGAGAAGAAGTCCCCCAGACCGATGGCGTGCGCGGCGGCGTCCAGCAGCGCCGGATGCAGGGTGAAGCGCTGGGCGCCTTCCTTCACCGGCTCGGGCAGCTCAACCTCGGCGAAGACCTCACCGCCACGTCGCCAGGCCGCCACGAGACCACGGAAGGCAGGACCGTACTCGTAGCCACGCGCCGCCAGTTCCTCGTACCGTCCCTCGAGTGGCACGGACCGGCCGCCGGTCGGGGGCCAGGCGGTCAGTCCGACCTCCTGGGCGGGACCACCGGAGGCAACGACCGCCTCGGCATGCCGGGTCCAGCCACTCGTGGCGTCCTGCGGGCGGGCGTGGACCACGATCGTACGGCGACCCACCTCGTCCGGAGCTCCGGCCCGGACCTGGATCTCCACGCCGCCGCGGTCGGGCACCACCAGCGGGGCGTGCACCAGCAGTTCCTCGACGCGACGGCAGCCCACCTCGTCGCTGAGCCGTGTCACAAGTTCGAGAAACGCCGTTCCCGGCAGCAGTACCCGGCCGCCCACCCGGTGGTCCGCAAGCCACCCGTGCGAGGCGAGGGACAACCGGCCGGTCAGCACGCGGCCATCATCGTCGCCGAGTTCGATCGACGCCCCCAGAAATCCGTGTTCCACCGACTCCAGACCGACACTGGACAGGTCGCCGCCGTCCGACTCAGAGCTGAGCCAGTAGCGCTTGTGGTCGAAGGCGTAGGTGGGCAGCGAAACCGGAGTGGCGGGTTCCTGGTCGTGCAGTTGGAGCCAGTCGACGGCCGTGCCGTGGGTCCACGCCTCGGCGACAGAGGTGTGGAAGCGGTGGAGGTCACCCTGGTCGCGATGCAGGGTCGGTACGGTGTAAGCGCGCACACCGCTGGTCTGGATCCGGTCCTCGACAGCCGGGGTCAACACGGGATGCCCGCTGATCTCGACGAACGTCTGGAACCCCTCATCCAGGAGCCCGGAGATGGCCTCGTCGAACCGGACCGGGCTGCGCAGATTCGTGTACCAGTACTCGGCGTCCATCAACCGCCCATCCGCCAACTGAGACCCGGTCACGGTCGACCACAACGGCACCCGACCCCCACCAGGACGCAACCCCACCAACCGATCCAGAATCGACTCCCGAACCTCCTCCACATGCGGCGAATGAGACGCATAATCCACATCAATACGCCGCGCCCGCACACCACGCCCCACACAAAACTCCACCAACCGCCCCACCACATCCGGATCCCCCGCCACCACCGTCGCCAACGGCCCATTCACCGCCGCCACCCACAACCGACCCTCACCCACCTCCTGCAACCAACCCTCAACATCCCCCACCCCCGCACCCACCGACGCCATCGCCCCCCGACCCGCCAACGCCGAAATCGCCGCCGACCGACCCACCACCACCCGCACCGCATCCTCCAACGACAACACCCCCGCCACACACGCCGCCGCGATCTCACCCTGCGAATGACCCACCACCGCCGCCGGCGACACCCCCACCGACTCCCACAACCGCGCCAACCCCACCATCACCGCAAAACACACCGGCTGCACCACATCCACCCGCTCCCATCCCGGAGCACCCACCACCCCACCCAACACATCAACAACCGACCACCCCGCCTCCCGCTCCACCAACCCCGACACCTCACCCACCACCCCCGCGAACACCGCCGACTGCCCAAGCAACTCCCGCCCCATCCCCACCCAATGCCAACCCTGACCCGGAAACACCCACACCACACCACCACCGGAGTCCACGACGCCGCTCACCACGTTCGGCGGTGTAGCGGTCGTGGTGTCGGATGCGAGGAACGAGGTCAGCCCCGCCAGTAGGTCGGCGTGCTCGGATGCCGTTGCCACCATCCGGTGACGCAGGGTCGCGCGGTGGCTCAACGCGCGCGCCACTGCGACCGTATGCTCCATCGACGACGGGCCATCAGCCACGGAACCCAGCAGACGCTCGACCTGCCGCCGCAGTCCGTGCTCCGTCGCGGCGGAAACCACCCAGGACACCGCACGTCCGGTCTCCGGTCTGTCCGCCGGGACGACCTCAGCCGGCTCCGTCTCGGCCGGGACGATGTCCGCAGGCTCCTCGATGATGACGTGTGCGTTGGTCCCACTCACCCCGAACGACGACACCCCCGCCCGCCGCACCCGACCCTCCACCCGAGGCCACTCCACCGCCTCCGTCAACAACCGCACCCGACCCGCCGACCAATCCACCAACCCCGACGGCCGATCCACATGCAACGTCCGCGGCAACACACCCCCACCCAACGCCAGCACCATCTTGATCACACCAGCCACCCCCGCAGCCGCCTGCGCATGACCAATATTCGACTTCACCGACCCCAACCACACCGGCCGCTCACGACCCTGCCCATACGTCGCCAACAACGCCTGCGCCTCAATCGGATCCCCCAACCGCGTCCCCGTCCCATGCGCCTCCACCACATCCACATCACCCGCCACCAAACCCGCACCCGCCAACGCCGCCTGAATCACCCGCTGCTGCGAAGGCCCATTCGGCGCCGTCAAACCAGAACTCGCCCCATCCTGATTAACCGCCGAACCCCGCAACACCGCCAACACCCGACGACCACTCCGCCGCGCATCCGACAACCGCTCCAACAACACCAAACCCACACCCTCAGCAATACCGAAACCATCCGCCGCATCAGAAAACGCCTTGCACCGACCATCCGCCGACAGAGCCCGCTGCCGGGCGAAGGCGAGGAAGGGGGCGGGTTTGGAGATGGTGTACACGCCGCCGGCCAGGGCCAGCGAGCACTCCCCCTGCCGCAACGCCTGCGCCGCCAGATGCAACGCCACCAACGAGGACGAACACGCGGTGTCCACACTCACCGCCGGACCCTCCAGACCGAAGGTGTAGGAAACCCGGCCCGATATGACGCTCAGTCCGTTACCGATGTAGGCGTGGCCCTCGGCCTGGGTGCCGGAGCGACCGAGGTCGACGTACTGCGAGGGGAGGGATCCGACGAAAACGCCGGTCGCACTGCCCCGCAACGACCGCGGATCACCCACCCCCCGCTCCAACAACTCCCACGACGTCTCCAACAACAACCGCTGCTGCGGATCCATCGCCAACGCCTCACGCGGCGAAATCCCAAACAACTCAGCATCAAACCCCGCCACATCATCCAGAAACCCACCACCCCGCACATACGTCTTCCCCGACCGGTCCGGATCCGGATCATAAAGATCCTCCTCCCACCCCCGATCCGTCGGAAAACCCGAAACCGCATCCCCCTCCGCCAACACCAAATCCCACAACTCCTCCGGACACGACACACCACCCGGATAACGACACGCCATCGCCACGATCGCGACGGGATCGTCGTCGGTTGCCGAAACGACCGGCCCGGCCGGGGCATTGACGACTGCCCGACCGGAGAATTCGGCAGCCAGGTGCCGGGCGAGCTCGCTAGGCGTCGGATAGTCGAAGATGATCGTCGAGGGAAGCCTTAGTCCGGTCGCGGCGGCGAGACGGTTGCGCAGTTGGACGCCGGTCAGCGAGGTCAGACCCAGATCGACGAGCCCTCGTTCCAGATCGACGACCTCGGAGTTGCGGTGGCCGAGCACGGCGGCGACGTGCTCGCGCACGAGGTTGGTCACTGCCTGGAACCGCTCGCCGGCTGTCAGGCCCGTCAGGCGCCGTGCGAGGTCGGAACCGGGATCGGCCCCGGTGGCGGTCCGGCGTGTCGCCGACACCGGGACGAGCTTCCACCACATCGACGGCAGCGCCTCTCCGGACGCGGCGCGCGAGTGCAGGGCGGGCAGGTCGACCTGGACGTTGAGCACGGCGGGCAGGTCGGCTCCGCAGATGGCGTCGACCAGTTGGTCGCCGTCCTCTCGGCCGGAGCCCCAGGCGAGAGAGACGGCGGGGCTGCCCTGGCCCCGGCGACGATGCGCCAGAGCGTCGAGGACGCCGGCGGTCGCTGAACGGCGCGCCGACTCGCTCCCGCCACCGCCCAGCAGGTCCGGTGCGCGGGAGACGGTGACGAAGGCCGCCAGGCTGTGCTGGGCGGTGAGTTCGTGCAGGTTGGCGGCGGCCGCCAGGTGGTACCGCGCCGCGGCGGCGGCGTCGCTGCCGCTCGTACCCCCGGCCAGGGCCGGATCCAGGTGCACGATGGCGGTCAGCCGGCCCTGGGTCGCGACACGAGCGAGCGCATCGGTGAGAGCTGCCCGGTCGACGGCGTCGCAGGCGAAGACGGCGAGTTCGGTGTCAAGATCCATCAAGGCCGCGCGGAGTGCGGCCACGTCCGCCGCTTCCGGTCCCCGTGGGCTGAGGATCGTCACGCGTCGGGTGCCGTGTGCCTGGGCGAGCCGCCGGGCCACCATTACCGCGGCCGCGCCGCCACCGTCATTGATCAGAACGCTGTCCCAGGTGCCGGGGGCGCTGTCGTCCCGCCCGCCAGGAGACGCCGGCGCCTGCTCGAGACGGGCAACGAGCAGCTCCCCGGTACGCACCGCGAGCTGTGACTCGCCCATCGCAGCGACGGCCAGCGTCGCCTGCAGGTCCACGGCGGCGCTGACCGGATCGGCTGCCGGGTCGAGGTCCAGCAGCACGATCCGCCCCGGACGCTCCTGTTGGAGTGCCCGGACCGCGCCCCACACCCCGGCGCCCGGCAGGCTGACGCCGGCACTTCCGGCGGGTTCGGTGCCGGTTACCACCGCGCCACAGGTGACCAAGACCAGGGTGGAGGAGGCAAGGCGTTCATCGGCGAGCCACTGCCGAACCATCGTCAGCACGTGGTCCACGCGCTCATCCGCCGCCGTGAACGGATCGCCCTGGTCCACGCGGTACGGGGCGAGAGCGAAGCCGGGAGCCGACGCGCCGCCGTCGAGGGCGGCGGTGAGCGCCGACAGGTCCTCGTACCTCCGGTTGGCGGCCACATCCGGCTCGACGGTCAGGGGGTCGGGGCCGAGCAGCACGAGGTCCGGGATGTCCCCGGCGGGCGGGTGCCACGCGTCGCTGGTCCCAGGTGCGGGCATCCAGGCCAGGTGGAACAGGTTCCCGGCGCCACGGACGGCCAACTGCTCCTGGCTCACCGGGCGGAAGAGGATCGATCCGACGGCCGCGACCGGTTCTCCGGCGGCGTCGGCCACCAGCACCTCGACGGTGTCCCGACCGGTGACCTGGACGTGCACGCGGGCGTGCGTCACCCCGGTGGCGAACAGCGAGACGTTGCTCCAGGTGTACGGCAGCCAGATACCCTCGCCGGCGAAGACCTCGGCCACCGCCATCACCTGGACGGCGGCGTCCAGCAGTGCCGGATGAATGCCGTAGCGGGAGGTGTCCTCTTGCGCCGTCTGCGGTAGTTCGATGTCGGCGTAGACATCGCTGCCGCGTCGCCAGACCGCGGTCACGCCCTGGAAGGTGGGCCCGTAGTGGTGCCCGCGCTCGGCCAGATCCGCATACCAGCCCTCAAGCGACACCGGTTGCACGCCGGTCGGCGGCCACGTCCGGGCCCATCCGTCGGGCGGCGCGGGCGCGGGCGACCGGGTGATCGTGGCCTGGGCGTGGCGGGTCCAACTCGTCGCATGGCGGGTGCGGGCGTAGACGGTGACGCCGCGGCGTTCCTCCGTGTCCGGGCCGTCGACAACGATCTGGATGTCGGCTGGGTCGCGGTCACGGACGGCCAGCGGGGCCTGGACGATCAGCTCCTCGATCTGGCTGTATCCGACCTCGTCAGCGGCACGTGTCACCAGTTCCACGTAGGCGGTGCCGGGCAGGATGACGGTGCCGGCGACACGATGGTCGCTGAGCCACTCCTGGGCATCCAGGGAAAGGCGGCCGGTGAGCAGCGTGGGGGCGCCGCCAGCGAGGTGCAGCGACGCGGTGAGCAGTCCGTGGGACAGCGCGATCGCCCCGCTGGACGGCTGGTGGCGGTCGCGGCCGGGTTCGCGCAGCCAGTAGGCGCGGTGGTCGAAGGCGTAGGTGGGCAGATCGGCGGGGACACCGGGCGGAAGGATCTGCTGCCATTCCACCGGAACGCCCTGCGCCCACAGCAGACCGGCGGTGGTCAGGGCGGAGGACACCTCGGGGCGGTCCTTTTGCAGGATGCCGACCTGCAGTACGTCGCGCCCATCGTCGTCGTGCCGGGGCTCGGCCACGTCGAGGCACTCGGCCACGGCCGGCGTCAGCGGGCTGGTCGGACCCACCTCGAGGAACGTGTTGATGCCCACGTCCACCAGGTGACGGACCCCGGCCAGGAACTGCACGGGCCGACGGATGTGTCGGACCCAGTATTCGGGTGAGGACGCCTCATCAACGGAGAGTGGTTCCCCGGTCACGTTGGAGATGATCGGAATACGCGGTGGGTGGAAGGTGACATCCGCCGCGACGGCCCGGAACTCGTCAAGCATCGGATCCATGAGCGGGGAATGGAAGGCGTGTGAGACCTTGAGCCACCTGACCGAGCGCCTCTCCGCCGTCCAGTGCTCGGCCAGCGCGGCGACGGCATCCCGCTGCCCGGAGATCACCGTGGAGGCCGGGCCGTTCACCGCGGCTATGTCGACGAGCCCTTCGTACGGCCCCAGCGATGACGCGATCTCCTCCCGTGAGGCGCGCACCGACACCATTGCTCCGCCCGGGGGCAACGCCTGCATCAGCCGTCCCCGTGCGGCCACCAGCCGGCAGGCGTCCGGCAGGCTGAGCACTCCGGACAGGTGGGCGGCCGCAAGCTCGCCGACCGAGTGACCCAGCAGGGCCTCCGGGACGACTCCCCAGGACTGCATCAACTCACTCAGCGCCACCTCGAACGCGAACAACGCCGGCTGCGCGTAGCCGGTCCGGTCCAGCGTGCGCTCCGGGGTTCCGCCGTCCTCCGGTCCGGCGGCTTCGTCGTCCGACGCGAACATCAGCTCGCGTAGCGACCGGCCCACCTCCCGGTCCAGGTGCTCGCACACGGCGTCGAGGGCCTGCGCGAACACCGGGAAGGTCGCGTAAAGTTCCCGCCCCATCCCCGGACGCTGCGCTCCCTGGCCGGAGAGCAGGAACGCGACCTTCGACCGCGGCCGTACGTTCCCCACCGCCGCGCCCGACCACTCGTCACCTGTGGTCACGCCGGTCGCGTACCGCTGCAGACCGGTCAGCAGCTCCTCCCGACCAGCACCCACCACCGCCAACCGATGCCGCAACCCCGCACGCCCCGCCAAACCCCGCGCCACCCCCACCACATCCACATCCACCCCACCCACCAACCACGACCGCAACCGCTCCACCTGACCCCGCAAACCCCCCACCGACTCACCCGACACCACCCACACCACCGGACCACCCGACACCGACACCGAACCCGCAACCCCCACCCCATCACCCTCCTCCAACACCACATGCGCATTCGTCCCACTCACCCCGAACGACGACACCCCCGCCCGCCGCACCCGACCCTCCACCCGAGGCCACTCCACCGCCTCCGTCAACAACCGCACCCGACCCGCCGACCAATCCACCAACCCCGACGGCCGATCCACATGCAACGTCCGCGGCAACACACCCCCACCCAACGCCAACACCATCTTGATCACACCAGCCACCCCCGCAGCCGCCTGCGCATGACCAATATTCGACTTCACCGACCCCAACCACACCGGCCGCTCACGACCCTGCCCATACGTCGCCAACAACGCCTGCGCCTCAATCGGATCCCCCAACCGCGTCCCCGTCCCATGCGCCTCCACCACATCCACATCACCCGCCACCAAACCCGCACCCGCCAACGCCGCCTGAATCACCCGCTGCTGCGAAGGCCCATTCGGCGCCGTCAAACCAGAACTCGCCCCATCCTGATTAACCGCCGAACCCCGCAACACCGCCAACACCCGACGACCACTCCGCCGCGCATCCGACAACCGCTCCAACAACACCAAACCCACACCCTCAGCCCAGCCGGTGCCGTCAGCCGAGTCAGCGAAGGCCTTGCACCGGCCATCCGGCGCCAACCCCCGTTGGCGGGCGAACTCCACCAGGCCGGAGGGGTCCGCCATCACCGTCACGCCGCCGGCCAGGGCCAGCGAGCACTCCCCCTGCCGCAACGCCTGCGCCGCCAGATGCAACGCCACCAACGAGGACGAACACGCGGTGTCCACACTCACCGCCGGACCCTCCAGACCGAAGGTGTAGGAAACCCGTCCGCTCAGCACACTGGCCTGGTTGCCGGTGAGGGCGTACCCCTCGACCTCCTCGGGTGCCCTGGCCTTGTCGGGCAGGTATCCGGAGTCGGACGATCCGACGAAGACGCCGGTCGCACTGCCCCGCAACGACCGCGGATCACCCACCCCCCGCTCCAACAACTCCCACGACGTCTCCAACAACAACCGCTGCTGCGGATCCATCGCCAACGCCTCACGCGGCGAAATCCCAAACAACTCAGCATCAAACCCCGCCACATCATCCAGAAACCCACCACCCCGGGCGTACGTCTTCCCCGACCGGTCCGGATCCGGGTCGTAGAGATCGTCGTCCCAGCCCCGGTCGGTGGGCAGGGAATCGCTGATGGCGTCGCCCCCGGTGACCAGGAGTTCCCACAGGTCCTCCGGCGACCTGACGTCGCCGGGATAGCGGCATGCCATCGCCACGATCGCGACCGGCTCCTGCCGGCCCGACTCGACGTCGCGCAGGCGCTGACGCGTCCGGTGAAGGTCCGCGGTCACCCGCTTCAGGTAATCGAGGATTTTCTTGTCGTCCGCCATCGAAAGCCTCCGCCATCTGCAACCGTGTGCCACGGCCCGTGAGAGAAAACCGCGTGCGCCCGAGTGCAACGCTCGGGTACGCCCGCACGCCCATCAACCCCTGTGCCACCCCTGGTACCGGGCCGGGTGAGCTAGGGGGCGCGTAGCAGCGGGTCAGCCCCGCCCGGGTTTGCTCAGACCCATCATCGCGGCGATTCGGTTCCGCTGGATGTCGCTCGTTCCGGAATAGATCAGGCCCGCCAAGGCGCCGCGCACGTCGTGTTCGATCCCGGATTCCGTCATGTACCCGTACCCGCCGAACGTCTCGACGGCAGCCGTCGCCGTGGCCAGGTTCCCCTCGCTCGCGAGCAGTTTGGCGATCGCGACGTCCTCGGTGGCATGCTCGTCGCGCATGACCCGTGATGCGGCGTCGTACAGGGCGCGCCGTGCGGTCTCCACCGCGATCCGCATGTTGACGATGCGGTGGGCGACCGCCTGGAACGTGCCGATGTGGCTGCCGAACTGCCGGCGGGTTCTGGCGTATTCCACGACCCGATCGAGGCGGTGCTGCATCTCACCGACGTTGACGATGAAGGAACACAGCACTTCCCACTTCATCACGTGGTCGAAAACCAGGAACCCCGAGCCGAGCCCGCCGATCACGTTCTCGGTCGGAACCCGGCAGTCGTCGAGGAACAACTCGGAGAGCGGGGAGGTGCGCAAGCCCATCTTCGACATCGGCCGCCCCACAGAGAGGCCGGGCCGGTCGCTCTCCACGAGGATGGCGGAGGTGCCGAACGGTCCACCCTCGGGATCGGTTCTGGCATATACGACGATCAGGTCAGCCACTGGTCCGTTCGTGACGAACGCCTTGCTGCCGTTGAGGACCAGGCTGTCACCGTCGATCCGGGCACTGGTGCGCAGCGCCAACATGTCCGAGCCTGCTTCGGGTTCCGTGATCGCGTGCGCGCCGATCAGCTCGCCGGCACAGACCGCCGGCAGAAACCGGCCCTGGAGCTCCGGCGAGCCGAAGTGCTGCAGTGGTATGCCGGTGCTCACCATATGTGTGGTCAAGGAGAAGCTGAGCCCGCCGTCGCGGCAGGTGTACCCGAGGCCCTCCAGAACGTACATTGTGGTCACCAGGTCCCGGCCCAGACCACCCCACTGCTTGTCGAACGGCAGCGCCAGCAGCCCGGACTGCTGGGCCAGCCTCCACCCGTCACGCGCGAACTCGGCCGAGGCATCACGTTCGAGGTGGCCTGCGCTCAGCGATTCACCGAGCCGATGCGCGGCACCGCGGAGTTCCCGCTGGTCATCGTCCCACTCGATCAAGGTCTACCCTTTCCGCCGATCACGACCGGCCGTACGGACTGCCGTGCGCTGAAGGGGACCTCTCAGTACTCCGAGAATCCCGCACCGTCGAGGCTGTGCACCTCGTCGCCCCGCAGCGCCGGGCTGAAGACACTGATCAGGAGCAGGTCCTCCCGATCGTCGGCGATCAGGAAGTGCGCGTCGTGCTGGTCGAGCGCGTACAGCACACCGGGTCTGAGTTCGTACCGCACCGAGCCGTCCGCAGTGGTGACCTGTCCACGACCGCCGATGCAGTAGCAGGCCTCCAGGTGCCGGCGATACTGCAGTCGTGACTTGCTTCCCGCGTGCACCACGGTTTCGGCGACGGTGAATCCCATACCGTCGGCACCGACGAGGAACCGGTAGCTGAGGCCGTTGCCCCATTCCACGGCGGTGATGTTCTCTTTGGTCCGAATGAACAACGCTCTGCTCCTTGTTCTACGAATGGTCGTGGTGAACAGTTCGCGCGTCGGCCGCAGCCCTATTCGCTGGCCCGGGCCAACGCGGCGCGGTCGATTTTCCCGGTCGAGCCTCGGGGCAGTGGATCGTCGGTGATCTGCACCTGCGACGGAATGGCAGCCCTGGTGAGTCTGCTGGCACAGTGCCGACGCAGGGCGATGGTGCCCAACGGGGAGCCGGGGGCGCGCCGCACGACAGCGGACAGCCGGTGTCCGGCCGCCTCGTCGGGCAGTGCGAGCACCGCCGCCTCCCGGACATCGGGATGGGAGAGCAGGACCTGCTCGACTTCCTCGGTGTTGACGCGCGTGCCGCGCACCTTGACCTGGAAGTCGCAACGCCCGACCAGGGTCAGGGTGCCGTCCGGGTGCCGTCGCAGCAGGTCGCCGCTGCGGAAGTAGGTGTGCGGCCCATCGTCGTCGTGACGTGTGACGAAGGCGGGCCGGCCCGGTGCGGCGCCGACGTATCCGGGCGCCTGGAACGGCGTACACACGACAAGTTCGCCGACGCCACAGCCGGTCAGCGGCTGCCCCTCCGGGTCCTCCAGGCGGGCCCGAACGCCGGGAATCGGTTGTCCGATGGGCATCACCGACGCTTCGTCCCAGCCGGCGAGGTCCGTGTCGTGGATGAAGCTGTCGTTGGTTTCGGTGCAGCCGTAGACGTTCGCGAACGTTGCGGCGGGAAACAGCGTCGGCAGTCGTCTGATCAGCGTAGACGGCATGGCGGCGCCGGTGAACAACACGTGCCGTGGGGTCTTCAGTGCCTCGTCGTCCCGTCCGCCGTCGCACAACTGGCGATACATCAGCGGAACGCCCTGCACGAGATGGATTTCGTGCCGGTCGATCAGCTCCCTCAGGTGGGCGCCGTCGGTCGCCCGGTCCGGTGGGACCAGAACCGCGCAACCGCCGCTGCCCAAGGTGGTCCAGACCTCGAGCAGGCTCAGGTCGAAGTTGAGTGGCGCGTAGCTCAGCACGGACCGGCCGGGACCTATGCCGAATCGGTCGGCTGCCCATTTCACGAATGCGTCGACACCTGCCGCCGGCAACGGCACCACCTTGGGCAGGCCGGTGGTGCCGGATGTGGTGAGGAGCAGCCGGACACCGCGTGGCAGCTCGGACGCGTCGGATCGCGGTGTCACGGCGTCAACGGCGACGTCGCCGGTAGCTGCCCGGTTCAGCACGCGATCGGCGCCGACCCGGGCCACGACCTCGTGCAGGGAGTCCACGCCGAGCTCCGGTGGGGCCAGCAGGACCGGCCGCCCCTCCGTCAGACAGGCGAGGATCAGGGCGACCGTCGCTGGCGACCTGCTCGCCTGGACGGCGACGGGGCGATGCCTGCCGGGCGCCATCTCCCGCAGTTGTCCCCGCATGTCCGCGACGTCGGCGCCGAGGCGGCCGTACGGGACGATGTCGTCGTCCCAGACGAGCGCGGCGGCTTCGGGCGACCGCTTCACTTGCTCGTGGAACCCGGTGATCAGTGAGCCGGAGAGCATGTCACCCTTCTCCTTCCGACACCCGAACCGCCACGCGTCAGCCGCTGCGGTACGTCCCCTGTGTGAAGACCAGCGGGCGCGCGTGGTTTAGTACGCCCGCACCGACCACGCGTCCCAGTACCACGTGGTGGTCGCCCGCCTCGATGACCTGGTCCAGCGTGCAGTCGACGTACCCGGCCGCGGTGGCCAGGATCGGCGCGCCCGTGACGGCGGTGCGCAGATCCTGGCCCACGAACCTGTCCACCCCCGAGGCGCAGAAGCGACGAGCGACCTGCTCCTGCTCCTCGGTCAGGAAGCTGACCGCGAACCGCTGAGTCGCCTCGATGGCCGGCCAGCTCCGCGACTCGCGGCCGATGCAGAACAGCACCAGGGGCGGGTTCAGGGACACCGAGGTGAACGAGTTGATCGCGACCCCCACTGGCCCTTGCTGCGAATCGGTGGCCACGACCGTCACGCCCGTGGCGAGTTGGCGCATCACCGTACGCAGCGTCACCGGCTCGACCTTTGCCGCCGGCAGGGCATCACCGCGTAGGACGTCCGAACGTGCCACTGGCCCGCCTCCCGGTCGGATCGTGGTGAACGCTGCGTCAGCGCATCAGCGGCAGGGACTCCTCGACGAACATCCTCAGGCTGCGGGACATCGTCGCGTAGTCCTGGCCACCGAAGTCGAGCTGCCAGAGGATCACGTCAAGCGGCAGCGCGTCCTCGAGCTCGCGGGTCTTGCGCGCCACCGTCGCCGGGGAGCCGTGCATCGTCCCGGCGATCATGCGGTCCTCGTCCATGGTGAGGTAGCGCTCGATCATCTTGGCGTAGCCCGCGTAGTCGGGCGCGTCCACGGACTTCAGCGTCTGGGATGCCTCGCCCCACACCTCGAAGTACCCGCGCTGGTGGCGGCGTGCGGCAGCGTCCGCCTCCGCGTCGGTGGGGGCGACCATGAGCGGCACGCCGGCCGCCACCTGCGGCACCCGACCGGAAGCACCGTGGTGCTCCTGGAAGACGTCCCTGTACATCTCGATCATCTTGCGCACCTGGTCGAATGCCTCGGGCTGCGGCGTCGCAGTGATCATGAGGTTGTGACCGCGTTCGCCGGCGTACCGGAAGCTCGCCTCCGACATCGCCACGCAGATCCACACCGGCGGGTGCGGCCGCTGCACGGTGGGCGGGAAGTTGGTGGCGTCGGCATAGGTGAAGTACGGGGTACGCTCGCTGACCTTGTCCTCCGTCCAGAGCCGCACGACGGCGTCCACGGTCGCCTGGAACCTGGCCCTGCTACCCGTCATGTCGACCTCGAAGGCCTCGAAGTCGTGGGGAAGGAAGGCACGGACGAAGCCGACCTCCAGCCGGCCGTGGCTCATCGCGTCCACCTGCGCGGCGTGGGCGGCGATCTGAATGGGGTGATGGAAGGACGCCTGAATGCCGCCGGTCAGCAGCCGGATGCGCTTGGTGCGAGCGGCGACGGCGGCGAGGTAAGTGAGAGGGCTCGGGCAGTAACCTCCGGCACGGTGCAGGTAGTGCTCCGTCATCTTGACGTAGTGGAGACCGAGTTGCTCACCCAACTCCGCCAGTCGAAGCACGTCCTCGAAATACGTCACGGCCGGACGTGTGTCGGGACTGCAATCGGGCAGCAGAGAAATACCGTACTTCATTTTTCCTCCGGGAGATCGCACGCACGAACATTCCGCCGCCTTCCCGAGCCGGATGCATCCCGGGTGGCCTTTGGTGAGGTTATGGATCGACGTGCTGCCGCGTCAGCCCCTAGAAATGGAAATAGTCGCCCCTCAAGGAAGTAGGGGCCGGTTAGCACGTCGCATCCGCCCGACGGGCGCGAAAGGCCTACGACGCGCCCAGCGCGGAACGGGGGGTCCGCGGGGCGCGCCGTAGGAGATCCCGGCTGGCCGGTTGGCTACTCGATGGAGGACGTACGTTCGCCGGCGCCCGACAGGACGTTCACCGGGGCAGGGGACCCCCTCGTCTCCAGCGGTACACGCTTACCCTCGATGTCGGTGTCCGGCAGGATCCGGTCCAGCCAGCGCGGCAGCCACCACACCTTCCGGCCCAGGAGCGCCATGGCCGCAGGCATGAGGGTCATGCGCACCAGGAAGGCGTCGAACAGCACGGCCGCCGCCAGTGTGAATCCGAACAGCTTCAGCGCCAGGTCCTCGGAGAGGAAGAATCCGAGGAAGACGCTGATCATGATGATCGCGGCTGCGGTCACCACCCGTGCGCTGTGCCGGAAGCCACGCACGATCGCGTCCGTGGGCGCCGCCCCATGGGCGTACTCCTCCCGCATGCGGCTGACGAGGAAGACCTGATAGTCCATGGCCAGGCCGAACGACATGCCGACGAGCAGAATCGGCAGCAGGCTGTAGATCGGTGCCCGGTCATCGATGCCGGTGATGTCGGACAACCAGCCCCATTGGAAGATCGCGACGACCGCACCGAACGTCGCTGCGACCGTGAGGAGGTAGCCGATCGCGGCCTTGATCGGGATGAGCACCGATCGGAAGGCGAGCAGCAGGAGGACGAGCGCCAGTCCGACGATGATCGACAGGTACGGGACCAGGGCGTCGCCCATCCGGTCGGACGAGTCGATGTTCATGGCGGTCTGGCCGGTGATGTGGACCGTGGCGCCGGTGCTCGCCTCGACCGACTCGGTCTGCTCGCGGATGGTCGCGACGAGCGTCTCGGTGGCCTCGCTCGCCGGGCCGCTGCCGGGCACGATCTGCAGCAGCGCCGTGTCCCCGAGCCCGTTGACCGCTGGTGGCGAAACGTCGGCGACGTCGGGTAGCCCGAGAATCACGTTCCTGGCCTGCTCCGCAGCGCGCTGTGTCTCCCCGGTCCCGGCCGCGTCCACCACCGCGATGAGCGGACCGTTGACGCCGGGTCCGAAGTTCTCGGCGATCAGGTCGTAAGCCTTGCGCTGGGTGCTGTGCTCGGCGGCTGTGCTGTCATCGGGGATGCCCAGCCGGAGGTCCGCGGCCGGCACAGCGATCACCCCGAGCATGACCACAGCGAGCAGCAGCATCGCCACGGGTCGACGGGTCACGAGTTCGGCCCACCGCTGTCCGACGGTCCGGGCGGATCCGCCGGCGCTGTCCGGCCCCCGGAAGATGCCGAGCACGCGGCGTCCGCGTCCCAGTACCCGTCGACCGGCGAAGCCGAGGAGCGCGGGCATCAGAGTCAGCGCCACGAGCACGACGACAGCGATGGCGCCCGCCGCTGCGACGCCGTCCTCGGTCAGAAGGGGGATGCCGAGCACCGCCAAACCGGCCAGGGCGATGATCACTGTCAGGCCGGCGAAGACCACCGCCGACCCGGCGGTGCCCGTCGCACGCCCGGCGGCATCCTCCGGCTCACGGCCGGCGACCAGCTCGTTGCGGTAGCGCATGACGATGAAGAGCGCATAGTCGATGGAGACCGCCAGACCCAGCATGAGAGCCAGCACGGCGGCGTCACGGTTCAGGCTGATGAGACCACCGACCGCAGTGATCGTGAGCAGGCTGATCCCGACTCCCACCAGGGCGGTCAGCAGCGGAAGCCCGGCCGCGATCAGCGAGCCCAGCGCGACGATCAGCACGAGGCCGGCGACGACCACCCCGACGATCTCCAGAAGGCCCGCCTCGGGCTGCGGCTCGAGCGCGTCGCCGACGACCTCGACCTGCAATCCGGCAGCCCGGCCCTGGTCCGCCGCCCGGGTAAGGGCGACCCGCGCCTCGTCCGTCACCTTGTCGCCTGAGACGCCGTAGGTGACCTCGGAGTAGGCCACCCGGCCGTCCTGGGACAGCACGCCGGCCTCGACGGGATCAACGACGTTCGCCACCTGCGGCGCCCCGCGCAGGCTCCCGATCACCTGCTGGAGCGCCGTGGCCGGGCCCTCGTCCTGCAAGGTGCTGCCATGCGGGGCGACGAATACCACCCGGGCGCTCGCGCCGTCCACGGGCTGATCGGGGAAGCGCTCCTTGACCAGGTCGAGCGCCTCCTGCGACTCGGTGCCCGGCAGCACGGACGAACCGACCGCGGTGGAGTCCTCGGCCAGGGCGGCGGCAGCCGCGCCCGCCGCGAACAGCAGGACCACCCACAGCGACACGACGAGTCCGCGTCGCCGGAACGACCAGCGGCCCACTCGGTACAGCAGCGTAGCCACAACGACCTCCGATCAGATGTGCCTCTCGAGCGCAGCCGCTCGACGAGCAACAGTCTACTCGCTTTGGTTAGTGGATATCAAATGACAGTCGGGTATCGTTTTTTCGAACCGGACCGAGCGGGCCACCGTCTGGTTCCCGTGGCCCGCTGCCTTCCCGCTTCCGGCTCCCGCGTCAGGACGGCGTGCACAATTGGTTCATGAAAGAGCAGTCCGAGGGTGCTCGACCGGTCACGCCCCTCCGGGAGCGGAAGAAGCTGAAGACCAAGGCGACGATCCGGCGTCAGGCGCTCCGTCTCTTCCGCGAGCAGGGGTTCGACGCCACCAGCGTCGAGCAGGTCGCCGAGGCGGCGGAAGTCTCCGTGAGCACGGTCTTCCGCTACTTCCCCACCAAGGAGGACCTGGTCGTAGCCGACGACTACGACCCGCTGTTCATCGAGGCGTTTCAGGCCCAGCCCGCCGAGCTGAGCCCGCTCAAGGCGCTGCGCACCGCCATCCACACCACCCTGGGCGGCACCAGCCGGGCCGAACTGGACGAGAACCGGACGCGGGAATCCCTGATGCTGACCGTTCCGGCGCTGTGGGCGGCCAGCCTACGGAACATCACGGCCTCACTGAACATGATGGGCGACCTGGTCGCCAAGCGGGTCGGTCGCGAGCCCGACGACCCGGCGGTCCGCTCGTTCACCGGCGCGGTCATGGGCACCGTGCTGGTCGTCTGGCTGGACTGGGCCAACAACCCGGAGATGGACGTCGTCACCGCTTTGGACGACGCGCTGGCACATCTGGACGCCGGGCTGCCACTGTGAGACGCCGTCGGGGTCTGCCGTCGCCGCAAGCGGCTGTGGCAGACCCCGACGGCGCGTCACCCTGACGGGGAGAGGCGGTAGATGTAGGTGCCCACATTGGCCCAGTGGGAGCGAGGGCCGTCGGGAACGTAGGCGTTCGCCATCCAGACGGCGTCGCCGTCGGCCACAGCGGCCGTGTAGTCGCCCCACCGGCTCGTACCCGGGGGGACACCGTTACCGGTGAACGCGGAGTATCCGGTGAAACCGTCCTGTGGCGCGGCGCCCGCGGCGGCGATGTGCACAGGGCCACGAGCGCCGTTCCGGTCGATCCGGACGTACGCGGCGCTCGGGTGATGATCGGGGCCGCTCAGAGTGAACGTCATCCCCCCCTGGCCGTCCGAGCCCACGGCGATCGCCGGATCGAAGACGTGCTGTCCCTCGACGGCGAGGTAACCCTGCCGGACGATCCGCGGCGGGCGTCCGGCGTCCGCGTCCGCCGCGTCGACCACGAAGTAGGCGATGCCCAGCCGGTTCCCGTCCGGTTGACCGTCCGGGGCCGCGACCAGCGTGTTCAGTGCGCCGAACAGAAACCCGTCGTGCTCGGCCACCTGCGTCATCCACGGCGCCTTTCCGTCGAGCTTCGGCAGCGGATCACCGTTGCCGAGTGCGTCCCGCAGCGGCGCCGGACCGTCCTTCTGAGTCACTCCGTACAGGAACGGAGCGCCCAGCGCCTGGGCGACCAGCACCTCGTGGTGGAGCGACAGCTTCGGCTCCGGTTCGTTGAGCGTCTCCGTGCCGGTCAGCGACCAGACCACGATGCGGTTGTCCAGCGGCCGGGGGATGCCCTTCTCGTTCAGCGGGCTCCCGCACAGGAAGAACTGCGTGCCGCTGCGGGGGCGCGGGCACGCCGCCGGCTGCAGCCAGCCCCAGTAGGGGAACTCCGGGTCTGCGGTGGGCACGGTCGCGGTGTTGAAGTAGGCGTACCGCGGTGCGTCACCGTCCTCCGCCTCCGCCAGGGCCTGCCGGCTCAGAACGTACAACTGCGCCCCCTTGTACGGCGGGGCCGGCTCCACGTTCTCGGCGAGGTTCAGACTGAGCACGATGGCGTCCTGGTTGCCGCCGAGCAGCGGGTGGAAGCTGTAGCAGGCATTCTGCGCCAGGTGGGGGGTGCCGTATCTGCCGTCGCTGGTGGTGTCGACGGAGAACACCTTCCAGTCACCGGTCGGGTCCGCAGTGGCGCTGACCGCCAGCAGGACGTAGCAGCGCGCGCTTCGACTGCCGGGCCCGGGCGACTCGATCTTGAGCACGGAGTGGAAGAAGCGCTGCCCGACCGGGTCGAAGTAGCACTTCGGATCGGCCAGCATGTCGCCCGAGGCGTGCGGCCACGCCCGCTCCTCGTCGTCCGGCAGGCTGGCGGGCAGCTGTCGGTAGAACTGGTTGAGGGAGTTGGGGAGCGTCAGCCGGTTGCCGTCGCTGTCGTAGACGGCGAGGGCGCAGTTGATGCTCTCCACGACGTAGCCGTTGCCCACCGCCAGGGCCGGGTCGGCAGGCTCCCAGCGGATCTGCCGGTCGGCGTGGCTGCCGGTGCCGGCCTCATACGAGTCGTGGAACCTCAACCCGTCGAAGCCCACGGCGCCCCCGGGGGTGGCGGAGACGGGCGTGCTCGGCACAGCCGGCACCGCGAGCCCCTCACGAGCCTGGGGCGAGGTCGAGTGCTGGTACACCTTCTTCGTCGACTCGACCTGTTCGAAGGTCTTCTGCTCGGCCCCACCGGGACGGCGGGCGGCGAGGTCCTCCTCCCGCTGCTCCGAGGCGTCCCTCAGCAGCCGTGTCAATCCCAGGAAGACCGCCGTGCCGTACCCGTAAGCGGGTTCCGCCTCCGGCCGCGCGGGTCCGCTGCCAGCCAGTTCCATCGCACTTCCTTCCTCATCGCTCGATTCGTCGGGCTCGCCGGAGACCGTTGTCCTCCGGTTCAGGCAAGTTCGGCGGCGATGGCCGCCAGGAGCCGGCCCGGGTCCTGCCGCGGGAAGAAGTGGTCGCCAGGCAGCATCCGCAGCTCGCACCCCGTGCCGGAATGCTCTGCCCAGGCGGCGAGTTCACCGACGCTGACGCCGTCGTCGGACTCTCCGCCGTACACCGTGACCGGCAGGTCGAGCGCCGGCCCCGGCCGGTGGCGATACGTCCGCAGGACCTCGATGTCCGCCCGCAGGGTGGGAAGGAAGGCGGCGAAGGCCGGAGACTCCCGGATCTGCCGGGGAACGCTACCCGACTGCTCCAGGTAGGACACCAGATCGTCGTCCGACGGGCCCAGGCTCGCGAAGCGCCGCTCCACCAGGTGCGGCGCGGGGTGACAGGCCACGATGAGACGCGATGGCGACATCAGGCCGGCGCTCACGGTCATCCGGCACGCCTCGAACGCCAGGAGCGCGCCCATGCTGTGACCGAACCAGGCATGCGGCGCCGCGAGCCAGGGACCGAGCCCGTCCACGAGTTTGGGTACGACGTCGTCGATGCGGGTCAGTGGCGCCTCGCCGAACCGGGTCTCCCGTCCGGGCAGCCGGACGGCGATCACCTCCACGTCCGGCGCCAAGGCGTCCCCCCAGGACCGGAACATCGCTGCCCCGGTGCCGGCGGGCGGCACACACAGTAGCCGGATCCGGGCGGCGGGTGCGGGTCGCCACCGTACGCCCCACGCGCTCACCGCGGTCGTCGGCTCTCTCCCGTTGCTCCGCACCGGGTTCACCGCCCACCACTGTCCCGCAGCGCACCGGCGAGCGCGGCGACGGTGGGATTCTCGAAGATCCACCGAAGGAGGTCTTCGCTGGCGGCGGTGATGCCGAGCTCGTCACGGATGGCACCAAGGATGAGCACGGCGTTCACGGAGTCCCCGCCGAGTTCGTAGAAGTTGTCCTCGATCCCGAAGTCGTCGCGGCCGAGCGCCCGGCTCCACACGCCGAACAGCCCTCGTTCCAGGTCGTCGCGGGGCGCGAGTCGTTCCCGCCGCACCTCGAACTCGTCCCAGGGTGTCGGAAGCGCCGCGCGGTCGACCTTGCCGTTCGAGCTCTTCGGCAACTGGTCCAGCACCAGATAGTGATGGGGAACCATGTACTCGGGCAACGCCTCCTCCAGGGCGACGCGCAAGGTGGCGGGCTCTGGCGCTGCGCCCGCCGCGGGCACGATGTAGGCGACCAGGTGACGACGGCCGGTCATCGGGTTGGTGTCCACCCCGGCAATCGCCTCGTTCACCTCGGGCCGGCGCAGCAGTACCGCCTCAATCTCGCCCAGTTCGATGCGGTAGCCGTTGATCTTGACCTGAAAGTCGTTGCGCCCGAGGAACTCGATGTCGCCGCCCGGCAGATAGCGACCGAGATCACCGGTGCGGTAGAGGCGCTCGCCTGTGCGCGGATGGATTATGAAGCGCTCCGCCGTCAGCTGCGGGTCACCCCAGTACTCCTTGGCGACACCGATGCCGCCGATGTAGATCTCCCCCACCGTCCACACCGGGCAAGGCTGCAGTTGGTTGTCGTAGACGTGCAGGGTCTGCCGGGCGAGTGGTTTGCCGTAGGGGATCCGTACCCATTCCGGGGGAACCTTGCCGATGGGGTACGCCACCGACCAGATGGACGCTTCGGTGGCCCCGCCCAGACTGATCACCTCGAGGTCGGAAAGCCAGCCACGGACCGCGTCCGGCAGCGTCACCGGGATCCAGTCGCCGCTCAGCATGGCGAGCCGCAGCCGACTTTCGGTGGGCGCGCCCCGGTGTCCGCGGTCGTCGATCCACGTCTGGAGGAGTGCCGGCACCGAGTTCCAGACAGTGACGCCGTGCCGGGCCACCAGGTCGCTCCAGTGCGCGGGATCGTGCACGAGCCGCGGCGACGGTACGACCACGGCGCCGCCTGCGGCCAGCGTGCCGAAGACGTCGTAGACGGACAGGTCGAAGCTGAGCGCGGACAGTGCCAGTACCCGGTCCGAGGGCCCGACCCGGAACCGGGCGTTGATGTCCTGCACCGTGTTGGCCGCGCCACGGTGATCGATCACGACGCCCTTCGGCTGCCCGGTCGAACCGGATGTGAAGATCACGTACGCGAGGTCCTGCGGTCTGGGTGTCGTCTCCAACGGTCCGGCTTCCGCCGCCCGGACCTCCTCGTCCGCGAGGGTCACAACGGTGACACCGGTGGGCCAGGTGAGCTCCGCGCGCAGCGTCTGCGTGGTGACCACCATCCGTACCCCGCACCGTTCGAGCAGGGAGTCCCGCCGCGCCTCCGGCCAGCCGGGATCGATCGGGACGTAGGCGGCACCGGAGCAGGCGACGCCGAGTACGGCCGCGATCTGCTCGCGCCCCTTCTCCAGAACCACCCCGACGAGAGTGCCGGTGACCGCGCCGAGCGCGACGAGCCGGCGGGCCAGGCGGTGCGCCTCCGCCATGAGCTGCGCGTACGTGAACTGCCCGTCGTCGGCGATGACGGCTACCGCGTCGGGACTGCGGACGGCCTGCTCCGCGACGATCTCGCTGAGCGTCCGCTCGGGAATCGGGGCGACGGTGTCGTTGACCGCGGCGCGTTCCGCCAACTGCCACCCGGGGATCGGCACCGCCGCGCCCGCCACGTCCCAGGCGGCCTCGTCCGCCGCCAGCCGTTCCAGCAGTCCACGGTAGGCGTCGAACATGTCGTCCAGCAGCCTGTCCGGGAACAGATCCTCGACGGCGTCCCAGTTCAGCAGGAGCTCCCCCCGTTCCTCGGCGACGGTGTGATCGAGCCACACCTGCGGTGTCTGGGAGATGGCGTGCACCAGTTCGCCGAGCACCTCGTCGCGGGTGGCGACGGCATCCGCGGCCGGGGACGCGCCCAGCCGGCTGGTGAACACGACCGGCATGATCGCCCCCGGCCTGCCACCCAGCCTGCGGGCCCGTTCCCGCAGCACCTGCACGCCGGTGTAGGAGAGGTGGTCGAGATCCAGCAGCAGCTGCCGGTGCAGCCGCTGCGCGCGGGCGCCGAACGAGTCCTCGGCCGCACCGTCGACCGCCAGCATCGTCAGCGAGGTGAAGTCGCCGACCACCTCGTCGATCCGCGGGTGCAGCCGCGGTCGGTTGAACAGCGTCAGGTTGAGCGTCACGGCGGGCTGCCCGGACCATCGCCGGAGCACGTCGCCAAACGCCGTCATCAACACCGCGGAGGGTGTCAGACCGCGGCTGCCGGCGATCCGCTTCAGCGCGGCCCAGCGCTCGCCCGGCAGGCGCGCGTCCCGGCGGTGGAACCGGGGCGAGGTGATCTGGGCGGGCTGGGTCGCCAGGGGCAGCGCGGGCGGGGGCGGCAACTCGTCCAACCGGCCGAGCCAGTACTCCCGGGCGCGCGCGTACGCGGCGTCCGCGCGCCGCGCCCGCTCGGCCAGCACGCAGTCGCGGTAGGAGATCGGCAACGGTTCCGGCGCCCAGTCGGGGTCCTGATGGAATCGGCGCCAGTCCTGGTACACGGACTCCAGGCTGCGTCCGTCCACGATCAGCATGTCGAACCGCATATGCAGCCGCAGCCGCCGGTCCGTCAGCCGCGTGGCACGCACCTCGAAGAGGGGCCAGCAGTCGGCCCCGTGGGCGTCCCGGCGTACCTCCTCGCGGATCCGGGCGAGTTCCGCCTCCTGGGTCACGGGGTCGAGCCCACGCAGATCGGTAACGGCGATCTCGTACGGGGGAACCTCGGGCAGGACCCGCTGCGTGCCGTCCGGCTGGACGACGGCGCGCAGCATCTCGTGCCGGTCGATGACCTTGCGCAGGCTGGTGGTCAACCGTCCGACGTCCAGATCGTCGCGCTCGGACTCGGCGTAGAAGTGCGTGGAGATGCCGCCCAGTTCGACCGAGGTGTTGCGACCCATCCAGTACGCGTGCTGGACGTCGGTCAGCGGAAAGGGGTCGAACCGTGCCTCCGGCCGGGCCACCAGGGGCGTCGGACCGTCGGCTGCCGCGCGGCCGAGCAGGACGACCAGCTCATCCCGGTACTCTCGCAGCCGGTCCCGCAGTTCCGCGGTGAGCGAGCCGGGCGGAGCCAGTACGTCCAGGCGACCGTCGGCCAGCCGCAGCCTGATCCCGCGCCGGTGCAGTTCCGGAAGCAGATCCTGCGCCATCGTCGGCGTCCTCCTGTCGTTCGCTGCCGGTCCCCCGGCCCGTGCCTGCCGGTTGCGCGCCGATCCGTTCACAGGGTCAACACCTCGAACCCCGTCTCCTCGGCCGTCTCTCCCGCCGTCGCGACGAGCCCCCGGGCGGCGAGTTGGGCGCACACCAGGTCGACCACCTCCCCGGCCGTCGCGCCACCAAGGAGCCGGTCGAGGGGTACGTCGCTGCGTAGATCGGTCTGTAACCAATCCCGCAGTCGGACGGCCATCAGTGAGTCGAGGCCGATCTCGTTCAACCGCACAGCACCGAATGTCGGGCGGCGGTCATCGCGTTCCTCGTCGGCGAGACCGAGCAGGGCCGTCGTGGTGGCGAACAGTTCGGCCAGCAGGGCCTGCCGGGCGGCCGGTGGATCGGTCAGCGCCAACCTGGCGACGTCATCGGCGAAACCGGGCGCCACCGACCCGAGCCCGGCGAGCGGGACGCGCACACTCCCGGCGCCGACATCCGGGCCGGCCGCCGGGATTCCGGGGTCCAGCCAGTAGCGCCGGTGTTCAAACGCATACGTGGGCAGGTCGGTGGGGCGGGCTCCGGTACCGGCGAAGGCCGGCCGCCAGTCGACGGAGGTTCCCTGGACGTGCGCCTCGGCCAGGAGGCGGAGGAACCCCACAGGCTGGGGGACGTCAGCACGCAGAGCCGCGACATGCCACGTCGTGTCGGGCCGGGGCGGGCCCAGCGCGTCGGCGACCTCGCCCTCCGCGCCCAGGCCCAGGCACCGGGCCACGCCCCGCGCCCGCAGCGGGTCGCCGAGTGGCTGGGCCGGGTACGGCGCGCCGGCCCAGTGGTCGGGTGAGCGGAGCCGCTCGTCGGCCACCGTCGTGCCCGTCCGGCCGGAGACGACGGGGAGCGCCGCGAACGCGAACGCGACTTTCCCGGCTGTGTCCCGCATGTCCTCCTCCCGCAGGTAGGTCACGACCAGCGCACAGGCGTCGGGAAGTGACAGCACTCCGGCGGCGTGCGCGGCGGCGATCTCGCCGATGCCGGTCCCGGCCACCTGATCGGGGACGATCCCGAACGACCCGAGGAGCTGGAACAGGGCCGTCTGCAGCGCGAACCGGGCGGCCTCGCCCAGGCGGGGATGACCGGCCGCCGGGCCGGCGTCGTCGCCATCCAGCAGCAGTGACCGCAACGGCCGCCCGGCGCGGTTGTCGAGGCGAACGTCGAGCTCGGCGCAGACCTCGGTCAGCGAGTCGCCGAACCTCGGGAAAGCCGCGCTCAGATCACGCCAGCCACCACCTCCCGGGACGCCCGGGTCGGAGTTGCCGGGAAAGAGCACAGCCGTCGCACCGCTGAGCCGGGCGCCGGTGAACACCTGGTCGGTCGGGTCGTCAGCCATGACGGCGTCGAGCCCGGCCCGGAACTCGACGGTCGAACCGGCGAGCAGGACGGCACGGTGTCTGAACAGTGAGCGGGTGGTGGCAAGGGAGAACCCGACGTCGGCGGGGGTCAGGCCGGGTTCGGAGTCGAGTAGCGCGGCCAGCCTGCCCGCCTGCGTCCGCAGCGCCGGGGCGCTGCGGGCCGACAGCACCCAGGGCAGGACCGAAGGGACGGTCGCGGAGGTGTCCGGCGCCGGGCCGGGGAGAGTCTCCTCGGGCGGCGCCTGCTCGAGAATGACGTGCGCGTTGGTGCCGCTCGCCCCGATCGCGGTGACGCCCGCGCGACGCGGACGACCGGTCTCCGGCCACGGCCTGGATTCGGTCAGCAGGGCAACCGCACCCTCGGACCAGTTGATGAGCGGCGACGGCTGGTCGACGTGCAGCGTCCTTGGCAGCCGGCCGTGGCACATGGCCATCACCATCTTGATGACTCCGCCCACCCCGGCGGCGGCCGCCGCGTGACCCACGTTGGACTTGTAGGAGCCCAGCCACAGCGGCTCGTCGGTGGACCGGTCCTGACCGTAGGTGCCGATCAGCGCCTCGGCCTCTACCGGGTCCCCGAACACCGAACCGCTGCCATGGGCCTCCACCGCGTCCACCTGATCGGCGGACAGGCCGGCGTCCGCAAGCGCCCGGCGGATGACCTCCTGCTGGGCCACGCCGTTCGGTGCGGCCATGCCATTGGTCGCGCCGTCCTGGTTGATCGCCGAGCCGCGCACCAGCGCCAGCACCCGGTGGCCGTTGCGCCTGGCGTCCGAGAGCCGCTCCACCAGCAGCACGCCCACGCCCTCGGCGAATCCCATACCGTCGGCCGCCGCCGCGAACGACCTGCAGCGACCGTCCCGGGCCAAGGCCTGCCGCCGGTGGAACTCGACGAAGACCGACGGGGTGGACATGAAGGCCACGCCGCCGGCCAGCGCCAAGGTGCACTCCTGCCGCCTCAGCGCCTGGCAGGCCAGGTGCAGCGCGACGAGCGAGGACGAGCACGCGGTGTCGACGGTGAGGGCGGGACCCTTGAGGTCCAACACGTAGGCCACCCGTCCGGAGGCTATGTTGCTGACACTGCCGGTCGGTAAATAGTCCTCCAGACCTGCGGGCGGACTCTCGTACGCGCCCGGCGCGTAGGGACTGTGGGTGAGGCCCAGGTACACGCCCGTCGACGTGCCGGCCAGGGTGGTCGGGTCGACGCGGGCGTGCTCGACGGCCTCCCACGCCACCTCCAGCATCAGCCGTTGCTGAGGGTCCATGGCCAACGCCTCGCGAGGGCCGATGCCGAAGAACGCGGCGTCGAAGCCGGCGCCGTCCCGGAGGAACCCACCTTGACGGGACATCGCGTCCGCCGGCGAAGAACCGAGCAGGCGGTTCACAGGCCAGCCGCGGTCGTCGGGGAAGGCAGCGATGGCGTCGCGCTCCTCGGCCACCAGTCGCCACAGGTCGTCCGGCGACGATACGTCGCCCGGGAAGCGGCAGCTCATGCCGACGATCGCGAGCGGCTCCCCGGCACCCGACTCCAGCTCCCGTAACCGACGGCGGGCCTCCTGCAGTTCGATGGTCGCCCTTTTCAGGTAGCCCCGTAGGATCTCTTCATCCGCCATCGGACGATCAGCCTCCATCCCCGTTTGTCAGCGCTTCGCCCGGATGTCTCGGGAAACCGCTCGACGGTTCCCCGAGACGCATCGCCGTACCATTTGCCTCAGTCGAGTGCCCGGTCGAGCACCCAATGGACCGCTTCGCCCATCGCCCTGTACCCGGCGTCGTTGGGATGCAGGTGGTCGCCGCTGTCGTACGCGGGGTTGAGCTGGTCGATGTCCTGGGGATCCGCCAGGACGGCGCCGAAGTCGACGACGGCGTCGAATTCACCCGAGGAGCGTATCCAGGCGTTCACCTCCTCCCGGATCGCCTCTCCCTCCGCCCGGTAATAGGCCGCCCCTTTGTACGGCAACAGGGTTCCCCCGATCACGGTGAGACCATGCGCGCGTGCCTGCCGGATGACGTCGCGGTGTCCCTCGATCAGGTCCTGCGCGGTGATGATCGGCACCTCACCGATGCACGGCAGGGTGCCTCTTGAACCGATGTCGTTGATGCCGTGCTGAACCACCACGGCCCGCAGTCCCGGTTTCGTGAGCACGTCCCGGGCGAACCGCCCCACTCCGCTCTCCCCGAGGCACGGGCTGTCACTGAGCAGCCGGTTGCCACTGATCCCGAGATTCAGCACGCCGAGCGACCGGCGTAGTTCGGCCAACTCGTCCGGGTAGCGGTTGTTCGCGTCGGGCGTCGAGGCGTATCCGTCCGTGATCGAATCGCCGAAGGTCGCCACCGTGCCGGCGTGCCGTGACGTCGACAGCGCATCCACCCCGGCGAGGTAGTACCAGCTCTGTGTGGTCTCGGTGAAGGCGTCACCGGGTACGGCGGTGCGGTGATCACCGGGGGCGCGGTAACTGGTCGCACCCGCCCAGGAGTGATACGTGGCCGGCCCGGTCCGTTCCGGCAGATAGGCCGTCACGGTCAGGGATTCCAGATTCCGTACCGGCATCCGGACCGCGTCGCTCACGAGCTCGCCGCCGGCCGGCACGCTGGCCGCCCTCGCCCCGTCGAACGTCACGTGGTGCAGCGTCCCGGGCAGCACCCGCGCTCCCCCACCACTCAGCGCGACAGTCACACCCGCCAGCCTCAGCGGTGTCGCCCCGAAATAGTTCGACAGGGTCAGCCGGACGGCCTTCCCGCCGGCGCTGATCCGGACGACCTGGCGCAGCGTCTGCGCCTCGAAACCCTCCTCCGCCCAACTGGGTACGAGTCCGGGATTCGGTCGGGTCAGCGCCGTCGCCCAGGTGCCGATCCACCGCTGTGACGATTCCGCTGCCACGGCAGGTCCGCCCGTCGGCAGTGTCAGCAGGGCGGCAACCGCCGCCGCCAGGAGCAGGCGGCTCGTGCGGCGAATTCCGGCCCCGCGTCCCGCATCGCCGTGCGGCCGCGGCGCCGACCTCCTGTTGACGAGATCCGAACCCATATTCTTCTCCTCAACCCGGCACGCTGCGCACCGTCACGACGTCGGCTTTTCCCGGCACATCTTCGTGCGCCATAATCGGACAACGCTCCGACACCGTTCAACCCCTAGCTGGCCCCACCGCCGAAGACGTGCACTAGGGGCCTGCATTTAGGGGCGGACAGGGGCTGACGCGACTTCTCAGTGCCGTAGGATTCATGCTTTGAAAGCACGCGGCACGTCCAATCCGCGCTCCCGGTCATCTTCTTCGTCCGTGACTCAATCACTGCGGTTCCCTCGCCCGATTCACCGTGGAAACGATCGGAGTTGCACAGCAGATGAACCCTGATTCTGCCCGGGAATCATCCGGCACCGCGAACTCCAACTCCGTTCCGATCGCGGTGGTCGGACTGGGATGTCGTTTCCCCGGAGGCGTGCGGGATCTGGCATCCCTCGGCGCCTTGCTCACCTCGGGCACGGACGCGATCGGCGAGGTGCCCCCGGACCGTTGGGGCAGCGAGTTCCACGACCGGGATGCCGGGGCGGGGACCATGGTCAACCGTCGCGGCGCATTCCTGGAGGACGTCGACCGCTTCGATGCCGCCTATTTCGGCATCTCACCCCGTGAGGCGCGCCACGTCGACCCTCAACATCGCCTCCTGTTGGAGGTGGCCAGCGAGGCGATGGCCGACGCGGGATATCCGCGTGCCGCCTGGCGCGGTTCGCGCACCGCGGTCTTCATCGGGATGCTCAACAACGACTACAGCCTGCTGCACACCAAGACGTTGGGCACGAAGGGGATCGGCAACCACTACGCCGTCGGCGTCGAGCCCAGCTTCGCGGCCGGCCGCCTGGCGTACGCGTTCGACCTGCACGGGCCGACCGTGACACTGCACGCCGCGTGCTCGTCGTCGCTGCTCGCCGTGCACCAGGCGTGTCAGAGCCTGCGGTCCGGAGAGTGCGACTCCGCCCTCGCCGGTGGCGTCAACCTCCTGCTCGCTCCGGACATCAGTGTCTTCATGAGCGGCATCGGTGCGATGTCCCCGTCCGGGCGGTGCCGCCCCTTTGACCGGGACGCCGACGGCTTCGTACGCGGCGAGGGGTGCGGGGTGGTCGTCCTGAAGCGCCTCTCCGACGCCGTGGCGACGGGCGACCGGGTCTACTGCGTCATCCGCGGCTCGGCGGTCAACAACAATGGCAGCAGCCTCGGCCTCACGTTTCCCAACGCGAGGGCCCAGGAGGCGTTGTTGCACACGGCGTTGCGCCAGGCGGCCCTCCGGGCGGACGAGGTGGACTACGTCGAGGCGCACGGCACCGCGACCCAGCTTGGTGACATGATCGAGCTGCAAACGCTCAGGGAGGTCTACGGCGCCGCCCGCCGGGACTCTCCCCCGCTGCACGTCGGCTCCCACAAAGCGGTCTTCGGCCACATGGATGCGGCCGCGGGGATCGCGGGACTGATGAAGACGGCCTGGATCGTGGGCTCCGGACGGGCGCCCGGTCAGCCTAACCTGGAGGTTCTCAACCCGACGGTGGACTGGCGCGACGGTGGCATCACCGTGACGACCAGCGGCGTCGACCTGCCTATCGCGGACCGGCCGGTCCGGGCAGGGGTGAGCGCCTTCGGACTCAGCGGAACGAACGTCCACATGATCGTGGAGGCGGCCGCGCCGACGGAGGCGTCGCCCGCGGACCCGGCGTTCACCGGACCCCGGATTCTGCTCGCCTCGGCCTTCCACGGGAGCGGGCTCGCCGAACAGGTGAGCCGATACCGGACGCGCGTGGTCGAGGCGGAGGAGGACGGCTCCCTCGACGACCTGCTCGCCTCGGCGGCGGTTCGGCGCACGCACGAGCACCACCGCTACGCGGCTGTCGCCGACGGTCCATCGGAGCTGCTGACCGCACTCGGCGATCCCGCCGACCCGCCGGACGGTGCGTACGTGGGAACGGTACGCGACCTCACCAGCGTGCCGCCCGTGGTCTTCGTCTACTCCGGCGTCGGCAGCCAGTGGCCCGGGATGGCGGCCGACCTCGGCGACGCCGACCCGACGGTCCGGGACACGCTCGACGAGTGCGACGCGCTGATCCGGGCCGAGACGTCCTGGTCGCTGATGGACGAGCTGCGGCGCCCGGCGGACGACAGCCGACTCAACCGGATCGACATCCTCCAACCCGCAGTCTTCGCCGTGCAGGTGGCGCTCAGCCGCTGGCTCGGCGATCGCGGTGTCACCCCTGCGGCGATCGTCGGACACAGCCTCGGGGAGGTAGCGGCCGCCCAGGTGGCCGGCTGCCTGTCCCTGCCGGAGGCGGTACAGCTGGTGGTCCGCCGGGCGGCGTTCATCGCGGACACCTCGGGCACCGGCGGCATGTACGCCGTGGACGCCGGCCGGGACACGGTCGAACGGACGTTGGCGGCGCTGGAATCGCCGGTGTGCGTCGCCGCCGTGAACGGCCCCGCCTCAGTGGTGGTGAGCGGACTCACCGCCGACCTTGAGGAGGCGGTACGCGCGCTGACCACGGCGGGGCACCGATGCAAGCGGGTGCGCGTCGACCTGCCGCTGCACAGCACCGCCATGGCGCCCGGTGCCGCCCGGCTGCGCGCCTCGATCGCGGACCTCGAACCGGCCGAGCCCGCCATCCGCCTGCTGTCCACCGTGGATCCGGAGCACGAGACCTTCCCTCGTGACGCGGCGTACTGGGAACGCAACCTCACGGAGACCGTGCTGCTGTGGCCCGCGGTCGACCGGCTGCTCGCCGAGGAAGACGCCGCGCTGGTGGAGATCAGTCCGCATCCGTTGCTGCTCCCGTCGCTCGGCGAGGCGATGCGCCGGCACGACCGGCAGGGTCCGGTGCTGGGCGTACTGCGGCGCGACACCTCCGGGCCGGTGGCCGCGCACCGGGCACTGGCCCGGCTGCACGTCGCCGGCGTGGCGGTGGACTGGGCGAAGGTGACCGGACGCCCACGGCGGTACCGCGCCCTGCCGGTGCCGTCCTGGGGCGGCGACCGCCACTGGCTGCCCGGGGTGGCACGAGGACAGCAGACGACGGTCGGCAGCGCCGACCAGCGCCCGACGAACCCGCCGCCGGCCCGCATCCGGCTCAGTCTCCTCGATGCGGACGGGCGGGTCACCGCCGAGATGATGGCCGGGCCCACGGACGCGGCATCGGATGGCGGCGTCGCGACAGGTGCCCCGACCGGGTTGGCCACCAGGGGGTACGCCCTGCCCGCACCCGCCGCGCAGCCGGCCGCCGCGCCGCCGGTGCGGCCGAACGGACTCGCGGACCACATCGAAGCCCTCGTCCGGGACGTGTTGGGGCTGCCCGACAGCCAATCGATCGCCCGTCGGCGCGGACTGTTCGAACAGGGTCTGGACTCCGCCTCGGCGGCGGCGCTGAGGGCCCGCCTCGAATCAGAGTTCGGCGTGGAACTGCCGGCGACGATCGTATTCGAACAGCCGACGGTCGTCGCGCTCGCCGAATACCTGGCCGACGCCGGAGCCACCTCCGGCACGCCGGGTCCTGCTGCCCGCCCGCCGGTGGTGGTCAGTGGCGAATCGGGTACGGACGCGGTCGCGGTCATCGGCATCGCCTGCCGGTTCCCACGCGCGTCCTCCCCCGATGCGTTCTGGTCGCTGCTGCTCGACGGACGCGACGCGGTGAGCGGTCCGCCGGCCGGCCGACGCAGCGACCCGGTCTGGCAGGAGGCCGGTCCGTCTTTCCCCGTCAACGGCTGCTACCTGGACGATGTCTCCGGCTTCGACGCCGCTTTCTTCCGCATCTCCCCACGCGAGGCGAAGTCCCTCGATCCGCAACAGCGGCTCTTTCTCGAGGTGTGCTGGGAGGCGCTGGAGGACGCGGGCTGCCACGCGGACCGGTTGAAGGACCGCCCGGTGGGCGTCTACGCGGCCCTGACCGACGCAGATTACCGGCAGCTCCTGGCCCGGGACCTGGACAACGTCGACGTCTACTACGGGACCGGCACGTCCTTCTCCACCATGGCTGGACGCCTGTCGTACTTCCTGGGGCTGACCGGGCCCAGCCTGGTCGTCGACACGGCCTGCTCGTCATCCCTGACCGCGGTACATCTGGCCTGCCAGGCGCTCAGATCCGGCGACTGTGAGGTGGCCGTGGTCGGCGGCGCCAGCACGATCACGGCACCGAACCCTCTGCTCGCCTCTATGAGCATCGACGGCGGCCTCTCATCGGATGGCCACAGCAGGGCCTTCGACGAGAACGGCGACGGCTTCGGATTCGGCGAGGGCACCGCCGCCGTGATCCTCAAGCCCCTGGACGCGGCGCTGCGCGACGGAGACCGGATCTATGCCACCATCCGTGGCAGCGCGCTCAACCAGGACGGCGCCAGCGGTGGGCTGACCGTACCCAACGGCGCCTCCCAGACCGCCGTCGTGCGCCAGGCCCTGGAACGGGCCGGATGGGCACCGCACGAGGTGGACTACGTCGAGGCACACGGCACCGGTACCCCGCTGGGCGATCCCATCGAGGCACGCGCACTGGCCGCCGCGCTCGGCCCCGGACGCGCGGAGCGGCAGCCGTTGCTCATCGGATCGGTGAAGGCGAACATCGGTCACCTCGGCGCCGCGGCGGGACTGGCCGGTCTGCTCAAGGTGGTTCTCTCGCTGCGGCACCGGGAGCTGCCGCCGCACCGCGTCGAGCGTCCCTCCTCCCGGATCGACTGGGACCGGATGCCGCTCGCACTGGTCCGGGAGCGGCAGGCATGGCCGGAGAACGGGCGCCCACGCCGGGCGGGGGTGAGCGCCTTCGGCTTCAGCGGCACCAACGCCCACATCCTGGTTGAGGAGTTCACGCCGGCCGGCTCCGCAACGCCGGATTCGGCAGCGGCGCCCCACGTCCTGCCGCTGTCCGCCGCCACGCCGACCGCATTGCGGACCGTGGCCCGGCGACTGGCGGCGTTGCTGCGCGACCGGCCGAACGAGGTGGCCGACGTGGTCTACACCGCCACCCACCGGCGGGCGTGGCTCGAGCATCGGCTGGTCGTGGTGGGGTCCGACGCCGCCGAGCTGGCTTCGGCGCTGGAGGAGGTCGCCAGAGGTGGCAGGCCGCCGGGCGTACATGTCGGCAGCGTCCCGACCGGTGAGACCCGGACGGTCGCCTTCTGGTTCGGGACCGAGCCGCCTGCAGCGGAGGTCCGGGAGCGCCTGACCGCGACCGGAAGCGGGTACGAACAGTCCCTAGAGAACTGTACCCGCGAGGTGTACCGGCACACGGGGCTGACGCTCGACCTGTCCGGCGACCCGCCGGCGGGTTGGGAGGAGCTGTTCACCTTCTGCCACCAGGTGGCGGCCACGAGGGCGTGGGCAGCGGCCGGGATCCGGCCGCAGGCCGTGATCGGCCAGGGCAGTGCCGTGGCGGCCCGGTGGGCGGCAGGGCGCCTCACCCTCGCGGAGGCGTTGCGGGCGCTGGTCGGAGCCAGCGGAGAGACCGAATCCGCCGACCGACCCGGCGACATCCCGCTGTACCAGGCGAGCGATGGCGCCGGCCGGATCGCCGAGGAGGTCGCCGCGGCCGGACTACAGACGGTGGTCGATGTTCTGCTCGGGGTGCACCCCCTCGACGGCCGGTTCGCGATCACACCCGGCGCCGGAGGAGAGCGCGGCGACCTCGCCGACGCGTTGGCCGCGCTGTTCGCCGTGGGCTGCCGGCCCCTCGCGCCGGAGTCCGCGGTGCGCCGTCCCATCGCACTTCCCGCCTACCCGTGGGAGCACCGCTCCTACTGGTACCGCTCCCCTGCCGTGACGGACGGCCCGGTGGCCTGGTTGGTGTCCGCTGATTCGGCGGCGGGTCTGCGGGGTCAGGTGGAGCGGTTGCGGTCGTGGTTGGTGGGTGGGGTGGATGTGGATGTGGTGGGGGTGGCGCGGGGTTTGGCGGGGCGTGCGGGGTTGCGGCATCGGTTGGCGGTGGTGGGTGCTGGTCGGGAGGAGCTGCTGACCGGTCTGGAGGCGTTTTCGGTGGGTCGGCCGATGGCTGAGGTGGTGCGGGGGTCGGTTGGTGCCGGTGGTGGTGTGGTGTGGGTGTTTCCGGGTCAGGGTTGGCATTGGGTGGGGATGGGGCGGGAGTTGCTTGGGCAGTCGGCGGTGTTCGCGGGGGTGGTGGGTGAGGTGTCGGGGTTGGTGGAGCGGGAGGCGGGGTGGTCGGTTGTTGATGTGTTGGGTGGGGTGGTGGGTGCTCCGGGATGGGAGCGGGTGGATGTGGTGCAGCCGGTGTGTTTTGCGGTGATGGTGGGGTTGGCGCGGTTGTGGGAGTCGGTGGGGGTGTCGCCGGCGGCGGTGGTGGGTCATTCGCAGGGTGAGATCGCGGCGGCGTGTGTGGCGGGGGTGTTGTCGTTGGAGGATGCGGTGCGGGTGGTGGTGAGCCGGTCCACCGCGGTACGCCGGATCTCCGGCCAGGGCACGGCCGTCTCCGTGACCGCGCCGGCCGACCAGGTCGCCGAATGGCTGAAGCGGTGGGAGGGTCGGCTGTCGGTGGCCGCGGTCAACGGGCCGACGGCCACCACCGTCACCGGCGATCCGCAGGCCGTCGACGAGCTCCTGGTGCACTGCCGGGAGCAGCGGGTGCGCGCCTGGCAACTCGAGGCGCAGTACGCGGGCCATGGCCCGCAGGTCGACCAGATTCGCCAGACACTCCTCGACGGCCTACAGCACCTGTCCCCCACCACGGGACGGACCCCGCTGTGGTCCACCGTCACCGGTAGCCGGCTGGCGGACGGGCGGTCGCTCGACGCCGACTACTGGTACGCGAACCTGCGCCACCCGGTCCTGTTCGACCAGGCCGTACGAGATCTTCTCGACCAGGGCTTCAGCACCTTCATCGAAGTCAGCGGCCACCCGGTGTTGACCCCGGCCATCGAGGACCGCATCCAGGCGGCCGGTGCCGACGCACACACCGTGTCGACTCTTCTGCGCAAGCACGGCGGTAGCCGCCGCTTCCACATCGCTGCCGCCCGGGCCTGGACCCACGGGGTACCTGTCGACTGGACGCGCCTGCATCCGTCGGGCCCCGCCGTCGAGCCACCCGCGGTCCCGCCCGCGCCGGAGGCCGGTGAGGACGCGCTGACCGGCCGGTTCTGGGATGCGGTCACCGGGGAGGACGTCGACGAGGTGGCTGCCGTACTCGATCTGGCGGGCGACGACCAGGCCAGGATGTCACTGCGCACGATCCTGCCGGCGCTGTCCGCGTGGCGTCGTCGGCAGCGGCAGATCGCCGCCGAGGCGGCCTGGCGTTATGAACTCGTCTGGAAGCCGGCGGTCGGCAACCCGCCGGCGACCCTGCGGGGCTCCTGGCTGGTGCTGACCCCCGCGGAGGCGGCACCGGGCACACCGGTCCGGGAGGCGGCCGATCTCGTGTTGCGCGCCCTCGCCGAACACGGCGCCACGCCGCGGGAGATCCGCTGCGACCCGACCGAACTGCTGCCGGATCTCCCGGTCGGACGGGAGTCCTCGGGCATTGTCTCGCTGCTGGCGATGGACGAGCGTCCGCACCCGCGGCACCCGGACGTGCCCGTGGGGTTGATGGCGACCGGGCAGCTCGTGCAGGACGTACACGAGCGGTGTCCCGAAGTACCGCTGTGGGTCGCGACCACGGGCGCCGTCACCACGGATCCCGCCGCCGAACCGCTCACCCGTCCGCTCCAGGCCCTGGTGACGGGGCTGCTCCGCGCCGCGCGGCTGGAGCTACGACAACCCGTGGCGCACCTCGATCTGCCGAGCGGCCCGGCCAACCCGACCCTCGCCGCCCGGTTGATCGCCGCGCTGGCGCACCACGCCGACGAGGCCCACATCGCCGTCCGGGCCGGCGGGATCTTCCTGGCGCGTCTGGCCCGTTGTCCCGCCCCCACACCGCAGGTCGCCGGGTCCGCGGGCTGGAGACCCACCGGCACGACGTTGATCACCGGCGGCAGCGGTACCGTGGCCGCCCACACCGCCCGCTGGCTGGCCCGGCGGGGTGCCCCCCACCTCCTGCTGCTCTCCCGCTCCGGCGCCGACGCGCCCAACGCCGACGCGCTCAGTGCCGAACTCAAGCTGCTGGGCACCCAGGTCACCATCGCCGCCTGCGACATCACCGACGCCGACGAACTCGCCGACGCCCTGACCCTGATACCGGAGGACCAGCCCCTCACCGCGGTCTTCCACACCGCCTGCGTCATCGACGACGGCCTCCTGAGCGGCATGCCTCCCGAGCAGATGGAACGAGTACTGCGACCGAAGGTGCGGGGCACGCTCAATCTGCACCACGCCACGCAGGGCACGAATCTGTCGGCCTTCGTCCTCTTCTCGTCGGGGGCGAACCTGCTGCCCAGCATCGGCCAGAGCGCATATGCCGCCTCGAACGCCTACCTGGACGCATTCGCCCACCATCGCCGGGCTGCCGGCCTGCCGGCCACCTCGATCGCCTGGGGCGCCTGGGGCGGCGGCGGAGGCGCCCGGACCGACAATCCCAGCACCTGGTTGAACCGCAACGGCATCCAGGCGATGAGCCCGGAAACGGCGATCACCGTGATGGAGCAGGTGCTGGTCCGAGACGAGACCTTCGTGATGGTCGCGAACGTGGACTGGGCGCAGTTCGTCGCGGCGTCCGGCGCGGACAGGCCGACCCGTCTGGTCGCCGACATCGCCGAGGTGGTCGCCGGCCGCGGCATGGTCGGCAACGGCGCCACCGGCCCGGATGCACCGGAATCCGCCCTGCTGCAACGGCTGCAGGCCCTGCCCGAGGAACGGCGGGAGACCGAGCTGCTGGACCTGGTCTGCTCCCACGCGGCCAAGGTGCTCGGTCATCCGGACACCACGGGCATCACCCCCGGTCGGCCCTTCCGCGATCTGGGCTTCGACTCCGTCACCGGCCTGGAGTTCCGGAACCATCTCGTCCCGCTCCTCGGGGTACGGCTGCCACCGACCCTGGTCTTCGACCACCCCACCCCCGAGCGGCTCACGACGTGGCTCCTGACCCAACTGGGTGCCGCCCTCGCCGATGGTGGCACTGACGGCGCTGACGGCACTGGGGAGAAGAGCCGGCTCGACGACATGGGCGTCGAGGAACTGCTGCGGATCGTCCGGGGACAACGATCGTGAACACGACTTCTGGAAGTGGGAAGAACACGGTGAGCGCTGCATCGAACGAGGAGATCGTCGAGGCCCTGCGAGCGTCCCTGAAGGAGAACGAACGACTGCGGCGGACGAACGACGAGCTCACCGCCTCGGCTCGCGAACCGATCGCGATCGTCTCCATGGCCTGCCGCTATCCCGGCGGAGTGGATTCCGCCGAGGACCTCTGGAACCTGGTGGCGTCCGGCGGCGACGCGATCGGCCCGTTCCCGCAGGACCGGGGCTGGGACGAGGATCTGTACGACCCGGATCCGGAGCGCCCGGGGAAGACCCATGTCCGGGGCGGCGGTTTCCTCGACGACATCGCAGGATTCGACGCCGAACTGTTCGGCATCTCGCCCCGCGAGGCGCTCGGTATGGATCCGCAGCAGAGACTGGTGCTCGAGGTCTGCTGGGAACTCATCGAGCGCGCCGGCCTCAACCCCCACGATCTACGCGGCAGCACCACCGGCACCTACATCGGCGCGACGAACTCCGGGTACGTCTCCGACCTGTCCAAGCCCCCGGAACGGATCGACGGTCACGCGGTGGTGGGCAATCTGACCAGCGTGGTGTCGGGGCGCGCGGCCTACGCCTTCGGCTGGGAGGGGCCGGCGGTGAGCGTCGACACGGCGTGCTCATCGTCGCTGGTGGCCACCCACCTCGCGGTGCGGGCGCTACGGCACCGTGAGTGCTCACTGGCCGTGGCCGGTGGCGTCATGCTGATGTCGAACCCGGCCCTGTTCGTGGAGTTCTCCAAGCAGCGCGCGCTGTCGCCGGACGGCCGGTGCAAGGCGTTCTCGGCCGAAGCCGACGGCTTCGGCGCCGCTGAAGGGGTGGGGCTGCTGTTGTTGGAACGCCTGGCGGACGCCCGGCGCAACGGCCACCGGGTGCTGGCCGTGATCCGGGGCTCGGCCGTCAACCAGGACGGCGCGAGCAACGGACTGACCGCCCCGAACGGCCCGTCGCAGCAACGCGTGATCCGCGAGGCGCTGGCCGACGCCGGGCTGACCCCGGACGACGTCGACCTGGTGGAAGCGCACGGTACGGGGACCCGGCTCGGCGATCCCATCGAGGTGCAGGCGCTGCAGGACGCCTACGGGCGGGACCGTCGCCGACCGCTCTGGCTGGGCACGGTCAAGTCGAACATCGGCCACACCCAGGCGGCGGCGGGCGCCGCCGGCATCATCAAGACCGTGATGGCGATGCGTCAGGAGACCCTGCCGAAAACGCTGCACGTCCGGAATCCGTCTCCGCTGGTGGAGTGGTCCACCGGAAACCTCGCGCTGCTCCGCGATCCGGTGCCGTGGCGGCCGGCCGCGGGACGGGTTCGCCGGGCCGGCGTCTCCTCCTTCGGGATCAGCGGCACCAACGCACACGTCATAGTGGAGGAGACCCCGCCGGAGGACGAAGCGTCGGACCCGGCCCCCGTCGAGGACGCGGATCCCGCCATTGCCGACGCCATGCCCTGGGTTGTGTCGGGCGGCAGCGCGCAGGGCCTGCGGGGGCAGTCGGAACGACTCCGCGCGTTCCTGGCCCGGTCGCCCGAGGCCGGCGTGGCGGAGGTGGCCCGGGGACTTGCCCGCCAGGCCAGCCTCCCGCACCGGCTGGTGCTCACCGGACCTGGCCGGACCGAGCTGACGGCCGGGCTGGAGTCGTTTCTGGACGGCGGGAACGCTGACGGTACATCACCCAGCTGGGACGTGGCCCGGGGCAGCGTCCGGTCCCGATCCAAGTTGGCGTACCTCTTCTCCGGCCAGGGAGCTCAACGGGTCGGGGCAGGCAGGGAACTGTACGCCGCCTTCCCGGTCTTCGCACGGGCGCTCGACACCGTGTTCGCACAGATGGACAAGCATCTGGAGTACCCGCTGCGCGAGGTGATGTTCGGCTCCGTCGGGCCCGACGGCGAAGGGCTGCTCGATCAGACCCTGTACACGCAGACCGCACTGTTCGCGCTCGAGGTGGCGATCTTCGAGCTGCTCGGGTCCTGGGGTGTGAAGCCGGACTTCCTCATCGGCCACTCGATCGGTGAGCTGGCCGCCGCACACCTGTCCGGCGTGCTGAGCCTGCCCGATGCCTGCGCACTGGTGGCCGCGCGCGGGCGGTTGATGCAGGAGCTGCCGGCCGGTGGCGCGATGGTGTCCGTACGGGCCTCGCGGGACGAGGTACTGCCGAGTCTGCGGCCGTACGAGGGGCTCGCCGAAATCGCCGCGGTCAACGGCCCGGCCGCCACCGTGATCTCCGGCGACGAGAAGGCGATCGGCGAACTCGCCGATGGCTGGTCCGCCCGGGGCCGTTCGGTACGGCGGCTCCGGGTCACGCACGCGTTCCACTCAGCCCGAATGGACCCGGTGGTCGAGGAGTTCCGCCGGACGGCGTCCGCATTCACGTTCCACCCCCCGCGCATTCCGATCGTCTCCAATGTGACCGGGACCGTGCTCACCGCCGAGCAGGCGTGTTCGCCGGCGTACTGGGCCCAGCACATCCGGCAGCCGGTGGAGTTCATGGCGGGAGTACGTCACCTGATCGAAGCGGGCGTGAACAGCTTCCTCGAGCTGGGCCCCACGGGCAGTCTGACGGCGCTGGCGGCCGAGTGTCTCGCTGTCGGCACGGGCGAGGCGACGGATCAGGACGGCGTGGTCCAGGCGACCACGCTGCACCCGGACCGGCCCGAGGCTCAGTCCGTGGTCGCCGCCGCCGGTCAGCTCTGGGCCCGTGGCGTTCCGGTGGACTGGCGCCGAATCACCGGCGACGGCAGGGCGGCCGAACTTCCCACGTACGCCTTCGACCACCAGCGGTTCTGGCTGCGGGAGCGGGCCCGGGGTGGGGACGCGTCCGGTGCAGGCATGAAACCAGTGGCACATGGAGTGTTGGCGGCATCCCTGGAGATCGCCGCTGACGGCCCGGTGATCCTCTCCGGCCGGCTGTCGCTGGCCACCCAGGAGTGGCTGGCCGATCACCGGGTCGCGGGTCAGGTACTCCTGGCGGGGACGGCCTTCCTGGAGATCGTGCTGCGGGCCGGGGACGAGGTCGGGTGCGGCCGGGTCGAGGAGTTGGTGGTGCAGACGCCGCTGGTCGTGCCCGATCGGGAGGCGGTGTGGATCCAGGTGGTGGTCGAGGTCCCCGACGGGGAGGGGCGCCGCCAGATCGGTGTCTTCTCCCGCCCGGCCACCGGTGCGGGAGGATGGACGCGGCACGCCCGTGCCGTCGTCGCCGTCGACGACGGCGCAACCCCGCCGCCGCCGGACAGCGACGCGTTCGAGAGCTTCGCATCGTGGCCGCCCGCCGACGCGGTGGCGGTGCCCGTGGACGGGTGGTACGAGGAACTGGCCGGCAAGGGCTACGTGTTCGGACCGTCCTTCCGGGGACTGAGCGCGGTCTGGCGCCGCGACGGGGAGCTCTTCGTCGAGGTCGGGCTACCGCCGACAGCGCGCGACGACGTCGCGCGGTTCGGCATCCACCCCGGGCTGCTCGACATGCCCAACCATGCGATGTCACTCGGTGGCTTCTTCTCCGGCGACGGCGTCTTTCTGCCTTTTGCCTGGCGGGGCGTGTCGCTGTTGGCCACCGGGGCAATGCGGGCGAGGGTGCGCATCACGTCGGCGGGCGAGAACACGGTACGACTGGCGATCGCCGACGCCACGGGGCAGCCCGTCGCGCTGATCGACTCACTGACCGTCCTCCCGGTGGATCCCGGGCAGATCGCCGCGGCCGGACGCCGGTCGGACAGCGCGGTCGAGGAGGCGGGGCTGTACCGGTTGGACTGGGTACCCGCCGACCCGCCCGGGTCCGGACCTGGGCCGACCCTGCCGTCGCAGGTGCTCCTGACCGGCCCGGACCGCTTGGGCGTGGGCAGCCTGCTGGACGCCACCGGTGTGGCGGTGCGGCGATGTGCGGGAATCGACGAGATCGCCGCCATCGTCGCCGCCGGCGACCGGGGTGGCCCGGAAACCGGCCCGTCCCCTGCGCCGGTGGTCATGCTCAGCTGTGCGGGGCACTCCGACGCCGGCGGACCGGAGGCGGTCGCCGCCGCCGCGCACACGGTGGCGGAGGAGGTGCTGCGGGTGCTCCAGGCGTGGGTTGCCGACGCCCGCCTGACCGCGGCGCGCCTGGTGGTGCTCACCCGGGGAGCGGTCGGCACCCACGCCGCCCCCGATCCCGCGCGCGACGTGACCGACCTGGCGGCAGCCGCGGCCTGGGGAATGGTCCGTTCCGCCCAGGCCGAGCATCCTGGTCAATTCATCCTCCTGGACCTCGACCCCGCGCCGGAGCCCGTTCCCGCAGTCGGGGGCGGGCACGACGACCCACCCGCCACGAGCCCCGGCAGCGACCTGACGCGGATCCTGGCGACTCTGGTCCAGAGTGACGATCCGCAGTGGGCGGTCCGCGGCGGACAGCTGCTCGTGGGACGGCTGCACCGGGCGGACGGCCAGGATCTGCGGGTGCGGGGTCTGGGGACAGGCTCCGCCTGGCGGCTGGCGCCGCTGGGATCCGGCGAGCTCGACGCGATCGGCGTGGTGGACTGCCCGGAGGTCATGGAGCCGCTGGCACCGTGGCAGGTGCGCCTGCGGGTACGGGCGGCCGGGCTCAACTTCCACGACGTCGTGGTGGGTCTGGGCATGCTGCCGGCCGAGGACGGCTTCGGCACCGAAGGGGCTGGCGAGGTTCTGGACGTCGGGGAGGGGGTGCACGGGCTGCGCCGGGGCGACCGGGTGATGGGCATGTTCGAGGGGTCGTTCGGGCCGACCGCGGTCGCCGATCATCGCACCCTGGTCCGGATACCCGACGAGTGGTCGTTCGAAGAGGCCGCCTCGGTGCCCACGGTGTTCCTGACCGCGTACTACGCCCTCTCCGACATCGCCGGTGTCCGGGCGGGTCAGCGCGTGTTGATCCACTCGGCCACCGGCGGGGTGGGACAGGCCGCCCTGCAACTGGCGCGGCACTGGCAGGCCGAGGTCTACACCACCGCCTCCCCCGCCAAGCACGACGCCCTCCGCCGACTCGGCGTTCCCGCCGACCGCATCGCCGGATCCCGTACGACGGACTTCGTGGACGAGTTTCTCGCCGTCACCGAAGGGGAGGGCATGGACATCACGTTGGGCTCCCTTGCCGGCGAGATGGTCGACGCGACGTTGCGCGTGCTTCCCCGGGGCGGTCACTACCTGGAGATGGGCCGCACCGACATCCGCGACCCGGAGCAGGTCGGCGCCGACCATCCGGGCGTCACCTATCGGACCGTTCTCCCCTCCGACGCGGGCCCGGAGCGCATCGGGAAGATCCTCGCCGAGATCCTCGACCTGTTCCGTCAGGGGACGCTGAGCATGCCTCCGCTGACCACGTGGGACCTCGCCGACGCCCCCGGGGCGCTGCGGCACATGAGTCAGGCGCGTCACCTCGGCAAGAACGTGTTGCGGGTACCGGCCCCAGTCGAGCCCGAGGGAACCGTCCTGATCACCGGCGGTACCGGTACCCTGGGCGGGCTCGTCGCCCGCGACCTGGCCGCCAACGGCCAGGCCGGACACCTGCTGTTGCTCTCCCGGTCGGGACCTGACGCACCCGGCGCCGAGCAGCTGCGCGCCGATGTCGAACGCCACGGCGCCACCTGCACCATCATCGCGTGCGACGTCAGCGATCGGGCCGCCCTCGCGGAGGCGATCGCGGCCATTCCCCCCGAGTATCCCCTCACCGCGGTGGTGCACGCCGCCGGCATCGTCCGCGACGCCATCCTGACGGCCCAGACGACCGCGGATCTGCATCCGGTGCTCGCCACGAAGATCGACGCCGCGCTGCACCTGGAGGACCTCACGTCTGAGCACAGGCTCGGGGCGTTCATCCTCTTCTCCGCCGGCAGCGGCCTGCTCGGCGGTCCGGGCCAGGCCAACTACGCCGCGGCGAACAGCTTCCTCGACGCATTCGCCACGCGGCTGGCTGGCCGACACCGACCGGCCACGGCCCTGGCCTGGGGAAGGTGGGCGGAAGCCAGCGGCATGACCTCCCACCTGTCCGAGCAGCAGCTCGCCCGGGTGAACCGGCAGGGCATCAACGCCCTGGCCACCCCGGACGCCCTTCGGCTGATGCGGACCGCGACACAGCTCCGCCACCCGTTGCATCTCGCCGCGCGGATAACTCCGCCGAGCTCGCCGCCCAGCCCCGCGTGGCGGCATCTCGCCGTCGTGCCCACTCGCCGCACCGCCAGCGACGTTCCGCACGCCGACGACTATCGGCACCGGCTCGCCGCCATGCCGTCGGCCCAACAACGCCAGGCCCTCCTGGAACTCGTCCGCGAGCACACCGCCACGGTGCTGTCCGCTCCCGCCCACACCATCGACCCCCATCGCGGCTTCCGCGATCTCGGCCTGGACTCCCTCACCGCCATCGAGTTGCGCAACCGTCTCGTCCCCGCCACCGGGCTGCGCCTGCCCCCGACCGCCACCTTCGACCATCCCAGTCCGCAACTGCTCGCCGTGCATCTGCACGGCCTGCTCTTCCCGGACAGTATGGACGGCGTCGCGGGAGGTTCGGCGCTCCTGGCCGAGCTCGACCGGCTGGACGATCTGCTGGTCACGACCGAGCTGGACAACGTGACACGTTCGGGCATACGGCGCCGGGTCCACGCGTTTCTGTCGCGCCTCGACGAGGCAGGGTCCGCAACCGAGGAGATCCCGCTGAACCTCCGTCTGGAGTCGGCGTCCACGGACGAGGTGTTCGAGCTGATCGACCGGGAGTTCAGCTGACGAGCGACCGGTGGTGGGGTTGGCGGCCGTCCCTTGCGGCGGCACTGCGAACCTGGCCAGCTGACGCGCCACCATGGCTCTCCAACGCACAGGCCACGGCCGATCCCGCCGAGGGATCAACGCACGGGACCTCCCTGGTAGGGAGTGCCTGCCCGGCACGGTCTCGACGGGTCCCCCGGGCCGCCGGCCGCGCGGCCGTGTGCTGCGCCCGTTCACACAGGCCACACAGTCGCTGGTCGGTTTGCGGCCCCGATCGGCCGCGGTGCCGGTGTTCCGGTCGGTCCGAGTGGACAGGGCGGGGCCAGGCATGCGCAGCAGGCCCACCTACTCGAAGTGCGAGCAGGTGGGCCTGTGCCAACCTCAGCCGGGATGCGGGAGTCCCCGGGGCGACGCCACCGGAGCCGGGTCGGTCAGATCGTCGGGGCGGAGGCCCGGAGGCTGCCCAGGTAGGGATGCCAGAGATGGTTGGGGTCGTTTTCCACGGTGGTCACGAACTCACGCATCTCCTGGAGCACCGCCGGATCCGCGTCCCACATGTCGCCCTGCAGCAGCTTGAGGACGTCGAGCCGGTAGCGGGGGTCCTGCACGAATGCGACGAAGAGGATGTTGAGGCGGTAGTAGATGGAGATGAAGTTGTACCAGTTCCTGGCGCCGCGACGCTGCGCCTGCTCGTAATTGCGGAATCGGTCGTGTGAGAAATCCCCGGTCTTGAACGCGTCGAGGATGTCGTACGAAGCCAGGCGCGCCGTGTTCAGGGCGATGCTCACACCGCTGGAGAAGATCGGGTCGACGAAACGGGCCGCGTCCCCGATCATCACAAAGCGGTCACCGCAGATCTGCCGCATCGAGTAGCTGTAGTCGCCCTCGGACTTATAGGGGCGTACGCGGGTGCACAACTTGAGTTGCTCGTGCAGGTCGGGCCGGGTCTGCACCAGCTCCCAGAAGAACTTCTCGCGATCGGTGTTCGACTCACGGAACCGATGCTTCTGCGTCACCACACCGATGCTCGTGATCGTGTCCGTGATCGGGATCTGCCACACCCAGGTATCGTTCACCGGCAGGAAGTGGACGTAGATGTGGTCCACCTCCTCGGGATTGGCGGCGAGCGCCTTCCGGTCGAGACCCTCGAACCAGGTGTGTACGGCGTACTGGTCGAAGACCGGATCCGGGTCCTTCACGCGGAGCTGCCGTCCGAGCAGTGTCTGCCGACCCGAGGCGTCGACCAGCATGCGGCCGGAGACCTGAGTCTCTTTCGATCCCATTCGACAGGTCAGGCTGACGCCGTCAGGGTCGTCGAAGTCCGCCTGGGAGACACGGACGCCCTGGAACACTTTGGCGCCGAGACTCTCCGCGTGCTTCAGCAGTATCAGGTCGAACTGTCCCCGGTCGACGTGGAAGGTGTACTCCCGGTCGACGCCGGGCTGTTGCCGCTCACCGAACTTGACCTGGGCGGTCCAGTCGTACGACATCCCGGTGAACCCGTTCTGCGGGATCTCGCGTTCCTCGGCGGTCGTCCAGGCCGCGCCGTACTTTCGTGGAAAGCCCGCTTGCTCGACCTTCTCCATGGCCCCCGTGTCCAGCAGGACCGGTGTGGTGGCCGGGACGAGCGACTCCCCCACGTGGGGGCGGGGAAAGTTCTCACTCTCGAAGACGGCCACGGAGAGGCCCGCCTTGGCGAGGTAGGCGGCGGCCGTGGAACCGGCGGGCCCACCACCGACGATCAGGACATCGAAATCCGCTTTCATGAATCCTGCTTCCATTCCAGGTCAGACGGCACCGGAGCCCGCGGTTTCACAAACCAACGACGTGATGGCGCGAATGTTCTTGAAATTGTCGGCGTTGATCTCCCTTGGGGGCACCACAACCCCGAGCTCGTCGCGTATGAAACCGATCAACAGGATGGTGTTGAGGGAATCGAGAATGCCCAGTTCGATAATCGGAGTGACCTCGGTGAGCTCATCACCGTCCCGCCCCAGATACTTGTCCCTGATGAAGGCCGCAATACGGGCCGAGACCTCCTCGCTGGACATCGTCATCTTCCTCCCGTCCCGCAATTCGTGTACGAGTACGCCGCCAAGTCCGGCCGATCAACAGCCTATGAACATCGTTTCGTCCCGTCATCCCCTAAGCGCGTCGCCGCCTCCCCCCTAGCATCACGTTCCGTAACGTTAGGGGACGGCAGGGGGATGACCGACGGCGCCGACGTTCCCGGCACGGGGCGGCGGCGGACCGGGAAGGATCAGCGGCACAGCCGCCACCTCCGCGCCCGCATCGTCAGGGTTCCATTAGTCACACCCAAATGCTACTGTGACTCACTATGCGATCGGTAGCGTCGGTCCACCCTGGTAAACCTGACGCTACAGAGCGTGGTCATTAGCTGGCGGTAGAGTACTTCACGTCATGCGACTACGGGGAATGGCTACTGACATGGGGATTTCTCGCGCAGACCAAAGATCTCAGTCGATTGAGCACGGCGCTGGCGGCTCCACGCATCGGACAGCCATGCCGCATAGCCGATGCGCGGCCGACCCACCAGGCGGGTCCAACGTCCTGAATGTGGACAACTAGGACCCGCGGGGGTGTACCGATGCAGCATACAAAACGCACTCCAGCGCGCGCTGAACACGGAGCAAGACTCGATCAACTCAACCAGATGCTCAAGCGATGTAGCAGCGGAAATTTCTCGACGGTGCTGGTCAGCGGACCATTATCCAGTGGAAAAACCACCCTTCTGCACGCTTTCTCCGAATACGCCGTGACATTCGGCGCCCAGGTGCTCAGTGCCTATGCGTCACACGCTGAAGAGACGTTTCCATTCGGCGTGCTCGAACAGGTGTTCCAGAACTGTGGAGCGTGCCTGCCGCACATCCAGGAGGCCATCGCGTCCTGGATGGACGAGCAAACGGGCGATCCAGAAGCATCGACTGAGCGTGACCGTCGGGAGCAGTTGGCCCGCGCACTCGGCCGCACCATACTGCAGTCGCTGCAGGACCTGGCCGACCAGCAGCCGGTCGTCATCGTGATCGACGACGCGCACTACTCGGACCAGCTCTCGCTGCAGTGCCTGCTCCACGTCATGCGGCGGCTGAAGACGGCTCGGGTGCTGCTCGTCCTCGCCGAAGGCGATCATCTCGCCCAACTCCCCCGGACATTCCGCACCGAGCTCCTCCGGCACCGCAACTGCCAGCGCGTCTTCACCGAACTGCTCTCCCCGGCCGAGGTCTTCGCCCTCCTCGCGGCGGCGTTCTCACCGGCCACCGCGGAGCGGCTGTCAGAGCCCTTCTACCAAATCAGTGGGGGGAATCCGCTGCTGATGCATGGTCTCATCGACGACGCACGAACCGATCCGCCCCCTGCGGACGGCCAGTTCCATCCGGGGGCCGCCTACGAACGCGCCGTTCTCGATCTCCTGTACCGCAGCTCGTACCCGCTGCTGGAGAATCTCACCAAGGCGGTGGCGATACTCGACCGCTCCGCGACGGTGCCCCTACTTGGCCAACTGATCGGGGCGGACCTCGGATCCACCGCGCAGGCCATGGCCGCGCTGCGCTCCGCGGGTGTGCTGGAGGACAGCCACTTTCGCCACTGGGCGATGCGCGCCGCGGTCCTCAACAGCATGTGCGCCGACGAGGTCGCGAAGCTGCACTCCGAGGCGGCTCATCTACTCAAGGACGCCGGCGAGGGCGCCGCGCTCATCGCCCCGCACCTGGTCGACCCCGAGGAGACCCAGCCGTGGGGCATCGCCATCCTGCGCAAGGCTGCGGAGGAGGCACTTGGCGAGGGTGAGTTGAAGACCGCAATCTGCTACCTGCGTCGCGCACACGAGGCATGTACGGACGATCGGCAGCGCGCCACCCTCGCCTCGCTGCTGATAAGCACGGAGTGGCGTTCGGATCCGGCCGGGGCGGCCGAGCGTTACCTCCCGGAGCTCGTCTCCGCCGTACACCGTGGCCTCCTCAACGGGATCTCCGCCATCCGGACCTCCAGCCACCTGCTCTGGACGGGTCAGGTCGCCGAGGCGATGGACATCCTGCGGTCACTTCCGCAAGACGACGGCGCGGTGTTCACCGGGGACACGCCCACCGCCGACGGCGTCCGCCGCTGGCTCCCCTACCTCTTCCCCGGTCTGTCGGCCCACTCCGCACCTTCCCTGGCGGACCCGGGGCCACTGCCCGCGCAGGAAAGTCCGAGCGCTTCCGCGTGGGCTCCCCAGCACCGGGCGGTAGCCGTGCTCGACACGGTGCTGCGCAGCGGGTTCTCGGAACAGGTACTCGACATGTCCGAACAGCTCCTTCGCGGCACACGTCTGGACGACAAGACTCTGGTTCCGTTGACCATCGCGCTCAACGCTCTGGTGTGGGGTGACCGGCTGCACATCGCCGAGTCCTTCTGCGAGTCGCTTCTCAAGGCCGCGCCGCACGACCAGGCGCCGATGTGGCACGCCCTCTTCGCCGTCGCCAAGGCCAATATCCACTTCCGCCGTGGCGAGCTGTTCGAGGCCGAACGATCGGCTCAGACGTCCCTGCGGCTGGTCTCCTCGGAGGGTTGGGGTGTCGCCATCGGCATGCCACTCTCCGTGTTGATCCGCACGGCCGTCGCAATGGGCAGGTACGAGAAGGCCGCCGCGTATCTCACCACCCCGGTGCCGGCGGCGATCCAACAGACACTGTTCGGAGCTCACTACCTGTTCGCCCGGGGCTATTACCACATGGCCACGGGTGAGTGCGAAGCGGCACTGCGTGCCTTCCGGGCCACCGGGGAGCTGGTTGCCGCCTGGCAGTTCGACAACCCCACCATCGTGCCCTGGCGCAGCAGCGCCGCGCAGGTCCACCTGTGCATGGGCGAGCAGGAGGAGGCGAACGCACTCATCCTCGAACAGCTGTCCCTGCTCCGGCCGGAACAGCACCGAGCCCGGGCGGTCACCCTCCGCGCCCAGGCCGCCACCGAGCCGCGGCACCTCGCCATACCACTCCTGGAGGAGGCGGTCGACCTGTTCACTCGCGTCGGCGACCGACTCGAGCTGGCGCAGACCCTGGCCGACCTCAGTCACACCCAGCGCATGCTCCATCAGCGGGACGCCGCGGAAGTCGTCGCCGACAAGGCGCTCAAGCTGGCGAGCGCCTGCGGCGCCGACCCCCTCAAAGCGATCCTCATCCCGATGACCAACGGGGATGTCCGCCCAGCGGGTTTCTCGCCACATTCGCCACACCCGCTGGCGGCGCTGAGCCGAGCGGAGCAGCGCGTAGCTGATCTCGCGGCCCAGGGCTATACGAACCGGCAGATCTCAAGCATGCTGCACATCACGGTCAGCACCGTCGAACAGCATCTGACGAGGATCTACCGCAAGTTGTCGGTGAACCGGCGTTCCGACATCGGATCCCAACTTCAACTCGTGAACTCCGGCGCCTACTGAGGCTGACCGGTCCTACCCGGATGGCTCGTCCTGGTCCCAGCCGGCGGCCGGCAGCCCGGCCGGGACGACGGACGCGACCCCGCCCCCTCCGTCCGCCGACCTCGATCCGCATCGTAAGCCGCCTCCTCGCCCGAGGCGCGCCAGCCGGCCGCGAACGGCGCCGCGCCAACAGCAGCGGCGGCAGCCGCACGGCCCTCTCGGATCCCCCAGTTGGACCGCCCCCGACCAGAAAGGCCTGACGGGCGATTGCGGGCCGCAATTGTCAAAATTTCCAACAACTGATTCTTGTCGGCTGCATCGACGGTTCGACCCCAGTCGGCGGCCGACGCTGAGATCCGGCCCGATTTCGGACAGCCCTCCCCAAAAATCGTCCGTCGATCATCGGTGATAAACGCCCGGCGTCGAACGGCGCGAGCCATCGATACAGTTAGGGGGACGTTAGGGGTTATGCCCGGTCAACGTCCTGCGCCACTCTTTAGTAGTGCCACAGCTCGGGCTGACCGATCGGTCACGGTGCTCACAAGTCCTCCGATTCAACGCTCACAAGGCAACGATTCTCTGCCCAAAAGGCAATTCCTATCCGGTTCGGCCACTACTGCGGCCGCAGCTGCCGGCCGGATCCGCGAGTCGCCGTCCGCCTGGGCACCCCCAGGCGGACGGTCGCTCACCGGCTGACACGGCTGGTCCCGGGCCGGCCCGCACATCCGCGGGACACCCCGGCACCGCCGGGTAAGCGTCCTCCCGTTCGGCGACGCGGACGATGCGCACCGGTCACCGGCGAGCGGGTACCTCTGGGGGCAACATGCGCCCGGACGACGTCGGGCGTGATCCGTCATGACCCGAACGGCACCGGTGAACGCCGGCTGCCGCCTGACCTCACCCCCTGCCGTGTCCTGTCCGGCACCGGCGGTCGGCCGCGCAGTTCGCCGCGTACCGCTGAGTTCCCACGACCCGGCTGTCGACGCCCACCGCGCGTGTCTCGAGGACCGGCCCGAAGCCGGAGCCGTCGCGCCACCGCGCCCGTCAACCGATGGTGCGCAGGGGCGCCGCGCCGAGGTGACCCGACAACGGCACGCCGGGATACCCGTGCCGCACGTCAGGGGCGTCGGCACCACCGCAATCGGCAACGCGTTGAACCTCGACAGCAAGACCGTGCGCGGTCACCTCCGCGCGGCGACGGCCGACCGGCTGCTCACCAGGGCCGTCCCCCGGGCACGTGAACTCGACCAACGCCTCGCCCAGCTCGCCGAGCGTCTCCGCCAGAGCTGGCGGATCGTCCCGTACGCCAGCGTCAGCACCCTCGTCGGGCACAATGTGCGACCGTCGGAACACCGACGCGGGCAGCGCGCCGTCCAGGCCGTCGCCGAGTCGTTCTTCGTCACCCAGCGAGACCGATCTGGCGCACCGCCAAGTCCGGTCCGTGGGCACCGGCGTCCGCCAGGGCGGTATTCACCTGGGGGTGAAGCTGGTACAACATGCTCCTACCACGCCACCGGACCTCAACCGTTAACCAGCCGCAAGGTAGCGTGAGATCACCATAACGGGTCAAGCCCACATTGTCGGATCGAGCACCACGACGGCCTCAAGTGGCGGGTCCACCCCTCGTCGGTCGTCGCCCCCGAAACGGTGCGGAGGAAGGGATCTCTCGTCATGACATCACAGGCACCCTTGGCACCCAAACCGGGTTTGCGCGAGCGGAAGAAGGCGAAGACCCGGGCGACCATCCGAGAACACGCGATTCGCCTCTTCCTGACGCAGGGATACCATGCCACCACCATCGGTCAGATCTCCGAGGCCGCGGAAATCTCCCATACGACGTTCTTCAGATATTTCCCCACCAAGGAGGACGTCGTCCTGCACGACGACCTGGCGCCGCTATTCATTCACGCCCTGCGCAGCCAGCCGGAGGGGGCGACCTCGATCGGCGCGCTCCGTGAGGCGCTGAAGTCCCTGTACGAAGAGGATCAGGACGAGGAGCAGCGGGATTCGTCGCGCGCAATTGCCCTGGCCCGGGAACGGCACGCGCTGATCCTCTCCGTTCCCGAACTACGGGCCCGAGTACTCGACGACTTCGCCGAGGCGTTCGACGCCATCACCGAGGTCCTCGCGGAACGCGTCGGACGCGACAAGAACGACATCACCGTACGGACGCTGGTAGGAGCGGTCATGGGTCTGGTGACCAGTTCTTATCTGACCGCGACCGACAACCCGCAGGAAGACTTTCCGAGCGTGTTGGACGCCACCCTGGCGCAGCTCGAGGCCAGCAGCAACTTCGACCTGTAGCGGCCTTGACCGCGCCGGCGAGGCCATGTGGAGCAAGTCGGCGCCTCCGGCCCTGGCCCGTGCCGCCGGCCGTACGAGGATCCGAACCCGAGCCACCGTCCGCACACCCCATCCGGGCGGCGGATGGGGGTGATCCGGCACGCCGTCCTCCGGCCAGCGGCGGAGTCCGCCACGGTCCGCCCTCGACGAGCAGTAGCGACGGCCGGCTCTGCCGGGCGACGCTCAGTCCGGCAGCGGCACCTCTCGCACGTCATGGAGAACGACCAACTGGGTCTCCGCCAGCACCCGCCCGAGCAGGTCCGGCGCTGACTCGTCGTAGCCGCAGGTGGTCCACTGGAGGCTGACGCCCGGCGTGTGCAGAAGTCCGGCGACGCCCCAGCGGACGACCTCGCCCACCATGAGGGCTACGGCGCCCTCGACGCGCAGGTGGGGGCAGTGCTCGACAGCAGTCGTCCAACAGGGGCGACAGGTGGGCGGAGTTCCGGTGGTGTGCAGACGCTTCGGGCGCGAGCCGTACTCTCGCGCGGGCAACAGCCAAGGGAGGCGGCCGCCGTCGGGCTCGATCCGCTCGCCGCAGATCTGGCACAGGGACGATCGCATGCACTGGCGCTGGCGTCGGGAGTGGGTCTGCGAGAACAGGGGACGACCGTGTCCCCGGCGGCCGATGTGCCGCATCCACAGCACCCCGTGCTCGTCGCGGTCCGTCCGCTCCTCCCGCGTGTACCGCAGGAAGCCGCTCTCCGGATCACAGCGAACCGGCTCGAGGCGGGACTCGCCCTCCCAGAGGGCTACCCAGGGCACCGTGGCCGCCCCGCCGGTGGGGCTGGTCGGACTTGGCATGACGTGATCCCCCTGCGGTTAGTTGACGGACGCCGCTGGCCGGACCGCCGCGGACGGCAGGCTCCGCTGCGCATCCGGGGACTCCCGGACCGGCTCGGGCCGGTACGCCTCGGCCTGAAGGTTGTAGAGCTCGGCGTACAGGCCGCCCGCCGCCATCAGCTGGTCGTGCGTCCCGCTCGCGGTCACCCGGCCGTCGGCCAGCACATAGATGCGGTCGGCGTAGCGGACGTTGGCGAGCCGGTGGGTGATGAGGACGACCGTGCGGCCCGCGGCATGGTCGCCGATCGCCCGGAACAACTCGTGCTCCGCGCGTGCGTCGAGCGCCGCGCTGGGCTCGTCGCAGATGAGCAGCTGGGCGTCGCGGTAGAAGCCACGGGCCGCGGCGAGCCGCTGCCACTGCCCGCCGGAGAGTTCCCGACCGCTCTCGAAGCGCTTGTCGAGAAGTGTGTCGTAGCCGTTCGGCAGCCGTTCCACGAACGTGGCCGCGCCCGCTGCCGCGGCCGCCCGGCGCAGCCGGGGGTCGTCTCCGGCGTCGCCCATGGCGATGTTCTCCCGCGCGGTCAGCGGCCAGTTCGTGGGGTTCTGCGCGACCACCGCGATGTTCGCCCACAGCGCGTGACGGTCGGCGTCGGCGAGTGAGGCGCCGTCCCAGCGCACCGCGCCGCTGTCCGGCGTGTAGAGGCCAGCGAGGATCTTGGCCAGCGTGGTCTTGCCGGAGCCGTTCTCACCGACGAGGGCGACGACCTCGCCCTGGTCGATATCGATCGATACCTCGGTCAGGGCTGGGACGGCGGCACCCGGATAGCGGAACGTGACGTCCCGGACGCTGATCCGGCTCAGCAACGCCGGCGCGGTGCCTGACGGCGCCAGGGTGAGAATCCGTTCCGCCTCAGCGCAGAAGTCGAGGTAGTCACAGAAGTAGAGCCCTTCCGTGTAGAGCCGGTTCATTGCCTGCACCAACTGGTGCAGTGACTCCTTGCCGCTGCGGATCGCCAGCACCGCGGTCCCGGCGACCTCCAGTGCGATGGCGCCCGCGCCGAGCAGCAGGCCGAGTGCCGCGTACGTCACCCCCGTGGCTGCACCGCTCAGGGCGTCACCCGCCAGCCGGACGCCGGTCTCCCGGTGGGCGAGGGCGATCTGCACGTCGCGCTCGACGGTGGCCACCCGGTCGTACTGCCGCTGGAGAAAGTCGCGCATGGTGAACGAGCGGACGTCGGCGGCCGAGCGGCGGTCCGTCATCAGTTCCAACATGATCCATTTGCGTCGACGGCTCGAGATCAGGTCCCACATTGCCCGGTAGCGCATCCGCGCGGAACGCACCGCCGCCCACCAGTCCGGCGCGGCGGTCAGAATCAACAGCGGCAGAAGCACGGGGTGCAGCACGCCGAGGGTCACGGCCACGGCCACGAGCCCGACCATCTGACTGAACACCTCGATGGCGGCCCGCACCGTGACGGGGGCGTTCGCCGTGCCACGCTCGCGGGCCCGCTGCAGGCCGTCGTGGAACCGCTCGTCGTCGTACGAGGCAAGGTCGACCCGGGTGGTCAACCCGATCAGCCGCAGCTCGACAGCACGCTCGATCCGGGGCAGGAGACGCGCCTGCGCCCACGAGGCAGCGGCCTGGCAACTGGCCCTGAGCGCCAGGACGACTGCCACCAACAGCAGCGACGGCAGGGCCGCACGCACCCGGTCCGGTGTCGCCCCTGCGGCGAACAGCGACTGCATCACCTCGGTCGTGGCGAGCAGGCCGACGGAGAGGAACCCGCCGGAGACCGCGTTGAGGACGATGGCCGCTGTGGTGTCGGTCCGGCTGGTCCGCCAGGCGAGCCGAAGGGCATGGCTCATCAGCGCGGGCATGCCGCGCGCCATCGCCCAGAATCCAGCCGAGAAGAGGTTGGCCTCGTTCATCTCCCACGGTTCCTTGGCCAACTCCGGACCGGCGGTGGCCGGCGTCTCCCGCAGGTCGCTCCGCCGACGTCGCAGCCCGATCCGCATGGGTCTCCTTCCGGTGCTAGGACCGCGGTACGGCGAGGCCGTCCCGCATGCCGCCCAGCCAGGCGTCGACGAGTTCCCGCTCCCGTTCCGTCGGCAGCGGGCCGGGCCCGCCGGCGTCGTGCCGGGGCCCGTCCCTCAGCTCCGCCCAGGTGTCGTCGACCGTCTCCACCAGCGGGCGGCAGCTGAGCCCCGCGGCATGCGCCGCCCCGGCATCCACCATCCAGCGGTTCGCGTGGCCCGGTGCAGAGGACGGCTCCCACAGTGGAAGATCAACCCAGGCGCGCACCCCGCTGCCGACGAGGAACTCGTCGTCGGCCCAGACCAGCCGCCCATCCGACCCGGTGGCCGCGACACATGCCCCGAGGAGAGCACCCATCGTCATCGCGCCCCGCGGGCTCGTGGCGTTACGGGTGCCCGTCCTGCCATGCCTCGCACAAGCGAGCAGCCAGGACGCCAGGTCGCGGCAGTCGAGTAGCTGGACCGGGCCGGCGGGTTCGCCGCCCGCGAGGATCCGGCCCCCGCGGGCGGCCCTCCGCAGCCACCGGCCGACCGGCCCGTGTGCGTCGCCCGGTCCGCTGATCAGCCCGGGCCGCACGATGAAGAACCGATCTCCGAGAGCTGCGACCAGGGCTCGCTCGCAGCCAGCCTTCAGGGTGCCGTACCCGGTGTCCGCCACGGACGCGGTCGGCGGGCAGTCACGTGGCGGCAGATCGTCGGTGGCGGGAGTCCCGGGCCAGGAAAGGGCGGCGAGCGACGAGACGAACAGGTACGTCCCGGCCCGGTCTGCGAGCAGACGCGCCGAGCGCTCCACCGACGACGGGACCAGACCGCTGGTGTCGAGCACCGCGTCCCAGCTGCCGGAGCGCAGGGCGGCCAGCCCTCCCGCGGCGTCCCGGTCGCCACGCAGAGCCTTGATCGTCGCGTGGTCGGGGCCGGTCAGACCCCGGTTGAACGTGGTGACGTCCCAGCCTTCGAGCACGGCGCCCTCGACCAGTGGGCGGCCGAGCAGTCCCGTCCCGCCCAGGATCAGCAGCCGCACGCCTGACTCAACCGTGCGCCGCGCGGGATACCGGACCGCCTGACGTCCCATACTCGGGATCATCCGGATTCCCTATCATGTGCAGCTCCCGCATCCGCGCGATGACCGGCGCCATCCGCGGGTTGTCCCGCGCCTGCCGCATCCACTCCCTGTCGTAGCGGGGGTAGGCGGTGGTGTCGTACGGGGCATCGGGGTCGACCGAACCCGCGCTGTGGAAGAAGCGGCTGAAGACGTCCTCCTCCTCAGCCGTGGTGGGCTCGTTGGCATAGCTCACCGACCACTGCAGCCGGTCGACGCCGTTGATGCTGGCGTGCCAGATCTGCCAGTCGAACACGATCACGTCGCCCCGCCGGGTCTCGGCGACCGTCAAGGGCAGATCGGACACCTGCTGGCGTACGGCCTTCTCGCCCCACTCCTCCGCCCAGATGCCGTACTTCTTCTTCCAACCCTCCGAGGCCGCGGAGAAGTCGGCGTGATGCGAGCCGGCCAGGAAGCGCAGCGCACCGGTGTCCGCGGTGAGCGGCTCCAGATAGACCGCGAAGGTGACACCGTGCATGCCGGGCATGCAGTCGCGGTGCAGCGGCGTCTGGGTGAACAGCAGGATGCTCTCCGCGAAGGTGGGCAGCGCCCGGGCCCGGACAAGTTCGTTGGCGACGCCGAAAAACCGGCGGTCCTCGAGGAGTTCGAGGCTGAACGGGGTGCGCTCCGTGCTCATCATCGGCAGCAGGTACGAGGGCAGGCCCTGCCCCTCAGGCCGCGCCCCGTTGAGGTAGCCGTAGGCATCGGTGTGGCTGCGCTCGACCTCCTCGGTCAATCGGGTCATCTCGTCGGCCGTCAGCAACTGTGGCAGCACGAGAAAGCCGAAGGTATGGAAGTGGTCGACCTGTTCCTGGGTCAGATACCGCTGGAAGTCGTGGCTCGTGGAGCCGCTGGTCGTCATGTCGTTCGTCATCACCGAGAGACCCTCCCTCGCGCCTGCACCACCTGGGCACGCGCCTCGCTGGTTCCTGCCGTCTGCTCGTCGTCGGTCCGCCGCCACTCCTGCCACGCGGCGTGCTCCGGCACTGTGAAGCCCGCGTTCTGCCGTACGTTGAACATCTCGTCCTCGCCGAAGAGACGTTGCGTCCTCCGGTCCCCGGTCCGACGCGCGGTCCTGAGTAGCGCCTGAACGTTCGGCCCGGCGAAGGACTCGTCGTGGCGCATCGCCGAGGTGTTGTAGCCGATACCCAGGAACTGCCGCCTGCCCCGGCTCACGCTGTGCGTGCCGGAGTGCAGCAGGTTGTGGTGGATGACCACGACGTCACCGGGAGAGGTGTGCAGCAGCAACTCGTCCTCGTACGGCTCCTCCAGACGGTCCTCGGGGATGCTCACCGGCTCCCGGTGCGAACCGGGGACGACCCGCAGCGGGCCGTATTCGAGAGACATCTCCTGGAGGTACGCGAAGCAGATGATCAGACGGGGCGCGACGTACCCTCCGTTCGGGAAGTAGCCGAACCGGTCCCGGTGCCAGTGCACCGGCCGGCCCTCGGCCTCCGGCTCCTCCGCGTCAGCGCTGAACAGCACGGTGCTGTCCAGTTGCACGGCCGGACCCATCAGCGCCTCGGCCAGACCCAGCAGGTCTGGATGGGTCACCGCAGGCAGGACGGTGCGCGGGCTGCGCTCGACAAGGTTGCCGACGATCAGCGGCGGGTCCTCCCGACCGTGAACGAACATCCAGTCGGCCGCGCCCTCGTCGTACAGGCGCCGGAACGAGGCGATCTCGTCGGCCGTGAAGACCCCGCGCAGCCACAGATAACCCGACTCCTGGAACTCTCGTGCCCTCGCGGCCAGAACGTCCTCACTCATCGTGATGTCACCTCCGTACGGTCGGGACGCTGCTCCAGAGCGTCGAGTGCCTTGCGCCAGAACCCGTAGACCTTCCGCTCGCGGCTCGCCCCGATGCCGCAGGCCCGGTTGACGTGCATGTGCACCAGACTGGCGAGGATCTGCTCGGGGGCCTGCCAGAGTGCACCCTCCCGGTGCAGATCCCTGACAGCGGCGGCGGTCTCGCCGAGGCGTTCGGCGTACGGGCTGGTCACAGCGAGCAGCACCTGCCGCTCCGGTAGGTCGGCGGGGCGCCGCCAGGGCCGCAGCAGTTCGCAGAGCTCGGTCCGGTGCGGTTCGAACGCCTCGCTGAACTCGTCCTTGTCCGAGCGGGCACGGATGAAGGCGAGCCGCTCGTCGAAGCCGAGTCCCCAGGCCTCGAGGAGCCGGTCGAGGCAGAAGGCCGTGGTCACGGCCGGGTCCGGGCCCAGCACACCGGCGTGCCGCGCGGCGACGACGGCCTGCGAGACGTCGCTGTCGGTGCCGAAGGCTCGCTCCACCGCGGTCATCGCGACCGGGCCGCCGTACCGCCACACCTCCGGGAAGTAGGTGTCGAAGCTGAACTTCCAGGCGAGTCCGGAGCGCACCACGTCTCGTGCCCACGCGGCCGTACGCGTCAGCAACGCCTCACCGGTCCGCTCACCGGGCACCGCCAGCAGCCGCACGCGCAGGTGCGGTTCGGGGTCGGCGTAGCGCATGAAGAACCAGTCAGCGAGCAGATTCTGTGCCCGCAGCTCCGCCTGGAGCTGCGCGACCGGGCGGGCCACGGCTTCGTCCTGGCGCCGGCTGGGCGTGTACAGCTTGAGGTACACCCACTCCTCGCCGGGAAGCCTGCCGATGTCGGCGAGGGCGGGCGGACGGGCCGGATAGCGGGACAACCGGGTCGGCAGTGGCTCGTCCGCGCCCGGTCCGCGCGGTGGCTCGGTCCGCGTGCGGCGCCACACCGGCACGACCACCTCCGACGCGTACGCCCTGCCCTCACTGTCGCACAGCCAGTGATCGTCGGTGTCGGGCAGTGCCTCCTGCACGGCGAGGCGCCCGGGCGCCGCCGTCCTGGCCAGTGCCGTGAGCAGTTCGGCGACGCATGCCGGATGCTGCAGATCGAGCAGCAGGCGACTCTCCAACTCCACAAGGTGGACGTGACGCGGCACGCTCCACCGCTCCCGCCACTGCTGGACGGCCCGGTACGCGCGAGCGCTCTGCGGCCCGGCGCCGGTCGGCCGTACCGTGTCGTGCTGGAGAACCCACTGCGCCGGACTGACGACGACCTTGCCACGGACGAGCCGGGGCAGAAACGGGGCGCTCTTGTACGGCCCCCAGTGAAAGGCCGCGAGCAGCGGGTGCCGGTCCTGTGCGATCTCCAGGAGGAAGCGGCAGGCGTTCGGGGCCTGCAGGTCGGTCAGCAGGTGGCTCTGTCCGACCACGACCTCCTTGCGAAGGCGCTGGGACCGTACGTAGAAGTGCCCATCGAGGACGCCCACCACGAGATCGGACAGGCTGATGGTGTGCTCGTCGGGCACCGAGGCCGCGGAGTTCACCACGATCTCGTAGTCGCGCAGCCCCGGGTGGACCACGACGTTCGCGGCCCGCCGCACCAGCGGCAGATAGCTGAGCTCGGCGAAGATGGCTTCGGGCTTCGCCGCCTCCTCGCGCCGCGCGCACTCCCGCAGCGCACCGGTGACCGAGGCCGGGAGCACCTCCGTGAACCGGCCGAAGGTCCTGCCGCCGTCGGCCAGGGGTGCGGGCGACAGAACGGCCCGCCAGTTCCCGGTTTCCAGCGCTTCCGGGGACGCGGCGTGCAGCTCGAGAAAGACGTCGAGGACCTCGGGCGCCGGCTGACCCGTGCCGGGCCGCCACTGCGTGAGCCTGTGCAACAGGTCGTCGGTCAGCTCCACCTCCCGCGCACCGCTGCGCAGGGCCTCGGAGACCAGTGTGGACAGGGCGACGTCACGGATCGGCGTGCTCGGGGAGGGCGGCGCCGACCGTGGCGGGTCGGAGGCCGGCTCGGTGTAGGTTGCGGGTGGCCCCAGTCCGGCCTCCGCGCTGAGCAGTTCGAGCAGTGGCACCTCCGCGTCCTCGCCGTAGCGCTGCGCGAACTCGTCGTGGTATGCGCGCAGATGTTGGAAGCCCGAGGGAAAGAGTCCGAGCCGCAGGAGTACCTCAGCGGCGTCCGCGGCGGCGTCCCCGACTCCCTGCGGCAGGTAGCCGCCGGCGGTGTTCAGTGCCATGTCGACCTGGAAGGGCGGGGAGCCGGCGTCGTGGATCTCCGTCTGGTGACGGTGGAGCCGCGCGAAGAGACGCTCCCGCTCGGCCGGCTCGGCGGCTCGTGTCCGCTCGGCAAGTGCGAGGGTGGCCACCAGCGCGTTGCGCAACGGGGTGGTGTGCGGTCCGTCAGGAAGCCGGCCCGCCAGAGTAGCGGCGGCCCCGGTGTCGTTCAGGGCGGGTCGCAGGTCACTCATCAGGAAGCCGTGGGACCACAACGTCCGCAACAGGGCGCTGATCCTTCCGTTGTCGGCCTGGGGCAGGTCACGAATCAGGCCCCGCCGCAGATCGGCGTAGTCCACCGGGCGGGCGGCCCGACGCAGCACCTCGAGGACAACTCCGGTGGCCCGCAGGGTGATGGAGCGGGTGTCCCGGGTGCCGTAGATGTCGGCGACCGGCAGGACCAGTCGGTCACCCGCGACATGCGCCGTCGGGTTGGCGACCACACCCAGGTACTCCAGCGCGGCCTCGTCACGCTCGACCCGTTCCACGAGCCCCATGAGCCAGTTCATGTCGGGCCTGGTGTGGACGGTGCCGGTCACCGGGAGTTCGAGACGGATCGGCGTCCCGCGCGCGTCGTCGTCCGCCCGGCCGCTCAAACGTCCGGCGGCAACCCCTGCGAAGAGGCCGAAGGGCGTGGCCCGGGTGCTCATCCGAATCAGATAACGCAGCAGGCTCCGGTAGATGCGGTCGTTGCGGCGCGCCGGGGTGCCCTCGGCGTCGAGAACGTCCACCGCCTCGGTCAGCGACGGGCTCGCGGCCCGCAGCGCCTGCCTGATCTCCGGCCGGGCTGCTGCCGCGCGCAGCAGGTCCCGGGTCCGCGTCTCCACCTCGCCCAGCGCCGAGGCAAGGTCATCGCCGGGACCGAGGCAGGCCGTGTCCGCCGGGGCCATCAACTGGTGGTAGACAGCGATCGGCAGTACCGGCGCGCGCAGTAGGAAGAAGCCCGCAGATTCGTAGACGCCAGTCTCTCCGGTGGAAGGTGAGTCCCTGTCGACCTGGCTCATGAGTACCTGCTTCCTACCTCAGGGCTTTCTGGATCGCCGTGGTCAGGTCGCTGGTCAGGACAGCAGGAGAACCCTGTCCCAGTCCGGCGGGACGTCGCCGGCCGCAGCCAGCAGGGCGAGTACCACGCCCGCGGCGCCGGTGAGGAAGCCGGGATCATCGACGAACACACCCGGCTGCTCCTCGTCGCGGTAGCCGAGGGGCGCCGCGGCGTTGTAACCGTCCAGAATCTGTTCGGTCAGAACCGGGATCGCGGCTTCGATCTGAGACCCGGGGGCGGCCGGCGCCAAGCGCAGACACACCATGAGCAGGCCGCCCACGCCGTGGCAGAGGGTGGGTGAGGGGATGTGCCGGGCAGCCGGCGGGCGGCGCAACACGCTCTCCACGGCCTCGATCGCGAGGGTCGTCAGTTCGAGGGCTTCCAGGGCCCGTCCCGCATGCCACAGGGCCATCGCGATGCCGAGCGCCCCGTAACACCACCCGGCGCGGGACGGTGGCCGATCGACCGGGGCGCCCCGGGCTGGCATGGTGTGCCGACCCACGTGGTTGGGCCAGTTGACGCCCCACGGGTCCCGGACCCGGCGGTCCACCATCCAGTCGGCCAGGTGACGGATCGCCTCAAGCTGGCCGGGACGCCGGTGTCCCGCCAGCCAGGCGAGCGCCAGGGCGGCGAGCGGGCCCGCGCAGCCGTGTGCCAGCCCAAGGTCGAAGTAGCCGTCCGGGCACTCCTCCAGGAGCGCCCGGTCGGGAGAGTCGGCCGGTGAGAGCAGACGACGAGCACCGTCGCCTTCCGCGATCTGGATCAGGTAGCGGATCAGATGTCCCACTGAAATCCGCGCCGCCGGGTCCGAGCCGCCGTTGGCGATGACCGCGCGCAGCACACCGGAGGCGCCGGTTACGACGTCGTACGCCTGGTCCTGGTTGAACTCCCCCCGGTGTCCCCGGGCGGTCTCCGGACGCCACGGACCGTCGGCGATGTGCTGGAAGAAGGCGGCTCTGACCCTGCCCGCCGTCGGCGCGTACCGCGGCTCCGTCTCGGCCGCCTGGGCGAGGACGAGAGCGAAGCCGCCGGTGCCTCCGTAGAGACTCGGGGCCAGCAGCGGGCTCTGGGTGGTAGAACGCGCGGAGAGACTCAGACAGGTGTGCAACTGCCGCTCCCAACCTTCGTCCGGCAGCACCCGCGTCAACTGGATGAGTGCCATGGCCAGGCTGGGAAAACCACAGGCGAGACTCGGGCCGGCGAATTCGAACCGGCTCGACCGCCGGCCGGCCCCGTGGATGGCCGCCGCGACCCGCTCCGGGTCACCGAGCCGTCGACCGACCGACCGCGCGCAGTCGAGTGCACGCTCCCGCAGTACGCCGGACAGCGTGGGCCGCCAGGCGGGTGCGGCACCTGGAGGTGGCAAGGTCTGCTGCTGGACGACAGGCGAGGGTACGCGGGACGACGATGCCATGGGCGGGTCCTAACCTGAGCAGCCTTGGGGCGGCGCGGGCAAGGCCACGCCGCCCGGCGGCATTGCTAGTTCCAGTACTCGGTGGGAACGCTCTGCGCGAATTCCCCCGAGCAGCATTTCGTCCACCGGCAGCTGTAGCGGTGCGTGCACCACCACGCCATCGGGTCGTTGTCCGTGGCTCCAGCCTCCGGAGCCTCGACCCGAATGTCCAGGTCGAACTCGTCCAGCGGGATGTCGAGCGTTTGAGCTGTCATGCAGGCCTCCAAGTCGCTTGACGTCGGCGAACATCGACGATATCCATTTGATTTCTCGGGCATAACCCCTACTCGGATAACCCGACGTCCCCTATTGCTGAAACGGCGTCGACCCCTATCCGAACGACGGCCCGCGGAGGGTTCGATTGGGGTAGCCACCCTGGGCCAGGGCTGCCATCGTCATCACCATGCGTCGATTCCGGTTTTCCTTCAACATGTGCCAGGCAGAGTCCAGACAGGACTTCACCAAGGTGTGCCGGAGGAGTGAGGAGTACGGCTATGACGTCGCCCTGACCGCCGATCACCTGGGCATGCTGGCGCCCTTCCCCGCCCTCGTGGCGGCGGCGGACGCCACGGAACGACTGCGGGTCGGCACGCTGGTGCTGAACACCTCGTTCTGGAATCCGGCGCTGCTGGCCCGGGAGATCCTCAGCACCGACCTGCTCACCGACGGCCGCCTCGAGGTCGGCCTCGGCGCCAGTCACATGCGCTGGCAGTTCGACGAGGCGGGGATCGCCTGGGAACCGATCGCGACGCGCGCCGGTCGGCTGGAGAGCACCATCAACGAGCTGGTGCGGCACTTCACGACGGAGGTCGGCGCCCCACCGGAGGCGCCACGTGAGTCACGGGCCGTACAGCGCAGCGGCTTCCACGACGCGGGTCCGCCGCTGCTCGTCGGGGGCGTTGGTGACCGTGTGCTGAGAATTGCTGCGGAGCACGCCGACATCGTGAGCATCTCCGGGGTGCACCAGATTCCCGGCAAGCCGCCCGGGATGTGCCGACTGGGCTCCGCAGCCGAGGCGGCCGACCGGGTGCGCTTCGTCCGGGAACACGCTGGCGGCCGGCTCCCCGATCTCGAATGGCACATGTTGGCGCACGCCGTCGAGGTGACCGACAACCGGCGGGCCGCCGCCGAGAAGCTGCTGAAGCAGCTCGGCATGGGCATCAGCGTCCAGGACGCCCTTGAGACTCCCTATCTGCTGATCGGGACCGTCGACGAGATCGCGGAACAGCTCGTCGCCAACCGGGAGACGTATGGGTTCTCCTACATCACCGTGCATCAGCCGTACATCGAGACCTTCGCGCCGGTCATCGAGAAGCTCCACGGAATTTGACCGGTGATCAGGGCGGACCGGATCGGGGTTGATTAGGGGTTCAACCGCATCCGCTCCGCTGCCTAGTTTGAAACAGCATCTCCGCCACCAGGGAAGGATCACCATGACGGTAGCCTTCACCGCGTCGCCTCGCGGACATACCGAACCGGACAATCCGCAGGGCACGAGGCTCGGGATGCTTTTGGATCAGGACAGCCTGCATCCGCTGCACCCTACGGACGACAGCGGAGTCCAGGCGGTTCGCGGCCGGATCCACGGATTCCCGGTCGTCGCCTACTGCACCAACCCGAGCCGCATGGGAGGTGCACTTGGCGCGGCCGGTGCCGAACACGTCGTCGCGGCGATCCAGTTGGCCCTGTGGAAGCACTGGCCGGTGATCGGGGTGTGGCATTCCGGTGGTGCCCGGTTGACCGAGGGCGTCGACTCGCTGGACGGCGCGGGCCGAATGTTCGCCGTGATGACCAAGGCGTCCGGACGCATCCCGCAGATCTCGGTCGTCCTGGGCCCTGCCGCCGGAGCCGCCGCCTACGGTCCCGCGCTCACCGATCTGGTGATCATGTCGGACGCCGCGCGCGTCTTCGTCACCGGCCCGCAGGTCGTCCGGGACGTAACCGGGGAACAGGTTGACATGGCGACCCTCGGCGGTCCGAAGGTGCATGCCCAGCGCTCCGGCGTGGCGCACGTGACGGCCGGATCCGAGACCGCTGCGCTGGCCCGGGCCCGGCGCACCACCGAATTGTTGGCCCGCCCGGGACACGTCTACCTCGGCGCGGCCACCGGCGCCAGTGACCTGCGCGCGCTGCTGCCCGCCTCCCCACGGCGGGCCTACGACATACGACCCCTGGTACGACGCCTCCTTGATCCACATCCCGATGAGCCGTCGTTCGAGGAGTTGCAACCTGAGTGGGCCCGCAACATGGTGACCGGGCTGGGTCGGCTAGCCGGCCAGACGGTCGGCGTGCTCGCGAACAACCCGCTGTACAAGGGCGGCTGCCTCGATTCGGACAGTGCGGAGAAGGCGGCGCGGTTCGTCCGCATGTGCGACTCATTCGGCGTTCCGTTGCTGGTGCTGGTCGACGCCCCCGGATACCTGCCCGGCCTCGGGCAGGAGTGGACCGGCCTGGTCCGACGAGGAGCCAAACTCCTGCACGCATTCGCCGAGGCGCGAACACCCCGGATCACCCTGATCACCCGCAAGGCCTACGGAGGCGCCTACATCGCCATGAATTCCCGGTCGCTCGGCGCCACCACCGTCTTCGCCTGGCCCGAAGCGGAGATCGGGGTGATGGGCGCCGAGGCGGCCGTAGGCGTGCTGCACCGTAGGACATTGGCGGCGGCTCCTCCGGACACCGTCGACGACCTGCGGACGCGGTTGGTCGCGGAGCACCGGAGGGAGGTCGCCGGGGTGCGCCGTGCCCTCGCTCTCGGAGTGATCGACGAAATCATCGAGCCGGCCGCAACCCGGCGTCGACTCGCCGCCGCGCTCGCCGAGTGCCGGCCCCGGCGTGGCAGGCACGGGAACATCCCCCTCTGATTGTCGAACCTGGAAATCATCGAGCAGCCACTCACCGGACCACAATGCGAAGCCCTCAACAGATTCGAGGTGTTTTTCATGCCTGACCGGCAACTCCGGGAAATGCCGTCGTCCGCGCAGGTCGGCGACATCGAGGCAATCCTGGAGGAAGGACCTGCCGACCTCCCTACCGAGCTACGGCGGCGGACAGTCGCGGCCGACAGCATGAAGATCAAGGTGCCTCACCTCAACGGATACGAACACTTCGAGCGGGTGCCGAAGCCCGGCGACACCACGAGCGCGGTCTTCCGGTGGACGACGCGGACCCGGATCGCCGAGTAGACCTGTCCCGGCACCTGGGTGCCACTCCGCCTTGATCGTGGAACACCGACGTGAGCCGCATTCCCGCGGAAGTCGCGCCTGGGAGATGCGGTCGCCACCACAGGGGACCACACCGACCCAACGAGACGCGATAGCGCCCCCACAGGGGCTTGCCACGCCGCTGAGGGACCATGGAGGAGTGCATGCCGGCCCATCTCGCCCTGGCGCCACCCGCACCGATGCCCGCGCACCAGTTTCTGCTCTTTCTGCTGCAGGTCGGTTTGCTTCTGGCAACGGCGTTTCTCCTGGGCCGGCTGGCGATACGGATCGGACTGCCGGCCATCGTCGGCGAACTGTGTGCCGGAGTGTTGTGGGGGCCATCGATTCTGGAATCTCTGCTACCCACCGTCTCCCATTGGCTGCTGCCGAACACACCGGAGCAATTCCACCTGCTCGATGCGGTGGGGCAGGTGGGTGTACTCCTGCTGATCGGCATCACCGGTATGCACATGGATCTCGGCCTGATCCGCCGACGTGGTCTCACCGCCGCCCGGATCAGCATCGCCGGGATCGCCGTGCCGCTCGGCTTCGGCATCGGTATCGGTCTCCTGCTGCCCACGTCGCTGATGGCGACCGACGACCGTGGCACCTTCGCGCTGTTCCTGGGCGTGGCGATGGGAGTCAGCGCGATCCCGGTCATCGCCAAGACACTGATGGAGCTGCGGCTGCTGCACCGGAACATCGGTCAGCTCACGCTGAGCGCCGTCATGGTCGACGACATCCTCGGTTGGATCCTGCTCTCCGTGGTCTCCGCGATGGCCACGACCGGCGTCCGTGGCGCTGACCTGACCATGTCACTCGTCTACCTGGTCGTGGTGCTCCTGTCGGCCCGGCTCATCCGGCCCCTGGTCCGGCGGCTGCTTCAGCGGGTCGACCGGAATCCGGACCGCGGCCCCACCATCGCCGTGGTGTGCTTCCTCGTGCTCCTGGCCGCGGCCGCCACGCACGCCACCGGGCTGGAGGCGGTGCTCGGCGCTTTTGTGATCGGCATTGTGATCAGCAGCACCGGCGCACTCAAGCCGGCACGACTGGCACCCTTGCAAACCACCGTCACGTCGGTCCTCGCACCGTTGTTCTTCGCCACGGCGGGGCTGAGGATGGACCTCACCGGACTCGCCGACCCGCAGGTGCTGCTCGCCGCCGTCATCGTGCTGGCGGTTGCGATCACCGGAAAGTTCGCCGGCGCCTACCTCGGCGCGCGGCTGAGCAGACTGAGCCACTGGGAGGGACTCTCACTCGGTGCGGCCATGAACGCGCGTGGTGTCATCGAAGTCATCATCGCCATGGTCGGGCTGCGCCTCGGCGTGCTGACGACTGAGATGTACACCATCATCATCCTCGTCGCGATCGTGACGTCGCTGATGGCGCCGCCGCTGCTCACGAGGTTCATCGCCCGGGTCGAGCAGACCGCGGAGGAACAGCTGCGCCAGGATATGTTCGACGCCGAGGACCCGGAGCGACGACCGTCCGTCTAGCCACCTTCGACCCGGCCGCGGAGCCGGTGCGGGCGTAACGGAAGTCGATCCGGTAGCCGCCGTCGCCGCGCCGGGCGATCCGTTCGACGGTGCCGTCGAGCACCGCGTTCCGCGACTTGAGCTGGTATGTGTCCAGGAAGTTGTTGTTCACCGCGCGCAGGTGCCCGACATAGTGTGACTGCCAGGCCAGCTTGATCGCGTGTGGGCCGGCGACGTGGATGACCGCGGCGGTCTCGATCAGGGCGTCGGCGGTCTCGAAGGCCGAGTTGCCCTTGTCGGGGAAGTAGCGCCGGCTGTAGTTCTTGAAGAGCAGGGCCGGGTCGTCGGTGAGCAACGAGTTCCAGCACCAGATAGTCACGACCGTCGCGATCCAGCAGGGCGGCGAGCTGGAGCCCAGCCGGCCCGGCACCGATAATCAGGTAATCGAGCGTCGCACGGCGCACCGTAACGACCCGATCTCAAAGCGTTCTGAGATTCCATCTCTAGGGTGCGGTCACATGACGACAGAGGTAGACCTCGCGGTCCCGCTGCGGATCGCCGACCTGACCGCCGCGCGCGACCCGGTCAAGGTCGTGGTCGGGCCGGAGGTCCGGGACCGGGTCGCGACCGCCCGCACGTTCCTGTCCGACGTGCTCGGCGACGACCGCGCGGTGTACGGCGCCACCACCGGCTTCGGTCCCCTGGTGGGGTATCCGGGACGGGCCGAGCTGCGCGACCAGGCCGACAACACGCTCGCTCACCTCGGTGCCGGTCAGGGCCCGGACCTCGGACCGGAGGTCGTCCGCGCGACCATGCTGATCCGGGCCCGGTCGCTGGCCCAGGGCGCCTCGGGGGTGTCCCCGCACGTCATCGACGCCCTCACGGCGATGCTCGCGACCACGTTCGTCCCCGCGGTGCCCCGGCTGGGTTCGGTCGGGGCCAGCGGTGACCTGATCCCGCTCGGCGCCGCCGCCCAGGCGTTACGTGGCCGCGGATACGCCTATCTCGACGGGGTACGGCTGCCCGCGGCTGAGGCGTTGGAGAAGGCGGGTCTCGAACCGCTGCCGCTGGACGGCCGGGACGCCCTGGCACTTGTCAACGGCACGTCGCTTACCACCGCGGCGGCGGCACTCGCGCTGGACTCGGTACGCGCCTCGCACCGCGCGGTCCAGACGCTCACCTGCCTGCTCGCCGATCTGCTCGGCAGCGACCCGCAGTTTCTCGATGCCCGGCTCCTGCGGGCGTACGGCCATCCGGGCGCGATCGCGGTGGGCGCGCAGATGCGCCGGATCAGCGCCGGGCTCACCCCCTCCGGCAAGCGTCCGCTGCAGGAGCCGTACAGCATCCGCTGTGCACCGCAACTGCTCGGCGCGGCCGAGGACGCCCTGCGCTACGTCGACTCCGTCGTCAGGGCCGACCTCGACAGCGTCAGCGACAACCCGCTGTTCTTTCCGGACGAGGACCTCGTCGTGCACGGCGGCAACTTCTTCGGGCAGCCGGCCGCGTTCGCCGCCGACCTGCTGTCGATGGTCGTGGCCCAGGTTGGCAACCTCGCCGAACGTCAGCTCGACCTGCTCGTCGACCCGAACCGCAATGGCGGCCTGCCACCGATGCTGGCCGCCGGACCGGGACAGCAGCACGGGCTGCAGGGCGTACAACTGGCGGCGACCGCGCTGGTCGCCGAGATCCGCCGCGACGCCGTACCGGCGAGCATGCAGAGCCTACCCACCAACCTGCACAATCAGGATGTCATTCCGCTCGGCACCCAGGCCGCACTGCGGGCGCTGGACCAGGCCCGGCTGCTGCACATCCTCGTCGGATCGCTCGCGGTGGGACTGCGCCAGGCCGCGTACGTCGGTACGCGTCAGCCGACCGCGCCCGGCTGTGCCGAGGTACTGGCCGCGGTGGCCGCCGCCGTACCGCCCGTCGACCCGGACCGGCCGTTGGACGGTGACGTACGGCGCGCCGCCGATGTCATCGCGACGTTGAACCTCCCTGCGGATCTCATCCCGGCGCCCCTACCGGCGCGCGATCCACGCGGCGATCTGCGCGCGGGAGCCGGCGCCGAGCTTGGTGAGGATGCTGCGGATGTGGCTGTCGACGGTGTGTTCGGAGATCAGTAGGCGGGTGCCGATCTGCTTGTTGGTCAGGCCGTCGGCGACCAGCCGGGCGACCTCGGCCTCGCGTTTGCCCAGGGTCGGCGTTTCGACCGGCGCCGGCTGCTCATCGGGGCGGTCGGGCTCGCCGAGCGCGAACCGGATGGCGGCCGCCCGACTGAGCTGGGTGCCGGCCTCGAACTCGGTCTGGAACCCCTGCTCGCCAATCGTTTGACGCGCCGTCGCCGCCGCCTCGGCGACCAGCGGCCCAAGGTACGGCAGGACGCTCGCGCCGACGCCCGCCCGCACGCTCCGCGCCGCCCCCAGGAGCCGCGCGGCACGTCTCGGCTCGCCGGTGCCCGCCGCCTGACAGCCCAGGATATCGAGCAGGCAGAACTGGGCAACCCGGTCATCTATCTGGCGGGCGATCGACAACGCCTCGACGCACATCGGTTTCGTCTCGGCCAGTTCGCCGGCGTGCAACGCGGCGCAGGCGAGGTTGACGAGCATCATCTCGAGGCCGTACTGGTCACCCACCTCCCGGCTGCCACGGACACCCTCCGACGCTGCCTGCCGCACCTGTTCGAGGTCGCCCGTGAACAGGCCGCCGAGCGCGCGTGCCTGGAGTACGGCGATCGCCGCTGGGTGGTCGCCGGGGCCGGTCGCCACGGCCTGTGCCGCCTGGAGCAGGCGCAGCGCGCGGGTGCGGTCGCCGGCGGTGTTCGCGGCGACCGACGCCATCGACAGGGCCTGTGCCTCGAAGCTGGCGAGCCCGGCCGCGCGCGCCGCCGTCACCGCCTGATCCAGAACCGGGCGGGCCGCCGCCGTGTCGAACTGCAACACGGACAGGAAACCCCGCAGGAACAGCGCGACGGGGTTGCCGGACGTTCCCAGGCTCTCGAACCACCGAATGCCCTCGCTGGTCGCCCTGGTGATCCAGTACCAGGCGAGGGAGGCGGTGAGCTCGAGTCCGTGTTCGCGATCGTCGCGCGCCACACAGCGCCGCAGGACCGCGCGAACATTGTCGATCTCGAGGTCCATCCAGCCGAGCCACTCGGCAAGGCGGTACCGGACCTGCGGAGTCCACTCAAGACAGGCCAGTCGGTAGTGCTCGGCGCAGCGCGCCTCGACCGCGTCCTCCTCACCGGACTCGCGAAGCCTGCGGCGGGCGTACTCGCGCATCGTCTCATGGAGCCGGTAGCACGCCACGCCCCGAGCCTCCTGCTTCACGACCATCGACTTGTCGACCAGGGATGAGAGCGGGTCGAGCGCCTGGTCGCCGGTGACCGCCTCGACGTCGGCGAGCGTGAACGGGCCCGCGAACACGCACAACCGCCGTAGCAGCGTCTGTTCGCCGGGGGTCAGCAGGTCGTGACTCCAGTCGATGGCGGTACGCAGCGTCTGGTGGCGCGGCAACCCCGGACCGCCCCCGGTGAGCAGGCCGAACCGGTCGGCGAGGCGGCCGACGATCTGTTCGACGGTGAGGACCCGCGTCCGTACCGCCGCCAGCTCGATCGCCAGGGGCAGCCCGTCGAGCCGCCGGCAGATCTCCACCACGGCCGCCTGGTTGGCGGCGGTCACCTCGAAGCCGCCGGATCCAGCCGCGGCCCGCTCGGTGAACAGCATGACCGCCTCGTTGTGCGACACCTGACGCTCGGTCGAGTCGGCCGGCGGCACCGGCAGCGGCGGCACCGGCGCCACGTGCTCCCCCGCCACCGACAGCGGCTCGCGGCTGGTGGCGAGCACCCGCACACCGGGAGCGGTACGGAGGAGATCGGTCACCAGCAAGGCGACCGCTTCGCCCAGGTGCTCGCAGTTGTCCAGCACCAGCAGCAGCTTCCGGTCACGCAGGTGCGCAAGCAACAGCTCCCGTGGCTCGGACGCGACCTGATCCCGCAGGTCCAGCGCGGCCAGGACGGCATTGCTCACCAACGCTGGTTCGCGCACCTCCGCCAGCTCCACCCACCAGGCGCCGTCGGTGAAGCCACGGCCGAGAGTGGTCGCCGCCCGGACCGCCAGCCGGGTCTTGCCGACACCGCCGGGTCCGGTGAGGGTGACCAGGCGGGCCCTGGCGAGCTTTCCGCGTACCTCGGCAAGCTCACGTTCACGGCCGACGAAGCTGGTCGCTTCGGCCGGCACGTTGCCTGGGCGGCGGGCGGGTCTGGCCATCCTGGCCAGCAGAGTACCCACGAATTCGCGTGATGTCCGCACGGTCCGCCGCCAACCTAGCCTGACCTGATGAATGACGCCGTACGCCCCGCTCTCCTCGCCCGGATCGCCGGGCTCTGCTATCTCCTGGTCATCGCCGGTGGGTTGTTCGCCGAGATGGCGGTACGAGGCACGCTGGTCGTCCCCGGGGACCCGGCGGCGACCGTCGAGGCGATCGCGGAGAACGAGACGCTGTGGCGCTGGGGGCTGGCGGTCCACCTGCTCTACCTGCTGCCCGCCCTGGTGGTCAACGTTCTGGTCAGCGAGCTGTTCAAGTCGGTACAGGCGACCCTCGCGCGACTCGCGCTCGCCTGCGCCGTCACGTCCGTGGCGATCGAGGCGATGAGCCTGCTGCAGATGTACGTGCCGGCCGCGATGCTGCGGGAACGCGATGCGCTCGGCGGGCCGGACGAGGCGCTGGCATACCTGGCCGTCCGGCTGTTCTCGGCCGGATTCGGCATCGCGCTCGTCCTGTTCGCCGGGTTCTGCGTGCTGGTCGGCGTGCTGATCCTCGGAAGCCGGCGCGTGCCACGGATCATCGGATGGCTGATGGTCGCGGCGGGGATCGCCTACGTCGTGAACACGTTGACCTTCGTGGTCGCACCCGGGGTGCAGGAACGGCTGGTTCCGCTGATCCTGCTTCCGAGCCTGGTGGGGGAGCTGTCGCTGGCGCTGTGGTTCCTCCTCCGGGGCGACCGGCTCAACGACCGCCACGACTCACCGGAAGTCCTGACCTCGATCGCCCGGTGACGGTCAGCACCGCCCTCCCCGGCGACCCCTGCCAGCGTCGCCGGGCCGCCGGAGTCTGCTGCCGACAGCCGCAGCGGTCGGCCCCGGCCAGAACGGCCGCAGCGAGGCTCCGGGGGCGTGCCGTAGTTCGGCGCGCCCCCGGAGCCTCGCTGCGGGATGGTGGCGTCCGCGCGCCGCGTCACCCGGTAGGCGGAAGCTGGCGCCTCACGACCAGGCGGTCAGCACCCACCGCTGGTCGAAATTGGTGCTGCACTGCCACTGGATCGCCTGCACGTTGGCCATGCTGCTGGCCGGGATCGCCAGGCACTTGTCGCTGTTCCGATTCTTGATCTGGTAGATGCCGAGGGTGCCGCCGTAGAAACCCCAGACCTGGTCCGCGAGACCCGGCCGGTGATCCCACTGAATCGCCGGGTCACCATTGCTCCGACCGGAGCGGCTGATGCCCATGGCCTTCCAGGAAGACGTGTATGCGTTGCGGACGTACACCCAACCGGTGCCGTATTCGTTCGCGGGGGTGAACGTCCACGCCTGTGCCTGATCGCCCCGCCGCTGCTCCCACTGAACGACCGGAGCGCCGCTGGCACTGCTGCGCACCGTCAGCACCTTGCCGCTGTTCAGATTCGAGATGTAGTGCCACTCCGCGGCCGCGGCGGAGGTGCCCCCCGACACCTGCGCCCGCAGTTCGGCCAGGCTCACCGGATCCCCCGACAGCGCGGGCGCGGACTCCGCACGCGCGGGAGCCCCCACCCCGAGGACCGCGGCGACGGCTGCCACGAGCACTACTGCCAGTTGCCGGCGGCTGGTTCCGGCGAGTTGGCGATGAATTCTTCGCACGACATCCCCCTCGTGTCCCGGCGGGCGGCCCGGTGGCCGACGTCGTCCGCCGAACCCTACGAGGGCGAAGATTAAGGGCGGTCCCTACCGCCGGACTCTCGGTCTCCTCTCGCCCGCCGAGAGGGCGGACCGACCACGATGCGAGCGGGGTCGATAGGTTGCCTCGCATGAGGTATCGGATCCTCGGTGGACTCGCCGTCCGGGACACGGAGGTCACCGCCGGCCGCGACCGGGTGGTGCTGGCCATGCTGTTGCTGCATTCCGGCCGCGGCGTCGGCGTCGACGCCCTCGTCGACGCGGTCTGGCAGGAACGGCCGCCGGCCACCGCCCGGGCGCAGCTGCACACCTGCGTGTCCCGGCTGCGTCGGGCGCTGCCCGCCGACAACATCCGGACCGTCCCGGCCGGTTACCGCCTCGACGTCGCCGACGACGACCTGGATGCCCTGGTGTACCACCGGTTGGTCGCCGCCGCCCGGGCCGAACCCGACCCGGACAGCGCGGCCGCCCTGCTGCGCCAGGGTCTCGACCTGTGGCGCGGCCCGGCGCTCGGCGACATCGACAGCCCCGCGGTCCACCGGCTGGCCGCCGCACTGGACCAGCACTACGCCACCGCGGTGGAGGACTGGGTCGAGTTGGAGCTCACCGTCGGCGGTGAGCGGGTCCCGCCGGCCGACCTGCATCGCCTGGTCGAGCGGTTCCCGACCCGGGAGCGCCTGCGCGGCCAGCTGATCCGCTCGCTGTACGCCGGCGGGCGCCGGGCCGACGCGCTGGCCGAGTACCGGCGGACCCGGGCGGCGCTCGTTGACGAGCTGGGCATCGAACCGGGCCCGGAGCTGCAGGCGCTGCACCGGCAGATGCTGGCCGGCGAGCTGCCCGCCGCGCCGGTGCCCGCGGGTGCCGCGCCGATCCGCTGCCTGCCCCGGGCGGTCGGCGACTTCACCGGCCGGACGGCCCTGCTCGACCGGTTCCGCACCCAGGTGGACACCGCGCCGCCCGGCCCGTCGGTCCACGTCTTCGACGGCATGGCCGGCGTCGGCAAGACCACGCTGGCGATCCGGCTCGCCGAACTCGCGGTCGACCGCTATCCGGACGCACACCTGTTCATCGACCTGCACGGGCACAGCGACCGGGAGGCGGTCGATCACGGCGCGGCCCTGAGTACCCTGCTGCGGCAGCTCGGCGTTGCGGCCAACCGGATCGCCGGGCCGATCGACCAACGGACCGCCCAGTGGCGCAGCGAGCTGGCCCGGCGCCGTACCGTGCTGGTCCTCGACAACGCGGCCACCAGCGCGCAGGTCCTGCCGCTGCTGCCGGGCTGCGGCGACCACCTGACGCTGGTGACCAGCCGGCACCGGCTCACCGGCCTGGACGGCGTCCGGACGCAACCGCTGGCGGTGCTGACCGAAGCGGAGGCGGCCGACCTGTTCATTCGGATCGTCGGCGAGCGCGCCGTAGCCGAGCCGGTGGCGGTGAGAGAGGTGGTGCGCCGCTGTGGACTGCTGCCGCTCGCCGTACGGTTGGCCGCGGCCCGGCTGTCCCGCCGCCGCCGCTGGCGGGTCGCCGACCTGCTGGACCGCCTCGGCGACACCGCGCTGGCCGAGTTGACCGCCGAGGACCGCACCGTGGCGGCGGCGTTCGCGCTGTCGTACAACCAGCTGGCGACGCCGCTGCAACGGCTGTTTCGGCTGCTCGGCCTCTACCCCGGCGAACGGTTCGACGCGCCGGTCGCGGCAGCCCTGGCGGATCTGCCGCGCGACGACGCCGAGGACCTGCTGGCCGAGCTCGCGGATGTCAACCTGGTCGAGGAGCAGGACTTCGCGACGTACCGGCTGCACGACCTGATCCGGCAGTACGCCGCCACGCTGGCCGCGGCGGACCAACCGGAGCGGCAGGCCGCCCTACGGCGGCTGTTCGACCACGCCACGCACGCCGCCGCGACGGTGGCCCGACCGTTGGAGTCCCCGTACAGCCTGCGGACGATGGAGCTGGACCCGCCACTGCGGCCGGATCTGCTGCCCGGCGGGGAGCTGGACCAGCGCCGGTGGCTCGACCGCAACCGGTGCGACCATCTCTCGATCGTGCGACTGGCGGACGCGACCGGTGCCACCCGGTGCGTGTGGCAACTGGCCCGCGCGGCGTGGCGGATGTGGTACCTGGCCGCCGAGTACGACGAGCTGATCGAGGCGCACCGGCTGGGCCTGGCGGCCGCACGCCGGGACGGCGACCTCCGGATGACCGCCGTGATGGCGAACTACCTGGCATCGGGTCTGTTCCGCACCGGCCGGGCGCGGAAGGCGGTCGACCTGGTGCAGACCGCCTATGAGAACTTCAGCCGGCTCGGTGACGTGAACTCCGCCAACACCTGTCTGGCAAACCTCGCCACGCTGCGGTACCTGCTCGGCGACATCGAGGGCGGTTACCGGGCGGCCCGGCGGGTGCTCGACCACGCCCGCGCCTGCGCCGAACCGGAGGACATGACCAATCCGCTGAACACGCTCGGCCTGGCGGCGGCCCGGCGGGGCGACCTCGCGGAGAGCCTCGACTGGTTCCGAAGGGCGATGTTCCTCGCCGGCGTCGCCGGGGTCGACGCCGAGCGGTACAACACCTTCGGCAACGTGGCCGCCACCCGGATGCGGATGGGCCACCGGCCGGCCGAGCGGATGCTGCGCCTGGCGCTCAGCCTCAACCTGCGGAACGGCTACAAGCCGGCCGCGGCGGAGGCGGCCGGTGCGCTCGGTGTCCTGTACCGCCGGCAGGGCCGGTTCGCCGACGCCATCGCCCGGCACCGGACGGCCATCGAGGTGATCGACGGCCTGCACGACCGCCAGTTGGCCGCCCAGGTGCACCTGGAATACGGCGAAACCCTCCTCGCGGCCGGCCGGCGGGACGCCGCGGCGGAGCTGTTCCGCCGCGCCGCGGCGCACGCCGCCGCCGCGGAGGCCGGGCACGAGCAGGCCCGCTCCCACGCCGGGCTACGGGCGCTGACCGAGTATCCCAATGGCCGGTGAATGCGCCCGGACCAGCGGCTGCTGCACCAGCCCGGTCAGATTAAGCAGATCGACTGGGCGCGGGCGTGGTTGACGCCAGCGGCCGGACAGCATGCATCAGTCGTGGGGGCGTACGACGCCTGGCTGGACGTGGATCCCGTCGGCGAACTCGACGATGTCCTGCTGGGTCCACCCACGGGCGTCCCAGATCTGCACCAGCATCCAGACGCCGTCGGGCTGCTTGACCCACAGGTTCTTGCCGCCGTACTGGCCTTCAGCGGCATTGAGCACGCCGGGCTTGCCGCCGACATCGAGCTGCGTACCGGTCGGGGTGGAGTGGTCGCTCTTCGGCTGCAGAGTGATGAGGATCTTGTCGACGTAGACGTTTGGGCTCTTGTTCGCCGCGTTCTCTGGCGCGATCGTCAGATTGGCGGCGTCGCCGCCTTGGATCTCCCAGCCCGCTGGGACTTTGTCGATCGTGAAGCCTTGTGGCTGTTTGCCCTCGTAGGCCACGAGGCGGGTAGCGAAGACTTGGGCCGGTGCGTTGTTCGCAGTGGTGGTCGGGCCGGTCTGGGTGCCGATGGTGACGGCGGCGGCCAGCGCGGCGACCGCGAAGGCCGAGGCACCGAGCGTGCGGACGGACCGGCGACGGCGCAGCGCCCGGCGGCCCCGGGCCAGGTCGGCGTCGGCCTCGGCGGCCGACGGCTCGGCGGCCGGGCCGGCGATCCGGGCAAGCCGGTCGTGCAGATCCATCATCGGGTGACTCCTATCGGGGAAAACTCGTCAAGGGCGGCCCGCAACCGGTCCAGGGCGCGGGCGGTCTGGCTCTTCACCGTTCCCTCGGAGCAGCCGAGGGCGTCGGCGGTGTCGGCTACGGAAAGGTCATAGAAGTAGCGGAAAACCACCGCGGCGCGCATCTTTGGTGGCAGGTCGCGAAGGGCCGCGCGCAGGCCGTCGTCGAGGTCGCCGCCGCCGCCCGGTTCGGCGCGGGGCCGGTCCGGAAGTTCCGCTACCGAACGTTCGTGGCGGCGCCACCACCGACGGCGTTCGTCGGTGAACGCGTTGACGAGGGTTCGGCGCAGGTAGCCCTCGACGTTGTCCGCCCGCCGGAACGCCGGCCAGGCGAGGTACAGCTTGGTCAGGGTGGACTGAACCAGATCCTCGGCCAGATGCGCGTCACCCGCGGTCAGCAGCGTCGCCGTGCGTACCAGCCCGGCGCGATGACTGAGCACGAAGTTGTGGAACTGCTCGTCACGGTCAGATTTCACACCCGCCCTCCTTCACTCTCACAGCCCCATGACGATTCGCAAGCAAGCGGGGTTGCATGGCGGAGAACGAACACCCCCTGGCACCGCCGTCATCTTCCGCGACCGCGACCTCGGGCGTGGGCAGGTGCGAGGACGCCCGGACGTGGCCGATGAGCGGATGCTCTCTGGCTTGGCAGGATTGGCGCGGGAGGTCAGGGTTTCAGGATGATCTTTCCTGTGGTACGGCCGGCCTGGCCGATCTCGTGGGCCTCGGCGGCCTGTTCGAGGGGCAGTACTGTGTGCACCTCCACGCGGAGCTGTCCTACGGCGACGAGGTGAGCGAGGGATGTGAGCCCGGCGCGGTCCGGCTCGACGATCATGAATCGGGCGCGTCTGCCGTGCCGCGCTGCCTCCTTCTCCAGGTACGTCTCGGCCGGTGAGGCAAGGGCGACCAGGATGCCGCCTGGGCGCAGGGTCCGCAGTGAGCGCGGCCCGTACTCTCCGCCGATCGGGTCGATGACCACGTCGAGGTCGTGGAGGCGTTCGGTGAAGTCCGTCGTGGTGTAGTCGATGACCTCGTCGGCACCCAACCCGCCGACGAAGGTGTGTTTGGCGGCGGTCGCGGTGCCGATCACGTACGCGCCGCGCGCCTTGGCCACCTGCACGGCGAGGTGGCCGACGCCGCCCGCGGCCGCGTGAACCAGTACGCGCTGGCCCGGTCGGACGTCAGCGACGTCGACGAGGGCCTGCCAGGCGGTGAGCCCGGCGAGTCCCAAACCGGCCGCCTCGACGTGGGACAGCACGCCGGGTTTGCGGGCGAGGTGGCGCGACGGCGCCGTGACGTACTCGGCGTAGGTACCGGCCGCCTGCGGTAGCCGTGGCACTCCGAAGACCTCGTCACCAGGCCGGTACAACGCGGCACCGGCACCGGTGGCCTCGACCACGCCGGACAGGTCCCAGCCCAGCCGCACCGGCCGGCCGAGCAGGCCGCCGGTCGCCCGGTGCCAATAGTCGGTCGGGTTGACCCCGACCGCGTGGACGCGGACCAGTACCTCCGCCGGTCCGGGCTCGGGAGGTTCGACCTCCACCAGCTTGAGGACCTCGGGCCCGCCGAGCCGGTCCTGTTCGATCGCACGCATCGCAAGCCCCTCTGTAGGTCCTCAGCTGTGTGCGATCCAGCCTGTCGGCACGGTGGTCGCGGTTCGAGTGGCCGGATCGCCAATATGTGAAAGGATCTGGCCATGCATCGCGTGGTCGTCCTGGCGCTCGACGGCGTGTACCCGTTCGAGCTGAGCATTCCGGTCCGTATCTTCGGTACCGCTGCCGGCCCCGACGACGAACCCCTGTACCAGGTCGTCACCTGCAGCATCGACGGCGGACCAGTCGCCACCAGCGCGGACTTCACCGTGGCCGTCCAACACGGCCCCGAGGCGATCGACACGGCCGACACACTGGTGCTACCGCCCTTCGTGTGCGATCCGGTCGACGACCAGGACTGGCTACCCGAGCCCGTCGCGGCGGCGCTGCGCCGGCTGCGGCCGGGTACCCGCATCGTGTCGATCTGCACAGCCTCGTACGTGCTGGCCGCCGCCGGCCTGCTCGACGGCCGACCGGCGACGACACACTGGAACAACGCCGAACACTTCCAGCGGACCTTCCCGGACGTACAGGTCGATGCCGATGTGCTCTTCACCGACGACGGGGAGGTGCTCACCGCGGCCGGCGTCGCCTCCGGCGTCGATCTGTGTCTGCACCTCGTACGCCGCGACCACGGCAGCGCCGCCGCCAACCGGGTGGCCCGGCTGTGCGTCGTGCCGCCGTGGCGCGAGGGCGGCCAGGCACAGTTCATCGACCGTCCGGTGCCCGAACCGGCAACCACGACCACGTCCGAGACCCGGCAGTGGGCGCTCGGCCAGCTACACCGGCCGATCACCCTCACCGAATTCGCCCGGCACGCCCGCATGAGCGTCCGCACGTTCTCGCGACGCTTCCGCGCCGAGGTCGGCATGACACCGGTGCAGTGGCTCGCACGGCAACGGGTCGAACACGCCCGCCGGCTGCTGGAGACGACCGACCTACCGGTCGACCGGGTCGCCACCGAAGCCGGCTTCGGCACCGCCGCCTCCCTCCGCCAGCACCTGACCGGCGCGATCGGGGTCTCACCAACGGTGTACCGGCAGACGTTCCGCACCACGGTATCGACGGCCCGCGCGCCGTGACATCCGCTGAAGAACGCACGCAACGGGCCGGGAGCGCGGGTGGCGGACCAGGCGGCTTCGACCAGGACGCCGCGCACGTGCACCCGTCCGGCCATGCTGATCCGGCCGTGCACCGGTGCCGAGTCGGACTGGCGCACCTTCGGGTTGAGCCCGACACATTGGTGACGAGCTTCTCCGCGTCACGGAAATCGACACACCCCGCTCGCGCCGACCGACCCGCAAACCATGCTTCAAGAGGCGCCATGGGGCGTGGAATTATGGCCCGCTGTGGATGAACGGGGCCCAGAGGTCGGGGCGGTCTGGGTTCGTCGCGCGTAGGTGGCGGGTTACCTGGTGCAGGACCGCGGCGGCGTCGTCTGCAGCGGGTGAGTCGGGCAGCCCGCGGTAGAAGGCGCGGGCGGCTTTGAGGGCGGTGCTGTCGTCGAGTGGCCATAGGCATGCCACCACGTGCCGGAAGCCGGCGAGTTGGAAGGCGGATACCGGGTGCAGCACTTCGTCGGCGTATCGGATGCCGTGGTTGGCGGTGGAGCAGGCGGACAGGTAGGCGAGTTCCGCTTCGGGTAGCTGGAGGCTGCCGATCTCGGGTAGGCGCAGTGTCCGGTCGAACAGTCGCAGGCCACTGTCGGTCTGGGAGATTGGGTCGAGGACGTTGTGGCAGGCGAAGTGTGCCCATGTGGCGGCCTTGATGGCTGGCACTACTCGGTCGGCGGTGGCCTGTTCGCCGGTGAGTACGGTGCTGCCAAGCGCGGCGGCCTCGCGGGAGGCTGCGGGTAGGTCGGGAAGACCGGGTGTGTGCGGTAGTGCCACGGTGAGGCGTAGGCGCTGGGTGGCGGGTGGCCGTGTACGGGTTGCTCGCAGGGCGCGCAGGGACGGTGTGTAGGAGGAGACGAGCAGGTCGGGGGCGGTGCCGGCCGCGTGTAGCGGGAGTAGACCGAGCGGGCCGGTCGGAAGCCACCACACCCGGCACGGTGCCGCCTCCGTGACGGTCAGCGCGGCGACAACCGGGTCCACGACGACCTCGGCTAGCCAGGCCAGGATCTCGCGTACGACTCCGCTGCGGCGCCGTGCGGTCGCCGGCGACGGCTGGCCTTCGAAAGCGTCGAGGAGTCTTGATACGCGAGCGTTGACGTCGGACAGTCGTAGGGCGGGCAGTTCGACCAGTGACGGCGGGGTGTCCGGTTGGATGATGACCGCGTCGCTGCGGTGCCGGCTCGCGTTGACCAGTACCGCGCGGCCACCCGTTACGGCAAGGCGTAGGTCCGTGTGGCGCGGTGCGGCCAGGAACCTCTCCAGACGGGGCAGTTGCCGGATTTCGGCGAGCAGCGCGTCGTAGTCGGCCCACCACCGCCGTCGCTCGTCGACGGGGAAGTCCGGCGTGTTGAGTCTTTCGCACACCCAACCGAACCGGTCCGCGAGGCGTGGGTTGTGTTCGGCCAGCTCCACCAAGTCGACGCGGGTGTTCGCCTGACTCGCGAGTAGCACGCCTCGACCTAGCTCGGCGACCTCGACCGCCCCGCTGGGGTCGCCGGCCGCGCAGTGTGCGGCCACGGCGTCGCCGACGAGCCCTGCGAGCCGGCCGTACCGGTGCTGCTGGTCGGCCCATCCGGCTTCCCGTGGCGCCACGGACGGTAGCAGCGCGACCGCCTGGTCGAGTAGCTTGACGGCCAGCGGTGCGTCGCCGGTCGCGAGCGCGAGTGAGCCGGCGGCATGGTGGGCGGTCGTGCGGTCGAGAGGTGCCGCGCCCAGTGTCTCGACGACCCGGGCGGAGAGGTCGCGGAGCTGGCCCGGATCCAGCGCGGTGACCCCGCGTTCGAGGTGGGCGGCGCAGGTGGTGGCAAGGAACCGTGAGCGGCCGGGGTGGTTGGCCGGAACGCTTGCCAGTGCCCGTTCACTCAGGTCGATCGCCGCGTCCGCGTCGCCGGTCACGCCGGCGAGCCGGTAGCGGTCAAGTCGCATCTCGGCGAGCAGCGCTTGCCGACCGGGCAGCTGCGCGTGGTCGGCGGGAGTACCGGACAGGGCTCGCGCGGCCAGTTCGACCGCCCGGTCCAGATCTCTCTCGCGGTTCGCACTGCGGTGGCGGCACCAGTACGCGGTTGCGAGTCGCACCTGCCGCGCGGCTAGCCCGATGTCGGTGCCGGTCGTCGCCCGCTCGCCGATCGCGACCGCCTGGTCGAGGTCGGTGATGTCGCCGGTGACGAGGTAACGCTGCTGGTAGGCCTCGCCCAGTGTGGACAGCCACGGCGGTGGCCCATCGGGCGTGAGTGCCCTCTTAGCCAGGTCGATGGCCTGAGCCAGGTCGGCGAGTACGCCGGTGTGCGTGTGCCGGGTGAGGTGGACGGCCGCCAGGTCCATGGTCACGGCGGCCCGTTCGGGGTGAACAGGCGAGATCGCGGCGAGCACCCAACGGGCCAGCGTCACGGCCCGATCCAGGTCGGTGCTGTCGCCGGTGGTGAGGTGACGCTGGTGGAGCGCCCTGGCGAGGCCCCGCAGGAGCGACGGGCGGGCTCGGTCGTCGTCGGCCAGTGTCGCCAGCGCCTGCTCGTAAAGATCGACTGCGCGGTGTATGTCCTCCGTCGACCGGCTTCGCTCGTGCCGCTTGAGGAGGACGGACGCCGCGACCGCGAGGTGGGCGCCGCGGTCGGGGTCGTCCCGGGGCAGCCCGGACACGGCCCGTTCGCTGAGGGTGGTTGCGCGCCGCAGGTCCGACCGGGCACCGGTGCGCTCGTACCTCAGCAGTAGAGCGCCGCTGAGATTGAGCAGCAGTGCGGGGCTTGCCTGGTCGCCGGCGTGCGTGACTGCCTGGTCGGTCAGCGTCACCGCCCGATCGACATGCGTGGGGTCTCCGGTCTGCTCGTACCGCTGTCGATAGGCCTCGCCCAGCTCGCCCAGCGCGGCCACGTCGGCCCCGGTGACTGCTAGCCGCCGTTCCAACAGGCCGACGGCACGCCGCAGGTCGCCGGATCTGCCGCGAAGACGGTAGCGGCACCGGTAGGCGGCGGCCAGATGCGTCCACACCGCCGGGGCCGCCTCGCCGCGCCCGTCGGCGATCTCGGCCGCCTCCTCGCCGGCGACGACTGCGGCGTCGAGGTCGGCCTCGGCGCCGTTGCGCTCGAACCGGCGCCGTAGGGCGAGGCAGAGGTGGGAAAGCCGCACGCCGCGGCGGCAGTCCCGCCGCGGCGACGCCTTCGCGGCTGGGGTCATCAGCAGGATCGCCGCGTCGAGCAGGGCTGGATCGGGCAGCCGCGCTGAAGCCGCCAGCAGCGCCTGCGCCGCCTCTGCCTGGGCATCCGGGTCGGTGAACCGCCCGACCAGCGGGTGCAGCTCGGCCGGCACGGCATGATGGTCGTCCGCGACGGCGTCCAGACACACCAGGGCCCGGGCCAACTCGGCATGGCGTCTATCGTCGGCCGACTCTCCGTGCCGCCTGTAGTGCAGCCAGCCCAGCGCGCTGCATGCCATGAGAAACAGTGCCTCCAGCGACGCCGAGGCGGAGTCCAGGTCGACGCCGCGCACCGCCCGCCACAGCGCCGCCGCGTCCCGGTTGGCGGTGGCGTCGAGAATCGCGGCCGGATCACCGGAGCTGTGGTAGTCCTCGACCCAGGCGGTCACCCGCCCTATGAGCTCCTCCATTGTCATCGGCCGCTACCCTCGCGGGCTCAACCGCAGGACGCGGGCCGGCGTGTCGCCCTCCCGCCCGGTGGCCAGCAGCAGCGCACCGTCTGGCTGGGCCACCAGGTCGACCGGCTTACGCCAACCTTCGACCGTGTGGTGCACCTCAGCAAGCGGAGCGCCCGATTCAGTGTCCCAGACCTGGGTCTGCCGGCCGCCGGTCACGGCGACGGCCACGCGCAGGTCGGGCAGCACAGCCAGCGAGACATAGCCGTCACACGGCCCGGGCGCGGCGAACGTCCGCACCACTTCGCCGGTGTGGCCGTCCCAAATCCGCACCACACCACCTACGGCGGCCGCCACCCGCAACGAGCGGTCGGCGAGCGTTGCCACCGCCACCTGCGGCACCCGTATCCCCGACTCGGCGCGCTCGAAAACGAACTTGTGCATGACGGTGCCGGCGGTCGCGTCCCAGACGTACACGGTGCTGGAGTCGTGCCCGCCGTCGACGCCCGCGACAACACAGACGTGGCCGTCGGACCGGACGGCGGCGGCTATCGACCACACGATGTCGACGCTGGGTTTGCCGACCTCGAAGACGGCCCGGGTCTCCTCGGCTACCAGGTCCCACACCCGTACGGTCGCGTCGTCGCCGCCCGTGACCAGCCATGGTACGTCGCCAGGCGGAGCGGCCCAGGCGACGGCGTTGACCGGCCCGCGGTGCCCTGAAAGCACGGCGACCGGCTCGCTTTCCCTCGTGGTCCAGACGCGGGCCTCGCGGTCCTGCCCGCCGGTGGCTAGCACCACCTCGCCGTCGGCGAGCACGGTGAGCGCGACGGACAGGACCCGCTCGATGTGCCCGGAGACAGTGCAGATCCGATGGCCATTCCTGGTCCCCAGGACATGGGCCGCGGCGTCGTCGGCCGAGGCGAGCAGATACCGCCCGTCGGGCAGGGCGGCCAGGGCCAGGTCGTTGGGCGGTGGGTCGATCGCGTCTCGCCATATCTGCGGAGTGACGTCCTGGACATGCACCTCCTTCGGCCCCCAGCTCCTCGGCCCGGCCGTCATGCCGCGCACCGGGCGTGGCCCGTCGGCCGCCGGAGGCGTCCGCGGCCAGCTGATGCGCGGCGGCAGCAACCCCAGGTACTTCAGATCCGAGGTCTCGCCAATCTCCCCGGACGGCGAGATACTCAGGCCCTCCGGCTGCCTCGACCGGCGGCTGACCGGCACGTCGATGATGTCGCTCGACCGGTAGGGCAGCTCCTCATCGGCGTTCTTCCACACCTCGTGCTCGTACCGTGCGTCGGCCGCAGCGCGATCGCGGTAGTCGACCACCCGCCAGTCCACGCCCGTCTCGACGGCCACGGAGACCGCGTACCGCTGCGTCCCGTCGAGCGGGTCGCGATACTCGATCAGCTCGATGGTGCCACCGAGTAGTGCATGTGTTTCGGTGTTCCGTAGCGTTTCGCCCGCGTTCAGCGCCGCCAGGTAGGCATCCCAATGCTCGTCCCGGCGAGTGCCCCAGCAGGCGTGGAGGGTCTCGTCATCGTGGGTGTCGTAGAGGATCCGTGAGCCATCCGCGCGGCACAACAGACGAAACGGGTTGGAGTCCACATCGGTACGCTCCCAGCGGTCGTCGTGCTGCCTCATCAGCCCGCGAACCGCCTGCCAGGCGGCCGTCTTGTCGGCAAAGCGCCGGTCACCGAACCCTTGGTGACGCACATACCAGCCGCCGTTGACCGTACCGACCTGGATCCGCACCACCATTTCCACAGGACCATGCTCGCGCAGCTCCCACTGCGCGACGGCCCCGTGCACCTCGTTCTCGAGATCGATCATCGTGCCCCGGTCCATCTCCACGGGCCGCATCCTAGCCAGTCCACGCGACTGGCGTTTCCCACGAACGTGCCGATAACATTTCCGATCTGCGAGGGCGAGGCCGCAGCTTTGGCCGAGCGTCAGAAGCTGGGTGCCAGGTAAGGGAGCAACGTGATGAGTAAGAGTTCCTCGACTTCGCCCGCTGCGGCGAGCGAGGAAGATCATTGGCCGACGTTCGACATCACACCTAAGGCCTACGAGGAAGCAGTGACGGCGATCGCTAGGTCGATGAGCCTTGAACTGCTCGGCTGGGAGGTCAAGCACCTCGATCCACTCGAAGGCCTGGACGGAACCTACATCGTGGATGTCACGGCGCGTTTCCAACTGGCGGGCATGGACTTCCTCATCCTGTTCGAGTGCAAGCGCCACAAGGACCCCGTCAAACGGTCCGACGTCCAGGTGCTGCTCGCCAAGCTTCAGTCCACAGGTGCGCAAAAGGGTGTCGTGGTGGCCGCCACAGGTTTCCAACGTGGTGCCCTGGAGTTCGCGAAGGCCCACGGCATCGCTTGCGTCCGCCTGGTCGACAACGCGTGGACGTACGTCACCCGCGATACCACAGCCGCCACCCTGCCTGTCCCCACCGGAGCGTACTCCGGATACGCGATGACACTCGACGGCGACGGGGATTACGAATTCACCCTACTCGACGGGAGTCCCGGTATCACGCGGTCAACTTTCATCACCCCGGCTTAACCGGCCCCACGGGTGCCCCACGCGATGGCTCTCGCCAAGCGCATCGATCACCGCTTGGCGTTCGATCAGCTTCGCGGGGTCCATTGCTGGTTGGTGCCGCCGTTGCAGGCCCAGAGGATGAGTTTTGTGCCGTTCGCGGTCGCGGCACCGTTCGCGTCGAGGCAGAGCCCGGACTGCCCGCCGGTGATGGTGCCGTTGGGGTTGACGTGCCACTGCTGGTTGGTGCCGCCGTGGCAGTCCCAGATGATGGTCGGGGTACCGTTGCTGGTGCCCGATCCGCTCGCATCGAGGCATTTGTTGCCGTAGACCTGCAGCTGCCTGGCGGCGGTGTAGGTCCAGCGTTGGGCAGTGCTGTTGCTGATGCAGTCCCACAGTTGTACCTGGGTACCGTTGCCGGTGCTGGCGTTAGGCACGTCGACGCAGCGGCCGGACTGGCCGCCCACAAATTGGACGTTCTGCTGAGGATTGCCCCCGCCGGCCGGCGCGTACGCGGCGGCGTTGATGTTGGCTTGGACGGCGTTCTCAGTGGCGGCCGTGGGATAGCCGGAGGTCAGCACGCCCTCGAAGAAGGTGCCGCGACCGGTGATGCTGTTGTCGCCGCCGATGCCGAGCAGGATGGCCCCCTCCTTCTTCATAGGGTGGTATCCGGCGGGGCGCGGACCGTCGAAGTAGGTTGTCAGGCTGCCGGACTGCGCGTTGCCGCCCCGGATGGCCCAGTGGTTCGGCTCACCCTTCACCATGGCGGTGACGAACCGGTGGTTGATGGACGCGATGTTGTTGTAGCCCGCGTTCACCCCGGAGAAAAGCCCCCACTCGAGATCCGCCATGATCCACGGACCGTTGCCCGCTCCGTAGCCCCACTGCTTGTTTGCGCCGAAGTAGACGGTCTCCATGATGGCGCGCTCGTCGGCCAGGTTGTTCGTCTGCGCGTTGCCGTAGTCGAAGCAGCACCACTGGTTGTAGTGCGTGCCGTCGACGACCGCGTAGATCCCCTCCGGTTGGTCGCCGGTCGCGACGCCGTTGGTGTTGTTGTTGCGGTAGCCGGTGCCGGGCGCGATGTAAACGCCGTACGCCTTCTGGCCGCCGACGGTGACCGGTGCCGCCTTCGCGTCGGCGAGGTTGTCCCAGCCGCCGGGGGCGGGGCCGATGAAGTGACCGGGCGGCGCCTGCGTGAGGCGGTTGTTGCGGCCAGACTGGTCATAGATGACGGTGATGACGCAGTTGGCGTTGGCGCAGAACGAATCCTGAACGGCGGAGTTCGCGTAACCACCGACGCTCAGCACTCCGATATCCTGGGTTGCATTGTCCGAGGAGCGCCGGACCTGGTACAGGGGGCCGTTGTACGCGCCGTACAGCGCCCGCGTGGTGCTGTGCGCCGCCACGCAGGGCGTACCACCCGACGCGTAGATGTCACAGGGGCCCGACCCGGCCGCTATCGCCGCTGGCGCGGCGGAGATGACTCCGACTCCGGCACCCAGGAGGGTCAACGAGACCCCGGCGCCCACGAGACGGCGCACCCTTCTCTTCACGTTCATCCATCCCTCCGGCGGTCGAGTCCGGCGAACTCCGCGCCCAGTGACCCGCGCTGACGTGAGACGTCATACGTTAGATCACTGATAGGAGGACGTCAATCGAGCGAGCTTGTGAAGATCCAGTAGCGGCACGGCAACCTGCCCGAGTCAAGGAGTCCATACCAAGCTATGGAAAGAGGGCGCCCGCAAGTCTCTGACCTGCGGAAACCCTCTCGCCGTCGAACCGACGACCCCATATCGCCGACCGTAACTACCCTAACCTTGTCATTGACTGTCGAAATGGCCACTGAGCTGCACAGACACGGCAAGTGATGATCACTTATTGTCACTGATTGTCAACTTCAGGCGGGTTTTCGGGAGGTAGAAGAGGGCAGGCCTACCGCCCGTCGCCAGTTCCACCGCCTCGCTTCCCCAACGGGCGAGCGGTCGGCCCCCCGCGGTGATCGACCTGCTCGACGAGGTGTACCGCCAGCTGTCGCCGCCGAACCTGCACACCGCCTACAGCCACGTACAGCCGGCGCGAAGGTCACCGCCGCAAGCTGGTCCTCCCTGACCAAACGGGAGGCAGCACATGAATCCCGTCTCAGCTCCTGGACGTGAGAGTTATGAATCCCCCACCTCTGCCGGACGGCGTCGCGTGGACGGCCGTCCTGGTTGCCGCCCAGCGGGCCGCCGAGTCGCTGTCGGCCGCGCCCGCCTTCCGGGACCCGCTGGCCGAGGCGACCCTCGTCCACCTCGGACTCGCCCAACCCGGGCAGGCACCTCGCCTCCACGAGATGCCCGGCGAGATGGCGGGCCTGACCCGAATGATGGGCGACATGGTCACCGTGCGGACCCTACATCACGACCGGCTGTTGACCGCCCTACCCGTCGAACAGATCGTGCTGCTGGGCGCGGGGCTGGACGGTCGTGCGTATCGGCTGCCTTGGGCGGGGCGGCGCGTCTTCGAGCTGGACCGGCCCGCCATCCTGGCGCTGAAGAAGGACGTGGCCCGCGTCGCGGGCCTGGAGCCGACGGCCGAGCGTACGCCGGTTGCGATCGACCTGGCCCACGATTGGCCGGCCGCCTTGACCGCCGCGGGTTTCGACCCGTCCCGGCCGACCGGTTGGCTGGCCGAAGGGCTCACGATCTACCTGAACCGCGCCGAGCTCGACCTGATGCTGCGGCGGATCGGTGAACTCTCCGCGCCGGGCAGCCACCTCGGCATCGAGGTGGCCACGTCGCTGCGGGCAGGCCTCCACGATGAGGAAATCGCCAATGACGGCGTCGACCGCGTACTCGGCCTGTTCCGCAGCGGACCGCCGACCCCGCCGCACGACTGGCTGGCCGGTCACGGATGGCGCCTCGCGGAGCATACCTTCGCCGAGCTCGCCGACCAGCACGGGCGGCAGGTCCCCCGGTGGTTCGACCCGTCCCGCGGTGGAGCGACCGTCTGGTACTTCGACTGTGCCCGCTGAGCGTGGTCAGGCGTTCCGGCGGCATCCGGAGGAGTGGCAATGGATCGCTTGACGGATGAGGACCTCGTCCGGGACCTCGCCGACCGGATGGACGTAGCGGCCGTGGCCAATCGGTACGCTCTGGCGCTGGACAGCCGCGATTGGGCCGCGATCGGCCAGTTGTTCACCGACGACGCCCGCATCGAGGTCGCTGGCGTCGGGACCGGCGAGGGCCCGGACGGGATCACCGAGCTCGTCCGCGCCATACTCCAGCCCCTGGACGCCAGCCAGCACGTGAACGGCAACCATCTGGTCGCCGTACACGGTGATCAGGCGACACACTCCAGCTACACGATCGCCCAGCATGTGCGGCACGGCCTGCCCGACGGGGACCTGTGCCTGATCGGCGCCCGCTACGAGGACCGGTTGCTTCGCACCCCGGACGGCTGGCGGTTCACGAACAGGCACGTCACGGTCCTGTGGATGCAGGGCAACCCATCGGTTGTCGGCAGAAGCTAGTGGCCACCTGTTCCCCGCATCCCGTAGCAGTCGGCGCCCGTGCACAGGTTCATCAGGGAGGTAACCGTGGTGATGCAGAAGTCCGACGAAACGAGGCCGCGGTCACCAGCCGCAGGTCCGGTGTCTGCCCCGGGCGGATGGCCCGTTGTCGGGCACGCCCCCGCCCTGCTGACCCGACGCCTGGAATTCCTGTCCTCCCTCGCGGCGGTCAGTGAGGTGGTACGGATCCGGCTCGGGCCGGTACCCGCCTATGTGGTCACCCACCCGGCACTCGTTCGACGGCTGCTTGTGCCGGGGGACCAGCACTACGATCGCGGGCTGCTGATGGAGAAGGCGGGCACCTGGTTCGGCGACTCCCTTCTCACCTCATACGGCGAGTCCCACCAACGCCAACGAAGGGCGCTGCGATCGGCCTTCACCAACCAGCACATCGCCGCGCATGTCAGGCGTGTCCGTGACGAGACCGAGAAGGTGGTCGACTCATGGACGCCGGGCCGAGCGTTCGCCCTCGACGAGCACATGAACGACCTCGCGTTGACCAGCGCTGCCCGGAGCCTGTTCTCAACCGGTCTCACCAACGACAAGCTGGCGAGCATCCGGCACAACATGCCGGTGCTGTTCCGGGGCGTGCTGGCCCGCACGGCGATGCCGAACGGATGGGACCGGCTGCCCACGCCCGGGAACATCCGCTTCCGCACGTCCATGCGAGCGATGGATGCCCTGGTGAACGACATCATCACCGCCCGTCGCGCGGAGGACCGAGGGCCGACGGCCCCCGACGACCTACTCACCTCGCTCCTCGCCGTCCGGGACGACAACGGTGACGCGCTGTCGGTCCGGGCGATCCGCGACCAGGTGATGACCCTGCTCGTGGCCGGCAGTGAGACCACTGGTGCTGTGCTGGCCTGGGCGCTGTACGAGATCTTCCGCAACCCGCGGATCGAGGACACCGTCCGCCGGGAACTTGACGAGGTGCTCGGAAACCAGGAGCTCACACTCGAGCGCCTGTCGTCGCTGACCTACCTCGAGAGGGTGATCAGCGAGACTCTGCGCCGCTACCCCGTTCCCTTCATCATGCGCCGGACGATACGACCGGTCCGGCTGGGCGAGGTCGACCTGCCGGCGCACGCCGAGATCGTTTTCAGCCCGTACATCCTGCACCACGACCGCCGCTGGTTCCCGCAGCCGCGGCAGTTCGACCCCGACCGCTGGTTACCCGGCAGGGCGGATTCGTCGGCCAAGGACGCGTACATCCCGTTCGGCGCGGGAGCGCACGTCTGCATCGGAAAGAGGATGGCCCTCGCCGCGGTCGCGACCAGCCTCGCCGTGATCTGCTTCCGCCAACGGCTGGAACCGGCCGTGGACCGACCGATCCGCGAAGTGGCGACGGGGACCGTACACCCGGACCGGATGCCGATGATCCCCCGGCCGCTGTCATCGGCGCACGAGGGGACGGCATGACGGTAACCAGCGGTCTACCGCGCCTGGAGCTGACCTTCGACAACGGTCGATACCCCTCGGAGGATCTCGTCCGAGCCCGAGCCCGCACGATCTACAGCCGGTTGGAAGCCCACGGACTGACAAGCGTCGTACCGGGCGAGGACGTCATGGTGGACCTGATCTGCCGGATTTCGCCCCAGGCCTCTGCCGACAACATCTTTCCGGCCGCCGAGTGGGTGCTGTGGATCTTTCCGCTGGACGACCTCCTCGAGGATGTCTTCGCCGCCCGAGAGGTCGGCGACCTGACTTCCATCGGCTCGCCCGCCTTCGCCGACCCCGCGCTGGCGAGCGCGCTCCCCGAGGTCGTCGTCGCCGGGGTGCGGGAATGGTACGACGACGTCGTACGGCACATGAGCCACGGCTGGGTCGCCCAGTTCCGCCAGCATCTGGACAGCTTCGTGCTCCACGCGGTCCGGTACGCGGGCTCGTCGACGGCGGCCCGGGTGACCACCTTCGAGGAGTTCGTGCGCCTGCGCCGGGAGGAAGGGGCGGCCAAGCCAACCATCGATCTGATCGAGGTCGCCGCACGTGCCGACCTGCCGCGCGAGTTCCGCGACGCACCGCCGTGGCGAGAGCTCCGGGACATCTGCGCGGATGTGCTCACCTGGACGAACGACATCTACTCCTACCGCAAGGAGCGCAGCGAGGGCAGACACTTCAACCTCGTCGAGGTGCTCTCCCGGTGCCTGGACCTGTCGGAGGATGCGGCCAAGGCACGTGCAGTCGCGATGACCAACGACAAGGCTCAGGAGTTCATCGCCAGGGCGGCCGAGTTGAGTCGCGGCCCTGAGCTCGCGCGCCTCCCGGCGGACGTGCGAGCGGGCGTGCTCCGGTGCGTCAGGGGAATGGAGAGTTGGATGCAGGGCCAGTACGAGTGGTTCACGATCACCATGCCGGCTCGATACCACGTCGCAGCCATGGCTGAGGGCCACGATGTCTGACGCGGGGACGTCCACTTCCACAACGCACTCCCGGATTCCGGGTGCGCTGCCCGTGCTCGGCCACCTTCCGTGGCTGCGGTGGCGACCGCTGGAATTCGTGGAGCGGCAGCGAGCCTTGGGCGCGGTGACCAGCTTCACGCTGCGTCGCCACCCGGCGTACCTGGTCAACGAGCCGGACCTGGTGTGGCGGCTTCTCACCGAACTCTCCGGCGAGGTCGGACGTGGCCGGGACGGTGACAAGACCCGCGCCTTGACCGGCAATGGCCTGGGAAGCTCGGACGGCGACTTCCACCGACAGCAACGGCGGCTGATCCAGCCGGTGTTCCACCGTGAGCGGGTCGCGTCCTACGTTCCGGCTTTTCGGCGAGCGGCGGAGGTACAAGCCGCACGGTGGACCGAGGGGGAATCTGTCGACTTCGTCCAGCAGATGCTGGCCGTCGCCGCCACCGGCGTGCTCGCGACCCTGTTCGGTGTGCCGTCACCCGGGGCCATGGCGTACGAGGTGGCTGCCGCGCTGCCCACCTGCCTTGACATCGCCTCACGACGCGCGTTCGCCTCGATGAGGCTTCCGACCACGAGCGGCCGGCGGTATGCCGTCGCGCTTGGGAGCCTGCACGCGATCGCCGGCGCACTCGGCAGGCGTTTCCCCTCCCACGGATCCGTTGAGGCGCGCCCCTACTTCCTGAGCCAGCTCTGGGACGCCCAGGACCTGGGACTGCCGGGGTTGGACGACGAGCAGGTCCACGACGAGATCATGACGATGCTGGTGGCCGGGGTCGAGACGGTTGCGACCACGGTGTGTTGGACGTTCCACCTGTTGGACCGCCATCCCGACACCGCCGTACGCGTGGCGGACGAGATCGGGCACGTGCTGCGGGGGCGGCCGGTCGAAGCGGAGGACCTGACCCAACTGAGGTATCTGAACAGGGTCGTTCGGGAGGCCTTGCGGCTGTTCCCCCCGGTGTGGCTGGTGCGGCGACGGGCAGCGGTACCCCTGCACCTGGGCGGCCAGGAGGTCGGCGTCGGCGCGTCCGTGTACTTCAGTCCTTACGGCCTGCACCGGGATCCCCGCTGGTACACCGATCCCGAGCGTTTCGATCCCGACCGGTGGCTTCCGGACAGGCAGCGAGAGTTGCCGCGTGGCGCCTACCTGCCCTTCGGCGCAGGAATGCACCGGTGTGTCGGTGAGGCCTTCGGCGTGAGTGAGGTCATGACGATCCTAGCGAGCCTCATCGCACGCTGGCGAGTGCTGCCTGCTTCGGCCCGTGTCCGACCGAAGGCGGTTGTCACGCTACGGCCGGATCGGATGCCGGTCACCGTCCAACGCCGTCAATGAGTCGATCAATCCAGAACTGGTGAATCCCCTTCATGCGACCCTTGCACCGCCACAGCGATTCATGGCACTCCTCGTCCTTTCCCGGGTCGCTGGAGGGTGCGACAGCTCGGCTGACCGAGTACGTCACCACGCACATCGACTCCGAGGGAGCCGTACGGGCGCCGTGCCGCGGCCGGCCATTGGAGACCGCCCTTCTGGTACGCCTGATGCAACGCCTCGGGCTGCCGGCGACCAAGCAGATCACCTACCTGCGGTCTCTTCCGGCGGACTCCGATCCGTTCGACTCGGCCATCGCCCAGACTGCCCTCCGTCAGGGTGGGGGGCTCAGTGAGGAAGTCCGCTCCCGAATCATCGAGCGCTCCCCCACCTTCACCGGACCGCGCAAACGTGCGCTGGTTGACGGCGTAGTCACCGCCCTCGGCGGATCTGCCGAGCACGCTCCCAGTTCCTACCAGCACGTCCTGCAACGCAACGGTCTGCATTCCTGGGCACAGGTACAGGTGACGGCGTTGAAGGGCCTGCTCTGCGAGACGTTCGACGACGAGGACGTCCGCGTTCTGCTGGCCACCCAACGGCTCCCTGAAGTCTGGGAGGGCAACCTCCTCATCCACCTCTTCGCCCTGCACGCGCTACAGCGGCTCCCCGGTACGGAATCGGTCGTCGCGGACGGAGTCCGCAAAGCGCTACAGCACGTGCGGTCCGACGGGAGTGCTCCGTTCGTCACAGACACCGACACGTGGTGCACGGTGACCGCCGGCGTCGCACTCGCAGCCGCCGGCGCCCCGCAGCGGGTACTGGACCGGGTCGCCGACCGCCTGGTGCGTTGCCAGCAACCCGCGGGTGGATGGTCGTACACGGACGTCGCCTTGCAGACTGACGTGGACGACACCTCCGTCGCCCTGCAATTTCTCCGGACCCGCGGGAGCCGCTCCGCCGCGTGTGCGGTCAATCGCGGACTGGCCTCGCTGTCCGCGGTCAGGCACCCGCAGGGCGGCTTCCCTACGTACGTCCGCGGTTCCGCGCCCGAAGCGTGTATGACGGCCGCCGCACTCGACGCGTTCACGTTCGACATCCCGCAACACCAGGCGGTTCTCACCGACGGATTGCGATTCCTCGCGGATCAGCAGCTCGAAGACGGCACCTTCCCACCGGACTGGAGCAGCAGTCAACTCCACACCGTTTTTCGCGCGGTGCTGATGGCTTCGCGGATTCCGTGCCGGTTCCCCGGCCCGGCGAGGACTGTCGCGCAGCGGGCACTGCGTTTCGTGCGGGAGAGCCAGAACGCGGACGGTGGATGGGGACAGCGGGCAGGCGGTCCCAGCGACCCGATCAGCACCTCCTACGCCGTCATGGCCCTCTGCACGCAGAAGGATCCGCGACCGGCGTCCAAGGGGGTCCGATTCCTGCTGCGGCGACAACGCGGGGACGGCAGCATCCCGTCGGTCAGCGACTCCATCGGCCCGCGGCCGTTCACCTTCCACGTACCGCTGCTGGCGGACATCTTCGCGCTCATGGCCCTTGGTCATGTGAACAGCCGGATCAGGGCGCACACGGCGGCTGTGCGTCCCATACCGAGCTGCTGACCCCGGCTGCGCGACCCGAGCCGCATGGCGGCGGCCGGACACGTGACAGTGCTGCGGCTGGACGTACGCGACCAGTCCTCGGGCGACGCCTGGTGCGCATCCCCCCTCGACCGCCGGCGCCGCACCCGTAGCCTCAGCGGTACCTTTCGCTGCCGTCCCGGGTCGTTGTTGGTAGCCTCGCCGCCGTGGCCGGGGTCAGCGTTGCGGAGGCAGGTTTCGGTTTTGGCGTTCTGGGTCCGCTGGAGGTCCGGTTCGCCGGCGCGCGGGTCTCGATCGGCGGGCCCCGGCACCGTGCGCTGCTGACCGCGCTACTGATCCGGCCGAATGCGGTCGTGTCCATCGACCACCTGGTCGAAGCGCTGTGGGAAGACCCGCCGGTGCGGGCCACGGAGCTGTTGTACGGCCGGGTCGCCGAGGTGCGCCGGGCGATGCGGTCGGTCGCCGGCCGGCCGGTGCCGGACCTGGAGACGCACGAGGGCGGCTATCTGCTGCGGGTGGCGGACGGTGCGCTGGACGCGCAGCGTTTCGAGCGGTTGGTCGAGGCCGGATCGCGGGCGGCGCAGGCGGGCGATCACCGTCGGGCGGCCGGGCTGCAGCGCGAGGCCCTCGCCCTGTGGCGCGGACCGGCGCTGGCCGACGTGGCCGACCTGCCCGGCGCCGAAGCCGAAATCGCCCGGTTGCAGGAGCTGCGGATACGTGCGGTGGAGGCGCGTGTCGACGCCGACCTTGCCCAGGGCCGACACCACGAGCTGATCGCCGAACTGGTCGCGCTGGTCGCCGAGTATCCGCTCAACGAGCGGCTGTGGGGTCAGCTGATGCTCGCCCGGCACCGGTCCGGCCGGCTCGGCGAGGCCCTGGCCACGTTCGATGCTGCGCGCCGCGAGCTGGTGGAACGGTTGGGCACCGAACCCGGGGAACATCTGCGAGGGTTGCACCGGCAGTTGCTGCGCCCGGACCTGGAGTCGAGCCCGGATGTACCGGTACCGGTCGTGGTGCTGCCCCGGCCGCTGACCACCTTCATCGGCCGCGACAGCGAGGTCGCGACCGTCCGGCGCCTGCTTCGGACGCATCGGCTGGTGACCGTGACGGGAGTGGGCGGGGCCGGCAAGAGCCGGCTCGCCCTGGAGGCCGCTGCTGGACGGGCTGCATGGCTGGTCGAACTCGCCGCGTTGACGCAGCCGGACCTGCTGCCGGACGCGGTGGCTGACGCGCTGGGTCTGCCGCCGCACAGCACCCGGCCCCGGCTGGACTCCGTTGTCGAGCACCTGCGCGGCGTCGATGGCCTGCTGATCCTGGACAACTGCGAGCACCTGCTGGGCTCCGCCGCCGGGCTGGCCGAGCGAATCCTGGCAGGGTGCCCCGGGTTGCGGGTCCTGGCCACCAGCCGGGAACGGCTCGGCGTCACCGGCGAGGTACTGCTCCCGCTGCTCGGCCTGGCCATGCCCGAAGCCGGCGCCGCCACGGCGGAGTCGGCCGGCCGGTCATCCGCCGTCCGGTTGTTCGTGGAACGGGCAACCGCCGTTAGCCCCGGCTTCGCGCTGACCGACCGGAACGCCACGGCGGTCGCCGCGATCTGCCGGGAACTCGACGGTCTGCCCCTGGCCATCGAGCTGGCCGCAGCCCGCGCCAACGCCTTCACCATCGCTGAACTCGCAGCCCGGCTCGGCGATCGCTTCGGCCTGCTCCGGGGCGGCCGCACAGCCGAGCCGCGGCACCGTACCCTGCACGCTGTCATGGACTGGAGCTACCGGCTCCTGGACGACGACGAACGCCGCCTGTTCGCCCGGCTGAGCGTCTTCGCCGGCCGGTTCGAGCTCAGCTGGGCGGAGCAACTGGCCGCCGACCTCCACCCACCCGCCACGACCGCGGGCATCGTCGCCGCGCTGGTCGACAAGTCCCTGCTGAGCCACGAATCCGGCCGCTACCGGATGCTGGAAACGCTGCGGGCGTACGGGGCCGAGCAGCTGGCCGAGCACGGCGACCTTGATCACACCCGGGACCGGCACGCCGCGCTCGTGGTGGCGATCGCCGACGATCCGCACCAGCAGTTCGAAGGCGACGGCACGGCTGCGCAGCTGGTGGGCGCCACGATCGAGCAGTTCCGCACAGCGATGGACTGGTCCGCCGACCGGGGCGACGCGCAGACCGCGCAGCGCATCGCCGAGGCGCTGACCCTGCACTGGCACGAGCCCGGCCAGCACGCGGTGGACCGCCGATGGTTGCAGTCGACGCTGCACCGCGGCGAGCACATCTCCCCGACCGTGCGCGCCCGGGCGCTGAGCGGGTTGACCCTGCTGGCGGCTCATCAGGGCGATCTCGACGCGGCCACCGTCGCAGGCGAAGAGGCCGCCGCCCTGTTCCAGGAGGCCGGCGACATGGACCGCTATGCGATAGTGCTGCGCCGACTCGCCTTCGCGGAGATCTTCTGCGGCAGCCTGAACCGGGCCGACGCCCTGCTGAACCGCGCCCAGCAGGCCACCGCGAACCCGAAGCCGGGAGTTGGGGCAGCGGTACTCACCGAACGTGCCCTGACGGCTCTGCTGCTCACCGACTTCGACCGGGCCGCCCAGCTCAGCGACGACGTACACAAGATCCTGCGGGACGTCGACAATCCTGACCTGCTCACCTACACGACCCTGATCCGTGCCGAGGCGACCCGCAACCTCTCCGGCCCGGCCGCGGGCGCCGAATGGCTGTGTGCCGCGCTCCGCCGCATCGACGGCACGGGATGGCTGTGGAACACCGCCCTAGGACTACAGGTCGCGTCACGGTTCTTCGACGACCTCGGACTGCCCCGGCAGGAGGTCATCGTGCTGTCCGCCGTCCACGAACTACTTCAACAGCCCGGCGGCGCGTTGCTGCGCTGGGCCGAGCGACACAACCACAAACGGCTCGCGTCGCTGCGGGAAACCCTGGGTACCGAGCGGTTCGAAGCACTCGTGTGGGAGGGGCGGACCCGGCCCGTCATCGATCTGCTCGACGAGGCCCACCGCCAACTGTCACCGCCGAACCTGCACATCGCCCACGAACATGTGCAGACGGCACGAAGGTCACCGCCGGAAACTGGCCCTGCCTGACTCACAGGGAGGCAGCATCCCGGAGGGATCGATTGACGATAACTGCTGCGGCGGCTGCGCACGATCGGCATCGTCGACGAACATGGCGGCACGTTCGGCGTCACACGCCTGCACCGGCGCCTCGTCCCCGGTGACCCGCTGCAGACAGTGCCACCGGTGCTCGTACGCGGCCTGGCCGACGTTGACGGAACCGGTGGTGGTACGGTCAGCGGCCGGCTGGCCATCCCGGACCGTACGGCGGACCGGCGCAGTGCAGCAGGTGGTCGCTCAGCCAATCGAGGACTTCCTGCGGCAGGAGGGACGGATCCGTGAGCAGGGTCGCGCTGAGGTCGCCGTTGGCGGTGATCTGCCGGAGTTCTTCGAGCGCCTGATGCCCACGACGGTCATCGCGCCACTGTGGATGGCCCGGATCGGCGAGTAGGACGCCGATGCGATGCACGATGACCGGCCAGCTCGGCATCCCCTTGTGGTCACGGCCGTACAGGAGCGCTCTCGGGATGAGGTACGTTTCGAGTGGCGCTGGCACGCAGGTGTGATCCGCGAGTGCCATCAGGGCGTTGATCCGGTCCTTGACATGCCGGCGGTAGTCGCCGAGGAACCCGTAGCCGGGATCTGGCAAAGTTCGACCGCCGGTGCCGGCCCAGGAACGCTCCCGATCGAGTAGGTGTTCCTCGAAGTCGATCAGCCCAGCGTCGCGGTTGTGCGCGGTCAGCGACCCACCCGGTGCGCCGGCTTAGCCGGGCGAAGGCTGGTTGAACAACTGCGGCGATTCGAAGATCGCTGTGGCGGCCGCCCGATACTCGGCGTAGACGTCGTTGGACCCCACGACGATCCGGTCCTCGTGCGCATGATCATCCAGTAGGTCGGCTATTCGGTGGGTGCTGGCACGTGTGTCGCGGTGTGCCCAGGATCCGGTGGTTTCGTCGAACCGGTACAGCGGGACCATGCGCCATCCGTGCGTGGCCACCAGGTCGACCGCCGCGATGAGGTAGTCGGTGGCTTCCTCGGAAAGATCGAATCCGAACGTCACGCGGGTCCAGCCAGGACGCGCACCGAGCCGTCCGACGGCAACCAGGTCGGCGTATCTCCGTGACTGCTCTTGGGTGATGTGGAGCAGCTCATGACCGTACGAGGAGGCACACGAGCAGCCGCCTCGGCTCTGAATGCCGAAGAGATCATTGAGCAGGGCTACGACCAGATGATGGTGTACCAATTTTCCGTCTGGCCTTCGTACGAGGAACGACACGATCGGAAGCCGGTCCTTGTCGAGGTCGCCAAGGATCTCGATTGCCGGATTGCGTCGCCAGGCCGCGATAGCCCGGCGTACGCGATGCGTCTCCCGACCGCGGATCACGTCGAAGCCGATCTCGTGGGCTAGCTGGAAGACCATCCCGGCGCGGATGGACTCTATGATGGCGGGAGTGCCGCCTTCCTCGCGTTGCGCGGCGTCCTGGGTGTACAGCCGGACGGTGGGGCCTACGAAGTCGACAGTGCCGCCTCCCGGCATGGTCGGCACGTCGTTGTTGATCAGCTCGCGGCGGATCACCAGGATTCCTGGTGTGCCCGGGCCGCCGAGGAACTTGTGCGGCGATAGGAACACCGCGTCATGGTACGAGGCTGGTCGTCCGGGTGCACCGGTCATGGTGACGCCGCGGTGCGGTGCGGTCGCCGCATAGTCCCAGCAGGCGAGAGCGCCGTGGCGGTGCAACAGCTCAGATGCCGCGTTGACGTCGGCCAGCGCACCGGTGACGTTGGATCCCGCTGAGAAGGCACCGATGCGCAGCCTGCGATCCGCGTACCGCACCAGCTCGTCGCGTAGCTGGGCGAGGTCGAGGTCGCCCTGAGCGTCCTCGCCGATGCGCACCACGTCGGCGACCGACTCGCGCCAGGGGAGCTCGTTGGAATGATGCTCGTGGGGTCCGACGAAGATCACCGGCACCTCGGTGCGGGGCGAGGCCGTCAGCCCGAGCCGCCGGTCCAGGTCCGATACGACGTGCAGTCCCAGGATCCGCATGAACTTGTCGACAGCGGCGGTAGCTCCCGAACCTGTGAAGATCACCGCATGTTCGTCGGTACCACCCACGACGTCGCGAATGATGCGACGTGCGTCCTCGCGCAAGGCAGTAGTGCGACGGCCCGTTTCCGACGTATCGCTGTGCGTATTTCCATACCAGGGAAGGACCCGCTCACGGACAACATCCTCGATAAGCGCGAGGGACCGCCCGGACGCGGTGTTATCGGCGTAGGTGATTCGGCGGGGCCCGAACGGTCCGAACATCACACTGTCGTCACCAAAAGTGACGAGCCTCTTGCTCGTCTGGTCTGAGCCGTGCGGCCCTTCCGCGGGTAACTCCACAGGCGCGTCGGACGTACGGCTAGCGGTCGGCGGGGCCCTCCGGTCAACCCGGCCCGGACGCTCTGGGGATGCTGCGCTCCCATGGTGGCGCTCCTCGCTGTTGCGTATCCCGTTGAGGCATGAATCGTCAGCCCGGCCAGATTGAGGGCCAAGCGGTTCCATGCCAGAAATCAGTGACTTTTTCCACAAGCAGACAGATCAGCCGTTGCGAAACCACACAATCTCGCCGTAGCGCTCAATGGTCACGTTCTGGTTTGCAACACCGTCCGGAACGGCATCTGCGCCCCCAAGGCGGGTGGGAAGGTCTAGTCGCGCACCTCTGCAAGTCCGTTTGGCCCAGGTGTGTGGAGAGTGACTCAGTCCGGAAATCGCACCACTACGAGGACGCCGTACGCCTGCCGAGCATGCGCCGCAGAAAATTCCAGTCGGCGGATCCGCTGCATAGCGGTGGCCAAGTCGTCGGCAGTTTGCGCGGGCAAGGCGATCGCTCCTGCACGTGGCGTCAGGGGGTGCTCACCACCCTCGGACCCGGCAGCTAGCCGGATGTACGTATCGCCGTTACGCAAGTGCGGTACCGGCGTCAGTCGCGATGGCGGCCGGACTCCAGGTGCCACCGCAGATTCCCGCTGATCCACCCCGTCAGATCCGCCATGAACCGGCTCAGCGTCGGGCCGCCCTCAGTTTTGACGTTCTCGACGAGTGCCAGGTACTCCGTGGCGATCTCGTTGTGGATGGCCACGCCGGCCTGGGCGGCCTCGGCGTGGTCGCACGACCTCTCCCTCATAAGGATCGTGACGACGTCAGCGCTGCCAGGCGCTGAGGTGCGCTCCCCCTTCGTGGAGTAGAGGTCGTTCACTATGAGGATCTGGGCGTTGGCCAGGTCGATTGCCCTGGCCACATCAGGGTGGTAGTACGCGTCGGGCGGAACTTCGTAGCCACCTACGACGTCGATGATCGACAGACACGGCTTCCCGCTGTTCGCTTGACGATGGGACAGGTACTCCCATAACGGCAGGTCGTCCCGGGCGTAGCGCCACATCGCCTCGGCTGACATTCCCATGAACATCGCGATGGTGGCGTGCTCGTAGCGGCCCATCTGTGCCGGCGTCGCACGGCCGGCGAGTTCCGAGCGTGTTTCCCGGAGAGCACGAAGGATGGGGTCTTTTCTCGTTTCCTCGGCCAGCAACGCCTCGAATCGGTGCAAAGTGCTGGGCGGATCCACGATGCTCAGTGCCCGCGACAGCCTGGGGGCTGTCCGCAGCGGGTCGGCCCCCAACGCCTCGTCGTCACAGTAGTAGTCGTCGCAGGCCACGAGCGTTGCGATATTCTTCGCTGCCAGCAACAGGAGGTCGACGTTCAACGCCGACGGATGCGTCAGCAGTGCGAACAAGCCGAACCGTGTGTCGTGCACATCGGTACGACCGGCGAAGATGCCAACGGACTCGATCCAGTCCTCGATCTGCCTGTCGAGCTCACGCGCCAGTGCGGCGTCGGTCGGCGGGATCGCGCGGTGCACCAGCTTGTCGACCAGGTCCTGGCGGGACTGGACTGCGTGAGACGTCGGTGTCATGGACAAGGTCCGTTCCTTTGCCAGTCGGAAATCTGGAAAACGAAATCTCCACCACGCGACTTTCGCCTCCGGACCTGCACACCGGCTACACGCGCATACAGCCAGCGTGAGGGTCACCGCTGTTTGCTTGTCCTCCCAACGCACGGAGTCAGCACCACACCCACACCCAACTGAGCGGCGTTGGCCCTAGCCGAGACCGAGGAAGGTGCGGGCGTTTCCGGCCAGGAGCGCGTCCCGTTCATCGGCGACGAGCAGCGGGTTCTCCCGGATGACCTGCCCGGCCGGGTGCTCGCCGAGCGGGTACGGATAGTCGGAGCCGAGCATCACCCGGTCGACACCGACGACGTCCACCAGGAGCCGCAGCGCGTGATGGTCGAAGACCACGCTGTCGACGTAGAAGCGGTCCAGGTACTCCGACGGTGGACGCGACGAGGTGCCCACCACGTCCGGTCGACGGTGCCAGGCGTTCTCCATCCGGCCGAGCCAGAACGCGAAGGACCCGCCGCCGTGGGCGAAACAGATCCGCAGCGACGGGGGCAGCCGGTCGAAGGCGCCGCCCAGGATCATCGCCAGGATCGACAGGTGGGTCTCGGCCGGCATTCCGGTCAGCCACTGTGCCATCCACCGCCCCAACCGGGGCGAGGTCGGCATGTCCCACGGGTGTACGAAGACCGGGACGTCCCGCTCGGCGCAGTGCTGGAGGAACGCCACGATCCCGTCGTCGTCGAGGTCGCGGTCCCCGACGTGGTTGCCGATCTCGACCCCCCGGTGCCCGGCCGCCAGGCAGCGGTCGAGTTCGGCGCGGGCGGCGTCCGGGTCCTGGAGGGGAACCTGGCAAAACGGCAGCAACCGGGACGGATCGGCCGCGCAGATCTCAAGCGCGAGGTCGTTGAAGATCCGCGCGACCCGTACCGCCTGCTCCGGGGGGCGGTCATAACAGAAGAAGACCGGGGTCGGCGAGACCACCTGGATCGCGACACCGGTCCGGTCCATCTCGGCCAGTCGCAGCTCACCGGACCAGCAGTCGGCACCGATCCGACGAAACTCCTCGGACCCGACCATGATCATGGCATCGCGTTCGGAGGTGACCCGCAGCCACGGCCACCTGTCCCCGCCCCCGGCCGCCGTCCCGAGATCGGGCCAGCCGCGCGGCACGTAGTGGGTGTGGACGTCGATCGCCCCCGTCACCGGCGTCAGCCCTTGCCCGGGTGCAGTTCGCCGCAGGCCCCACAGGTACGGGCCTCGGTGTCCTCGTAGAACGCGGTGAAGACCGGGGGCAGGTCCTGGACGATGTCCCGCACCTGCAACTCGACCTCGTGCACCAGGGCCGCGCAGTTCAGGCAGTACCACTGGAACCGTTCCAGGGTGCCCTCCTCCCGGACCCGCTCGATCACCAGCCCGATCGAACCCTCCTCCGGCCGTTGCGGAGAGTGCGGGACGTCGCGAGGCAGCAGCCAGACCTCACCCTCGCGGATGTGCACCGTCTTCGGGCCGTCCTCGGTGATCAGGTTGACGTGCATGTTCCCTTTTAGCTGGTAGAACCACTCCTCGTACGGGTCGACGTGGAAGTCAGTACGCTGGTTGGGCCCGCCGACCACCTGGACGATGAAGTCCTGGCCGGTTGCCATCGCCCGGTTGTTGACCGGTGGCCTGAGCAGGTGCCCGTGCTCCCTGACCCAGCTGTCGAAGTTCTCGGTCGCGGTGATGTCGGTCATCTCAACTCCTCGGTCGGTGGCCCGTCGGCGCGTACGCGACGGCCTGGATCTCGATCAGCAGATGCGGGTGCGGCAGTTGGTGCACCGCCACGGTGGTCCGGGCCGGCCCCGACTCGTCGAAGAACTCGGCGTACACCTCGTTGTAGCCACCGAAGTCGTTCATCGAGACCAGGTAGGTCGTGACCTGGACGACGTCGGCGAGTGAGGCACCGGCGGCGGCCAGGATCGCCGACATGTTGGTGAGGACCGCCCGGGTCTGTTCCCGGATGTCGAGGCTCGCCGTGCCGAGGGCATCGGCGCTCGCCCCGGCAATGCTGTTGTCCGGGCGGCGGGCGCTGGTGCCGGAGACGAAGACGAACCCGCCGGCCGCCCGGGCGTGCGGGAACCGGCCCCGTGGCACGGCGAGGTCGGCGACCAGGTGGGCGCCGCCGGCCTTCGCCACCGTGGATGCAGCGGCGACGGGGGTCTCCGGGTGGGACGGGACGTCAGGCATGGCGGATCCCACGGACGCCGGCCCGGCCGAGTCCGGCGATGGCGCATTCCGCCGGGCCGGGCGCCAGCGGCGCGGCGGAGGTCGCCGCCCCGGCGAGGATCACCTGGCCGGCCCGGAGCGGGACCCCCAACGACCGGGCGAGTCCGACCAGTTTGCGCAGCGCCCGGGTCGGGTGCCCGAGGATGGCGGCGGTGGAGCCGATCTCGACGGTCCGGCCGGCCACGTCGAGCCGTACGGCGAGGTTGCCGACGTCGCGGTCGGGCGCGGTCCAGGGGCCGAGCACGTACCGGGCCGAGGAGGCGTTGTCGGCGACGACGTCGGGCAGGGTGAACGAGAAGTCCCGGTACCGAGAGTCGATGATCTCCAGGGCCGGGGCGACGGCGGCAATGGCCGACGGCGCCGGGCCACCCGGATCGACGCCGTCGATCTCCTCGGCCAGCAGGTAGGCGATCTCGGGCTCGATCCGGGGGTGGATCAGGCCATCAAGGTCGACCTCGGCGCCGTCGTCGATCCGCATCTCCTCGGTGAGCCGGCCGACGATGATCTCGGAGATGCCCATCTGGGCCATCTTCGCGCGGCTGGTGAAGCCGAGTTTGACGCCGGAGGCCCGCTCGCCCCGGTCGAGCCGGAGCTGGTACGCCGCCGCCTGGATCTCGTACGCCCGCGCCACGTCCAGCTCACCGGCGGCGGTGAGCTGGGTGACGGCGGTGGCGCCCCGTTGGGCGTCGTCGAGGTGCCGGGCCGCCCAGGCCACGTCGATCGGCGTTTTCACCTGGCCACCTCCGGCTCGGCGCGGGCGGCGGAGAGCAGGTCCAGCGCCACGTCCACGATCATGTCCTCCTGACCTCCGACCAGCCCTCGGCGGCCGATCTCCACGAGAATCTCCCGGGTGTCCAGGCCGTACCGGGTCGCCGCGCGTTCGGCGTGCAGCAGGAAGCTGCTGTAGACACCGGCATACCCGAGGGTGAGGGTTTCCCGGTCGACCTGCACCGGGCGGGTCCGCAGGGGTCGGACGAGTTCCTCGGCCGCGTCCTGGAGCGCGAAGAGGTCGCAGCCGTGTTCCCAACCGAGCAGGTCGGCGACGGCGACGAACGGCTCGGCCGGGCAGTTGCCGGCGCCGGCGCCCTGCCCGGCGAGTGCGACGTCGACCCGGTAGGCGCCGTGTTCGACGGCGGCCAGGCTGTTCGCGACCGAGAGGGAGAGGTTCTCGTGGGCGTGGATGCCGACCTCGGTCTCGGCGTCGAGCACCTGCCGGTACGCGTCCACCCGGTCGGCGACGTCGCGGGTGGTCAGCCGGCCACCGGAGTCGGTGACGTAGACGCAGTGCGCGCCGTACGTCTCCATCAGCCGGGCCTGCGCCGCCAACTCGGCCGGCGGGCTCAGGTGGCTCATCATCAGGAACCCGGCGACGTCCATGCCGTGCTCACGCGCCCAGGCGATGTGTTGGGCGGAGATGTCGGCCTCGGTGCAGTGGGTGGCGATCCGGACGCTGGTGACCCCGAGGGCGCGGGCGCGGGCCAGGTCCCGGATCGTGCCGATGCCGGGCAGCAGCAGGGTGGTGAGCCGGGCCCGGGAGATCTCCTCCGCCGCGGCGGTGAGCCATGCCTCGTCGGTGTGCGCGCCGAAACCGTAGGTCGCGCTCGACCCGCCGAGACCGTCGCCGTGGGCAACTTCGATCGCGGCCACGCCCGCCGCGTCGAGAGCCGCCACGATCCGGCGTACGGCGGCGACCGGATACTGGTGTCCGATGGCGTGCATCCCATCGCGGAGCGTCACATCCTGTATGTATGTCCTCATCCGGTCACCCACCCGCGCAGCTCGCTCATCCGCTCGGCCGCGCGGACGGCGGCGGAGGTCATGATGTCGAGGTTCCCGGCGTACGCCGGGAGGTAGTGCCCGGCGCCGGTCACCTCCAGGAAGACGCTGACCCGTAGGCCACGGAACGGCCCGTCCAGCGCCGGCAGGTACGGGATGTCGACCGGGTCGAACTGCACCGCCTGCTTGAGCCGGTAGCCCGGCACGTACCCGTGGACGTCGCCGACCATCGCCTCGATCGACCGGCGGATCGCCTCCCGAAGGGCGAGGTCGGTGGAATCGGCGACGAAGCAGTAGACGGTGTCCCGCATGACGATCGGTGGTTCGGCGGGGTTCAGCACGATCACGGCCTTGCCGTGCCGCGCCCCGCCGACCGTCTCGATCGCCCGCGCCGTGGTCTCGGTGAACTCGTCGATGTTCGCCCGGGTGCCGGGCCCGGCCGAGCGCGACGCGATCGAGGCGACGATCTCCGCGTACGCCACCGGGGTGACCCGGGAAACGGCCGCCACCACCGGGATCGTGGCCTGTCCGCCGCAGGTGACCATGTTCAGGTTGGTGGCGTCGCGGTGCTGGTCCAGGTTGACCGGGGGGACGACGTGCGGGCCGATCGCGGCCGGGGTCAGGTCGATCATCAGCTTGTCGTGCTTGGCGGCGACCTCCGCGTGCCGGGCGTGCGCCCCGGCGGAGGTTGCGTCGAGCAGCACCCGGGCCGGGCCGAACTCGGGGAGGGCGAGCAGGCCGTCGATGCCGTCGGCGGTGGTGGCCAGGCCGAGCCGGCGGGCTCGGCCCAGGCCGTCGGAGTTCGGGTCCACCCCCACCATCGCGATGGCGGTGAGGGTCGAGGAGTGTCGCTTGATCTTGAAGAGGAGGTCGGTTCCGATGTTGCCCGACCCGAGGATGGCGACCGGTACCCGACTCACGGCGTCTCCCCCGCGATGATTGCTTCCACGGATCCGAGTCCGGCGAGGTGGGCCCGGTAGCGGCCGGGCGCGGTGACCGGCACCATCGGGCCGAGCGCCCCGGAGAGGACGATCTCGCCGGCCCGCAGCGGTGTGCCCCGGCGGCTCAACTCCCGCGCCAGCCAGACCACCGCCGTCACCGGGCTGCCGAGGCAGGCCGAGCCGGCGCCGGTCGAGGCGGGTTCGCCGTCCACCTCCAGCACCATGCCGATCTCGGCCAGGTCAAGACCGGCGAGCGGGTACGGGGTGGTGCCGAGCACCACCGCGCCGCTTGAGGCGTTGTCCGCGACGGTGTCGGTGATCCTGATGTCCCAGTCCCGGATCCGGGAGTCGACGATCTCGATCGCGGCGAGGACGAAGTCGGTGGCCCGCAGCACGTCCGCCACCGAGGGCTGTTCGACGGTGATGTCGGTGCCGAGGACGAAGGCGACCTCGGCCTCCACCCGGGGCTGCAGGAACGCCGGGAGCGGCACCGGTTGGGCGTGGCTGTGCACCATGTCGTCGAGCAGGGTGCCGAAGTCCGGCTGGTAGACGCCGAACTGGCGCTGCACGGCCGGCGAGGTGAGGCCGATCTTGCGGCCGACGATCCGGGCGCCGGCGGCGACCCGGTCGTCGATCAGGGCGGACTGCACCGCGTACGCGGCGTCCAGATCGGTCTCGCCGATGAGGGTCCGGACCGGCTCGCAGGGGGCCCCGGTGGCGGCGGCGCCCGCGAGCGCGGTCACCGCCCGGGCGGTCAGATCTGTACGCATACGTTGGTCAGCTCCGTGTAGAAGTCGGCGGAGAACTCGCCACCCTCCCGGCCGATGCCGGAGAGTCCCCGGCCACCGAACGGCGAGCGCAGGTCGCGCAGGAACCAGGTGTTGACCCAGGAGATGCCGACCCGCATCCGCTGCGCCACCCGGTGCCCACGGCTCAGGTCGGTGGTCCAGACGGCGGCGGCGAGGCCGTACTCGGTGTCGTTGGCGAGCGCCACCGCCTCCTGCTCGGTGTCGAACGGGATCAGCGCGGCGACCGGCCCGAAGATCTCCTCCCGGACCGGACGGTCGGCGTTGGTCAGCCCGCTCCAGAGGGTCGGCTCGATCCACCACCCACTGTCCAGTTCGGACCCGAGGGCGGGTACCCCACCACCGGCGAGCAGGGTGGCGCCGGAGTCGGCGGCGGCCCGGTAGTAGGAAAGCACCTTGTCCCGGTGCCCGGCCGAGATCAGCGGGCCGGTGGTGGTCCGCGGGTCCTGCGGGCGGCCGAGCCGCAGCCCCCGGGCGGCGTCGGCGAGCCGGCCGGCGACCTCGTCGAAGATCGGCCGTTGCACGTAGACCCGCTCGGTGCAGAGGCAGACCTGACCCGTGTTGGCGAAGACCGAACGGGTCAGCCCGGCGATGGTGAGGTCGAGGTCGGCGTCGGCGAAGACCAGGGCCGCGTTCTTGCCGCCCAGCTCGAACGAGACCGGCCGGACCCGGGGCGCCACGTCCCGCATGATCGCGGAGCCGGTCGCCGACGAGCCGGTGAAGGTGACGCCGTCGACGCCGGGGTGGCGGACCAGGAACTCGCCGGCCGAACCGACCCCGAAACCGTGCACCACGTTGTACGCGCCGGACGGCAGCCCGCACTCGGCCAGCACCTCCGCCAGCAGCGTCGCGGTCGACGGCGTCTCCTCGCTGGGCTTGACGACGACGGCGTTGCCGCAGCCGAGCGCCGGGGCGACCTTCCAGGTCAGCAGGAGCAGTGGCAGGTTCCACGGCACGATCACCGCGACGACGCCGAGCGGGGAGCGGACGGCGTAGTTGAGAGCCTGCCGGCCGTCGGGCAGGTCGGTCAGGAACGACGGCTGCCCGGCCTCGGTCGCGATCCCGGCGAAGGTCCGGAAGTTCGCGACCGCGCGGGCCACGTCCAGCCGGCGGGCCTCGTCGACCGGCTTGCCGGTGTCGGCCACCTCCGCGGCGACGAACTCCTCGGCCCGTTCCTCGATCCGGTCGGCGACCCGGCGCAGCAACTCGGCGCGGGCCGCCGGCCGCCAACCGCCCCAGCCGCCGTCGAGTGCCGCGCGGGCCGCCGAGACCGCCCGGTCGACCAGGTCGGCGTCGGCCTCGTGCACCCGGGCGAAGACCCGGCCGTCGACCGGGTCGACGGCGTCGAAGGCGCGCTCGTCGGGTTCGACGAGTTCCCCGCCGACGGCGTTGCGGATCCACCGGTCGGTCACGCCGCCCCCAGCCCGGCGGAGGCGAGGATCGCCTCGTGTGCGGTGGCGGCCTGCTCCCGCAGTCGAGCCAGGTCCACTCCGACCAGCCGGCCGGCCCGCTTGCGCGGCACTCCGGCGACCAGGACGGTGTCCACGTCCGCCCGGTCGGCGCAGGAGACCACGATCCCGGCCGGGTCACGCAACGGCAGGGTGCGGATCGTGTCGGCCCGGACCAGCACGATGTCCGCCGCCTTGCCCGGGGTAAGGCTCCCGGTCCGGGAGTCCAGGCCGCATGCGGCGGCGCCGTCGATGGTGGCGAGCCGGAGCACATCGCGGTGGGTCAGCGTCGGTGTGAAGGCACCCTCCGGGTCCGCCGGCAGCGCCTCGGCCCGGCCGAGGGCGAGCGCGGTCCGCAGCTGGGTGAACATGTCACCGGGCGAGGTGGTCACCGTGTCGACGCTCAACGTCGGGGGCACGCCGTGGGCGAGCATCGCCGTGATCCGGGGCAGGCCGTGCCCCATCACCATCTCGACGTACGGGGCGATGGAGACCGATCCGCCAGAGTCGGCGATCATCGCGATCTCCTCGTCCGATGTGGTGGTGCAGTGGATGAAGGTGGTGTTCGGGCCGAGCAGGCCGAGCCGGTGCAGTTCCCGGATCGGGCTGCCGGTGGCGCCGCCGGAGCGCATCGCGGTGTGCACCGAGACGCGGACCCCCAGCTCCCGGGAGAGGTTCCAGTCGTGGGTGGCAACCGCGTCCACCACGTTGCCCGGCTGACGCAGGGCGAGGGCCATGGTGAGCAGCGAGTCGTCGCTGGCGAAGTGCTCGGCCCGGATCCGGCGGGCGTCGGCCGGATGGTTCAGCTCACTGCGGTACCACCACTGGCCACCGGCCGGCATGCCGTGCGCGTACATGGCCCGGATGCCGGCCGACCGGAGGCCCTCGATGGCGCCGTCGGCGTGCTCCGGAGTCTCGCTCGGCGACCAGTCGACCATCGTGGTGATGCCGGAGTCGAGCGCGTCGAGGGCACCGAGATGATTGCCGAGCCGCATGAACTCCGGGGTGTAGGCGGGGGCGACGCTGTTGAAGATGGTGCCCATGAACTCGCCGAGGGTGCAGCTCGGCAGCAGCGCCCGGACCAGCGACTGGTAGGTGTGCCGGTGGGTGTCGACGAAACCGGGGATGACCACCGTTCCGGCGGCGTCGACGACCTCGGCGTCGTCGGCGGGCAGCTCCGGCCCGATCGCGGCGATCCGGTCGTCGACCACGAGGATGTCGGCCCGGGGCAGGTCGCCCAGGTCCGGGTCCATGGTCACCAGGTGGCCACCCTGGATCAGCAGTCTGCGGCTCATCGGCTCTCCTCCGAAGTCGGATCGGCGGCCAGCGGGCCGGCCGCGAAGTCGCCGGACAGGTGGACCGGGCGGCCGCCGAGCAGGGTCAGTTCGGACTCCAACGTCGGAATCCGGTCCACGTCGACGGTGAGGTAGTCGTCGGAGAGGACCGCCAGATCGGCCCGGAAGCCCGGCAACAGGGCGCCGATCTCGTGCTCGGCGAAGCAGTTCCAGGCGCTGCCCCGGGTGTAGAGGCGCAGCGCCTCGGTCCGGTTCAGCAGGTTCTCGGGGGCGACGATCCGGTCGCCCCCGATCGTCTGACCGGTGAGATAGAAGTGCAGCGAGGTGAAGGGGTCGTAGGAGGCGCCGCGCATCGCGTCGGTGCCGGCGCTGACCGGCACCCCGGCGTCGAGCAGTGCCCGCAGCGGTGGTGCCGACCGGACCCGGTCCGCCCCGAAGGCGCTGATCATCTGGTCGCCGAGGAACCGCAGCAGGCTCTGGGTGAGTACGCCGAGACCAACCGCCCGGATCCGGCCCACCTGGCCGGCGTCGATCATCTCGCCGTGCACGATGCCCCAGCGCAGCGGCGCCAGCGGCACCCGCGCGTTCACCGTCTCGCAGGCGGCGATGATCGTCTCGATCACCTCGGGGCGGTGGGCGTGCATCTGGACCGGCCAGCCCCCGGTCGCCAGGGCGGTGAAGAGCTCGGTGAGTTCCGCCCGGTCCGCGTCGGTGACGTCCACCCGGGTGTGCACCCGGTCATGCAGTCCATAGAGGACAACCTCACCGAATCCCAGCAGGCGCAACGTTTCGCTGCCGTGCCGGCGCCGCCCGTACCGCAGGTAGCCGGCGATCTCCTCCCGCTCCCGGCCGCGCGCCGAGGCGTGCACGGTCAGGAAGGTGCGTACGGTCAGTTCGCCCCGGCGGTCCGCCTCGTACACGGCGTCGTAGACATCGGGACCGGTGTTCACCCCGCCGCCGTCGATCAGGGCGGTCACCGCGAACCGGTTCAGGTCCCGGGAGAGCCGGGCGGTCGAGGCGACCTGCTGCTCGGGGGTCTGTTCCGGCAGCCGGGCGTAGAGCCACTTGCAGCCCGGCATGCCGAGCACCCGGCCGGTCAGCCGGCCGTCGCCGTCCCACTCGAAGAGGTGCGCCCCGGCCCGGTGCGCCTCCTCGACGGTGATCCCCGCCGCCCGCATCCCGGCCGTGTTGACCTGCGCCCAGTCGTACATCATCTGGACCAGGACCGGATGCTCCGGCGCCACCCGGTCAAGTTCGGCCCGGGTCGGGCCGCGGCCCTCCGGGAACTGGCGTTCGTTCCAGCCACCGATGACTAGGACCCACTCGTCACGGGGGCCCGACCTCGCCGCCTCGGCGATCGTGTCGAGCCCGGCGGCCAGGCTGGGGCAACGTTCCCAACGCAGCTCGGCGTTCCAGGTCAGGCCGGCCCGGACGAAGTGGATGTGATTGTCCACCAGGCCGGGGATCACGCACCGCCCACCCAGGTCGACGACCCGGGTGGCGGCGCCGGCGTACCGCCGGACGTCAACGTCGGAGCCGACCGCGAGGACCCGTCCCGCGCGCACCGCGAGCCCGGACACCCGATCGGGTACGGCCGCCGGTGCGCCACCGGCCCCCGGCGTCGCCTCGGCCGTCGTGGTGATCTCGCCGTTGACCAGGATCAGGTCGGCGGTGTGACCGGTCTCGGCGCGGGGACCGCTCATCGTGACGACCGGTCCAGGGTCAGCGCGTCCGGGCGCGGGTCGCCGAGCAGCGGGCTGGTCAGCAGGTACATGCCGGAGTTGGTGAAGGCCCAGACCAGCCGCCGGTCCCACTCGACGAAGATGCTCTCGGTCGGCACCAGGTAGGACCGCGGGTTGTCGAGGTCGTCGGTCATCCGGGGCACGAAGTACCCGACCCGCTCCGGGGACCGCAGGTCGGTCAGGTCGAACATCTGCACCCCGGCGTTGCCGAACGAGTAGAGCGTCAGGTTCGGGTCCGGGGTGCCCGGGTGGGCGTTGGACCCGAACCGTTTCGGGCCGAACTTGCCCCGCCGGAAGACGAAGTCCGGGTACGGCGCCTCCGGCGGCGGCAGCGGCCGGGGCAGGGTCGAGATGATCCGGGGCGCCGTCGGATCGGCGACGTCGACGACGTACACCTCCTTGTACGGTTCGTACCCGTCCTCGTTCATCGGACCACCGTTGATCAGCACGACGCCCCGGGACCCGATCCGGCCGGTGTCCACCACGTCACCCTCGATGCCGGCCCAGCTCTCCGGGAGTTCCAGGTGGCCGGTGACGACCGGTCGGGCCGGATCGGCGAGGTCGAGGATGTACAGACCGAGGCCGCCCATCACCGCGTAGCCGTACCGGCCGCCCCGGTCCAGTGGGACCGGCACCGAGGTGGGCACCCGGGCACCGATCCACGAGTTCCGGTTGCCGTGCCGGCTCCACGCCCGGTACGCCTCGACCTCGTCGGCCCGCTGCCCGGGCACCCACCAGGTGGAGACGAGCTGCGGGTTGGCCGGGTCGGCGACGTCGTAGATCAGCTGCGCCGGCGTGTACGGGTAGGTGGCGAACTCCTGGTTGATGAAGCTGTCGTCGGGTGCGGCCGAAATGTAGAGGTACCGCCCGCCGTCGTAGCCGGGGGTGTCGACGCCACCGGAGCCCTGGTGGATGCCGGTGACCGGATCGACCGGCCCGGTCGGCACCTCGGCGAGCAGCTTCCACTCGGTGGGGCTGGTCAGCTCGTAGACCCGGAACCCCCGGAAGCCAGGGACCGACATGAGCCGGGACAGCACCGCCGGGTCGGCGTACTTGTTGGAGTCCTGCCCGTAGGTGCGGGGCACCTCGAAGCACTGGATCAGAATCCAGGCACCGAGCCGTTCGTTGTAGCCGATGGCGGCGGCACCGAATTCACCCTCCTCCGGGGCGTACCGCTTCTCCAGGATCAGGTCCCGCCCGGTCGGATCGGTGATGTCGTAGATGTTCAGCGCGTGCCGGTAGTAGTGGAACATGTAACGCCGGCCGCCCATGTCGACCACGTTCTGCCAGGTGTGGGTCAGCCGGACGACGGTCGGCCAGCGTCCCTCGACGGTCATCCCCGAGGCGTACTCGCGCTCCTCCAGGTAGTCCAGGCTCTGCGGCAGCGGGCGGGGTCCGCTGACGTAGGGGGTGCTCCCCGGATGGACGAAGATCCCGCGCTCGCCGTCCCAGCCGTAATCGGACGCTGCCATCTCGACCTCACTCGCCTTTCTGTCCTGTTCCCGAAGCGGTCCCTCGTTCACGCGGTGGTGCCCTCACCGCCGACGCTCATCAGCGTCCGCACCCGGTCCCGGTCGGCGCGGAACCCGCCGGGGGTGGTCCGCCAGGCGATCTCGCCCTTGACCATGACCGCGACGTGGTCAGCGAGATCCAGCGCGAGGCGGACGTTCTGTTCGACCAGCAGCACGGTGATGCCGTCGGCCCGCAACGCCCGGATCACGTCGGCCACCTGTTGTACGACCATCGGGGAGAGTCCGTCGGAGGGCTCGTCCAGCAGCAGCAGCCGTGGATTGGTGAGCAGCGCCCGGCCGATCGCCAGCATCTGCTGTTCTCCGCCCGAGAGCTGGTTGCCCCGGTTGCCACGCCGCTCGCGCAGGCGGGGCAGCAGGTCGTAGACCCGGTCCAGGGTCCACGCCCCGGGCCGCTGGCGCCGGATGGCGACCCGCAGGTTCTCCTCGACCGAGAGTGGGCTGAAGACCCGTCGGCCCTGCGGGACCAGGGCGATGCCGGCCGCCGCGATGACGTCGGTCCGGCTCCCGGCGAGGTCCCGGCCGGCGAAGCCGACGCTGCCCCCGTAGGTCTGGACCAGGCCCATCAGGGACATCACCAGGGTGGACTTGCCCACCCCGTTGCGCCCGAGGATGGCGAGCACCGAACCTTCGTCGATGGCGACGTCGACCCCGTGCAGCACCACGCTGCCCGCGTATCCGGCACGCAGGCCGCGTACGTCCAGCAGTGCGCTCACGACCGCTCCCCCTTCGACGCCTCGTCGACCGGATCGGCGTCGGGGTCGTCCTCCGCTGCCGACCAGGAGAGGTACGCCTCCTGGACGGCCGGGTTCGCCGACACCTCGTCCGGGCCGCCGGTGGCGAGGAGTTGGCCGTGGTGCAGGACGCTGATCTGGGTCGCCAGGCTGAAGACCACGTCCAGGTCGTGTTCGACGACGATCACCGTCAGCTCCGGCGGCAGGCCCTTGACGAGGGTCACGAAGTCGGCCGACTCGGAGGCGGACATCCCGGCGGTCGGCTCGTCCAGCAGCAGTACCCGCGGGCGTGACGCCAGGGCGAGGGCGAGTTCGAGCTGACGCCGTTCGCCGTGCGACAGTGATGCGGCGAGGTCGTCGGCGCGCTGTTCCAGCCCCACCGCGGCGAGGTTCTCCTCGGCCCAGGTGGTCCGCTCGGTGTAGCGACGGGCGGCGCGCCACCAGACGGTCCCGATGCCCTGCACCCGCTGCGCGGCCAGCGCCACGTTCTCCCGCACGGTCAGCGGCATGAAGACGCTGGAGTGCTGGTAGGTCTGGGCGATCCGCATCCGGACCCGGCGGGGCTGGGCGTAGCCGGTGATGTCGGTACCGAAGTAGCGGATCCGCCCGGAGCTGGGGCGGACCTCGCCGGAGAGGAGCTTGAACATCGTCGACTTGCCGGCCCCGTTCGGGCCGATCAGGGCATGCCGCGCCCCGGCGTCCACGGTGAGGCTGACGCTGTCGACGGCCCGCAGCGCCCCGTACGCCCGGGTCAGATCGTCGATCTCGAATGCCGCCGTGGTCATGTCCGCTCCGTTCCACCGCGTCGCGCCGCCGGTCCGCCACCACGGCGCCGATTGATCAGCGCGGCGAGGTCGGACCGCCAGGTGGCCAGGCCCGAGATGCCGTCCGGCAGCAGGTAGACGACGAGGATCAGGACCGCTCCCAGCACCACCGGGCCGAGACCCTGCAGGGAGATCGGCAGCATGTTCTGCACGACGATGATCAGGGCCGAGCCGGCGACCGCGCCCCAGAGGCTCTGCGCGCCGCCGACGATCAGGGCGAGCAGCGCCAGCGCCGAGGCGTGGAAGCTCATGTCCGCTGGCGCGATGAAGAGCGTCTGGGTGACCCAGAGGGAACCCGCCATGCCGGCGAAGCCGCCGCTGACACAGAACGCCGCGTACTTGTAGCGGGCGGTGCTGTAGCCGAGCGCGCGCATCCGGGGCTCGTTGTCCCGGATGCCCCGCAGGGCGGCGCCGAACGGCGACCTGATCAGCAGGGCGATCAGCGCGGCCAGGATCAGCACCGCGCCGACGATGTACCAGTAGACGACGGCTACGTGGCGCAGCTCCACCCCGGGTACGAGGGTCAGGGTGGGGATGTTGGCCAGGCCGTCCGAGCCGCCGGTGAGCGTGACCCGGGCGATCGCCGCCAGAGCCAGCAGTTCACCGATGGCGAGGGTCAGCATCAGCAGGTAGGTGCCCCGGACCCGGACCAGGAGCCAACCGGTGAGCGCGGCGACGGCCATCCCGGCCACGGCCGAGATCAGCAGCAGTAGCGGCGAGTTGGTGGTGAGTCGGCTGGCAAGCAGGCCGGTGGCGTAGCCGCCGACCCCGAAGAAGCCGGCCTGTCCGATGGTCGGCATGCCGGCCACCCCCATCAGCAGCACCATGCTCATGACCATCAGCGAGAAGGCCAGAACCTGGGTCAGGGTCGAGATGGCGTACGGCCCGGTCAGGAAGGGCGGTGCGACGGCGGCCACGACGAGCAGCGGTGGGGCGAGCAGTCGCAGCGGGGAGCCTGCCCACGGAGTGCTTCCGGTCACCGACGAGCCGGCCCGGGTGGCGTTGCCGGTCACGTCGTCGCCCCCGCCCGGCCGAGCAGCCCGTGCGGCCGGACCACGAGAATCAGCGCCATCGCGCCGAAGATGAGGAAGGGCGCGATGGCCGGGGCGAGCGCGGTGCCGAGGGTCTGTACCTGTCCGATCAGCAGGCCGCCGATGAGCGCGCCGCGGGCCGAGCCGAGGCCGCCGACCACGACCACGACCAGGGCGATGAGCAACACGTGTCCGTCCAGCCCGGGTCCGGCGCCGAGCACCGGTCCGCCGATCACGCCGGCGACGACCGCCAGGGCCGACCCGGCGGCGAGCACCCCGTAGACGATCCGTCGGGTGTCAACGCCCAGGGCGCGGACCATGTCGGCGTCCGCGACGATGGCTCGCACGGTGGCTCCCATCATCGTTCGTTCGAGGATGACCTCGGCGAGGATCGCGACCAGGAGGCCGAAGCCGATGAGGACGAGACGGTAGCTGGGGTAGGGGTTGCCGAAGATCTCGATGCTGCCCTGCAGTCCGGCGGGGGCGGGCACCGAACGGACGTCCGCACCGAAGACCCAGAGCAGGAGACTGCCGCCGGCCAGTGAGACGCCGAGCGTCAGCAACGCCTCGGCCATGTGGCCACGCTTGGCCAGCGGCCTGGTGATCATCCCGAGGCCGAGTCCGGCGACGGCGCCGACGACCAGGGCGATGGTCAGGGCCAGCAGCCAGGACAGCCAGGCGCCGTCGGGTGCCACCATCGCCGCCGCCACGTACGCCCCGCCGAGGAAGAGCGTGCCGTGTGCCAGGTTCAGCAGGTTGAGCATGCCGAAGACGAGCGAAAGGCCGACGGCGAGGGTGTAGAGCAGCAGCCCGTAGGCCAGCCCATTGATCATGGTAATGAGGTTGGCGTCGAACCAGTGCGTCACTGCGGGTACCTCCTTCCTCGGTCGTGGAACCGTTGGCCGGCCGCGGGGCGTTGTCCCGGGGCGAACACCGCCCCGCGGTCGAGGTCAGGAGGACTGTCCCTCGCTTGTGTAGACGCCGAGTTCGGCGATCACCTCGTTGGTCATCACCCCACCGGTCTCGGTGGCCCGGCGCAGGTAGATGGTCTGGGTTGGCGCCTGAGCGGCATCGAAGCGCCAGGTGCCACGCGGCGTCTCGATGTCGCCGATGTCGGGCAGGGCGCCGTTGATCGCCTCACCGGTGACGGCGCCGTCGCCGATCGCGGCGATTGCCTTGTCGAGCACCGCCGCAGAGGCGTACTGGGCCTCGGAGTAGACCGACGGTTGGGCGTCGAACTTGGCGACGTAGGCGTCCACGAACGCCTTGTTGACCGGCGAGTCGATCTGCGGGGTGTAGATCGAGTTGGTCAGTACTCCACTAGCTGCCGTGCCCTGGGCGGAGAGCGTCCCCTCGGTCAGTGCCTGGTTGCCGTAGAGCGTGGCCTCTCCGCTGAGTCCGAACTGCGAGTACTGGGTGACGAACGAGGCGGCCTCGGCGCCGGCGTAGAAGGCGTAGACCGAGTCCGCGCCGGAGTTGCGGATCTCGGAGAGGTACGGCTGGAAGTCCTGGGTCGTGCCGAAGGGGGTGAACGCCTCGCCGGCGATCTCGACCCCGCCGGCTTCGAGCCCGCCCTTGACCGCCTCGATGATGTCGTGGCCCTGCTTGTAGTCGGCCCCGATCAGGTAGACGCTCTTGTCCTTCTCCTCACGGACCAGGTAGTCGACGATCGAGGTGTTCATCATCGGGTTGGTCCAGCCGACCCGCCACCAGTACGGGTTCTCGGTGACCTGGGCGGTGGAGATGACCGGGACCTTGGCGTCGGAGAAGACGGTGGCGACGCCGACCGCGGTGGCGCTGTTGACGATGCCGGTGACGGCCGCCACCTGCTCCTGCTGGACGAGGCGGCGGGCGGCGGCGGTGCCGGTCTGCGGTGTGCTGCCCTCGTCGATGACGACCATCTCGACCTCGCGGCCACCGAGCTGGTTCTCGTGCTCCTCCAGGTAGACCTGCATGGCCCGCTCAAGATCGGTCCCGATGGAGGCGTACACGCCGGACTTCGGCACCAGGAAGCCGATCTTCACGGGGCCACCGTCGGCGCCCGTGTCGGAGTTGTCGTTCCCGGTGACCGCGCTGCCGCCGCAGCCCGCCAGGGCGATGGTGAGCGCACCCGCCACCGCGATCACCGATCTTCTGTATCCCATACCGCACTCCTCGTCATCGGGGGCATCGCCGGTGCCGCAACTACGGACAGCCGTCGATTAGAATGTCAGACTTGTCAGAAATACTTCTTATGCCTGATGGCGCTCCGGCGACGAGATGTCGGGGCCGGAACCTGTCGTGGTGCCCTTGTCCGGCATCCGCTCCGCGGCTTCTGGGATCGGGCTCGATCGTTCCGTTGACGTTTAACTGCCCTAGTGGCTATCTGGCTTAGCCAATTTCAAGAGAATCATGTGATGGATCACCTGTCAAGGTCCGTCGGGTGCCGTGATCAAGCCGTGGCCGGGTCCCGGTCCAGGCACCCCTACCAGGCAACCGCCACGTACTTCGGCTCCATGAACTCCTCGATGCCGGCATGGCCGCCCTCGCGCCCGAGCCCGCTCTGCTTCACCCCGCCGAAGGGCGCCGCCGGCTCGGAGACCAGCCCCTGGTTGAGGCCGACCATCCCGGTCTCCAGCGCCTCCGCCAGCCGCAGCCCGCGCGACAGGTTCCCCGTGTAGAGGTAGGCCACCAGGCCGTACTCGGTGGCGTTGGCGAGCGCGATCGCCTCCTCCTCCGTCTCGACCGCCACCACCGGCGCCACCGGGCCGAATATCTCCTCGGCCAGCACCGGCGCGCCACCCGGCACGTCGGCCAGGACAGTCGCCGGATAGAAGAAACCGTCGCCGCCCGGTGCCCGTCCGCCGGCCCGCAGCCGGGCCCCCGCGTCGACCGTCGCCTCGACCAGCTCGCCGACCTTCTCCCTGGCCGACGAGTTGATCAACGGGCCGAGGGCGACCTCGGGATCGAGCCCCGAGCCCATCCGTAGCCGACCCATCGCGGTGCTCAACCGGGACACGAACTCGTCCGCCACCGCCCGCTGCACGTAGAACCGGTTCGCGGCCGTACATGCCTGCCCACCGTTGCGCATCTTCGCCAGCATGGCGCCATCGACCGCCGCGTCCAGGTCGGCATCGTCGAAGACCAGGAACGGGGCGTTCCCGCCCAGCTCCATCGAGCAGCTCACGATCTGCTCGGCCGCCTCCCGCAGCAGCAACCTTCCCACCTCGGTCGAGCCGGTGAAGGAGAGCTTGCGCACCCGTGGGTCGCGCAACGCCGCCGACGACACCGCGCCGGCCCGCCGGCTGGGCACGACGTTGACCACCCCGTCCGGGACGCCGGCCGCCCGGAGCAGCTCACCGATGGCCAGCGCCGTCAGCGGCGTGTCACTGGCCGGCTTGAGCACCACCGAGCAGCCCGCCGCGAGCGCCGGACCGATCTTGCGGGTGGCCATCGCGGCCGGGAAGTTCCAGGGTGTGACGAGCAACGACACCCCGATCGGCTGGTGCGTGACCAGAATCCGGTTGCCGCTCGACGGCGCCCGCCCCAGGCTGCCGTCGAGCCGGACGGCCTCTTCGGCATACCAGCGGAAGAACTCGGCGGCGTAGGCGACCTCGGCACGGGCGTCGGCGATGGTCTTGCCGTTCTCCAGCACGATCAACCGGGCCACGTCGTCGGCGGCCTCGACCATCAACTCGTACGCCCGGCGCAGCGCCTCCGAGCGGTGCCGCGGGGTGGTGGCCGCCCAGTCCGGCCCGCTGGCCGCCGCCGCGTCGACCGCCATGATCATGTCGGCCGGGGAGCCGCTCGCGACCTCGGCGAGCACCGCGCCGGTCGCCGGATCGATCACCGGGAACCTGTCGGCCGCGGCGACCCGGTCGCCACCGATCAGCAGTTCGGTGGGGATCGGCCGGCCACCGACCCGGGGCAGCTCCGGCCCGCTCACTCGACACCACCTCCGCCCGCACCGGATCCGCCCGTACCCGATCCGGTACGGGCGGATCCGGCCGGGCCGGCGGCACCCGAACCATCCGGGTCGAGGCCGGCAGCGGCAGCCTGCACGTCGTACATCGCCAGGAAGTCCCGGTCCCGGAAACCGCGCCCGATCGCGACCTGGATGAGCTGGTGCACCAGGCTTCCCACCGGCATCGGCACCTCGTTGGCGCGGGCCGCGCCCAGGCCGAGATCGAAGTCCTTACGCAGCAGGGCCGTGGTGAAGGTCGGATTCCAGTCCCGGGAGATCAGGTCCGGGGTGCGCTTGCGGACCCAGTCGGAGGCGAGCACGGTGCCGTTGAGGAACTCCAGGAAGGCGGCCCGGTCCACACCCCCCTTCTCGGCCAGCGTGACCACCTCGACCAGCGACTCGACCACCATGCCGAGATAGAGGTTGTGGCAGAGCTTCACCAGTCGGCTCTGCTCGTCGGGACCGGCGTACACGACGGTTCGGCCGATCGCCGCCAGAAACGGCTCGGCCCGGTCGAAGGTCGCCCGCCCACCGGAGGCGACCAGGCTGGCACCACCCTCCGCGACGACGTGCGGGTTCCCACTCACCGGGGCGGCGAGGAACTCGACGCCGAGTTCGGCCGCCGCGGCGCGGACCTCCGCCGACACCTCCGCCGAGACCGTCGAGCAGTCCACGACGGTGCCGGGTCGGCCGCTGTCCCGGGAGAGCAGACCGGACCCGCCGAGCAGCACCTCCCGCAGGTCGTCAGGGGTGGAGACCATGACGAAGACAATGTCCCGGTCGACCAAATCGGTGATCTGGTCGACGACCGTGGCGCCCCGCCCGGCGAGCGGTTCGGCCTTGGCCCGGGTCCGGTTCCAGACCGCCACCGGGTGGCCGGCGTCCAACAGCCGGCCGGCCATCGCGGCGCCCATCCGGCCGGTCCCGAGCCAGCCCAGGGTCGGTGTGCTGCTGGTCATCACATCTCTCCTCGTCGAACGATTCCGATGCCGGCCCGATCCGGCGAAAGGCTGATCGGTGTCACCGCAGCAGGTCCACGCCGGCGGTGTACCGGATCCCCGTCACGTACAACTGGTCGGCGGGGAACCGGGTCAACAACTGGCAGCCGTCGGCGGTGACCACGACCTCCTCCTCGATCCGGGCGGCGGCGCTGCCGTCCGGCGTGGGCCAGTACGTCTCGATCGCGAAGACCATCCCCTGCTCCAGGGTCACCGGGTGCTCGAACGAGTGGTAACGGCTCATCAACGGCCGCTCCCAGTTCGACAACCCGAGCCCGTGGCAGTACTGCAGCCCGAACGCCTCCTCCTCGGAGGCGTAGCCGAACTCCTCGGCGGCGGGGAAGTGCCGCACCACGTCCGCCGAGGTCGCGCCGGGCCGGATCTCCGCGATGGCGTTGTCCATGAACTCCCGGGCCCGCTTGTACGCCTCGACCTGCGCCCGGTTGGCACCACCGACGTTGAAGGTCCGGTAGTAGCAGGTCCGGTAACCGTTGAAGGAGTGGATGATGTCGAAGTAGGCGGTGTCACCGGGCCGGATCAGCCGGTCCGAGAAGACGTGCGGGTGCGGGCTGCACCGCCCACCGGAGATCGAGTTGACCGCCTCGACCTCCTCCGAGCCCCGTTCGTAGAGGTAGCGGTTGACCAGGGCCACGCAGTCGTTCTCCCGTACGCCGGGCCGCAGTGCGCGGAACAGTTCCTCGTACGCCCCGTCGACCAGGCCGGCGGAGTGGTCGAGCAGGGCGATCTCGTCGGCGGTCTTCACCGCCCGCACGTCCTGCATGAAGCTGTGCCCATCGACGATCGAGAGCCCTTCGCGCTCCAGCGCCCGCAGTACCGGTAGTTCCACGACATCGACGCCGATCGGCTCGTCGGCGAGGCCGTGCTCGCGGAGGATCTGGGCCGCCCGGGCGGCGTTGCCGCGCTCGATACCGACCTCTTCCGGGATCGACCCCCGCCAGCTCGAGATCCCGGCCCGCCAGCTCTCCTTGCCGAACCAGGGCGCGAACTGCTGGTGGGTCCGGGCGGCCGAGCCGATGTCCCAGAGGATCGGCTCCTGCCCACGCATCACCAGCGCGCACCGGAAGAGCTTGTCCCGGGCCCAGTTCCCGATGTGGGTCCCGGTGGTGTAACGGATGTTGTTCATGTCGAAGAGGATCAGCGCGCCGAGGTCGGAGCGTTCGAAGGCGGCCTGGACCTTCGCGAACCGCTCATCCCGGAGCCGGGCGAAGTCGACCCGGTTCTCCCAGTCGACCCCCATGGTGGCGCCGAGTGAGGCGATCGGGCTGGTCTCGGCGGACGGTGCGTAGAAGCTGGTCATGATTCTCTCCGGATCAGACGGGCGAGTACTCGCCGGCGACGGGTCGCCCGGACGGCGCCTCGGGGGCGGGTCCGGTTCGGTCCAGGGCCGACCAGGCGGCGTCGACGATGGACTGGGTACGCAGGTGGTATGCCTCGAAGAGGTGGTGGGCGGTGAGCGCGCCCTCGGCGAAGGTGTCGCGTAACCCGACGCGGCGCAGCCGGGAGCCGAGTCCGGCCTCGGCCATGGCCTCGGCCACGGCCGAGCCGAGACCGCCGATGATGGTGTGGTTCTCGGCGGTGACGACCGCCCGGGTGCCGACGACGGCGGCGACGACGGTCGCGGTGTCCAGTGGTTTGACGACCGGCACGTGCACCAGGGCGCAGTCGACTCCGGCCGCGACGAGCAGGTCGGTGGCGGCGATGGCGGCGGGGAGCATCATGCCGTTGGCGATGACGACGGCCTCGGCGCCCTCGCGCAACCGGGTCGCCCGGTCCAGCCGGAACTCGTACTCCGAGTCGAAGATGACCGGGATCTCGCCCCGCTTGAGTCGCAGGTAGACGGGACCGGGGTGGTCCACGATCGCGGGCACCACCTGCCGGATCTCGGTGGCGTCGGCGGCGTCGATCACGGTCAGGTTCGGCAGCGCCCGCATCAGCGCCACGTCCTCGATCGCCTGGTGGCTGGGGCCGCCGGGGCTGGAGACCCCGGGCATGAAGCCGACGATGCGTACCGGCAGGTTCGGGTAGGCGATCGCGTTGACGATCTGGTCAAAGGGGCGCCGGGTAGCGAAGACGCCGAAGGTGTGCGCGAAGGGGACGAGTCCCTCGCGGGCGAGGGCGCCGGCGATCCCCATCATGTTCGCCTCGGCCATGCCGACGTTGACGAACCGCTCGGGCAGTTCGTCGCGGAAGAGGTCGACCTCACACTGGCGGGTGAGGTCGCCGGAGAGGCAGACGATCCGCTCGTCGGACCTGGCCAGTTCGAGCAGGGTCGAGCCGTACGGCTTGAGCACGGTGGGGTACGGCGGCCTACGCATAACTGGCCTCCAGTTCGGTGGTCGCCCGCGTAACGAGTTCCGGCGGCAGCTTGATGAAGTGCCCGTCGGTTCCCGCCGGCAGGCAGTTGAGGCCGTGCCGGGTGGAGGTACGGGCGACCACCACCGCGGGTCGGTCGACGGCGACCGCGCTGGCGAGCGCGCGGTCGAGCGCCACGGGGTCGTGTCCGTCGACGTCCTGTGCGTCCCAGCCGAACGAGCGCCACTTGTCGGCGATCGGGTCGATCGTGGTGATCCCGTCTACGGCCCCATCGACCTGCGAGTTGTTTGCGTCCAGCAGGACGACGACGTCGCGCAGCCGGTGGTGGCCGGCGAACATCGCCGCCTCCCAGACCTGCCCCTCCTCCAGCTCGCCATCGCTAAGCAGCGCGAACGTGCGGGCACCAGTTCGGGTCCGGATCTGGTCGGCGAGCGCGAAGCCGACCGCGGCTGAGAGGCCCTGCCCGAGCGAACCGCAGGTGAGGTCGACGGCCGGGGAGCGTTCGGTGCCGATCGCCTCCAGCCGGGACCCGTCGTGGCCGTACGTGCGCAGGTCGGCCTCGTCGAGCAGGCCGCGTTCCACAGCCGCGGCGAAGGCCGCGATCACGTAGTGTCCAGGCGAGATCACGATCCGGTCTGTGTCGGGACGGTAGACGCGGCCGTAGAGCACGGCGAAGACTTCGGCGGCGGAGAGTGCCTGGCCGAGATAGCCCAGCCCGTGCATGGCAACCATACGTACGGCGTGCAGCCGGATCCGGGCGGCCAGCCGGGGTAGCTCCTCGGCGGCCAGCGGCCAGGACATTTCAGGGCGGGACGGTGGTGACTCGGATGAGAGATTCATGCTAACCTCTACTGGTAAAGTGGCTAAGCCGCTTTAGTAAATACACAGGTCACAAGTCACGTCAACCCGCAGTCGGATCGACGTTCCGGAAGACTGCCGGGGGTGCTCGCGCGACTCGGCCGGCATGCGTAGGCTGGCTCCGCCGGTGGCGGCCGGCACCGAGACCAGCGACATGTCAGGCCGCGCGAGGCACCGGGTGAGCGCGGCGCAGCGCCAGGAAGGACCGAGATGACATCGACGGACGCCGCGTCAGCGGGCCGCGGGACCCGACCACGCAACGTGGTTGCGCTCGGCGCCGTCCGGCAGGTGACCAGCAACCGGCTCGCCGATGACGTGGCCGAACAGATCCGGCAACTGATCATCAGCAAGGATCTCGCCGAGGGCTCCCGACTCCCGTCCGAGCGGCACCTCGCATCGATGTTCGGCGCCAGCCGACCCATCGTCAGCCAGGCTCTGCGCTCGCTGTCGCTGATGGGGCTGGTCGAGATCAAACAGGGTTCTGGTGCGTACATCATGCGCCGACCCGAGTCGGCGATCGCCGCATCGGTGAACCTGATGCTCGACCTCGACCGACAGTCCCTGTCCCACCTGGTCGACCTGCGGCTCTGGCTGGAGACGCTTGGCGCCACCGAGGGGATCCGGCAATCCGGCGCCGACCTCGACCACGTCCGCACCGCGCTGCACCGGCTCAACGACAGCATGGCCGGTGGCACCTCCGCCTGGATCGCGGCCGACACCGTCTTCCACGCGGCGGTCGTACGGACCTCCGGAAACCCGTTCCTCACCTCGATCTACGAGGCGATCCACACCGCCGTCATCTCCTACGAGTACGAGGACTGGGTGAGCCGGGACCGGGTCCCCGAATGGCTGCTTCCCAGCAACGCCGACGCCCAGATGGCGATCCACAAGCCAATCCTCGACGCGATGGCGGACCGTGACGACGCCGCCGTACGCCGGGCGATCCGCCACCACCACGACGTGATGCTCCAGCACATCGAACGCAGCCGCGAGTCGCGCTGACACCGACCCGGCGAGCTTCTCGCGACAACAGCTCCGGCGCGAGGGGTTTGACGTCCGCGGGCATCTTGTTCGGCGCGTACCGGGGCATGCGTAATCCTCTCGGGCAAGATTCGCAACGACCGATAGGAACCGCCCCGGATCGAGGGGCCGGTTCTGTCAGCTGCTGCAGCAGCCCGCCCTCGCCAGTGAGCTGCAGACCCGCCGCACGGGCCTGTTCCACCACTCGGGGCGACGAGCTGATCGTCGGCCCCGTCTGCCACCGGCCGCGCCGGTCCACGCTTCGCCGCCTGGCCAGTATCGACCTCAGTGATCACGACCTTCGTCATCAGGTGTTACACCTTCGTCTTACAGTCCCGGGCCGTCCCGAACTCGATCTCGGGACGGCCCAGTTGATGCCGTGGTGCTGCGATGCGGGGACTGATCAGACGCTGATCCGGCCGGCCCCGGCGCCCGCCGTTACGACGGCCTTCACATTGCAGGCGGCGTCCATCTGGTACGAGTACGGGATGTTGGCGACGCTGCCGCCGGCCTGCCCGCCACCCGAGTTGACGAAGCAGTTGTTGCGGGCGACCAGGGCGCCGGGGCCGGACGAGCCCTCGCCCCGGTGGTACGGGTCGGCCGTGTTCTCGAAGTAGTTGCCCTCGACGAGCACTCCGGCGTTCATCGTCGACGCGACGCCGTAGCCACCGACGTTGCTGTACAGGTTGTTGTAGACGTGCACCGGATTGCCGAAGCGGACCCGCGGGTGGCGCTGGTTGGAGCCGTCGAACCAGTTGTGGTGGTAGGTGACCCGCAGGTGCCCGGTGTCCTGGCTGGCGTTGCTGTCGCTGTGGCCGAGCAGCATCGACTTGTCGTGGCCGTAGACCCGGTTCCAGGAGATGGTGACGAAGTCGGAGCCGCGCTTGACGTCGACGGCGCCGTCGTACCCGTTGGTGAAGCTGTTGTGGTCGACCCAGATGTTGGTCGCCGACTGTTCGACGTTAATCGCGTCGTCGTCCCAGTTTCGGAAGTTCAGGTTGCGGATGATGACGTTGCGATCCCCGTTGATGGTGAACCCGCAGCCGGAGATCGTCGCGCCGGCATTGCCGAGGATCGTCTTGTTGGAGCGGACCCGCAGCATGCCGGAGCAGGAGATCGTGCCGGACACCCGGATGACCGCGGCATTGGCCGAGCCGAGCGCGCTGGAGAGAGCGGACGCGCTGCTCACAGTGGTGGTCGCGGCGTTACCGCCGCCGCTGGTCCCACCGTTCTGGGTGGCCCAGCCGACCAGGCCCGTCTGGGGTGGTCCAGGATCTCCACCGCCGATGGGGACCAGTTGCCACTGCTGGTTGGCGCCGTCGAGGTCGGCGTACTGGGAGATTCGTCCGCCGTCGGCGGTCGACCACTCCCAGACCTCCAGGGCCTTGGCGGAGTGCCGGTTCACCAGACGGACGTAACCGCCGTCGGAGTCGAGGACCTGGAACTGCTGGTTGGTGGCGTTGAGGTCGGGCCACTGCCGGTACTCGGCGCCGTCAGCGGTGTTCCATTCCCACAGGTCGACCACCTTGCCGCTGTTCCGGTTCTGCAGCCGGTAGTAGCCGCTGCCGGAGGAGACGAAGCGGAACTGCTGCCAGGCGCCGTCGTTGCGGCTCCACTGCTGGATGGGTGCACCGTCGGCAGTCGAGGTGTCGGTGACATCGAGAACCTTGCCGCTGTGTCGATTGACCAGTACGTAGTAGGCATTGGTGTCGATGACCGCAGCCTGCGCCGGGGTCAGTGCGACTACCGCGCCGACCGTGCCGACGACCAGTGCGCCGACGGTGGCGATCGCGACCCGCCAGCGGCGCCGCGGTCGTTCTTGAGGAGGACTGGTAAGAGCGCTTGTCACAAGAGCCTGCCTATCGGTCGAGGTAATGGACGGCTGTGCCCTCGGCAGGGCACCGGTCCCCGCGTCGGGCCGCGCGGCCGCGGCCCGACGCGGAGCCGGTCAACACCAGGTCAGTGCCGAGTTGACCCGGGTGACGTTGCTGATCGTGTTGTTCGCCCCGCCGCAGGGGTTCTGGGTGATGTTGGTATTGGTGACGGTCAGGTTCTGGAACCGGATGCCCGAGGAGATCGGAAACTCCGTCCGCGACGAGATCCGCACCTCGCCGCCGCCCGTCACCGTGCCGGAGACTCCGGCGATGGTGACGTTGTAGCAGTTCTCCACGAGGATCGCGTTGTTCCCGGTGTTCGAGATCGTCACCCGGTCGATGACCGCGCCACCGGACTCCGAGACACAGAAGATTCCCCGCCCGCCGCCGGACGCGATCACGTTCCCCACCCGGATGTTGGTCGGGTACGAGCTACCCACCCGACCGTTACGGTTGGCCATCCGGAACGCCGCGTACCCGGTCCCGGTCCCGGCACCCTGCGCGTCGACCGTCCCCACGGTGGCGTTGATGGTGTCGTTGAGCAGCAGACCCGAATAGCCGGTGTTGCGCGCGGTGACCGTGCCGACGGTCAGACCGTCCACGCCGTACGTCTCCACCCCGTGGGCGCCGGTCCCGGAGACGTAGACGGTGTCGATTCGCACGTTGCGCACCTTGACCGCCCGGTCGCCGCCGTGGTTGTCGACCCGGACTCCCAGGCCGCCCGAGAGCCGCATGTCGATCTGCCCGAGGGTCAGGTTGTTCACGTTGCGCATGAAGATCCCGTACAGCGGCGATCCGGTGAGGGTCAGGTTCTGCACCTCGACGTCGGTGGTTCCGCGGGAGTAGACCGGTGCGTAGTCACCCGATCCTGAACCGGTCACGTTGATCGTGCCGCACACCGCCAGCGTGGTGTACGACGGCAGCGACAGCCGCGATCCCGCGCTCATCGAACCGGAGCCCCGCACCACCACCCGCTGCTTGGCGGTTCGTCCAGCTGACAGCGAGTTCACCGCGGCCTGCATCGCGGACAGCATGTTCGAACCGGAGTACACGGTCGACGATCCGTTGCGGGACGTCCAGGTGCTTCCGTTCAGCACGGCCTCGGCCTGGAACGAGCCGCTGCCGCAACCGGTGCCCGGGGGCGGGGTGGTCGGCGGGCCACCGGCGCCCACCCGGACCATCTGCCACTGCTGGTTGGCGCCATTGAGGTCGGCGTACTGGCTGATTCGGGCGCCGTCGGCGGTCGACCACTCCCAGACCTCCAGGGCCTTGGCGGAGTGCCGGTTGATCAGCCGGATGTAGCCCCCGTCGGAGTCGAGGACCTGGAACTGCTGGTTGGTGGCGTCGAGGTCGGGCCACTGCCGGTACTCCGCACCGTCCGCGACGTTCCACTCCCAGAGGTCGACGACCTTGCCGCTGTGGCGAGCCTTCAGGCGGTAGTAACCGCTGCCGGAGGAGACGAACTGGAACTGTTGCCACTCACCGTCGTTGCGTGTCCACTGTTGGATCGCCGCGCCGTCGTCGACCGCGGTGTCCCGGACGTCGAGGGCCTTGCCGCTGTTGCGGTTGATCAGCACGTAGTAGGCACTGGTGTCGATGGTGGCCGCCTGCGCCGACGGCGCGACCACCACAGCCACCCCGACCGCGCCGGCGAGCGCTGCCACCAGGGTCAGCACCAGACCTGCTCGTCGGACCCGGCGACCTGGCCGGCCTGGTGGTGATGTCACTGCGGGGTTGAACATCGTTGGACCTCCGGAATGGTGACGAAAGGTGGTGGGAGGGGTGTGGACATCCCGGTGGGCAGGCTGTGCCCGCCCACCGGGGCGGTCGAATCAGTACACGTAGGGCCAGGCGGCGGCGTCGTAGCCGATGCGGTTGATGCCGAGCAGCGACCGACCGTTGTCGGCGTAGTAGTGGTAGAACAGGTAGTCGCCGTCGGTGTCGGCGAGGAACGCCTGGTGCCCCGGACCGTGGATGCTGCCGTGCGAGGCCAGGACCTGGGTGCCGCCCCCGGAGAGCATGTCCCGGCCGGCGCGGTCGATGAACGGCCCGGTCGGGCTCGCCGACCGGCCGACCATGATCCGGTACGTGCTACTGGCGCCCTGGCAGCAGCGATCGAACGAGACGTACAGGTAGTACCACGAGCCCCGCTTGACCAGGATCGGCGCTTCGATGCCGGGGCCGTAGTTGGCGAGGCTGTGCATGGTGGTGCCGAGCCGGCGGCCGGTGGCCGGGTCGATCTGGATCATCTTGATGCCGGACCAGAACGAGCCGAAGCTCAACCACCAGCGGCCCTGGTCGTCAACGGTCAGATTCGGGTCGATGGCGTTGAAGTTGTCCGAGGTCCGCGATTCGATGACCAGCCCGTCGTTGGTCCAGCTCCCGGAGGTCCCGGTGGTGCTGGTGGCCAGGAAGATCGCCGAGCGGTTGGAGCCGAAGGTCGACGCCGAGTAGTACAGGTAGTAACGGCCGTTGCGGTAGCTCAGGTCCGGCGCCCAGAGGTTACGCGCGCCCCCGGTGTACGTGGTGGTCCACGGCGCGCCCCCGGGGAAGGCGGCGCCCGCGTTGCGGTAGGTGACCCGGTCGGTGGAGGTCTTCAATGCGACGTTGTCACCGGTGTGCGCGACGAGATAGGTGCCGTCGGGTCGTTTGACCACGGTCGGGTCGTGAACCCCGGTGTCCCCGGCGACCCTGCCGGGTTGCGGGTAGGCCGGGGGCGGGGTGCCCGTCGGTGGGGATGGCGTGCCGGTCGGTGGGGGCGGGGTGGTGGAGCCGGGTGGGGTGGTCGGTGTGCCGCCGCCCAGCCGGACCAACTGCCACTGCTGGTTGGCACCGTCGGTGTCGGAATAGCCAGCCAACCGGCCCCCATCAACCGTCGACCACTCCCACACATCGATGACCTTGCCCGACTGCCGGTTCACGAACCGCACGAACCCACCCGCGGAATCCTGCAACCGGAACTGCTGCGTCGCCGACGACCGATCACTGCTCTGCACCAACTGGGTACCATCGCTGCCGTTCGGCAACTCCAGCACCTTCCCACTGTGCCGCGACCGCACCTTGTAGAACCCACCACCGGCATCCACAAACTGCCACTGCTGCACCGCGAGATCGTTACGCGCCCACTGGTTCACCGGCGCGTTCTCCGCCGTCGACCAGTCGAACAGATCCATCGCCTTACCACTGTGCCGGTTCACGAACACATACGACGCCGAGGTGTCCACCGTCGCCGCCGAAGCCGACGGCAACCCGTACACCACCCCCGTACCAAGCAACAACGCCGCCACACCCACGGCCGCCCCCACCCGCCAACCCCGCCACCGCGACCCCACCCGCGGCACCCGATCCATCCCTATCATCGATATCTCCTTTGTGGTGAAATGGCGCACGGTTCAGTAGCCGACCTGGAAGGTGGCATCCGCCCGGTCAGCGGCGCTCGAGGAGGCGCCGAGCGGATCGATGCGCAGAACGTAGTTCGCGTGTCGGATGTAGTAACTGGTGAAGTTGTGTGAGCGGAACGAGGCCCATCCGCCGTCGGCGAGGCCGGCGGTCCGATGGAAGGTGGCGTCGCCGGCGAATCCGGAGGAGCCGTCGTTGGCCGCCAGGACGAGGACGTAGTTGCTGTGCCGCAGGTACTGGCCGGGGTAGTTGACCGACTCGAACGACACACCCGACGAGTTCGCCAGGCCCGGACGCAGGCGCCACTGGGCATCGGCGTAGGGATCGAACGGGTAGGGGTCGATCCGGGCGGCGTTGCTGGCGTGGCGGATCAGGTGGTCGGGGAAGTTGTACGACTTGAACCGGTTCCAGGACGGCGCCCCCCACCGGGACAGCATCGCCGCGTGTTCGGCGGCGGTGATCGGTGCGATGGTGGGATGCTTGGCGTTGAGCGGCTGGGTGTAGCGCTCCTTACCCAGCGGGCTCCAGCCGTTGCTGTTGATGTCGCCGCTGCGCCACACGTACAGCTCACCGTTGTTCGGGGAGAACGAGTCGCCCCAGAGGAACCATTCGTTCCGGTCGTTGGCCTTGACCACGATCGGTGCCTCGATGCCACCGTTGACCACGCCGCTGGTGTACGTGCCCCGGTCGAAGCTGCGGGGGGCGAGGCTGCTCGACCGGGCGCCGTAGAGCCGGCCGTCGGCGAAGCTCTTGTAGTACAGGTAGTTCGCCCCGCTGCCGACGTGCATGGTGGCGTCCAGCACGTCGAATCCCGGGTCGAAGTAGAGCTGATGGGCGCTGACCGTCCGGAAGTCGGTGGTGTAGTTGACGTAGAAGGCATCCCGATTGCCGCTGCGCGCGGAGTACAGGATTCCGTACTGGCTCCGCGAGGCGTCCCAGAACGCCTCCGGCGCCCAGGTGTGGGTCGGCATCGTGTGCATCCGCACCCGGCGGTAGCCGGTGAAGCTGCGCAGATCCGGCGAGTCCCAGATGTGGATGTACTGGTTCTGCTGGGTGAAGTCGGTGCCCCGCAGGTCGGTGGCGACCACGACGAAGGTGTTGTCCTGCTTGCGCATGATGAACGGATCACGCAGACCGCCGGTGCCGGCGGTGGGGGTGACGACCGGGTTGTTCTGGTTCAGCGGGGTCCAGTTGAGGCCGTCGGTGCTGATGGCCAGGTGCAGACCGTAGTTGTTGGCCACCGAGTTCGGTGACTCGGTGAAGTAGCCCATGACGTAACCGCCGTAGGCGGGAGCTGCCAGGGCGGGCGCGGCGCGGAACAGCAGGCCGGTGCCGGCTGCCATCGTCGCCGACGCGCCGGCGGACAGTAGGGTGCGTCGGGAGACCATCGGAGTTCTCATTTCCGGCCCGACGATGCGGGCCTGGTACGTGTCTGCCGTGCGGAACGGCGACGCGGGTTCATTCGCCGGCGGGAGCGGTGAGGGCTACCCCGAGCCGGACGGGTGTGCCGAAGTTCGGGGTGCCGTCCGCGTTCCAGGTGAACTTCTGGGCCCGGGTCGAACGGTTCATGTCGCAGCCGCCGCCGGCCGAGTCGTTGGCGTGGTAGACGATCCAGCTCTCGGTGCCGTCGGGTGAGGTGAAGAACCCGTTGTGACCCGGCGCGTAGACGCCGTTGGCGTCGTTGCGTTGGAAGACCGGGTTCGGCGCCTTGGTCCAGTGCGCCGGGTTGAGCGGGTCACTACCGGTGAAGGTGAGCAGGCCGAGCTTGTAGTCCGGCCCCCAACAGGCGCTCGCCGAGTAGACGATCATCGTGCGTCCGTTGCGGTAGAGCGGCTCCGGGCCTTCGTTGACGGGGTGGGTCTGCCGCTCCCAGGACAGGGTCGGGGTACTCAGCCGGACCCGGTTGCCCGACAGCGTCCAGGGGTTGCTCATCGGGGTGATGAACAGGCTCTGCCCGTAGCTGCCACCGGCGTTGTACGTCCCCATGAGGTAGAGCCGGTTGTTGACGGTGAGGATGCTCGCGTCGAGCTGCCAGTCGTTGCCGAGGTCGGCTCGGAACGTGTACGGACCCATCGGGTCGGTTCCGGCGCTCTCCAGCACGTGCAACCGCTGGGTCGGGTTGAAGTCGCTCACGTTCTGCCCGGCGGTGTAGTAGAAGTACCACCGTGGCCCGTTCGGACCGTTGATCAGGTGGAACTCCGGCGCCCACATGTTGCAGCAGCCGTTGGGCCGCCCGGACAGGTTGAAGATCACCTGATCCTGGGCGGTGGCCAGCCCGGCGAGGGTGGTGGAGCGGCGCATGGTGATCGTCGAGTTCCACGTCGTCGTGGCGAGGTAGTAGACACCGTTGTGCACCTGGAGCCAGGGGTCGGGGCCGTTACGCTTGATCGGGTTGGTGAAGGTCCGACTGCCGCCGGGTGGGGTGGTCGGGGTGCCGCCGCCCAGCCGGACCAACTGCCACTGCTGATTGGCACCGTCGGTGTCGGAATAGCCAGCCAACCGGCCCCCGTCAGCCGTCGACCACTCCCACACATCGATGACCTTGCCCGACTGCCGGTTCACGAACCGCACGAACCCACCCGCGGAATCCTGCAACCGGAACTGCTGCGTCGCCGACGACCGATCACTGCTCTGCACCAACTGGGTACCATCGCTGCCGTTCGGCAACTCCAGCACCTTCCCACTGTGCCGCGACCGCACCTTGTAGAACCCACCACCGGCATCCACAAACTGCCACTGCTGCACCGCAAGATCGTTACGCGCCCACTGATTCACCGGCGCGTTCTCCGCCGTCGACCAGTCGAACAGATCCATCGCCTTACCACTGTGCCGGTTCACGAACACATACGACGCCGAGGTATCCACCGTCGCCGCCGACGCCGACGGCAACCCCGACACCACCCCCGCACCAAGCAACAACGCCGCCACACCCACAGCCGCCCCCGCCCGCCAACCCCGCCACCGCGACCTCACCCGCGGCACCTGATCCATCCCTGTCATCAAAGACCTCCTGCGATTGGTCATATCCGACTCGCGACATACGAGCCGTTAGCCCGGCGATCCGCATTCCCTAAAGGACGCACGTCTGCCTGCCCCCGCGGCTCGGACGGTTGCGGCGCATGCCTGATAGGCGGAGGCGAACGCGAGCCGTACAACCATGGCAGCGACGTTACATCCGAGTTACACGTCAATGTTTGCGCTAACATCGGCGTCCGTCAAGCTATCTCGAGCATTGAAAACTGTCGAAATATTTCCGGTAATTGCCTGCGCTTGACAAGGATGCAGCCCACCACCGAAAGGGTTTCACGGGAGGGCGGCTGAAGCCCCGGATACGCAAGCAGAAATGACGCCCGGTATCCACGGCGAACGCCGGGCGTCATTTCCGCTCAAGCCGGCGGGGCCGGCAGGGTAGCGATCGTCGGGACGACTCAGTCCGTAGTTCCCGCGGACAGGCGCAGGGCCGTCCATGACACGGGCGGCAGCACGATCCGCGCGCTACCGTCCCGGACCGAAAGCTGCCGGTTGGCTCGCAACACCACCCGATCCGGGTGTTCCACGGTGTTGGTCAGGCGGATGTCATCGTCGTACAGGCTCGACGCGCCCCCCTGCCAGGCCACCGGACCGAAGCGGCCCAGATCGACAGTGAGCTCCACCGGCTGGGCGAGGTCACGGTTCACCACAAAGACCGCCACGTCGCCCGATGCCGAATCATGGGTGGCGACCGCGTCGACGACCGACGCCTCGCCGTAGCGATCGGTCTGGTACCCCGGAGCATCGACCACCGTACGCAGCACGTCGCCGCGGGCCAGCGCCGCCGTCCGGGCGAACGGGTGGAAGATGCTCTGTCGCCAGGCCGGTCCGCCCGGTTCGGCGCGGATCGGAGCGATCACGTTGACCAGTTGAGCCTGGCAGGCGGCGGTGACCCGGTCACTGTGACGCAACAGCGAGATGAGCAGGTTGCCGACGACGACCGCGTCGGCGACGTTGTACTCGTCCTCGATCACCCGTGGGCCGACCTGCCACTCGTCCACGGGTGGCTGGTTCTGGAAGCGGGAGAGATACCAGACGTTCCACTCGTCGAAGGAGAGCTGGATCTTCTTCTTGCTGCGCAGCCGGGCACCGATGCTGTCGGCGGTGGCCACGATGCTGTCCACGAAATGATCCATGTCGGTGGCGCAGGCGAGGAAGGAGCCGAGGTCGCCGTCGTACTCCTCGTAGTAGGCGTGGCAGGAGAGGTAGTCCACCAGGTCGTAGGTGTGCTCCAGGACGGTGGCCTCCCACGCGCCGAAGGTCGGCATGGCGGATCCGGAACTACCGCAGGCGATCAGCTCCAGGCCCGGCTCGGCCGCGCGCAGCGCCCGGGCGGTGGCGGCGGCGAGCTGCCCGTACGCCTCGGCGTTCTTGTGCCCGAGTTGCCACGGGCCGTCGAGCTCGTTGCCCAGGCACCACATCCGGATGCCGTAGGGCTTCTCGGCGCCGTTGGCCCGGCGCAGCTCGGCCAGGTGCGTGCCGGCGGGATGGTTGACGTACTCGTGGACGTCGAGTGCCTCCTGGACGCCCCTGGTGCCGAGGTTCACCGCGTACATGATCTCGACGTCGGCCTTGGCTGCCCACCGGGCGAACTCGTCGATGCCGACCTCGTTGGTCTCCACGCTGTGCCAGGCCAGGTCACGGCGGTGGGGGCGGCGGTCCCTGGGCCCGATCCCGTCCTCCCAGCGGTACCCGGAGACGAAGTTGCCGCCCGGGTAGCGGACCGTCGTCACCCCGAGTTCACGGGTCAGCGCCAGGACGTCGGCGCGGAACCCGTCCTCGTCGGCCGACGGGTGACCTGGCTCGTACAGGCCGGTGTAGACGCAGCGGCCCATGTGCTCGACGAAGGTGCCGAAGGTACGGCGGCTCACCGGGGCCACGACGGCGGTGGGATCAAGCGTGACGTGAGCGATGCGCATCTGCCGTCCTTCACGACGAGGTGGTCGGCCGCCGGTGCTCCCGGACCGATCGGTCATTTCAGGGCACCGATGGTCAGGCCGCCGCGCCAGTGCCGCTGCAGCAGGAGGAAGGCCGCGATCAGGGGGAGGATCGCCACCAGCGAGCCGATGACGACGACGTTGAACAGGGCGGGACCACCGTTGCCCAGAGTGGCCGACTGATACCACGAACGTAGACCGACGGTGAGCGGGTAGAGGTTCTGGTCGCTGAGCATCACCAGTGGCAGGAAGAAGTTGTTCCAGGTCGCCACCATGGAGAAGAGCCCGACCGTGACAAGCGCCGGGCGCATGGTGGGCAGCGCCACGCTACGGAAGACCCGAAACTCCCCCGCACCGTCTACGCGGGCGGCCTCGAGCATCTCGTCAGGCACCGAGTCGTGGGCGTAGACCCGCAACAGGTACACCCCGAACGGGTTGAGCAACGACGGCAGGATCACCGCCCACACCGAATCGATGAGCCCGGCCTCGGCCATCAGCAGGTACGTCGGCAGGACCAGAGCCGTCGCCGGCACCATGATGAGGCCGAGCAGCAATCCGAACAGCGCGTTGCGCCCGGGGAAGCGCAACTTGGCGAAGGCATAACCGGCCAGGGCGGCGATCGCGGTGGCTCCGACGCCGCTGACGACGGCGTACAGCGCCGAATTGCCGAGCCACCTGAGGTAGAGGCCGTCGTCCTGAGTGAACAGGAGTCGGAGGTTGTCGACGAGATGCAGGTCGCTGAACCAGAGTGGAGCCGAGCCGAACAATCCGTCGTTGTCCTTGGTTGCCGCGACAAGCAACCACCAGAACGGCAGCAGAAAGTAGACGACGAAGAGCGCCATCACCGCGCGCGCGAGAATGACGCCGCCACTGGACGCCCCCGAATTGGTCCGGGTAGCCGGAGCGGTCATCGCAGCGAACTCCTCTTCCTCATGGCGAACAGGAAGATGTACGAACCGACGAAGACCACTGCGCCGAGCAGAAAGGATATCGCGGCGGCGTAGTTGTACTGCTGGTAGGAGAATGCCTGGTTGTAGGCGTAGACATTTGGCGTGTAGCTCGTGGTGATCGCGCCAGGATTGAGCGGCTGCAGGACGAGCGGTTCGGTGAAGAACTGGAGCGTGCCGACTATCGTGAAGACGGTGCAGAGCACCAGGGCGGCCGAGATCATCGGCGTCTTGATCCGCAGCGCGATCTGCACCGCCCCCGCGCCGTCGATCCTGGCGGACTCGTAGACCTCCCTCGGCACGCCCTGGAGCGCGGCGTACAGCACGATCATGTTGTAACCGGCCCACTGCCAGGTGACGAGGTTGCCCAGCGAGGCCAGGACGGTGTCGCCGGCCACGAAGTCCAATCCGGTGAACCGGAACGGACCGGTGTTCTGGCTGTAGAGGAAACCCCACATCAGAGTGCCGATGACCACCGGTACCGCGTACGGGACGAATGCCGCCAGTCGCAGGGTCCGGGCCAGGCGCGAGCCGGCGCCGTCCACCAGCAGGGCGAGCAGGAGGGCGATGCCGATCATCACCGGTGTCTGCACGAGCCCGAAGACGATCACGCGCAGCACGCCCGAGCGGAATTCGGGGTCACCGAGGGCCTGCCGGTAGTTGTCGGCCGCCGCGAACACCTCCCCCTCCAGGAGAGTGGAGCGGTACAGGCTGAGCTTCGCCGCGTACCCCATGGGCAGCAGCAGGAACACGACCAGCAGCACCACGAACGGGGCGACGAAAAGCCATCCGACAGCCGCCTGCCGGTCGAGCCTGCGCCTCCTGACGACGGGCCGCCGGCTGCCCGAAGGGCCGACGGGCCCCGCGGCTGCCGGCCTGGCAGCCGCGGGAAGTTGTCGGATCCGGGTCATGGGGAGACCTTGAAGCCCTGCTTCGACGCGTACGTCGTGACGCCCTGCTGGACGACGTCGAGTGCGTCCGGCCAGGCCGTCTTCCCCTCCACCGCCTGTCCCATCGCGGTGGTCAGCTCGTTGAAGCTGAAGCTGTTGAAGGGGCTCCAGTCGAACTCCTCGATGCCGTTGTACGCCGGCACGAACACCTCGTTGACCTTCTGCCCGCCAAAGAACTCGTACTCCTTGGTCCGGAAGTAGTCCCAGTCCAGGATCGGCGCGGCGGTGGGGAAGAGGAACGCCTCGTCGATGCCGATCTTCCAGGCGTCCTTGTTCGCTCCGAAGATCTCCATGGCCACCCTGGTGGCCTGCTCCGGGTGCTTCGTCTGATCGGTCACGGCGAACGAGGAGCCACCCCAGTCACCCTGCGCGTTCTCCCCCGCGTTCCACTGGGGCAGGGGTGCCGCGCGCCACTTGCCGGCCGTCGTCTTCGCCACGCTCGCCAGGTAGCCGGGTCCCCACCCCGCAGCCAGGTAGGTCGCGTACTTCCCGCTGGCCAGCCCGTTGTAGAAGTCCGTCGTCCCGTAGGCGGTGGTGTCGGCAAGACCGGCGTCGACCATCTCCTCCCAGTAGGCCATCACCTTCTTGGCCGGCTCACTGTTGATGTTCACATCGATGTTCTCGGGGTCCGCGATGTCGTAGCTGAACGGCCTGGCTCCGGCCTGCCACATCAACCCCGTCATGAAGCCGCCGTCGTTCGCCCCGAAGTCGGTCATGAAGCTGTCCGGCGCCGCGGCCTTCAACTTCTGCGCCTGCTCCCGGAACTCGGCCCAGGTCTTCGGCACGCTCAGCCCGTGCTGGTCGAAGATGTCCTGCCGGTACAGCATTGCCATCGGTCCGGCGTCCACCGGGATGGCGTAGACGGCGTCGCCGTTGCTGACCTGCTTCCACGCCCAGTCGACGTAGTCTCCCCTGATGTCGTTGGCACCGTACTTGCCCATGTCGACGAGGTGCCTGGTGAGCTGGAAGGTCGGCAGTTCCTGGAACTCGAGCATCACCACGTCCGGCGCACCCTTGCCCGCCTTGAGCGCCGTCTGCAACTTCGTGTACTGGTCCTGACCGGTACCCGCGTTGGTCCACTCGATCCTGATGTCGGTGTGCGTGCGGTTGAACAGGTCGACCACGCCCTGGAAGGCCGGATACCACGCCCACACCTTGATCGTCACCGGACCGTCGTCCTGCCTGCCACCACTGTCGGAACTGCACGCCGCCAACAGCAGGACGGCGACGGCCATCACCGCCGCGGCCAGCGGCTTTCGTCTTGAACTGAAAACTCTGGCGCTCACTCGGTTCCTCCATCGGGGATCGGCTGCGCCCGCAGCCGCAGGTATCTGTCACGTAGGCCGGTCAAGGCGCGAACGCACAACGATCGACCGCCGGGGCAGCGGTTGCCTCGGGCCGCGCCGCACCTACCCCTGGCATCTACTACTATCTTTGCAGCGCTGCAAAGACAGCATGCCCGGGACATCGATGGACGGCAAGGGGTAACCTTCCGGAAACTTGGTGGGCCTCCGGCGGGGAAAGGGAGACCACAAATGCGACGAGATGTCACCTTACGTGAGGTTGCCGAACTGGCCGGGGTCTCCAGCCGGACGGTGTCCAATGTCGTCAACGGGTACGCGAACGTCACCGAACGCACTCGCGCCCGGGTCGTCGAGGCCGTCGAGCAGCTCGGCTATCGGCCAAATGTCCTGGCCCGCAACCTCGCCCAGGGCCGCTCCGGGCAGATCGCCTTCGTCGCCCCCTACCTCGACACGCCGTACTTCTCCGAGCTGCTGCAGGGCATCATCCGGGCCGCCCGCGCCGAGGGGTACAACGTGCTCATCGACCAGACCGACGGCGACCCCGAACACGAGCGGATGCTCATCAGCCACGGCCGCAGCAGGCTGCTCTTCGACGGCGTCATCTTCAGCCCGCTCGGCCTCGACCAGCGGGCCCTTACCGATCACCATCCCGATCTCCCGCTGGTGATCCTGGGTGAACGGGTCAGCCAGGAGACGTTCGACCATGTCGGCATCGACGACATCGCGGCGTCCCGACAGGCCACCGAGCACCTGCTCGACCTCGGTCGCCGGCGCATCGCCGCGATCGGTGACCAGCCGTACCCCACCGGTGAGGCCGCCCAGCTGCGCACCCGCGGCTTCCGCGAGGCGCACGAGGGGCGTGGCGTGGCCGTGAACGAGGAACTGATCATCTCGACCCCACGGTTCAACCGCGCCGACGGCGCCGGCGCGATGCACCACCTGCTTGACCTGCCGGAGCCTCCCGACGCCGTGTTCTGCTACAGCGACCTCGTCGCGCTCGGCGCGATGCACGTCCTCGCCGCACGCGGCCTCCGGGTGCCCGAAGACATCGCGGTGATCGGCTACGACGACATTGAGGACGGCGCGTACTCGAACCCACCGGTGAGCACGATCTCTCCCGACAAGGAGATGATCGCGAAGACGGCCGTCGAACGCGTACTACTGCGCATCGCCAGCCGGACGCCGCCGCCCGGCCTGGAACTACGCGCCCCACACCGGCTCGTCGTACGGGAGAGCACCATCGGACGCGTCGTGGCGGACTGAGCTTCCCCCGTTCCCGGACATCTGGGGTGAGGTGGCCGGCGGCTTCCGGGAAGGATGTCGTCCATGCCTGCACACACCCTGCAGAGTTTCGGCAGCGGGCCGTCTCGCTGGCGCGTACCGGGGAGAAACCGATCGCCGTGGTGGCGAAAGGAACTGCAGATCTCCGACCAGTAGCGGCATGGCAACCTGCCGAGTCAAGGAGTCCAACAGCGGCGTGCTAGACCGGGCATTCATGCGAAGCGATGAAAAGAGGGCTCCCGCAAGTCTCTGACCTGCGGAAACCCTCTCGCTGTCGGGACGGCCGGATTCGAACCGACGACCCCTTGACCCCCAGGACGACTCCTGAGTTCGGTCATTCGGTTAGTGCCTGAGGTGCGCTGGTGGTGAGGGCGTCGATGTTGGTCTGCCGGTCGGGGTTGATCTGGGGTGGGAAGGTGTGGGTGGCGTTGTTGATCGCGAGGGTCGCGGATCGCAGCGGTCGTAGTTGACGCAGGACGTTGCGGATCGCGAGTCCGGTGCGGGTTTGGACTTCGCGGGTGACGGCCAGGGCGGTGAAGACGATGGTCAGGTGCGCCTCGATGGCGTCCTTGGTGTGGTGGAACATGGGTCGGGCGGCGAGGTCGGTCTTGGACATGCGGAAGGACTGCTCGACGTGCCACAGGTCGTGGTAGTTGGAGGTCACCTCGCTCGGGTTCATCACCTGGTGGCCGATGTTGGTGACGTAGCCTTTGAGCCCGACGAGCTTGCGTGCTCTGGCCAGCGACGCTTCGTCGAGGGTGCGGGCGTCGCCTTTGACGGTGACGAACCTCGGGGTCCGGGGTGTCTTCTCCCCGGCGACGACGGCCCGCGCTTTGGCCTCTTGGGCGTTGAGGGTTTTGTTGTCCCGGGCGGCGCGGGTGGCCGAGTATGCCCACACCGCTCGCCATGAGGACGGGTGCGTTCGCGGGTTCCACACCGGTTCGGCCTTGAGGGCGGGGTCGTTGTCGCGGTTGGCGCCGGTGCGGGGGGTGATCGTGTCGATGAGCTGCCCGTCGGTGAAGTAGGTCCCGTGCCAGCGGTAGTGGGACTCCAGGTCGATCGGCGCCTTGGTGGTGCGTGAACCGACGATGAAGCCGAGGCCGGCGTCGTCGAGCTCGCGCAGGTTGGTCGCCGAGAGCATGCCGGCGTCGGCGACGATGACCATGCCCTCGATCTGGTGGCGATCCTGGAACTGGCGAATGATGGGCAGCAACGTCAACGTCTCGGCCTTGTTGCCTTCGAAGCAGCCGATCTCCAACGGGAACCCGTACCGGTCGACGAGCAGCCCGACGACGATCTGCGGGTCCACCCGCCGTTCCTTGGAGTACCCGACCCTACGCAGGTCGTCCTCCTTGTCCGCCTCGAAGTACAAGGTGGTCACGTCGTACAAACACAGGCTGACGTCGCCGCTGCCCGAGGCGTGGGCGAAGCACAACTTTGCGATCTGGTCGCGGTATTCGCCCGTGTGCGCGCGGGTCAGGGTGCGGCGCATCGTCTTCTCACTGGCCGGCTTACACCCCAGATCGGTCAGCACCCGACCGGTGTCGCGGATCGAGGTCGGCTCCACGATCCGCGCGATCACCAGGTCCCGGAAAACCCTGTCGCCCACAGCGTCGAACCCCAGCGACGTGAACACCGAGGCCAGCACCTCGTACAACACCCGCGATGCCGTCGACACCACCCGCGGCGCGGCGACCGCCGCCGGCCCACGCCCCACCGACCCGTCGAGGTCGAACAGCGCCGCGTCACCGGCCGGGCCGACCAGCCTCGCCCTCGCAGCGACCGGCTCGACGCCAAGCTCCAACTCGCCCTGCCCCGGATCAGCGAGCAGCTCACGGGCCCGCGAGACCAGCAGCCCCAACTCAGCCTCGGTACGCGCCGAACCCAGATGAGCAACGATCCGCCGACGCCCGCCAACAGACTCGGCGATCTGCACCGCCGTCGCGCCCGAAGCCGTCCGCACCCGCCGAATCCACGCCACGAACCCGAGCGTAGGGGACCAATTAGTGCCTCAGAAACACCCCACCAACACCCAACACCCCAGGTCAGCGCACTGCCCACCGTCACGCCGCGAGCCAGTGACCAAACTCAGGTGCTAGACCGGGCATTCATGCGAAGCGATGAAAAGAGGGCTCCCGCAAGTCTCTGACCTGCGGAAACCCTCTCGCTGTCGGGACGGCCGGATTCGAACCGACGACCCCTTGACCCCCAGGACGACTCGCCACACGTCCACGCACGTCACGCTCGCTATCCCCAACATCAGGCCGTGCAGTCGACGGCAGGCCAGCCACCATCGCCTACGACGTGTGGTCCCCACATGGTCCCCGTGCGTCTACAAGCCTTGCCTAGCTCGACGGCGCGATTAGCCCACGACATGGGCTGCTTTGATTTCGCACAAAAGCACCTCGCACTGACGTGATCTCAGCAAGGATGCGGTAGGTATCGGTATTCGAAGTGTGTGAGGTGGATAGCGGCGCGGACGATATCGCCGAGGCTTCGTGGGCTGGCGGTGGTGTGACGAAGCGTCCGCCAGCGGCCGGTCAGGATTGCGAAGCCGCGTTCTCCGAGGCACCGCAGGGATCGAAGGATCGCGTTGTGGGTTCGGTTGCCGACGGCGAGGCGGTGGCTGTCGGTGGGTTGCTTGTATGGGGTGTGGATGCCCTGGCCAGCGCCTTCGTAGCCGGAGTCGGCCAGGGTCGGCAGGTCCAGGGTTGACGCGGCCCAGTAGAGCGCGCCGGTGATGTCCAGGTCCTGGGCGCAGGTCAGGTCGTGCAGGTGCGCGGGCATCGCCTCGGACGTCCAGATCGGTAGCCCGTCGGGCCGCATGATCGCTTGGATGTTCGCGCCGAAGCCACGGTGTTTCCCGGAGTACCAGGCATCGATCGTTTCGCCTTTGACACTGGTGGTGGTCTCGCCGAGCCGGTCGGTGTCGAACAGTTTCCCGTCCAGGATCACGTGCGACCAGCCGTCCGCGGCCACCCGGGCGAGGGCGTCGTGCAGGGTTGGTGTCTGCGCCGCGAGGACCCGCACGGCCTCGGCGACATACCGGTACGCGGTGGCCCGTGACACCCCGAACCCGGCCCCGAGGGTGGTCTTGTCCTCACCCTTGCGGAACCACACCAACACCAGCAGCGCCTGGTAGAAGCACGTCAACGCCCTCGTGCGGCGGCGGGTACCCACCGCCGCACGCTCGGCGCGAAGCAGACCCGCCACGTGACGCACGAGTTCCCTGGGCACGTCAAGCCTGGCAGAATAGGTGATCACGTGGAGCCCTCTCGGAGACCGATTCCGTCGCAAGAACCTGTCTACCGATGGCTCCACGTCCATATCCCAGCATGTCCGCTACGGGCGCTACGTCCGTGTCATCCCGAACCGCTCCCGAATCCTTGCTGAGATCACCTCACTGGTCTAACCACCAAGGGCGGCACCCCGATCCGGGGGCCGCCCTTTTGCTTCTTCGCTCGCGCAGAAGGCAGCATGAACCTCCAGCCGTCTTGGTGGTGGACGTCGCCGTTCTCGCGATCAACCTGCCGCGATGGGCGCGCGCTTTAGCGATCCGTCAGGAGGAATGTCCCCAAGACCTGGTTCATAGCAGTAAACCGTGCTGCCATTGTTTAGGAGGTAGGCATCTGACACCCAGCCCTGGTAGTTGCCCCACCGGACGTTGCTCCAACTATTGTGCCCGTTGATGACATCGCCATAGTCCCAGCAGCGGAGGTCTACCCAGCCGGTGATGCGACGAATGAGGCCGCACGACGTGTGCGGTCCTTGACGCAGGGCCAGCCCGGTCGATCCCGCGTCGACAATGAGGTCCGATCCGTTGTCGTGGTTGTAGCTGACGTGTGAAGTGCAGTTCGCGCTTGCCGGAGTCCCGCCGGCAGTAACCACTCCGAGGGTTGCGAGAACTGCGGCCACCATAAGCGCAGCGACGAACCGGATACGGAAGAACGGCATGCTCATAAGCGCCACCTCCTGTGTCAATTGATTTACAAGTGACCGTAACCAAGAGGGTGACGTTGGTCAATGGTTTGTCAGGAAGTTGATTGATCAAAGACTTTGACCGCCATTGATCAAACTTGAGCCACGGTCGACTGATCTTTGCGATCGGTAGGGCCTTGACCAGGGATGTCGTGTCGGGAAGTACGCACTAAACGGGTCGGGCTCTATCGTGCAGGGGCCGTGGCGCGTACGGACGGATGAAGACGGATCCGGGGCTCGGGCGGTGCAGATCGCGCACTCTCAACTTTGTGGATCGCGCACGTGAGTGGCTGGTGGGCCTACAGTTTGGAGCCATGATCCAAGAATTTTTCCATGTCCGATATTCGGATCACCTGACCAGGTCCGATGAATCGTCGCGCGACCAGCAGTCCCGCCTCGTGCGCTTCAGTGCCAGCATGGCTCGCTGAGGCGTCCGCGATCAGCCAAGGCGTGAAATCGTGCTCAAACGCGTCTACAGCACCCTTTAAGACACAGCTTTCGGTAGCTATACCGCAAAAATAAAACTCTTTCCACCCGCGCTTCTTGAATAGTGCTACACCCTCAGGAGTAAAAGGGCTATTGACTCTCTTGTCAAGCAATATGCCTTGATTTACGTACTGGTCCAACTCCGGCACAAGATCGATGTCAGGCGAGGATTAAAGCCTTTGCCAGCCAAAGAAGCGCTCGAAGGGACTGCCTGGATAGTTCAGGTACCGGGTGAAGAGCGTGTCACCGCCCGCCAACTGCCAGCGGCGTAGCAAGTCGGCAACGACAGGAACTATGTGCGCCGACTGCTCTCGCACAAAGCCGTTTTGCATTTCGGTTACGACAAGCACCGTGCGACCCGATGTCATTGGCTCAACCTCGATCCGTATCGCGGAGGGTTTCGATGGCTTGGTCTAAGGCCGGCATGAGGTCACATGTCCGCAAAATGGCTCGGCGCATCGCCTGATGCTGTCCAGGCTCCCGTAGGCGGGAGATAGTGAGTCGGGAGCGCACCCCCCGAAGGTAACGCCATCCGTACTCGGACGGCACCTGCGGGTCTAGCCCTTGCTCTACCTGCCGGGCGATAGCGTCGCTATACGCCCACATGGATTGGATCGCCAACTCGCAGGAAACTACCTCAGCCTCCGCCAAGGAACGCTCGGTTGAGATTGGATGGTAGACAACTCCGGACCATGAGGCGTAGCCCACCGAAATACCCTGCAAGCCGAACGACTCGATGCCTACATGGTCGTATGCCTCGGATAGCAACGACTGCTCGATGAGTTCGGCGTGCGCCAGGTGTTCGTCATCCATGGGGCGGTCGCGGTGTAGCAACACCTTTGGCGTCGACATGATACGTAAGGCAGTTCTTAGCAACTCTGCCGGCCATGCTGGCTCAACGACCCAGTGAGCACCAAGGACATACACCGCAGATTCTTCCTCGACAGGCGCAACGGGTGCGAGGTACTCGACTGCCCATTTGATGTTGTCGCCATACGACACCACCCGCCACGCGGCCAGCGCCGCAATCGTGGACAACTGCACTGGCTCGACAAGGTGAAAGACAACGGAGCCGCACGGCCAAACGTACAGGGTGCAGTCGCCTTCCGGATGCTCGACGGGTGCGGAGTAGCAGGTATGCCACTCCCCCACGGCTGGCGCGCAGCCTGCGACCTCCCGCAGTCGGGCAGCGCCATCAGCGCCGACGAACGCCGTCAGACCCCCTTTGCGGAGATGACCCCTCGGAGTCTCCGCCCATCTCCGCAAGCATTCGCCCAGCTCACAGCCATGTTTGCGGAGATGCGGAGATGCGGAGATGGTTCAGCCCTCCCACGCACAGCACACACCGACCAACCGCCACCGACCCGACCACCACCGCCGCTGACAGCCACCCACCGGCCACACCCATAGCCCCGAACACCCGCCGCCCCGAAATCTTGGCTCTACGGCGCTCTCAGCGGCTCGCCCTACACCAATCTGCCGTAAACCTGCCCGCACTCTGCACACCGACCCTCATGGACCGAAAGGCGCTCACAGTGCGACTCGTGCCGCGAACTGCCTCACCAGACACGACCGTCGCCCCGGAGTGGGGCGGCATCACCCGACTCTCACCCAAGCCGTTCATCTCCACCGAGGAGCTTGCCGACCTGCTCGACGTCGACCCGTCCACCATCCGCCGCTGGCGTGCTCTCCAGCCGTTGCAGGGTCCGCCGTTCATCCCGATCTCTGACCGGGTCGTGAAGTACGCGACGGCCGACGTTGAACGGTGACTGTCCGCGCGCCGGGTCGTCCCGAGGGCGGCTTGATGGCCGTTCCCCAGCAACCACCGATCGGCGTGCCCCTCGGCTCTGATGTGGAGTTCCGGGCAGGCCGTGACCGCCCCTACCGAGCGCGTGTCCGGTGGGTCGACCCGTCGACCAAGCGGCGGCTGTCCAAGTCCACGACCGTCGCCACGCCCGAGGAGGCACAAGCGTGGATCGACGGAATCGTCAGCGCCGCACAGGGTGGCGTCGACCCGATCGCCGCGACGAAACGCCTGACGGAGTACGGCGAAAGCGTGATGCCCCTGGCGCTCCGAGGGCTGGAAAGCAAGACCCTCGATCCGTACCTGGCCGGGTGGCGCAAGCGGGTGATGCCCGCCCTCGGGCACATCCCGGTCCGAATGATTACAAACGGCGCGGTTGACCGGGCCGTTCACGGCTGGATTGCCGACGAATGCAGCCGATCGACGGTCAAGAACAGCCTTGCCGTTCTGGTCCGCGTCATGGAGCAGGCCGTACGGGACGGCGTCATTGCGCGGAATCCCGCGCAGGTGACAGGATGGCAGCGTTCCTACCAGCGGGCCGAAGACGAGTTGGACGACCCGCGCACGCTCGCCCTGCCGGACTGGGAATCGCTGACCACGCTCGCCGCCGCGCTGGTGCAACGGTCGGCGGACACGTTTTCCGGCTGGGGAGAGGTGGTCATCTTCGCCGCGTGCACAGCGGCCCGGATCGGCGAGGTGTCCGGAGTCCGCGCCGAGGACATCGACCGGGAATCGTGGATGTGGATGTGGACGGTACGCCGACAGACCACACCCGGTCCCGGTGGCCTGATCGACAAGGGCACCAAGGGCAAGCGGGCACGAATGGTCCCACTGATCGAAGAAGTGCGACCGATCGTGAGCCACCGCCTGGACTCGGTCAGCGAGCCGCACTCCCGACTGTTCACCGGGCCGCGCGGTGGCCGGATCAGCACAGCGGTTCTTCGGGACGCTACGCATTGGGACGAGGTGGTGACGAAGCTCGGCTACGAACACCTACGCCGGCACGACCTGCGGCACACCGGCCTGACGTGGATGGCTGACGCAGGGGTGCCGGTGCACGTGCTCCGGAAGATTGCCGGGCACGGGTCGCTGACGACGACGCAGCGGTACCTGCACCCCGACCGGCAGACCATCACCGACGCCGGGACGGCGCTCAGCGCGCACTTGAAGGCCCGCCGGTCCCCAGGTGGTCCCCAGCTACGCGCCGTCTAGATCCGGAATCTCCTACTGCCCCAGAATGAGTTAGAGGCCGTTGACCAGGGCGTAAGCTCCGGTCGACGGCCTCTTTCGTTCTGTCGGGACGGCCGGATTCGAACCGACGACCCCTTGACCCCCAGTCAAGTGCGCTACCAAGCTGCGCCACGTCCCGCCACCGCTCATGCCCGTACCGGGCGCGGCAGCCGGTACAGCGTAGCGCAGTCCCCCTTACCCGGCGCCTCCGGGTTTCCCACCCGATCGACAGTCCGTCGCGATGGTGTCGACCAGCCCCACACCCCGTAGGCCGTCCTAGGAAGATAGGTCGAAAGCTCGGATCAGGTTGAAGAGGGGCAGACAGGCGGTGGGTCAGCCGTGGGCTTTGCCGCGGCCGCCGGGGCCCAGCTTCTTGCGGGGACGGACCGAGACCTCCACCGGACTGCCCTCGAAGCCGAACTCCTCGCGCAGTTTGCGCTCCACGAAGCGCTGGTAGCCGGCGTCCAGCGGACCGGTGGTGAAGAGCACGAACCGGGGCGGACGGGTGCCCGCCTGGGTGGCGAAGAGGATCCGGGGCGCCCGGCCACCGCGTACCGGATGCGGGGTGGCCTGGACCAGCGCGGTGAGCCACTGGTTGAGTTGCCCGGTCGGCACCCGCTGCTCCCAGCTGCGCAGCGCGGAACGCAGCGCCGGCGCCAGCCGGTCCACCGCCCGGCCGGTCCGGGCCGAGACGTTCACCCGCACCGCCCACGGGATGCGTCGCAGTTCCCGGTCGATCTCCTTGTCCAGGTAGTACCGGCGGTCGGCGTCGACCAGGTCCCACTTGTTAAAGGCGATCACCAGCGCCCGGCCGGCCTCGGTCACCATGGACAGGATCCGCTGGTCCTGTTCGCTGATCGGCTCGCTGGCGTCCAGCAGCACCACGGCCACCTCGGCCGCCTCGATCGCCCCGGCGGTGCGCAGGCTGGCGTAGTACTCCGTACCGCTGGCCTTACCCACCCGCTTGCGTAGCCCGGCGGTGTCGACGAGTTGCCACACCTCCCCGCCGATCTCCACCAGGCTGTCGACCGGATCGACGGTGGTTCCGGCGACCGCGTCCACCACCGCCCGGTCCTCGCGAGCCAGCCGGTTGAGCAGGCTCGACTTGCCGACGTTCGGCCGGCCTACCAGGGCCACCCGGCGCGGGCCGCGCGGGCCCGGCTCGCCGACCGGCGGCGGCTCCGGCAACGCCGCCAGCACCGCGTCGAGCAGGTCACCCGAACCGCGCCCGTGCAGGGCGGAGACCGCGTGCGGCTCCCCCAGGCCGAGCGACCAGAGCGAGGTCGCCTCCACCTCGGTGGCGGCGTTGTCCGCCTTGTTCGCCACCAGCAGCACCGGCTTGGCGCTGCGCCGCAGCATCCGTACCGCCGCCTCGTCGACATCGGTGGCGCCGACCACCGCGTCCACCACGAACAGCACCACGTCGGCGGTGGCCACGGCGATCTCGGCCTGGGCGGCGATCGCCGCGGCGCGGTCCCGGGCGTCGGGCTCCCAGCCGCCGGTGTCGACCACCGTGAACTGACGGCCCGACCACTGGGCGTCGTAGGGCACCCGGTCCCGGGTCACCCCGGGGGTGTCCTCGACGACCGCCTGCCGCCGACCGATGATCCGATTGACCAGTGTGGACTTGCCGACATTGGGTCGGCCGACCACGGCGACCACCGGCACCGGCCCGGTCGGCTCCTCCTCCGCCAGGTCCGGTTCCCGCAACTCCACCCAACCGTCGTTGGCGTTCATCGGCAGAGCCGGCCTTCCAGTAGTGCCCGCAGCCGGCCGACGACCTCGTCGATCCCCAGCGCCGTGGTGTCCAGCACCACCGCGTCGGGAGCCTGCTGGAGCGGGTTCGTCGCCCGGGTGGAGTCGAGCCGGTCCCGCCGGGCCAGGTCGGCGGCGGTGGCCGAGAGGTCGGCCGCGTACTCGGCGCTGCGCCGCTGGGCGCGGGCGTCGGCCGACGCGGTCAGGTACACCTTCAGGTCCGCGTCAGGGGCGACCACCTGCCCGATGTCGCGGCCCTCCACCACGATCCGGTCGGCCGCCGCGATGATGTCGCGCTGCAGCGCCACCATCAGCTCACGGACCGCGGGTACGGCGGCCACGGCGGAGACCGATCCGGTCACCTCCGGACCCCGAATCTCCTGGTCCACCGCCACCCCGTCGGCACTGATCCGGGGTGCCACCGGGTCCACCCCGATCTCCAGGTCGACCTCGCCCGCCACCTTGGCGACCGAGTCGGCGTCCTGCGGGTCGACCCCCGAGCGCAGCACCGCCCAGGTGATCGCCCGGTACATCGCGCCGGTGTCGAGGTAACGGGCGTCGAGTTCGCCGGCCAGCCGCCGGGACACGGTGGACTTGCCCGAACCGGACGGCCCGTCGACAGCGACCACACATCGCCCGGTCCGTACCATTTCTGCCACCGTTCCTCCTCCACCACTCGGGGTGTTCCCCACCACCCGGGGTCCTCCCCCGGACCCGCGGGATGTTTCCAGATCGACATGGTGCCCACCGGGACCGGTTGGCGCCGCCGGCGCACCGTTGTGCCGCTCGTCCGGTCTGTCGCGGTCCATCATGCCCCCCGGGCCGGTCCGGGCCGCGCCCGCCATCGGCCGGGGCGACCCGCGCCACGCCGGCGCCGGCAACGGCGACGCGGTCCTCAGTCGCCGACCGCCTTGAACAGGGCCGCGATCTCCGCGTTCGTCAGCCGCCGGGTCCGCCCGGCGCGCAGGTCGCCCAGCCGGATCGGCCCGATCGACGTCCGCACCAGCCGGGAGACCGGATGGCCGACCTCGTCCAGCAGCCGCCGGACGATGTGTTTGCGACCCTCGTGCAGGGTCAGCTCCACCTGGGCGGTCCGTCCGAGGGTGTCCACCACCCGGAACTCGTCGACCCGGGCCGGCCCGTCCTCCAACTCGACCCCGGCCTTGAGGATCCGCCCCACGTTGCGCTTCACCGGCCCGGCCACCTCGCACAGATAGGTCTTCGGCACCCCGTACGACGGGTGGGTCAACCGGTGCGCGAGGGTGCCGTCGTTGGTCAGCAGCAGCAGGCCCTCGCTGTCCGCATCGAGCCGGCCGACGTGGTAGACCCGCTCCTCGACCCGGCCGAGGAAGTCGGCCAGCGCGGTCCGGCCCTTCTCGTCGGCCATGGTGGAGACGACCCCGCGTGGTTTGTTCATCGCCAGATAGACCAGCCGGGTATCGGTGACCAGCCGTTCGCCGTCGACGTGGATGACCGCCGAGGCCGGGTCGACCTTGTCTCCCAGCTGCGCCACCCGCCCGTCGACGGTGACCCGGCGGCGGAAGATGAGGTCCTCGCAGGCCCGGCGGGAGCCGACCCCGGCGGCCGCGAGGACCTTCTGCAGGCGTTCCCCGCCGGCGGTCCGGGGCTCGGCGGTACGGCTGTCATCGCGGGGCATCGGTCATCTCTTCCAGGTCATCGGGGAGGAACGGGGCCAGCGGCGGAAGCTCGTCGACCGTGTCGAGGCCGAGCTTCTCCAGGAACAGGATCGTCGTGCGGTAGAGGTGGGCGCCGCTGTCCGGCTCGGTGCCGCACTCCTCGACCAACCCACGGGAGATCAGGGTACGGATCACGCCATCGCAGTTGACGCCTCGGATGGCCGAGATCCGCGACCTGGTCACCGGCTGCTTGTACGCCACCACCGCCAACGTCTCCAGCGCCGCCTGGGTCAGCCGGACCGACTGCCCGTCAAGCACGAACCGTTCCACGTAGCCGGCGTATTCCGGCCGGGTGTAGAGCCGCCACCCGCCGGCCGCCCGGCGCAGCTCGAAACCATGTCCCGCCTCGGTGTATCCCTGGGCGATCCGCAGCAGGGCGGCGCCGACCCGGTCGACCGGCTGCTCCAGCACCTGGGCGAGGACGGTTTCGGCGACGGGTTCGTCGACCACCAGCAGGATCGCCTCCAACGCCCCGTGCAGCTCGTCCTCGTCAAGGAGCGCCGGTGCGGCGCCGACCACGGATTGCCGCCCTGATCCAGGAGCAACCACCGCCGCCGGCCCGGCGGGCTCGTCGCGATCGGACCCGCCATCGGCCAGGAGCCTCGGGGCCCGCACCGCCTCGGGATCGGAGAAACCGCCGGGCTCCGCGACGACCTCGGGCTCCGCGACGACCTCGGGCACCGCAACAGCGTCGGGCTCCGCGACAACCTCGCGGTCCGCCACGGCCTCGCCGCCGTCAAGAGTCTCCGGTACGACGACCCCAGGCTCATCGACCGCGGTCTGCGGCTGCGCGGGTTCGGCCTCGGCAGGCCGAGACTCGGCGGGCCAGATCTCAGCGGACTCACCGGCCTCAACCGGCCGACCGGCCTCAATCGGCTCACCGGCCTCAAGCTCCGCGGACTCGGCCCCAGCGTGCGCAACCTCAGCGGGCTGGGGCTCCGCGGCGGGGTCGGGCTCGGAGGACTCGGCCGGTTGCCGCTCCCGGGCCCATGGCGGGACCCAGGCCGCGGCCTGGTCGGCCAGCGAGTCCCGACGCTCGTGGCTGGTCAACTCGGCTGCTCCTCGATCGTCGCCGCCGGCTGGTCTCCCGCCGGCTCACCACCATCTGACGCCCGGCCGTCGACCGGACCGCCGTCCGCCGGACCGGCCGTCGTCGGCGCGGCCGGGGACCCGGCGTACTCGTCGACCTGCAGTTCGGCGCCGCCGTCGGCCGGACCGGTCCACCGCACCGTCAGCTCACCGAGCGCCTGGACCTGGGCGAAGCCGACCAGACCCTCCCGGTACAGCTCCAGCAGGGCCAGGAACCGGGCGACCACCTCCAGGGTGGACTCGCAGTCGGCGCAGAGCACCCGGAAGGTGGCGGTGCCGACCCGGCGGAGCCGGTCGCGCAGCAGCGCGGCGTGTTCCCGGACGCTGACCCGCACCTGGTGCACGTGGTCGATCGACACCACCGGCACCGGACGCGGCGTCATCGCCCGGACCGCCAGTGCCGCCAGCCGCGCCGGCCCGATCCCCAGCACCAGATCCGGCAACGCCTCGGCGTACCTGGGCTCCAGGGTGACCGCCCGCGGGTACCGGCGCGACCCGACCGCCTCCATCGCCGCGATGTGCGCGGCCGCCTCCTTGAACGCCTTGTACTGCAGCAGCCGCGCGAAGAGCAGGTCGCGGGCCTCCAGCAGGGCCAGGTCCTCCTCGTCCTCGACCTCGGCGGCGGGCAGCAGCCGGGCCGCCTTGAGGTCGAGCAGCGTCGCGGCGACCACCAGGAACTCGCTGGCCTCGTCGAGGTCCCAGTCGTCACCCATCGCCCGGATGTAGGCGATGAACTCGTCGGTGACCTGGTGCAGCGCCACCTCGGTGACGTCGAGCTTGTGCTTGCCGATCAGCTGCAGCAGCAGGTCGAACGGTCCGGTGAAGTTCGCCAGCCGCACGGTGAACTTGCCGGATTCGACGGTGTCCACCGCCGGGCCGGACGAGGAGTCGACCGCGTCGGCCGGAACACCCTCGGCCGGAACACCTTCGGCCGCACCGCCCGACGGGGCGTCGTCCCCGCCCACGGGCGGGGCGAGGTCGTCGACGGGGGGCACGGTCACCCGATGACCGTAGTCCACGGCGACCGCGAGGCCCCAGCCACCGGCTTCCCGGCGCACCGCCGGCTAACGCTCGGCCTGCGCGGCGATCACCTCGCGGGCGAGCTGCCGATAGTTGCGGGCGCCCGACGAGGCCGGGTCCAGCGACGTGATCGGCGCGCCGGCGACGGTCGACTCCGGGAACTTGACGGTCTTGGTGATCACCGTCTGGTAGACCTTGTCGCCGAACGCCTCCACCACCCGCTGCAGCACCTGCCGGCAGTGCGTGGTGCGGGAGTCGTACATGGTGGCGAGGATGCCTTCCAGCTCCAGGTCGAAGTTGAGCCGCTCGCGCACCTTGTCGATGGTGTCCAGCAGCAGCGCCACCCCGCGCAGGCTGAAGAACTCGCACTCCAGCGGGATAAGCACGCCGTGCGAGACGGTCAGCGCGTTGATCGCCAGCAGGCCGAGCGACGGCTGACAGTCGATCAGGATGAAGTCGTACTCCTTGCGGATCGACCGCAGCACCCGGGCCAGCGCCATCTCCCGCGCGACCTCGTTGACCAGCTGGATCTCGGCGGCCGACAGGTCGATGTTGGCCGGCAGCAGGTGCAGCCCGGCCACGTCGGTCTTGATCAGCACGTCCTCGGCGGTGACGTCGTCCTGCATCAACAGGTTGTAGACCGACAGGTCCAGGTTGTGCGGGTTGACCCCCAGCCCGACCGAGAGCGCGCCCTGCGGGTCGAAGTCGACGAGCAGCACCTTGCGGCCGTACTCGGCCAGCGCGGCGCCCAGGTTGATGGTCGAGGTGGTCTTCCCCACCCCGCCCTTCTGGTTGGCCAGCGCGATGATCCGGGCCGGGCCGTGCCGGTCGGTCGGCATCGGCTCGGGGATCGGCTTGCGGATCGTGTAGGCGGCCGGGTCGGCCGGACCCAGCTCCGCGCCGAGGTCGAACGCGGACTGCTGCTCGCGGAGCGCCGAGGTCCACGCCTCGGCACGATCACCGTTGTCAGCCATGTCCTGGTCCGCCCCCCTCCCGACGACTGCCGGCGTCGGGGCCGACTGGCGTCCGTCTTCCGATCCGGCCTGGCCCTCCGACCGGAAGCCGCGGTGCCGTCGCGACCCCCGGGTGCCGTGCCACAGGCCCGCGCCGATGCCGACTGTACGCCACCGGCCAGCAGGGCCGGGAACACCGTGTCGGCGTGTCGACACGGCAGGTGCGACGGTCGTGCGGCAGCGGTCAGCTCAGCGCCCGCGGGTGCGAGGTGGCGTAGACCTCCCGCAGTCGGTCCACCGTCACCAACGTGTACACCTGGGTGGTTGTCACCGAGGCGTGCCCGAGCAGTTCCTGCACCACCCGCACGTCGGCACCGCCGTCGAGCAGGTGGGTGGCGTAGGAGTGGCGCAGGGTGTGCGGGGAGACGGCGGCGGCGCCGTCGACCGGCAGTCCGGCCCGCTCGGCGGCCCGCCGCAGGATGCTCCAGGCGCTCTGCCGGGACAGCCGGCCGCCGCGGGCGTTGAGGAACACCGCCGGCCCGCCGCGCCCCGCGCCGACCAGGTCCGGCCGGCCCCGCGCCAGGTACGCCCGCAGCGCCTCGGTGGCGTACCCGCCGATCGGGACCAGCCGGTTCCGGCCGCCCTTGCCGCGCAGCAGCGCCACCCCGTCGGTCAGGTCCAGGTCGTCCACGGCGGCGCCGACCGCCTCGGAGATCCGCGACCCGGTGCCGTACAGGAACTCCAGCAGCGCCCGGTCGCGCAGCCCCAGCGGGCCGGCCGGGTCGCCCGGCCCGGCCGCGGTCTCCAGCAGGCGCAGCACCTCGGTGACGGCCAGCGCCCGGGGCAGCCGCCGCGGCGGGACCGGCGGGCGGACGTCCCGGCTCGCGTCCCGGCCGACCACCCCCTCCCGGGCGGCGAACCGGTGCAGGCCGCGTACCGCGCTGGCGGCCCGGGCCGCGGACGCGGCCGCCAGCGGCGGATGCGCCTCGTCCCCCTCCCGCAGCCGGGCCACGTGCTCGGTGACCTCGGCCGGCCCGACCGCGGCCAGGTCCTCGATCCCGGCCGCGGCCAGCGTCGTCAGGTAGCGCTCCAGGTCGCGCCGGTACGACGACAGCGTGTTGGCCGACAGCCCGCGCTCGACCGTCAGGTGGTCCAGGTAGCCCCGGACCACCCGACGCAGCGCGGCCGACGGCTGGGCCGGCGCCGCCGGCTCAGCCGGCCCCACCGGCCGGTCCCGGGGCGGCGATCGCCTCGGCGACGGAGACGCTGCCCATCCCGTGCGCCTCGGCCACCGGCCCGTAGGTGACCCGCCCGTCGTGGGTGTTCAGACCGGCCGCCAGCGCCGGGTCACGGCGCATCGCCTCCCGCCAGCCCAGGTTCGCCAGCTCCAGCGCGTACGGCAGGGTGACGTTGGTCAGCGCGTAGGTGCTGGTGTGCGGCACGGCGCCCGGCATGTTCGCCACGCAGTAGAAGAGCGAGTTGTGCACCGGATAGACCGGGTCGTCGTGGGTGGTGGGTCGGGAGTCCTCGAAGCAGCCGCCCTGGTCGATCGAGATGTCCACCAGCACGCTGCCGGGCTTCATCCGGGAGACCAGCTCGTTGGAGATCAGCGTCGGCGCCTTCGCGCCGGGCACCAGCACCGCGCCGATGACCAGGTCGGCGTCGAGGACCGCCCGCTCCACCTCGTAGGTGTTCGAGGCCACGGTCTGCAGGTGGCCGCGGTAGATCGCGTCGGCCTGCCGCAACCGGTTGATGTTGCGGTCCAGCAGCAGCACTTCCGCCTGCAGACCGAGCGCGATCGCGGCGGCGTTCATGCCGGAGACACCGGCGCCGATGACCACGGTCTTCGCGGCGTACACCCCGGAGACGCCGCCCATCAGCACGCCGCGGCCACCGCCGGAGCGCATCAGGTGGTACGCGCCCACCTGCGGGGCCAGCCGGCCGGCCACCTCCGACATCGGGGCGAGCAGCGGCAGCACCCGGTCGGCGGTCTCCACCGTCTCGTACGCGATGCCGGTCACCCGCCGGTCCAGCAGCGCGTCGGTGCACGCCTTGGACGCCGCCAGGTGCAGGTAGGTGAAGAGCACCTGGCCGGGGCGCAGCCGCGGGTACTCCTCGGCGATCGGCTCCTTGACCTTGAGCACCAGCTCGGCGGTGCCCCAGACCTCGTCGGCGCCGGCCAGGATCGTCGCGCCCGCCGCGGCGAACTCCGCGTCGGTGATCGACGAGCCGGCTCCGGCGCCGGCCTCGATGAACACCTCGTGCCCGCTGCGGACGAACTCGTGCACACCGGCGGGCGTGATCGCCACCCGGTACTCGTGGTTCTTGACCTCGCGGGGAATCCCGACCTTCACGATGCAGACACCTCTCTCCGGGGATGCCACCCCCGGCTGTCCGGCGCCGACGGCTCCGTTGCCGCCGGCGTCGCGCGAAGTCTAGAACCGGCTCGGCACCGGCTGGCAGATCCCCTGGTCACCGCCGTGATCGGCGACCGGCGGCGGGGCCGGCCGGCGCACCGGCGTGGCGGCGGGCCGCAGCGGCGCCCAGTCGGCGTCGCGGGCCCGGGCGGCGGCCAGCAGCCCGGCGACGCAGGCGGCGTTGGTGATCTCGCCGGCCAGCACCATCGCCACCGCCTCGTCGAGATCCACCCGGCGGACCAGCATGTCGGCCTCCTCGTCGTGGCGCTCGTACCGCTGGTCGGCGGGGACGTCGGCCAGGTCGCGGGCGAGGTAGATCCGGATCAGCTCGTTCGAGCAGCCGGGCGAGGTGTGCAGGTCCACCAGCAGGTCGATCCGGTCGGCGGTGAGGTCGGCCTCCTCCGCCAGCTCGCGCAGCGCGGCCGCCGGCAGGTCCTCCCCGGCGACGTCGATCAGGCCGGCGGGCAGTTCCCAGATCGACCCGCCGAGCGGGTGCCGGTACTGGCGGACCAGCACCACCCGGTCCCGGTCGTCGAGGGCGACCACCCCGACCGCGCCGACGTGCAGCAGGTAGTCGCGGGCCGCCTCCCGGCCGCCGGGCATGGTGACCCGGTCGGTGAAGACGGAGAACATCGCGCCGTCGAAGCGCCGGGTCCGGGACAGCACCCGGTACCCGTCATCCGGGTTTCCGGTCATGACGGCGAGTTCGCCTTCGCCTGCCGGGCGGCGCCGTTGCGGCCGGCCCGCCGCGCGGGTTCCTCGTCCGGCACCACGAACGGTTGTTCCAGGGCGGCCCGCTCCGCCGACCCGTCCGGCGTCGCGACCGGCGGTCCCAGCTCCACCGGCAGCTGGTCCGCGGCGGCGTAACCGACCACCGCCCGCACGAACGCGGCGAACAGCGGGTGCGGCCGGGTCGGCCGGCTCTTCAGCTCCGGGTGGGCCTGGGTGGCCACGAAGAACGGGTGGACCGACCGGTCCAGCTCGATGAACTCGACCAACCGGCCGTCCGGGGAGGTGCCGGAGATCCGCAGGCCGGCCTTTTCCAGCACGTCCCGGTAGGCGTTGTTCACCTCGTACCGGTGCCGGTGCCGCTCGCTGACCTCCGTCGTCCCGTACGCATCGGCGACCAGCGAGTCGTCCGCCAGCCGGGCCGGGTAGGCGCCCAGCCGCATGGTGCCGCCCAGGTCGCCCCGGCCGGCCACGATCTCCTCCTGGTCGGCCATGGTGGCGATGACGGGGTGGCTCGCGGTCTCGTCGAACTCCAGCGAGTTGGCGCCGTCCAGGCCGGCCAGGTTGCGGGCCACCTCGATGGTCATGCACTGCAGGCCGAGGCAGAGCCCGAGGGTGGGGATGCCGTTCTCCCGGCCGTACCGGGCGGCGCCGATCTTGCCTTCGATGCCGCGTACCCCGAACCCGCCGGGCAGCACGATCCCGTCCACCCCGGCGAGCGCGGCCGCCGCACCGGCCGCGGTCACGCACTCGTCGCTGGGCACCCAGACCAGCTGCACCCGGGCCCGGTGGCCGAAGCCGGCGGCCCGGATCGCCTCGCTCACCGACAGGTACGCGTCCGGCAGGTCGACGTACTTGCCGACCAGGGCCACCCGCACGGTGTGGTGCGGGTGGTGCACCCGCTCCAGCAGGTCGTCCCAGCGGGTCCAGTCCACGTCCCGGAAGGACAACCCCAACCGGCGTACGACGTACGCGTCCAGCCCTTCGCGGTGCAGCACCTTCGGGATGTCGTAGATGCTCGGCGCGTCCGGGGCGGCGATCACGGCCTCCCGGTCGACGTCGCAGTAGAGCGACAGCTTGTGCTTGAGCTTGTCCGGGATCTCCCGGTCGGACCGGCAGACGATCGCGTCGGGCTGGATGCCGATGCTGCGCAGCGCGGCCACCGAGTGCTGGGTCGGCTTGGTCTTCAACTCGCCCGACGGGGCCAGGTACGGCACCAGCGACACGTGCAGGTAGAAGCAGTTGTCCCGGCCGAGGTCGTGGCGGACCTGCCGGATCGCCTCCAGGAACGGCAGCGACTCGATGTCGCCGACGGTGCCGCCGACCTCGGTGATCACCACGTCCGGCGGGCCGGCGCCCGGGTCGGCCGGGTCGGGGTCGGCCATCGCCCGGATCCGGGACTTGATCTCGTTGGTGATGTGCGGGATCACCTGGACGGTGTCGCCGAGGTACTCGCCGCGCCGCTCCTTGGCGATCACCTCCGAGTAGATCTGCCCGGTGGTGACGTTCGCCTTGCCGGACAGCGCCCGGTCCAGGAACCGCTCGTAGTGGCCGACGTCCAGGTCGGTCTCGGCGCCGTCGTCGGTGACGAACACCTCGCCGTGCTGGAACGGGTTCATCGTGCCGGGGTCGACGTTCAGGTAGGGGTCCAGCTTTTGCATCACGACCCGCAGGCCGCGCGCTGTCAGCAGGTTTCCGAGGCTGGAGGCGGTCAGGCCCTTACCCAGCGAGGAGGCGACGCCTCCGGTGACGAAAATGTGCCTGGTCGTCCGTGCTGAAGGGGCCAACGCCTGCTCCCGTGGTCGTCCGTTGCGGTCGTGCAGACCGACGTGCTGATCAGGAAAGTGATCACTCGATCCACGGGACTCCACGGTAACACCTCACCTGGCCAGCCCACCCGCCGCACCCGGTGGTGCCGCCCGGGCCGGCCCGGCGGGCCGCTCCGGGGCCGACCCGGCGGCCGACCCGGAGCCGGCCGTGGCGGGCTCGGCGGCCGACCCGGAGCCGGCCGTGGCGGGCTCGGCCGCCGACCCGGAGCCGGCCGGGACGGGACGGGACGGCCCGGCGTCGGACGCAACGGGGTCGGGCGGGACGGGGCCGTCCACGGCCCGGGTCGCCGGTTGGGTGCGGTCGGCGGCGTGGGCCAGCACCCGCAGGGCGGCCAACGCGGCCATCGGCACGGTCAGGGCGGCCGCCGCCCCGGCGACGTTGAGCGCCGACCCGCCGAGCAGGCCGCCGATCACCGTCGCGACCGCCGTGCCGCCCATCCCCGCGCGGACCGCCGGATAGATGCCGAAGAGCCGCTTGAGGCCACCCCAGGGGCGCAACAGCGCGAACCAGATCAGCACCGCGCCCACCAGCGCGAGCACGGTCAGCGGGCTGCCGGCCAGGGCGTCCAGGTTGGCGGCGCTGGACCGGTGCACCGTCAACCCGCTGGTGCCGTCACCCAGGGCGCTGAGGAACCGGCCGAGGCTGCCCCGCTCCTCCGGGGGGCGGCGCAGGTCGAGCACCGCGAATCCCACCGTCACCGCGATCCCGGCCATCGACGCCCACGCCAGCCGGCCCAGGGTCAGCCAGCCTCCGGTGCTGATCGCCGCCGCGATGGCCACCCCGGCGGTCAGCGCGACCGCGCCGACCGGGTCCGCGCCCAGGTAGGGGCTGCCGACCACCACCACGCCGAGCCCGCCGACCAGCACCACCACCGCCGGCCGCCAGGTCCGCCGGACCTGCTGGGCCAGGCAGCCGGCGACCAGCAGGACACCGGCGATGAAGACGCCCAGCCCCACGGTGCCCAGGCCGGAGTACCGGCCCCCCTCCAACGCCGAGTAGCCGGTCACGCCGTTGAGCTGCAGCCGGGCGCCGGTCACCACGTCCGCGCCGACGACGACCGCCGCCAGACCGGCCACGCCGGCCATCGGGCCCAGGGTCCACCGGTACGCGGGCACCAGCCGGACGGCGGCGGTCGCCGCGCCGAGGGCGAGGGCGATCACGGCGCCGAAGTAGATGCCCGCGTGGGCGCTGCGCCACCACGGCACCGCGTCCGCGACCAGGGCCGCCGGGATGGCCATCGCCGCGGCGATGAGCAGCACTTCGACGGCCGTCACCACCCACCGGGGTGCCGGCGCCGGGCCGACCGGTCCGGCCGGCCGGCGGGCCCGCCGCAGCAGCGGTACCACCGCGACGGCGAGCAGGCACTGCAGGGCGGCGAGCAGACCGAAGAACCAGCTCGCCACCCGCTGCTGGGCACCCGCCTCGCGGTCGGCGTCGGCCGGCATGGCGATGGCGGTCGGCAGGTCGTCGGGGCGCCCCTCGACCACCGAGGCGGGCCGGCCGATGAACAGGCGCTCGGGCATCGGGCGGCCCAGCGCGGCCAGTGCGGTCGGCGCCAGGTCCACCAGCTGCACGTAGCCGTCGCGGCCGGTGCTCGGTGAGGTCAGCCAGCCCTTCTCCCAGCCGGGGCCGTCGGCGACCGCGACGTGCAGCCGGGACGACTGGTCGGTGTCGGAGATCCCGGCGACCAGCACCAGGGACCGCTCCGGCCGGGCGGCCAGCAGGCGTTCCAGCGCCGCGTCGGCCCGCCGGGCGGCGGCGGCCCGGACCACCGGGTCCTCGCCGGCCACCACGCCGAGGTCCACGATGCTCAGCACGCAGGAGGCGAGCAGGTCCGCCGGGCGCGCGGGCAGCTCCTCGGCGTACCGGTCGACCCGGCCGAACGGCCGGGCGGCGGCCACCGCGGCACCCGGTCCGACCGCGACGGTGCACCGCACCGACTCGGCCAGCGCGCCCGGGATCGCCCCCCAGCGCAGCGTCTCCCGGTTGTAGAGCACCGCGCTGCGCTGGTCGGGCAGGTTCGCACCGATCCCGTCCGGTTGCTCGACCACCACATCCAGGTCGGGGCACCGGTCGGGAACCTGACCGGGCTCCCACCCGGCGAAGTTGCCGGCGCCCAGGGTCAACCAGCCGTCCACCGGGCAGGTCGGCTGGTGGGCCGACCGCACCGACAGCGAGCCGATCGAGCCACGCTCGGCCATCCGCCACAGCGTCGGGGTGCTGGTCGGATCGACATCCTCCCAGCGCAGCCCGGCGACGCCGGCCACGACGACGTAGTCCACGGTCTGCTGGGGCGCGCCGGCGGCCGGGCGGACCACCAGCGCCGCCACCGCGAGCGCGACCACCACGGCGGTCATCAGAACCGGCGCGAGCCGGCGCACCAGCTGTTCCGGTGTTCCCAGCCGGCGCAACGCCGGCACCCGCGCCACCAGCCGGCGCACCGGCACCCGCGCCACCAGCCGGCGCACCGGCACCCGCGCCGTGGGCCAGCCCGGCCGCCCCCGGGCCAGCAGCCGGCGCGCGGTCGTTGCCGATCGGCTGAGGCGCATCAGCCCCACCCCGCGTCGGCGCCGCCGGCGCACCGGTGCGGCGTCAGCTCCGCGTAGACCGCGAGGACGCCGTCGAGGGTGTCCTGCTCGGCCGGCCAACCGGCGGCCCGGGCGGCGCCCCGGCGCCCCAGCTCGGACCGCCGGTCCTCGTCGTCGAGCAGCTCCCGCACCGCCCGGTCGACCGCTGCCGGATCGCCCGGTGGCACCAGCACGGCCGCGTCGCCGACCAGGTCCGGCAGCCCGCCGACGGCGGTGGCCACCAGCGGCAGCCCGGCGCGTAACGCCTCCTGGGCGAAGAGCTGACGGGCCTCCCAGTCGCTGGTCACCACCGCCAGGTCCGCGCCCCGCAGCAGGTCCGCCACGTCGGTCCGGTGCCCGAGCAGGGTCACCGGCGCCCGGGCTGCCGAGATCCGGGCCGCCAGGGGCAGATAGCTCGGCCCGCTCCCGGCGATCACCACCACCGGTGGCGGTCGCCGGTCGCGCCAGCCCGCGGCGGCGTCGACAAGCACGTCGTAGCGCTTCTGCGGATGCAGCCGGCCGACCGAGAGCACCAGCGGCTGGTCGGGGCCGACGCCGAACTCGGCGCGCACCGCGGCCCGGGACCGGCCGGCGGGCGGCAGGTCGGGCGCGGCCACCGGGGCGAGCCGGGCGTCGGCCGCACCGAGGGCGGCCGCCCGGTCGACCAGGTCGGCGGAGGCGCCCAGCACGACCCGGGCCCGCCGGGCCACGAGCTGTTCGGCGAGCCGGCCGAGCCGGCCGCGTACGCCGCCGGCGAGCACCGCGTTGTGCCAGGTCACCACGAGCGGCTGGGCGGGTCGGGCCAGGGCGGCGACCAGGCCGGCGCGCAACCCGTGGGCGTGCACCACGTCCACCGGGTCGGCGAGGACCCGCCGCAGGGCGGCCACCGCCCGCGCGTCGGCGGGTGTCGGACTGGCCGGGATCTCGATCGGCACGAACGCGGCGCCGACGGCGGTGAAGTCGAACTGGGCCGCGGTCGCGGCCGGGCCGCAGACGGTGACCGTGACGCCGGCCGCCACCAGGCCCCGGGCCAGCGCGCGGACGTGCTGGCCGACCCCGCCGGTGCTGGAGGCCAGGACGAGGGCCACCGCGCCCGTCCACGGCCGGGCCGATGCCGGCGAACTCATCGCGACCCCCCGTCGCGGAGTTTCCGGCTCTTCGGTCCGCTGCGTGGGCTCACCCGCCCGCACCCCCGTCCTTCCGATCCGCGTCGGCCCGTTCCCCGCGGGCCACCCGCCCATCGACCCGCTGCGCTCCCGACCGACTCGCTCCGTCACCACCGACACCGCCGCCGGTGCCACCACCGGTACGGTCGCTGCCGACGTCACCAGCGCTGCCGGTGCTGTCCCGGCCAGCCCGGTTGCGGCCGGCCAGCCCGGTGAGCCGGCGGCCGACGGTGGCCAGCATCGGTCGTACGTCGTGCCGGTCCAGCGGGTAGGCCACCGCGAGAAACACGACCGCGACGACGGCTCCGGACAGCATGCCCTGTAGGAGGGCGTCCGGTTTCGTCGGGGTCCCGGAGCCCAGCACCACCAGCCACCGGGCGGTCAGTGCACCGGCCACCGCCGCCACGGTAGCGGCCAGGGCGCCGACCAGGCCGGAGCGGGTCAGCCCGGCCAGTGCGGCCCGACCGGCCCGGCGCGCCACCACGACGACAAGCACCCCGCCGAGCACCAGCATGCCGGCCGAGTTCGCCGCGGTGAGCGCGAACACCCGGTCGGCGGCGGGCAGCGCGTCGGCCAGCAGGATGGCGGCCAACGGTACGGCCAACCAGCCGGCGCCCGTCGCGACGGTGGCCGCCCGGGTCTCGCCCCGGGCGTAGAGGGCCCGGGACAGCAGCGCGAACAGCCCGTACCCGAGCAGACCAGGACCGAAGCCGGCGATGCCGGCCGCGACGGCGGCCGACCCGCTGACGCCGGGGAAGAACCGGGCCACCGGCCCGGCGGTGGCGATCAGCGCCGCCGCGCCCAGGCAGCTGAAGAGCAGCACCCGGCGGGCGGTGGGGGCCAGCGTGCGCCGGTAGCCGTCCTCGTCGCCGGCGGCGTGCGCCCCGGCCAGCGACGGGTACGCCGCCACGGCCAGCGGCACGGCCAGCACCGCCCACGGCAGCAGGTAGATCGTCTGGGCCAGGTTCCAGACCACCACCGTGCCGTCGGGTCCGCCGGCGGCGAGGCGGAGGGTGACCAGCAGCGCGATCTGCTGACCGGCGACGGTGACCCCGCCGGCCAGGGCGAGACCGGCGACCCGGGACCGGGCGTCGGCCGGCAGGGCGTACCCGGGGCGTAGCCGCAGCCGGAGCCGGCGCAGCGGGATGAGCAGCGACAGCGACAGCACCACCACGCCGAGGGTGGTGCCGACCGACAGGATCAGTTCGCCGGTCCGGTCGACCTGTGCGACGGTCAGTTCCCGGCCCTGGGTGGCGGCGAAGGTCAGGTAGACGCCGATGACGGTGACGCTGGACAGCAGCGGGGCGAGGACCGGCCAGGCGAACCGCCGGTGCGCCTGGAGCACCCCGGTGAGCACGATGCCCACCCCGTACAGCGGCAGTTGCGGGGCGAAGACCCGCAGCATCCGGACGCCGGCCGCGGCCTGCGCCGGCGGCAGGTCACCGCCGAGCGCCGCGATGATGGGTCCGGCCAGCAGCGCCACCGCCACCGCCAGCGGCGTCAGCAGGGTCACCGTCCAGGTCAACAGCGCCGCGGTGGTCGCCGACACCGCGGCCCGGTCGCCCGCCACGACGGCGCCGGCCAGCAGCGGTACGACCAGACTGGCCAGGGCGCCGCCGGCCACCAGCTCGAAGATGATGTTGGGGACGGTGTTGGCGATCAGGTAGATGTCGCCGAGGTCGCTGCGGTCGCCGACCACCCAGGTGAAGACGGCGGTCCGGCCGAAGCCGGCCAGTCGGCTCAGCACGGTCAGCGCGGCGATCAGCGCCGCGGCCCCGGCCACCCGTCCGGCGCCGGCGAGGGGTGCCGGTGTCGTCACGTCAGGAGGGTCGCCGGCCCAGCGCGTCCAGTTCGCGCAGCCCCCGGGTGTGCTGGATCACCTGGGTGAAGCTGACCCGCTCGCTGGCCGCGGTGAGGCCCGCGACGACCGCCAGGATGCCGGCCCGCCCGACCGGTCCGGTGCGGGCGGCCAGCGCCACCCCGAGCAGCGCGCCGAGCGCGTTCGCGCCGCTGTCGCCGACCATCACCTGCTCGTCCAGGTCGGCGGGGAGCAGCGCGGCGGCGGCTCCGACCGGGCCGGCGGCCAGCCCACCGGCCGGCCCCGGCAGCAGCGGGGCGCCGAGCAGCGTGCCTGCCTTCAACGCCCGACCGGGCCGCAGGTCGAAGAGGTTGACCAGGTTTGCCGTGCCGGCGATGACCCCGGCGGCAAGCAGCAGGTCGGCGGCGCGTCCGGCGGGGCCGAGCCGGCGGCGCCCGGGGTGGGTCCGGACCCCCGGATCGGCCGCGAGCAGGGCGGCGGCAGCCAGCCCCGCCGCCCCGACCCCAGCTATCTTGACCAGGCCGCTGGTCACCCGGCCCTGCCGCAGCGCGGCCAGGTGCCCGGCGAAGCCCTTCGCGGTCCGTTGCTCCGGGCGGGCGCCGACCACGTCGTCGTAGAGTCCGACCGCGCCGGAGCCGAGGCCGGCGACCAGCGCCGCCCCGGCGGCCGGCGCGCTGGGCGCGCCGACGGCCGCCCCGGTCGCGGCGGCCACGGCGAGCGCCGGACCGCCGGCGAGGCTGACCTCACGGCCCCGGAAGTTGGTCCGTCGCAGGGCCGGTGCGGCCGGGCCGGCCAGCACGGCGCGCAGGACCGCGCGGGCGGTCAGGGCGGCGGCGCCGGCGGCGCGGACCCGCCGGCGGGAGGCGGCTGGGGCGCTCACTCGGCGGGCGGCGGCAGCAGCGACGGGGTGTCCAGGCCGTACTGTCCGGCCCGGTTGGTGTCGAGCTGTTCGATGGTCGCCAAGGTGGCGCTCACCTGTCCCATCGGGGTGTTGGCGTTGTCGACGGTGGAGATGGTCCGCGACAGCGCGGGGTCGCCCCGGACAGCGGCGACCAGGTTACCGGCGTTCGATCCGCTGCCGGCCACGACGGTCACCCCGGCCTTGTCGAACTGTTCGACGACCCGGACCACCGAGCTGTCCTTCTTGGCCGCGTCCCGGTCGACGTAGGGCTGGCCGCTGACCACCACCACCGCCTCGGCCGAGCCGGTGAGGTCCTCGCTGGCGGTCAGGTACCCGGCGTCCTGGTACGCCTCCAGCAGCTCGGTCCGGTCGGCGGCCGTCACCGTCGTACCGTCGGTGCGGTCCAGCAGCACGCCGGCCAGCAGCGCGCTGGAGGTCTCGACGCCGTCGCTGTTGCCCGGTACGCCGTTGGCCGGCGGGGTGGGCGGTGCCGCCCGCGCGGCGAGGCTGAGCAGGTCGACGCTGTTGTCCGGGTTGACGAACTTGTCCTGGATGTCGATCCGGCCGGTGACCGTCGCTCCAGCCGTGGCGAGCATCTCGGTGACGCCGTCGACGTGTTCCTGGCCGCTCGGCAGGGCCAGGATGACGATCCGGCGCCCCTCCAGCCGCCCGCCGACCATTATCGGCGCGGCCTCGATGACGAACTCCTCCTCGCGCTGGACCTGCGCCTCCAGGCTGTTGACCGTCTCCCGCAGCTGCTCGTTGTTCTTCCGGAGCGCGTTGACGTTGTCGCTGAGCGAGTCGGCCACCGGACCGTTGAGCGCGGCGGTGCCCACCACCAGGCCGATGGCCAGGGCGAGGAAGACCGCGGTGAGCGATACCACGTGGTACCGAAAGTTGATCACGACAGAAGCCTCTTGATCAATTGTGGGCCTAGAAGAGCTGGCCGAGCTGGAACACGAAATTGTCCCACCACTCCGAGACCACGCCGAGATAGGCCTTACCGACGGTGGAGACCGCCACGGCGGACGCCATGGCGGCCACGGCGGAGAGCACCAGCAACAGCAGCGAGGAGCCGGAGATGCTCTGCCGGTACAGCCGGCTGACCCCCTTGGCGTCCACCAGCTTGCCGCCGACCTTGAGCCGGGTCAGGAACGTCGAGGCCATCCCGCCGCGCCCCTTGTCCAGGAACTCGACCAGGGTGGCGTGGGTACCGACGGCCACGATCAGCGACGCGCCCTTGCCGTCGGCGAGCAGCATCGCCAGATCCTCGCTGGTGGCCGCCGCCGGGAAGGTCTGGGCGGAGACACCCAACTGGTTGACCCGCTCCAGCCCCGGCGCCCGGCCGTCGGGGTAGGCGTGCACGATCACCTCGGCCCCGCAGCGCAGCACGTCGTCGGTGACCGAGTCCATGTCGCCGATGATCATGTCCGGGGTGTAGCCGGCCTCCACCAGCGCGTCCGCGCCGCCGTCCACCCCGATCAGCACCGGCTTGAACTCCCGGATGTACGGGCGCAGCACGTCCAGGTCGGCCTTGTAGTCGTACCCCCGGACCACGATCAGGCAGTGCCGGCCCCGGATGTGGGTCGCGACGTCGGGTACGCCGACCCCGTCCAGCAGCAGCTCCCGCTCCTGCTTGAGGTACTCCATGGTGTTGGCCGCGAACGCCTCCAGCTGGACGGAGAGCCCTTCCCGCGCGTCGGCCATCGCCTTGGCGACGCTCTCCTGGTCCTGCCGGATGCCGTGCGCCACCGCGTCGTCGTCCAGCAGCAGGGTGTTGCCGTCGATCCGGACCGTGTCGCCCTCCCGGACGTGCTGGAACACCCCCTCACCGAGGTCGTCCAGCAGCGGAATGCCGGCCTTGACCAGCACCTCCGGGCCGAGGTTGGGATACCGCCCGGAGACCGAGGGCTTGGCGTTGAGCACCGCGGCTACGCCCACCGCCACCAGCGAGTCGGCCGCCACCCGGTCCAGGTCGACATGGTCGATCACGGCGATGTCGCCCGGCCGCAGCCGACCGACCAGGCGCTTGGTCCGGCGGTCGAGGCGTGCGGTGCCGACGACGACGCCCGGTTCTGCGCTCCGGGCCCGGCGAAACGTGGGAAGACGCATCGTGACCATCCTGGCATGTGAGGCAGAGCTTTCTGTCGCGACATGCCTGAGCAGAGCCGCCATACCAAGGGAAGCACATCAGGCGCGACCCAGGCGTGACACCCGTCACACTACCCGATTCAGGGCCGTCGTTCCCGGGCCGCCACCGCCAACAACTCCTCCGCGTGCGCGATGCCCAGATCCGAGTCGGGCAGCCCGGCCAGCATCCGGGCCAGCTCCCGGGCCCGGTCGGTGTCCTCGACCACCCGCACCCCGCTGGTGGTCACCGCCCCGCCGGTGTCCTTCGCCACCACCAGGTGCCGGTCCGCGAAAGCGGCCACCTGCGGCAGGTGGGTGACGACCAGCACCTGGTGGCTGCGGGCCAACCGGGCCAGCCGGCGCCCGATCTCGACCGCGGCCTGCCCGCCCACCCCGGCGTCCACCTCGTCGAAGACCAACGTCGGCGGCCCGCCCGAACCGGCGAACACCACCTCGATGGCGAGCATCACCCGGGACAGCTCACCGCCGGAGGCACCCCGCTGCAACGGCAGCGACGGCGCCCCCGGGTGCGCCATCAGCCGCAGCTCCACCTCGTCGGCGCCGTCCGGCCCGACGGCGGTCTCCACCCCGTCGACGGTGACCGTCGGCTCGCCCCGGCCGGCCGGACGGGGCAGCACCGCCAACTCGATCCGGGCGTGCGGCATGGCCAGTCCCGCCAGCTCCACCGTGACCTGGTCGGCGAACCGACCGGCCGCCTCCCGACGGGCCGCCGACAGTCGGGCGGCCAGCTCGGCGACCTGACCGGCCAGCCGCTGCCGTTCCCGGTCCAGTTCGTCCAGCAGCTCGTCGGAGGTGTCCAGGTCGGACAGCCGGGTCCGGGCCCGGTCCGCCCAGGCGATCACCCCGTCGACGTCGTCGGCGTACTTGCGGGTCAACGCCCGCAGCGCGGCCCGCCGCTCGTAGACGGTCTGCAACCGCGCCGGGTCCGCGTCCAACCCCGCCAGGTACGCCGACAGCTCGGCGGCCACGTCCCCGACCAGGGTCGCCGCCTCCTCCAGCCGGGCCGACAGGTCACCGAGGACCCGGTCCACCCCGGCCTGCGCCTCCAGGGTCCGCCGGGCCAGGCCCAGCAGCGCGGTGGCGTCCGGTGTCTCGTCGGTCGGCTCGGCCCCGCCCGCGACGCACTGCTGTGCGGTCTGCGCCGCCGTCCGCAACCCCTCGGCGTGCTCCAGCCGCTGGGCCTCGGCCTTCAGCTCCTCATCCTCGCCCGGCTGCGGGTCGACCCGGGTGATCTCGTCCAGGCCCAGTCGCAGCAGGTCCGCCTCCTGGTTGCGTTCCCGCGCGTTGCGGCGCCGGTCGGCCAGGTCGTCACAGACCCGGCGCCACTGCGCGTACGCCTCCCGCAGGGTCTCCAGCAGCTTCTCGTGTTCCGGCCCGGCGAAACGGTCCAGCGCGGCCCGCTGCTCGGCCGGGCGCAGCAGTCGCAACTGGTCGGACTGGCCGTGCACGGCCACCACCTGGTCACCGACCTCGCTGAGCATGGCGATCGGCATACTCCGCCCGCCGACGTGCGCGCGGGACCGGCCCTCCGCGGTGACCGCGCGGCTGAGCAGCACGGATCCGTCGTCGTCGACCTCACCGCCGGCGTCGGCGATCCGGGTGTGCACCGCGGTGGCGGCCGGCTCGACCAGCCGCAGCCGGCCCTCCACCACCGCCCGGCCCGGATCGGCCCGGACCCGGCCGGCGTCCGCCCGGCCGCCGAAGAGCAGCCCCAGCCCGGTCACCACCATGGTCTTGCCGGCCCCGGTCTCGCCGGTGATGACATTCATCCCGGCGCTCAGCGGCAGGATGGTGTCCTCGATGACGCCCAGTCCGGTGATGCGCAGCTCTTCCAGCACAGCAACCGACAGTAGTAGCGCGCCCCGACAGTTGACCACCCGGCACGCGCCCCGGATGTCAGCGGCGGCTGCCCCGCCAGCCGTGTACCGGCAGTCCGAACTTCGCCACCAGCCGGTCGGTGAACTCCCGCGCCCGCAGCCGGACCACCCGTACCGGCAGGGCGCCCCGCTGCACCGTGACCCGGGCCCCCGGCGGCAGGTCGTACACCCGCCGTCCGTCGCAGGTCAGCACCGCCAACGCGGTGAACGGGTCGACCGTGATCGACAGCGTCGAGGTGGGTGCGGTCACCACCGGCCGGCTGAACAGGGCGTGCGCGCTGATCGGGACCAGCAGCAGCGCCTCCACCTCGGGCCAGACCACCGGCCCGCCGGCCGAGAACGCGTACGCCGTCGACCCGGTGGGGGTGGCGCAGACCACACCGTCGCAGCCGTACCGGGACAGCGGGCGGCCGTCGACGTCGACGAGCAGTTCGAGCATCTGCGCCCGGCTGCCCTTCTCCACACTCACCTCGTTGAGCGCCCACGACTCGATCGTCGGTCCCCCGTCGAACTCGGCGCGTACGTCGAGGGTGAGGCGCTCATCCACTGTGTAGTTGCGCCGGACGATGTCGCCCACCGCGCGGTCGAGGTCGTCGATCTCCGCCTCGGCGAGAAAGCCCACCTTGCCGAGGTTGATGCCGAGCAGCGGCGCCTTCGCCGGCCGGGCCAGCTCGGCGGCGCGCAGGAAGGTCCCGTCCCCACCCAACGCGAAGACGATCTCGGCGCCCTCGGCCGCGGCGGCCGTCCCGTCGACCGGCACCACACCCGGCAGGTGCAGGTCGCCGGCCTCCTCCGCCATGACCCGGACCTCGAAACCCGCCGCGATCAGGTCCGCCGCGACGGTCCGGGCATGCTCGGTGCTGCGCCGCCGACCGGTGTGCGTCACGAGCAGTGCCGTCCGACTCATCAGTCCCCCTCCCCGACCGGCGTCGCCGGCCCGGTGGCCACGATGGCGCGTACCCGCGACTCGTCCGCCGGCGGCGCACCCCTACGCAGCCATACGAAGAACTCGACATTTCCGCTCGGACCCGGCAGTGGGCTTGTTGTCACACCGGCCACGCCCAGGCCGAGTTCCGCGGCGGTCGCCGCGACCGCGAGGACCGCGTCGGCCCGGTGCTCCGGATCGCGCACCACCCCGCCCGCCCCGACCCGGTCCCGGCCCACCTCGAACTGCGGCTTGACCATCAGTGCCAGGTCGCCGTCGGCGACCGTGCAGGCGGCCAGCGCCGGCAGCACCAGCCGCAGCGAGATGAAGGAGAGATCAGCCACGGTCAACTCCACCGGCCCGCCGATCGTCACCGGTTCCAGGGTGCGCACATTGGTCCGCTCGAAGACCCGGACCCGGGGATCGCCGCGCAACGCCCAGGCCAGCTGCCCGTAGCCGACGTCGACCGCGACCACCTCGGCCGCGCCGGAGCGCAACAGCACGTCGGTGAAGCCACCGGTGGAGGCACCGGCGTCCAGGCACCGGCGGCCGCTCACCAGCAGGCCCACCGGCCCGAACGCGGCCAGCGCACCGGCGAGCTTGTGGCCGCCCCGCGACACGTACTCCTGGCCGGGGTCGCCGCCGGTGACCAGGACCGGTTCGGCCGGGTCGACCATCGCCGCGACCTTGTGCGCGGGCACCCCGCGGACCCGGACCCGGCCCGCCGCCACCAGCGCGGCGGCCTGCTCGCGGGACCGGGCCAGGCCACGGCGGACGAGTTCGGCGTCGAGGCGGGTACGACGTGCCATGAGCTGGCTCTCCGAGGGACTGGGCTCACGCCTGGTCGATGGTGGCAAGGGTTTCCTGCAGCGTCCGCAGCGCCGCCTCGTACTGCGCGATCTGGTCCGCCGGTGGCAGGTCCGCCGCGTTCGCGATCGCCTGCAGCGCCGCGTCGACGGCCGCGTGTCCGGAACCGCCGTCGTCGGCCGCGGCGTCCCCGCGCCGATCCCAAGATCCGGGTACGGCCACCGGCCCGCCTGGTCCCGGCACCGTCCCGGCCGGCACCGTCCCGGCGGGTGGCGCTCCGACCGGCGGCGCCGACGGCACGCCGGGGCCTCGGGGCGGGAACGGTCGGGGCACCGGCCCGGAGGTCACGGCGCGATCCGGGGATCGGCCGGCGGCGGACTCGCCGTGGCCGCCCGGCCGGTCTGGTCGGTGCTGGTCACGGTCGCGCCGGTCCGCTTGGCCACGGCCTTCTTCGCGACCGCCTTCTTCGCGACCGCCTTCTTGGCCACGGCCTTCTTGGCCACCGCCTTCGTCGCCGTGGCCTTCGTCGCCGCGGCTGGTCCGGCGGTCGCCTCCTTGGCCGCGGCTGGTCCGGCTGCCGCCTTCTTCGCCGCCTTCTTCGCGGCCTTCTTCGCCACGGCGTTGGTGGCCGGGATCGGCGCGATCTGCGCCGCGCCGCCGGCCGGACCGGCCGTCGACCGGGTCGCCGATCCGGTACCGGCCGTCGATTCGGCGGCTCGCAGCTGCCGCTCCAGCCGGGCCACCCGGTCGGTGAGCGCCGCCACCTCCTCGGCGGTGGCGAGCCCGACGGCCGCCAGTGCCCGGTCCACCTCGACCCCGACGATCCTGGTCAGCGCCTCCCGGTTGGCCACTCCGGCGGCGAGCAGATCCTCAGCCAGCCCCTGCAGCTGCGCCGCGGTGGCCCCGCTCTGGCCGACCAGCTTCCTGGCCACGTTCTGGGCGCGCTTGCGCGAGGCCTCGGTGAGCCCGAGGGCCAGCTCCAGATAGGCCCGCCATGCGTCCTGCATGCCCGAATCCTTCCACGGTGCCAACTGTTCCGCTGCCACGCTACCGGGCGCCGGTTACCGTTCCGTGCGGTACCGTGCCGGAGGAATGCGCGTGGCGTACCGCGAGGGGGAATCGAGTGGCCAGCGTTGACGAGTGCCGGCAGGCGTTGACCGAGTTGGCGGCCAAGATGGCCGCCAACGCCGACCAGGTCCGTAACCGGGTGAACCTCGACCGGACCCTGGCCTGCCGGATCACCGATCTCGGGGCGGCGTTCCACGGCCGGATCGCCGACGGCCGGCTGGTCGACCTCGCCGACGGCGACGACCCGAAGGCGAAGATCGCTCTCAACACGTCAAGCGACGACCTGCTCCGGCTGGTTCGCGGCGAGCTCGACCTACCCAAGGCGCTCGCTGCCCGCCGGGTGTCCCTGCAGGCCAACCCCCTGGACCTGCTCAAGCTGCGCAAGCTCCTCTGACTATCCCCGGCAGCCGCGGCTCTCCCCTGGCTGGGACTGTCCGCACGGCGCTGGGCCGCCGGCATGTCGGCCCGATCAGTCGGCCAGGCCCAGGGCGCGCAGCGCGTCACCGGCCGGCGCCGAGCCGGGCCTGATCCACGACCCGTTCCGCCGGTCGCGCTCCGCCCCGGCGTGGGCGCCGGTCCACGCCGCCGCACAGAGCGCCCGGACCGCCCCGAGCGCCGTCCCGGCACCGGTCAGCAGGAGGCCTGCGTCCGAGTCGGTGACCGACCAGCTTTCGCCGCCGGCACCCGCCCCGGGCGGCTCGTCGACGTCCCGGCCCGCCGACCCCGGACCGCCCGGCAGCCGGATCACCGCGTCCGGGTCCACCAGACCGGTCAGGTCCGCCGCCACGTAGGTGGGTCGTGCGGTGGAGGGCGCGGTCAACAACTCGGCCACCGTGCTCACTCCGGTCAGGACGAGCAGGCTGTCCATCTCGGCCCGGACGGCGCCCTCGATGTCGGTGTCGAGCCGGTCACCCACCACCAGTGGGCGGCCCGCGCCGCTGCGCTCGGCGGCGGTCCGGAACAGGCCGGGTTCCGGCTTTCCGATCACCAGGTCCGGACCTCGGCCGAGGGCGGTACGCAGCGCGGCGATCAAGGAGCCGTTGCCCGGTAGCGGTCCGCGCGGGCTCGGCAGGGTGCGGTCGGCGTTCGTCGCGACCCAGGTCGCCCCCGCCCGGATGGCCACGGCCGCCTCGGCCAGGTCGGACCAGCCGACCCCCGGCCCGTACCCCTGGACCACCGCCACCGGCGCCGAACCGGCGTCGGCGACCACCCGCAGGCCAACGGCCTGGATCTCCTCCCGGAGCGCGTCCGCGCCGACCACCAGCACCGGTGCGTCCGCGGCCAGCCGGCCCGCCAGCTCGGCAGCGGCCGCGGCGGCCGAGGTCAGCACCTCATCGGCCACCGCCTCCACACCCATCCCGCTCAACAGGCCGGCCACCTCGGCCGAACGCCGCGAGGCGTTGTTGGTGACGAACGCCAACTGTCGCGATTCGGCCCGCAGCTGGCGTACCACCTCAACCGCGACCGGGATGGGCCGGTCGATCAGGTAGAGGACCCCGTCCAGATCGAGCTGGACCAGGTCGTACCCGTCCACCAACCGGCCACCGCCGCCTTCGGTCACATCGCCCTCGTTCACGGTGCCCTCGGTCATGGTGCCGGCGGGCCGGGCTGCCTGGCCCCGGTGCCGTCCGGCAGCGCCTCGGCGGGCACCTGAGCGGCCGGTTGCTCGCCCTCCAGGGTGCCGCCGACGCCATCTGGTCGTGCCTCCGCCGGCTCGGGCCCGCCTTCCCCGCCCGTATCCCCGGCACGCTCGCCGACGGTGTCCACATCGTCGTGAGGGTCGCTGGCTACCCGGTCGTCGGACTCCTCGGCCTCGTCGTCGTCGAACTCTCCGACGGCCTGCTCGGCCAGGTCCTCGGGCTCGTCGTCACCTTCGATGACCACGCCGTCGAGTTCGAGCAGCCGCTCGGCCGCGTCGGTCTCGGCGTCGGGATCCGCGTCGGCGGCGCGGGCGAACCACTCGCGCGCCTCGTCCCGTCGGCCGACCGACAACAGCGAATCCGCGTACGCGTACCGCAACCGCGCGGCCCACGGCTCGGTGGAGTCGCCCGACAGCTCGCGGACCTGCAGCATCGCCACCGCCGCGTCGCCCTGGCCCAGGTCAGCGCGGGCGCCGGCGGCGACGATCAGCAACTCGATCGCGCCGGCCTGGTCCAGCAGATCCCGGTTCGCGCCCCGGAACAGGTCGATGGCCCGCTCCGGCCGCCCCAGCGCCCGCTCGCAGTCGGCCAGCACCGCCAGGTGGGTCTGCAAACCGGACATCCGGTGGTACGTGCGCAGCTCCGCGATCGCCGGCTGCCACTCACCCGCCCGGTAGGCCGCCAGGCCGACGGCCTCGCGTACCGCCGCGATCCGGGACGCGAGCCGTCGCGCCGCCAGCGCGTGCGCGAGCGCCTCGGTGGGATCGTCCTCGATCAGCCGGCCGGCCGCGACCAGGTGCCGGGCCACCGTCTCGGCGACCGGCTTGGCCAGCGAGAGCAGCTCGGCCCGGACCGTCTTGTCCAGGTCCGACGCCTCGATGTCATCGGGCAGGGCAGGTCCCCGGGCGGCGTCGATCGGCGGACCGACCCGATCCGCCCGCTCGACCCCGTCGCCGTAACCGTGCCGGTCGGGGCGACCACCGCGGTCATCCCGACCATCTCGATCGTCCCGGGGCCGTCGATCGTCCCGGGGCCGTCGATCGTCCCGGTGGCGGCGATCCTCGTAGGGCCGGTCCCCGCCCCGGTAACGGTCCCGCGGAGAGCCCGGATCCCCGCCACTGGTCCCGGGTCGGAACCCGCGTGGGCCGCCGCCGTCGCGTCGATCCGAGGTTCGGTGGTCCTGCCGGGGCCCGGAACGGTAGCCACCGGCCGGCCGCCCGCCACCCCGGCTGTCGCCGTCACGCGGACCGGACCGGAAGCCCTCGCCCCGGCTGTCACTGTCCCTCGGACCGGACCGGAAGCCCTCGGTTCGCCGGCTGTCGCCGCCACGATTGCCGGAGGCGGGTCCACTGCGGTCCCGAGAGTCGAAGGTACGAGGTCCGTCCCGGAAGCCGCCCTCGCGCCGTTGGTATCCGCCCGCGTCGCGGTCCCGGGAATACCCGCCGCTGGTCGGCCCACCAGCCGCGCGGTCACGTCGGGCCCGGTCCCCGTCGTCGCCCCGGTTCCATCCGGGGCCGTCGCCCTGACGGCTCCTGTCATACCCGCCCGGGCCAACCCGGTCATCGTCCCGGCCGCCCTGGTAGCCGCCCCGACCAGCGCGGTCGCCGTCCCGGCCGCCTCGGTAACCGCCGCGCCCGTCCTGGTAGCCGCCGCCGTCACGACGGCCGTCGCCGTCGCGCTGGTCACCCCGGAATCCGCCGGACCGGAAACCGCCGTCCCGCGAACCGCCGCGGGTGTCCCGAGGACCATCGTCCCGACGCCCGCCGGAAGCGAATCCGCTTCGAGCCTCACCGGGACCGCGGTACTCGCCGCCGCGTGGGTAGCCACCCTCGCGGGCGCCACCGCCGGCGCGATAGCCCTCGGTCCGGTGGCCGTCGCCGCGACCTCCGCCGGCCCGCGGCGGGCCTCCCCGGCCCTGGCGGCTGTCGCCATCCCGCCGGGCGTCCGGGTCCCTCCCGAGGTCGCGATCACCTCGGCCAGCGCTGTCGCGCCGCGGCCCAGCGCCGTCGCGAGGGCGGAAACCGCCGCCCCGGCGTTCGCCGTCGCGGCCCTGGCCGCCGCGGAAGCCCGCCCCTGAGTCCCGGGAATCGCGGAAATCCCGACGGCGATCGTCCGAACCGCGGTAGCCGCGATCAGGGCGCTGCTCGCCACCGTAGCCACCGCTGCCCTGGTAGCCGCCGGAACGGTAACCGCCGTCGCGGCCGGAGCCCGGGGAACCGCCTCGGTCCGACCTGCCGTCGCGGCCGGAGGAGTAGCCGCCGGAGCGCCGGTCGCCGGACCCGCCGACGCCACCACGCTGACCGTCGCGGCGGGGACCGCCACCGAAGCCGCCCCGATCGGACGAACCCGCGCGCGAGTCGCGATCACCACGGTACGGCGGGCGACCGCCGTCGCGCGCCGACCCGTCGCGCCGACCATCACCGCCGCGGCGGTCGTCCTGGCCGCGCTGACGGTCTCCGTCATGCGCTCCTGAGCTCACAGGTTCATCCTTCCCTATGGCGCCGGCCGGCCTACCTGGCCCCTGGCACCTGCAACACAGTCAAGGGCCACCCTGTTGGGTGGCCCTTGACCGGAAGTGTGTCCGGCGGTGTCCTACTCTCCCACACCCTCCCGGGTGCAGTACCATCGGCGCTGGAGGGCTTAGCTTCCGGGTTCGGAATGTTGCCGGGCGTTTCCCCTCCGCCATGACCGCCGTAACCTTATCGACTTATCAAACACACCCGCACCCGACACGTCGGGGGTCGTGTTCGCTTGTCGTGAGTTGCACAGTGGACGCGTAGCAGCTTTGTAGGTCAAGTCCTCGGCCTATTAGTACCGGTCAACTGAACCCGTTACCGGGCTTACATTTCCGGCCTATCAACCCAGTCGTCTAGCTGGGGGCCTTACCCCTGTCACCAGGGTGGGATACCTCATCTTGAAGCGAGCTTCCCGCTTAGATGCTTTCAGCGGTTATCCCTTCCGAACGTAGCCAACCAGCCGTGCCCCTGGCGGGACAACTGGCACACCAGAGGTTCGTCCGTCCCGGTCCTCTCGTACTAGGGACAGCCCTTCTCAAGTATCCTACGCGCACGGCGGATAGGGACCGAACTGTCTCACGACGTTCTAAACCCAGCTCGCGTACCGCTTTAATGGGCGAACAGCCCAACCCTTGGGACCTGCTACAGCCCCAGGATGCGACGAGCCGACATCGAGGTGCCAAACCATCCCGTCGATATGGACTCTTGGGGAAGATCAGCCTGTTATCCCCGGGGTACCTTTTATCCGTTGAGCGACACCGCTTCCACTCGCAAGTGCCGGATCACTAGTCCCGACTTTCGTCCCTGCTCGACCTGTCAGTCTCACAGTCAAGCTCCCTTGTGTACTTGCACTCAACACCTGATTGCCAACCAGGCTGAGGGAACCTTTGGGCGCCTCCGTTACATTTTGGGAGGCAACCGCCCCAGTTAAACTACCCACCAGACACTGTCCCTGAACCGGATCACGGTCCGAAGTTAGATACCCGAATTCAACAGAGTGGTATTTCAAGATTGCCTCCACCCGTACTGGCGTACGAGCTTCACCGGCTCCCACCTATCCTACACAATTCAATTCAGATACCAATGTCAAGCTATAGTAAAGGTCCCGGGGTCTTTCCGTCCTGCCGCGCGTAACGAGCATCTTTACTCGTAATGCAATTTCGCCGGGCCTGTGGTTGAGACAGTGGGGAAGTCGTTACGCCATTCGTGCAGGTCGGAACTTACCCGACAAGGAATTTCGCTACCTTAGGATGGTTATAGTTACCACCGCCGTTTACTGGCGCTTAAGTTCTCAGCTTCGCCCCCGAAAGAGCTAACCGGTCCCCTTAACGTTCCAGCACCGGGCAGGCGTCA